>NZ_CP172447.1:0-1652500 GCF_044590125.1 Streptomyces sp. BBFR25
CATCGCTGCGCGATGGGCAAGCGAACACCCGCGCTGCGCGCGGGCGTTGCGCTCCGCCCGCGGGAGCGCCGGCGGGACGCTGCGCGTCCCGCTCACTGGCCCGGCTGCGCCGGGCCAGTGACGCTCCGTCCGCTGCGCTCCCGGAGCTGGGGGCCTGCGGCCCCGGGGTGGCCTCCGCTGCGCTCCAGCCACCTGATGGCGCTACGCGCCACGAAGGCCGGACGCCGCTAGCGCGGGCCGGTCAACGGGCCTTCGGCCCGGGCGCCTACAGAGACTGGGGCTTGTGCGGTCCGGTCACGGTCTGTCAACAGGCCACACGGCCCCGCCCAAAGCAGGCGTGACTGGGGCCTGGCTGACGCGTGAGCAGGGTGACGGGCCCTCAGGCATGAGCGTGCCGGTGGGTACTCGGCAGCTTGTGCGGGGCAGTGTGGTGCACGGGCCGGCCCGTTGCGGGAACGGCGAGACGCCGCAGGGCGAGGCTCGCGGTGACGAGCAGTACGGCGAAGACGGCCAGGAGGAGAACGGACACCCACATCTGCCGGCTCCCCGGAGCCTGCCAGCCCGTCCAGGCAGTGGTCCCCGTCCACAGCAGAACGGCCGCAGCGTAGAAGGAGCGGATCCGGCGCAGCTGCCGCACGGCCCGCAGGAACTGGATGCGTTCGGTCTTCGGTGCCATGCGGCACCGTGTACCCCCGATGCGTGATGCCCATCGGGGTCGGGTGAGGTCTTGTGGAAGTGCTCTGTCGAGAGATCACGCATGTCCGCATCTCGATGTGATGCAGCATGTAGCATTGGCGTAAAGCGGGGACACCCGGTAGTGGGGATTGAGGGCGTATCGGCTTCGGCGCGTTAGGTCCGTGGCCCGTCTGCTATCTGACAGCCACGGCCCATCAGGGCCAGTGGAGAGGGGAAGGGCGCCATGGGTTCCGATGCGCTGAGGCCGGGCTCCTGGCCTGAGGTGGAGCCGCGGACACCGGCGCATCAGGCCGTGGAGATCAGTGAGTACGAGACCCTCTCCATACTCCTGGATGCTGAGGCGGATCCGAACGAGGTGTGCTTCGGGCTCACGTTGCTGCCCCAGCGGCTGCTCCAGCGCTTCCTCACCCTCACCCCGGCCAAATCCGCAGGGAGCGCGCGTGACGAATGATCACGGGCCGTCGCCCCTCGGCCCGGGCTCCCCTTACAGCGACGCCTCGATCTACGTGGACGCGGATGCCGCCCCGCGGATCATGGCCCGGCTTCGAGACGCCCTCGGCCTCGTCGAGGACGACGGTCCAGAGCTGGCAATCGGGCCGGTGCGCGTGACCGGCGAGCCCAACGACTACGCCACAGGCCGGCGCGCTCACCCCTTCGACTTCCTGGAATGGCCGACCGTGCTGGAGTGCGAGGCCTCCGAGGGGACACGTGCCGAGGTGGTGCAGGCCGTCACGGCCGTGCTCGAAGCGCTGTGGCACGGTGGCTTCAAAGCTGTAGCCGCCTGCGACTTCGAGGACGAGTTGCCCGCGCGCGGCGGGATCGACAGGTACCCCTACCTCGCTCCTGCCCCCGACGGGGGCGCGGTCTTTTCGAGCACGGGTACGTGGTGGAAGAACCTGATGTCGCCCGGAAAAAGGAAAGGTCGAAATCTGTGATCAGTCTCCGGGAACATCAGGTGACCCAGAAAACGGCCATTCGGGAGTGGGTCAAATTCTTTGCAAGATCTTCTGCGCCCGGGCAGGGGGCTCGGGGCACGCTGGTGTCCGCGACCGGGTCGGGCAAGACGATCACGGCTGCTGTGAGCGCGCTGGAGTGCTTCCCGGGCGGGCGGATCCTGGTGACCGTGCCGACCCTGGATCTGCTCGCGCAGACCGCCCAGGCGTGGCGGGCGGTGGGCCACCGGGCGCTGATGGTGGCGGTGTGTTCGCTGGAGAACGACCAGGTGCTGGGCTCGCTGGGGGTGCGCACCACCACGAATGCGATCCAGCTGGCGCTGTGGGCTGGAACCGGGCCCGTGGTCGTGTTCGCCACCTACGCCTCGCTGGTGGACCGCGAGGACCCGGAGGACCCGACGGGCCAGCGGACGGTCCGTGGGCCGCTGGAGGCCGCCCTGGCGGGCGGGGAACGGCTCTACGGCCAGCAAATGGCCCCGTTCGACCTCGCCATCGTGGACGAGGCCCACTCGACCGCAGGCGATCTTGGTCGGCCGTGGGCGGCGATCCACGACAACCAGCGGATCCCCGCCGACTACCGGCTCTACCTCACCGCCACCCCACGGATCCTCGCCTCACCCCGACCTCAGCACGGGAAGGAGGGCCAGGAGGTGGAACTCGCGAGCATGGCCGACGACCCGAACGGCACCTTCGGGGCCTGGCTTCCCGGCGCCGAACTGGGGCTCTCGGAGGCCATCGAGCGGGGCATCCTCGCCGGATTCGAGATCGACGTCCTCGAGATCCACGACCCTCCCCCGCCTCCGGGGAAGCCGAGGAGGCACGGCGAGGCCGGCGCCTGGCGCTGCTACACACCGCACTTTTGGAACACGCCGCGGCGTACAACCTGCGTACGGTCATGACCTTCCACCAGAAGGTCGATGAAGCTGCTGCGTTCGCGGAGAAGCTGCCGAAGACCGCAGCCGCGCTGTATGCGCGCGATACCTCGGCCGAGGACCTGGCGGCCGCGGAGGAGCTGCCCGCGTCGTCGATCGGCGCTCAGTTCTACGAGCTGGAGGCAGGCCGCCACGTCCCGCCGGACCGCGTCTGGTCGGCGTGGCTGTGCGGCGACCACCTCGTGTCCGAGCGGCGTGAGGTGCTGCGGCAGTTCGCCAACGGCATCGACGCAGAGGGCCGACGCGTGCACCGGGCGTTCCTCGCCAGCTGCCGAGTCCTTGGGGAAGGCGTCGACATCACCGGCGAACGAGGCGTGGAAGCCGTCTGCTTCGCGGACACCCGCGGCTCGCAGGTCGAGATCGTGCAGAACATCGGCCGGGCACTCCGGCTCAACCGAGACGGCTCCACCAAGGTCGCGCGGATCATCGTGCCCGTCTTCCTCCAGCCCGGCGAAGACCCCACCGACATGATCGCCTCCGCCTCGTATACGGGGTTGGTCGCTGTGCTCCAAGGCCTGCGCTCGCACGATGAACGACTCGTGGAGCAGCTCGCCTCGCGTGCCCTCACCAGCGGCAAGCGCAAGGTCCACATCCAGCGCGACGAGACCGGCCGGATCATCGGGACCAGCGGCGTCGAGGGGATCGAGGACCAGGGGCAGGACGACACCAGTGCGGTCGAGTCCGCACTGCTGCACTTCTCCACCCCCAGGGACGCGGCCACGATCGCGGCGTTCCTGCGTTCCCGCGTCTACCGGCCCGAGTCGCTGGTCTGGCTGGAGGGCTACCAGGCCCTGCTGCGCTGGCGGAAGGAACACGAGATCACCGGTCTCCACGCCGTTCCGTATGACGTAGAGACCGAGGTGGGAGCGACGAAGGCGTTTCCGCTGGGGCGATGGGTCCACCAACAGCGGAAAGCCCTGCGGGCCGCAGAGCTGCAACCTCGGCGCAAGACACTGCTGGACGCGCCGGAGGCCGGCATGGTCTGGGAGCCCGGCGAGGAAGCCTGGGAGACGAAGCTGGCGGTGTTGCGCTCGTACCGGCGCGCCACGGGGCACCTGGCCCCGAGGCAGGACGCGGTGTGGGACGACCCCGCCGACGGCAAGCCTGTCCCCATCGGTCAGCTACTGGCGAATCTCAGGCGTAAGGGCGGCCTCGGCAAGAAGTCCGAACGGGCGCAGACACGGGGCGCCCAGCTCTCCGGGATCGACCCCGACTGGAACTGCCCCTGGCCACTGGACTGGCAACGCCACTACCGCCACCTCGCCCACCTCGCCGCCGACGAACCCGGCGGAATCGTGCCCGACATCGCACCCGGCGTCCTCTACGAAGGCGATGACCTCGGCAATGGCTTCAGCGGCAACGCCGCAGTTGGGTGGAGCTCTCCGAGGGACAGCAGCAGCGGTTGACAGCGATGGGCGTACAGCCCGCCCAGGCGCCGCCTCCCGCCCCCGCGACAAAGGGCGCGGCAAAGGGGCCGACCAAGGCGCAGCAGGCCTTCCAGCGCGGCCTGGCAGCCCTCGCCCAGTGGGTCGAACGGGAGGGCGCCCAGCGGCCCGTCCCGCGCGGCGCGGTCGTGGAGCTCGTGGTCGACGGCGAGGCCGAGCCGGTACCGGTGCGCCTGGGCGTATGGGTATCGAACACCCGCGCCAGACGCGACAAGCTCACCGCCGAGCAACTCGACGCGCTGCGGGAGCTGGGCATGCAGTGGGCGTAGCCGGGGCCGGCGGACCGGCCAGTCACCGGTATGCGGCAAGGACTGTGGCAAGGGCGGCCGCGAGCGTCAGGGAGGCGGTGAAGGCTGCGGCACACGGGTGAGGGCGGTGGGGTAGCTGGCGCCGTCCATGCGGGCCAGCCTGACCGCGCCTGTTGCTACGAGTACAGCGACAAGGAGCTCCTCGGCCACGCACACATCGGTGTCACGGCCGCCGTCTACGCTCATGTCAGGCTCCGCCTTCAGCGCGACGCCATCGACACCCTCGGCACCGTGCTCAACGGCCCGACGATCACCGAGACGGCCAACGGCAACGGCGACGAACCACCACCCTGCCGCCTCGTCCGCTAACGTTGCCGTCAACTACTGCCGTCAAATGCCCCTGAAGCCCCACCGGTCACATTTGGTGGGGCCTCAGGTTTTCCGAAGCAAAAGCTTCGAGATGCGTTCAGGGCTGATCAATTCCAGCCTTGGGAGCCCTTCGGGTACCGGGTCACCTACCCGCCAGCGCCCCGAGCTCGATCCCGCAATTCCGGCGACAACGCCTCCGAGGCTGCCATTTCGAGGAGAAGCATTCGGGTGGCCTCTTGATCAAAACCCTCTTGCCGAACCATCTCGATAGCCCAAATCGCGGCTAGCTCCATCCAGTATGACCGGCCGGACTTCCACGCCGTCTCCACTGTCAGTTCGATGAGCTTCTCAGGGGTTGGCACGCCACCCTGACCGAGATGTTCCCACGAGCGGGAAAAATCGGCCAGGCATGCAGAGAGGTCCCGCTCCATGTATGGCCACATGGGAACGAATCCCGATCCCACTAGGGAGGACCGGCCTTCCGACTCCACACCTACGCCGATCCGACCATCGGGCATGACCCCAATCCACGCCCCGTCTCCCCGATACACCACTGGAGTCCAGTTTCCCATCTCAACCCCACGGCCTGTAGTCGAAGTCAATCCCTTGATCGCTCATAAACTTCTGGAACTGCTGGCGTGTAGCGTCCGTCCACCTGTGGCCATAGTGACCACTATTTTCCGTGAACACTAGGCGGCCGTTATCTCGGAAGAGTGTGCCACCCAGCACTGTTCCCCTGTCCATGCCCGCCTTTTCTGCTAGTTGCTCGTGGGGGCTGAGGCCTCCGGGAATTCTTTCACGATCTCCCGCCAGGAACCTTCCGGCGCCGGAATCGAACACGAATTCAGTCTCCGGCTTCGTTGAGGTGAAAGCCCTCAAGGCATCAGCAGTTCCCTCGCCCGGCCCCAGAATTACGTCACCACAGTTGCTGTTGTGAACAAGTACCGGAGTGGTCCCCGCCAGCACATAGTACGTGTGGATGTCGTCGACGGTCAGATTATACGTACGAGCCCGCTGGGTGTATGGGTAGTTCGCGGTGACGGTGACGGTGGTGCCAGCATCAGTGATCAGGGACGTGCCTGGAGTGAGGTCCTCAGCTTTGGTCCACTGCTCCTGCGAAGGTGTCCAGAACGGGTGTTCATGGGTTGCGATCAGGGTTTCGTCGCCGCTGTCGGTGGCGATTGTCAGTTTGTTGAAACGCTTGTCTTTATCGGTGCTGATGAGGTCAGTAACCCGCCGCGGTCCCTCTTCGCCCGTCTCCGGATCTTTAGCCAATACTTCATCGCCGACTCGAATGTCTTCGATGTCCTTTTTCTTGCCATCGGCCATAAGTACGTCCGTGCCAGCCAGGAAACAGTTGCAGCTTCCCTTTCTTGTTCCACCGGCGGCCCTTCCCTTGCTGAACACGCCGGCCGATATACCCACGGCTGCAGTCATCTTTGCGAACGAAGCCCAATGTTGCTTCCAATTTGAGCAGCGGGTTGCGTAACACGCATGCATTAGCGCTTCGTAGATGGTCTGCTGGACACCGAAGTCTCCTTCGTGATCGACGAGGGAGCCAATTCCGTAGGGGGCCGAATTTTGTTCAAGCTGACCATAAAAGGCTTGCACGAATCTTTGCAGATCTTTTGTTTTGCTCGGAATGTAAAGGTTAGGGAGGAGTGTGATTTGGCCGTCGTCATCGAGGTCTACTGGACCCGCACCGCCCTGACCTTCATTGTTCCAATTCGGGGGCGGTGTAGAAACACCTTCGTTGGGCCGACCGTTGCCCTTGGAGCCGTCGGGGCGTTGTGGACAACCCTCTGGTGCTCCGCCAGCTCCGCCGCAACCGAGGCCCATACCTGAAGGGTCGGAGAAGGTGAGTGGATTGTTTGCGCCGTAGCTGTAGCCGTTGAAGGTTTGGGGCCTGTTGGCTTCGAGTAGTGGGTCGACACTGATGAATTGGCCGATGGTGGGGTCGTATTCGCGGGCGTCGATGTGGGTGAGGCCGGTGCTGGTGTCGCGTGTCTTTCCGAGGAACCCCTTGTCGTCCGGCCAAGGGCCGTATAGGGGCTTGCCGCGGTCTTCACCGAATGGGCTGGTGTAGCGCTTGGTGAATTTCTGGTCGAGTCGGTCGACGGCGAGGCTGGAGGTGCCGTGGTGGTCGCTGATGAGGAAGGTGACCTTGGTGGCGCCGGTCTGGTTGGTGCGCATGCCGGCGGTGATGCCGTCGGCGGCGTAGTAGCGCTGGGCCCAGGTGGTGCCGTCGGCGCGGAGGTGGAGTTCGGTGGTGCCGGCGTAGAGGACGCGTTCGCCGTTTTCGGTGGTGCGGATGAGGAGGGTGCCGTCGGCGCCGTAAAGGTAGTCGGTGGACTGGTCACCTTCGGTGAGCCGGGTGAGCTTGCCCTCGTCCGACCAGGCAAGGTCCTGCGTCGAGTCGTCGGCGACACCGGGGCGCTGGGTGGTGTTGCCGGTGGTGTCGTATGTGTAGGTGCGTTCGGGGTTGGTGCAGTCGGTTTTGGTGGTGGTGCCGGTCAGGGTGTGGGGCTGGTTGGTGTTGGTGTAGCAGTAGGTGGTTTTGGTGGTGGCGGTGCTGGTGTGCTGGGTTTCGGTGGTGCGCTGGCCTGCGGTGTTGTAGGTGTAGCTGGTCCAGTAGGGGGCCGCGCCCGAGAGTGCGCTGGCGTTGCGGGTGTCGGTGCAGTTCTGGGTGGTGGGAGTCCAGGCTTCGGTCAGGCGCTGGTGGGCGTCGTAGGTGAAGCACTGGGTTTCTGGGCTGCTGGTGCCGCCGAGGGTGGTGGGGTCGCTGATGGAGGTGACGTTGCCGGCCTGGTCGTAGCTGTAGTTCAGCTCTTGCAGGTGGTAGTCGTGGGTGTGGTCTTGGGTGAAGGTTTGGGTGAGGCGGTCGGTGCCTTCTTCGAAGCGGTTGGCGACGTAGACCCGGTCTTCGTCGGTGCCCATGGTGAGCAGCAGCGGTTTGGCCAGGGCTGAGTAGTCGATCTCGGGCAGGTAGGTGCCGATGGCGGTGAGGTTGCCGAGGTCGTCGTGCTTGTAGCCGACGATTTCGGAGGGCAGGCCGCCCAGGGCTGGGTCTGTGGTCTGCTTCAGTGTGCCGTCGATGTTGTAGTGCGTTTCCGAAGCGACCGTGGCAGGCTGGCCGGCTTTCACGAACGGGTCACTAGCCGGCAGCTGCAGTTCGGTGTTGGTGGCGCGACCCATGGTGTCGTAGGCGGTGACGGCCTGGGTGTAGGCGGCGCCGCTCTTGCCGCCTATGTAGCGGGTGGACGAGGTCGGCAGGCCCTTGAGGAGGGTGTCGTAGGTGTAGCCGGTGAGCTGGTTGGCGTCGGTCTTCGAGCCGGACCAGGTGCCGGTGGGGCGGCCGAGTTCGTCGTAGGCGCTCAGGATCGACTTGCCGCGGGAGTCGGTGGCCTTAATGACCTGGTCGACGGCGTTGTACTGGCTGGTCGCCTTGCCCTTGTCGGGGTCGTCGGTGCTGGTCTGGCGGCCGAACAGGTCATAGCCGTACGTCCAGGTGGCGCCATCGGGGCCGGTGATCGTCTTCTGTCGGCCGTCGAGACCGTAGGTGAACTTTGTTGTGGTGTAGCTGGTGCCGGGGCCGGTGCCGAAGTCGGTGTCGGCGGGGCTTTCACCCGCGTAGGTGCGGGTTTCGGTGGTCTTGCCGCGGATATCAATGATGGTGCGCTGGGCGGAGCCGCCGTCGAGGGCGGTGGTGGCGGTGGAGTCACCGGTGTAGCTGGTGGTGGTGGCCCACTTCTTGACGCCGCCCACGTAGAAGGTGCTGGTGGTGGGGCGGGCAGCGCCGTCGAAGAGCGTCTCGGTCTGCTTGGGGGCGCCCCCGTATTCGGCCCGGGTGTAGGTGCCGTTGGGAGTGCTCTTGTTGTCAAAGATGTCAGCGAACGACCTGTAGGCCAGACCGCGAGTGTCGTAGTGCGTGTCGGTCAGCAGCCGTCCGCCATCAGGGGTCGGGGACTGGGTCTGCAGCGGACGCAGCAGCGAGTCGTACACGGCGTAGCTGGTGACGTAGGTGTCGCTGTTGGTCAGGGTGGAGGTGGACACCCAGGACGGATTGGTGTTGTCGAGGTGGTAGTCGAAGGTGACGTTCGGCTTCTGGCTGCTGCTGCGGTTGGGCAGCCTCACTTCCTTGACCCGGCCGAGCGCGTCGTACTTCTGCTCGGTGAGCTTGGCGTTGATGTCGAAGCTCATCGTCGCCAGGCCGCGGCGGGGGTCGAGGAAGGTGTAGGAGCGGTAGCCCTTGGGGTCGGTCGAGACCGTCTTGGTGAGGGGGCCGGCGTCGGTGGGTGTGTAGGCGGTGGAGGTGGTGCCCCCGGCGGTGTCGGTGACGGCGAGCGGGCGGCCGAGGGTGTCGTAGGTGGTGGTGGCGACGGTCTGCCAGCCGGACGGCTGGCGCTGCCCGTCGCTGTCGGCGGTCGCGGTGTAGCCGGTGGCGCGGCCGGTCCAGGTGGCCTGGCCCTTGGTGGGCTTCTGGGTGGCCAGCCAGGTGGTGGCGTCAGTCTTGTCGTAGACGGTCGCGGTATCGGCGAGGATGTCGCCGGAGGTGGTGCTGGTGGCGGGCAGGTTCAGGCTGGCGTCGGTGACCGAGCACTGCTTGGCGACGGTGCGGGTGCGGGAGACCAGGCTGGTGATGCCGGCCTCGGGGTTGCGGGCGTACCAGGTGCGGGTGCAGGTTTCGTCGCCGCCCACGGCGTTCTGGCCGTAGTCGTCGACGGCGTTGACCATGCCGAGGTCGTCGTACCGCTTAGTGGTCACATGGCTGCGCCAGGCCTGGGTGCCGGTGAGGTAGGTGCCGGTGTTGGTCGTGGTGTTGCGGATCCACAGGGCGGTGTGGTCGGCGGCGTCCGGGACGGTCTGGGTGGCGGTGTTCTTGTAGGTGTAGCTGTTGAAGACGCTGCTGATGGGCTGGCTGCCGTTGTAGGTGACCTGCTGGCGCAGCAGGCCCTTCCAGCGGTCCACGTCCGAGGTGCCGGAGAAGTCGACGTCCGTGTCGAGCAGGGGGTTGACGGTGACGGATTTGGTAGTGCCGTCCTTCTTCTTGTCGCCGTGCATGCCCTGCAGGTAGAGCGAGACGCTCTTGGACCGGGTGCCACCGGCGGCGCCGGTATAGGCGGTGACCTGTCGGTAGCCGCGCCAGTCGGACCAGGTCCGCTCGTCCTTGGGGACGAACGGGTCGTCGTTGTAGTGCCAGGCGCCGCCGCTGTAGGAGTAGGCGTACTCGACGGCGGGGTTGGTGACGGCGGCGTCGTGGACACCGACGGCGGTGACGCGGTACTTGTGGAACCAGTCGATCGCCGCGGTCTCGTTCCCGTTGATGTGCCAGTACTGCGGGTAGCAGGAGCGGGTGTTGGTGTCCGGCGCCGCGTCCAGGACCTCGCTGCGCGTGCACTCCGGTGACGACAGGGTCACCGCGGTGACGGCGCCGGTCTCGGAGGTGATGGTGGAGATCCGCGGCCGGGTCAGGGGCAGGATGTCGTCGGTGCCGTCGACGCGGTTCGGCCGCGTCTGATACGTGAACGTGAGGGGGTCGACCGTGATGGCCGTGTCGCCGGCCTTCGCAGTGCGCTTCAGGTCGGTGAGGGTGAGGACCTGGTCGGAGCTGTCGCCGATGTCACCGCCGTCCAGGTACTTCTCGGTCAGGGCCCAGGAGTCCACCGGGTCGTAGGCGCTGCTGGTGGCGTTGTAGGAGGAGGTGTCGATGCTGGTCAGGCGCTTGCGGGTGAAGAAGGACGGACCGGCGGCGTTGCATTCGTCGTCGTCTTCGGAGCAGATCGCGTCGAACGGCACGTCCGGCCAGTTCTCGGCGGTGTCCTTGGTCAGGCTGCCGCAGTCGGAGGCGGTGCAGCGTTCCTTGTAGGTGAGGGTGACCTTGGCGTCGGCCTTGTCGGTGAACAGGGCGTCCTTGCGCAGGCCGTACTCGATGCGGTCGAGGTGGCCGCCGCGGTCGTAGGGTTCGCTGGCCTTGGTCGCCTTGTTCTTCTTGTAGTAGTTCGACTCCTTGGTGTACCAGTACGTGGAGGCGTTGCCGCGGGTGTCTTCGACATAGTCGAGGTTCCAGCGCCAGGCCTGGGTCAGCGCCCGGTCGGCGAAGGTGTCGCCTCCGCTGTAGCCGGGCTCGCCGGAGTCGTCGCCGAAGACGGGCACGGTCCAAGTCGAGTTGGTGCGCTGGGTGCCGGCGCCGTCGAGTTTGTTCTTGCCGAAGACGTACTTGGTGCCGTCGCCGGTGGTGACGGTCCAGTATTCGCCGTTGTCATCGTCGTTGTCGGCGCCGGTGGAACGGGTCACCGTGGAGGCGTCGTCGTCTTCCAGGTGCCACGTGCCGCTGGTGTTGTCCTTGACCAGGCGGGTCGACTTGCCGTTCAGGACCAGGCTCGCATTGTCGTACTTCCAGCACTGGTCGAAGACGTCGTCGTGGCCGTCGTCGTCGCAGGAACCGTAGGTGCGGGTGATGTAGGACTCGGTGAGGGTGAAGCCCTCGCCCACCGATGTGGTCTGGTTGTTCGTCGTGGCGGTGCGTCCGTCGACACTGCCCGAGTCGTACGACAGCGACAGGGGCGGCACCGGGCCCGCCGCAGCCGGGGGCATGGTGAAGTCGTAGGACCAGGTGAAGGAGCCGGAGCTGCCGCCTGCCTGCCAGGATGAGGACTCCGACAGCTTCGTCGCCGAATAGTCGCCCGCGCCCTTGGGTGACTGACCTGACCCGGCCGAGGCAGCCGTCACCGCCAGCACCGTCGCGTTCGGGGCGGCACTGCCCGCCTCGGCCAGCAACTGAGCGGACGGCCCGGCGGTCGCCTGGCTGAGGGTGACCTTCGCAGACACCGCCTGACCGTTGAGATCGTTGTCGGAAGGAACGGGCGTCTGCTTGCGGCACTCTGCCTTGTCCGGAGTCGTCAGCACACAGGATGGCAACTGGACCAGGTGCAGCCGTTGGGACCAGCCGCCACCGATCGCCGAGGCGAAGCTGCTGTAGTCCACGCGGACGTTCGCTGTGCCGGGTGTTTCGGCGGCGGCTGTGAGCAGGACGCCGATCACCCCGGCCTTGCGGGCGGTCTTCTGGTCCAGGACGGTCAGCTGTGCCTCGCCGTCCGCTTGAGCGGACGGGGCGGTGGAGCGCTTGCTGGTGCCGGTGGTCGGAGTGATGGTGACAGGCAGGCCACCCGGAGCGATCTTGGCGCTGCTGCCGCTGTTCAGCGTGAGCGTTGTCGTGGCCTGCTTCGGCCAGACGGCCTTGCGTTCTGCTGTTGCCTTCTTGGCCTGCTGGGCGTTGGCCTTGCGTTCCTTGGCGACCTTGGCCCGTGCCTTGTTCGCGCCGGCCTCGAAGGCTTTGACCTTCGTCACGGGGGACTTGGGCACGTCGGGGCGGCCCAGGCCTTCCTGCTCCGCGGCCAGCGCAACCTGCGCCAGGCCGGTCGGGACGATCAGCGCCAGCGCCACTGCCTGCGCCAGCAGCCGGCCCCTGCCGTGCCGGCCTGCTCCGTCCCGGCGTCTTGAGGTGCCTATGCCAAAGACCATGGTTCTTGCCCCACCCAGTCCCTACGAAAGAAGTCCGTCGCGCAGCCTGCCGCCGCGTGTGCCATCGCTTGATGTGGTGCGGGGCGGACGCCGGTGTCCGCCCCGCACCGTTTGACCGTCAATCGCCCACGGTTGTCTCGCTGATCTGTTCTGGCGTCGTCATCGCTCCGGCCCACAGACGTGCCTCGCGCACCCGGGCGGGCAGGTAGTGCTGCCATGTCCCGCTGCTGAAGCCCTTGCCGAGGGCGAAGTCTCCCGTTCCGGCCTGCGCGGTGAAGACCTGGGGTGTGCCGTTGGCGATGTTGCCGACGTAGAGGGTGATGGTTCCGTCAGCGGCGTTGAAGACTCCGGTCAGCCGGACCATGTCATCCATGGCTGCGCTTGTTTCCGAGGCCACGGCATCAAGGGTTCCGTCGGCGTTGAGCCGGCCGAAATACCACATGCCCTCGGGCACCGTCTTCGGCTCCCCGTTATCGTCGAGTTCGGTTCTGGTGCCGGTCTGCTTGTACCAGATCCCCCACGCCGAGCCGTCCGCGGTGCGCTGGCCCAGGACCTGCCCGATGTAGGGCGCGGACTTGGAGGCGAGCTTGTCCGGGTCCAGAGCCGCCAGGGTGGTGACGGTGAACGAGCCGGAGTCGTCGACCAGCGGTCCTGGCGCGGTGGCTGCGTCGTCCACGCCGTCCAGGGTGATGGCCTGGTCGTTCAGCGACGCTCCGCCGGTCAGGGTCAGCGATTTGCCGTAGCCCGAGGCGATGCTGTCGGGGATGGTGGTGCCGCTGCCGTGCTCGGCCGACCAGTCCGCCACCAGTTCCACCGCCGCCCGGTTCGGCGAGTTCATCGGCTGTGCCAGGTCCGCGATCTCCTGCGGCTGCAGAGCGCGCTGCCACACGGCGGGCTCATCCACGTTGCCCTTGAAGTAGTCGCTGTAGGTGTCCGACCAGTGCATGCGGCCCATCTGCAGCGGGCCGGTCGCCGCCCACGCGGTCGTGTAGGGCGCGGTGCCCTGCAGCTTGCCGTTGACGTACAGCCGGATCTCCTGCTTCTCCGCGTCGTAGACGCCGGTCAGAAGAGTCCACGCTCCGATCGTCGGCGCGTTGGCCGAGTTGACCTGGGCGTATGACCAGGTGTCGGTGACCGGGGCGTCCTTGTTGACCGCGCGCAGCGCCCATCTGCCCTTCGAGTGTTCGTAACCGAGGGCGAAGGGGCTGCGGTGTTCGCCGTCCTGGCTGAGGACCGTGGAGTTGTGGGTCGGTGCCTCGGTCAGCCGTGCCCACGAGGAGATCGTGTAGGAGGCCCGGGTCTCCAGGACCTGGCCGGCCGTGGCCGCGTAGCTCGTAGTCCCGTTCAGGGATAGGGCCTTGTCGGTCTCGGGCGTCTGGGAAATGTCGTTGCGGTCGTGGGTTTTCTCGCCGAGACGGCCGTGGTCGTCGCGTTCCGCTCCCCCGGCCAGGCTCGCGTCGTCGGCGTCGTCCACGGTCTTGGCGGAGTCGAGGGCTGCTCCGTCATTCTCCGAAAAGTCCCAGCGCCCGACTTCCTTCTCACCGACATCGACGAAGAAGTCGACCACGGAGGCCGCCCCAATCCTGCCGATCACGTCCTTGGGCATCACATACAGGCTGTACAGGCCCGCTTTGGGTGGCACGATCGTCACGATTTTTGTGGAGCCCTGCACCGTAGACCAGCCGTCATCGGAGGACAGCCGGTACAGGTAGGCGGAGTTCGTGTCGCCTTCGGCAGGTGCGAAGGTGAACTTGCCGGCCGTCCCGGGCCCGCCACCGGCCTTGCAGTCGTTGGTCACGCACTCGCTGTACGGTGCTCCGACCGTGATCTTCGGCGCCTTGGGGCGTGTCGGGTCGACCTTGAAGAAGCAGAAACCGTTGGAAGGGTCGCTGCTCAGGTGGGATCCGTTGTTGTAGTAGGACCAGGTCCAGGCGTGGTAGCGGTACAGCTTGCCCTCGGCCAGACTCGACCAGTTGAGTGAAACACCCTGGTTGTCCCCGACGTACCCCGTGGAGGGACTGAGTGAGCCGGTCGAGGGCGGGGTGACGTCCGACCAGCTCGCGTCGGCGTTCTTCACGTCGACATCGAAGTACACCCGAAGCTGTGCCTCCTTCTCCCCGCCGGCCTTGGTCTGCGGAGTGGCCTTGAGGTTCGGCGCGGGGTAGGAAACGATCGCCGGGTCACTCTCCGTCCTGTTGCAGACGGGCTTGGTGCTGCTCCCGCCCCCCTGCAGTCCGACATCGCTGGGCTTCTCCGGCAGGCCGACGAAGTCGACCGCGAGGACGGCGTCGTTCTTGAACCGCTTCCACGCCGAGGCGTCCGACTCGTCGTGCGCCCGGATCTCCAGGGTGAGGCGGGAGAACTTGCCCGCGGCGAAGCTCTGGACGGTCGGAGTGAGGTTCTCGTTCGATTCCTCCGGGTTGTCGTTGAACTCGATAGGTGCATCCGGCGAGTCCGGGTCGCACAGCGAGCCCCTGCCCGCCGACACCCACCGGTCGCCCATCCAGTCGAGCTCCTTCGGCCGTGCCGACCACGTGGTGGAGGAGGAGATGTTGTTGGTGCGGACCAGATCCACCCAGCGCGGATCGCACTGGAACGCCCACGGCTCGGTGACCCGGAAGGTGGCGTCCAGGATCTTCTTGCCTGCCAGCATTTCGGGGGAGAACTCGAAGTACAGCTTCTGCACGTAGCCGGGGCCGCAGTAGTAGCCGGACCAGGAGCCGCACTTGCCCGCGCCCTTACCGAGGTCGTCCTCGCCGTTGCCCCAGCCGTAGGACTCGTAGCCGTCACTGCGCAGCAGCGTGCGTTCCGACTCGCCCCACGTGATCGGGGGGTCGATGAAGACCGGGAAGGCCGAGGGCTTGGTGGAGGTGAGCATGTCGGTGTTGGGGATGACCGACACGGCGTCCTGGGTGACTTCGACGTCGATGCGGGCGACCGTGTCCCCCTGGCCCGGTTCCTGGCCCGAGCCGGACGGTGCGCTCTCCGCAGGGTCTGACGGCTGCCCCTCCGGGGCCCCGCCCGGAGCGTCGGCGGACTGTACGGTCACCAGCTGCGGCTGGGTTCCGCCGTTGGCGTCCTGGCCGGCCGAGTCCCACATCCGGGCCGGCGGCGCCTTGAAGACCGTGGTGCCGTTGCCGTCGACCGCGGCCAGGTTTCCGGCCGCGCCCTCACGGACGGTCAGGTTCTGCGTGTCCAGGCCGAAGGTGAGCTTCTCCAGCTCATCACTGGCGGCGGCCTCGGGGGTCTTCACCACGAGGACGTACTTGAAGCTCTCCGGCGTGGCGGTCACCTGCAGGTCGACGTCCTTGAGCACCTCCGGGTACACGGCACTGGGCCCGTCCAGGCGCGGGGCGGGCAACTGGCCCGGCCAGTCCAGCGCCAAGGAGCGTCCCTGGTCCTCGATCCGCGCCAGCGGGCCGGTGTCACCGCCGCCGGAGAACGCCATCTGCACGGCAGCCCCCTTCGGACCCACCGTGCCGTCCGAACGCTTCACCAAGGTCGGATCCGGCGCCTGCCACCCGCCCCCAGTCTCTGGGGCACGGACCGGGGTGGAGGACTCCTCCAGCGTGAACGTGTGACCGTCCGGATTGGCGAAGACCGTCGTGCGCGCCGTGCGCTCCCCGGTCACCTCCACCCGCTGACCAGACTCCTGCGCCTGCTCCAGGGCCTTCTGCCCCTCCGACAACGGAGCGGCAGGCGGCTCGTCCTCAGCCGCGGCATAGGCCGCCGGGCCCGGGACGACGGCCGCGACGACCGTCATGCACACCGCCGCAGTCAGACCGGCGCCAACAGCGCGCCCGCGCCTTCCGTCCGGTCTCCCCGCACGGCCCCTCCGTCCGGGCAGCGCTCGCTGCCCGGCCCGCAATGGGTTCCACATCCCCACCACACCCCGCCCACAAGATTCACAAAGTAGCCAGAGGTAACTAACGCCCCAACAGAACGCCAGGTCAACGGGAAGGAAACGGACATCAACACGCCAAGTTCCGGAAGGCCACGTGAGGAAGCCCACGTTTGAGCATGGTTGTACGATGCATGATCACGTTTCTGCATCCATCACGCCCCGCTTAAGCGGCAGCCTGACCGCGGAGACTCGTCTCCAACGTGTTGCCTCTGCTGTACGTAAGCCCCCGGTCGCGGGCAGTCCGACCCACCCGGGGTCAGGGCTCCCAGCTACCAGAAAGGACGATGCGCGCGCCGCGCAACGGGGGTTGTAACCCATTCGCGGGCCAGCGCGATGAGCTGCTCACGGATGGAGTTGACCGCGCTGTTGCGGGCCTTGAGGTACGCGACGGCGGCAGTGCAGGCAACGGCGCAGCTGGAGTGTTCCAAGCCAGCAGCAGCGACCCAGGATGCGGGCCAGGGCGGCGGCGCGGGCATAGGCGCCGTCGTAGACGGGTGTCGAGCAGTTCACCGCGGGTGGCGGGCGACGGCTGCGACGGGCACGCCGTAGTCACCGGCAGCCGGGGCGCGGTGGGCGGACCGTTCTGCCACTTCAAGGGACCAGGACTCGTCGACGTGCAGGATCACGCGGCGACGCTCGGCGGGAGTCGGCGCACGGAGCGCCGAGCCGCAGCGCCAGCCACCTCCGGGCTGTCGAGGTCGCGCAGATGAGAACGTCGCGCGGGACCGTTGCGGGCGTCCTCTCGAAGCGACGTGGGGAGCGGAGGCAGGTTGAAGGGTCGGGTCAGAACGGGACGTTGGCCGATAAGCTGAGGCCACGATGAGCAGGGAAGACAGAACTGAGACCGCGTGCCGGATCTGTGGGCTGGACGCCGGAGATGTGCTCTTCGATGAGTACGGCCTTCCGCTGTACGTCATCTGCCCGTGCTGCCACAACGAGTCCGGTATCGGCGATGGCAACCTCTCCCAGATCCGCGCGCTGCGCAGATCCTGGGTCACCAACGGTGCCCCGTGGCACAAACCAGAGGCGCGGCCGGCCCCCTGGCACGTGGTGCTTCAGCTCGCCAACATTCCCTCTCACTGGCGTTGATCAACCCTGCTCCGCCGGATCGAACGTGCTCGTCGAACGGTTGCGAGGGCAGACGGCAAAACGGATGTCGGCGGGGCTCACTCGGCCTGGTGGTGACGGTCATCGCCGTAGTAGTCGTCGTCTGCTTCTCCGGGCCCCTCTGGGCCTTGATCATCACAGGATGTTTCGCAGCCTGGTTCGTCCTCATGCTGGTCCTCATCCGCACCGCTGAGGAAGGCAGAGAGGCACTGCGCCGGGCGTACATGCTCACCTTCGGCTGTAGCGACTGCGTCTCACCCTGACCGGCACCGCAGTCTCGGCGGCTCGAGCTGGTGGCGGTGGACGGCGGATGGAAAACACGTTGGCCGGTGCGCCGTTGTGCTGCAACGATGCTCTTGTTTCTCCAGCGGAGGATATTTGTTCGTTTTTCTGTGTGCTGGCTGCGGAGCCAGGCTGACCATCCCGTTGTCGCAGGTCGCGCTGCCGGCCCACGCTCATCAGAAGTACGGGAACGGAATCCAGCTCCCGGTGCTCATGGAGTCGGGCACCTTCGCCGTGGACCCCGAGCCCTGGGGGCCACCGTGGCGGCGGCCGGAAGAGATCCATCCGAAGGAAGCGACCGCCCGCGGTGTCTACGCACCGGTGTTCGCCCTCTCCGACGGTGCGCCGGGCGCGGCCGTCATCGCGCCAGGCGACGCCAGCGGCACGATGCTGATCCCGGATAGACGCGCCAGCGGCTACTGCTGCGGCCTCGACGGCGCCGACGGCCCCAACGTGGCGTGCGTGGAGTGCTCGCTTCCCGTGGCGAGCCGGATCGACGACTGCTCGCTCTGGCAGGCGACGTGGCTCGCCCCGAACGCCGTATGCCGCGTCCCTGCGGACGGCACCGGCACCGACGCCGCGCCGCTTTCCTGGTCTGAGCTGATGGAGACAGGTAAGGGCACGCCCCCGTTCGAGCCGATCGCCACGTGGGCGTCGCGGTGCGGGGCCGGCCACTGGTCGAACTACTGGTGGTCGTGGAGCCCGCAGTGGGAGGCAGCAGCCGGCCAGGCGCTCGCCCACCTGCTGGCGGCATCGGAGGGCCAACCGGTCACCGTCCCAGGCGGCTTGGTCGGGCAAGTCTTCCAACGCGCGCTTGACGCCCTGCTGCCCGCAGGTGCGCCGACTCGGTGCGCCGCACTGGCCGGGCCGCGTCTCCCCGCTCCCAGCGAAGACGTCTCCATCCTCCTCGTGCCGTCCCATCCTCAGACGGGGAAGGCCTGGACCCCGGCCGTCCCGGCGCAGTACCAGGTGCCGCTGCCGTTCGGGGTGTGGCTGTGGCTGGCCTTCCCCGAGCCGGACCTGCCCGTCCCGACGTCAGGCGTGCTCCCTGACGGCGCCCTCCGCGACGACTTCGATCCACCGGCACCGCACCCCCATCACCTGTTCCGGGCCGACCCGGAAATATTCCGGCGCACCCTGGTCCGGCTACCGGCCACCCGCAGCCCATGGCTGCGCGCGATCCTCAACAACCTCACGCACCACATGCGAGCTGGCCTCTTCTAACCGCCTGACGAACTGCAGGGACATGCAGATCCAAGACACCGCCCGCGTCCCACCCGCTCCGGGAAGTGTCGGGGACGGGACTTCTACACCTCCGCAGCGGCTGCGAAGTGGCTTCGTACCCCCGCGCTCTTCCTACACCGGGACCCGGGTCCACCTGGAAGTCCACTCAAGGCTCGTGGTGTGGTGGCGCGGGACCTGTCCAAGCTTCAGGGGATCATCACGCAGTGGTTCTCGATGACCCTGCCACCACGGTCGAGTCCGCCGCAGACGGCCAGCCTCGGATAGGCCCTGATCTCCCGATTAACAACGAACCGCCACCGCGAGACGTTCGCCTTGCTCCCCCGGTAATCACCGACGAACGCACGCAGCGTCCCCGGCAGGCCGTCCCTCGTGGTGACGGTGACGTCCTGGACGTAGTCGCGGCCCTGGTAGGCGGTGGCGACACAGATGTACGTACCACAGGTGGACTTCACCTCGGCACTCGCCGGCGCCGCCGTCATCAACAGCAGCCCCACGGCGGCCGTGAGCGCAGCCGTGACCGTGACGATCCGCCGTCGTGTCCTTCGTACTGATGTCATGACCCTCCCCTTTGTTCGCGTGCTCCGGCATCCCGTGGATATGAGGTGGGCCCGTGCGTCGCGGTCTGCTCCGGGCAGCCGCCCGCCACCTCGCGCAGCGCCGCCGCCCCGGCCTCGTCCGCCGACAGCGCGCAGCGGAGCTTCATGTCTTCCCACTCGGCGAGGTAGCGGCAGTACGCCTCACCCGTCGGCGGCAGCCCCTCGGCCGGCTCCTGGTCCGACTTGGACTGGTGGGAGCGGGCGGTGCCCGCGACGAGACGGGTGGCGGCGCCTCGGTCGTTGGAGTACGCCTCTGGCCGCTGCGACGACCACGCCGCGGCGCCGCTGTCCCAGTCCTCGGCGAACAGGACCACGTACTCCCCCACCCCGGTCACGGGGCCGGCTCGTACGTCACGGTCTGCTCCGGGCAGCCGGTAGTTACCTCGCGCAGGGCGGCCAGTTCGGCCTCGTCCACCGACAGGGTCCAGCGGAGTTTCGTGCCCACCCACTCGGCGACGTACCGGCAGTGCACCTCACTTGCCGGGGGCAGCCACTGGGCCGGGTCCTGGTCCGACTTCGACCGGTTCGAGCGGGCCGTGACCGCCACCAGACTGGTCGCGGCGCCGAGGTCGTTGGCGTACGCCTCCCGGCGCTGCGCCGACCACATGGAGGCGCCGCTGTCCCAGGCTTCGGCGAGCGGGCCCATGTGGTCGATGTCCAGGCCGGAGGCCGAGGTCACCCACACCTGGTCGTAGTACGACCACCAGCGGCCGCCCGTCAGGCGGCACTTCGGTCCCACCGTCGGCGGTTCCACCGCCTCCGCGATCAACACCTCCGCGCGGGTGTTGCATCCGTCGGACGGGTTCGCGCCGGCGTTCCAGTGCTTGAAGGCGTCCCGGTCGTAGCCCTCCCGGGACTCGACCGCCACCGGCAGACGCACGATAGCCTCGGACAGCGGGAGCGTCTCGACCGCGTGGGCGGGCGTGGAGACGGTCAGGGGCAGGACGGCGAGAGCAGCGGCAGCCAGGCCGCGCAGCACAGACTTGAGCATGCACCGTTGATAACGGCCCTTCAGGGGGCGCTGTCAGGCGTTTGGCGAGTGCGCCGCCCGTGTGGGTGCACTCGTCATACCGGCCAACGATCAGCCGAGCCTCCTGCACGGTGGGCGGTCAGCCTGGCCTGTTACGGTGCCGGGAAGGGCGGACTGGGCCAGTGCTCGTTCGGTCAGGTCCTCAGCACCCCGCCGGTGTCCTCATCGACCAGGGTGACGGTACATCGGTCACGCTGCCGGTTGGGGCGCTTCTGGTTGCAGCGCGGCCGTGCCAGCCTGGACGACCGGGGCACTTGATCGGCTAGCAGGCGGGGGGAAGCGTGGGGGACGTTGCGGTGCAGGTGGTCAACGTCTTCGAGGGCCGGTTGAAGTGGCGCTCTCGCTACCTGATCCGCAGAGCCCGCCGACAAGGCAGGACCGGCCTGCTGATCCAGGTGGACCTGCGCGACCCTCCCCGCAGCATGTCACCCAGGCGGTGCCTGGTGTCCGTCACGGAAGGCGAGCGCCAGGTCTGCAGCGTTGAGCGGAGCACCATCAGAACCGTTCGCTTCGTTCCTCTTCTCCCAGGCCGGCACTCACTTCGGCTTGAGGTTCTTCGAACCTGCAGGCGAGGTTCCACACAAGTCGAGCGGACAGTGGTGCTCGGCCAGGGAGACATAGTGCTGGCGGCCTGCGAGCCGGTTCAGCCGAACGTCTTCTACCGGCGCAGTCCCGAGGCGGACAGATGGAGCCTGCAGATCCTCAAGTAGCACCCCCATCGGCCGCACAGGTCGACGACCGCCCGCTTCGCCCCCTAGAAGCTTGAGCCCGTCTGTAGATGAAGCCGCGCACCCGCGCCTGCGGGTCTCGTCATGCTGACCGGCCCAGGGTTGCCGGTCTGACGCCGCCGCTGTCGGATGCCCCAGTTACGGTGGCCGGGTGAACGGATCGAATGCGCCAGCCGACGTGTCCGCCCACCACGGCGCGTTGTTGCCTCTCCTGGCTTCCAACCAGGAGGTCATCGACTTCTTCGCCGGAGTTGCGGATCTCGACGCGGCCAACCCGGCCGACCACCAGCTGGAAGACGGGGTCCGGCTCGCCACTGGGGCCCGGCTGGAGCAGTTTGCGCGGGCAGGATCAGGTGACGCGTTCTGCTTCGTCGGCGAAGGCGGGGAGGAACGCCCCGTGGTGTACATCAGTCTCGACGGCGAGGCCGGACCGCTCGCCCTCGGACTGCCAGAAGCGGTGCGGCTGTGTCTGGTAGCACCGTGGTGGCGGGACGCTCCCGGCCGGACAGCCCAAGAGCTCCAGGCGGTCGCCGACGAGTACCGGCAAGACATGCCAGACCTCGACGGACTACGAGACCGCGCGGCCCGGGCGCTCGGCCTCGATCCGGCCGGACTGCCGTCCGAAGCGGCAGCCCTGGACCGGCTCCTGGAGCTTTCCCAAGGACCGGTCGCCGCAGCCTGTCTCGTCGTCGGATACGAGGGCGATCCACTCGATCCCCCTGTTCGCCAGCACCCCCAGCTGACGCAGGCTGCCCGGCCACCCGGGCCCCAAGCCCTGTGGCTCGGCCAACGTACCGGGCAGCCCGGACCACAGACGGCTGTCCGCAAGCGAGTAGTCAAACTTCGGTGCCACGCGCCCGAAGTCCGTTGGCACAGGACACCCGCTGCTCATGACGGCGTAGTTCGATCTTTGCCATCGAAGTTTGTGTGACTGCGCATCTACATCGGCACTGACTACGGCAGACTTATGGGTCATGCCGATACATTCCGCCGCTGACTACACGCGTGAGACGGAGAGCGAGTGGCAACTCCTTCGTACGGAGGCGAGCGAGCTGTCCTACTCCTGGGCACCCACCTACCGGAGCCTGATCGAAACCGCGTACGCCGAGCCGGTACTACGCAGTCTCTACCCGTTCACCAGCCACTGGGCGCTGCGCTTCTCCACCACCGCACGCCCGGAGCTGACCCCGACAGGGCCATGCCTGACAGCCAACAGCGACGGCACGTACGGGGTGGGTACAGGCATGCTCACCCCGGACCTCGGCCTGTTCGCCGCCCCGCGCGAAGCGGTGGCACTGGCCGTACACCACCTGCCGCCTGGACCCGAGCCCCTCACCGACTGAGCACGCTGCTAACCAACCGCATACGCGGCAGGCCCGCACGCACACGCGCTGACGACGAAACCGAGGTCACCCGCCCCCGCATGGGGAGGAGGCCCCGGAATCGTCGGCCAGCAAGCTGGGCAGGGGCCTCACGCCGTACCACTCCACAACGCCCCGACGGCACCGCCCGGGCATCCCGCTCCCTACGACCTCCGGCACGACCCGCCCAGCACCAGGCTCGGCCAACACCACGACTGCAGACGGCCTCTCAGCGGGGCGCCGGCCTCTGACCGGGCCCGTCCAGGGTCTGGCGCAGGTCGAGGTAACAGCGCAGCCTCACCCCCGGCTGGCCCGGCTCCCGTGTCGTGCGTTCCACCGACGTAGTCGCCCAGCGGGCGGCCAGCACCGTGTGGAACGCGAACGCGGTCTCGTCGTCGGCCGCGGCGACATCGACCACGACCAGTCCCGGCTCCGACACATGAACTTCGTTGATCGCTTCCATGCCCCGCACCACGTACTGCGCCGGTACGACGGTTCGGCCACGATCCCGGATTCACCCGACCGAGCTCTCTTCACCTGCTGCCCGCACGCCGACCGGGGGCTGTGTGAGCGGCCGGGGTACCGGGCTGCTGCCACGGAGCTGTCATGGTCACAAGTTCTTCACTCTGCCGCCATGGTGTGATCACTTCCGGTAAGCTCCGGGCGCTCCATTCGCACCACTGAGGGGGGAATCCTCATGCGTTTCCGCTACGCCCTGACCACTGCCGCCGCAACGGCGGCCGCTGCCGCGCTCGGCCTCGCCGTCGCTGTTCCGGCGCAGGCCGCCGAGTACTCCTCCGCGCTGAAGATCAAGGGCGTGCAGTACGACGCGCCGGGCCGGGACTCCAACAAGTGCTCCGGTGGCAACACCAAGAACGAGTACCTGACGATCAAGAACTACTCGAAGACGGCGACCGTGAACCTGAAGGGCTACAAGGTCAAGGACGCCGCCGGAAACACGTTCACCTTCAAGAACAGCCACACCCTGCAGCCCGGCGACTATGCCAGCCTGCGCGGCGGCCGCGGCACCGACTCCGACGCCAAGAACGTCGTCTACCGCCAGAACTGCAACTTCATCTGGAACAACGACAAGGACACCATCTACTTCTACAAGCCCAGCGGATCCCGCGCCGACGTCCACGCCTACACCAAGAAGGCCAACGACCGCGACGGCAACGGCTACATCACCTACCACGGCTGACCCAACAGTCCCGATCTGAGCAGGCAGAAGGCTGCCGGGCAGACGCCCGGCAGCCGGCACCTCCTCCGCACACCGGACGACTGCAGGTCGAAGGGAACGGCAGGGCGTGACGTACCAGACCGGTGAGACCGGCAATGACGGCTGGCAGCGGCTGATTGCCGCACGCGAGATGTATACGCGATCGGCCGGCGTCCACTACGACGAAGTCCTCGACCAGGTCGCCCAGCGGGCCCACAGCGAAGGCAGCATCAGCAAAGCCGACATCGGAGCGCTGCTGCTATGGAAACGCCTGCGCGCCGACACCCGCTGGGCCTCCGCGCTGATGGCCACCGCAGACGCCGACGTACGGCGGGCGACGGCGGCCGCCATGACTGCCGTGCTCGACGCCTCCGTCAGCCTCAGCGAAGCGGCCCGGGCGGGACGGGCCGCGCTGACCGGCCTTCCTGGCTTCACCCGCGGCGACGCACTGGCCTCCACCGTCCTGACCGCAGCCGCACCCGGCCGCATGGCCGTCTACGACAGCCGCGCCCACACCGCACTGCGCTCACTCGGCATACCCCTCACCCACGCATCTGGCCGGTACAGCCGCTACATCGCCGCCCTCGACCACCTCCTCACCCACGCCCCCACCCCGGCCGACGCCTGGACGCCCCGGGACCTCGACATCGCCCTCTACTGCCTGCCACCCAACTCGGCTGGCACGGACAGCGCGTAGGTCAGGCGCAGCCCGGCGGCGCCCCCGGCAGGGGTTCTGCGCCGCGCGCGGGGCAGTGTTGCGGCAACTGGTGGAGTTCCGGGCCACGAAGTCGCGGATCGTGCTGTATTCCACCACGGCCTACTCCAGCGGCGAGACGTTGCTGGCGACCCACCCGTGGGCGATCGGCCGCGGGGTCCGTGTCGTCAAAGAGGCCCACTGCCTACAGGCAAGGGACGCCGGACCGACACCGGCGATGCCTCCGCCGGGACGGGCAGTGACCCACCCCGGCGTCCCACACGCGCAGGGCAGGATCCACACCGCTGTGAAGACGAGCCGTCCTAGTGTGTGAGAGCACCTTCCTCTCGCCGCCAAGGAGCAGCTGTGAACGTGGAGATCCATCCAAACATAGGCGATACCGCGGCCCGGTTAGGGGCCGGTGTTCCGTACGCGTTGAAGGTCCTGGCCGGCCGGTTGGCCGACGACCCAGACCTCGGCCAGCCGTCAGGAGTGCCTGGGGTTCTCTCCGTGGCCATCAGCGGAGCCACGTTCGAGGACTGCCCCGACCTGATGGTCGGCTACATTCGCGAACCCGACCGAGTCGAGATCCGGTACGTGAATGCCGTCGCTCCCGCTGAACACGCTCCGGATACTGAGGAACAACCGGAGAGTGCGGGTCAGCCCAACTCTGCCGTCGAGGTGATCAGCGCACGGCTGGTTACCGAAGCCTGGCGCCGCATCACCCGCTGGCTCGAGTACCACGCTCCGGCCTCCAAAGCGGCGCTCCGTGCTGGCGCCGACGCTGCCGCCATCGCTGCTCTGGAACAGGAGCTAGGCCTTGAGGTACCTGCTGACGTGCGGGCCCTTTGGGTTTTGACCGCAGGGGATGACGGGGTCAACGGTGCGGGATGCCTGCCCGGGAACCAGGCTCTGATGTCTTTGGAGGCCGTGGCTTCCGTCTACCGGCAGCAGATGGACTCCCAAGCACACCAGGACACCCTCAACGCCGGCCGCCCGGAATACGACCAGACCACCGTCTGGAAGGCATCATGGCTTCCGGTGGTCTCCTACGGCGTGACCGACCGCACCTCAGGGCTATACCTGGACACCTCATCAGGCTCTCTCGGCCGATGGTCCCGATACAACGAGGGCCAGGACGATGAGGACGAGACGCTCCTCACCTACCTGGAAGACGTCGCCGACATGCTCGAATCCCCGGACCTTGCCACACGGGACAAACCGGGCCTGATCGACGGGGTACTGGTGTGGGGCAGCAGGCTCGATCCGGCGCAGGAAGACCGGTGGCAGCCCCTGACCGGCTGACCGCGGAGGGGCGGGGGAGCCCAGTCGCAGACTGGGCTCCCCCGCCCCTCCTTCGTCTGCAGCAGCTCGGGTGCCAGCAGCTCCGGCTGCCTCAGCCGACCTTGCGCCAGGTGCAGGTAGACGCAGTCGAGGTGCAGTGCTCGAAGCCCGGCAGGGTCACGAAGAAGCCGTCACCGTCGAGCATCCGCCACGACGGGGCCGGAAAGCCGCTGAACGCCCGCTGATTCTGCACGCTGGGGATAGCGGCACGCCCGCACCGTTCCGAACCATTCGGCCCCTTGGTCGCCGCACGGGTGTCCGCCAGAAGCCCGTAGTTCGCAGAGCCGTCGCCCATCTTGTCGGTGAACAGCTGTGCACACTTGCTGCCGGACGTCACCAGGTTCACGCTCTTGGGGTAGCCGCCGGACTCATGGGTGGAGGCCATGGCGAACTCATCGCAGTCGACCGACCCCACCGACGCGTCGGACGCGTGCACACTCCAGGTGTTGTCGCATACGCGAGTACGGCTGTTGTCCGATGTCCACGTGCCGCCGGCGCTGTTCTTCACGGGGGTGTCGGGGCCCAGGTAGTGCATCAGTGAGTCCCACCGCTTGGAGCCGGCGTGATCAGGCATCACTTGCTGCATGTACCAGTAGTAGCCACCGGCGGCCGGATACAGGTTGGTGTCCACCGTCCAGTTCAGCTTGAAGTACGGCAGCACACAGCCCGGCGCAGAGCCCTTGACGATGTCGTCGCAGCGCGGTGCAAGCTCTCGGACTTCTTGGATTCCGGAGCTGCCGAAGTCTGCCGTCGCGGAGGCGGTGAGACTGGCATCCACAGTCGCTCTTACGGACCATCCCAGGTCGATGATCTCCTTGCCCGTGCCGGACCACGTGGTCTGGACAGTCCCCCACCGGCCGCTGTACTGGCTCCAGTCGTTCGCGTCCCAGTAGGCGTTCTCGCCTGCGGAGTTGTTCTGGTTGTCGGCCCACCGGGTTTTGGACGTCGTGCACGAGGTGCAGGTCACCCCGGTGTTCCACTTCATCGTGACGCCTTCCAGCACCGGGTCGATCGAGACGGGCACGATGACGATCTGCTGGTCGAACTCCGCGAAGTCTGATCCGGATGACCCCTTGTTGGGATAGGCCTTGATCCGCTGTTCGAAGTCGAACTTGGCGAAACCGATCGTGGCCTCGTCCGGGTCGAGGAAGACCAGATTCGCTGACCCGACGTTCTTCAGACAGGCCTCTCCGCGGGTCATGTAGTCCTTGCCCACCGGCTTGTCGTAGCACCAGTCGACCAGTTCCACCGCGGGCGCCGCCGCGGCTGTTGCAGCTGCTTCGCCGGGCGTCTTTCCGGCCTTGCGGGCTTTGGCTTCCTCGGACTTGCGCTGCGCCTCGGCACGCTGCTTCGCGCGCGCCTGGGACTCCGCGGTGGGCGGGGACAGCTCCATGCAGATCTTCCGGCCCTTGGCGTCTGCCGCGCCGCAGGTGCGCTTCTGTGTGGCCTCGCGTTTCACGGCGCCGTTCGCGTCGAGCGTCGGCAGAGCCGGTCCCGGGGCGGTGCGGGTGACCTCGGCTACCTCCTGGGTGGTCGGGTCAATGGCCGACGACGCCTGGGCAGCGGGGAACTTCACGTAGGGGTCGATGCGGAAGTCGGCCCAGGGAGACCAGTCCGTTTCGTACAGGCTGCCGTCGAAGGCGGAGGTGCGGAACGTGTAGAGGACCCCGGGCTTCAGCTTGCCGTACGGGACCGGAACTTTCGCCAGGGTGCCCGAGGCCACATAGGAGGACACCAGAACTCCGTACTGTCCGGTGCCGTCGAGGTCGACCTGCGCCTTCGGTGTCCCGTCTGCGTTCGTGGTGTACACCTGGAAGGTGAGGTTCGCGGTGTCGCCGTCCGCATCGGTCACGGTGTTCTGAAGGACCACGTCTGGGGTGATGACCCGCCAGACGGAGCCGGACTTGGTGAACTTGGGGCCGGCCGAGGGGGCGTTGCCCGAGGCCGGGCGCTGCCCGCCGGCGGCGATGGCCGCCAGGTCCTGCTCCCCCGCGGCTGCCAGCGCTGCCGGGGAAGTGCCTGTGCCTGGCGTGGGCGGCATCGGGGCCGCTACTGCGGTGCCCATCCCTGCCAGGAGTGCCAGTGTGGCGCCAGCAGCGATGTGCCGCCACAACAACGTACGTAAGAGTCTCACTCGGTCTGTCCTCTCCAAACAATCTGTGGCATGTACGCGCCCACGCACCCAACACCTTCCACTTCCACGAGGACATGACCGGCATCACGGTTTACCGGAGGGGGACTTCGTTCAGGCCAACAGGCCGGGCCAGCACGCAAGTGACTTATCTGCCGCCGGGCACTGTGCCCCGGGTGTCCGGGTAAGAGTTTCCCGCCTGTACAAGACGGGCCGGCTCTCCATCCGCGCCAGGCTCCCCCGCGACGGTCTGGGACCTGCCATCGACGCCGACGATCTGCCCGAACAGTTCGCCGGGCTGCTCAAGTTCACCGCGCATTGAGGATCATCGAGCAGGACCGCATCTGGTGGCTGCCGGTGTGTCAGTCCCTCCATGACCAGCGTCGAGACCTTCGATCCGCGTCGGCCCCAACACCCCGCTAGAGCGGCCGGTTTCGTTGGCGCGCTCGCCAGGCCGCCAGAACGTAGTGCTGCGGGGAGTTGGGCCACGAGCCGGACCGATTCGTCCCGCGCTCCTCTCGCTGCTTCTGGAGCGCGCTGGGTGCACGGCAAGGCCGGCCTCCCCCGTCTTGAGGGGATGCCGGCCTGGAGCGGTCTCACGCGGCAACGTGATCGCGCTGGGTTCCTGATCTGCTGGGTGGAGCCCGCAACTGTCAGGAGTGGCACATGCCGTCGTGCCGGTCGAATGCTGCCTGGGGTCCTTGAACGGGCTTTGAACACGATTGGGATGGCGCGGCATCTATGTGGCGTGCCGGAGGCAGGAAGGTCTGCCGTCGGCGGTAAACGTGCTGGCCTGCCGGGTGATCTCCGGCAGCAGCGCTTGGACGGCCCCGCACGAAGGTCTTGGACGTCTACGCATCATCAATTCTGGGGGTATCCCCTGATCGGCGGGGCGGGTGGCAGGATGCAGGCCCCGGACGGCGTCGGCAAACGCCGTTCCGGCTGTTCGACATTGGAGCCCGCAACGCGCCCCCGCCTTGGGCGGGGTGCACTTGATTCCAGGAGAAGACCATGCCTCGAACCTTCGCTTCAGTGCGGTGCGTGCTGCACGGCTCATCGGCCGGGCACCGGTCCCCGTTCGCCGATGCCGTGGTGATCGTGGTGATCGCCGTGCTTGCCTGCGTCCTGTCCGTCTATGGCCTGGAGCTCTCTTCGGTTCTGGCTGTGCTGGGCGGGGCCGGTCTCGTGGCGGCCGGCACACTGGCTGCCGTTCGTGGAGCGGGTAAGCGTCTGCACCGATCTGTGGTGCAGGCTGCGACCGCTCTCGCCGCCGGCTGACGACCATACGGCTGTGGGGCGCAAGGAGAGGCCGATCGCCTCGTCGAACCGGGCCCTGGTGAGGCTGGCCAGGTGGCTGCGCGATCAGCGTTCGAACACGGGCTGCTCATACGTCGAGTTGGCTGCACGCGTGGGCCTTCACGCCACCACACTGCAGCGGGCGGCATCGGGCCAGTCCGTGCCTAGTGAGAGCAGCGTTCGCGCCTACGCCATCGCCTGCGGTGCGCCGGTGGACACAGCGATGGATCTGTGGCGGCAGGCTCGACGGGGCAGGCTTCGCAGTGCGGGCCCTGCCCCGGCGAGCCCGCAGGACATCGACGGCGTCGAGATGCTCCGCGCGGCACTGCGGGAGTTGTACGAGTTGGCCGGGCGGCCCTCGGTGCGTGTGATGGAGAGGCGTGCGGGTGCGGGGCGGCTCCCTCACAGCACCGCCCATCGCATCGTGCTCGGCCGGACGGTGCCGCGTGACGCGCACCAGCTGACCGGTTTCCTCACCGCCTGCCTGATCGCCTCGTCAGAGCATGCGGCGTGGGTCGCGGCATGGGAGCGCGTCCGGGGCGAGCAGCACGCCAAAGTGCTGTCTCCCCTTCCACTGCACAGGCCTGCGGCTCCGGCCGTGCCTGTGCGGCCGTCGGTTCCCGCATCTGGCCTGTACGCCGCGGCGCTGGGACCGGTGCGGCTGTGGCGGGACGGCGGGCTGCTGCCCACCGGCTCGCCCCAGCAGCGAGCCCTGCTGGCGGTTTTGGTGCTGCGGGAAGGACGGACCGCGACAGCAGCGGAGATCGTTGACGCATTGTGGGGTGAAGACCCGCCGTCCCAGGCCCTGGCCGCTGTACGGACATACGCCTCGCGGCTGCGTAAGGTGATGGATCCGGGAACGCTCGTGAGCGAGTCCGGCGGCTACGCCGTACGCCTCCCTGACCAGGGGTGCGACGTAGCCGTAGCAGCTCACCTGGCACGGCAGGCCGAGCAACTGCGCGTACAGGGGGACCTGCAGCGTGCCCGGACATTTCTGCGGCACGCTCTGGGACTGTGGGAGGGCGAACCACTTGCCGGAGTTCCAGGGCCCTTCGCCGAGACCCAGCGTGTTCGTCTGGAGGAGTGGCGGCTGCAACTGCTCGAAAGCCGCGTGGACATGGACCTCGCATGCGGTCTGCACGCGGACGTCGTGCCCGAGCTGACTTCGCTGGTGTCCGAGTATCCACTGCGGGAGCGTCTGCGCGAGCTGCTGATGCTCGCCCTGTACCGCGCAGGAAGGCAGGCTGAGGCCCTCGCCGTGTACGCGGATGTGCACAGGCTGCTCGCTGACGAGCTGGGGGTAAGTCCGCGGGAGGGACTGGCCCGGCTCCAGCAGCGGATCCTCCAGGCCGACCCGGAACTCTCATTCGGGGCGGCTGCATCCTCTGGCGGCACGCAGACTGCTGCGTTCGTGCGCCCCGCCCAGCTGCCAGCCGCCCTCCCCGACTTCGTAGGACGCTCAGGCGTGCTCGCTGAACTGACGGGGGTACTGAGCAGCGCTGGCGACGGCCTGCAAGTCGCAGCTGTTTGCGGCCCGGTGGGTGTGGGCAAGACCGCCCTGGCCGTGCAGGCCGGACATGCAGTTGCGCAGTTCTTCCCGGACGGCCACCTCTTTGTAGATCTGCAACGGACGACGCCGGAAGCAGCGCTCGCTGCGGCACTCCGCGCACTGGGGGTGGCAGAGACGATCGTTCCAGCAGCGCTCGAGGAGCGCTCCGCGCTGTACCGCTCGGCGCTTCACGGCCGCCGCATCCTCGTGGTCCTGGACCACGCAAAGGACGCAGGACAAGTCCAGTGGCTGCTACCCGCCGCACAGGGATGCGCCGTACTGGTCACCTCTCGCACGCGAATGATCGACCTCCCCGGCGCCCATCTGGTCGAGCTTGACGAGATGTCCCCCGCCGAGGCACTCCACCTCTTCACCCGGATCGCTGGCCGCCAGCCCACTGACGACCTGGGACCGGCCCGCTACGTGACGGCCGCATGCGGCTTCCTACCGCTCGCTGTACGTGCCGCTGCCTGCCGTCTATTGGCGCACCGGACCTGGACGGTCTCAGATCTCGCGGACAGACTCGCAGACGAGGAAAGGCGGCTGGACGAGCTGCAGGCAGGGAGCATGTCCGTAAAGCCGGTCATCGAAAGCAGCTACTGTCAACTCAATGCCGAACAAGCCGCCGCTTTACGTATGTTGAGCACAGCTGACGCGCTCGTGTCCCTGCAGCAGGCGGCACGTACCCTCGACTGCGGCATGGGTGATGCCGAGCGCCTGACGGAGGCCCTCGTCGACAGCGGACTGCTGACACCCGCCGGAGGCGGGATCTATCAGATACCCCTACTGGTCCGGCTCTACGCGAGAACCCTCCCCTGCCCCTGACGTCTGCGTCCCGCGACTCCCCGCACAGCAGAAGTGCCAGGCCGTCGACGCCCCTCCGACAGCCTCGACTACGGAGTTCACTCGATAGAGCGACAAAATGCGAACGCGAGTGCACGACTGGAACACAAGTCTTGCCATCCGGGTCACTCACAGCGCCGGCGCGGTGTGGCCCGGCCAGGGAACGAGACGCGCCTGGCAGCCTCCGGCCCATGTGCTCCAGCTTTGATGACTGCGCGCGGGCCGACGATGCACTCAGCACCGCCCCGGGGCAGCGGGCCCTGTGGAATGTGCGGTCGTGCGAGGTCATGACGATCGTATGCCCGACCTGCGGGGCTGCCAGAAACGCCCCGTGCCGAACCCTGTGGGACCGTCCCACCGCCGCGCTGCACCGCGGCCGCACGATCCGCTACGTGAAGATGCGCTTCGCCCTCGACCTCGCCGAGCCCCACGAACGCCCCGTCCAGCACCGGACCGGTCCCGTGCTCTCCGGCGTGGGCCTCAGGGCCACCCGTACGCCGCACCTGCAGCCGTGGCGGCTCCCTATGCAGGAGCTGGCGGATCTGGTGACCGTGAGCTTCCTCGACCTGGCCAAGGTGGTCACCGCGCACGCATGCGGGCTCCAGCGAACCGGCCTGGACGAGCTGCTCTTCGGTCCGGATCGCATCGAGCAGAGTATCGATGCCCCCACCTACGCGGTGCACGACCGGCAGATCCGGCGCGAAGTCCGCGTCCTGTCCGGCAGCCGTTCCGAGGACGTGGAGGACTTGGCCGTACAGGAGCGCGCAGTACGGGGCCGTCTGCGCGATGCGGAGCGGCGCCTCAAGGGGCAGCGCATCGCGGAGCTCACTGCCGCAGGGGTCCTCCCTTTCCCCGCGGCGACCGACGACTCCCGGCGCCTGGCACGGGCGTGGCTGGCCGCTACCTTCCGGAGGAGAAGGAGACGCTGGTACGCCGCCTGGCGGCAGATGCAGGCGTCGCTCCTTCGGCCACCGTGCACATTCGTTCCATCCCGGAAAAGATCACGCGCTGCATCGACAATGGGTGGCTCGCCGCGCCGGTCACCGACGTGGTGCGCGAGTTGCTCGAGCTTGACGGGCCGGCCTTCCGGCGGCGCATCGTCGCGGACGCCGCACGGCAGGACGCCCGCGACGACGCGCTGTGCCATCGCTGGTACTTACTGAGGTTTTCACGGCGGGGTCGGTGGGGTGATAGCCAGACCTGTGGCGGTCAGGCAGCCGTCGACCAGGTGGGGTCGGAGCTGGATCCTGCGTAACTCGCGGCGAAGGGTGCGGTCGAGGTCGTCGGATGTGTCGAAGGCGGTGTTGGCCATCGCCCTGCGTACCAGCGACCAGACGGCCTCGACGGGATTGAGGTCAGGTGCGTAGGGTGGGAGACGGACGGTGGTGAGCCAGTCGTGGTCGGCCTCGTACCGCTTCAGCCCGGTGGCCAGGTGGGTGTTGAGATTGTCCCAGACCACCACGATCGGGCCGTCGAGCTGGGTGTGTGCGCGGACCAGGAGGTCGCGGTAGTCCTGCCAGGAGAAGCTTTTGCGTGCACCCTTGAGACGGAGGTGAGCGCGGGGCCGGTGGATGAGGCGGCTCTTCTCGCCGGGTTTGTAGCAGCACAGTGCGGCGATGGAAGTCCGGCGGCGGGACCTGCCGCGGACGCGGACGAAGGGGGTATGTCCGGGTCGGCCCCAGGTGTAGGCGCGGGGCGGAGTCATCGAGAAGCCGGCCTCGTCCTCGAAGACGATCCAGGCACCGGACGCCGCCGCGAGTTTTTTACCTGCGGCCACACCTCCCTCTTCCACAGCTCCACCGCATGCTCGTCGCGTTCGAGTGCTCTGCGGGCGGGTGCCTGCCAGGACCAGCCGTGCCGTTTCAGCAACCGCCAGACCGTCGCCACCGACAGGCTCACCCGCAGACGCCGGCGGATCACCGTCTGCACCCGCATCAGGGTCCAGCGTTCGTCTTCGAAGCCGTGTGCGGCCGGTCCCTTGCCGAGTTCTTCCTCGAGCACGGCGAACTGGGCGTCTGTGACGGTCGGGGAGTTCGCGGGACCCGCCGAGCGCAGGGCCTCCATGCCGTCCTCGCGCCAGGCACGACGCCAGCGCTCCACCGACCGCACACTCACCCGCAGATCCTTCGCGATCGCCGCCGTCTTCTCGCCCGCCGCAAACCTCTCGCCGGCCTGAAGCCGGATCCCCTCACGAAACGCCCGCCGCTCAGCGGTCAGGCCCCCACCCTCTGGATACCTCACCTCATCGGCATACCGCGGGGATCATGAACCGTCACCACCCGACGACAACCCGAAAACCTCAGTAAGTGCCATGGTGCCCTACCGCCTGCAGGGACCCCAGCAGTTGATGCGTCTACGGGCCCCTTGGCAGTTCTGTTGGCAGGCTCCGTAAGCAATCCACGCGGATCAGCCCCGCTGACCTGCAATTTTCTCGCGCGGTGTACGGAGCTCCGTACGATTGATGCGCCTGCGACCCAGCTTCGGCACGGCGCGCTTGCACCCCTACATGCAGGGATGCGACGCTCCAAATGACAGGTTCCAACTCCCCCGGCGGCTGCGGACTCCTCCCTACCGATCGGGACAGAACCTTTGGGCACCGGCGTGCGTGGCAGCACCCGACCCAACCGTGAGGGCCGACCTGCTCCAGGTCGGCCCTCTGCCATGCCGAGGAGACGGCGAGAGACACCACCGTGTTGCGCTGTGGTAGCCGTTCTGGGGACGAGGCGGCCGTGCAGGACGTCGGCGACGAACTGGGTCAGGTCGCGTTCCTCACGGTGGTCCCAGCCGGCGTGGACGGCCCCAGCCGCCGGACACGACAAGCCGCCCCGGTGTACCCCCGCCCCAAGCACGACGGCGGATAACCGTACGCTGCGGCTCGGGCCCACACCGAGGGAGGTGCCTGCCCGAGCTGCGGCGGGCACGAGGGGCGCGGCTCAGGGCCGGGCGGCGTCGACGTCGCCGGCGTTGACCAGCACTGTCTTCAACTCCTCACGTGCGGCCGGGTGTTCGGCGTGGGGCGGGGTGTTTGCGGCGTCCAGCAGGGCGCGGGCGTGGCGTCGTATGGCCACCTCCTGCCATGTCCCGGGTGCGTGGGTGACCAGCTGCGCGGCCAGCAGCAGGGCGTCGGCACGGTCCGGGTAGGCGGCGGCGCGTTCGGCGACGAGATCGGCGTCGGTCAGGGCCGGGGAGTGCGCGGCGCTGGCCCGCATCAGCTCCAGCCACACCCTCTCCTGGATGGCTGCGTCCGCGAAGGCGCCCGCACCGGCGAGCGCACCTTGCGGCAGGCCGGCCGCGAGCGCGGCCCGCCACAGACCCTCCGCCGCCCCCACCCGGTCCTGCTCGGCCGGCGGGAGCGGGCGGTCGGTGCCGGTGTGCGGTGTGCGGGCGGCGATCGCCTCCAGCAGGCGGGAGACCGCGGCAGCGCCATCATCGGTGCCGGCCGCCAGCTCGGTCCACCAGGCGGCGGGTTCGCCCAGGAGGGCAGGGTCGTCAAGGAGGGCGTGCGCAAGGTGCTCGGCAGCGCCGGGCACAGCGGCGCGCAGCGCGGCGAGGAGCTCGGCGCGGTCCAGGGCGGCGAGCAGCTGCCCGTCGGTGCCTCCCCAGTACAGCCAGGAGGCGGCCGGTGACGGGTGGCCGGGCACGATCCCGTACAGGGCGGTGCGGTGGGCGGCGGCGAAGGCGGGCGCGTAGCTGTGCAGGGCCGGCAGGTGCACCCCGATCGCGGTGGCAAGCGCTTCCTGGCCGGCGTGCGCGGCGAGGACGCCGGCGACCGTGTCCAGGATCTCCGCGGGCATCTCGCCGGTGGCACGGGCCCGGCGGACGGCGTACTCCAGCAGGCAGCCCAGCGCCCGCACTTCCGGATCCGCCCCCAGCAGCACGGTGTCCCCTCCCCCGGACTCGACTGCCGCGGTGCCGTCCGCGGGAGCCTCCGGGGCCGGGGTGTCGGCGGCATCTCCGGTGGGACTGAGGCCGTCCTCGGCCTCCTCAGTGAGGGCGGTGTCCCCGGCGGGGCGAGTGAGCGGGGCGACCAGGATCTGCAGGTACGCCACGGCGTCCTTGTCCTGCTCACCGGTGAGGGCATCGGCGCGCCAGGCGGCGGTGAGCAGGTCGAACAGCGCCTGGTCGGTGAAGACCACCCCGGCGGGCCGGCGCCGTACGCCGTCGAAGCCGGTGGTGGGGGCGCTTTCGCCGAGGCCGCGGCGTACCTCGAGCGCCGCGGCGACGGCCGCCGGCAGCGCACCGTCGAGGAAGGCGCCGGGCCGGTCGGTGTGGGCGGCGGCCGCGGCGAGGTAGAACGCGGCGAGCTCCGGCCGGCCCAGGGCGGCCAGGACGGCGGGCACGTCGCTCGTCCAGGCGGCCGGGGCGGCGGCGACGAGGCGGTGCAGGACCATCGCGTACCCGTCGTCGCCGGCGTCCGGGGCTGCGGCCAGCGCGGTGGCGGCGGCCACCGGCCCTCGCGCGGCCGCGAGTTCTGCCAGGTCCTCGGCCTGCAGGGCCGTGGTGGCCGTCACGGGTTCCAGCACGGTCTCGAAGCGCGGGTCGGGCGGGCCGGCGGGCTCCAGGCGGCGCAGGGCGTCCAGCAGCGGCTCCCAGCCCTCAAGGACCGTGGAGGTCAGGACCGGCGACCAGTCCCACACCCGCAGCCAGGTCGCGAGCGGCTCGGCGAGGCCGTCGGCCTGGTCGGCGCGGGCGGGCAGGACCTCCTCGATGAGGGCGGCGGGCGGCGGCGTGCCCAGGGCAGTGCGAACGTCCGCGGCCAGCTGCGCGGCGTGCTCGGGCGGGCAGGCGGTGAGGACCAGCTCGACGAGGCGGGCCGGCTCCGGGTCGGGATCGTCGGCCAGGGCCTGCGGGACGAGCGCCATCGCCTGCTGCCACCACTCGGGCCCGTCCAGGGCGTCGGGGGTCGGCGGGCGATGGGCGAGGTGCGCGGCGATCAGGCGGGTGTGGAGGCAGGCATCAAGGCCGGCCAGCCGCCGGACGTAGCGGGTGCGCTGGGCCAGGCCGACTCCGGCGTCCGCGTCCGCCGCGGCCACGTCCAGCACGGCGCGCGCCAGCCGCGGCCCGCCGAACGCCGCGATGTCACCAATGTGCACCTGGTCCAGGTCGGCGCGGAAGACGAGCGGCCGGGCCTGCTCGGCGGTCAGCTCGATGTCGTGGGCCAGCAGTTTGGCCAGGACCGCCCGGACGGCGCCGACATTGGGGTGTGCCGGGCCGCGGTGGCCGGCCGGATAGGCGGTGCGCGCCAGCTCCCGCACCAGCATGGCGACGCCGTGGTCGGGCAGGCGGGAGGCAACCTGCAGCGCTGCCAGCTCGCGCATCTCCTCCTCGGACGCCACCCAGTCCGCGTCCGCCGCCTCGCCCGCGATGTCCCCGTCGACGTCCTCGGTGGCGCCGTCGAGGAGGCCGGCGGCCCTCATCTGGGCCCTCACGCGCTCGGCGACCGCATCGAGGCCCACGCGGCCGGTGTGCTCGTCCTCGACCGCGCCGGTCAGCAGCCCCTCCACCACCCCGATCCACTGCCCCGTCCGCTCGGCGCGCGGGACCGCGCGGGCCCACCGCGCCGCCAGGCGCAGCGTCGCCCCCGCCTCCGGGCCGCCCCCATCCCGGACACCGGGGCCAGCCAGCACGGCCCGGAGCTGGGCGGTGTCCACGGCGTCCCAGCGGCGTGCGGCAAGGCCCAGCAGCGCGTCCAGGGCGAGGCGGCCGGCGGCGGCGATCTGCTGGGCCCGCAGCACGTTGGGAGCGGCCTTGCCGGCCGGGGCGTTCAGCCAAATACGGGCGGCGGCCGGGTCGGCGGCGGCAACGTGGTCGAGGAACGGGGCGGCCGGCCACCGTCCGCCGGCCGCCTCGTCCGGCATCAGCAGGTGCGGCGCGTGCTCCTGCAGCACCGTCAGCCACGCGGTCGCGGGGCCGGAGCGGAAGAAGTAGTCGGTGGCGCGCGGATCCGCCCAGCCCGCGAGTTCCTTCGCCTCGGCCACGCCGGGGTGTTCGAGGGCGACCAGCTCGAGGACCCGGGCCGCACGGCCGGGCAGCGGCACCAGCAACTCGCGGGCCGCGGCAAGAATGTCCGCGTACAGGACGGCGGCCTCCCCGTCGTGGGCCGCGCGGCCGTGCAGGATCCCGGAGGCCACCCCGTAGACGGCCCCCCACACGTCCAGCGCCGTCTCCTGCGCCGCGCCGAGCTCCACCCCCATCTGCCGCTCGACGATCCCGCGGGCCCGCGCCTGGTGATACCGGCCCGGCCTCACCAGCTCGTCACGCAGCACGCCCGCGGCCGCCGTCACCCGCCCCCACGCCGCACGCGCCTCGGCGGATGCGCCGGACGAGCCACCGTCCGCGCCGTCGTCGGCGGTGGCGGCGCCGGCCGAACCGGCATCGACGGCCGGCCCGTCGGACGGGTCGGCCGGGGCGGCATCGCCGGCCGAGGGTGCAGCCTCGGCCGGCTCGTCCGGCTCCAAGGCCCCGGCGATGGGGGACGCGGCGGCGTCGACCGCGGCCAGCAGGCCTTGGGCCGCGGGCTTCAAGCCCACCGTGACCGGGGCGCCGGGCAGGCCCAGCAGCGCGTCCGCCGCCGAACGCACACACGCCGCCGCAACCTCCGCCGGCCGCACGAACCCGCCGCCGGCCAGGACCCGGTGGGCATCCCGCAGCAGACCCAACGCCCGTACGCCCGCCTCCCCCTGAGCTGTCAACGCGCCGACGAGAACGTCGTCGACCTCGGGCAGCACGCTCGCGCCCACCGGCGCCACCTCGTCACTCACCGCAGCACCGTAGCCCCGCCGGCCACCACCCCGAACCGATATCGCACAAGCGCGATAACCACCCGCCCCACCAGCACGATTCATCCGCGGAGTCGGCCGCACCACCCTGCCCGACCCGGCGCGCACCGCGGGCGAGACGGACGTACGGCAGGGCCGGCTGCAGCTCACCACCACCGCCGCAGGAGCGATCACCCGGCGACTGCGGCGGCCGTACGGATGCGTGACCAGAGCAGCCAGACCGCCTGATCGCCCGCGGGCCCCACCACGGCCTCGGCACCGGGGCGCAGCGGGCTGGCCCGCCGTCCGGTCCGTCAGGTACGCGCGGCCTGGATCTCGCCGGCGTCGATCAGCGCCCGGCGCAGCTGCTCCGTCTCGGCCGGGCGCTCGGCCGAGGGCAGGGCCACGGCGGCCTCCAGCAGGGCCCAGGCGTGCCGGCGGACCTCGGTGTCGTACCCGGGGCCGGGCTCGGTAGGGATGAGCAGGTGCGCGGCCAGGAGCAGGGCATCGGGGCTGCGCGGGTGGCCGGCGGCGCGCTCGGCGACATCGCCGGCGTCGATCAGGGCCGGGGTGTGCTCGGCGCTGCGCCGCGCCAGGCGCAGCCACACCTCGTCCGCGACGGCGAGCTTGGCGAGGTGGCCGGCGCCGGCGAGCGCGCCGGACGGCAGGCCGGCGTCGAGCGCCGCCGCCCACCACACACGGGCGACGTCCTCGGCGTCACGGCCTGCCGGGGCCGAGGCGGCATTGCCGGTCCGGGGGCGCTGCGGCCTGAGGAGGGCGAGCGTCAGGAACAGGCAGGCGACCGCCTCGCCGCCGCCCGGGCCCGCGGCCACCTCGCGCCAGGCGGCCGCGGGGTCGCCGAGCAGATCGTGATGGCCGTCCAGCAGCGCGTCCACCACGCGGAGGGACACGCGGACCGGATGCTCGCGCAGGACGGCCAGGAGCTCGCCGCGGTCCAGGGCGGCGAGCAGCAGCGGATCGCGTCCGCCGTGCTCCAGCCACGCGGCAGCCGGTGAAGGCCGGCCGGGGGCAAGGGCGTACAGCTCGGGGTGGGCGGCGGTGAAGGCGGTGGCGCGGTGGTGCAGGACCGGCAGGCGCACCCCGATCACGCCGGCGACCGCCTCGTCGCCGCCGCGGGCGGCAAGGACACCGGCGAGCAGGTGGAGGACGTCGCCGGGCATCGCGCCGTCCACGGGTGCCCGGCTGGCGGCGTACTCGAGCAGGCAGTCCAGCGCGCGCACCGCCGGGTGCGAATCCGCCAGGTCACCGGCCAACTCCCCGGCCCCGCCCGGTCCGTCACCGGTGGAGCCGGCGTCTGCGGAGGCGGGGGCGGGGGCGGTCTCCTGCGGGCCGTCCGCGGGCGGCGTGGGGGCGGCGGGGCGGGCGAGGGGCTCGGCTAGGGCGTGCAGGTGGTCCAGGACGGCCGGCAGGTCGTCGGCCAGGTCAGCGCCGGTGCGCCACACGATACTCAGCAGGTCGAACACCGCCTGGTCGGCGAACGTCACCGCGGTGGACGGCGGTTGGCCGGCCGCGGGGGCGGGCAGGGCACGGCGCAGCGTGAGGGCGGCGAGGGCGGCTGGAGCCGGGCCGGCGGGAAAGGCTCCGCGGCGGCGCGCTACGCCGGCGGCCGCGGCAAGGTAGAACGCGCCGAGCTCCGGCAGCTGCAGGGCGGCGAGCACCCGGGGGACGTCGGCGGTCCAGCCGCGCGGGTCGGCCCCCCCCGAGGCGCTGCAGCACCCTCGCGTAACTGTCCGCGTCCTCGGCGGCGGCGAGGGCGGCGGCCGCTGCGAGTGGGCCGGACACGGCGGCCAACTCCAGCAGGTCCACCACCTCCAGCGCGACGGAGTTGCGCGGCGCCGGGCGGACGGCGGCGCGCGGGTCGGGCGGCCCGGCCGGCTTCAGCCGGCCTACCGCGGCGAGCAGCGGGGCGAAGCCGGTGAGCAGCCCGGCGGGCAGGACCGGCGACCACTCCCACACCCGCAGCCACGAGGCGAGCGGCTCTACCGCGGCCTCGGCCAGGCCGGCGTCGATGCCGGCGGGCAGGACCTGGTCCGCTTCCCGGGCGGACGGGCCCGGGCCGAGCGCCGCCCGCGCCCGCTGGTCGAGGCCGGCGGCCCGCTGGGGCGGGCAGTCCTGCAGGATCAGGGCGGCCAGCCGCGCGCCTTCCGGCGCAGGGCGGGCGGCCAGCAGCCGCACGGTGACCTCGACCGCCCGGTCCCACCACTCCCCCGCGCCCGCAGCACCAGCGGGCGGGTGCGCGGCCAGGTGGGCGGCAAGCAGCCGGTCGTGCAGGTGGGCGTCCGCATCGGCGATCCGTTTCCATGCCCGCACCCGCTCGGCCAGCGGGAGGCCGGCTGCGGCGTCCGCCGCGGCGAGGTCCAGGACCGCCCGGGCCAGCAGCGGTCCCAGGAACGGGCCGAGGACCTCGGCCTGGAAGACGACCCAGTCCTCCTGGAGGCAGACCTCGTCCAGGTCGCCCCGGTTGAAGGCCCCCTTGGTGCCGGACTCGACGTTGCGGCACAGCAGGCCCGCCAGTACGGCCCGGACCATACGGGCCGAGCGGAACGGACCGGGGCCCTGGCCGTGGATGGTCGCCACGAGCTCCCGCAGCAGAACCATGACGTCGCCGGCTGGCAGGAGGACGGCCCAGGTCCGCGCGATCTCCTTCTCCACCTCCGGATCGGAATGCGCCAGCCGGACGGCGTCGGCCGGGGACAGCTCAGGGCCGGGGTGAGGGCGCTTCATCATGGCCTGGAAGGCCAGGCCGCCCGAGTCGACCACGTCGTGCAGCAGCGCCTCGACCACGAACACCCAGTCCCTGTCACGCCCGGCCATCGGGAGCCTTCCCGCCCAGCGGGCCGTCAGCCCGCGCGGCCAGTCCGCCCTCTTGACCGGCTCCCCGTCACGGACCGGAACGAGAACGTACGGGAGCAGCAGCCGGACACCGGCACTCGTCAGGGCGCCGTCCTGGGCCAGAAGCAGCAGGTCGACCAAGACCTGCGGGCCGACGGCGGCGAGCTGGACGGCGTGCCCGTGCAGCCACGGCCGGGCCGTCTCCGGGGCGACGGCGGCCAGGTGCTCCAGGAACGGGGCTGCCGGCCATAGTCCGGCCGCCCCGTCGGCCAGCAGCAGGTGCGGCGCGTACTGGTCAAGGACCTCCAGCCAGGCCGCGGCCGGGCCGGAACGGAGGAAGTACCCGGTGGCGCGCGGGTCCGCCCAGCCGGCCAGCTCCCGCGCCTCGGCCTCACCCGGGTGCTGGAGCGCGGCAAGTTCGAGAACGCGGGCGGCCCTGGCGGGCAGCGGCACGAGCAGGTTCCGCGCCGCACCGAGGATGGCGACGTACAGGGCGGCGGCCTCGCCGGGACCGGCGCTGCGGCCGTGCAGGATGCTCGACGCCGCGCCGTAGATCCTGCTCCACACGTCCAGCGCCGTCTCCTGCGCCGCACCGGGCGTGACGCCCGTCAGCCGCTCGAAGACGCCGGCGGCCCGGGCCCGGTGGAAGCCCCCCGGGCTCTCCACCTCACCGCGCAGCACCGCGGCCGCCTCCCGCATCCGCTCCCACACCCCGGCCTCGGCCTCGGCGACCACTGCGTCGGCCAGCCGCGCGGTGCCGGCCGGGGGCCGTGGGAGGGCGTCCACCGCGATCAGCAGGTCCTTCGCCGCGTCCTTCAGACCTACAGCGCCCGGAGTGCCGGGCGCCAGCAGCCCGTCCGCCACGGACCGCACACACGCCGCGGCGACCTCCTCCCGCTGCTCGAACCCGCCGCCCGTCAGGACCCGGCGGGCATCCCGCAGCAGCCCCAACGCCCTTACGCCCGCCTCGCCCTGAGCCCGCAGGGCGTCCGCGAGGACATCGTCGACCTCGGGCAGCACACTCGCGCCCACCGGCGCCACCTGGTCACTCACCGCAGCACCGTAGACCAGCTGGCCACCACCCCCGCACCGATACCGCAGATCCGCCGTAGCCACCCGCCCGACCTGCCCGTGCTCCGCACCGTGCCGGCCGACGACGCCCTCCCGCCCGCCGCCGTCAGCCGATCTGCCGTCCCGCGATCGCGGCAAGGGCCGCCACCGCCAGGAGCACGACGAACAGCACCACCAGGATCAGCAGCGCCGTATCGAGCGCCTCTTGCCAGGCCGGCCGCTTGCGTACGAGGTGGAACCCGCCACCGCTCAGCAGCAGCACGACCACCGTCACCAGCACCACCGCCCTGAGCTGGCTCCACGTCACCGCCGCCGGCGCCTTGCGCAGCGCGGTCACCACCGCCAGGAGCACCACCACCGCGATTCTCAGGGCCGTCCCGATCGGCGCGCGCCAGTCCGAGCGCCGACGCCCGACGAACAGCCCGGCCACCACCCCGAACACGGCCATCACCCCGAACACGGCCATCACCAGCCCGGACAGCCCCAACTGCGGCCAGGTCACAATCACTTGATCCACGTCCTCTCGAAACAGGGTGAAGCCGTGGCCCCCGGCGCATGCCGCGCGTTGCGGCATCACGCCGCCGCACAGCACAAAACCCGCCTCTGCAGACAGAAACGGGCTCACGAGATCCCGGTACGAGGCGCCCGGACAATCCGGGCGGCTCACGGGCGCGATGCCGCAACGAGCGGCGAAACGGGGCCATCAGCGGCCGAACAGACGGCAGAGTGGGCCGTCGAAGTCCCACAGGACGTCACCGTCCGCTCTGTTCAGTGGCAGACAGCGGCGCAAGAAGACAGCCGGGAACATCCCGTGGCCGGCTCCGGTCCTCCCGTCACCGGCAGCGGCCGCAGCAGCAGAAGGGCAGCGTTGACCATCCCGCCGGCTCCCACACCCTCATGAGCACTCCCGCGTCCACGAGCACCGCATAGTTCCGGCCACACCGGCCAGACACCCGCCGCCCGCCACCCACCGACCCTTCCATCTCTCCACCGGGTCGTCGAGCAACTTCTACGGAAGGGCACACCGGCCGTCGTACGACGGCCGACGGACCTCCGAGGGCGGGCGGCCACCGTGGTCCCGGGCAGGCAAGCGGACGATGAACGCCGCCCCGAGGCCCGGCAGACGTCGTCATGCGGCCGCCTGCTGCCGCATGGGCGCGTGCGTGAAAGTGTGTGAACTTGTGAAAGCCTCCGGTGCGGGAGGACGGCCATCATGAGGTGCCCTGCGACGCCGAGGACGGACAGGGAGCAGCACTTCGAGCGGGCCGGCCGCCAACCCCGGGTGACGGCCTCGCCCCGGCACCGCGTCCCCAGGGCCCTCACGGATCTCCACGGCCGCACGACGACGGCGGCGGAGGGGTGAGCATGCGCTGGGGCCGACACATGGTGTGCCGGCCCCAGTGGGGCAGGGCGTGCGCCAACACGGCCTGCGGGGTGTCCTGATGCGCCAAGTTGCGAACCTTCGGGCACCGGCGTGCGTGGCAGCACCCGACCCAACCGTGAGGGCCGACCTGCTCCAGGTCGGCCCTCTGCCATGCCGAGAAGACGGCGAGAGACAGCACCGTGTTGCGCGTGGGAGCTCGCGCGGTCAGGCGGCGAAGCCCACACTCGTACAGAACTCGTAGACCCCGTACTGAGATCCCGGGTCAGGCAGGATGCCGTCGGTCCAGGCCCGCCGCTCGCAGGCCGCCCAGGCGCCCAGATACAACCGTGCGAGATCGCCCAGCAGTTCACCGACCGGGCGCTCGGGCCTCGCTGACGTCATGTCCACAGCCGAGGACGGGCAATGACACCCACCGGGAAACGGTACGCCGGGCACCTTGCCAGGTCCTCCTCTTGATCACGGATACACAGAGATCAACCTCCTTGCACGAGGCCAGCCAACCAACTTGTCAACACCGACCACGCCCGCAGCCGCGCTCATGCCCCACCCCACTCCCCCACACCTACCTGACCAGCACAGACTCGCTCCGCCTGATCCACCCGGCAATAGCGAATCCTTCGACGATCACTGAATTCCGGAACGATCAATGACCTCGCACTTCAGAGGACTGCTTGACTCTTGAACCTCCACGGAAACCCCAGCTCAGATCAATCCGCCACGACGACTAGGGATCCCGCAACGATCACTAGATCAGCAGCTCAACGCATCACTCATGCAGTGATCCTTCATGGATTTGTCACATGGCGCGGCTGGCGCCGGGTGAGCATGTGGTGCGGCTCGGGGTGGACATGGAGGGGCAGCGGCCGGTGAGTGCGGTCCTGCCGGTCACGGTGGAGGGTGACGGCGGTTCTGATGACCTGGTGGGTGCGGAGTCGACGTACTTCGACAACTTCGCGTTCCTGCTGATGTGCGGGCTGGCGCAGACGCTGTGCTCGGGCGTGATGTACCTGCGCTCTACCGGCGCGGACGGCCGGGCCACGGTGCGGGCCTGGCACTTGTCCTGGGGGGTGCTGAACGAGTGCCCGGCCGCCGAGGCCGCCGAACTCCTCGACGGCTGCGATCTGGGCGCGTACGCGGACGCCTTCACCCTGCACGCGGCCGATGACGGGGACGGGTGCGAGGCGGTCTATCCGCCGGTCGCCTACACCGTCCTGTAAGCCCTGCGGGCCCCGGGGTGGCTCCCCGGGGCCCGCCTCCCGCCCCGTTGGCCCGCCCGGGGCGCGGCAGGGCACACGCGGATGGCGACCCGGTGCCCTGCCGCACACAGCTCCCCTCCCCGGCCGACCAACCCGGGGAGGGGAGCGCAGCGGACCGTGCCCCCGCGGCGGGAAGCGCAGCGCCCCGCCCACCACCCTGCGGGCGGCACAGCCGCCCGCCATTTCGCTTCCCCAGGGCGCGCAGCGCCCCGGGACACCCGCTCCGCGGGGAAAAGAGGAATAAAGGGGGGAAGTTAATTCTGTGCTGCGCTGCGCCCCGCGCCCTGCCATTTATGGTGGGGCTTTTCTTTATGAAAGGTACGGAGTGGGTATGAGTGCTGGCGGGAAATGTAGAATGCGAGCGGGTCGGCAAACCCTCTTCTGCATTTCCCGCCAGCGTATCTCTGGTGAGACTGGTCTATTGTACGGGAGTTGGTGGTCGGGATGCTGCGCTGCGCACAGGGCGAGGGAGTGTCGGTGACGAGCGAGGACAGTGCGTTGCGTCGGATCGTGGATGGCCGATGGGTGGTGAGCCGGGCGTGGGTCATGCAGCACACGGGAGCGTCGGCGGCGACCGTGAACCGCTGGTACACCCAACGCGATCAGTACTCCGAGGAGCTCCGGTTCCCGGAGGTGGCGTGCACGCTGGAACGCACCCACTACTACGACCAGAAGGCCGTGGAGGCATTCTGGAGCGCCTGGGGGCAGGACGTCGGCACCGGCCGTCTGCAGACTGCGGGACGGCGTCCCGGAGACGGCCGGGGCAACCACGGAGGCGGCTGGGGCCGCGACCGACGGGACCGAGCTGTGGCCCTCGCCCTCGCCGAACTCCGCCAGGCCGGCGGCTACCGGCGCGGCATGGCCGCACATCTGGCCCGCGAACACGGCGGCAACGAACGCAGCTGGCAGCGCGCCATGACCGAAGCCCGCGCCCAGTACAAGCGCGAGCAGACCGCCGCGGGCAGGTGACGAAGCCTTCGGGTAGGGACAGCCTGGTTGGTGCTCAGCTGTGGTCGTCGCGGGGTGTGTTACCGAGCCCCGGGTTGTCTGTCAGCGGCTGGAGACGGCGTCGGCGGTGACGGCCGCCAACTCTGCGGCCGACTCGGGTGTCAGGCGGTAGAAGCCCTGGAGGCTGACCGAGTTCTCGAGACGGCCGTCCACTACGTACTTCAGCTGGCGGGTCTGGCCCCGGCGGTTGCGCCAGGTGAGCCTGGCGAGTAGGTCGCCGGAAATGGGCGTATCGAAGCGTATGGGTGTGGCGTTAACGTGCACCGCATCGGCGCCGCAGCCCTCGGCGCCGAGCATCGACCAGTCGTCATGCCCGGGGTAGGCAGGGTCCTCCCACGTCGCGGGAGCCGTGCCACAGCAGCCGCGCCGCTCGCGGTCGATCACCCGCATCCGGCTCACCACGAACACCTCACGCCGGTTGACATGCAACGCGTACACCTCATCTCCCGCCTGAGCCCCGCTCCAGGCGGGCAGGGAAGAATGAACACCGCTGAACGCGACCGACGGCCGCTCCCCCACACGGCCGGCCTTGCGCAGCGCACAGCACACGTCATGGGTCCACAACACGGTGAAGGCATCAGACATGCCGTGATCCTACGAACGAGCACTGACAAGATCCCCTCTCGAGGTTCCGGCCGTGGCTCTTGAGCACGGGACCCCGGCACCGGGGCGCTTCGGGCGCCAGTCGTGCGGCTGCGGATGCGCGGAGGCTCGGCCGACGCGCAACGAGACCAGGAGCCCGCCTGGCCCCCGGCGCACACCGCACCGCCGCCCGCCCGTCCCCTTCCCTTCTTTCTCTTCTCGGTCCGGGACCAGCGCGGGGGTGTGCAGAGGGGGTTGTCGGGCTCCCGACCACGCCGATGAGGCATGGTGACCTGCTGCTTCACCAGTCGGCCGCGGGTGGGGCGGGAACAGTTGTCGGCGGGGTTATCAGCGGGGTTGTGGGCGTGGTCGAGGGCGGTGTTGTCGCATCGTGACCGTGGTCGGGCCTTGGTGGTCGCCCTGGTGGTCGGGGTCGGCTGATGCCCTGCCTCGGAGACGCGGCACCCGAACAAGGACGGGTGCCGCTGGACGAGGGAGCGGACCATTGACAGACGTCGACACCAGTAGCCGGGACCGGCTGGCCGTCGCGGTGCTCGCGCAGTACCGGATGGCCACCACCGAGCAGCTGCACCTGATCCTGTCCCCGGACGTGCGGATCGAGCAGACGCGGCGCCGGCTGGTGAAGCTGCGCGGTGAAGGCCTCATCGACCGGGTGACACTGCCTCAGGCCGGACGGACCCGGGTCTGGTACACCACCCGCTACGGGGCGCAGGTGGCGTCCGAGGGGCCCGAGCTCCGCGGCCGCCGGCCCCCGCGGGGCGCGCACGACCCCACCGCGGTGCGGCTGGGTGTCGGGCACGGGCTGACCGTCACCGAAACCGCGCTGGCGTTCCTGCAGGACGCCCGCCGCCGCGGCGACCTGTGCCAGCCCCTCGACTGGATCCCTGAAGTCCACCACCCCCTGGGAAGCGGGGAGGCTGTCATCCCTGACGCACTGCTCTACTACCGCAGCCACGACACCGGCGCCGGCGGGTCGGACAGCGGGAGCGGGGCAATGCTGCGGGCCTTCGTGGAAGTCGACCGGGCCACCATGGGACCCGAGCGGCTGGCCGCCAAACTCGGCGCCTACGCCCGCCTCCACCAGTACGTGGCCGCACCTCCACCCGGCACACGCCGGACCCTGGCCGTCCCAGAGGAGAGCTGGCGACGGCGCTACCCCCTGTTTCCGCGGCTGTTGTTCGTCCTGGACGGCACCGGACCCGCCGGCATCCACACCCGCCTGACAGCCCTCGAGGCTGCCGCCCGGCAACCAGCCCTCACCGCGCTCCTGCGCGACGTCCCCGTCCTCGCCACACCCATGACCGACCTCCTGCGCCACGGCCCAACCGCACCCGTCTGGCACCCCATCGGTGGCCCCGACCAGCGAGTCGGATGGACGCAAACGATGCGCGCCCTCCCGGGCCCGACCACGAACGCCGGGGCCACAGGCCCGACTAGGACAGGCCCCCGCCTCGCGTGGGGCGTCAGCTGAGCTTGAGCTTTAACCTGGCGGATGCCCTCGGTATGATTCAGGTGCTGTCACGCATACCCAATGCTTCGGCACGTCACTGCGGACAGAGAGCATGGCCGATCGGGACTGCACATGCTGCGGCGTGTGTCAGCCGCACCTCGGCGCGATGCTCGCCCTTGTTCTCCAGCTACCAAGATCTTCCAGGTCTGCCCATGGCCTTGAGGGTCTCGGGGCGTTTGACGGTCTTGCCCACGTCGTAGCGGGGTGCGGGACGGCGGTTCTTGGTGCCGGGTGGCCGTCCGGGACCGGCGCCGCGATGTTGGGGAACACGGGCGGGGCAGAGGATGTGTGCTCGGATGTTCCTGAACCCGCGGCGGACCCGGGCCGGGGTGAGGCGTTCGGGCTTGGTCGGCTTCTCCCAGGGCCGGCGGAGGTCGGCGGCCAGTGGCCGGGCGAGGCGGAGCTGGGTGTGCGCGACGACCAGGAGCCAGGTCCAGCGGTCCGCCGCTTCGGGCTTGCGCACCTTCGGGGTGGTCCAGCCGAGCGTCTGTTTCGCGAAACGGAACGTGTGCTCCAGGTCGAATCGCCTCAGAAACCCCTGCCACCAGCGGTTCACGTCCGCCAGGGCGGCCCCGGTCTGCGAGGACCACAGCCATACTGCCGGCGCCTCCCGGTCTTTCGAGAGGTGCTCGACCTTGAGGCGGACCAAGGTGCCCTCAACGATGGGGAGTTCACCGTCATGCTCCAGCCAGGCCGAGCGGTGGGTCAGTCGCGGGTGGACCCGGTCCCACGCCTGGGTTTCGGCCTTGCCGTAGTTCACGGTGTCGGTGGCCGTGGTGATCGCCGCCTCGGGCCAGGTCTCCGGTTTGGCGAAGCGGAACTCCGACCCGTGCTTGGGCGGGTGGCCACCGCGGGGAGGGGCGCGATGGAACTCCTCACGCGAGGGCGCCGGACAGCGCATCACCCGGTCCGAGCGGATCCGCTCGACCAGCTCGACGGACAGATCCCGCAGGACCCAGGCCAGGCGAGTGACGTCGTAGCCGGCGTCCATGACGATCGTGATGTCCGGGTCCCCAGGCGTCCACTGACCGGCCGCGATGAGCCGCTCCACCACGGCGCGGAGCTGGACGGCGGTGACCGCGGTCGCATCGTCCTCGGGCCCGAGCCGGACTACGTCCAAGATCCCGGTCCACGAGGTGGCCCCGGGCTCCAGGACGGCGACGAAAGAGTACGGCCAGCCCGGGATGAACTGGGAGGCGGACTTCGCCCGCCCGTAGACATGGCAGAACAACCGGTCCGCCGAGCACGGCGCATCCGAGCGCAGCCACGGTGACACGTCGACCGCGAGCACCAGGCGCCCGCCCTCGAAGCGCGGCAGGGGCATGCCGGCCAGCAGAGCCCGCAACCTGTCGACGTCGATCCGGCCGCGGTTGAGGGCTCCGTACAACGCGCCGTGCCCACGCCGATGCTCAGGCACCAGCGTCAGATCCACCGGCGATTTCACCGGGCCATCCGCGCACAGCACCGCGTCCACCAACTCGAACAACTCATCCCGCCGGGCGGTCAGACACTCGTAGAACTCGCCCCGGAAGCGTGACGCTTCCGCGAACGACTCCCGACGGACCCCTTCAGCCAGCACACTCACCATCACGGCCTTCGTCCCGGTCACGTGCATTCCTTGGTCGGAACACACGATCAGACGAAGGCCGCCCCCACGTCCCGCGAACACCCAGGTGAGCGACACAGTTCGGGACGCTGTTCGAGGCCGGTAGAAAAAGAACAAGCTCAGGCGGGGCCAAGGCAATGCCGTCGCCCTGGCGGACCGCGGACAGCACGAGATCCCGGCTGCCGTGGGGCAGTCTTGCACCGCGCAGCCACTTGCCGTCCACCGCGATCGCGCGACGCATGCGGCGCACTGGAGCGGCTTGAGCAGCAGCCCTGGAGGCCCGGCGCTGTTCGCGCCCTTGGCCGCCGTCACGGCACCAGCGGCCCACACATGGAGATGGCCCCGGAGTGCGTCCACTCCGGGGCCATCCATTCAATCAGGTTAAGCTCAGACGCTGTTTAGAACATATCTAGCGGTACAGGTGCAACTATTTTTTAGGTGGTGCGACGGCATAGATCAAACCGACCGCCCCGAGAAGTACACCTGCGATCTTCACAAAAGAGTCCCCTGCGACCCCTAGGGCCGCCGGAGTTGGAGTCCCACTCGCCTGCGCTACGAGTCCAACCACCAGCGCTAGAAGGGCGGACACCAGCAGTACAACGAACACGTTGAGAGCGATTTTGGCGATTCGAACGAGTCGATCTACGTCCGGATTGGGCTTCTGCATCTTCTTCTCCTCAGAGTTGAGTGTGTGAATGACATGGGATTTCTCCTCACGAGAGGCGCATTGAGATTTGTGCGCCGGTTTGTGCAAACTGGGCGTGATTGCCGGGGGGACTTCTTTTGCCCCGCCCTCCGCGGTTCTGGCAATCACGCATCACCACGTCGGCTACGACGTGGCATGACCGTGCCGCTTACGGGTGATCACGCTAAGGGTCATGCATCGCGGTTCTCCTAGGGTCGAAGATCACGTCACCGAAGTACGTATGCGTGGCTGCACCACTGGCGGATGATCACGCTATGGGTCATGCATCGGGGCCCCTTCCCGGAGTCCAAAGATCCAATTCACTCGTACAGCGCCTGAGCTGTAGAGGGGGAACGAAGCTAACGGCCGATCAGTTCCCGACGGAGCACAGAATCTTGCTGACCTGACGCTACGCCACCCCCTCCCGAGGTGCATATGTCAATAGCGATTTCGGAAGGCATATCAACGGAACTGGCCGCCTTCGGCCCGCACTACCACCCGCTCCTGGGCCGCTACCGGGTGCCGAGCGAGAAGGCCCTGCGCAGCGTGCTGGGGCGCCCTGATCCCGCCGGGCTCAGCTTGTTCTTTATCTACCGTCCGCGTCATAAGGCGGGGATGGGCGGGCCCAGACGGCGTCTGACCGGCTGACAACCTTTCGAAGTGCGCGGGCACTTCGGGGTGATATGGCCTGCATGACGGTGTCGAGGAGGGCTCGGGCTTCGAGGGGGTCGCCGCAGCAGTACCAGTGCACGTTGCCCCACTCGTAGTCGTGCCACAGATCCCGCTCGGGCTGGAGGACGTAGTTCTTCCACAGGCCCACAGCTGTGCTGACATCGCCTGGCTGCAGATAGTTGCGGGTGTGCTCGAGACGGGCGATCTCGGACAGTGCACGCGAAGACAGGCCGTCGATGACTGGCCTTGCACCGGTTGTCAGGTGGCTGCCGAGGGCGCCGGCACGAATCTGTCCTGGCCGTCTACGCGGCATGGACCTTTCGGTTCGTCGTCATGCGGTACATGGTGCCACGGGCTCGAATGGCGTCTCGAACGGATTCGCTCGCATGGGGATTCGCCGGACGTGGGAGCGGCCTTCGTCTGATCATGTGCTCCGACCAAGGTGCACGTGACCACGACGAAGGCCGTGAGGGTGAGTCTGCTGCCTGATGCTGTCCGAAGGGAGGCGTTCGCGGAAGCGTCACGCTTCCGGGGCGAGTTCTACGAGTGTCTGACCGCCCGGCGCGACGAGTTGTTCGAGCTCGTGGACGCGGTGCTGTGTGCGGACGGGGCGGTGAAGTCCCCGGTGGACCTGACGCTGCTGCCCGAGCATCGTCGCGGGCACGGAGCGATGTACGGCGGCCTGAACCACGGCCGGATCGACGTCGACCGGCTCCAGACGGTGCTGGCCGGGCTGCCGCTGCCGCGTTTCGAGGGCGGGCGCCTGGTCCTTGCGGTCGACGTGTCGCCATGGCTCCGCTCGGATGCGCCATGTTCAGCAGAGCGGCTGTTTTGCCACGTCTACGGCCGCGCGAAGACAGCATCGCAGTTCATTCCGGGCTGGCCCTACTCCTTCGTGGCCGTGCTGGAGCCGGGTGCCACCTCCTGGACCGCGATCCTGGACACGGTTCGGCTCGGCCCGGCGGACGATGCGACCGCGGTCACCGCCGCCCAGCTCCGAGGAGTCGTTGAACGGCTCATCGCCACAGGCCAGTGGCAAGCCGGGGACCCGGCCATCGTGATCGTCAGCGACGCCGGCTACGACGTCACCCGCCTGGCCTGGGTTCTGCGCGACCTGCCGGTCGAGATGGTCGGCCGGGTCCGCTCCGACCGCGTCATGCGCCTGCCGAAGCCGCCGAGGATGCACGGCGTCAACGGACGGCCGCCCAAGCACGGCCCGGAGTTCCGCTTCACCAAGCCGGAGACCTGGCCCCAGCCCGCGATCACCACGGTCACTGACACCAGCAACTACGGCAAGGCCGAAACGCAGGCATGGGACAGGGTCCACCCCCGGCTCACCCACCGCTCCTCCTGGCTCGACCACGACGGCGAACTGCCCGTGATCGAGGGCACGTTGATACGGCTGAAGGTCGAGCACCTGTCGAAGGACCGGGATGCCCCGCCGGTGTGGTTATGGTCCTCCAAGACCGGTGCCACCCCGGACGACGTGGACCGCTTCTGGCAGGCGTTTCTCCGCCGCTTCGACCTGGAGCGCACCTTCCGCTTCGCGAAACAGACCCTCGGCTGGACCACCCCGAAACTCCGCACTCCCGACGCCGCGGACCGCTGGACCTGGCTCCTGATCGTCGCCCACACCCAGCTCCGGCTCACCCCGGCCCGGGTCCGCCGAGGGTTCAGGAACATCCGCGCTCATCTCGCCTGCACGACCCGTGTTCCCAAACCCCGAGGAACCGGCCCCGGACGGCCACCCGGCGCCAAGAACAAACACCGGGCCCCCCGCTACGACGTCGGCAAGACCGTCAAACGCCCAGAGACCCTCAAGGCCATCGGCAAGCCTGGAAGATCTTGGTAGATAAAGAACAAGCTGAAGGCATGGAATCACCGACCAGGACGTCGACGGTGTTGGCGCGGATCTCGATTAACTTGTCGGAGTCCGCGCCGCGACTGGTGAAACCGTCCGCCGTGGGGCGTCTGTCACCTCCTTCTACGTGTGTGACGACGCCTAATCGGGACGCGTGATCGTGACCGAGCTGGCGTGGTGCTCGGGTATCGGGGCTGTGGGGGCGGGCCGCACGTGGGAGGGGAAAGCAAGGGATACCTGGCGCTTGGCCCAGGGCAGAAGACCCTCGGCACCGGTCCTCGCCCCGGCACCGACCCCTCCAACGGGCTGGTCAACGTAGGCGATGGCCTCAAAACGGACTTGTGGACGTTACTCAAGAGCGCCGATTCCAGAGCGAAGCGGCGTCCTAGCCCGAAGCGTCCAATAGACGACGACCTGTGCACCTCATCAAGCATGAAGCCGGCGTAGGGGAGCCAGAACGTGTCGGAGAGCTGCCCCCTGGAGAGGGTAGAAAGGGGCCCGAAGCCGATGAAGGTCAGCGGCGCCCTGCCATTGGTGCGCTTGGGCCTGGCGACGGGACCGGGATAAAGGGCGGCAGGCTCGGTCAGACTGCGCATGCGGCGCTGCACGTACTGGAAGAACCAGCCCTGCTCACGCCTCGGCGCCGGCAACTCCGGTACTTCGTCGTAGGCGCGCAGCAGGTAGCCCCGGGGCCTTGGGGTGGGGGAGGGCCGCCGCTTCGGTGTGGTGGGGGTGGACGCTTCCTTCGCTTTGCGGCGCTGTCGATAGGCAGCCTGCTTGCAGGCGTCGCTGCAGAAGTGGCGGGCCCGTCCGGTGGTGCGCTGAAGGAACGGCGGGGCGGTGCATCCGGCTCTTTCACACCGGTGCACCGGTACTTCCTTGCGGCCCTCCCACAGCAGTCGGGAGAGCCGTGGTCCGCCTGTTGAACGGAGTTCCTCAAGCAGGGCGGGCCCGTAGTCGGAGGTCTTGATGCGGTGCAGCAGGGCCGCCACCAGTCTCTGGACGTCTGCCTCGCCGATGCCCATGCGGCGGCCGATTTGGTCTGGCGGGGCGCCCCAGAGGCAATCGGACAGCAACCGCACCTCTGCGGGCTTGAGTACCTTGCGCAGGGCCCGGTCGATCCAGGGCTCACCGACGTGCCTGGCCACCGGATCCCGGTCGGGCCCGTACGATCTACCGCCCTGGCGCCTGGGGCGCCTTGCTGGCCCGTATGCCGGCATCCTGCTGGTCTGCGTACTGCTCACTGGCCGCCCACCCCCGCGCCGCCGGCGCCGTCCGTGAACGTCCCATCGGCCGCCGACGCCTGTTCCGCAACCGTAGTGGGCGCGGACGTACCCCTCGTCAGGAGCATGCGGCGCACACCGCGGCTCAGCACGCCGACCATGCCCGACTGCGTCCTGCCCACCGTCTCCAGCACCTTCGGCAGGTCCTCCTTGCGACTACGGCCAACGACCTTCGCCGCGATGTGGGTGAACGCCACGATCCCCACAACCACCACGACCGCCAGCGTCGCCAGCGCACAGACGGCCGCCATGATGACAACTTCCATCTCGAGCGTGTTCCTCCCCGGATACGCCGAAGGGCCCCGACACCAGCCGTGTCGGGGCCCTTCGAAGAAGACAACAAAAACCCCGCACGAGGCGGGGTCGGGTGTACAGGCACAGTTCTGCCCGTCCGCAGCCGACTCTAGCCACCCACCAGTCCATTCGCCCCGCTCGGCGCGTGAGCAGTGCATTTACGCAGGTCAGAAGCTCGTCGATAGCAGCAGACAGGAGAAAGGTTTCGTAACACCCCTCGTAAGAGGGCGCAACCATCAAGCTAGCGAGACCACCGCTGGAGCAGCCCCGACCATGCCGGCCACAACGCAGTGCAGCCCGACGCCTGTGAAGGGAATCGGAGCACCGGGCTTGGTACCGCGATTCAATTGACGACCTGTGCCTCACCGACGCGGACACCGACGGTACTGGCCCGGGTCTCGGTGAACTGGCCAGAGTCCGCTCCCCCGCCGGTGACCTCCCAGTCCACGGTCCACGTCGAGGTGGCCGTCAGCGGGAACCGCTCGTCGGGCTGACCGCTGCTGGTGTTGGCGTAGCGGTGTCCGCAGTCCGGTGAGTCGGCCATGCTCTCGCTGCCGCGGTAGGGGGTGCCGGGACCGGTGCAGGTGACAGTGGAGCCGTCGCCCATCGTCCAGCGGATCGAGGTGACCTTGGCGGTGGCGGTCACCGTGACCGCGCCCGCGGACGCCGTGGCGGTGGCTGGGCCGTAGGCGGTCTCGCCCTGGCGGACCCACAGCCACATCGGCACCCCGACCGTGTACGTGCCGCCCGGGCGCGGAGAAGCGACATCCGGGCCGTCCAAGCGCATCGCATCGACCGCGCGGCGGGCCAGGACTTCCGGGTCGATCGCGGGCTGCGCGGGCGCCTGCTCACCGTCCGGGATCCAAACCACACCGATACGGCCCGTGTCCGGGCACACCACCTGGTACGCCGCTCCCCTGCCGCCCTGCCGCTTGCCTTCCTGCACCGCGAGGTTGTCCGCCGGTGGCTGCGGCACGAGCTTGGTGTAGGTGCATTTCGGCGCCGACGCACCGCCCTTACCACCCGCTCCGACGCCGGAGTCCGCCGCGGGCCTCCCCGAGCTCCCGGACTCACCAGGGCGGCTGGATCGGTCGGAGGCGCAGACCTTGACGTACTTCGAGGCCCCCCGGCAACCGGGTCCACCGACGCCGGTGCCCCCGTTATCGGCGTGGACGGGCACGGCGCCGGACATCAGGAGCACGGCCGCAGCGGCAGTCGGACCCGCGAGCGTGATGCGGCGTCTGCTCAGCATGCTCCCCCGCCCTGGGTGTTCACCTCGGTGATCATCCATCGGCCGTCCCAGCGTACTGCCGTCGCGGTGGCGGTGTAGCGCAGCGGCTGCTCGGACGGCAGCGGGATCACCTTCTTCGCCCGCACGTCGTACGTCTGGTACTTCGACATGTCGATGCAGTCCGACAGCTTCGCCGTGGGCGTCTTCGCCTCCAGGTTGAGGCTGGTCACCTCCGGATCATGGCCGATCTCGCCGCGTACGACCGTCCCGGCCTCCTTCATCCGGGCCAGATCCAGGCGTGTCTGCCCGAGGGCGTCCAGGGAGGCGTAGCGCTCGAGGCCGGTGCCCTTGTCCGTGCCCGTGCGATACGCCTCGGCTTCCGCCTCTGTCATGGCCCGGTACACCGCCAGCACCTTCGACTCGTCGGCCGCCTCGGGATCCGGTGACGCAGCCGTCGATGCGCCTGGCGCCGACGGTTGCGCAGACGCCGACGAAGAGGCCGCAGGCTTGGCGTCGCCGCCGGAGTCTCCGCACCCGGCCAACACCCCGGCGAGCACCACGGCGCAGCACAGCGCCGCGGTTCGTCGTCCCTGCACAGTCGCACGCATCCCAGCCCCCAGTGATCACCATCAGTCGACCGTCACCGTAGTCGCTTGCGCACACCAGGTAACAGCACAAACGGGCCAATGCGCAGCCCGACCACGGCCTGCACAACCCCGGCCATGCACTGTGCAGCCCCGACCACGGGACCGACCACCGCAGGTCAGAACGTTGTGCAGCCTCAACGGCTGAATTGTGCAGACGGCCGGCGCCGTGCACAGTCCGCACCCCGCACCATCGCTGCACAGCCTGTTGCACAGGCAAGACGAGGCAGCCGAAACGCGCCTGCACAAAGGGGAAACGCCGTCACGCGCCGAACAACGGCACGGCGTCCGGGGAAAGATCGAAGCGAGGACGGTGGAGGCGCACGGGACCATCCCCGCGGGTGCGGGGAGCAGACTGATTGACCTGCGAGTTTACGGTCGTGTGGACGCGTTTTCAGCAAGCTTTGCAGAAATCGACAAATGAGACATAGGGCGGTGTCCATCCATGGGGCACTTCGGAGCTGGCCTATCGTCCGTGCCGCTGGACAAGGTCTTCCCTCGCACAGTGCTGAATGAGCCCCGCGTGGAACTGCTCGAGTGTCAAGCGTGAAGCTCACCTGCTGGTGCTGGCAGCCCAGCTGCCGTGCACAGGGTGCCGTCTGTCGACGTCGAGCAGGTTTTCCAGGGGGACCACCGATCACCCTCCCAGCATTGCAGTCGCCTCTGGCATGCGTGGCCCCTGCACTCGCAGCTCGGCCAGCGGCGCAGCCCGCCCTGTCGTCCGCGCCCCGGGCAGGGCAGGATCAGGGCATGAGGATTCTCGTCATGGGCGGAACGTGGTTCCTGGGCAAGGCGATTGCGGAGACCGCGTTGGCGAAGGGGTGGGGCGTGACCACCTTCAATCGTGGTCAGTCCGGTGTGGACGTCCCCGGTGTGGAGGCGGTGCACGGTGATCGTACGGTCCAGGAGGATCTGCGCAAGCTCGCGCAGCGCGGTCCGTGGGACGCCGTCGTCGACACGTCCAGCTCGGAGCTGCCGCCCCGCGAGGTCCGCCTGGCCACCACCACGCTGGCCGGGCATGCGCGCCGCTGGGTGCACCTGTCCACCGTCTCCGTCTACGAAGGCTGGCCGCACGAGCCGTTGACGGAGGATTCCCCCCTGCTGCGGTGCCCGGCCGATGCCGACGGGTCGTTCGGCTACACCGGGGAGGACGGCAGCCCCACCAAGTACGGCTTCCAGAAGGCCGGCGGAGAGCGGGCCGTGGCCGAGGCCTTCGGCGACGAAGCGGTCTTCCTCCGGCCGGGGGTCATCCTGGGGCCCGGTGAGTACGTGGGCCGGCTGCCCTGGTGGCTGGAGCGCGCACAGCGCGGTGGACGCATGCTCGCGCCCGCACCGGCGGAGCAGCGAATCCAGCCGGTGGACGTCCGGGACGTCGCCGCCTTCGCCGTGCGCCTGGTCGCCGGCACCGAACGTGGCGCCTTCAACGTGACTCATCCCGACGGAATCTCGTTCGAAGACTTCCTCACCGAATGCCTGCGGGTCACCAGGGGCGACGGGACGCCGGTCTGGGTCGACCCGGCCGTGCTGGCGGAGCACGGCGTGAAGCAGTGGACCGAGGTCCCCCTGTGGCGCACCCACGCCGGTGTCTGGGCGGTGGACTCCCGGCGTGCGGTCGAGGCGGGTCTTCGCTGCCGGCCGATCGCCGACACGGTGCGGGACACCTGGGAGTGGTGGGCGGGAGACGGGCGTCCCGTGGAGCATCCACGACGGGCGGAGCACGGGATCGCGGCGGAGAAGGAGGCGCGGATCCTCACCTCCCTGTGAACCACTGCCGTCCGAGCGCCCCTCTCGTCCGATCCCCGTGTTCTCCGTGATCAGGGCCCGATCGCCAGGAGCGCCGCGGACGGGCCGAGTCGGTACGGCGGGGAGACCCGGGTGAACTCCTCGACCTGTTCGCGCAGCTGCGACGGGAGTGACGAACCGTGGTAGTGCGGCCGTGCCAGGTGCCTGCCGATCCGGGCTGTCCGGACGACGACACCCGTTTTGCGCTGCTCGGCCGGCACGTCCCAGAGCGGCGCCAGCGCCTCGGCCGCGCCCTCCACGTTGTCGGACAGGAGGCGGGCGTACGCCAGATCGGCCGCCGCGCCCGCCAGGACGTGGAGGGACTGCTCGTCCCGCGCCCGCCGGCCGAGAAGGGCGATGGCGCGCCCGGCCTCGGTCTCGGCCTGCTCTGCGTCCCCCATGAGCAGCGCCGTCGTGCTGTTGGACATGGCCAACCGCTCCTCGGAGAAGCCGAACTCGCCGCCCACCTCGTCGTGCAGTTCGTCGCGCGTGTCCTGGCCCCGGTCCTCGGAGAGCCGGATCGTGCGGCGTGCCGAGGCGATGTCGCCGAGGTGGGCGTACGCGCGAGCGGCGATGGCGTGCAGGCGCCGTCGGGCGACATCGCCGATACCGCCGTACGTCAGGGCTCGCCGCGCCTTCGACAGGGCCTCGTTCGACTCGCCCGAGTGGTACGCGATGTAGGCCAGGGTGCCGTCGGCGTAGGCCTGCAAGGGCGCGAAGCGCGTGCTCTCGCCGTACACGGCCGCGGTGCGGGCCAGGGTACGGGCGCTGGGGAAGTACCCCAGGTCGAACGCCGCGACCGCAAGAAGTGCGGCCGTCTGCCCGTTGAGGATCATCAGGGTCTGCTGCTGGAACGGCACCTGCGTGCGGTCCCGATGCCGCTCGATGTCGCGACGCAGGTTGTCGGCCGTTACGTAGGCGCCTGCGGCCGGCAGGCTGTGGTAGCGCCGGGCCAGGCTCACCACCTGGTCGCGGAGTTCGTCGATGGTGTTGTCGGAGATGGACGCCGCGGCGGTCGCGCCGGCGCCGTCGTGGGCTTCACGTGCGGTCATCTGAACTCGCTCTTCCAGGTCGAACACGGGTACCTGGGGATCCTCCGCCGGCGGTGCCGCGAACAGTTGAGCTGCCGTGTACCCGGGCCACATGGCCTCCAGGACGTGGCAGGTCTCCGGCCCCGGTAACCCGGTGAGTTTGCCGCCGGTCCAGCGCCGGAACTGCGTCTCTCCGCACGTCGGGTTGTTCGGGCTGTTCCCGAAAAGGCGGACGCCGGTCTCATTGAACTTCTTGTCGAACCGCCGGTAGGTGAGCTTGTCCCGGTCGCACAGCTTGGCGAGCAGTGTCCTCGGTTCGCTTCTCATCCCGCCCCCAAGTCTGCGGAGCCGCGCCTCACGGCCTGCGGATGGATCCCTTCCCCTGCAGGGGACCCCGGCTGTCCATCGGGCGGCAATACACCTCGCAGGGAAGCCACTTCAAAGCTATCCCGAGGCCACGTATGTCACCCGTAGGAGCCCCAGGAGCCATGGGCCGGGCCATGGCGGGGCCACGCGCGGCGGGTGAACGATGATCGCCACCCTCACCGAAAGTGCACGCCCGAACACAGTCGACCCTGACCCGGCCGTCCGTTCGCTGCCTCGCGCTCCCCCTCCTCACCCACGCCCCGTTGGAGGAAACCGACCATGGCCCCTGCCGCGACTGCCGCGAAAGCTGCGCCCACTCCCCCGCCCATGCGGCTCGTCACGCCCGTTCCAGCAGTTCCTTCCTGGACGCAGCGCAGGGAGGACCTCAAGCGCATCGTCGTCATGCTCCGGGCCGGCCTTCCGGTCGACCAGGCGTTCGATGACGTGGCAGCGGTCTTCGGCGACGGGAGGGACCCGGCCGAGGACGACATCCCGGTCCTCCTCGAGCGCTTCCGCGGAACCCGGGAAGTACCGGGCCACCTCGCGGCCCTGGTCGACGCCGTAGCCGAAAACCAGTCCGGCGAGCCGGAAGTCAGGGCGCGGCTCATCGCGAGAGCGAACGACGCCCTGGGGACGCCAGCGTGTTCAGACGGCATGACACGGCTCGGTCACCTTCGCCGACTCGCTCTCGCCGCTCAGGACCTGCTGGAGCTGTTGCTGCCCGACGACGAGGAGGCGGCGCCGTGTCCGGCCTGACTCCACCGGCGGCGGCCGACGTGGTCGTCATGCCCGCGGCCGAGGCATACGACTTCGAGTACTTCCGAGCCCGGGTGGATGCCGTACTCCTGTCGCGGAGCATTGCCGTCCGCGTGTTCCGCATGCCGCTCCTCGCCGTGCCAGTGGGCGGGATCAGGCGTGGTGGCTGGTTCGGCGCCGACAACCTCGCCGTGGCGCTGGCCGTCCGTGACGTCCTGGCGCCTCTCAACGGCTTCCCCGGCGCGCGCATCACGTGGCGGTGCGCACCGCGCTCGTCGTACGCCGTCGAGTGGGGGGACCGTCCTCCGGCCACGTGGCTCGACGACAACGAGCGCCTGGCCTTCTACGGACTCAGGCGGCCTGCCCCCCGCCCTGGCCTCGGACCCGAATCCGGTCGCCACGACCGCGCCCGGCCCTCCTCCCCCGCCGACTTCAGCTGTTCCTCCGCAGCTCCGTACGGCCGCGGCCCTCGCTGAAAAGGACCGGACATGCGCATTCATGGATCAAGGAGTCTTCCCATGTCCCCCACTCCTGCCGGAGCAACAACAGCGGTACGAACGCATCGCACACCCACACCCCTGCTCGTCGACGGGGAGTTGATGAACGAGCGGATCGTGGTGGCCCCGCGCCGCGATGACGGCGTGCCCCGCTCACGGGATGCGGCGCGGGTGGGCGTCCTCCGCCGGATCGCCGCCGCCAAGCTCAAGCACCGCGGGCTCGACGCGATGATCGACGACGTCCTCCTCATCTCCTCCGAACTGCTAACCAACGCCTTGCTGCACAGCGCGACGACGGAGATCACGCTGAACCTGGCCGTCCGGGGCGGATTCCTCCGCATCACAGTCACCGACGGCATGCCGGGACGGGCGGAGCGCAGGGAGGCCGACGACGAGGCCGAGACAGGGCGTGGTTTGGGGCTCGTCGATGCCCTGGCCGAACAGAGCGGAGGCACTTGGGGCACCAGCGAGGACGGCACGGCGACCTGGTGCAGCCTTCGCGTACCCGCCGGGCGGCGGCAGTGATGCCGATGGTCACCGGGCAAACGCACGGCCGGCCCTGCCCACCACCGCCCCAGGCACGCTGCCCGACAGCCCGGACGGCGGACGACGCAGGGTCGGGCGGTGGGTCCGGCACACGCTCCAGTGCCAAGCAGTGCCCCAGTTGCAGGCTGCACCCCTACGCCACGGCATGGCAGCCCGCACCTGGGGTCCTGAGATCCCCCGCCCCGTTCTGGGGCGGACCGACTACCAAGGAGCGTCCGTGTCGATCCCGACCTACCAGCCTCCGCCGACGACCGCAGTCGTTGCCGAGCCCCTGCCCGTGTCCGGCGACGAGTGGGAGCTGGACACCACCGTCACCCGGGCTCCGACGCCGATCGTCGAGGCCTGCGGTACCGGTGACGGTTGCGCCAAGACCTGCGCCTCGTCCTGCGCGTCCAGCTGACGCGCAGGCAGCTCGCGGCGGTGCGGGTGTGGCTTACCGCGCCCGCACCGCCGTACCGACGCACCGCCCCCAAGGAACCGCTGATGATGAGGAATGGCCGATGACGACGCGTCCCGTCTTCCGCAGGCACGGTGACATCCTGGTCCTGCGTGCCGCTGTTCTGCCGGTGCGGGCCCGCCCGGACGCCTGGCCCGACGTCGAATCGCCCGACAGCTGCCGCGAGTGGCTCACCCGGGTGTGGTCCGACGATGCTCTCGTCGTTCCACTGCGCGCGGCGTCTCCGCGGCTGGCCGACTTCGTCGAGAGGATCCTGGACGGCGACGAGGTCCGGCAGAAGCGGGTCCGCAGCGCGACCCTGTCCGTCACCGGCTACCTTCTACGGGCCTCGACCCGAGCGACGCCCTTCGGTCTCTTCGCCGGTGTCGCGCTGGCCGACATCGGGCCGGTGTCCGCGAACGTCGGTACCGGTCACCGAGCTGTGGCGCGCCCTGACACCCTGTGGGTGGATCACGTGCGCCGTACGCTACAGCGCCGTGCCGACGTGCTTCCGCATCTGACCCTCCAGGTCAACACCTTGTCCTTCCGGCGCGGCAACGCCATCTGCGCTCCCCGGCCGGGCGGACGCCTGGCGAGCGCGCCGGTGACCCGTCCGCTGGCCGTCCTCTTGAGGGCGGCGGTCGCACCGGCCCCGGGCCGCCGTCTCCTCGAGGCGCTGACCGAGGCGGGTGGCACGTCCGAGCAGGCCGTCCGCCTGATCGGGCAGGCCCTGGAGGACGGGTACCTGACCAGCGATCTCACCGCGCCCATGACGGACCAGGATCCCGTCCGGCACATCGTGAGCACCCTGCGGCCGCACGTGGACACTCTCGAGCCGGACACGGTCCGGATCATCGAACGCCTCGGGGAAACGGAACGGGTCCTCGCCCTGCACAATCGAGCTGCGCCCGGGGCGGCCCCCGGACTGCGCGCCCTGGCCGACAAGGGGATGCAGGAGATCGAGCCGGCCGACTGCCGGAGCAGGATCAGCCTGGACCTGCGGCTCGATGCTCAGGTCACCGTGCCCCACCAGGTCCTGGACGAGGTGGAACGTGCCGCGCACACGCTCCTGCGGCTGACCCGGGCACAGGGGGAATCGCCTGCATGGGCCGCCTATCAGACGCACTTCTGGGAGCGTTACGGCTCCGGGGTCCTCGTCCCGGTCCGTGACGCCGCCGATCTGGCCGCGGGCATCGGGTTGCCCGCCGACTACCCGATGTCGGTGTGGGGCGAGGAGCCGCTCAGGGTGCTGCCGCGCGACGAACTACTGGCGGCGCGTGCCATGCGGGCGGCCATGACTGGGGACAGCGAGATCGTCTTCTCGGAGCAGGACATCGACGATCTCGCCGCCGGCGATCCGGAGCGGCCGACGGCGCCGCACGTGGAGATCGGTTTCAGGATCCGGGCCGTGAGCAGGGAGGCCGTGTGCGGCGGAGACTTCACGCTCGACGTGCGACCGGCATGGACGGCCGGCGTCCTGTCCGGCCGGTTCGCCTCCGTGCTGGGGCACCGACTGTCGGACCTGTACCGGACACTGCCCACCATGACCGAAAGGGCCCTGTCCCCGCAGCTCTCCTTCGTGCCCGGCTTCCCGCACGCCCAGAACGTCTCCCGTATCCCCGCCTTGCTGCCGTACGTCATCCCCGTGGGCGAGACCCGGACGGCGGCAGTCGGCCTCATCACCATCGACGACCTCGCCGTGGTCTCCACCGGCGAGCAGCTGCACCTCGTCAGCATGTCCCGGCGGCGCATCGTCGAGCCGCACGTCCTTCACCCCCTCGCTCTGGAGAAGCAGGCTCCTCCGTTGGTCCGGTTCCTGGCCCAACTGGGGCGTGGTTTCGCGACGGCGTGGACCGCGTTCGACTGGGGTCCGGTCGCCGCCCCGCTCCCCTACCTGCCGCGTGTGCGCCATCGCCGTACCGTGCTGGTCCCGGCGCGTTGGAAGCTGTCCGCCGCGGACCTGCCGACCGGTCCGTTCGGGCCGACCTGGCACGAGGCATTGGACGAATGGGCGGCCACCTGGCGATGCCCCGCACAGGTGCAACTGCTGGACGACGACCGCAGCATGACCGTGGACCGGACCGAACCCCTCCACGCACGCCTCATCCACCAACACCTTTGCCGCACCAAGCACGCGGTACTCACCGAGGCCGTGAACGACGACGACCTCGGCTGGCTGGGCCACGCCCACGAGCTCACCGTCCCGCTCGCCACGACCCGCCCGCAGGCGCCGCACCCGGACCTGAACCGCGCCCCAGTGGTGACGAACCGGGACCTGGCGCACCCAGGAGACATCGAGCAACGGTGGACCCAGGCGAAGGTGTTCACCCACCCCACCGCCATGGACCACATCCTGACGTTGTGGCTGCCCAGCCTGCTCGACGCGCTCGGGACCCCCGACGTGTGGTTCGTGCGGTACAGGTCCCTGCAGGAGACCGACCATCTCCGGATCCGCGTGCCCACCGGTGGACTGGACGGCCGCGAGGCCGCCCTGCGCCTGCGCACCCTGTCCGACTGGACGAAGCAGCTCACCGAAGAGCGCCTCGCCTCCCGGCTCGTCCTCGACGGTTACCGTCCCGAGACCGGCCGCTACGGCACTGGTGCCGCGATGGCCGCGGCCGAGGACGTGTTCGTCGCCGACAGCCTCGTGGCTCGCTACGCTCTCACCGACGTGCCCACCCTGGAGAGGGAAGCGGTCTGCGCCCTGAACATGGTCGACCTGGCGGAGGGGTTCCTCGGCACCGACGAGGGCCGGGCCTGGACCTCGCGGACTCGGGCGCGAACTCCAGCACAGACTCCGGCGCGTGGCACGGTCCGCCTCGACGTCACACGGCAAACCGTCGATCAAGTGCAGGCCGACCCTCTGCTGAACGCGACGCCCCGCCTCGCCAGGGCCATCGCCCGGCGTCGGGCCGCGCTGGGGGCATACCGGTCGCAGGCCGACGCGAGCCGTCTGGGACAAGCCCTCGAATCCCTGCTCCACATGCACCACAACCGGCTGATCGGACCCGACCGGGACAGCGAGGCCGCGTCCCGCCACGCAGCACGGCAGGCCTGCCGATCCCTGGTGCTGAGGAAAAGCCCATGAACCACGACGACCTCGGCGGCGGCCTCGCCGGAAATGCCCTGTACGAGATGGTGATCGCCCGCGAGCGAGGCGACTGGACGGCGGCCCATGCCGCGGCGAAGGCGACCGGCTCCCGTCCCGTCTCCGCCCACCCGGCACACGCGAACCTCTACCGAGGCGCGCCCGCGGTCGCCTACGTCCTCCACATCGCGGGACATCCGGCCTACACCCGTTCCCTCGCCGAACTCGACGCCGAGACGGTCGCGATCGTCGCGGACCGCCTGGACGCCGCGCACCGCCGCATGGGCGGCGGGCGTCCGCCGCGCCTGCGGGAATACGACCTGATCAGTGGCCTCACCGGCCTCGGCGCGTACCTCCTCCGCCGAGACCGCGGCAACGTCCTCGAGCGCGTGCTGCGCTACCTGGTGCGGCTGCTCACCGAACCTCTCACCGTCGACGGTCACCAGGTACCCGGATGGTGGGCAGCGACCGAACCGCGCGACGTCGTCGGCGCCGGACGATTCGCGCACGGCCACGCGAACTTCGGGATCGCGCACGGCATGGCCGGCCCGCTCGCCCTCCTCGCCCTGGCCCGCCGTGCCGGCCACGCCGTCGACGGGCTGGACGACGCCCTGGCCGGGGGCATCACCCACCTCACCGCCTGGGCACAGCCCTCTTCCAACGGCAGCATCGGTTGGCCCGAACTCCTGCCCCTGGACGCCTACCGGAAAGGCCCCGAGCCCGGAGCCGCACCGGGCCGCCCGTCGTGGTGCTACGGCACCCCCGGCATCGCGCGCGCCCTGCAACTCGCCGCGCTCGTCCTCCACGACGACACTGCCCGCGGCCTCGCGGAACATACGGCGTTCCAGGCCGTCACCGACTCCCGGCAGATCCGCCAGATCACCGACGCATCGGTCTGCCACGGGTGGGCGGGTCTGCTCCTGTCCACCGACCGGACCGCCTCCGACGCCGCGCGCCCCGACCTCACCGGCGCGCTGCCCGCACTGCGCGCAGGCCTCGAGTCCGCCATGGCGCGAAACGAGACGACCGAGGACGCCGGTCTGCTCACCGGCAACGCCGGCGTCCGCCTCACCCAGCACACCCTCAGCACCCCCCGCCCCCTCGACCTGGGGTGGGAGACGTGTCTCCTCCTCAACTGAAAGCGAAACGACTGTGAGCCAGACCCCCACGGCCGACCGACTCCGCAACCGGCTCGTCGACGCCATCATCAGCGAACGCGGCGTGCCCTGCGACGTGGAGCGCGCCATGCGGACCGTGCCCCGGGACGCGTTTCTGCCTGGCATCGAGCTGGAGAACGCGTACACGGACCAGGCCGTGACCATCAAGGACAACCCCGGCAAACCCCTCCCGCTGTCCTGCGCGTCGGTGCCGTCCGTCGTCGCGATGATGCTCGGTCAACTCGATGCCCGCCCCGGCGACAAGGTCCTCGAGGTCGGTGCCGGCACCGGTTACAACGCCGCGCTCCTGGCCGAGCTCGTCGGCGGCGACAAGGTCACCACGGTCGACATCGACTCCGACGTCGCCCTGCACGCCCGGACGACCCTCAACACGGCCGGCTACGAGAGCGTCACGGTCATCGAGCGCAACGGCCTGCTCGGCGTCCACGAGAACGCCCCGTACGACCGGATCATCGCCACGGTGGGCGTCTGGGACATCCCGGCCACCTGGTGGGACCAGCTGGTGGACGGCGGCCGCCTCGTACTGCCGCTGCGCTGGCGCGGACAGACACGGTCAGTCGCCCTGACCCGCCGCGGGGACGAACTGGTCTCCGACGGCATGGAACTGTGCGGCTTCGTTCCCATCATCGGACAGAACGGCGAGCAGACGGTGCCCCTCAACGCCGCCGACACGATCCGCCTCCACTACGACCAGGACCAGGCCGTCGACACCGACGCTCTCGCCGCCACCCTCGCGGCGGACAAGCCGGCCGGCCACTTCCTGTCCGCCCAGCGGATCGGCGGCGAGGAGTCGTTCGACGGAGTCTGGCTCCGCGCCACAGCCGGTGACGACCGCGTATGCCGCCTCGAAGTCACCCCGGAAGCCGTGGAGCAGGACCTGGTCTCCAGGCCCGCCGCACCGGGCCGCAGCCCCGTCCTGGTCGAAGACGACTCCCTCGCCTACCTCACCGTGACCCGTGAAGGCGCCGACCCGGACCGCCCGTTCCGGCTCGGCGCTGCCACATACGGGCCGCGCGGCGAGGATCTGGCCAACGACCTCATCGCCCACATCGACGCGTGGGGCTCCGCCCGCCTGGCGGTACCGCGGATGACCGTCACCCCCTCCGCGGCCGGTGCCGCGCCCGGCCACGTCATCAGCAAGCCGGAGAGCCGCATCACGCTCGCCTACTGAGACAGTCCCTCCCGAGCGTCCCCACCCACCCGGATGGGGACGCCGCCCGAGGGGGCCGTCGGGCGGAGAAATCCCCGCGGGTGCGGGGAGCAGGGCGTCGCCATGCACGCGGTGATCCCGGTACTGGGACCATCCCCACGGGTGGGGAGCAGTGCCCTTCCTTGCCTTTCTCACGGATCTCGTGGGGGCCATCCCCACAGGTGCGGGGAGCAGCAGATCATGCAGCCGAAGTACAGGGCCGGCATGGGACCATCCCCGCGAGTGCAGGGAGCAGATCGCAACCCGAAGCTGGCGGGTTGCGCAGATTCTAAAGGCCGACTGTATACGAATCCGTTGGAATGGCGGGCGTTGGCAGGGCTGGGCACTAAGGTTCTGCGCTGCTTGAATGCTCCGGTGATCGAACTGGTGGTTGTCCTGGCGGCGGCAGGACTGACGACGTGGCTGTTCCGACGCAGAGTGAAGCAGCGGGCAGACAGTGCCGCTCAGGGAAATGAGATCAGGATTCCCTGCCTGCTCCGGCATCCTTCGCTAGAAGGGCAGTGGCTGCGTGGGCGACTGTAGGTCGCCCCTTCTGGAGTGGGCTGGGAGCCACGGACCAAAGCCGGGGCGGCAGTGTCCCTCCCCGAGGGTCTGCGTCAGGTCAGCGTCATGGCGCGAGGCGGTGAAGATAAACGGTGGGTCCAGAATCATCGAGTGCAGCTCTCCCGAGGGCGCTCTTCTTGTTGCTGTAATGCCCAATGAGTTGGACCACGTGCTCACTGCCCTAAACAGCAGCTGAGCAGGGCAGGAAGCATCCCTTCATGCCCAAACGGGGGCCCAGGGGCGACGTCCCGCAGGGGTGCACGGGAGACCATCCCCGCGGACGCGGGGAGCAGACGCCGTTGACCGGGCCGAACGGACCCTTATCGGGGCCATCCCCGCGGGTGCGGGGAGCAGGCTCCGGCGACGCGTCCCGCGCGGCCCGAGCCGGGACCGTCCCCGCGGGTGCGGGGAGCAGAACGGCGGCACCACCCCGTCAGCGAACTGGCCGGGACCATCCCCGCGGGTGCGGGGAGCAGAGCAGCGCGCCGGCGGCCTTGGTGGAGCCGGGGGGACCATCCCCGCGGGTGCGGGGAGCAGGCCTCCACCGTCACCGTCTCCTGCACCGACCTGGGACCATCCCCGCGGGTGCGGGGAGCAGGTCTCCTCAAGGATGATGCGGCGGGCGTAGCCGGGACCATCCCCGCGGGTGCGGGGAGCAGGCCGAGCGCTACGCCGACTACCTCCAAGTGGGGGGACCATCCCCGCGGGTGCGGGGAGCAGCCGATGTAGACGGCCTGGTCCGTGGCGTCGTCGGGACCATCCCCGCGGGTGCGGGGAGCAGGGCCGCACGCCGCCTTCGGGCAGGGGCAGTCGGGGACCATCCCCGCGGGTGCGGGGAGCAGACTGCTTGACCTGCGAGTTTATGGCCGCAGAGGCGTGTTTTCAGCAAGGTTTGAAGATTCCGGCAAATAGGACATGAGGTGATGGGAGATCCCTTAGACGCGTCCATGGTTAGCCGGTCATCATATGACCAGGAAGTGCCGTCTCTCAGCAGACTCTTCTCTTTGCTGGTTTTGATGGGGCGATCCTGGTTTTCCCTGTATGAATCACTCATGAGTGATGGGGGGAACGCCCGTTCCAGCCTGTTGCGTCGGCTTGGGCAGCCGGCCAGGGCGGTGTGGGCCAAGCAGGACTGCAAGACCGATGAGTGGCTCCCGCTGTGGCGGCACATGGAGGACAGTGCCGCAGTGGCGGGCCTGTTGTGGGACCGATGGCTGCCCGTAGGAGTGCGGCGGCTGATCGCCGAGGCGTTGCCTCGAGGGGAGTCGGACGCGCGTGCCCTCGCCGTGTGGCTCGCTGGTGTGCACGACATCGGCAAGGCCACTCCGGCATTCGCGTGCAAGGTCGACCAGCTCGCCGACGCGATGCGTGGCCAAGGACTGGAGATGCGTTCGGCGAGGGCCTTGGGACCGGATCGACGGATCGCCCCGCACGGTCTGGCCGGGCAGGTACTGCTGGGGGAATGGCTGGAGGACCGGCACGGGTGGACGCCCGCCCGGACTGGACAGTTCACGGTTGCTGTGGGCGGGCATCACGGTGTGCCGCCAGAGCACGGACAGATCAAGGCCCTCTATGAGCATGAGGAGTTGCTGCGTACGCCGGGCACGAGCAGCCATGTCTGGCGGCAGGTGCAGACCGAGCTGCTCGGCGCCTGTGCCGAGCACTTCGGCGTGGCCGAGCTGCTCGGCGGATGGCGCGGGGTCAGGTTGCCGCAGCCGGTGCAGGTGCTGCTCACCGCGCTGGTCATCGTCTCCGACTGGATCGCCAGCAATCCGGACCTCTTCCCGTACTTTCCCGACGGCGCATCCCGCAGGGACGATGAGCGTCTTGCCGCGGCCTGGCAGGGCCTGGACCTGCCAGAGCCTTGGCGGGCCGAAGAACCAGCGGGCAGCGCTCAGGAGCTGTTCACCGCCCGGTTCGACTTGCCCGCGGGAGCGGAGGTACGCCCCGTCCAGGAAGCCGCCTTGGGACTCGCCAGGGAGCTGGAGACACCCGGGCTGATGATCGTCGAGGCGCCGATGGGCGAAGGGAAGACGGAGGCGGCCCTCGTTGCAGCCGAGGTCTTCGCCGCACGCTCGGGCGCCGGCGGGGTGTTCTTCGCCCTGCCGACGATGGCCACCGGCAACGCCATGTTCCCCCGGCTGCTCGACTGGCTGGACCGGGTCCCGGGAGTGGCGGGCTCACGCCGTTCCGTACACCTGGCCCATTCCAAGGCGGCCCTCAACGAGGACTTCGCCGGCCTGATGGCCCGTACCGGAGGGGTCGCAGCCGTGGATGTGGACGAAGCGGCGCCCGCATCGCGGCCGGGATCGGACGGACAGCGTCGTGCGGGAGCCGAGCTCGTGGCGCATGCCTGGCTGCGTGGCCGTAAGAAGGCCATGCTGGCGTCGTTCGTCGCGGGCACCATCGACCAGTTGCTGTTCGCCGGCCTGAAGAGCCGGCACCTGGCGCTGCGTCACCTCGCCGTGGCCGGGAAGGTCGTCGTCATCGATGAGGCGCACGCCTACGACACCTACATGAGCGTGTACCTGGACCGGGTGCTGTCCTGGCTGGGTGCGTACCGGGTTCCGGTCGTGGTGTTGTCCGCCACTCTGCCGGCCTCACGCAGGCGGGAGCTCCTGGCGGCCTACTCCGGCCGTGGTGATGCGGCGGTCGTCTCCGGGGACAAGGTTGAGTCGAACGAGTACCCGTTGCTGACCGCCGTCGCTCCGGGCGACATTCCGTTGGTCCGGCGCCCGCAGGCCTCGGCCCGGTCGACGCAGGTGCGGGTCGAGCGTCTGGCCGACGGCCTGGATGTCCTCGCCGACCGGTTGGTGGAAGAGCTGGCCGACGGCGGGTGCGCTCTGGTGATCCGGAACACCGTCACGCGCGTACTGGAAACGGCTCACGCGCTGCGCGACAGGTTCGGTGCCGAGAACGTGACGGTCGCCCATTCCCGTTTCGTCGACCTCGACCGGGCGGGCAAGGACAAGGCACTGCTCCGCCTCTTCGGACCCCCGGAGAAGACGAACGACCGGCCCGCGGGCCGACACATCGTCGTGGCCAGCCAGGTGGCAGAACAGTCCCTGGACGTCGACTTCGACCTGCTGGTCAGCGACCTGTGCCCGGTCGACTTGCTCCTGCAGCGCATGGGCCGCCTGCACCGCCACCGGCGCGGAGAGGAACAGCAGGATCGCCCCGAACGCCTGCGCACCGCGCGTTGTCTGGTGACGGGGACCGGCTGGGACGCGGAGGTTCCCGTACCGGTGCGCGGGTCCGTCGCGGTGTACGGGTGGCACGCCCTGCTGCGGTCGGCGGCCGTGCTGCTCCCCCACCTGGACGGCGGGCCCCGGCGGCCGGTACGCCTCCCGGAGGACATCAGCCCTCTCGTGCAGGGCGCGTACGGGGAAGACCCGGTCGGGCCGGACGGCTGGCAGGACGCGATGAAGGTGGCGGCCGAGCGGTTCGAGCAGCACCGCGACGACCAGGCCCAGCGCGCCGCCGTGTTCCGGCTGGGAGACGTCGGCAAAGCGGGGCGGCCACTGTTCGGCTGGGTCGCCGCCGGCGTGGGCGACACCGACGACACCCCCACAGGGCGTGCCCAGGTCCGCGACAGCCGGGACAGCTTGGAGGTCGTCGTCGTGCAGCAACGCGGCGACGGCAGCCTGGCCACCCTTCCGTGGCTCGAACCGGACGGCAAAGGCCGGCAACGTGCCGGCCTCGAGCTGGCGCAGGACGCGACGCCGACACGGTTCGCGGCCCGTACGGCCGCGAGCTGCGGACTGCGGCTCCCCCTGCAATTCTCCGGCGAGACCATGGACCGGGCCATCGAGGAGCTGGAGCAGTTGTATCTGCCCAACTGGCAGGGCAAGGACAGCCCTTGGCTCGCCGACCAGCTGATTCTCGCTCTCGACGAGGATTGTCAGACCCTCCTGGCAGGGTTCGTACTCCGCTACAGCCCAAGTGACGGTCTTGAGGTGACCCGTGACGAAGACGACTGAACCCTCCGGCGCCGGTGAGGTGGTGGGTGAGGCGTTGTCCTTCGATCTGACGAGCCAGCCGTGGATCGGTGTGCTGCGGGGCGACGGATCTCAGGAGGAGCTGTCGCTCCGCCAGGTCTTCGCACAGGCCGGCGATCTGCGGTGCATCGTGGGTGAACTGGCCACCCAGGAGTTCTCCTTGGTCCGGCTCCTGTTGGCCGTCGCGCACGAAGCGCTGGATGGCCCGGGCGACATCGAGGAGTGGGCGGAGCTCTGGGAGGACCCCGACTGCTTCGCTCCGGTCCAGACGTATCTGGACGAGCACCACGACCGGTTCGACCTGCTGCACCCCGTCGCGCCGTTCGGCCAGACGGCCGGGCTGCGTACGGCGAAGGACGAGGTGTTCTCCCTCAACCGGATCGTGGCCGACGTGCCGGCCGGTGAGCCGTTCTTCAGCGCGCGGATGCCGGACGTGCAGCGGCTGTCCTTCGCCGAGGCCGCCCGCTGGGTCGTCCACGTCCACGCGTACGACACCTCCGGCATCAAGTCCGGCATGGTCGGCGACGACCGCGTCAAGGGCGGCAAGGTCTACCCGCTCGGCACCGGGTGGGCGGGAGGCCTGGGTGGCGTCTTCGTGGAGGGTGACACGCTGCGCGAGACGCTGCTGCTCAATCTGGTGGCGGCGGACACCGAGCTGTTCAACTTTTCTGCCGATGACCGGCCGGCCTGGCGTCGTGAGCCCTGCGGGCCGGGCGCCGACGGGCGGACCGCGACCGGTCTGCGCGACCTGTACACCTGGCAGTCGCGCCGGGTGCGACTGCACCACGACGCGAACGGCGTCCACGGTGTCGTCCTCGGCTACGGCGATCCACTCGTCTCCCGGAACATGCACCGCGACGAGCCGATGACTCCGTGGCGGCGCAGCCCTGCGCAGGAGAAGAAGCTGGGGCAGTCCCCTGTGTTCCTGCCGCTCGAACACGATCCGGCCCGTGCGGCCTGGCGGGGCATCGCCGCGCTCCTCTCCGACCGGTTGCAGGACACCAGCGGCGCCAAGGGTCCCTCCTGGCTGCGGCCGCGGATCCTCGAGTGGGTCGCGCGGCTGGTGACCGAGGGCCACCTCCCCCGCCGCTTCCTCGTCCGTACCCGGGTGGTGGGTGCCCGGTACGGGACCCAGCAGTCCGTGATCGACGAGGTGATCGACGACCGTCTGGAGATGCCGGTCGTCCTGCTGCACGCGCAGGACCCCGCTTACGCCACGCAGGCCGTCGCCGCGGCCGAGGACGCCGACCGGGCGGTGCGCATCCTGGGGGATCTCGCGGCCGATCTGGCCCGGGCGCGTGGTTCCGAGCAGGAGGGTCCGAAGATCTCCGCCCGTGCCGAGGGGTTCGACGCGCTGGACCATCCGTACCGCGGCTGGCTGTCCGGCATGGCGAAGGCGCCCGACCCCTTCGCGCACCGGCAGATCTGGCAGCGCCAGGTACGGCACACGGTGGGCCGTCTCGGCGACCGTCTCATCGCCGCCGCGGGTGACGCGGCCTGGGAGGGACGGATCCACACCGACCACAAAGGCGGCACCCACTGGCTGAACGCGGGCCTGGCCGACGTGTGGTTCCGGGGGCGGCTGGCCAAGGCGCTGGGCGATCCCGACTTCCCCGGCACCCCGGAATCCGGCGAGAAGGGCACCGCCCCGCCCGAGGGCGGGCCGCCCGGGCCCGGACCCACCAGCCTGATGGGGACCGAGCACGCCGCGACCGACCCGGAGGTCCACGTATGACCACGACCGCTTCCGCATCCGCTTCCGCCCCGCACGCTGCAATCCCGGTTCAGCAGCAGGTCGCGGAGCTCGCCGCCACGCTCATCGGGTCCTGGCAGGAGGGGTACCTCAAGGACAGGTCCCACGCCGTCGGCGCTCTCGCCCGACTGCGCCGCGGTGCGGGCCGTGAGGCGGGCGAGACACCCGATCTGTGGAGTCTGATCGACACCGGTCCGCTCCACGCCACGGCCGCAGGAGCACGGCCGTTGAGCGAACTGGAACTGGTGCGTGCGGAGAACGCGCTGCACGCGGCCCTCACCCTGTGGGCGTTCCACCAGCAGTCTCGCGGCGTTCCCATGCACCGTCGGCACACCCGTGAGCGGCCGGGCGGCCTGGGCGCGGCGGTCCGGCGCCTGATGCCGGCCGACGGCACCGACGCCCCCGTCCGCAAGCGCCTGGTCCGCGCGGGCACCGCCCCCGACCTCGCCACGCTCACCCAGCGGCTGCGCGACATCGTCGCTCTGCTGCGCAGCGCCAAGACGCCCATCCCACTCGACTACGCGCTCCTCGCTGGCCAGCTCTACCTCTGGCAGTGCCCCGACGGGCCCGCCGCCGTACGGCGGCGATGGGGCCGCTCCTTCCACGAGCAGCTGCGAATCCGGCCGGACACCGCCCCGGACACCGACGAGAACGCCACCCCGGACACCGAAAAGGACGCCTCGTGAACCGCATCTTCCTGGACGTGCACGCCCTGCAGACCGTCCCGCCCAGCAACCTCAACCGGGACGACACGGGCGCTCCCAAGACGGCCGTCTACGGCGGAGTCCCCCGCGCCCGGGTCTCCAGCCAGGCGTGGAAGCGGGCCATCCGTACCTGCTTCGCGGACGAGCACCTGCTCGACCCCGCCGAGCTGGGCGTGCGGACGAAGAAGATCGTGGAACTCCTGGCCGACCGGATCACCGAACTCGACGACTCCGTCGAGCGGGAGACGGCGCTACAGCTTGCCGACGAGACGGTCAGGGCCGCGGGCTTCAAGACCGAGATTCCCAAGCGGAAGGCCGAGCAGGCGAAGAAGGACGGAAGCCCCGCACCCGCTCCGGAGAGCAAGTACCTGGTCTTCCTCAGCTCCCGGCAGCTCGACGGCCTGGCCCGCCTCGCGCTGGAAGGCGCCGCCGACATCACGTCGTTCCTCAAGGCCAAGGAAAACAAGGCCCGGGCCAAGGAGCTCGCGGACACCCGGCACTCCGTGGACATCGCGCTGTTCGGCCGGATGGTCGCCGACGTCGCCGACATCAACGTCGACGCCGCCGTCCAGGTCGCGCACGCCCTGAGCGTCCACCGCGTCGACAACGAGTCCGACTACTACACGGCCGTCGACGACGAGAACACCGACGAGGAGACCGGCGCCGGAATGATCGGCACCGTCGACTTCAACTCCGCCACGCTCTACCGCTACGCCGCACTCGGCGTGCACCTGCTCGCCGACAACCTCGGCCAGGGTCTGCGTGAGGAGGAGCCGCGCACCGAGCCGGTGCGACGGGCCGTCGAGGCGTTCGTGCGGGCCTTCGTGGAATCCCTCCCCACCGGAAAGATCAACACCTTCGGGCACCACACCGAGCCCGACGCCGTGGTCGTCAAGCTCCGCACCACCCGGCCCATCAGCTACGTCGCCGCCTTCGAGGACCCGGTCCGCAGCGATGGCGGCGGGCACCTGCGCGAGGCCGCCGACCGGCTCGCCGCCTATGCCTCGGACGTCGAGCGCGCCTACGGCGACCTCGACACGACCCGCACCTGGGTCCTGCGGGTCGGCCCCGCCACGCAGAAGCTCGCCGCCCTCGGCATCGAGGCCGGCACGCTGCGCGAACTCGCCGCCGCCGTCGGACAGGCCGTCGCCGAACGCCTGGACACGCCCGCATGAGCAGCACCGGCGTACTCGTCCTTCGCCTGGCAGGCCCCCTGCAGTCCTGGGGGGCCTCCTCCCGCTTCACCCGCCGCACCACCGAATCCGCACCGACCAAGAGCGGCGTCATCGGCCTGCTCGCCTCGGCGGCCGGCATCGATCGCAGCGACGACACGAACCTGGCCCCCTTGGCAGCACTGCGGTTCGGAGTCCGCATCGACCAGCCCGGCACCCGTATCCGGGACTTCCACACCGCCCACCACGGCGTCACCGGGGCGTCCATGCCGCTGTCCGAGCGGTTCTACCTGGCCGACGCCGTTTTCGTGGCCGCCGTCGAGGGCGACCAGGCCCTGCTCGCCGGTCTGCACGACGCCCTGCGCGCCCCGGTCTACCTGCCGTACCTCGGCCGGCGCTCTTGCCCGCCCTCCGAGCCGGTCGACCTCGCGCAGTACGAGGACACGACACTCGAGAACGCGCTGACAAACGTGCCGTGGCAGGCCTCCGCCTGGTACCGCAGGCGCCACCGGACCCCGCAGTCCCTGACCGTCCTGCGTGAGAGGGCCGGCAACGAGCCCGCCGAGTCGGCCGACGTCCTGCGAGACCAGCCGGTCAGCTTCGACACCGCCCACCGCAAGCACGCGCTGCGCACCGTCGTCACCACCGCCGTGCCCACTCCCATTCCTGCCGGCGGCGGCAGCCCACAGGGCCCGCACGACCCGTTCGCCGCCCTCGATGCCCTGGAGAATGAGAGCGCCTGATGTTCCTCTCCCGCTTCCGTGTCAACACCGCGCGGCCCGGCGCTCGCCGTCTGCTGTCGTCGCCCCAGGCCATGCACGCGGCGGTCATGTCGTCCTTCCCTCACATCCTGCCCTCCGACAGTCCGCAGCCCGACGCACCGCGCGTGCTGTGGCGTCTGGACCAGCGGGGCCGCGCCGAGGTGCTGCTGTACGTCGTCAGCCCCGACCGTCCCGATCTGACCCATCTGGTCGAGCAGGCCGGTTGGCCCGCCGTCGCTGACCCCGAGAACCCAGGCTGGCAGACCCGCCCCTACGCCCCCCTTCTCGACCGTCTGGCCGCCGGCGACCGCTGGGCGTTCCGCCTGACGGCGAACCCCGTGCACACCGTCCGCCGCAAGGAGGGCGAACCCCGCAAGCTCACCGCCCACCTCACGCCCGTTCACCAGATGGGCTGGCTGCTCGACGAGGAACGGCAAAAGCGCCTCGGCTTCCGGATCTGCGAGAAGCCGACAGACCGGCGTCTCCTGCCCGAGGGCTCCACCCACCAGAAGCGGCCCCACTCCGGCGACCGGTACGAGCTGGCCGTACAGGACAGCCGCTCCCTCGCCTTCGACAAGTCCCGCGGCTCCGGCAGCCGCCGGGACAAGCCGGTCACCGTCGTCACCGTCACCTTCGAAGGACGGCTGGAGGTCATTGATCCCGCCGTGCTGCGCCGCTCCCTCACCCAGGGCATCGGCCGGGCCCGCGCGTACGGCTGCGGCCTGCTCACCCTGGCCCCCCTCACCCAGCCGGCGAGCCCCACCCCATGAGCACGATCTCCCAACGCACGGCACTCACTCCACGGCAGCTCACCCGCCCCGGCGAACGCCTCTCCTTCGTCTACCTGGAACGCTGCACGGTCCACCGTGACGCCAACGCCATCACGGCCCAGGACGCGGAAGGCACCACCCACATCCCCTCGGCGACCATCGGCACGCTCCTCCTCGGCCCCGGAACACGCGTCACCCACCAGGCCATGAGCGTGCTCGGGGAAACCGGCGCGGCCGTCTGCTGGGTCGGCGAACACGGAGTGCGCTACTACGCCTCCGGCCGCGCCCTCAGCCGCTCCGCCGCCCTCATGGAGGCCCAGGCCCGCCAGTGGGCCAACCAGCGCAGCCGCCTCGCCGTGGCCCGCGCGATGTACCGGCTGCGCTTCCCGGACGAGGACCCGACCGGTCTCACCCGGCACGAACTCCTCGGTCGCGAGGGAAGGCGGGTCAAGGACTGCTACCGGGCCGAGGCCGCCCGCACCGGCGTCCCCTGGCGGGGCCGCCGCTACACCCCCGGCGACTTCACCAGCGGCGACGCCGTCAACCAGGCCATCACCGCGGCCGCCCAGTGCATGTACGGCATCGCCCACGCCGTCGTCACCTCCCTGGGGTGCAGTCCGGCCCTCGGTTTCATCCACTCCGGCCACGAGCTGTCCTTCGTCCTGGACATCGCCGACCTCTACAAGACGGAGATCGGCATACCGCTCGCCTTCGACATCGCTGCGCAGGACGAGGAGGACACCGGCCCACGCACCCGCCGCGCGCTACGGGACCGCATCAACGAAACGTCCCTGCTCGACCGATGCGTCAACGACATCCGGCGCCTCCTGCTCCCCGAAGCAGCCGAACCCAGCGGCCCCGCCGACGACCGGGACGTGGTCACACTCCAAAGCGATCACGGCCACCAGGTCGCCTCCGGCACCAACTACGACGGCCCCGAGGACTACGGGGACGAGCTCTGGTGACCGTCATCGTCCTCACCAACTGCCCGGCCGGCCTGCGCGGCTTCCTCACTCGCTGGCTGCTGGAGATCTCTGCCGGAGTCTTTGTCGGCAACCCCTCAGCCCGCATCCGCGACGCACTCTGGGAAGAAGTCCAGCAGTACGCAGGCCAGGGCCGCGCCCTGCTGGCTCACACCACGAACAACGAGCAGGGCTTCACCTTCCGCACGCACGACCACGCCTGGCACCCGACCGACCACGAAGGCATCACCCTGATCCACCGCCCCGACCCCAACACCCCCGGCCCAGCTCCCCAGAACGGACCACCATCCGGCTGGAGCAGAGCCGCCAAACGCCGACGCTTCGGCAGAGGCTGATACAGGTTGAGTACCTTAAGGTCGATTTGCCAGAATCAATGAAGTTACCCAAAAGCCGCCTCCGGCGTCCGTAAAAACGCAGGTCATCCAGTCTGCTCCCCGCACCCGCGGGGATGGTCCCATGTCCCAGCCGCAGGGAGACGAGGCCGGAGTCTGCTCCCCGCACCCGCGGGGATGGTCCCTGCCGGGACCAGTGGCTCATGCACCTCTGGTTCTGCTCCCCGCACCCGCGGGGATGGTCCCCAGGCCACGCCGGAGGAGAAGGCCCAGGGCGCCTGCTCCCCGCACCCGCGGGGATGGTCCCGTCCGCTACGCCATGGTCTGGTCCGACATCAACTGCTCCCCGCACCCGCGGGGATGGTCCCCGGGTCTGTCGACACGCTGAAGTCGATGACCGCCTGCTCCCCGCACCCGCGGGGATGGTCCCACCTCGTGCCGTTCGAGGTAGCCGTGCTCGCCCTGCTCCCCGCACCCGCGGGGATGGTCCCTACTGGTGGATCACTCTCAGGGAGCCGGTAGTCTGCTCCCCGCACCCGCGGGGATGGTCCCACCAATCACCGCCCGGAAGGGGCCATCGTGCACTGCTCCCCGCACCCGCGGGGATGGTCCCCAGAACAAGGCCAGCCACTCCGGAATCGGCGACTGCTCCCCGCACCCGCGGGGATGGTCCCGACTTCCGCGCGAACGCATCCTTTCTTTCCTCCTGCTCCCCGCACCCGCGGGGATGGTCCCCTGTTCCCGCACAACGAGATCCTGGAGAACGCCTGCTCCCCGCACCCGCGGGGATGGTCCCTCGCTGCCTCTGTCTGTGACCCCCGGTCGCCCCTGCTCCCCGCACCCGCGGGGATGGTCCCGTCGCCGCCTCCAGAGGCAGGGAGTCGACGTCCTGCTCCCCGCACCCGCGGGGATGGTCCCGTCGCCGCCTCCAGAGGCAGGGAGTCGACGTCCTGCTCCCCGCACCCGCGGGGATGGTCCTCACCCCATGATCGTCTCCGTCTCCGCCGTGCTCTGCTCCCCGCACCCGCGGGGATGGTCCCTCCCGCCGCTGCCGCGAAGGCGACCGGCTGTGCTGCTCCCCGCACCCGCGGGGATGGTCCCGCGGACGGCAGGAAGATCGGCCGGTACGACTCCTGCTCCCCGCACCCGCGGGGATAGTCCCGCTGGCGACCTCCAGCGGCGGGCCGGGGTTCGCTGCTCCCCGCACCCGCGGGGATGGTCCCGGCTCGGACGCGTGGACCCGGCGGACGCAGGCCTGCTCCCCGCACCCGCGGGGATGGTCCCGCCACTACTCCGGGTCTTCTGGTCGGTCACATCTGCTCCCCGCACCCGCGGGGATGGTCCCGAATTCACGTCGGAGTGATCAAGCAGGAGTACCTGCTCCCCGCACTCGCGGGGATGGTCCCGCGATCGACGCGACGTACTGCCAGTCCCTGGGCTGCTCCCCGCACCCGCGGGGATAGTCCCATCAGCGGCATCGGCGTGCCGATCGCCATTGGCTGCTCCCCGCGCCCGGGGGGATAGACCCGACTTCGCCCTGAACAACTGTTGGGCGGCAGGCCGCGCCCCGCGCCCGCGGGCGTGGTCCCCTGCTCACTGGCGCCAGACTCAGTGCCGGTCTCTGCTCCCCGCACCCGCGGGGAGGGTCCCGCGTTCGCGAGGACCGCGATGCCGGGCAGGGACGCCAGATGCTCCGCCGTGCCGGGCCGGGCACGGTCGGCTTCCACCACCGCACACGCGGGGATGTAGAGGAACCAGCCGGCTTCGACGTGAGCACGGTGGATGAGGCGGAAGGCAAGGAGGTTGCCCTGACCGGCCGCGGCCATCGCGGTGTCGTCCAGGACGATGTGCATGGCGTCGCTCATCGGGCGGTCACCCGTGCCAGACGGCGGTCCAGCTCATGGTCGAGGTCCCTCTCCTGATCGACGGACGGCGGCCCGCGCCTTCTCGGCTCGCTCAGCCCGCTCTGCGGGCGTCAGCAGGGTCTGTGCCATCCACGGCAGGTAGGCGCGCAGTGACAGACCTTCCGCAGCGGCTATGGCAGCGAGCCGGTTTTGGGCTTCCTCGGGGATGCGAACGCTGGCATCAGTCATTCTCGTGCTCCTTCCCACTCCCCCGTGCTACGGGTACGTACCCGTAGCACGAACGCGGGGTCTCGGGTGCTTCGAAGCCGACATGCCGGATCCCGCAGCATTCATCATCGGGGCCCGGCTTGCCACACTCGCCCGGATGGCCACCGCGAAGACACCTCCCACCGACTCAATGCAGCGAACGTTCACTCCGGAATCTGGACAGCCGGCCAAGCTGTGCGCACCGTCGTCACATATCGGCGCAATGCCGATTAATTTGGGGTGAGCGGTTTTTCGCAAGGGGTGGCGGAGGGTGGCGCTCTTTCGAATCGTGTGACGAGATACCCGACTCCTTCATTGAATTGTGGCGTCGTAGGCGGCTCGTATGCCCCGAGGGCGGACTCGGGGAATGGAGCCGGCCTGTCGAGGTGCCGCAAGGGGGACGGCTCGGTCTTATCCGTGGGCGGCTTCACGCTGCCCGAGAATTCTTGGAGAGGGGGGCACGCAGCGGCCCTGTCCGCGCGTGCTGACCTGTGGTGATGAGCAACATTTTGCGAGAGGCGGGACCCGAGTACCTCGCCGGGCTGCTGGTCCTGGCAACCGGGGCCTTGACCGGCGCTCTGGTACGCGCCCTGCGGCGCCGGACGCTAGCCCGCCGGCAGGCGGATCACCCGCGCTCGGACGACTGATACCTGATTTCACACCGCCATGAAATGGAGATCGCATGCCCTCACGAAAAAACGTCGTCCGAGGGACGACAAAAAGCGTCGTCAGCAAGACGACAGAGTCACGCCCCGTTGAGGAATTCAGCCGGGAAGCGGCCTGGCAGCATTTACACACTCCGCCGGAGCATGATCCCAGCGAGTGGGAAGGCGAACTGGCCCGGGTGACCAGCGAGTTCTCCGTAGCCGACCGCGACCTGACGAGCATCGCCGCGAAATACGACCTGGTGGTGCAGCGCGCCCGCTACCGCGACCCGGGCATGGACGAAACCAGCGTGCTTGCCGCGCTCCTGGTCATCCGTACGCTGCGCGACAAGCTGGAAGCCGACGAGCGCAAACTCATCAGCACCGCCCGGACCCTCAAGATCACATGGAGCAGGATCGGGAACGCGTTGGAGCTCAAGAGCCGGCAGGCAGCCGAGCGCCGGTTCCTGCAACTGCGTGATGACCTCGAGGATGTGGCCGGTGACGTCCTCACCCAGGCCGAGCGCGTCGAAGTAGCCCGTGCCCGGCGTGACCGCCGCACCGAGTACACCTGGGCCACGAGCCACGCCACACCGATCATCTCGCTGGCGCTGCGTCTGCACGCTGTGTCCGGCCTGCAGCAGCGCGCGGACAACTCGCCCGCCGCCCTTGCCGCCTATCAGCGGGCGGCCAACGGTGCGGTCTTCGAGGGCCGGCCCGCCCCGCCGCCCCCGCGGATGCCGTGGCCGGCGCGGCTACACGAAGCAGTGCAGGCCTACCGAACCCATCAGCAGGCCGACCGGGAGTACCGGATGCGGGCGGCGATCCCCGGCCCGCTGGAGGACACGCGGCCACCTGCGGGCCTGCTGGCGCCGGTGGCCTTCGACCGCCTCGTGCACGACATGTTCGGACTCATCGGCCACGCCCTGGACATCAACCTGCACGACCACACCGACATCGTCGAGGACGTGCAGAGCCTCTACAAGAAGGCCGGCCCAGCCTCCCCCCGCGCGCTGGAGAAGTGAGCTCCGGGCCACGGGCGCGGCAGGGCGTGGTGGCTCTAGCCGTATCCGGGATACATAGGCCACTGCGATTCCACCCCCACGCCCGAGGTGCGGCCTTGGTGGCCGATGCTGATGACGACGCGGGCCCGCGCGTGGTGGCGCGGGCACCGCAATGCTGTGGTTTCCAAGCCGCCAAGCCGAACGCCGCTCTCGTCGGCCTTCTTCCGGTGGGCTATGGCCAAGAGGGCGTGTTCCGCGCCGGGCAGGGTGATGGTGTGTCAGGCGGCTGTTGTGGTGTGGGCGGGTTCGGCGGGTGCTGCACGGTCGTCGATGACGATGCGGACGGGTTTGCCTTCTCCGTCGGTGCTCGGGTGGGTGATGATCTCGTGCACTGCGGCAGTGATCTTCTGCTGGATGTGGCTTGCGATGGCTTGCGTGACCGGGTTGGCCGCAGTCTGCGCGATGTGGTTCAGGCTGGTGAGAGCGGCGACGAGGCTGGGGCCGGAGAAGCGGACACTGACGAAGCCTTCGTGGTCGTCGACCTTGCCCGGGATGTGGAAGTGCTGCTCGTTGCCTGCGGTCTGGATGAGGAAGGCCCAGGTGTCGCGGTGGGCTTCGACGATGGCGTGGGCGATGCCGGCCGCAGCCCGCAGGACGGCCGGGTCAGGACTGGAGGGTTCCGCCTCGGTCTCGGATCCGGCTTCCGGGTCGGATACGGGTTCAGGGTCCGGGCCCGGGAGGGGGTGGCTCGGCGGTTCGGGGTCCGCGGCGGGAGCCGGTTCGGGCGCGGCCGTTGCGTGGCTCGCGGTGGCGCGGAGCTGTCCATCGATCTGGGTGACAGCGCTTCGGATGGCGACGATCTCGTTGCTGACCTGAGTGAGCGGGCCGCCGACGAGGTCGGTGGTGCGGGTCATGGCGTCACGGGCGACGGATCGGATGTCGGCGAGGCCGGAGTTGATGGCGGCGGTGGTGTCGTGGCGGAGTTGGTCGAGGGTGTGCTGCTGGTCGGCCGCCTGCTGCTTGATGGCCGCGACCTCGGTGGCCAGTCTGGAGAGCTGGTCGAGGATCTGCTGGAGCTGAGCCCTGTCGCCGCTGCCGAATGGCACGGTTCCCCCCTCATAGGCACGAGTGACCTGAATAGGGTGGAGTGGGGATAACTGCCCTGCAAGGATGCGAACTGGCCACGGGACATGCTCGGGTTGCAGCCGGACCACGGCCTGGCGGAGCATCAATGGGGCGCTCGGGTCCCGCGCACCGGCCGGGTTGGCCTCGGCCGCACGGCACTTCCATGCTTGGCTGGACGGCCAACGCCAGCCGCAGGCCGGCCCTCGAGGCCGGCAAGAGGACCGGCCTCGCTTCACCGGCCAGGACCGTTGCAGCAGGTCGTAGTGCGACACCACTCACGCCTACTGGGGGTGGGGCAGGTAGAAGATCTCCTCCCCTGCCGTGTCGCCCACAGGGTGCGAAACGTTCCCCGGCCCCAGAGGGCGGCCGGCTTCCGCCCGGGCGGGCTGCGTGCCGAATTTCGACCAGGACCTCAATCCTTTCGGCGGGCCCGAAGATCTGGTAATCCTCGGTCGTCGGACCGTAGACGCGGACCTTGCTGCGCGGGTCGGTGCCCACCAGGGCGCGGGCGATGGGCGGCAGTCCCAGGCCGAGGGCGTCGCACCCGTGGTCGTAATTGAGCTGGAGCAGTTCCGCGGTGACCGCCTGCCAGTCGCCGACCTGGGGCCAGAGTCGGCCACCGTCCAGTTCGTGGGTGAGCGTGGCCAGGGGCACGATCTCGCCCGGGCGTCGGCCGCGGGTGAGGCGTTCGCGGATGCGGGCGCCGTCGGCGTGGCGGACCCGGGGAATGCAGCAGGGTGGCTGCGTCCACGAGCGAGGTGTTGATCTCCTGTCCGGGGGTCGGGTAGTAGGCCTCGTGGGCGAAGAGCAGGTACACACCGCCGGTGGACTGCTCAGAACCGTGGTGGGGCATGTCGGTTTCCTCCTTCAGAGCGGGCACAGGGTTCGGCTGAGGACTGATGCACGGCGTGGGTCCGCCCCGGCCCGCCGGCTGTCTGCCCGTCCGGCCGGGGTGGGCCGAAGGGGCATCTTGGGCCGCGGGCGTGGCGACCTCCGTGGCTGCAGCCAGAACGGGCGCAACGGTTCTGGGAAGCCGCTGGCCGGTGGTGTCGGGGTGGTCATGGCGTACTTCCCTGCGTCGGGCCGGTGAAGGCGGTGGCGCAGGTGGTGCAGCGTCCGTCGCCGTGGGGGTGGGCGCGGCGCGGGGTGGGGCCGGGGCAGGTGGCACACAGCGGCCAGTCGAGGCACGCCGGGCACAGGTCCTCACCGGGTGCGGTACAGGGGACGCCGCAGCCAGCGCATTCGACCAGGGCGCGGTAGGTGAGGGCTTCGGTGACGGTGCGGGCCGCGGGCCCGGTGGACGACCGCTCGGGAGTAGCCGCTGTGGCAGGCGGTTCGTCATCCAGGACATCGCCGGAGTGTGCAGAGCCGGTGAGGGTGGTGGGTGGTGGGTATGCCTGGGCGGCACGCAGGCGGGCGGCGATGATCGCACCGACGCTGGTACGCACCGGGGCGGGCAGGGGACGGCTGGCGATGACGTGGCGCAGCTGGGCGCTGGTCCAGCCGGACTCCAGCATCACGGTCACGATCCGGCCCTGATCGGTCAGTGCCTTCCCGGTCAGCAGCAGCTCGGGCTGAGCGGCGCCGATCTCCAGCAGCAGCTGGAGCCCGGGATGCATCTCATCAGCCGCAGGCACCAGCGGGACAGCCGGCGAAGCGTCGGCGGGCGAGCTGTGGGCCAGGGGCGGTGCTGCCTCCGACCGGTCCGTCCCCCAGGTGCCCCTCGAGCCGGTGGCGCGGGCGCAGGGACGGAGGGGTCTGGTCTTCTGCTTGTTGGTCTTCTGTCTCTTAGTCTTCTTAAGGGGGCGGTTAACCACCGTAGGTTCATCCACCGGTGGAAAACCCGACTCTGGTTGTGACCTGCGGTTCTGCAGGGCTGGCAGGTCGGTGATGAAGTACACCGCCGCACCGAGGGTCCCGTCCGGACCGCGCTCGCGTTCGCGGACGAGGAAGCCCTGCTGCTCCAGCTCCTTCACTCCGCTCCTGACGGCCGCCTCGCCGTCCCGGCCGCAGCGGGCAAGGTCGGTGACCTTCATCCGCCAGCCCTCCCGGTGCGTGGAGATCAGCCCGAACAGCCCCTTCGCCTTGTAGGACAGCTGGCCGTCACGGAACAGTCCATTCGCGATCTGCGTGAACTCATCACCCGCCATCACACCCCGACGGATCCCCGCACCGAACCCACCGCCAACCGCTGCCCGCGGGCCTCCAGCCGCAGAGCGCGCCTTGGACGGCACATCGCTCAGGACGGCGGGGTGGTCGGTGATGCAGTAGACGCTCTCACCGAGGGTGCCGTCCGGGTGGCGCAGGCGCTCACAGACCAGGTAGCCGTGCTCCTCCAGTTCCCTCAGACCGGCGCGCACCGCGTCCCGGCCATCAGGCCCCAGGCGGACGAGGTCGGCGAGCGTCACCCGCCAGCCGCTGCGATGCGTGCTGACGTACCCGAAGATCCCCTTCGCCCGGTAGGACAACCGGCCATCCCGGAACAGACCGTTCGCGATCTGCGTGAACTGATCAGCGGCCATCACGCCCCGGCGGATCCCCGCACCGAAGCCGCTCACCACGGCTCCCCACACGCCCGGTACACGCGGCCGCCAAAGGCCTGGACGCGGACCACGACCACGGCACCGCCCAGCCCACCGGATGAGGAGACACACACAAGATCCATGCAGGTCAGCCCACCGGCCAACCCCGACCAGACAGACGACCACAACCCCCGACCACCAGTCACGAACCGACAACAGCCGCGCTAAACGGCCGTGGTCGGGCCGACCAGGAGAGCCAGCTCGCTTGCGCAGGAGGTCAAAGCCGGCGAGCGAGGCCGAACATCTGACACTTCAGCATCTTGATCCTGTTGACACGGCTGCTGAATCCTGGTCACGGGTCGTCGACGTCTGAGTGAGTACCCCACCGCTACCGCTGTGAGTACGCGCACTCACGTGGAGGCGGTGGCTTGATCGAAGACTTGGCACATGAGAACCCTTGTCTCGACGAGCGCGGTCGCTCGCTCCTCGCGCTGCCTGCGGCCCACGCTCGTGGTAGCAGCCCTCACCACTATGGCGCTCACCGCCTGCGGCACGGAGAAGGCGGACGCCGGCAGACCGCAAAGCAAGCACGTTGACACCGCCGGGGCCCGGCCCAACTCGGCCTTCACGGAGATGCTGAGACAGGTCGCGCAGTCGTGTCCCCCGAGCGCTGCGCCAGAGGCGCCGCCGACCGGTCCGGCGGAGACGTTGCCGCCTGGTTCGGTGGAGACACCGCCGAGCGATGCGATCGAGCCGATCGCCCCCACGGCGGGGCCGGAAGTGGAGCTGAACGCTCGCGACTGGTGCGCGGGCGTTCGCCATGAACAGCGCATCGCCCAGGAGTTGTGGGATCTGGCGGATCCCAACCCCACTCAGGTCAGGGCGATCCTGAACGCTCTCGGCTACATCGACGAGCGCATCCACGACCTTAAGCAGTCCGGAACGACCACACGGTTCTACGTAGACCTGCGCGACCGAGGCGGACGACTCTGCTTGGACGGCTTGGCGGCCGGCGAACAGACCGTCGTCGAAATGTGCGTAGCCCCCGCGATCGGCCCGTTCACGCCTCAAGAACAGTAGCCACCAGCTCGGACTGTGCACAGCCCGGATGCACACCGGACACGTCCTGCCTCACCCTGCCCGCCTTTGGTACCTCGGCCCACGCCGAGCTGCTGGTTGCCTACCTCGTTCGCTCCCTGGACCGGCCCGAACTGGACTACGACCAGACGTCCGCCCTCGGCGCCCAGCTCCACTTCGATGCAACCCACAGAACCGACCGCGCCGACCACTTCCTCACGCCGGACAGACTGTGGACGCAGGCGCATTCCCATCGGCGTGAGCTGGAACCTGCGGAATGCCGGGAGACCATGACCCGGTTCAGCTCCTTCGTAAAAGAAGCCGCTCGGCACTGGGCGGCAGGAGGAGGGCGATAACCCCAAGTTGCCGGGAGTCGCCCGGTCGCACAGCACGGTGAACGCCACCGTAGGCTGCCCGCATGCCGACCGACAACAGCGCCGACAGCGTCGTCAAGCACTGGCAGGAGTACTCCGACGTGTACGACTTCCTGGAGCAGATCCGTTTGCGCCCCGGGATGTGGCTGCCAGGTGGGTCGCTCCAGCACCTGCAGTCCATCCTCACCGGCTACCGCGTGGCGCTCGCCGTTCACTCCGCACACGAGCCCTTCGCCTTCTGGCCCGAGGAAGACTTCATCACCTGGCTCCACGAGCACTACGGGACGTCAAGCTCTCTGACCTGGGCCGCCGAGATCGAGCGGCACACGCCAGCCGACTCCACGCCGGTCGATGAGTTCTTCCGGCTCCTGGACCACTTCCAGCACGACATCACCAGGAAGCCGGCCCTCGCATGACACGTGGGATCGGCTCCCCGGCATCGAGTACATGAGCAACACGTTCGTGACCCTCTTCTGGCGACGCCGCCTCCTCGCCGAGGCTGTCCGGCAACTTGAGAACCGCGGCTTCCGCGTCGTCCATCTCGAAGCGCATGCATGGGAGACGGAACGTGACATGCACCAAACTGTCGCCGCAGCCCTGCGGTTCCCCGACTACTACGGGCACAACCTGGACGCCCTCAACGACTGCCTCGGAGACATCGCCTGCTTCGGGCCCTACGAGGAGACCGCCGAGGGAGTCGGACTCGTACTGTCCCTCACCGACTACGACCGCTTCGCCGCCGCATCCCCCAGAGCGGCCCAGATCGTGCTGGACATCATGGCGGACCAAGCCCGCCGAGCGGCAGTAGTCCAGCGACGCTTCTTTGCCCTCGTCCACAGCAACGACCCCGGCATCCGGTTCGAGCCGGTGGGAGCCATGCCCGTCATGTGGAACAGCGCCGAATGGGCCGACTCCAGCCGTCGTTGAGAACACAGCCCGGAAGCAACTCGTGGTGACGGCGTCTGTCACGCGGCCGTGGACCTCCAGGCCTCGGTGACGCATCCCTCTTCCCAGTGCCACCACCCCTTGGCCGCACCATGCTCCAAGAGCCGGCGAAGCTGCCGAAGATCGGCATCCGGCGGCACGTCCAATGCGACCATCCGGAACTGCTCGATGCCCTCGCCGGTCGCACCGAGGCGGTGAAAGACGTCCAGCACGCTCTGCCGGGCCGCGGCAGAGCCACCGTCCTTGAGAACGATCAGCCGGATGGTGCAGTTCTGCGACGCCTGAACGGTCTCTGCGGCCCAACGGACGCCGCCCTCGTCGAGCTCCACGCGGATGATGTCGTCGCTGGCGACTCCGCGGACGAACCATGGGGTGTTGTCCAAGCGGACTGTTCCGTCACCGAGATCGATCGCCCACAGGCTCTCCACGCTCGCCGGCGGCCAGCCCTCCTCGTCCACGTCCATCCGGAAGTGGACCTTCACATGGTCATCAGTCACGCTCGTCACGGCACCATCATCCTCATTGTCAGCGCCTCGAACTAGCCTCCGCTCGTGACCCCTGAACTGCTGGCCTCTCTCGCTGTCCCGCTCCCTGCGGGCCGGATGATCACATCCGATGAAGGAGACGGGGCGGTGCAGCCACTGTGGCTGAGCGACTCCCTCGGCTTCTGCCGAACTGTGGGCGCGGCTGCTCGCCGAGCACAACACCTCAGGACTGAGGCCACTGCTTCTTGACGCCCACGACCCAGGCGACGCCGAATTCCGGCCCTGGGCGTCCGGCGAATTGTTCCCTGAACGCATGACCGCACCCCACGCGCACAACCCGGCCGAACTCCTGGCGCAGTGGTGGAGCGCGTACGCGGAGACCGACGAGGGCGACCACTCGCTGCCGCCGGACGAACGGCTTGCTGTCATCGCGCCATTCGGACAGGCCTGGCCGGGCCCGCTCGTCAGCGATGACCTCGTGACGGGTACCGATGAGATGGCCGCGGAGTACGCAGAGGTCTTCGCCGCCCAGCACCCCCAGGCGCGTCTCGGGCTCGTCGCCGCAGCCTGCGGCGCGGACGCGCTGACGGCCGCCGGCTGGGGCGGGCCGGTCAACTACGACAACGACACGGCCAAGTTCTCCGCCGTCGTGCGCGACTGGGAACGCCGCTTCGGCGTGCGCGTCGTAGCGGTCGGCTTCGACACCCTCCACCTCAGCGTCGCAGCACCCCCGACGAACACGCAGGGCGCCCTCCGGGTCGCTGCCGAGCACTTCGCCTTCTGCCCGGACAACATCTGGCAGGGCTCCCACCCCTACACCCTCGCTGCCTATGCGGAGCGCCTCGTCGGCATGAACAGCTGGGACTTCTGGTGGGACTGACCCTTGGCGCAAGTGCCGTTATGAGGCGTCGGCGTAGGCGAGGTGGGTGCCACACATGGTGCAGCGGAAGAGCATCGCGGTGGCGCCTTCGCCGAGGTGGGTGAGGAACTGCTCGAGTTGGGCTGCGTCATGCCATCCACCAAGGCGCAGGTCGTGTCTGAGTTGGTCGAGAGCCTCCGGGTGGGCTACCAGTTCGCTGTAGCCGACCTCGCCGATGAAGGCGGCTGCCTCGTGGCAGTGGACGAGCCAGTGCGGGTCCTGCCAGGCATGGAAGCCGGGGGTGCGGCGGGTGACCTCGTCCAGAGTCTCCTCGCTGACGCCGTCGAGTCCGCAGGAGTCGATGAACTCGCCGGCGAACCGCTCGGCCGCGCTGCCGTCTGCGATGCACCAGGGGCAGAAGCGCCCGCCGACCTTCTGGGCGGTGTAGAAGGACGCGGTGTAGATCCACCCTGTGGCACGGTTGCAACAGGCACAGCTCTCGGCGCTTTCACGGATGGAGCCGCTGGCGAGCGGATCAGGGTGGTAGCGGAAGGCGGGCAGATCGGAACTCACTGGAGCAGTCTGGTCGCAAGGCAGCCCAGTGATCAAGCGGTCAGCGTGTATCCCAGCCTCGCAACGGAAGACGGGCGCTCGGCGGGGAATGATCACTCGGTCTGCGGGAAGAGAGACCTTCAAGGCGTCGAGGCCTGCCTGGCCAGGCGCTGTCGTGAACACCCCGCACATCCTGGCGTGAACCCGTAATCGGGCCCATGGTCGGGGTTGTGGTCGGGCCGCCCAAACCTGCCTCTCCCGCCCCCGACCAGACAGGCAGCCACCACCCCCGACCACCACCACAAGACCGCGGCATGCCCACTGGCCAGCCATGGCCGGCTCCATGGTTGGGCCGACCAAGAAGAACCTGTCGCCTTCCAGGCAGTGTGCACACTCTCGGCTGCACAAAGGTCCCCACGCTCATCGTGCAGGCGCCTGCACAACGAGGATGAGGGCCCTGCACGCTCGCCGAGTGCGCACGCGGGCATGCACACTCGCCCCCAGCTGCACAGTCGCTCCGCTGGTGCACATCCGGCGTGCCGTAACCCGTATCCCGGTGCTGGCGCCCATCCTGCCGCGGGCCGTGGTCGGGCCCATGGTGGGGCCGACCATGGGTTTCGTGACCGGTTCGTGATCGTGGTCGGGGTTGCGTGGTCGGTGGTCGGGTCGGGGCTGACGGATTTCCTCAAGGTCAGCAACAACCATTCCTGACCTGGGAGTCTGACCATGCCTCTGGGCAAGAAGTCCTCGCGCGGCGAGGCCGCCCCCGTGATCGCAGCGGGGGTCGAGTTGGAGAAGATGCGGCGGCGCGTGCGCCTGTCGCGTCTGGCGCTGTTCACCGCGATCGCCGCCGGGCCCGTCGCCCTGGCCGTGGCGGTGGTCTCCGGTCCGGCCAGCGCCGAGGCCGCGGCCCCCGACAGGCCGGCCCCGGTGCGCACGGCGGCCGCTGCGGCCGACCCGGCGGGCTATGCGCAGGTGTTCCTCGACGCGTGGCTGCGCAGCAGTGCGGATGAGGCGGGCAGTGTGCAGGCGCGGCTTGCGCAGTCCCTCGCGCCGGACGTCGCCCTGCCGGACCCGGCAGCCGGTGCACAGTCGAAGCTGAGGTCGGTGACCGCGGTGCGCAGTGTGCAGCGCGACGGGGGCGCGTGGGCCGTGACGGTCGCTGCGCAGTACGCCGACAGCACGGTTCGCTACTTCGACGTCCCCGTCGCCGCCGACACACGTGGTGCGTCGTTCGCGGTAACCGGCGCCCCGGGGGTGGTGGCCGGTCCGGCCCGGGCCGCAGTGCCCAAGTCGCCGTACTCGGTGAATGTTCCGTCCGACGGTGCCCTGTCGTCGACGATCGGGGAGTTCCTCGGCGCCTACCTCACCGGTACCGGAGAGGTCGACCGCTACCTGGCTCCCAGGGTGGAGCTCGCGCCCGTCTCCCCCGCCCCCTACACGACGGTCACCGTCGGCGAGGTGTCGGCGGTCGAGGAGGCCGCGGCCGCCGGGCCGGTGCCGGCCGACGGGACGAAGGTCCAGGTCCGGGTGCAGGCCGAGGCGCGTGATGACTCCGGGCGGTGGCCGCTGGCCTACCAACTCGCGCTCACGGCCCGCTCCGGCCGGTGGGACGTCGCCGCGCTGCAGTCCGGAACGGTCCAGGGCGGGGGTGCGCGGTGAACACGATGGGTGGCGTGGTGCTGGCCGGGAAGATGGACAACCTCGGCGACAGCTGGATCACCATGTTCGAGGACTGGGCGACCAAGGGCCTGCAGGCGGGACTGATCGTGCTCGTCGTCGTCATCATGGTCCAGCGGTTCAGCCTGAAGGCCGGGATCGGCGCCCTCTTGCTGATGATCATCGCGCTGGGGCTGTATGACTCCCGCGAGGACCTCGCGGACATGTTCACCGACGAGGTGAGGAACCCTGCCAACGGCGCCCCCGCCGTCCCTGGCATCGTGCAGGGAACCGACCTGGCCGCGCGCGTGGGCTCCGAGGGCGCGGGAGGCCTGCTGTGAACGCGGCCGCCGCGAGCCGGGTGGGGCGTTTCTACACAAGCGCGCGCCGTCATCCGTGGGTGCTGGGTAAGGTCGCCGACTGGAAGATTCCGCTCGGCCCCTACACCCCCGCGCAGATCGCCGTCCTCGTCGGCGGTGGGTTCCTCCTCGTCAAGACCATCAGTTGGTGGTCGTGGATGGGCCCGGTCCCCGTGGTCGCCTGGGTGCTGGCCGTGTGGGCGGTACGCCGGCCGAAGGTAAAAGGGCGTGCCCCGCTGCAGGCGGCGCTGGGCTGGGTGCTCCTGGCCTGGCAGCCGCAGGGCGGCCGTACCGGGGGCAGAGCTGCCCGCGACCACGCCTCCCGTCCTGTACTGGGTGGCTTCACCGTCGAAGCCGCATGCCCGGCTGTTCCTACGGCAGTTCGGCGGCGCGCCGCCCAGCCGGCTCCCGGCCGTAGGTCGCCCCGGGACCGGGAGGCCCGCGGGTCGGTGTGCCGGCCGTCGGACGGCCGCGGCCGTCCGCGGACGCGGCCGGTGCCGGTGCCGGTGGCACCGGTGTCGGGTGTGCAGCAGCTGCTGGCCCGTGTCCAGGAGTCGGGGGGTGTGCGGTGAGGGTCCCGGTCCGTCACATCGCAGGCAACCTGGTCTGGTCGACCCAGGGAAGCGTGTGGGCCGTCTACCGTCTGCACCCCAGTCCCGACGCGAAGGGTAGACGAACGGACACCGTGCAGGGCACCTACGTGCCCGCCGCGGCCCGGGAGGAGCAGCTGGCCAAAGTCACGCATCTGGTGAGGTCCCTGTCCGGGGCGCCGCGGCTGTTCGGGCTGTGTGCGCAGGCCGATCCCGGTGAGGTCGCCCTGAGGATGATCGAGGGCATCGGGCCCGCCGGGCAGGCGCCGGGTGCGGGTGCGCATCCGTGGGTGGAGAACGTCGAGGCGACCCTGGGCCTGCTGGAGGGCCAGGAGATGCACCGCCGCACGCTGTGGCTGGCGGTGCCCCTGCCGAGCGAATCGGGCGGGCAGGCGGCCGCGTCGCTGGGAGCGATGTGGGCAGACGTCGCCCCCGTGCTCGGGATGCGGGCCGGACCGGTGACCCGCCGTAAGGTGACCGCGTACCGTGAACAGGCAACCCGGGTGGAGGCCGCGCTCGCCGGCGGGATCGCGTTCCGTCCTGCCCGTCCGGCGGAGATCGTGTGGATGGTCCAGCACGCCCTGCACCGCGGCCTGACGGAACCGCTGCTGACCGAGGCCGAGACCAGCACCCTGTACGGCGGGCACGTGCAGGGCGGGGTGCTGCGTTCTCCCAGCTACGCCGACCTGGGTCAGGCGCGCCTGCAGGAGGGTGGCATCGACCCGGCGCTGGACGATGCCGGCGAGCTGAACGGCTCGGGCCGGATCACGCGGTCGGGCCGCACCGCCTGGTGGCGGTTGCGGGCCGGGTCGCCGCTGCGGCGGCGGTGGTTGCAGGTCGAGTCCGACGCCGGGGTGGGCTACCAGGCGCAGCTCGTCCTGGCGGAGTGTCCGCCGGCGGTCGGTGCGGAGGCCGCGGATCTGTTCGCGCAGTTGGACATGCTCGACTTCCCCGTCGACTACACCGTCGATCTGACGCTGGTGCCCGCGGAGAAGGCGCGGGACCAGGTGCGGCGTAAGAAGAACGAGCTGATCGACCAGGCCGACCAGTACGACGCCCGGCCCACCGGCATGCCCGCCTCCCTCACCGACGCCGCCCGCGACCTGGGCGAGCTGGACGCACGCCTGTCCCGCACGTCCGTGGAGGTGGAGGTGCAGTCGGTGACGGTGCTGACGGTGTGGGGGCCGACCGCGGCCGTCTGTGACGCCCGCGCCCGGGCCCTGACCGCGCTGCTCTCCGGCGCCGACTACCGGGCCGTGCGCCCCGCCGGACTACAGGAAGCCCTGTTCACCCTGGGACTGCCCGGTGCGGCGAGGCAGGGCGTGGTGCGGGAGTTCACCCAGCACCAGGTCTCCGAGGACTGGGCCCTGTCCGGGGCCTTCACCACCAGCGAGGTCGGCGACCCGAACGGGATGTTCCTCGGCCTGGACCTGGACTGCGGCACCACCCGCCCCGTGATGATCAATGTCGCGGACGCTCCGAAGCAGGATGCGTCGGCGTCGATGGGGATCGTCGGGGACTTGGGCGCGGGCAAGAGCGTGCTGCAGAAGCTGATCGCGGAGGCCGTGTGGGCGCGCGGCGGGTGCGCGATCTGTATCGACCGGACCCCGGTGCGCGAGTGGGCCACGTTCGCCCGAAGCGCCGCGAAGGGCCGGGTGCAGATTGTCGACGCCGCCCGGGCTGAGGTGTCCATCGATCCGCTGCGGATGTTCGACGGGCCGCAGGGCCGCCATTACGCCTTGTCCTACCTCACCCTCCAGCTCGGGATCGGCCCGATGAGCACTAGCGGCGAGGTCCTCCACCACGCGGTCGAGCGGGCCGCCGCCGGCGAGAAGCCGTCCATGCACCGCGTGCTGGACGTCCTTGAGGAGATGAGCGCGAGCGAGGCGGGCAGGCGGCAGGACGCGGCGGCCACCCTCGCCGGCCTCGTCCGGGTCGTGGCGTCCAATGCGCTGGCAGCGATGGTCTTCGATCCCGCGCTGCCGCCGGTGAGGCTGGATGCTTCCAGCGCCTCCGACATGATCGTGATCACAACAGCCGGACTGAAGCTGCCTCCCAAGGCCGCCTTCGACAACCCCGAGGTCCTGCATCAGCAGCCGCTGGAGGCCCTGATCGGGCGCGCGGTGCTGTATCTGATCGCGGCGCTCGCGCGGCAGACCGCGTTCGAGGACCCGCAGCGGTTCACCGCCGTCGTCCTGGACGAGCTGTACTGGCTCACCTCGTCGGCCGAAGGAACCGCCCTCGTGCACGAGATCCTCCACGACGGCCGCAAGCACGGCGCCGGCCTGATCGCCGGTTCCCACGACGCCGAGGAACTCGGCCCGGACCGCGGCCTGATGGCCTACCGGGCGCTGGCCCGCACCACCGACCGGGCGCGCGCCCGCCGCGGCCTGGAGTTCATCGGCCTCAACCCCGGTGACGAGGAGCTGGTGCGGCTGGTGACCGCGGGGCTGTCCCCCGTCGGCCGCCAAGGGCGGGAAGGCGAGTTCCTGCTGACCTGCCCGCGGCAGAACACCGGCCGGGTCAAGATCGTCATCCCGCGCATCGCCCGTATCGCCGCGTCCATCACCACCACCCCGGGGCATCGCAGCACCTCGACCGCAGCCACGGCGACCGATGTACCCGAGCCGTCAGCCGACTCTGCCGGTGTGAAGAGCGGGCAGGTCTGACCATGGCACGTCGTCCCAGTCCCGGCACGCTCCGCTCGACCGGCTTCACGGTGCTGCTCGCCGTGGTGTTCGTGATGGTCAACAGTCAGGTCGTGTACGCGGCCGGCAGCAGCAGCGAGACCGGTGACCTCCTGGCGCCGCTGAACATCCGCTCCTCCGAGGGCGTGCCGATCAACGGCTACGAGCTGAACGCCGAGGGCGGATCCGTCGTCGCGTTCAAGACGCAGGCGCTGGCGTTCGCTTTGTCGGGGCTGTTCACGCTGATCCGGCTGCTGGTGGGGCTGGCCGGGTGGGCGATCGAGGTGGCCTTCCGGTTCCCGCTGCTGAGGACCCTTGCCCGGCCGGCGCAGGAAGTCGCGGACGCCTACCACGATGTGGTCGTCGACGCGCTCGGGCTGAAGGGGCTGCTGCTGGCGTGGGCGTTCGTGTTCGCCGGCTTCATGCTCGTACGCGGCCGGGTCGGCCGCGGTCTGGGGGAGATCTTCCTGACCCTGCTGATCGCGGCGTTCGCAGCCTCGGCATTCGTCCGTCCCGACTACCTGCTCGCTGCCGACGGGCCGCTCGGCCAGGCGCAGCAGGTGGGTGCCGAGGTCGCGCAGCGCAGCGTGAACGCCTATGACTGGGGCGGCAAGATCGCCAGCAAGTCCCCCTGTGACGGCATGGCCGGCCGTCAGGAACTCAAGTGCATGCAGGAGCAGGGCGATGGGCCCGTCGCGGCGGCGGAGGTGGCCCGCCCGGTCCAGGACTCGGTCACCAATGCTCTGATCGTCAAGCCGTACATGCTGCTGCAGTACGGGCGGATCCTCGACCCTGCCAAGGAAGGCGACCGCAAGGCCTACGCCGTCCATCTCAAGTGGATCTCCGGAGGCTACACGGCAGGAAGGGCCAAGGACCCGGAGAAGGAAGAGGACCCCTGCGCCCGGATCAAAGGCCCCGCCAAGGCGTACTGCGAACGGGGACAGGAGGGAGGCGACCGCGGCAATGAAGACCTCGACGACACCCTCCCGGAGTCGTTCGGCACTGGCTCCGACCTGCTGAATGAAGCGCTCGTGCCGTCGGAAGAGGAGCAGGAGTTCACAGCCTTCCTGTCGGACATGAAGAAGGCCGGGGACGTCGGCGAAGCCTGCGCTGCCTACGCCGCAAAGCCCACCTGGTGGCGGGTCGGCGGCGCGCTCCTGCTCCTGATCGGCGCCCTGTTCATCTGCGGCATGCTCCTCTCGTCCGCGATCGTGCTGCTGGGCACCCAGGCCGTGTGCGCGGCGGCCGCCGCCGCAGGCGGTGTCGCGTTCATCGCGGGCATGCTGCCGGGCCCGCCGCGTCAGTCGGTGTGGAAGTGGCTGTCGCTGTGGGGGATCGCGGTCCTGGCCGTGGTCGGGATCTGCGCGTTCATCCCGTTCTTCGGGATCGCCGTGGATGCCACCATCACCAGCGGACCCGACCTGATGGTGGAGCGGATCCTGCTGATCGACGTCCTCGCGATCGCCGGCGCGGCCGGGCACCGCAGGCTGCTGACGGGCATCGCCTCTTTCGGCCGGCGGATGGCCATGCGGATGCGCTACGCCAAGGTCGGCGGCACCCACCTGCCCGGCGACACCTCCGAACTCGGCGCCACCCTCGCCATGAACTCCCCCGCCGCACTGGGCGGATACAGCACAGGCGGCGGGCTGCGTGCCCTCACCGGCGGCGGGGGCGGCCGGTTCGGGATGCTCGGCACTCGGCAGCGGCTGATGGGGGCGCTCGGCTCCCTCGTCGACGGGGCGGGCATGCCCGTGGACACCGGCCAGGTCCTCGCCGATGCCACGGCCGAGGCCGGACGCGGACTCGCCCCGCTGACCGCGGCCGCCGCCCTCGGCGGAGCAGGCGCACGGCTCGGCGCCAAGGTCGGGTACGGGCTGCTGATCGGACGCCGTCCGGACCCGGAGCAGTTGGCGAAGTGGCGCAAGCCCACCGCAGCCGGCGACCCCGACAACGGTGGGCCCGACCACGGCACTCCCGGGCCGGGCGGCCCGGGCCAGGGCGGGACGCCACGTCCCGGTGGACCGGGAGGCGTCGCGGGGCCGCCGCGGCCCGGTGGTCCGCCCGACCGGTACCGCGACGAGGACGGCGAGGTCGTCGACCGCAGGACCGGGCAGGTACTGCACGACCAGAACAGCGACCGCACCCTGCTGTCGACGCGTGCGCACAACCGGCTGGTCCGCTTCCGCGGCTACCGCCTCCTTCACCGCGGCGGCCGCACCGCCTACGCAGCCACCGCCGGGCTGCCGGCCAGCGTCGGCAAGGCCCGGACACAGGGCTCCCAGTTCTCGCGCGATGCCCGCCAGCAGGTCCGGGTGTGGGGCAACACACTGCGCGAGGACGGACGGGCCTGGACCGCCACCGGCCGCCACGTCGGCCGGGTCCTGCAGGAACACGCCGACGACCGCGGCGGACCCGCCCCGTTCACCAGCCGCCGCCTGCCCCCCGTACCCACGCGACGAGACGCGACCAGCCCGGAGGTATCCCCGCACCCCAGCGCTCCGCCCACCAGCCTTCGCCCCTCCACGGCTTCCCGGGGCCTGTCGGCTCCCGCCCGGCCAGGCGGAGCCCGGCCCGAGAGCAGGGCGGAGGAGCGCCCGGCAGCGCCGGCGGCTCGCCGGACGGGCAGCGAGCCGATTCCGCGCAACCACGGTGGCCCCGTCCTGCCCGGCGGTGGCAGGGCCCGCAGCCAGGCGCGGGAGGAAGCGCGGGAGCGGATGCAGGAGTTGATGCGCAGGACGGCGCCCGACGCCGAGCGTCTGCGCAGCGAACGGTCCCGGCCGGACGACCAGTCAGGCGAAGGGGGTGAACAGGGGTGAGGCCTGTCCGGCGTCGCCGTCTGGCGCGGTGGGGGTGTGCGGGGCTGCTGCTGTTGTTCGGTGCGGTGTGCTGCGTGGCCCCGATCGCCACCTCGGCGGGCGCGTATGTGGCTCTGGCCACCGGAGCCAGAGACGATGGCGGTGGGATCGCGGTGGGCGGCCGTGTCGCCGACATTCCGCCACGGATGCTGGCCGCCTACCAGAGGGCGGCCCGGCAGGTCGGCAGGCATGTGCCGACCTGCCGGGGGATGCGCTGGCCGGTCCTGGCCGGGATCGCCAAGGTCGAGTCGAACCACGCCATCGGCCGCAGTGTCGCCGGCAACGGCGACATCCGGCCCAGAATCTACGGGGTCCTCCTCAACGGCTCCGGTGCGGGCGGGAACACCACCCTCTTCCCGGACACGGACGGCGGCCGCTGGGACGGTTCTGCCAGCGGCGAGCGCGCGGTCGGCCCCTTCCAGTTCCTGCCCTCCATCTGGGACGGCGTCGGCAAGGACGCAGGCGGCGACGGTCGCGCGGACCCGCACAATGCCGACGACGCCGCCCTCGGTGCCGCGGTCTACCTGTGCGGCAACGGACGTGACCTGGCCAGGGAGTCGCAGCTGAGGGCAGCGATCTTCCAGTACAACCGGTCCACCGCGTACGTCGCCAACGTCCGCGGCTGGATCGACCAGTACACCGCCGCCGCCAAAACCCCGGACCTGGACAACGTCACCGGGGACGTCCGGACCGTCATCGAGGCGGCGCTCGCCCAGCGGGGTGTCCCGTACTCGTGGGGCGGCGGCACCGCGAAGGGTCCCAGCACCGGCATCTGCTGCTCCCCCAGCGGCAAGAGCGGTGCACGTATCAGGGGTTTCGACTGCTCGGGGCTGACTACCTATGCCTACGCGAAGGCCGGGATCCGCCTGCCCCGTACTGCGGCAGCCCAGGCCGGTGTCGGACAGCGGATCCCCGCCGGCGCGGGAACGCGTGCGCTCAAGCCCGGTGACCTCGTCTTCTACGCCTACGCCCCGGGCCGGGACTCCACGATCTACCACGTCGGGATCTACGTCGGCTCAGGACAGATGATCAACGCCGCCCGCCCCGGAACGGTCGTCCGCCTGGACCCGGTCGACGCGATGTCCGGCTACGCGGGAGGAGCCCGCCTGCTATGACCACACCCGCTGTAGGTTCCGAAAAGAGATGACGGTGTCCAAGTGATCTGTCGTCAATGTGTCGGTCGACACTCTCTTTTCGACCCGCCCCTCGTGCTGCGCCGTCGTTACGTCCAGAGTCTGAGGTCCAGCCTCGGGACGACGGCGCACCTACTACATGCTCACCACCGCGGGACGTCGAGCCGCGGAACACGAGCTCCAGCAACGCGCACCGCAGCTCACATCGCTCCCGGCCGCATCGGCAGAGCGCGATATCGGTCGAACGCCTCGCGAGCATCCGGAACGAACTCCCGATGCCGGACCAAGTCGGCCAGTTCGGACTCAGTCAGCCAGTCATGGCAAGCGACCTCCGAAGGGTCGGGCTGGATCGGCTCCGTGACGACGACCTCATGCAGACCAAGCCAATACGGACTGATCACGCCCTCACACAAGAACTTGAACAGGAAACGAGGCTGGGCATGAACACCCAGTTCTTCCACCAACTCCCGCGCAGCAGCGTCCTCATACGACTCAGCCACGTCCACCGCGCCTCCGAGCATCCAGTTGATCTGTCCCGGGAAAACGAGTGTCATCGTCCGGACGGCGGTGGACAAAGAACCGCCCCGCACGGTCGCGGCACACGATCGTCGCGATGCGATGCAGCCACCGGTGACGAATCGCATCCCCCCCCTGTCCACAACAGCCAGCACCTCGTCACGCTCGTCAACCCGCTCAACAAGTTCACCCATGATCCAGCCCTACCGGCTCGCAGCCGCGCCGACACGAGCCAGCACCACGTCGGCCAACTCCTGCGGGGTCAGCTCGCCGTCCAGAAACACGGTGTCGCTGGGCAGGGTGTCGGCAGCAGCCATGCACGGCGCAATCTTGTCCTTGCACCAGCCCCGAACCTTCTCGTCCTGCTCAGGGTTGTCCGGGGTGAAGCTCCGACCTTCGATCCTCTGCTCCAGAACCTCTCGGGAGACCTTGAGGAAGAAGTGGTGGACGTCGATGCCCGCATCCGTCAACACGCCGAAGATCTCACCGACATAGCCGGGGTTGACCAAGGTCATGGGGACCAGAACCGGACGTCGGTACTCCTCAACCAACCCCACCGCCAGGTCGGCGACCTGTCGCCGCCACAGTCGAAGGTCCTGGAAGTCACCGGTCGGCACCTCCACGATCTCCCGCAGCACATAGCCGACCATCTCCGGGTCATAGATCAGGGCCTCGGGCCATCGCGGACGCAGCTCGTCGACCAGCGTGCTCTTCCCGCTGCCGAACGCACCATTCACCCAGACGATCAACGCGATCCTCCCCACCCCGGTTGCCAGGCCAGCGCATCGAGCCCGGCACGTCGGATCAGCATCCCCCGCGAATTGGATGAAGGCGAACACCGTTGCAGATCATGCCCGAAAGATCGCCAAGTGGGACCGGAACCCGCTGCCGAACTGGGACACCGCACGTTGTCGAAGCCACCCCACGAGCCCTGCGGGCTCGGGCAGATCCGCCCGAGCCCGCATCCAGCCCGAAGAATCCGACACCCCGGCTGGACAAACGCACCGACAAACCGTCGAGACAACCACGCAAGGCCGCAGGTCATCGCAGCGTCGGTCGACAAACCAGATCGGAACCTACACCCGCACTCCGCTCCCCGCGTCTGCTGCTGACCGCCACCCTCATCCTCACTGTGACGGGGGCGGCCATGCTGACGTGGCCGGACCAGTCCGGTCCTCGGGAAGCCGCCGTCCCGGCACGCCAGGCCGCCACGTTCCCGAAGGGGCACCCGTCACCCTCTTCCTCGAGCGCGCAGCCTGCCGCCCAGAGCACACCCAGGAATGCCGCGGCCTCGTCGCCGTCGCGACCGGCGCCTTCGCTGTCGGCGTCCGTGTCGGCGCTTCCGCCGCACGGCGAGGGGACGGCGGGTGACCGGGCCATCCAGCAAACCCTGGACACCGCCTGGCCCGCCGACCTCGACGCCGTCGACGAGCGACGGCTGCTCGCGGCCGGGCGCGCGCTGCTGCGCGCCGACGCGACCGGTGTCGGCCGCGACCGCTGGCCCGCCTACTTCGGCACCGCCGGGCAAGGAGTTGCGCCGCCGGCGTTCGCCACTGCTCGCTTCCGTATCCAGGCCGCCGTAGCCCGTCGGGACGGCGCGCCCGACCGGGCGGTGGTGCATCTGGTGTGGGCGGGCACCGACCGCGGCGGCACCCACACCGACGGCCGCATCACCGACCTGCACTTCACCCGCACCACCCCGACCAAGGAAGGGGAGCCCGCGTGGATCCCGCAGCCCCGCACCTGACCCTCGCCACACCAGCCGGCGACGGCATCGGCTTGCTGTCCGGCCTGGCGGCCACGGCAGGCTGGCTGCTCTCCCACTGGTATCTCCTCGGCCTCCTTGTCGCCGGGTGCTGGGGCCTGGCCGAGTGGATCGTGCGGCGCCTGGCACGCAAGGCCTCCGCCGAACGGATGGCGCTGGAACTCGTGCCCGCACGGCACTTCGACCCGGGCCTGGAAGAGATCTTCAGACGCGGGGTGCAGCTCGCCAGGGCGTCCACGTCCATGCCGTGGTGGGCGCCGCGCCGTACGAAGGCCGTGCAGATCCGGCTCCGTGCCGACGGCTCCAGCCCGCTGCGCTACCGCATCGAAGGACCCGCCGGTGGTGAACGGCTGCTGTCCATCACGCCGTTCGGGCCGGCCGTCACCGTGAAGCGAGGCCGACCGGTCGCCGACAAGCCACGTAAACATGTCGTGCGGGCCGAGTTCATCCTGCGCGGGAAGCCCACGGCCCCGCTGCGCGACGTCCCCCTCGATCCGGATCCGCTGCAGCCCCTGGTCGATGCCGTTTCCGACCTGCGGGCCGGACTCGGGGACCTGGCCGAACTGCGGCTCGACATCCAGCGCGCCCCGAAATGGACGCTGCGGGCCAGGCGCATGCAGCTGATGTCGGACGCCCGCCGCCGGGAGCGGCGCGAGGCGCAGCGGGCAGCACGGTGGCTGCGCCAGGACGCCGGCGGGGTGGAGGACTCACTGGGCTGGCAGCTGCAGCAGCTGATCGGCAGCAAGCCGGCCGGGGCTGGGGGTGGTCGGCGGCTGGTGATGCCGCCGGTGCCGCGCCGGGTGGAACCCGCGGAAGCGCTGGGGAAACTCGCCGATGACGATCATCTGGTGCGCGTGCAACTGCTGGTGATGTGCGCCTCCGACACCGAGGGGCGGGCCGAAGCACGACTCGCTCAGCTCCAGGCCGCCCTGGACGTGTTCGGGTCCGGTTCGCGGTGGGCGATGCGCGGCTGGCACCTGGGACCGTGGCGCCTGGGAGCGGACCGCTGGCCCAGCCGGCGCGGCTTCGAACGCCGCTGGGAGCTGGGGCACTGCCAGCCGCCCCGCCCGAACTGGGTACGCCTGGAAGAACTGACCGGACTGCTCAAACCGCCCACCGTGCACTGCCGGCTGCCGCTGCTCGCCGGTGACCTGCCGACCTTCGAGTTCGGCAACCCGGAGCTGCTGCTGCAGGGCATTCACCAGGGCCCGGACGGCCGCCGTCGCCTGGTCGCCACCTACGCCAGAGAGACGTTGTTCGAGGTGGGGGTGGGCAAGGCGGGCGGCGGCAAGACCGAGCGGGCCCTCGCGCAGGCGATCGGCTGGGCTCATGCCGGGGGCGGGCTGATGTTCGTCGACCCGCACCGTGACTCCTGGCCCCGCGCGCTGCCCTTCCTCGCCCACGACACGCTGAAGGACCGCACAGCTCTGATCGACCTGGGCGCACACGGGCCAGCCCCGCAGGTCAGCTCGTGGAACCCGCTCGACATGCGCCAGGGCCAAATCGCGCACGAGGTCGTCGAGGCTACCGCGGACGCTTTCGCGTCTGTCCTCGGCTGGGACGACGCCACCGCGCCCCGCGCGCTGACCATCCTCACCGCCGCCCTCGCCGTCCTGGTCGCGGCCAACCGTGCTGCCTGCCAGGCGGGACGGCCCGAGGACCAGACCACCCTCTTCCAGGTGCGGCTTCTGCTCACCGACCCCGCCTTCCGCACCACGGCACTGGCAGGAGTGGAAGGACGGCTGGACGACGAAACCCGCGCCTGGTGGCAGACCGTCTTCCCCACTCTTCCCGTCGACGCGTTCGCCGTCGTGCTCAACCCGCTCACCCGCCTGGCCGCCAACCCGGTCACCCGCGCCTTCCTCGGCCAGGCGGCCGGCGTCTACAACATCCGCGCCGCCATGGACTCGAAGATGATCGTGTGGGTGTGCCCCGGCGGCAACGGACCCACCGACCGGCTCATCACCGCACTGTTGGCCCGGGACCTGCTGCGCGCCGTCCGTTCCCGCCGGGACGTGCCCGAAGCGAGGCGGGTACCGTTCCGCGCCTACTTCGACGAGCTGATCACCCTCACCGGAGCCGCTCCCGAAACGATCGCGAGCATGTTCGAGGACTTCCGCAAGTACCGGGTCCACGTCCACGGCATGACCCAGCTCCTCGCCCGCCTCCCTGGCCCGGTACGGCTCTCGCTGGTCCAGAACGCCTCCACCCTCGCCTCCACCGCCGGCTCCCAGTCCGCCATCGCACCCGTCACCGCCGAATGGGGCGATGAGCCCGGGCCCGACGTCGTCGCCGCCCTGGACCGGTTCGACCACTACATGTCACTGACGGTCAAGGGCCGCCGCGTCGGCCCGGTCAACATCACGGGGCCGCACCTCGACGACGTCTTCGCCGCCTACGCCCGCCCCCACAACGCCGCGGCGTTCGAGCGCGACGCCCGCTCCACGGCCGGCACCGCACCCCTGGACGAACTCACCACCCGCGCCCGCGGCCAGATCGGCCGCGTCAACGCCTTCCTCGCCCAGCTCACCCCCACCACCCCACCAGACAGCCAGGAGAAGACCTACAAGTGACCACCACCGTCCATGCCGCGCCCGCCTTTCCTGCTCATGTCCCCAGCCCTGTCGAACCGCTCCCGAACCAGATCCTGACCGCACTGGGGCAGCACCGGATGGCCACCACCGGTCAGCTCCAGGCCCTGCTGCGCCCCCACGTCAGACGCCAGACCGTCAACACCCCGCTCAATGAGCTGCGACGCCAGGGCCTGGTCGACTGCACGGTGCTGCCCCGCTCCCGCGGGATGCGCGCCTGGTACCTGACCAGTGCCGGGGCCCGGATGGTGAAGGACTTCCCCGCCCTGCGGGGCAGGCCGGCCTACCCGATCACCTCCACCACCGCCGCCTCGCTGAAAACCCCCCACACGCTCACCGTGCTGCGTACCCACCTGGCATTCGTGGCCGACGCCCGCGAGCGCGACGACGAACACGGCTTTCTGGACTGGACACCCGAGGTGTCCCACTCCCTCGGCGACGGAGAGAAGGTCATCGCGGACGCGCTGCTGCACTACACCCTCACCGGCCCGGGGCAGCGGACCAAACTGAGGGCCTTCGTCGAGGTCGACCGCACCACCATGAGCAGTGAACGCCTCGCCTCGAAACTGATCGACTACGCCCGCCTGTGGTCGTATGAACCACAGCCGGTGGGACGGAACCGCTCCCGCCAGCCGGCCCTTTCCGGGCCTGCCTGGCTGCGCTGGTACCCCGTCTTCCCCCGCCTCCTGTTCGTCCTCACCGGCGGCTCCCGGCACGTCCTGGACAACCGGATCAGCGACCTGCAGGCCATGACAGCCCAACACCCCCTCGTCACCGCCATGGCCCGCACCGTGCCATTGGGCGCCGCGGTTCTGGAGGAACTCGAGATGCAGGGGCCGACCGGCGAAGTCTGGACACCGTTGAACCACGGGCAGCCTCGGTCATGGACCGAGCTGTGATGCAATGCCGCCCTGAAGTTGCCGGTGCGTCCCGCAAAGGACTCCGCAAAGCTACACGAAAACAAATCGACAACCTATTTCACAAGTGACCGAATAGCACCCCCAACCTTCGAGTGAACTCACGTTTCAGACTTGGGAGTTGGCTGGCATATGCGTAACCTAGCGATCACGCAAACGCATCACCGCAGCTTGACCGAGCTGTGGGGCTGGCCTGCCGCCGGAGGTAGCGGCGCAGGCTGTGCCGCATGGCGCCGACGGGGAGGCATCGTGAAAGACCGTGCGCACGCTTCTATTCTTCTTCGCTCTCGCAAGCCCGCTACCGTCTTGCTCTGCCTGTGCGCGGCTCTCACCCTGACTGCATGCGGCTCGTCTGGTCACAGTGAGGACCGGGCGGAGAAAGCCCCCACGCCTACACGCCCACCGGAGACGACCGCTACCGCCGATCCACATGCTGCTGTGAAGAAGGAGGCGATCTCTACCTACCAGGCTTACTGGCAGGAGATGGAGAAGCTCTACGCTGACCCCACCGGCGAGAACGCTCATCTTGACCGGTATGCGGCGTCGGAGGCATTGAAGGGTGCCGAGACAGATGCCAAGAGCACCCATGATCGCGGCCTCGTCATTACCGGCAAGGTCACCTTGAGTGAAGCGAACGTCGCCAAGGTTGACGTTTCGGGCCAGGTTCCGAACGCGACTGTTTCCGCTTGCCTGGACATCTCGCGCTGGGTAACCGCCAGCGCCAAGTCTCGGGAGCCTGTATCGCTCCCGGAGAACCGACTCACCTCCTACAAGATCGTCAGCGTTGTCGAAAAGTACCCCGAAGGCTGGCGCGTCACCCGAGACGAACCGCAGGGAAAGGCGTGCTAAGGCGTTGGTACACCGTCGTGGCAACGACGCTGCTCGCGTCAGCCGTCATCTCCATCAACAGCTTCGCGGACGAAGAGCCCCGCGGCAGTGGTGGCGTGCACTGCTCCAAGTACACCTGCCAGGCAGAAGTGGACGTTCCCGGGCGGTCCGGCAACGGTCAGGCGGGGGGCAACAGCGGCACCGGTGTCCCTGGAAAGAGCGACTCATCCGGCGGTGGCAACTCCACGGACAAGAGGGTCTGCAAGTACAAACTGGCGGACCCTCAGCCCCCGGCCGGCAGCCTCGACTGGGAAGGCCACCAACCGGGCGACGGCGCCGTGTACCAGCAGACTTGTGGCTGGGAAGACCTCGACGGGAACCTCATTACCCGGATGGTGTGGCTCGCCGAGCCGCCCAAGCAGGAGACGATCGACCCTGCTGTTCTGGCACAGCGCGTGGTCGACTCGATGATGCTGCTCGGGCCGGACATCGCCAGCCCCCGCGCGACGGGCAGGTACACGGTCGGTGTCCAGGTGTGGATGTGGGTGAACCAGAGCGCCACGACCTACGGGCCCAACACGGCGTCCGCATCAGCAGGTGGCGTGACCGTCACGGCCACCGCGAAGGTCTCGAAGATTGTCTGGCAGATGGGTGACGGTTCCACCGTGACGTGCGCCGGTCCGGGCACGCCGTACAAGGGTTCCTCCGCCATGGTCCAGTCACCGACCTGCGGGCACCGCTACTCCGCGACGTCGGCTGGTGCGCCGGGCGGCAGGTACTCCGTGATGGCGACGTCGACCTGGGCGATCGACTGGCAGGGCGGCGGCCAGAGCGGGCAGCTCGAAGAGATCCGTCAGTCCGATATGCAGGTATCCGTGGGCGAGTTGCAGGTCGTCAGGTAGAAGCCGCCGGAAGGACAGAACGTTGAGCAAGACCAAGGAACGCATCGCGGCGCCCACCGCGCACCCCCTCCCCCATCAGGCGCAGGCGGCCGGTCCCGTGACGCCTCCGCGGGTGTCCGCCCGCAGACGTCGGCCCGGCGTAATCGCCCTGTCGCTGGCGCTGATCGCGGCCGGGGGCGCGGGCGTCGCCGTCCTCCTCCTCCAGGTCGGGGACCGCACCGATGTGGTGACGGTGGTGCGTGACGTGCAGGTCGGCCAGGTCCTCACCGAGCAGGATCTCGGGAAGGCCTCGGTCGCGCTGGACCCGGCGGTGAAGGCCGTGCGCGCGGACGATGTGGACTCGGTGGTGGGCAAGCGGGCAGCGGTTGAGCTGAAGCCCGGGGCGCTGCTGAGCCCGTCTCAGGTCACGAGAGATTCTCTGGTGAAGGCCGGTGAGCAGTTGGTGCCGGTCGGGCTCAAGCCCGAGCAGGTTCCGGCTACCGCGCTGGTGCCGGGGCAGAGGGTCAAGCTGGTGCATGTACCCGTCCAGGGAGCGGCCGAAGCGGGCGCCGAGGCGGACCTGGAATCCGGCGCGGTCGGTCCGCAGAGCATCGCCGGCCGGGTGGTGAAGGCGTCGAAGGCGGCTCCTGGGACCGGAGTGGTGGTCGTCGACGTGGCCACGACCGCAGATGACGGTCCGACCGTCGCCGCGTGGGTTTCGGCCGACGCGCTGCGCCTGGTCCTCGATGCTCCGGAGAACAGCTGATGGCCGTGATCGCGCTGGCCGGGTGCAGCGGCGCTCCCGGGGTGACCACCAGTGCTCTCGCTCTGCTGCTGTCCTGGCCGTTGGAGCCGGGCCGGCGGATGATCCTTGCGGAGTGCGACCCGGACGGGGGCGCGGTGCTGCATGGTCTGCTGCAGGGCACGCTCGGGGACCGGTACGGGTTGCGGAATCTGTCGGTGGCGGCCCGCAAGGGGGAGTTCGGTGAGGCGTTCTGGCGGCAGCTGATCGACCTGAGCAGCGAGGACGGCAAGCCGGAGTCGCCGCGCGACCGGCTGCTGCTGCCCGGGATCACCGATCCCGCCCAGGCGGCGAGCCTCAGTTCGGTCTGGAAGGGTCTCGCCACGATGTTCCGCGGCATCGACGCCGACCACGGGCACGACGTCCTGGTCGACCTCGGCCGCCGCGGGGCGGTCGGCCCGTCCGGTGTCCTCGCCGAGCAGGCCGACCTCGTCCTGGTCGTGGTGCGCAACACGCTGCGCTGCCTGCAGGCCGCCCAGAGTCGGGTGAACGCCCTGTCAGAGCGTGTCGGTGATGTCGGCCTGATCGTGATCGATGAGGGACCGTACCCGGCGGGTGAGGTGCAGCGGGTGCTGCAGGTTCCCGTCGTGGCGACTCTGCCGTTCGCGCCGAAGGAGGCCCGGGTGCTGTCCGACGGGGCCGACCAGCCCCGCCACTTCACCAAATCCGCGCTGATGAAGGCTGCCCGCACCACGGGCGCCCTGCTGGCGCAGCGGGCGGCCGCCCGCCGTGCCCGACTGGGCCCGCCCGGCGCGCCGGTGAGGGGCGCGGAGGTGTCCCATGCGCGGTAGGCCCCTGCACACCGATCCGACCGTGATGCCGCCGCCCGGCCGGCCTGCCAAGCCCTCAAGCCGGCAGGCGGCGCGCACTGCGGCCGGGTCTGCCGCAGGCACGGGGGTGCTCGGGGCCGGGCCTCAGGTCACGGTGGACTACAAGGTCGCCCGGCACATCGCCTCGCAGGTTGCCAAGCAGCGCGAGGAGCTCTTGAAGACGGCGCCCGGGATGGACCGGGCCAGTGAGGAGCAGCGCTGCCTGGACTGGATCACCGAGGCGGTTGCGGTGTGGTCGGATGCCGCGGCGATGAGTCCGCAGGAGGACGAGGGCCTGCGGCGGGCCGTGTATGACCTGCTGTACCGGGCGGGGCGGCTGCAGCCGTATCTGGACGATGAGCGGGTCGAGGACATCATCATTCAGGGCCCGGGCGAGGTGTGGCTGGATTACGGCGACGGGGAGCGCCGCATGGTCGGGCCCATCGCGGACTCCGAAGAAGAACTTCTCGAACTGCTGCGGGAACTGGCGCGGGGGTCTGGGCACCAGGAGCGGACCATCTCCACCGCCAACCCGACGCTGGCGCTGTCGTTGCAGGACGGGTCCCGTCTGCAGGCCATCACGGGGCTGGGGCCGATGACGTATGCGGTCATCCGCCGGCACCGCGTCTCCCACGCCGACCTGGACGGCCTCGTGGACTTGGGCACGATCGACCCCGTCCTGCGCGAGTTTTTGGGTGCGTGTGTGCGTGCGGAGAAGAACATCATGATCGCGGGGAAGCAGAAGGCCGGGAAGACGACGCTGCTGCGGGCGATGCTCAAGGAGTTCGCCCCGGAGACGCGGTTCGCGACCATCCAGACCGAGGACGAGCTGTTCGCCCACGCAGGCGGCTACCACCGCCAGGTCGTCTCCCTGATCGGCCGGGAGTCCAACGGGGAGAAAGACGCCTCGGGGCGCAGTGCCGGTGAGGTGACGCTGCTGGATCTGATGCATCCGGCGCTGCGGATGTCGCTGGAGCGGATCGTGGTCGGTGAGGTCCGCGGCCCGGAGGTCGTGGCGATGATGCAGGCGCTGACCAACGGGGCCGGCGGGAACCTGTGCACGATCCACGCCCGGCGCCCGGACATCATTTTCGACCGGATCGCGGAACTGTACGCGCTGGCGCAGGGCAATCTGTCCGAGCAGCTTGCCTACCGGCAGACCGCCAATGGGCTGGACTTCATCGTGTATGTCGACATGACGGACGAGACGCAGATCGGCGGGCGCCGCCACCGCTACGTTTCCCACGTCCTGGAGCTGACCGGCATCGGGGAGTCCGGCCGTCCGGCCACCAACGAGGTCTTCTCCCCCGGCCTGGAGTTCGGCGAGCTGCGGGCGGTGCCGCGGATGGACCCGGGCTGCATCGACGATCTGCGCCGGGTCGGATTCGACTCCAGCCTGCTGCAACAGCCCTACGGGGCCTGGCCGGAGCCGCTGCCCCTGAAGGTCGGAGGCGTCCAGTGATCCTGCTGTGGGGGCTGCTGAGCGGGATGACCGTCGTCGGGGGGCTGGTCGGTGTCGTCGCCGGGATCGTGGGAACGGCGGTGCCGCGCCGGGCGCCGTGGTGGCAGCGGATGCTGGCCCGGCGCGGCCGCGCGGATCGGACGGAAGACGTCCGGATGCGTCGGCGGGCCCTGTTCGTCGCCGCGACCATCGTGTTCGCCGCGGTGTGGCTGGGCTCGGGGAACTTCGTCGCGGGCATCCTGCTGGGGGCTGCGGTCATCGGTGTGCCGTGGCTGGTCACCCCTGGGCAGATCGCGGCGGAACGCATCGGCCAGCTCGAGGCGCTCAGCGAGTGGACGCAGCGGTTGGCCGGTCTGCTGCGTCTGGGTATGGGCCTGGAGCAGGCGATGATCGCCAGTCGTCAGGGCGCGCCGGACGAACTCGCGGCCCAGATCGTGAATCTGTCCGACCGGCTGCGGCTGGGCTGGCGTCCCGAGGACGCCCTGCGCGCTTTCGGGGACGAGCTCGGCGACGTCACCGGCGACAAGGTGGTGGCCGCGCTGATCCTGTCGGCGGGCGACCGGGGGCCGGGCCTGGCCCAGGCACTGGAGGACCTGGCAGGCAGCGTCCGCGACGAGGTCGCCAAGAAGCGGAGCATCGAGGCGGACCGTGCCAAACCGCGGACCACGGTGCGGTGGATGACCCTCATCACTGTGGGCATCGTCGTGGCCGGGTTCTTCGTCCCCTCCTACACCGCCCCGTACTCCACGCTCCTGGGCCAGCTGGTCCTCGCGTTCCTCACGGCCGGGTTCGTCGCCACGCTGGCGCTGATGCGGCAGCTCGGCGCTTTCCGCCGCATCCCACGGTTCCTGGTCACCGATGCGGCCAGCACCGTACGGCTACCCGCCCCGACCACCACCGATCTCGATGCACCAGCCGTTGAACGCGCGCACGAAGGAGTGAGCACGTGAACCTTCTGCCCATCGTGCTGAGTGGCGGAACGGTCGGCGCAGGTGCTGCTCTGCTGGTGCGGGAGATGCTGCGCCCGCAGCCCGCTCTGGCGCCGGCCCTGCAGCGCACGGCCCCCGGCAGCCTGCCCGTGGCCGCCGAGCGGGACCTGGACCGGGACGAGGTGTGGGGGCGGTGGCTGCTGGCCCGCCTCGAGCGCCTGCCCGGCGTGCGCGTGCCCGCAACCAACCTGGCCCTGCTCGGCCAGGGCCCCGGCCAGTTCATGCTGAAGAAGACCGCGCTCGCTGCCCTCGGGCTGCTGTGCCCCGTGCTGGTCACCATCCCGTGGATCGTGGCGGGCATCTCGCTGCCCTTCTACGTGCCGGCCGTCGCCGGACTCGCCGTCGCCGGCCTGCTGTTCCTCATCCCTGACCTGGCCGTGCGCGACCAGGCCAGGCGGGCGCGGGAGGAGTTCGCCCACGCCCTGGTCGCCTACCTGGACCTGGTCGCGCTCAAGCGGGCCGCGGACGCCGGCCCCACCGAAGCCCTGGAGAAGGCCGCCGCCGTCGGCCGAGGATGGCCGTTCCTGTATCTGCAGGGTGCGCTGCGCCGGGCCCGGCTGGAGAAGATCCCGCCCTATCAAGCACTGAGCGAGCTGGCCGCCCAGTATGAATTGCCCGCTCTGGATGACGTCGCCGACATCATGCGCGGCTCCGCCACCGACGGCGCCGCCGTCTACAAGGCACTGCGGGCACGGACCGCCGCGCTCAGCGCCGAACTGCTCGCCGGCCAGGCCGCGGAGGCGAACGCCGCCAGCGAGAAGATGACCGCTCCCGGCGCCCTGCTGGCGGTGCTGGTCATGCTCCTGATGGCCTTCCCCGCGGTGATCCGCATGCTCACCGTCTGAACCCGGGCCGGCCGTGACGGCACGCCCCCGGAACCACCTTGCTGACCGACAAGGAGAATCTCGTGACGTACACCGCCGCCCGCGTCTGCCGTGCCGTGCTTGCTGTGTCCACGCGGCTGGAAGAACGCCTCGCCGAGTTGCAGCGGCGCCCGGACCGTGGGGACATCAGCATCACCACCGTCATCATCTGGGTCGCCGCGGTCACCGGCGCCCTGGTGATCGCCGGGACGATCGCTGCGGTCATCGCCAAGTACAACGGAAACCTGAGCGGCATCTGATGCCGGCCAGCGGCCGCCTGCAGGACTGGTGGCAAGGGCGCAGACGGTCTGACGACCGCGGGGACGCGTCGATCCAGATGGCCATCGTCTACCCGTTCGTGCTGCTCGCCGCGATCGCCGTCATCCAGGCCTCCATGTGGTACTACGCCCGGCAGATCGCGCTGACCGCTGCCCGGGAAGGCGTCACCGCCGCCCGCGCCTACCAGGCCGGGCCCGCCGACGGCACCGCCCGCGCCCGCCAGGTCCTGGGCCGAACGGCCGGGGACAGCCTGCGCTCGCTCAGCGTGAGCGCGCGCAGCGACGGTGAACGCGTCCGTGTGCAGGTCAGCGGCACCACTCAGTCCATGATCCCGGGGATTGAGGGGCTGGCCATCACGCAGTCCGCTTCCGGGCCGGTTGAGAGGTGGGTGCCCGGTCCATGAGATCGGTGTCAACAAGGCTGGGTCGCCTGCTGCGACGTCCGGGCGGAACACGAGGTGGTGATGAGGGCAGTGTCGCCATCGAGGCGGCCATCGTCGTCCCGCCGCTGATCATGTTCGTGTGCCTGGCGCTCGCGGGCGGCCGCCTCGTCACCTCCGGGGCGAAGATCGATGCCGCCGCGGAGGACGCCGCCCGGGAGGCGTCCATCCACCGCACCGCCGCCTCCGCCCACACCGCAGCCCAGGCAGCGGCCGCCGAATCCCTGGACGACCAGGGCATCACCTGCGCCTCCAGCAGCGTCGCCATCGACACCAGCGGCCTGAGCGTGCCGGCAGGACAGGTCGGCACCGTCACGGTGACGGTGAACTGCACCGTGAACCTGTCCGACCTGCTGCTCCCGGGGGTGCCGGGGTCCAAGAGCCTCACCTCCACGGCCACGTCGGTGGTCGATGCCTTCCGGAGCCGGACCTCATGACCATGGCCCGGGTGAGGGCACGTGCGCACCGGTGGGACGACCGCGGAGGCGTGACCGTGTTCGTGGCCGTCTGTGTCGTCGCGCTGATCGGCATCATCGGCGTGGCCGTCGACGGGGGCGGCAAGATGCGGGCCACCGAGCGCGCCGACCACGTGGCCGGGGAAGCAGCCCGGGCCGGCGGACAGGCCATCGACCCGGCCGCGGCCATCCGCGGCGAGAGCATCGTGGTCAAGCCGCAGGATGCCGTCGCCGCGGCGCAGGCCTACCTCCACTCGGTCGGTGCCACCGGCACGGTGAGCGTGGCCGCGGACGGCACGACGCTCACCGTGCACACCACCGCCACCTACGCCACGAAGTTCCTGCCGGTGGTCGGGATCGGTTCCATGCCGGTCACCGGCCAAGGCTCCGCCACGCTCCTGCACGGCGTCACCGCACCCGAGTAGAGGAAGATCCCTGATGCGCCACGCCCACGCCTCCGCCACAACAGCAGGCCGTTCGGCAGGAGTGATCACGGCCGTCGTGAGCCTGTTCGTCCTCGCCGGCGCTCTGATCGGACTGCCGCTGCTGCTCGCCTGGGCGAGCCCGGTCATCTGGGCTGCCACCCGCGACGACCTGGCGCATCTGCTGGACCGGCAGGACACCGGCGCCGCTTTCCTGGCGCTGCTACTCGTCGTCGGCTGGACGGGCTGGGCCCAGTTCACGTTCTGCTCCGTGCGGGAGCTGGCCGCGCAACTGCGCGGGCGTACCTGGCGGGTACCGCGCGGGTTCGGTCCCTCGCAACGGGCCGCGGCCGCGCTCGTCGGCAGCATCCTGGTGCTGCTGCCCGCCAGTTCCGCTCTCGCCTCCACCGCGCAAGCGGCGACCGCTGCAACCGCGGCCCGATTGCCTGGGCAGGCCAACGAACCGTTGGCCAGCGCGCAGGTGCAGCCGGACTCCGGGACGGGCTCGGCGGCACCGGTGCATACCGTCAGAGCGGGAGAGAGCCTGTGGAGCATCGCTGAAGAGGAACTCGGGGACGGCGAGAGGTGGCGCCAGATCGCCGCCCTGAACGAGGGCCACACCATGGCCGACGGCCAGGTCTTCCAGTCGAACAACTTCCTGCAAGCCGGCTGGCAGCTGCAAATGCCAACCGACCACACCATCGCGGACGGTGACCGCACCCAGCTGACCGCCACAACGGCCGCCGACGACAAGACGAGCAGCGTGCAGGTGGTCACCGTCGATGAGGGCGACAGCCTGTCGCGCATCGCAGAGGAGGAACTCGGGGACAGCAACGAGTGGCCCACCGTATTCGCCGCCAGCCGCGGCACACCACAACCGGACGGTCTGCCCGCCGTCACCGACCCGGACGTCATCTACCCGGGACAGCAGATCACCGTGCCCAACCAGCACGCCCAGACGCCTCCTGCGCCCGGCGAGTCCGACCGACAGGAGACCACTCCCCCACCTGCTCAGACACCGGACAGCGCACAGACGCCGGACAAACCAGCTCCGGACACTGCTCAGGCACCCGTGCCAGACCAGGCCCCGCCCCCTACGAGCCCGCCGCCTCCCGCCACGCCGGGCAGCCCGTCTGCTGCACAGCCAAGCCCAGAACACTCTCCCTCCGCCACAACGCCCGCCACGCCGCAGCCCGCCACCAGCGCTCCTCCGACGTCACCGTCACCGTCCACACCGACCTCGCCGGCGCAGACGCCCGAGACCACAGCCACCCCCACCAACCCCCCCGCGTCCGCGCCGGCGTCGGCCCGGGCCGACGGGCCGCTGGACCTGCGCATCGTGTTCGGGTCCGGGGCGCTGCTGGCCGCTGCCGTCACCGGCGCGCTCGCCCTGCGCCGCACCCTGCAACGGCGCCGCCGCAAGCCCGGCGAGACCATCGCCATCGCAGACGAGACCTCCCCGGCCGAGGCACAGCTGGCGGCGGCCGCCGAACCCGGCGGCACCGCGCGCATGGACGTGGCCCTGCGGACCATGGCCCACCACGCAGCCCGGCAGGAGGACGGAGCCGGAGTGCCGGTAGTGCGGGCCGCGCGGATCGGGGCCCGCACCCTCCACCTGCTGCCCGACGACCTCTCCCCGCCGCTGGCGCCGTTCGACCTCGACAAGGACGGGTGGTGGGTTCTGGACTCGGACGCCGTGCTCCTGGACGAGGACACCGCCCGTGACATGCCGGCACCCTGCCCGGGCCTGGTCACCATCGGCAGCACCGAAAAGGGAGACCTGGTACTCCTCAACCTCGCCCGGATGCCCGCTCTGCTGCTGGACGGCAACCCCGTGCACATCACCGAGATGTGTACCTCGCTCGCGCTGGAACTCGCCATGAGCCCGTGGGCGGGCGACGTCGAGGTCGTCACCGTCGGGTTCGGCGAGGATCTGCCGCAGCTGCTGCCCACCGCGCGGATCGCCCACATGCGCCAGCCCGCGCACGCGCTGCGGGACCTGACCGAACGGCTCCTGGAAGCCCACCAGATGCCCGACACCCGGCACCAGCCCTATCTGCTGCTGTGCGCGTCGGTCCTCGATGCCGACACCGCCTGGGAGTTCGCCGACCTCATCGACAAGGCAGGCAACGTCCCGGTCACCGTGGTGGCCCCGGCCAGCACGGCCGCCCAGCACTTCCCCGACGCGTCGATCCTCAACGCCTCCCTCAGCACCCCACAACCCCTCGAGCCCGCCGGCCACGAGGTCACCGTCCAGCGCCTGGAACACGCCGCCTACCTCCAGATCACCACCGCACTCCACATGGCCGCACAGCCCGCCCACGAGGCCCAAGGCGCATGGACGGACGTCCCGGACGAGCCCACCCATAGGGAGCAGAGCGAGCAGGCGCAGCAACCGACCGGACCAGGGCCCGTTACAGCGGAGCCAGACGACGCGGTGGCGCAGGACGCAGAGGCAGATGGCGAAGTCTTCCCGGCCTTGCTCGCCGCCGCCACCGATCCAGCCACCCGGCGTCTCCTGCCTTCCTTCGCACCGCCGCCCCCCGCTCAAGGGGAAAGCTCTACCGGAACGGGCACTCCAACCACCCTTACCGCGCCGCGCTCGGACTCCGACGACGACAAGCCCGCCGCCGAACCGACGGCCAGTGCAGCAAGCACGACGGCGCAGGCGGGCTCGGCCGCAGGTACGGCCCAGGACCTGCACGCGCCGGAGATCCGGGTCCTAGGCCCCATCGAGGTGACCGGAGTCGCCAGTACCGGCCACGGCCCCCGGCTCGCGCAACTCGCCACGCTGCTGTACTTCCGGCCCGGACGCAGCGCCGACACCCTGTGTGCCGACATGGACCCCACCCACCCCTGGCACCTGAGCACCCTCAACGCCCGCATGCAGGGCCTGCGCCGCTCACTGGGCAACGACCCCGACGGCAACCCCTACGTACCCCGCCGCAAAACCGGCCAAGACCCCTACCGCCTCTCCCCCGCCGTGCGATGCGACTGGACCCACTTCCTCCAACTCGCCGAACACGCCCTGCCCTCCGGCCCCGCCGGCCTGCCCGACCTGGAGGAGGCGCTCTCCCTCGTACGCGGCAAACCATTCGGGGGCGCCCCCCTGCCATGGGCCGAGCCCTACCAGCAGGAGATGACCACCCGCATCATCGACATCGCACACACCGTCGCCACCTACCGAACCTCCCCCGGCCCCCACCAGAACCTCAACGCCGCCCGCCAAGCCGTCACCACCGGCCTCGACGCCGACCACACCGCCGAACTCCTCTACCGCGACTGGATGCGGCTCGAACACGCAGCCGGGAACCGGCACGGACTCCACACCGCGATCACCCGCATCCAACAAGTCAACCGCGAACTCGACTGCTCCCTGGAAACAGAAACCGAACAGCTCATCAAGGAACTCCTCAACGACGCCGACAGCAGTGCCCGCAAGACCCTGTGAGCGCCGCTCCGGCGACAGACGGAGCACCGCCGGCACTCGACGGGATCGCTGCCCCTGGCCCGGGTCCCGATCTCGTGTGACTGAACGCGATAGGTGGCCCCTGAGCATTCCGGTTGGCCCGACCGCATTTCGCCCTGAGAAGGATGCCTTCCGGGTTCTCCGCGCTTGGTGGTGCGTCGGGATGCGCCCCTGAGTGTCCGGCAGCCGACCGGCGGGGGCAGACGGGCAGGGCATGATCGAGTCTCTGGGGTTTCGATGGCGGGGATGTGGTGTGAGGGATTGGCCGACCGATCCGGCGTTCGAGATGTGCCGGGCGCTGGCGGACGGCGCGGATCTGGCCTCGTTCGCGGGAGGCGCGTTCGATGTGCGGGCGGTGGTGGCCGGCATCCAGTCCGGGGCCCACAGCGGGTTGCTTCTCGACGCCGTTCCGTGGGGGAACTTCGCTCACGGGAACGATGCCCGGAAGGCCGTTCACCTGCTGCACACCGGCGAGGGCCCCGCAAGCCACGCGACGGACGTGCTGGGGGGCCTGTGTGCCAACGACAGCCGGGCCGCCGTCGCCCTCGCCGTACCGTTCCTGACCTCCATCGCCACCGACGCCCGCCACCCACACCGTGCCGCCGCCCTCGGCGTACTCTCCATCCCAGCCCGCGCCCAGCACTTCGGCGTCGCCTCCCGCGATGAACTCCTGCTCCACCGCACCGATCCTCGGCGTCACGCCCCCGACGACTACGACGACTACGGCGTCGAGGTGACCGGCTACCCGGCAGGCTGGTCGGTGGCCGCCGCCCGCGCCGCGATCACCGCCGAAGCACCCGTGCTCCTGCCCCTTCTCAACGACTCCGACCCCACTATCCGCATCGACGCCGCCTACGCTCTGGCCACCGCCGCCGACCCCGACCACACGGTCCGAACCGCCCTCGCCACCAGGTTCGCCATGGAGCATGACGCCATAGTCCGTGCCGCCCTGCTCCTCGCCGCCGCGGAGATCACCGGGCCCACGCACATCCGCCGACCGTCTGGTGGCTCCGTGAGCGGTGGCGAGACTGGACAGAGGCCTCCGAAGTCCGCCTAGCTGCGGCAATCGGCTGGCTCTGCCTCACGGACGAACCCGCCCCCGAGGACCTTCACCAGGCCATCAACATTTTCGCCACAGACGAACGCGCGCATGCCATGGACGCCCTGCCGTGGATGAACGCCGCCGCCGGATCCGGTGAACCGGGACTCCGGCGCTGTATTCGCTGCATGCTCCACTCCGAAGAGCCCGAACCGTCGGACGACCCCTGGGCCTCCTCGCCTTGAGCGCCCGGCCTCGGCCCTGTTTGTGCATCGAAGTTGTCCACCGGGGCCGAGGCACGGTGCTCGGTCACATCTCGCGGGACCTACCAGCAGGGCCCACGGTCACAGGGAGTAGTCGCACCACAGAAGTTGGACCAGAACCCGCATTCGGGAAGATGCTCGCCCAGCTCCAGGGTGACCAGCTCCCGCAATGGATCAAGGCGGTCCGCGCTGACGACCTGCCCAGCCTCCACGCCTTCGTCAACGGCCTCGAACGCGATCTCGCAGCTGTCACCGCCGGCCTAACGCTGCCGTGGAGCTCCGGCATCGTCGAAGGCCACGTCAACCGGATCAAAACGATCAAGCGCCAGATGTACGGCCGGGCCGGCTTCGGTCTCTTGCGGAAACGAGTCCTGTTGGCATCCTGACGGGACAGTCACGAGCTCTGCTGGAGTCGCTCCGCAGCCTGAACGGGGGTGTCGTAGTAGCCAGGCCGTGCCAGCAGGACCGAGCTGAAGTAGTAGCCCTGTTCTTCCTCCGGCTCATCGTCGGCTGCGAACGGACGCCAGAAGCTCAGCAGCAAGTCCGGGGCGATGAATGAAGCATCGTCGTCAGGATCTTCCTCGATCGAGGTGAGCTCACCGACGCGCCGGACAACCTCGCGGGCCGGAGGCGCGAACACGTCCACACCCTGGAACAACACTCGGTCTTTCTGGGACGACGGTCTTCCCAGCTCGATGGCTTCGAGCATGTCGCGCGCGCAGTGGATGCTGATCATCAGCCCGCTGAGACGGAACACGTGCTGTCCCGACCGGTCGGACTCCGAGATCGCCGAAAGATCGCGGAGCGAGTCCAACGCGGTGTTGGCTGCGTGTCGAGTCATACCGATCCGCAACGGGCCAACGCCGTTTGGTGGGGCGAGGTCGAAGTCCATGCGGGCATGATCCCAAACAGGTCTGTCAGCGAGTGCCGAAGGGGCCATCCAGGCCCGGCAGGTTACAGAGTGTGAGGGCTCCACAGAAGTTGGACCAGAACCCGTTCTCATGGACAAAGCCACCTCCTCGATAAACGGCGTCACCAGAACGTCGAAGTAGTCGATCGGCAAGGCTGCCAGCATCCGCGCGCGCCGAATCACATCAACGGCAACGCCGCGCGCGTCATCGCTGCTCACTCCCACGCCGGTCAACAGGTCAAGCAGCACGCCACGACAGAACTCCCTGACGAATGTGCTGTCATGGACGTTGGTTGCGGTCGTCTCCGCCGCCGGCACCCCCTGAGCTCCGGCTCTTCCCTTCGGACACTCTACGAGGGCCGACTGACTGCCAGTCGGCCCTCCGGGGCCAGCTCGGGCGGCCTGGCCCCTGTGAAAGGAATTCCGCGGGTGCGGTACTCCGTGTCCTCGTCCGTCATGTCCCGGAGTTCAATGCGAAGCGGGAGGCTCGATGCATCCTGTCTCTGGGTAGTGTCCGTTGACAGCGACCCAGATGCGTGAACTGCTCACGGCACCAGAGACACAGGCGGAGTCGCCGATGTACAGACCGAAGACACTTCCGTCGGCCGGGACGGTTCCGGAAGTGCCCGTCGTACGGCTTCTGACTTCAACTCGCCAGGGGGCAGCGATGTCCTCAAGGACGGGCAGCAGTTGTTGAGGGGAGATCTGTCCACGCTGCTGTTGCGCCTTGAGGGCTACTTCGATCTCCTTGGCTTTGCCGGTAGCTACCTGCCCGTCTTCGCGTGCCATCCCCCCGGGCCGTCGAGCCGTACCATTGTCGCCGTAGTTGGGCGGTGAATCGGCCGACGGCGAGTGGGTCTCTGCGGCAGAAGGGGGAGCTGAGTTTGCCTTCTGGGTCCCGTTCATGTTCGAGAAGAGGTCGTCTCCGCAGCCTGTGAGAACGAGTGCGGCGATGGCGACGCCAACAGCGGCGGCAGTCTTAGGCGAGCGCATGGCTTCAGCGTCCCTGAGATCGTCGGCTCGCGCGTGAGTACGCGTACCTAAGGGGCGTCCCGTAAAACAGGGGCCCGGTGGGACGGCCGGCATCAGTTGGTACGGTTGTCCGTATTTAGGTGGCCTGGGCATTCAGCTGGCCTCAGATCTCATGGAGGCCGGGCGATGCAGTTCGTCTGCCGGAACTTTGGACTGTCGGACCTGCCCCGGCGCGGCCTCACTCCGCAGGAGGCGCTCCTGGAGGTGCTGCTCCTCGACATCGAGGCAGAGCTATCCATCTGGGAGCAGGGGCGGGAGGTGTGGTCCGAGGAGGCGTTCCCGGTGGCTGAGCTGGCGTACCACCTGGCGCTCTGGCTCCAGAGCCCGGCTGCCGGTCATGAGGACTTCGAGCTTCATTCGATGCACGCCGAGGAGGGGATGATCCGCATCGTCCACTCCGATGAGGGCTGGCGGGTCGGTTCCATCTTCACGCCGGACTTCTGGACCCCACCCGTCCCTTGGGACGTTCTCGTAGCAGAGATCAAGCGGTTCGACGGTGCCGTGCGCGAGGGCATCGCCGGGATGGGCATCGACCCGGCCTTCATCCCAGAGCCCTGAGACTGTTCCGACCCGGCCGACCAGTTGGAATGATCACTTGGCTGGTGTGATCACGGCGTCGCAGCCGTCCTGGATAGGCCCGTTCACCGGGCTGAGCCCGCGCTGTTTCCGCAAGCTCGTGACCGCGCTGCGCCGCGAGGGAGCGGACGCGGTCCGGCGGGGCCGACCGTGGAGCCTGTCGCTGGAGGACCGGATTCTGCTGGTCGCAGCGCACTGGCGGACCAACTTGACGCTGCGCCAGCTCGGTCCGCTGTTCGGGGTCTCGAAGTCCGCAGCCGACCGCATCATCGGCCGGGCCGGATGATGTGCGGCCGGGTCCCCTTCAGTACGAAGATCGTCGCCGGGTGGTCGCAGGTGATGACGCCCTCAAGGCCGCGGGGGCCCTGCTCGATGTGCCAGTCGATGAAGTCGGGCATAGTCCCGGGCGCCAGGCTCTTCGCAATGTCTGCCGTCCGCCTCGTGTGCCTTCGGAGACGCCGCTCCACAGGGCCACCGCGCAGCGGCAGGAAGCGGGCTAGTGACCTGAGTCAGAGATTCGTCGGCAGTAGGCGGCGACTTTGTCGAGGATCTCGTCGGCGGTCTTCGTCCAGACGAACGGTCTGGGATGTTCGTTCCAGTCGGTGAGCCAGGCCCGGATGTCGCGTTCGAGGGCTTGGACGGAGCGGTGGACGCCGCGCTTGAGCTTCTTCTGGGGCAGCTCGGCGAACCACCGCTCGACCAGGTTCAGCCAGGACGCACTGGTCATCTGATCCTGGACAACTATGCGACTCACAAGACGTCCGACATCAAACGGTGGCTACTGGCCCACCCGCGGTTCCGCCTGCGCTTCACACCGAAGCCGGACTCGCTGTTCGCCGACCGCGGGTACGACCACGACATCTACCGGGACCAGGTCCGTGCCCGCGGCATCGTGCCCGCGATCGCCCGTCGCGGCACCCTGAACGGCACCGGACTGGGCACCTACCGCTGGGTTGTGGAAAGAAGTTTTGCCTGGTTGCACGGCTTCCGTCGCCTGCGAATTCGCTGGGAGCGGCGAGCCGACATCCACGAAGCGTTGCTCAGACTTGCCTGCTGCCTCATCACCGATCGGCAGCTCAGGGCATTGCGCTGACACGGGAACCGCTGGGCACTCCATGGATGTCCGTGGCTCATGCCATGATCCGGCCTCATGAGTGACCGATCGCTTTCGCCTGCCTGGCTGGCCTCGTAGACAGAGAGGGTCAGCGGGACACTCACGGCCATGACAGGCGAGTTCGAGCATCGGCACGGCTTTCCTCCTGGGATCAACAGGTCCGGCCGGCCGACCACGATGATCAAGCCGCGGCTCGCACGCTCGCCCAAGTCACCCCTACACCAGCTGATCTGGTCACCTTCTACGAAGGCATCGGTGATGTCACCTGGGAGGACGTCGGCAACGGCTACTTCCTCGATCCGGCCGGTGACCTCCTGCTGCGGCTCCAGGAGTACGGCGTTGTCGACGTCGGCACGGACGAAAAGAGCCGTGGCCTGGTCATCGGCTCGAACGGCGGCGGCCTGATCTATGTCGCGGGGCCTCATGGGGCCGTTTACCGGACGCGGACGGCTTCGCTGGACGAAGCGGAGCTCGACAAGGTAGCCGATGACCTACGACAGTTTCTGGAGCTGCTGGAGCGTTCCCTGACAAGGTTCAACGCCGACGGCGATCCGGGATATCTGTAAGCACAGCCCGACGCCCATTTTGTTAGTTGTTGTTAGAGAATGTTCCACCTGAGGTAATGATCATGGCGGCGAAGACCGTCCACCCGTTGCTGTACCTCTTCCAAGCTGCTTGGGGCGTGATGGACCTTCCGAGCGTTCGTCGTGATCATGCGTAGCTCGCGGATCGCCGCTAGGGTCTCGTAGCCGGACCACCGTGTGACATCCCAGCCGTACGCGTCAGCGAAGGCCCCATAATGCTGCTCTCCATGACCAAAACGCCTGCAGTGGACCTCTACAGTGACCAGATCCCATTCGGGCTGTCCGAGCGCCACGGTGTCCCAGTCGCACAGCAAGGTCTCGCCGTCGTCCGCGTGCAAGGCATTGCGGTGCTGCGGGTCTCCTTGGATCACTCCCTCAGGGAGTTCAAACTCCACGGCGATGAGGTCGGACTCGAGCTGTCTGGCGTACTCGCTCAGGAAGGACAGCGCCTCTGAGGGCAAGCAGGTGATCGCGGCGAGAGACCGGCGGATCGCCGCGATATTGTCGTGAGCGGGTAGGGACACGGGTGGGGACGGCAGCGTGTGGAGTGCGTACAGCGGCTTGGCGAGTTGGGCTGCGACAACGGGCTGAGCCGGCTGGGGCAGGTATTGCCAGAAGGTGATGGTGTGCTGATCGATGACGACGGGCTGGTCGGCCGGGTGCAGGGGAACGGTGGGGAAGCCGCTGTTCATAAGCCAGCGGACGAACCGGACCGTGCGTGCTACGTCGTCGGTCCGTGACCCACGGCGGGCAATTTTGACGACGACCTGCTCCCTCTTGAGGAGTATGACCGCGTTGGTGTGCCCGCGAAGCAGGCAAGCGTCGGAGGCGTCGAGGCCAACAACCGCGCACCCTCGCTCCAGAACCTGGTACATCTCGGACTCGTCGTACCCACCGGGGGCCGGTACAGCTTGTGTCATGAGGTCCAGGCTCGCCGACGCGTACGGCCGCTGTCACATCTGTCCGGATGGAAGTGCGAGGATTCCCCGCAACTCGCGCGCTGCGCGGCCGGACTCCGCGCCGGGCGGGAGCGCCCCGAAGACCTCTCGTGCCCGCTCCTCCACGATCGGTGTCCGGTGCTCTGGAGCGATCCGCAAGAACGTGGTGGCCGCCAACTGGCAGGCCTCCGTCGGGCTGCGATCCTGTGCGAGGCAGAGGGCCGCTTCGAGACTGAGCAGAGCCGGATCGATGCCGGTCTTCGAGGGATAGAGACGAAGGGCCGCCTCCTGAACGCGACGTGCTTCGCTCGTCTTGCCGAGAGCTGTCAGGGTTCCACTCTCGTAGAGCCTGAATCGCCGCTCGGGGAAGCCGAACGCATCATTGTCTGCCGGGCTACCGGCTCTGCTCTGCTCGAACGCGGACGTGGCCAGTCGGCGTGCTGTCTCGGCTCCGTCCCTATCTCCCAGCTTGGCGAGGGCGCGGGCTTCGGCGGCTGAGGCGAAGGCGGCCGTGGCGCTGGGACGCCCGCGACAAATGATCCGGGCCTCCCGGGCGAGAGCGACCGCCGCTTCCACCGGGCCGTAGTAAAACGGGAGCATCGCGGCTTGTGCCCTTACCCGGGCGCGGAGTTCCGTGTTGCCGCTGTCGTCCGCGGCATTCCTTGCCGTGGCATACCAGGCCCTGGACCGGAGCAGTTGTCCGAGTTTCATGAGGGCGTCAGCGACAAGGGTGGCGAGCATGGAGATCAGCTCCGACAGCCGGACCTGGACGGCCGCCGGCTGCCTTTGGCCGGCGAGCTCTTCGACCTCCTCGAGGAGGTCCAGGAGCACCGTGATCATGGGCGCCGGAGCCGTGCAGACGTACTGCTCCCGCGCCCAGAGCACCTGTTCGTCGAACATATCGAGCTGGGTCGAACGGACGGTGCCGGCCGCCAGAGTCCGGTCCACCGAGCGTCGTGCCAGGTCAACTCGTTGTTCCAGCGCATCCGGACTGAAGGGCCGAGACACAGCGGTGCGTGACGGCAGTAGACGTCCAGTCAGGGCTGGGTCGAAGGAAGACGGCGTTACGACATCCCCCGCGCGCGTGAACCCCAAGTCCCCGGGGGTGCAGTTGTCGTAGCACTCACACAACAGTCTGATGGTTGCCGCGCGAGGCTGACGGCCGTTCTCCCAGTGTCCGAGTTGGTCACCATCCACCCGAGGGGCGCCGTGACGTCCCGCGCTCAACTCGTTAAGGCGCTCGGCTGCCTCCTTCAGCGTCAGTCCTCGAGCGAGACGCTGGGCGCGCAGAAGGGATACCTCGCAGTGAGCGTGGATGATGCGGGCGATTTCGCCATGAGACTCCCTGCGCTGGGTGGCCTCTTGTCGTAACCGCTTGGCACAAGACGGAGCGTGCGCTGCGCGGGCCATCAGTACCTCCTCAGCCCGTACCGATTCCTGACATCGTAGTGACGATCTATCGACTCTGCGTGAAAAGCAGTGACTTCATCGCGAATCAGTGACCTGATCCGTCACTGCAGATGCTTGAGGTCACTGATCAGTGAACTGTCACGGTTGCCCGGCGTCGACTCCAGGCGAATCCTGCTGATCACGGAAACCCGACAAGATGTCCGCCCACCGGAGGGACCTGGCACCCCCGGCCGGCGGACCCGTGAACGGGCGCCGCTCCAGCACGCGCCAACGAGGCCTCATGCGGAACGGTGCCCGCCTACCAGAACCGGGAGGTGGACGCGATGACAGCCTTGTCGAGCCGGGAATCCCTGGCGGTACTCGCATACGGCACTGAGGTTGAGCGGGTCGCCGTCGAGATCGATAGCTGTGAACACAACGTCGGCAAAGCCCGCCGCTTCGCTCGGGAGCAGCTCGTGTGTTGGGGTCTGCCCGAGGACAACGAACTCACCGACCGGGTGCTTCTGGTCGTCAGTGAGCTGGTCACCAACGCGGTTCTGCACGGTCGGACAAGGCCGCACGCGGAAACAGAGACCTTAGAGGTCGCGCTCGCTTTGAAGCGGGACTTCGCGCTCGGAGTCATGGTGACGGACAACTCCTGCGGCCTCCCAATTGTGAACATCCGTCCGTCCGTGTGCTCGATCAGCGGTCGCGGACTGGCTCTCGTGAAAGCGCAGTCCGATGGCTGGACTGCGGCTTTTCGCTACGGTCGGGAGGGTGCCAGCGGAAAAGCGGTATGGGCCTTCTTCAAGTGCCCGCAGCTGGCCTCACTGCCCGAGTCAATGCCTCAGTCGGCGTGACAGAGCGCGGTGTGGAATCGAATGCGGACAGGCAGGTCCGCGTCAAGCTGTGCGGCGGTCTCGCCCAGGGCGTGGTGGCCGAAGACCGATTCGCGGTTTCGGACACTGACGAGCCGTACGAACAGACCTTGCACTGGCTCTTCGACCAATCCAGCTCCCTCCGTGCGCCCAGCACGCCCCACCGCGCCGGCGGTAGCTCGATGTCTACTCTCTTACGCCCCGAAGGATCTGAACCCATGCCGCCCACCGCGACTGACGAAGCACCGATCTCGCTGCGCGAACCCGGCCAGCTCTGGCGCCGTCCGTCCTGGACGCACAGCAGGGATGATCTGCAACGCATCGTCGACTTGCTCCGCGCCGGCCTGCCCATCGACGAAGCGTACGACGACGTCGCAACGGTCGTCGGAGACGGCACCACACCGACGGACGAAGAGATCCCCCTGCTCATCGCACGGTTCCGCGGCACCGCTGGCTCCCCCGGCCACCTCACGGTCTTGATCGACGCTGTCGAGAGGCGACAGCCTGGCGACGAGCCGCACGAGCGAGAACGGCTCATCCTCCGGGCGCGACAGATCGGGGCCGAGACGGCGACCAGAGAAGACAGGACGTCGCTCGGAATCCTTCGCCGCCTGGCCTCCGCCGCAGAGGACCTGCTGGAGCTTCTTCTGCCTGACGACGAGGCGGAGGCGTCATGCCGCGCCTGAAGCCGCTGACGGAGCCGGACATCACCGTGATGCCCCCGGCAGAGGCCTACGACTTCGACTACTTCCGAGCCCGGGTCGACGCCGACCTCTTGGCGCGCAGTATCGCTATCCGCGTCTTGGGCGTCCCTCTTCTCGCCGTACCGGTGGGCCAGACCAGGCGCGGCGGGTGGTTCGGCGTAGACAACCTGACGATCGCGCAGGCCGTCCGGACCGTCCTGGTGCCCCTCGGCGGGTTTTCCAGCCCGCGTGTCACCTGGCGGTGCAGGCCCCATGGTTCGTATGTCGCTGAATGGGGCGACCAGCCGCCGGCCATGTGGCCGGACGAGAACGAGCGTCTGGCCTTCCACGGCCTACTCCGGCCCGGATCCGGCCGCCCTCACATCCCGCTTTGACAGATCCCAAACCGTGATCGCGTTCGTGTTCGCCCTCGGCACCGTGATCCGCCGAAGAGGGCCAACTTCCCGCTCGAGAGGACAAGCACCATGTGCGTGCACAACCCGCCGTGCCCCGCGGCCGATGCTTCCGACAGGGAGGCCGCGAGACTCGCCGTGTCCCACCCTGAACAGGGCTGGAGCCTGCTGTGCAACGGGGTGGTGCTCTTCGAAGACACCGGCGAGCTGCTGCCCAGCGGCAACACCTTCGGCCCGCACAGGAACGCGAACCCGGTGGGGAGGGCCGCGTGACCGCCGCAGCACCACTCGTCGTGCCCTACATCACCGCGCGCACGGGCGAGCAGGCCGACTCCCTGCTCAACCTGCGAATGGGCCGAGGACCCGGCGGCCGCCCGCGACTGGGGTACGTCGACGAGGACCCACGAGACCGTGACCTCCGCGGCGTTCTCTGGGCCCGGTACTCCATGTCGCTCGACGCCTTCGGGAACCCGTGCGGGACTCCGCAGTGGAGGCTGGTCCATCCGCACCGTCAGCGGGTAACCATGTCGCTCCTGCGGTGCCAGGTATGCGCCGTTCAGTTGCGGCGCAAGGACGGCATCCTCTTCCTGGACACCGCAGGCGACCAGGCGGACTACGACGGCCCGGTAAAGACAGCTCAGCCGCCGGTCTGCTTGGAGCACGCCCGTGGTGCGGCGGACCGCTGTCCCAGGCTCAGAAGCAAGGGGCACGTCGCGCTGCTGGCCACTCGCTTCCCCATGTACGGGGTGATCGGCCACGCTTACCAGTACGGCGGGAACGGCCTCCAGGCCCTCTCGAACGTCGACTCCCCCATCCCTTACAGCCATCCGCAAATCGGCATGTTCCTAGCGTCGCAGCTCGTCCGCGAACTGCGGGACTACACGATCGTCAACCTGGACGATCTCGCGCCCACCCCAGAGACGGCCATCCGACGGTACTGACGTGACGGGTCGGACAGTCGGACGGCTCGGCGCCAAACCTGTCCAGCGCCGTCCGCTACGTCTCCTCCGGCCCCGGGTGAGCCTCCGAGAACCGAGCACGCTCGTCGATAGCCTCCCGGCCCACCGGTTCGCTCATGCCGGCCTCCTCCGAATACGTACAACCGAAGGAACCCCCTATGACCGACACGACCATCGAGCCTGACGAGGCGGCCCGCCTGCGGAACAGGGTGGTGAACGAGCTGTGCGCGGACGGCACGATCTCCACCCCGGCGATCGAAGCGGCGATGCGCAAGGTACCCCGCCACGCATTCATCCCGGACACTCCACTGGACATGGCATACGCAACCTACGCCGCGGTGATCACCAAGACGGACGAGGACGGCGTGCATCTCAGCTCCGTCTCCGCCCCGCAGATCCAGGCGATGATGCTGGAGCAGGCCCAGGTGCGGCCCGGGATGCGGGTGCTGGAGATCGGATCGGGCGGACTGAACGCGGCCTACCTCGCCGAGCTCGTCGGCGAGGACGGCGGGGTCGTCACCGTGGGCATCGACCCCGTCGTTACTGACCGTGCGTCCCGGCTGCTGGAGGCGCACGGCTACGGCAAGGTCCGCGTCGTCACCGCCGACGCGGCCGAGCCCATCCCCGGCCTCGGTGAGTTCGACGTCGTCATGGTGACCGCGGGAGCCTGGGACATCGCACCGGCATGGACCACTCAGCTCAAGCAGGGCGGCCGGCTCGTGGTGCCGCTGCGAATGCGCGGCTTGACCCGGTCGGTCACCTTCACCCAGGGCACGGGCGAACACGGCACCTACTTGCAGAGCGAATCGGCGCGGATCTGCGGCTTCGTCCCGATGCAGGGCTCGACCGCTCACCGGGAGGAACTCCTCCTGGTCAACGGCGCCCCGGAGATCGGGCTGAAGTTCGATGACGGCATGCCGGCCGACCTACACCGGCTCGACAACGCCGTCACAACACCGCGCCACGAACGGTGGACCGGCGTCACCGTCCGCCCCCAGGAGCTCATCGACAGCCTCCAGATGGCCATGGCGATCAGCCTGCCAGGCTTCTGCACGATGGCCGTTGACAAAATCCTGGACACGGGCCTGGTCGCCCCCGTGAACAAGCGGTTCGCCCTCGCCGCCGTCGAAGGCGACAGCTTCGCCTACCTCGTCACCCGCCGCACCGAGGACAACAAGCACCTCGAGTACGGCGTGCACTCCCTCGGACCGCACGCGACGCAACTCGCCGACCAGATCGCCGACGTGTTGCGCGACTGGGAGACCAACCGGCGCGGCGGCCCCAGCCCGGTCATCCGGGTCTATCCGGCAGGAACCCCCGATGACCACATCCCGGCCGACCGGGTCATCGACAAGGTACACAGCCGGATCTCGCTCTCCTGGCCCCACGACGCAACGCCGGCGCCCCCCGAAGAGAAACCCCATGCATGACGCCCCGCTCGACGAACACGACAAGCCCGTCCAGAACGTGTCTGTGTCCCTCAACGGCTTCGGAATCCGGCCGCACGCCGGTGGCCGGAGCGGACGGGAGGCGTGGCACAGCATCCGCCGCAGACACCCCCGCTTGGCCATGCTCTGCGCGCCCTACGGCGCCGTCCTGTTCACCGCCGCGGTCATCGCTCTCACCTGAAACCCTCAGCCCGCAGCGGCCCTGCCGCTCGCCCCATTTCATTCCCGAGGAGGTCCCGTTGACGGTCAGGCCCCCGTTCAGGCGTCGCCCGCCGAGCGTGTACCTGAGGCTCCCCGGCGCGCCCGACGCTTGGGAAGTGATCTGGTACAGCGAGCGGCTGGCGGACCTGTCCCTGCTGGACGCTGCGGTCGTGGCCGTCGTGGACCGCGTCGGCTACCTGGCCGTACCCGTGAGCGAAACCGACGGGCAGCGGCGAGGCGGGTTCCTGGCCGTCGACGACCGCCTGACCGCCCGCTGTCTGCGCTACGCGCTGCTGGGCCGTCCCGGCTTCCCCGCAGTGCGCGTGCGGTGTCCAGCGACCGCAGAGTGTGCCACAACGTCGAGTGGGGCGAGGCCCCTCCGGACCCCGACGACGACCAGGTGCGTGGCCACTTCTACGGATACAGCGAGCAGGCCATCGACCGGTTCGTCATGGCGCGGACCTGAAGGAACCGGCCTCCGTCGGGGCCGTCCCACAGACTCCACTCCCGGCCTGAAGCGCCATCCTCCTGGGAGGCGGCTCCCCTTCCAGGAGATGGGCGAGGTCGACGAAGCGCGTCACGGAGCGACCAGCGCGAACCCGCGCGAGAGCGCCTCGACACATGGGACGACGTGAACCCGAGCTGGCCGACGTCATCGTGACCGCGATGGACGCCGTGGCCAACACGGCGGACGAGCCGGGCGAGCTGCTTCCCGAGCATCTCGACGGTGCACTGCCCGAGGACTGGCGGCGCCCCGACAGTGCCGCCTCGAGACTCCCGCTGGCCCGAAGCTGCCGCAGCGGGTACGGCCCGGGGCTGCCCCACGGGCGCCGTCTGAGCCGGGGCCTGCAGAGCGACCCGCCCTCCAGGCGTACCCACCGCCGAAAGGACCGTGAGGGTTCATGTCTACGGCGCAGGAAGCCGCAGAGAGCACGGAGATCACCGTCGACGCGACCGACGTCGCGGGCCTGGTCGTCACCGCCGCGGTGGCGCGCTCCGAGGACGTCGAGCAGGAGGGCGGCTACACCTTCTGACCTGAGTTAGCCGGTTCGACGGTGCCCGGCCACGGCCGTGGCCGGGCACCCGCCCTATAGCGCTTCCCTGGGAGACCTCGTGATTCACGTCTTCACCGGGCGCTCAGCCCGGACGATCCCGCCCTGCGACACCGGTATCTAGGAGTAGGACCGCCGATCCGGCTCGGCGACCTGTTCGACCCGCAGATCACGGCCGATGACACGGTCGTCATCATCGACGGCGTCTACCACCAGTCGCCGACCGTGCGGCACAAGGAACTGGTGTGCCCGGCGTCGCGTCGACATGCGCGCACGCCATCGGAGGCCGGGACATGCGTTCCTCGGGCTCGCCTGGCACGTCTCGCAGCAGGGCGCCCGGCGCAGTCGTCGTATCCCTGCCGCAGTGACCGGCATCATCGTCCGTCCTGCCTGCCCTGAAACAGGTCATCGCCAACTGCTTGTTCCAGACCACTCACCTCAAGACGGGGCGGACCACAAGAGGCTGTGAGCTGCGGAGCCGCGTGAACGGGCTCGGTCGGAGCTGCTCAAGCGGCGGTCGAGGAGGAAGCGCACGAGGACTTCCCTCTGGCCGGGCCTTTGGGGCTGTTCCGGGGGGAGGTGTGTCCAGGCGTGAGCGAGGGCTGCCTCGCGGAAGGCGGAGGCAGATTCGGCGTCGGGCGCGGCGGACTGGACCAGGACGTGGTCCGGGTCTGGTGTTCGGTGGGGGCGGGTGGTCATGTCGTCGTCTTCGACCGGTCGGGCGGGCAGGGGGCCTGCGGTGGGGGCGGTGCGGTTGTCGTGTGGGTCGGTGAGGGCAGCGAGGATGATCTGGAGCATTTCGGCGAAGTAGGGGCCTGGTGCGGGGATTTCGACGTCGGGGTGGCGGCGGTATCCGTCGGTGACGGCTGCGGTGGTGTAGGACATGACGGCGAGGGTGGTGTCGCTGTAGGTGCGGTCGCTGTCGGCGGTCATCTGCACGATCATGCGCAGGACGGTGGCGGTGCTGGCCGCGCATCCTTCGCCGGGGCTGAGGTCGGCGGTGTCGTCTGTCTGGTCGAGCCAGAAGTCGGCTGTCTGGTCGTCGCCTCGGGCCCGGTGGAGCAGGGACAGGCAGTATCCGGCGCCGCGGTCGCCGGCTCCAGCGGCGTACTGCCACCAGTAGCGTGCCCCGTCCTCGGCGCCGGCCAGGTGCAGCACGCAGCCCAGGATCCAGGCGCCTTCGGGGCTGGGGAGCTGCTCGGTGATGAAGTCGGTGATCTGGGGTGCGCTGGCGTGTGTGACGGCGACTTCGCACAGGGAGCGCAAGTGTTCGGCGGCTGGGATGTCGGCGATGGCCTCTTCGGCGAGGGGGTTTTCGCCGGTCGAGTGGGAGGGGCCCGGGTGCGTGGCGAGGCAGGGAACGGTGTCCGCAGGGATGTGGGGGTTTTTCAGCAGGGCTGAGCGGGCGAGGAGGTCGTCGATGGCGGTCATGGCGGGGTGATCACTCCCGGGCTGTGGGGCGGTGGTGGAGCTGCTCGAGGGCTCCTCGGGCGTGGTGGTCGAGGGTGTGGACGTGGGCCGGGGACAGGCCGGTGGCTTCCTGGACCTGGTGGGGGGTGAATTCGCACAGGTAGCGCAGGACGACGACGTCGAACTGGTCGGGCGGAAGGTGGCTGATCGCGTCGAAGAAGTCGGCGACTTCGCTGATCTCGACGAACCGGGCCACCGGGTCCTCGATCCGGCTCTGGGCGATGGTCAGGAATGCGGCAGGGCGCAGGTCGGGGCGGTCGTCCGGGTGCCGTCTGACGCGCAGGAGTACGCGTGAGCGCAGCAGCCGCCAGGCGTAGCGGGGAAGGTTGGGGCCGGCGGCCGCCTCTGTTTCGTCCCAGCCGGCCCACAGGATGTCGAAGGCTTCGCCGACGATTCGTTCGGGGCGCTCGATGTGCAGCAGGGCCCGGGCGTAGGCGGTGTAGTAGTGCTCCATCTGCTGGATGAAGCCGCGTTGTTCCACGGGCCGCTCCTCGGGCCCCAGCGGCCGGACATCGTGGATGCGTTGGTTGATCCAGGTGGTGGTTTTGGAGGCCTCGTAGGCGCCGGAGGTCCACAGGCGGCACAGGGGCCAGGGCGGCAGTCCCAGGGCGTGGACGAGGCTGTAGGTGAGTTCCCAGCTGGGGTAGTACTCGATTCCGCGCAGGAGAACGGAGATGCGGCCCTTGGAGAAGCCGGTGCGCCGGGCCAGCTCCTCAAGGGTGAGTCGCTGGGCGGATATCTGGCGGCGCAGGCGTTCCAGGAGTGCCTGGTGGCTGGGGCCGATCTTCTGTGACATCGGCTCGGCGCGGCGGCCGCGGCGGCCGGGCCCGAACGGGGCTGGGCTGACGGACAGCGGGGCGTCCGGGACGTCGCCGGCAGCCGGCGGATCGTCCTGGGGCGGCGGCGAGGGCATCATGGCTGCGGCTCCTCATGGCCTGCCGGCTCCGGTGCAGGAGCGCGTGCGGGTACGGCACCGGAGCCGTGGGCGGCGGCGGTGAGTTGCTGCAGCAGCAGGCCGAGCGAGGGCAGCAGCGTCACGACCGCGGCGAGGTGTCCCAGCACGGTCATCACCGTGCTCCACGCGAGGACCACCGCCAGTAAGGCGACGGTCCACACCTTTCGACTGGGCATTGCACCTTCCCTGGATGGAGAGTGAGGGGTCTGGAAGGCCTCACGCCCCGGCGGTGCTCAAGCGCCGGGGCGTGAGGTGGTGCACAGCATTGCGGGCACCCCGGCAGACACTCAACGTGATCATGAAGTCACGGAACAAATACGTTCGATGGACCCTGCTATGAACACAGAAACGCCAATCCCGGCATCCATACGGACAGAAGCGCAACAGATCAGCCACTTCTGATCAGCATTTATGCAATTGCACGGCCGGTGGCCAAGGGTCGTCACCATGAGGGGGACGCCTCGGCGTCGCACCTTCCCGTCTGGAAGGCGCGCGGGTTCCCTCGTGCTCAAGGAACCTCAGGAGGGCCCCGTGCCGCTCCCGTCCGGCACCCCGAAGCCGCCGGACGGGAGCCAACACCACACACGCCGGCCCACGCCTCCCCCAACGGTCGACAACCGTGCGGTACGCCAACACCGCCGCGCGCCCACGGCGCACGCCCCTCCCCCGAAGACGGCGAAGAGGCAGCACCGGGCAACAGCAGCCCCACCGGGGCACATCCCACTCTTCGCCCTCGCTGCGTGGACGGACCTGCTTCGCGCCGGCATCAAAGGTGCAGGGAGCAGCCGCGTCGACGCTGGTCCGGTATGACCATTGCACTCACACGGGCGGCGCACTCGCCGAACCGCTTACCGCGCCCCGGCTGCGGCCGCTATCACCGATACGTGTTCACTCCTGTGCTGCGCGGCCTGGTCGCCGCGCTCCTCGCTGTCCTGTCCCTCACCGCGGCCACGCCCGCCCACGCGGCCGAGACACTCACGGTCGCCGAAGCCGTCACCCGCCTGCCGGTCAGCGCCGAGTCCCGCGCCGGCTACGACCGGGACGCCTTCCGCCACTGGACGAGTGGTGACAACCCGTCCGACGGCTGCAGCACCCGCAACGAGGTCCTCATCGCCGAAGCCGTCGAGCCGCCCACGGTCGGCCCCCGGTGCCGGATCACGGGCGGACGCTGGTGGTCCTACTACGACCAGGTCTGGGTGACCTCCGCCTCCGGCCTGGACATCGACCACATGGTGCCCCTGGCGGAGAGCTGGGACAGCGGCGCCTCCGCCTGGACGGCGCAGCGGCGCGAGGCATACGCCAACGACCAGGGCGCACAGACCTCGCTGGTGGCTGTCACGGCCCGCTCGAACCGGTCCAAGGCCGACCAGGACCCGGCCCAGTGGATGCCCCCGGCCGCCGAGGTGCACTGCCGGTACATCGCCGAGTGGGTCGGCACGAAGCTGCGCTGGAGCCTGACAGCGGACGAGACCGAGGTGGCCGCGCTGCGGGACGCTGCAGGCAACTGCCCGAACCAGCAGGTGACCTACGAGCTCGCCGCGTAGTGCCGCCGCTCCCGCCTGGGAACGGGGACGCGGTGCAAACATGAAACCGGCCGCCGGGCAGACGCCCGGCGGCCGGCCCGTGTGCGTGGGTGGCCGGGTCAGCCGTGATAGGTGATGTAGCCGTTGCCGTCGCGGTCGTTGGACTTCTTGGTGTAGGCGTGGACGTCGGCCCGGGAGCCGCCCGGCTTGTAGAAGTAGATGGTGTCCTTGTCGTTGTTCCAGATGAAGTTGCAGTTCTGGCGGTAAACGACGTTCTTCGCGTCGGAGTCGGTGCCGCGGCCGCCGCGGAGGCTGATGTAGTCGCCGGGCTGCAGGGTGTGGCTGTTCTTGAAGGTGAACGTGTTCCCGGCGGCGTCCTTGACCTTGTAGCCCTTCAGGTTCACGGTCGCCGTCTTCGAGTAGTTCTTGATCGTCAGGTACTCGTTCTTCGTGTTACCGCCCGAGCACTTGTTGGAGTCCCGGCCCGGAGCATCGTACTGCACGCCCTTGATCTTCAGCGCCGAAGAGTACTCGGCGGCCTGCGCCGGAACAGCCGCGGCCAGGCCGAGCAAAGTGACGGCCGCCGTGGTCGCGGCAGCGGTCAGAGTGCGCCTGATGCGCATGAGGAATCCCCCCTCAGTGGTGCGAATGGAGCGCCCGGAGCCTACCGGACATGATCGCAAAGTGGAGGAGGGGTGAAGAAAATGTGACTGCGCATCGGCTGCCGCAGAACGTTCTCCCCGGTCAGACTTGCGCGCCTAACCAGAGGGAGCTGCCCGCACCCCCACGCAGGGGTGAATGCGCAGCGGAATGAGAACTGCCGCCCCAGGGTGAGGCGTCGTGCCGGTCATGGAAGCGATCAACGATGTGCATGTGTCCGAACCCGGCCTGGTCGTGGTCGATGTCGCCGCGGCCGACGACGAGACCGCATTTGCCTTCCACACCGCGCTGACCGCCCGGTGGGCAACGACGTCGGTGGAACGCACCACACGCGAGGCCGGGCAGCCAGGCGTACGACTGCGCTGCTACCTCGACCTGCGCCAGCCCCTCACCACACCCGACCGCCCCGGCCACTCCTGGTAGCGGCCCCGGGCCCGCTGCGCCTGGAGAACGCAACACATCGAGCCGTCTCGCGTCCTCCACCACACCAGTCCACAGGGATACCGTTCACCCACGTGACGTGCCGCTGCCCTGTGCCGCTCCCCCGCTCTCCGACCTGGTGCATCCCGCTGTGGCTCATGCGCCAAACGGCGGCACAGCCCGCGCAGGCAAGTCGGGGCGAAGAGCTGGTACCAGGTACGTATTCCGAGGCTGCGGTATTCGTACGTCAGCGGGGATGAATCACGAAGTAGGCGTATCAGCGGCGCGAGGCGGACCAAGCTGCTCGCCTGGGAGTGGTGTCGAACAGCGTGAGGACGTAGCGCGCTTCCGCTGTTGCCCGGCGGATGCCGTCGGTGGTCTACGTCTTGAGCGTGCCGTCCGAGTGGCGGCAATGTCCACGGTGGGTGTTATCGTGGGTGTGAGAGCGATGATCAGCTCGCTCGCGGAGATTTGAGGAGGTGTGTTGATGACTGTCGTGGAGACCACCGCTGTGTGCGGTGCCCGGATCATCCTCACCTCCCGGGCCTCGTCCTGACCTTCGCCTGCCTTCCTCCCTTGTAGGAGTGTTTTCGGCACGCCTGTCGTCCGGCGGGGCCCCTGATCAAGGGTCTCCACCTTGTTTCATCAACCCACTTCATACCCACCTGCTCACACGTCTCGTGAGCGCGTCCTGACGCTGGCCGACTATGGCTGGGACACCGAACGCGAGCACTCTTTCGCCCCGTCGCGGGCCGACGGGCTGGTTCCGGGCCGTGTCGTGCGGGCCGAGCGCGGCCTGTGCGATGTCGTCGCCGAGACCGGCCCCGTCCGCGCGGTGCTCCTTCCCTCGTCGGGCACCGGTGATCGGCTGACGCCGTGCACTGGCGACTGGGTGTCCGTCCGGCCGGCCTGCACGGCGGCCTCCGCCACCGTGGTGGAGGTGCTTCAGCGCCGGACCGCCGTGGTCCGCTCCACCTCCTCGCGCACCTCTCAGGCCCAGGTCCTGGCCGCGAACGTCGACACCGTGGCGGTGGCCGTCTCCCTCGCCGACCCGCTCAGGCTCGGGCGGATCGAGCGGATGCTGGCCCTGGCCTGGGAGAGCGGCGCCACACCGGTGGTGGTGCTCACCAAGGCCGACCGGTCCGCCGACCCCGCCTTCGCGGCGTCCGAGGTGGCCGAGGCGGCCCCGGGAGTGGAGGTGCTGGTCACCAGCGCCGCCACCGGCGAGGGCCTGGACGTCCTGGCTGCGGTCCTGTCGGGCACGGTCGTCCTGCTCGGGCCCTCGGGCGCCGGCAAGTCCACCCTCGGCAACCGCCTGCTGGGCGAGGACCTCCTGGCCACTGGCGCGGTGCGCGGCACTGACGGCAAGGGGCGGCACACCACCGCCTGGCGCGAGCTGGTGCCGCTGCCTCATGGCGGGGTTCTGCTGGACACCCCGGGTCTGCGCGGCGTGGGCCTGCACGATGCCGATGAGGGCCTGGAGCAGACCTTCGCCGAGATCACCGAGCTGGCGCGCAACTGCCGCTTCGCGGACTGCGCCCACACCAGCGAGCCGGGCTGCGCGGTGCTGGCCGCCGTCGAGGGCGGCCATCTCCCCCAGCGGCGCCTGGACAGCTGGCACCGGCTGCAGCGCGAGAACGCCTACGCCGCCTCCCGCACCGACGCGCGGCTGCGCGCCGAGCTGGAACGGCCGATGAAGCAGATCGCCCGCCAGGTGCGCGCCCTCAAGCAGTCCCCGAACTTCAAGGCATGACGAAAAGGAATCAGGTCATGGACCTTCCCCGCATGTACACCATCCGCGAGAGCGGCCACCGCATCCACAACCCGCTGACCGCCAACGAGTTCGCCACTCTGGGCGAGTCTCTCCGCCTCCCCGCCGGGACACGGGTACTCGACCTGGCCAGCGGCTCGGGAGAGATGCTGTGCACCTGGGCTCGCGACCTGGGCTTCACGGGCACCGGCGTTGACATCAGCACGCTCTTCACCGAGCAGGCCCGGGCCCGCGCCGCCGAACTCGGCGTCGCAGACCGGGTCGAGTTCATTCACGACGATGCCGCCGGCCATGTCGCCGGCCAGCCGGTCGATCTGGCCGCCTGTGTCGGGGCCACCTGGATCGGCAACGGCGTCGCCGGAACGGCCGAGCTGCTCCAGCGCAGCCTGCGCCCGGGAGGAATGATGCTGATCGGTGAACCCTTCTGGCGGCAGACCCCTCCGGACGAGGAGACGGCCAAGGCGTGTCTCGCCACCTCCACCGCCGACTTCCTGGAACTGGCGGAACTGATCGGGCAGTTCCAGGACCTCGGATACGACGTCGTGGAAATGACGCTGGCCGACCACAACGGCTGGGACCGCTACTTCGCAGCCCAGTGGCTCACCATGCGCCGCTGGCTCGATGAGAATCCGGACGACGAACTCGCCCCCGAAGTACGAGAAGAACTCACCACCGGACCCGCCCAATACGCTCGTTACGGGCGTGAGTACCTGAACTGGGGCGTCTTCGCCCTCATGAAGCGCTGACAACCCCGCCCGTGCGGGGCCCCGGCGTCATACCGTCCGGGCCCCGCACGGGACCTGCCAAAACACACTGGCTGCCAGTTCAACCAGCCGAATCGTCCTCCTCGCCGAAGAGCGGGACATGTATCGGATGCAACTCCGCCCGGATCCGATGCAGGCGTACCGGGTGGCGCCACCGGCCGGCCCCATCACGCGCAACGTCGACCGCGACCTCCACCACCAGCTGCGGGTCGATGAGCGCGACGTCCAGGACGTCGCGGCCACCCGGCGGCGAACGTCCGTCCCGTCCACGGATGCCTTCCGCGGGTCGGTACCAGCGCGGTCCCGAGGCTGGCCGCCGCAGTGCGGTCGAGCGGGACGGTGCGACCGGTGTAGCGCAGCCTGCCGGACTCGTCGTAGCGGCCGAGCAGCAGCGTGCGGGGCGCGGCGGCAGATCCGGTGACGGCACCGACGATGGCCTCGGTGGTGGTGCGGACCTTGTACTTCCCCCACGCCCTGATCCGGGCGCGGTACGGCTCCGCCAGCCTCTTGAAGCACAGGCCCTCCAGACCGGCGGATGTCCAGGTGAGCCAGTCCCGCGCAGTGTCCGGGTCGGTGGTCGAGGGGCACAGCGTGAACGGGGCTGTCAGTGGTGTGTGCGCGAACAGGGTCTCCAGGACGGTCCGGCGGCGGGCGTAGGACCAGGGGGAGATGTCGGTGCCGTCCAGGTGCAGGACGTCGAACACGACCAGGTGCGCGGGCCAGGTACGGGCGGCCGCGAGCGCGCCGGCGCCGCGGCGGCGGGCCAGCCGCTGCTGCAACCGCTCGAACGCCAGCCGCTCGCCCTCCCACACCACCAGCTCCCCGTCCAGGCCGGAGTCGCCGGGCAACTGCGCGAGCGCGGCGTCGGCAATCTCCGGGAACGCGGCGGTCATGTCCGTGCCCTGCCTTGAGCGCAGCATCACCCTGTCGTCGGCGTAGCGGGCGAGTTGGGCGCGGTAGCCGTCCCACTTCGGCTCAGCGGCGGATCCGGGGGGCAGGTCGGGGCTGCCCACCGGTGTGGTGAGCATCGGTTCCGGCAGCGTCCAGGTCATGCCTGATGCCTTCCACGCACGCGCTCGCTCTGCGTGTGCCTGTGAATCAGGCGGCACGGAAGTCGTGAGCAGGGCCGCCGCGCCACTCCACCCACCGCCGGTCGTCCAGAACGGCCTCTGCGTCGTCGATGCCGGCGCCTTCGAGGAACACCAGCAGGTCGTGATCGCTGTAGGCGGTGCCGAGTATCTCGTCCCGGCCGTGCCGGTGCACGCTGACCCGCCGGCCCCCGGAGAGCGAAGGCCGGTGCACGACGATGGGCGCGCGGCTCACGCCTCCAGGGTGCCCCTGGCAGTCCGGTAACGCGAGCAGAGCGCGGGGGCGGTCACCGGCCAGCGTCGTTGATGCCGGAAGCCAGCTGCCCCACGAAGTCGAGCACGCCCTGCCCCAATGCGGTCGGCGCGACGAGGATGCCGAAGACCAGAACGATCAGCACCGTCATCTTCTCGTCGTTGCGGCTGCGCGCCTCGGTCCGTCGGCGCAACCGCACCACGATGATGACCGCCAGCAGCACGGCGACATTGATGGTCAGCACGCACAACCCCCACCAGCTCAGTGAACACCCCTGGTCAAGGTTGTAGCCAGCATGCGCAGCCGAGACATCTGCGTCATACAAGGATGGCTGCATGTATCCGCCAGATCGGCCGGATCAGCCGTCTTGCCTCCCGGCTCGCCCCCCTCACCGCTCCGCCCGAGTCAGGTGGCGCGCAGCGTCCTCCCCCAGCGCTGGACTGCCTTGGCGTCGCAGTACTCGCACAGCGGAGAGCGGGCCCCCGAGCCGTATTTGTGGGTCGGCCGACGGCACGTGGAGCACGGGCCGATCTGGTCGCCGGGACACGTGCGCGCTGATGTGTCCGGCTCGCTGGTGGGCGGTACAGGGGCGGTCATCGGGTTTCCTCGCCGTTCCGGCGGCCACAAGCAGCCGCTTCGAACGAAGAATAGAACGACAGCGGCGACGCCCCCGGCAGGCCAGCCTCCCGGGCCGCCGCCCGCAGGTCCGCGGCGATGGCCTCCAGCGTCTCTGGGACACGGCATCGGGGACGGACCGCCATCCCGTCGTCCCAGCACAGATCCACCCAGCGCGGCCCTGCCCCCGGGAAGCGCACGGCTCGAGCGGTGGCCGCAGGGCCGCCGCACACCACACAGGCCCGGGGTGGCGTCTCCTGGATACGGGCCAGCGTCTCCCGCCGCGCGGGTGGAGCCGGTGCCGTTTCCAAACCGGCGGGCTTGATGCCGTGCTGGTCAAGCAGGTCGGCGGGCTCCATGACGTCTCTCCGTTCGCCCACCCCTGGATTGCTGCGTGACCAGCACAGCATAGAATCGAACGCATGAACGATCCAGCGCGCCTCACACTGCTCCGATTTTTGGAACGGGTGCAGCTGCGCGACCTGGACCGCACCCGCCGATGGATCGCTGAGGAAGAGCGGCGCGGGACCGAACGACAACGCGGCATCGCGGAGAAACCGGACCCGCCCGACTGGCTTCTAGAACAGGGCCTCAACAAGGGCAGCCCGCCCGTCTACGTCCACGTCGGCGACTGCTGGAACACGGGCACCCGCAGCAAGGGCATCGACCAGGAGCAGGCCCGGCGCGCCCTCGCGGACGGTGTCACGGCGTGCCCGCACTACCGGCCGGACAGCGCGCTGCGCATGCCCCACTAGGCAAGACGGTGCTTGAACAGGAATGAGTAGTACGTCGGGATGCCGTCGTGGTCCATGGCGACTGCATGGTGCACGGGCTCCCACCCATGTGCGCCCCAGTCCGCCAGCGTCGCGTTTACCTGCTCATCCGTCCGAGCGGGGAACGACACGAACCGGTACTCCCACTGGTCACTCATGTTCCTACGTTGCCCCGTATCGGCGGGCCGCACCCGCTGCGGAGCAGCCAGCAGGTGCGGTTGGTCGGCCCAACTGATGCGCCAGCCGTCCCGAGACGCCGCACCCGTCATGATCACCCATGCGAGCGAACCGGCCCTGGAACTCACCTCTTGGGAGGCGAGTTGGCATTGCGGCATCCCGGCCGGGTGATCAACGCGCAAAGGGCGTGCCTAGTGGGCGTGCCCGCAGTTGGGCGAAGCATGAAACGACTGATGATCACTGCCGCTGCGGCAGCAACTCTCGCCACCTCCACCCTTTTCGCCGGGCCCGTACCCGCTACGGCGGCTGGATGCGGCTATGAGGCCACCACCACGGTGCATCTCCGCTCCGGCCCTGGCAGCGGCTACGTGTCACTCGGCCTTCTGCGGGAGGGAGACCGGCTGGGTACGCCGAAGGCGAAGCGAGGCGGATGGTGGAAGACCTTCACCATGGACCGCACCGCGTCCGGCATCAAGGCCGGGAAGACGGGATGGGTCAAGAAGCCCTACCTGCGCAAGTCGGTCTGCATGCAGCTGGACTGAAGCAGGAGACGGGGGCGCCCTGCGGTGCAGACCCGAGCGGCTCTGCACCGCGCGCTGCAATCAAGCACGTTTTACTGGCGAAGAGGCAGTGTTCCGACCCTGCACTATTCGACCCAAGTGTCGGCTCTTGCCCACCAGGCCGGACGTTCCAGAGGGCTGATTCATCGGACCGCATGGCTGAACCACGAGGGCGAACTCCGACTGACCGAGGGCACATCGAACTGGTTGGAGGGCGGCGGGTGTCGAAGGCCCGGACGGTTTTCGGCCGTGGGCTTGTGGCCCCATAGGTCGGCACCAAAGGCGCGGACGCCTGACCGGGCTGACCAAGTCTCCGTCCCTGCAGCCAGGAAGCCGCTACGCGGCCGGACTGTCCGTTGCCGGGGACGGAGCCGCTTCTGTCGTAGGCGACGGAACATGCCCGTTGGACAAGCGTGCCTTTCGCCATGGCAGAAGCAGCGTGCTCGCCATGCACAGCAGGCCGGCGATGAGCAGGGCGCCGCGTACGCCTGCGACGGCGGCGATGAGGCCACCGGCGATCACGAATGCGGCCTGGCACGTCTTCGCGCCCACTGACCAGGAGGTGCCGACTCGGGACATGAAGGCGTCCGGTGTGGCCGCCATGCGGTAGGTGGTGAACGACGGGTTGAAGACCCCGGCGGAGAAGAGCAGGCCGAAGTCGGCGGCCACGATGACAAACAGGCCGAGGGCGCCGGAGGGCGTCAGCGGCAGCAGGATCGTCCACAACGTACGTGCCACACCGGACACCAGCAGAACGCGACGCTGTCCGAATCGCCGGGTAAGGAGCGGAGTCAGGCGCGAGCCCAGCACACCGCCCAGGCACGGCAGTCCCAGAGCGAGTCCGTACTGCCACGGCGCCAGACCGAGGTCATCCAGCATGAGGACGGCCATCAGCGGGGATGCCATCATGACGGATCCGCCGAAGAGCAGCGCGTTGAAGAACAGCGGCCGTAGTCCTGGGTGGCGCAGTAGGTACTGCCAACCGGCCGCGATGTCCCGGCCCAGGTGAGCGGTGGCGGCACGTGCCGGTGGCGCGGATTCGGGCTGCCGGATACGACGGATCCCCACAGCCGATCCGAGGAAGGACAGCGCGTCGACCACCATCGTGGCCGCCGCGCCCAATGCCCCGATCAGAAGCCCTCCGACGGGCGGGCCGGCACTGACGCTGATCCAGGTAGTCGTCTCAAACAGGCTGTTGGCACGAAGGCGGTGCTCGGGCAAGACGAGTGCTTTCAGATGTGCTCCACTGGCCGCGTCGAACGCGACAGACGCAGCTGTCTGGAGAACGCCGACGACACATAGCTGGGTGAAGGTGAGCTGGTCGAAAGCCATGGCGACAGGAATGCTGACCAACAGTACGCAGCGGGCCAGATCGGCGGTGATCATGACCGGCCGTTTGTACTGGTGCTCGATACGCACACCGAGCGGCAGAGCGATCAGCGCGCTGGCCACCGCAGACAACGCTGCGAGCATCGAGACCTGGAATGCCGAGGAATCCAGCACCAGAAGGGCGATCAGCGGCAACGCCCCCATGCCCACGGCACTGCCCGCTGCGCTGACCGCGTAGGCGCCCCACAACCGCCGGAAGTCCTGCCCGAGCGTGCTCCGCCGTACCAACCGAACCTCCCGAGTCGCGAAGGCGCTCAGCGTAGTGAGTCGGCCAACGACCACCTTGTGATCAAGCCATCAAGCTGGTCAGCCGCAGGCCAACGCGAGGGCTTACTTCTCTGTGGCGGCGCGGGCGGCAAGGTAGTCCGTCCAGCTGTCCTGCGCAAAGCGGGCCCACCTGTGTGCAGTCTGGGGGTGGATGCCGAAGAGGTCGCTCGCGACGATCGGGGGGAGGTCGGCGACTGCTTCGATCATGGCGGTGTTGCGTGCGCTGAGGCCGGGAAGGCCGTGCTGGCGCATGAGGGAGTGGAGTCCGGCAGCCGATCGTGGCCGGCTGGGTGGGCGCCCAGGCAGCAAATACTTCGGATGGTCTCCTGTCGGCTGGTCGAGGATCGAGATGTGGCCGATAGGACGGGTGGCCTGTTGTTCGATGAGTCGGGCCAGCTTGGGCGGCAGGAGAACGGGGTTCTGGTCGATGGTGAGGTAGGTGCCGTCCTCCTCATGGTGGAACCGGTCTGTTGTGAGTTGAAGGATGCGGACGGTGGGAAGTCCGTAGAGCCTGGTCAGGGCTCCAGCGATGCGGACTTCGAGCGGTAGTTCGTCGTCGTTGAGGCATCGCCGTAGTTGCTCGTGGTGTTCTTCGCTGCTGAGGAATTTGGTCGGCAGGCCGCTGTGCTGGGGGACGGCCGTGAGCTTCCCGGTGAGGCGGCGGGCGACGGTCCACCGGATGAACGCCCCGATGCGCCGGGTGCGGTGGGATGTCACCCAAAGGTCGAGATCGCCTTGGGTCAGCGAGCCGAGATCGAAGTCTTCCATCTCCACCCAGGCAATGAACTCCATGGCGGCACGAATTTCCATGCGGTCGACGGAGGCGGCGCCGGACGTGTATCTGCCGCGTTCGGACCGGCGTCGCGCGTCGCGGAGGATGCACCACTCCGCGAAGGGACGGAGAACCCTCAACTGCGTGGCAGGCAGGCCGTTGAGGGCAGCGTCGAGCCAGAGCTGGATCCGTGCAAGTTCTCGTCCCGACGCGGCAGGACACCCGTGGTGACGAGGAGTTCCCGGAGGTAGCGGGTGCTGCCGTCCTGTTCCAGTCCGTCGAGGACTTCGTGAGTGATCTCCGCTTTCTGAGAGGCGAGTCTCGCCAGGACTTGAACGCCCTTGCTCGTGGCGAGCCAGTTGCGGACCGCCCAGGGCTCCGCAGCCGTGAGCTTGTCCGCAAGCGGCGCGAGGTGCGGCACCAGGTTCCCGTCCTCGTCGCTGAGGAGGTCGTGAACACGATCGCTGTTGATGCAGCGGCCGCAGCACCCGTCCGCGTAGATGTTTCCGGGAAAGCCGCAGCGGCGGCAGGCGTAGTCAATCTCCGTGCCAGAGCACGGCCCGCAGATATCATGTCCCTGCTCGGAGCGGCCGACCAGAACCCGGAGAGTGCCGCATCCGGTACAGGGGGCCGGGGAACGGGTGCGACGGCGGTAACAGGTGTCGCAGAGAGCCCCGACCGGCCAGGTGGCCTTCAGAGGCCGTCTCCTGTCGCAGTCGACGCAGGTTGTCATGCTGCGCGGACGGCAGGAATCGCAGTAGAGAGCGCCGCCAGGCCCCCTGCGGCGCTGGACGGGACGCTGCCGGCCGCAGACGCTGCACTCGCCGAGCGGAGAGCGGTAGCAGCTCATGCACGTGTCCGGTTGCCCGTCGGCGGCTCGTTTGGCCATTGGCTGGACCTCACCGCAGACGCCGCAGAGCCGCGGCGGCCGTGTGTAACAGGACCGGCAGATGGGTTCATCGCCCGCGACGGCGGAGGGTGCCATCCGGCCGCAGCGCGAGCACTCGTGCTCCAGCTTGGGAGCACACGGTCCGCAAACGATCTTCCCGTTCTCCCGTCGAGCGGGCTCGCGCAACTGGCCGCACTTCGCGCACTTCGTCTTTCTCGCCGGGTCTCTGCGGTAGCAGGCCCGGCAGATCGGGCCTTCCTCGCGGTGGGTGACGATGTTGCCGTCCTTGCCGCAACGGGCGCATGGCCGCAGTTCCGTGCGGTGTCCGCACCAACCGCAGCAGCGTCCTTCGGGCGTCGGACGGACCAGCGGCTTGTCGGTTCGTCCGCAGCGAGGACAAGCGAGCTGGGTGACGTTGAGGCCGTAGCCGTGTAGGTCGAGCTGCCCCAAGAGCCGCGGCAGCGCGGCCGGGCAGTGCGACGAAGGGGCCGACAGAGCATCGGGGTGTTCCTCAAGGTAGGTGGCCATCTCTCTCGCGACGACGGGGCTCCATGCCTTGGCCTGCGTGAGGATCACCTCGGCGTCTCTCGCTGAGAGCGTCGGACCGACCACTTCCCGCAGGCGGCCGAGCAGCCAGGACCGGACCTCGGCGAGTTCCCGCCCCGGTATTCGCGGTCCGTTCGTCACGACTGACCGGGCCGACGGACGACGGCTCGCCGCGGAGCCGCCGGAGCGGGACCGAGCGTCCCGTCGGAGGTCTTGTTGACCTGGGCGTTGACGGCTTCCGGTTTGATCAGGTCATTCGGGGTGCACTCCAGGATGTCGCAGAGCGCGACGAGCGTGTCCATACTCATCCGTTGCGGGGGCTGGGTGACCAACCGGTAGACCTGCTCGCGGGACAACGTCACTCCGCGTTCGGCCAGCAGCGGCACCAGGTCCGAGGTCTAGAACATCTCCCGCTCGGCCATCAGCTGCCGCAGCTTCCACTGGTAGCCCATCTTCTTGATCACGCCGTCACTCCCAGTCCTCGCCGAGCCGTGCCTTCATCGAGGCTTCCAGCAGCTTGTTCCTGTACTCGTTCGAGACACCCATGTAGATCGCCGTGGTCGAGGCATGGGAATGGCCGACCTGCTCCTGAACGAACCGGGCGGGGTAGCCGAATTCAGTCAGATGGGTGATGTAGCTGTGCCGGAGGCAGTGCAGATCCAGGTCCTCGTCCAGGCCGGCGGCCTGGCGGGCATTTACGAAAGCCTCGTTGATCGACCGCGGGGACAGGCGGCCCACCCGCTCGGTCACCCAGAGCGCGGGATGCCGACCCGGCGCGAAATGCGGGCGTATCTCGGACAGCCACTCCTGGAGGACACCGACCACCCAGTCCATCTCGGGGACGGTCAGCACGGTGCGGCGCTTGGCCGGTGCCCCCTTCGACGCCTTGCCGAAGCGCACCATCAAGCTGCCGTAGTCGAACCGTGGCGCCTTCCGGTTGCGCCTGAAGTCGACCAGGTCCACCCGGGATGATTCCGTGCGCCGGGTCCCGTAGGCGTAGATCGTCTTCAGGACCGCGGCATCACGTAGTGCGGCAAGCACACCCTTGCGGCCCTGTCCTCGGATCTTGGCGGGCCTGGCGTCCGCGGCATCGAAAAGGGCCTGGACCTCGTCATAATCCAGCGGACGCCTGCGGGGGTCGCCCTCGTACTCAATGGTGTGCAGAACCGAGTTGCCCTCGTGGAAGACCGCCTGCGGCCCCTCACCGAAACGCTCACTGCAGACCTCCGTCCACCCGTAACGGCTATCCATGAGGTACTCGATGAACAGCCCGATCGTCACCTCATAGGTCCGAGCTGTCGACATCTGGATCGGCTTGGCGCCGCCACGGAGATGAGCGATGAACGCCTCCCCCTCCGCCGGCGTCCACTGCCACGGGTACTGGCCGGTGAACTCCCCGAACCGCTCGATCAGCCGCAGTCGCGGGGTGATCGTGGCTGCCCGTAGAAACCGAGCCGACTGCTGCCTCGCCCAACCCTCCTTCATCGCCTCAAAGACCGCAGGTGCCGGGTCGATGTGGACGACGTTCTGGGCCAGGACGAGCTTCGCTGACCCAGGCGCGTGTGTACTCACAGAAGCTGTTGTATCAGATGCAACATTGTTGAGCTTGCTTGATACGGTGCAGCTCAGGCAGTCAGGCAGGCATTGAGACTCGTCACGGTGCCGCCTGCTCTGACCTGCCTAAACGGCAATACCGCCACTCTGCGTCATGTTGCATTTGATGCAATTACGCTCGTTTCAGGCAGGTGGCCGGTACCTGGCCGCCCCGGACGATGCGCCACACGTGTCCCCCGCGGCCGCACTTGTGGTACGCCGGACCACTCTGCGTGCGGGCGATCGCCTCCACGCACGAGCGCACCACGTCGCCGCGGTGGAGGTAGCGCACGACCGGGGAGTCGGGCGCTGCGACTGGTGCGTTGCCCTCCGGCATCCGGACCGCAACCTTCTTCCCAGTGACCGTCCACTTCGTGGCGCATGCCTTGGCGGGCGCGGTGGCCGCCGTGGCAGGAGCGGGAGCGGCATCAGCTGCCGGGGCGAGCAAGGCGGTAGCGGCCAATGTGGCTACCGCAGTAGCGGCGATCATCAGTCGTGTCACGCACAACCAACCACTGACGTCCGGGGAAGGGTCACGGCCTCTGCTTGATGATCACCCACCCGGGGTGCGGCTTACCTCGCAGGCGGCGAGGATCGGGTCTCAATGACGAGGCGGGGACTGCTGCATGATCGGGTGACAGCGGGGTTTATGCAGCCAGGGCTGCGGCTGGGGTCATGATGGTCTCGTACTCGACGGGGGTCAATCGGGCCAGGCGTCTCTGACGCCGGCGTCGGTGGTAGGTGCGCTCGATCCAGGTGACGATTGCGATCCGCAACTCCTGGCGGGTGGCCCAGGAACGGCGGTCGAGGACGTTCTTCTGCAGCAGCGCGAAGAAGCTCTCCATGGCCGCGTTGTCGCCGGCCGCACCGACCCGGCCCATGGAGCCGACCAGGTCGTGACGTGCGAGAACGGACACGAACTTCCGTGAGCGGAACTGCGATCCGCGATCGGAATGAACGATGCATCCGGCGACCTGGTCACGGCGGGCGACGGCGGATTCAAGGGCTGTTACCGCGAGGCTCGATTTCATCCGGGCGTCGATGGAATAACCCACGATGCGGCCGGAGAACACGTCCTTGACCGCGCAGAGATACAGCTTGCCCTCGCCGGTGGCATGCTCGGTGATGTCCGTGAGCCACAGCCGGTTCGGCCCGGCTGCAGTGAAGTCCCGCCGCACCCGGTCATCGTGGACAGGCGGCCCGGCCTTGGCGTTCTTCCCACGGCCTCTTCGCTTGCCAAAGGCGCTCCACCAGCGGTTGTCCCGGCAGATCCGCCAGGCGGTCCGCTCGGCCATCGCCTCACCGGCGACGCGCGCTTCGTCGAGCAGGAAGCGGTGGCCGAACTCGGGGTCGTCGCGACGCGCGTCGAACAGGGCGTTGGCCCGGTAAGCCTCGACCAGTTCGGCGTCGGTGACCGGCCGGTCCAGCCACCGGTAGTAGGGCTGGCGAGCCAGCCCGAGCACCCGGCACGTCACCGCCACCGGCACCCGGCCAGGGCATCGGCGGCGGCCAGCTCGCGGACGAGCGGGTACATCATTTTGCCGGCAGGTTCGCCTGCGACAGATACGCCGCGGCCCTCCTGAGGACCTCGTTCTCCTGCTCCAGCAGCCGGATCCGCTTGCGGGCCTCGCGCAGCTCGGCCGACTCACCCGACGCCGCTGCGGGCCCGGCGCCCTCGTCTGTGTCGGCACGGCGCAGCCACTTCGACAGAGTGATCGGGTGGACGCCGAAGTCGGCGGCAATCTGTTCCAGCGTGACGCCTGGCTCGCGGTTGCGCGCGACCCGTACGACGTCCTCGCGGAACTCCTTCGGATACGGCTTGGGCACTGCAACATCCTTCCAGGCCGCCTCTCAGCAAGCCAGGTCAGGTGTCACCTATCCGTGCAGCAGTCCCGATCGGTGCCCACACCGCCGGATCGTCGACAACGCGGCTGAGGTCCGTCATCTGCAGCCTCTCCAGCCAGTGCGACAGCACCAGCGCCTCGTCACTCGTGAGCTTGATCGTCACCTGGCTATCACCCATGCACCCCCCTACGGCCCGGCCACCACCCTCGACCACACGAACCTACTGGTCTTCGACCTTAACCAAACACATAGAGGCACCCCCCGTCTCCGGCATCCTGGCCGGCGAGGACGAGACCGTGGACATCGGGGCGGAGGTCGCGGTCATCGACGCACCAAGCGCGGCCGCGCCGGTGGTCCCTCCGGCCCCCGAGGCGCCGCCCGCCGCCGGCGCCCGTGCCCACCCCGGCACCGCCTGCCCCTGCACCGTCTCCTCCGGCACCGGTTGCGCCGTCGGTGCCGGCACCCGTCCCCGCGCCCGCCGCGATGCCGGCATCCGTACCCGCTCCCACCCCGGCTCCCACCCCCGTCGCCGGCTCGGACGCCGCGGACCTGCGAGGGCGGACGGTCGCGATGAGCCGGATCCGCCGGATCATCGGGGAGAACCTCAAGAAGGCGCTGCGGGAACAGGCGCAGCTGACCTCCGTGGTCGAGGTCGACGTGACCGCCCTGCTGCGGCTGCGGGAGCGGGCCGGGGCGGACGTCCTCGCCCGGGAGGGAGTCAAGCTGTCGCCCATGCCCTTCTTCGTCAAGGCCGCCGCCCAGGCCCTGAAGGCGCATCCCGCCGTCAACGCCCGTATCAACGAGGGCGAGGGCACCATCACGTACTTCGACCGGGAGAACGTCGGCATCGCGGTGGACACCGAGAAGGGGCTGATGACTCGGGTCATCAAGGGTGCGGGCGATCTGAGCATCGCTGGTATCGCCTGGGCCACCGCCGAACTGGCCGGCCGGGCCCGCAGTGGTCATCTCACGCGGACGACGTGTCGGGCGCGACGTTCACGATCTCCAACACCGGTTCGCGCGGCGCGCTGTTCGACACGGTCGTCGTGCCGCCCGGACAGGTCGCGATCCTGGGCACCGGGGCCGTCGTCAAGCGGCCCTCGGTCGTCACGACGGAGGACGGCGGCCAGGGCCTCGGCATCCGCGACATGGCGTACCTGTCACTGTCGTACGACCACCCTATGGTGGACGGCGCGGACACGGCCCGATATCTGACCGCGGTCAAGGCGATCCTGGAGGCGGCCGCCTTAGAGGGCGACCTGGGCTGATCGCGGACCCGGCGCACGCATGAGCGGTGCGGGGCGAGAAGAGCCGCCCCGCACCGCTGCGCCGCTCACACCGGCGGGTCCACCGCGGTGGCACCGCGGTCGGCGCGCACGATGGCGCGCACAATGGCGAGCACGGTGTCGGTGGTGCGGTCGAGGTGGCTGCGGCCGTCCGGCAGGAAGGTGCTCGGGCTGATGTAGCTGCGCGGTCCGACATGCGTGGCGGGTTCGAGCCGGTGGACGGTGATCTTTCCGGCGCGCACGGCCCGGTTCCAGGCGCTGCCGCGCAGGACCGGCCAGCGCTGGGGGAACAGCCAGGTGCCGACCCGCTCGACGCGGTCGTACGCGCTGGTCAGCAGATGCACGTGCGCGGCGTTCGTCAGGTCGTTGGCCCCGTTGTGGAAGGCCCCGAACAGGATGAGCACCAGGGGCGCCCCGAGCTGCGCGCGCAGCCGGTCGACCGCGCCGGTGGCGACCTGGGCTCCCCCGCTGTAGCTGAGCAGCACCACGGGGATGCCGCTGCCGGGCCGGTAGCCGGCCAGCTGGAGCTGTGTGGCGATCTGCGTGCCGACGGCCCGGTTGTACAGGGGCCGGTAGCGGCGGTCCGCGGCCACGAAGATCTGCATCACGTTGTGCAGGAACAGCAGCAGCCCGATGCGACGGCGCAGCCACGCCCACACGGGGCGGTCGGCCAGCGGGTCGGCGAGCGGCGAGTAGGGCTGGATCTGTCCCAGGATCCGCAGCTCCGGCGCCCGAGCGAGTACGGCCTGCACCAGCTGGCCGCCGTCCCGGCTGTCGCGCACGCGGCGTTTGCCGATGCCGTCCAGATAGACGACGTAGGCCTGCGGGGGGTCTTCGGGGGCCGCGCCGCGGGCATGGGGCACGCCCTCCGGGAGCGCGGTGAGGGGCTTGCGCCAGCCCGCGCCGTAGGCCAGTACCTCGTACCGGGCCAGCAGGCCCTCGGCGAGCAGTGCCGGGCCCAGCGCCGCGGTCCAGAGCAGGAAGTGGTTCATGCGAGCACCTCCGGCGGCGCGGTGGCGCCGAGGCGCACGACCAGTCGCCGCACGCCCTCCACGGCACCGCCGAGCACCGCCCCGGCCACGGCCACGCAGCAGGCGGAGGTCCACCAGCCCAGCCCGGTGACCTCGGCCAGCGGGCCGGACAGGCCGGCGCCGACGCCCACGCAGAGCAGCAGATGGAGGAAGGGGCCGAGCAGCGGAAAGGCGAGGACGGCGGTGAACAGCAGCGGGGCGAGGAGGCCGGGGGTCCACACCAGGTCCTTCGACGGCGGTGCGGACGCCAGCAGTTCGGCGGCCGTCTGTGCGGTCAGCGGCCACAGCGCGAACACCGCGCCCTCGACGACCGCGCCGGTCAGCATGAGACCGACGACGTTCCTGCGGGCCGCCCCGGGCCAGCTCACCAGCAGCGGCATGATGCGCCCGGCCGCCTCCGACAGCCCGGCGAGCAGGAGCAGGACGACGACGGCCGTGGACATGGTCTCAGCCATGCCGTGCTCCGTCGCCCCCGGCCCGCGGGACCCGGGCCGCCGTACGCAGGTACTGCTCCAGTTCGTCGGCTGCGCGGCGGAATCCGCCCGGCTCGCGCTGGGCCTCGCGCATGGCCGCCGCGGCCTTCCTGAACCGAGGTTCCTCCAGCAGGCGCCGGGCCAGGGCGCGTACGGACTGTTCGGAGACGTCCTGGGTGTGCATGGACAGGCCGGCGCCGAGTTCGACGACGCGCCCGGCGACCAGCGGCTGGTCGGCGCCCTGCGGGATCACCAGCATCGGGATGCCGGCGTACAGCGCCTCGTTCACACTGTTCATCCCACCGTGGGTGACCAGCAGCGCCGTACGTTCCAGGACTCGCGTCTGCGGTACGAAGCGGCGGGCGATCACGTTGTCCGGCAGCGGCCCGAGTACGGCGGGATCGGCCTTCCCGGTGGACAGGACGACGGTGCCGCCGAGCGGGGCGAGCGCGGTGGCGAAGGTGCGCAGCAGTCCGGGCGTGGCGTCGAACACCGTGCCGAGGGAGGCGTACAGCACGGGGTCGCGCAACCCGTCAAGGGGGAACGTCGGATCATCCGGGCGGGCGCCGATGCTGGGGCCGACGAAGCGGTAGGACGTGTCGAAGTCCTCGGCGTCGGGCTGGAACGCCTGTGAGGTGTAGACGAGGTTGAGGTGCTGGCGGATACCCGACAGGTCGACCAGGGGCACGTCGTGCGTGTCGAAGCGCCGGTGCAGCTCCCGGCGGTTGCGCACATAGCCCTGCAGGTGACGGGGTTTCGCCGTCACCTGCGTCAGCAGGTCCCAGGAGGCGCTGGTGGGGCTGGGCACCTGCCGGTTGTACGCGAACGTGGTGAACGACGACACGGCGGGCACACCGAGTTCGCGGGCGGCGACGGCGCCCCACGGACAGGTGTTGTCGTGGACGATCAGGTCGGGGCCGATGTCGCGCAGTTCGGCGAGGACGGTCGGCAGCAGCCGTACCGCGGTGCCGGCGAGGGCCTCCAGCAGGGTGAGCGGGGTGACCGGGTCGGGCAGCGGTGGGGCGCCGCCGGGGTAGAGGCGCACCTCGGCGCCGGTGTTCTCGATCGCCGCCCGGAAGGACGGCCAGATGTGATAAGTGACCTTGTGGCCGCGTTTGACCAGCTCGGACACGACCGGCAGGGTCGGATTGACGTGCCCGTGCATGCCGATGTTGAGGAACGCGACGGTGCTCACAGGCCAACCTCCTGTACGTGGGTTTGCGATGTCTCGGGGTGAAGCGGTCACGGCGTGACCGGCCCGGCACGAACGGCGTTCCCGGTCCGGTACGGACCCGGCCCGTCGACGCGCGGTTCGTCGACGAGGCGCCCCGCACCGCGCACGGCGGCGCGGGTCGGCGGGCGGGAGGGGCCGAGGTTGCGGGGAGCGGGCGGGGGCAGGTCCCGGGTGCCGTTGGACAGGACCACGGTCGTGACGCCGCGCGCCGCCTCCCGCGGAGCGCGCTCGATCCGGTGGTGCGGCGCAACGCCCGCCCGCGCGGCGGTCCCGGGCCGGACGGTCCCGGGGCGGGCGGTCCCGGGTGGCGGGGACGGCGGCGCAGACCGGCGGAGGAACCGTCCGGTGCCGGCGTCGTGTCCGTCGAGCCGCTGTCCGCGGCCCGAGTCCGGCGGGGGCACTGTCACCGGGGGTCGGATCCCGCCGCCCTCGGGTGACGGGATCCGTTCACCGCGGCGTGTAACCCGCATGATCCACCTGCTCCACCCTGAGTGACGTGTCGTGACAGTTCCCTACCTAGGACCGTGTGGCGACCCCAGGTGTGACACTGCCCGGACCTGCGGGTGTCACGGACCGGCCGTGTGACCTGTCTTGCTCTGCATGCACTCCCCCATGCCGAGAACGCCGGTCGTCGAACCGTCGCAGGACGACTACGCGGTCACCGCGGAGTTCTACGACGTGCTCCAGGCCGAACGGGACGAGGCCCGGGTCCGGGCGCTGTACGGCAGCGACACGGCGGGCGCCCGGGTCGGTGTGCTCGACGTCGGTGCCGGCACCGGGCGCATCACGCTGATGAGCCTGGACGAGTCCCGGGTGGGCGTCCACGCGGTCGAGCCCTCGCGGGCGATGCGCGTCCGCTGATGACCCGGATCGCGATGCCGCCGCGGGACCTGCGGGAGCGGGTCACCGTGCATCCGCACTCCCTCGCGGAGGCCGGCCTGCACGCGGTGTCGGACGTGGCGATCTGCCAGAACACCGGCGCCTGTCTCGCCCCTGACGAACGGCGGGCCCTGTGGCCCGCGCTCGCCCGGGCGCTGGTGCCCGGCGGCTCGCTGTTCGTCGAACTTGTGGGCTCGGCGATCCACCAGATGCTGCCGCGGAAGGTGAGTAGCTTTTCGGCCCACCGGCACCTGGCGCGGGAAACCGCGCGGAGAACGCTCCCTGGGGGCCCAACTCGAAGGGGGCGCCCCGATGGGTCGGGCTGGGTGAAGCGGCCGAGGGCGGGGTCGTAGTAGCGGTGCCCCATCTTGTACAGGCCGGTCGGGTCGGCGTAGGCGAAGGTCAGGCCGGCTGACCCAACAGTCCCGATCTGAGCAGGCAGAGGGCTGCCGGGCAGACGCCCGGCAGCCGGCACCCCTCCGCACACCGGACGGCTGCAGATCGAAGGGAACCAGCAGGGCGTGACGTACCAGACCGGTGAGACCGGCAATGACGGCTGGCAGCGGCTGATTGCCGCACGCGAGATGTATACGCAGTCGGCCGGCGTCCACTACGACGAAGTCCTCGACCAGGTCGCCCAGCGGGCCCACAGCGAAGGCAGCATCAGCAAAGCCGACATCGGGGCGCTGCTGCTATGGAAACGCCTGCGCGCCGACACCCGCTGGGCCTCCGCGCTGATGGCCACCGCAGACGCCGAGGTACGGCGGGCGACCGCAGCCGCCATGACTGCCGTGCTCGACGCCTCCGTCAGCCTCAGCGAGGCCGCCCGGGCGAGACGCGGCGCGCTGGCCGGCCTTCCCGGCTACACCCGCGGCGACGCCCTGTCCTCCACCGTCCTCACCGCGGCCGCGCCCCATCGCATGGCCGTCTACGACCGACGCGCCCACGCCTCACTCCGCTCACTGGGCATACCGCTCACCGACGCTCCAGCCCGCTACATCGCCGCCCTCGACCACCTCCTGGCCCACGCCCCCTCCCCCGCCCACGCCTGGACACCCCGGGACCTCGACATCGCCCTCTACTGCCTGCCATCCAACTCGGCCGGCACGGACAGCGCGTAGGGTAGGTGGCGAAATCCCTGGTCAAGGTCATGCTGTGCCGTGGCCCGGTATGCATGACGCGTCATCTACCGCGAAGGCACTTGCACTCGTACGTATGGGCGAGCGCACTGGTTCGACGCCCCGATGACTCCTGTGCATACTGATCGCTTATGGGGGAGTTGGGCATCGCACTCATCGCAGCCGGTTCCGCTCTCGCGGGGAGCGCGCTCACCGGTTGGTTCACGATCTCAGCCGGCCGACGGCAGCAGCAGCGCGCTACGCCGGGGACGAACAGGCACGAGCCGTGATCGACACGGTGAACCGCACTCTGGACGAGCAGCGCGCAGCACGCGTCCAAGACGCCCGCAGGCGGGTCTACTCAGACTTCCTTACGGCGTTCGACCACGCTCGCGTACTCCGCGGGAGCGTGATCCATACGTCCGCTGAGCAGGTGGAGGCCACGCTCAAGATTCGATGGCGCGGGACAGCTGTCCTTTGACAGGCGGTCTTAACCGATGGACAGGTGAGTTTGACCGCCGGCTCAAGGAGACAGCTCGCCTGCGGGATCGGCGTCAGCGGTCCCTGCGAGCATACGGATCATGAAACGATCCGACGATCACATGGCAGGGCTGGACGACATCGACTGGGCAGCCCTGGGGCACTCCTACGGCAGCGCCGAGCACGTGCCCGGCCAGCTCCGGACGGTGTGCGGGCTGGACGAGGAGGCGCGGGAGCGCATACAGCTGCGCGACCTGGAACGCACACAGCACTGGATCGCCGACGAGGAACGACACGAGCAAGAACGCCAACGGAGTGCCCAGGACCGGCCGATGCCGCCCGACTGGCTGCTCGAGCAGGGCCTCAATCGAGGCAGCCCGCCCGTCCAGCTCCACTGCGGCGACTGCTGGAACGAGGGCAAGCGCACCCGCGGTATCCGCCAGATCTGGGTGCGTCTGCCTGACGGCGAGCTGACCGAGATCCCGTGGGTCCACCGCGACCACGTCCACCAGTCGTTCAACGACCACACCTGGCAGCACATCCGCACCCACGCCCGCCACAACAACCACGACGACAGCCAGCAGCATGAGGCCGGGCTGGCCGACGGCCTCGACCAGCTCATGCGCCGCGCCCACAGCGGTCACGCCACCACCACCGAACGAGCCCTCCTCGCGCGCGCCACCACGCTGCCGGTTCCCGCCGCACGGCAAGCCCGATACGGCACCGGCCCCATCGGGGAGTCGGCGCAGCATAGCGAGAACGACAGCATCGACGAGCTCGACGACCTCCCCGAGGACGACACCCGCCCCGCCGCGGCCGCCGGATTCGGGCTCTACGACGCACACGAGGAAGCCGACAAGTGGTGAACAGCCGCCCCCACCCCGCAGCGCACCAAACCGTCCAGAGCACCCGCCGACGCAGGCAGCGGCAACACGGCCGAACCATCCCGGCCCCTGGCCACCTGGCAGGGCTGGCACCGCTTCGCCACCGCCGAGCCGCCCCGCCCTCAGCCAGCTCGCCACCCAGGTCCGCACCCTGACGATCCTCGGCCGCCACCAGCACACCACCGCACGGCCCTCCCTCATCGTCACCGGTCCCGCCGCAGCCGGGAAAACCACCGCACTCCTCCACGTCGGCCGCGCCTGCCACCTCGCCCACACCCGCAAGAACCCCTCAAAAGCAGGGAGCCATAGACAGCGGCAGCCCCGCCAACCACACCGATCAGCCCGATCACGGCATCTGTCATGGCCAAGAAGATGGCCGGTGGCACCCGCCTGAAGAACGCATACAACGCTGAGGCCGCCCACCGCATGCCGACCAAGCCGATCAGCGCGCTGAGCACCGACTACCCGAACGCCGGCATCGACACCAGTGCGTTCAGCAGCGGCGTCACCGCCTCGGCGCTGATCACGTACAGAGTGTCCTACGGCGGGGTGAACTACGTGGGCGCGTGCCAGACCCGGCAGGGCGCGTACCCATACTCCAACCAGATGGCGCTGCCGTCGTACTCGCTGGCCAAGACGATGTTCGCCGGCATCGTACTGATGCGGCTGACGCAGGTCTACGGCTCATGCGTACCGTCGCAGCTGATCCGCGACTGGGTCAGCGAGGCGAACACCTCCGCCTGGAGCGGCGTCACATTTCAGGACACCGCGAACATGCCCACCGGCAACTACTCCTCCAGCGCCTTCGAGTCCGACGAGTCCGGCAGCGGCATGACGGCGTTCTTCGACGCCGAGGCGCACGGGCGAAGATGACCCGCCGCGCTGGCCCGGGCGATGCAGAACTACCTGGTGTCCAAGGCCAGTGCCGACAGCGACATCTACCGCTGGATCCGCGACCAGGTGCTGGTCCCGCTGCACCTGAGCGCTGAGAGCCGCTTGCGCACAAGGCCCGCGGTACCAGCACCAAGTGCCGCTACCGCGGGCCTTGGGGCCTGCACAGAGCCGAATGAGCGGCGCGACCCAGCTACCAGCCGGCCTTGACCGCGTTGTAGGCCGTACGACAGTCGGCGTTGGTGGCGTCCGCGGCCAGCTTCTCCGTGGAGTCGCGCCAGACCATCTTGGCCACCCTCTCCATCTCCCGGGTCTCGGCCGGGACGTTGGGGGCGTACTTCTTGATCGTCGCCAACGCGGACCTGGCGAACTTGTTGCACACTGGTCCGGCGGCGTTCCGGTAGCGGCTGTCCAGGTCCGTCGCGACCGCCTGGCCATTCTGGGTCGCCCAGGTGTTCCAGGCCGCGCACGCCACCTCGGTGAACACTGCCTGGTCGGCCTCGCTCAGCCCCAACACCTGGCCCATCATGGTGTTCTTGGCCTTGTCCGGGACCGTGAAGTCCACGACGGGGAACTTGTCGAGTGTTTCGAGCAGCGCTTCCTGACACGCGGGCGGCAGCGGAGCGGCCTGTGCGGTGGAGGGGACGGTCAGCGTGGAGACGCAGACCAGGGCCGCTGTGAGGACGGCGCGCCGGGCGGTACGCGAGAGAGACATGGGGCGGTGCTCCTTGCACTGGTGAACGGGTCGTTCCGGGCACCGATCCAGCGCCCGACGGCTACAGAACGATCACGGCCTGCCCAGGTCACGGGCGTATCGGCGGGACAGGGGGCGCACACGGAGTCGACGGCCGTCCGTGCGACGGACGGAGTCCGCCGAGCGGCTCCGGGGCAGCCGGGCGGTCAGGCGGGTCCCACCCTTTCCGGCGCCGGGCCGGACTCCGCCGGGGACCGGTGATCGCCAGGGCCCTCAGTCGCTCCAGCGCCGCGGGGCGCCGGAAGCGGTGGCTTCCTGCGCCGCACGAGCGCGTTCCGGGTACGTCGGCGGAAGACCAGGAATCCCGCCGCCGACGCACCGGCGAGCCAGAGGCACTGGGTCAGGAGCGCCCGGCCGCCCGACGCGTCGGAGAAGGCGGCGGACATGCTGGCCTGAACCGCCCCGTACGTCGGGAGGAAGCGCACGACGGCACTGTCGGACCCGGAGCTGGAGAGGGGATTCTGCAGGGCAACGTCGAGGACGCTGATCATCAGGATGGCGAACATGCCCTCGACCTCGCGCCGGAGTACCGACCCGAAGACCACCCCGAGCGCGCCGTAGGTGAGGGCGGCGCCGAACAGCGCGGCGGTGAGCAGCAGGGGCTGTCGCGGCGTCCAGGCGAACCCGGCGACGGCGGTGGCGTACACGGAGATCGCGACGCAGACCAGCGTGAGCGCGGACAGCTTGGCGAGGACGAGATGGAACCGGGGGTAGCCCGCCATCGCCAGCCGGCGGTCGAAGGCTCCCCCGGTGAACGTGGCCGCGAACATCATGAACCCTGCGATGAGGGTGACGGCGTTCAGCGCGCCGGTGATCTGAGTGAGGTGGTTGCCGGGCGGGGAGAGCACCTCGCCGGTCGCCCGGAGCCGGAAAGGGGCGGGCTGATCGGGGATGGTCACATAGGCGAGGGCGATCCACACCGGGATGTACACGACCACCAGTAGCATCGCGAACCGGTTGCGGGCGTGTCCGATCAGCGCGTAGCGCGATGCCGTGACGAACAGGAACAGGTGCCGCCTCACGCCGCGGCCTCCGTAGGCCGTTCCTGGATGTGCAGGCGCCCGCCCTCCAGGCGCCAGAGCTGGTCCAGCCGGTCGATGTCGTACGCGAGGTGCGAGACGACCAGCACCGAACTCCCGGCGTCGCGCAGCCTGGTCGCCAGTTCCCAGAAGCGCAGGTAGGTCTCCCAGTCGAAGCCCTGGTAGGGCTCGTCCAGCAGGAGTACGTCCGGGTCGTGCATGAGGGCCAGGGTCAGGTTGAGCTTCTGCCGCGAGCCGCCGCTGAGCCGACCCGCGCGCTGGTCGAGGTACTCGGTGAAGGCCAGTGTCTCCATCACCTCCTCGGCCCGTTCAAGCCCGGTGAGGCCGAACGCGCTCCTGAAGAAGTCGAGATGCTGGCGGACGGTGAAGGAGTCGTCCAGCACCACGGTCTGCGGGCAGTAGCCGAACCTGCCGCTATGGTGCACGGCCCCCCGGTCCGGCCGGAGTTCACCGGAGAGGATCTTCAGCAGGGTCGTCTTGCCCGCACCGTTCTCGCCGACGATCCCGGCCAGGGTGCCGGGCCTCAGCCGGAGGCCGACGCCCCGCAGGACGGCGTGCTGCCGGTAGGAATGGTGCACATCGTGGACGTCCATCGCTTCGCTCCGTCGTACCTGGCCAGCGGTCCGCGGAACCGGTCCGCGCGTGCCCAACGAGTCGGCCGGGCAAGGGAAACGGCAGCCGGGAGAGCGGCCCCCTGCGGCGTCAACGTGGTGCCCGCCCGTCACGCGTGCGGCGGGAAGCCTGCCCGAAACCGCCTCGGTTGCCGTGGCGGCCGCTACCGTGACCGGGCTCCCGGAGCGGTCGTACCCAATTGACGTGAAAGGCCGGTCAGCCATGCGGAGAACGTGCGTGATCGGAGCCGGCCCGTCCGGCCTGGCCGCGAGCAGAGTCCTCGCCTCGCGCGGCATCCCGTTCGACTGCTACGAGGCGGGCTCGGGCATCGGGGGACTCTGGCGCTACGGCAACGACAACGGCATGTCTGGGGTGTACGCGTCGCTGCACGCGAACATCTCCAAGGAGAGCATGTCCTTCTCCTCACTGCCGATGCCGGAGGCCTACCCGGTCTTCCCGCACCACACCCAGGTCCTCGCCTACCTGGAGAGCTATGCGGAGACCTTCGGACTGCACGGTCACGTCGGGCTGCGTGCGGAGGTGACCTCCGTGCGCCCTCTGGAGGGCGGCGGCTGGGAGGTCACCCGCCGCAGCCAAGGAGCGGCGGAGGCGGAGACCGATCGGTACACCGAGGTGGTGGTGGCCAACGGGCACCACTGGGACCCGCGTCTTCCGGACCCCGCCGTGCCCGGGGCCGGGGTGTTCGAGGGCACCGCCGTCCACGCGCACGCCTACCGCTCCCCCGAGCCGTACGCCGGGCGGCGGGTGCTCGTCGTCGGGATGGGCAACTCCGGGTGCGAGATCGCAGCGGAGATCTCCCGTTCGGCGGCGCGGACTTTCCTCTCCGCCCGCGCCGTGGCGCACGTGTTCCCGAAGATGCTGCTCGGGCGGCCCGCGGACCACTGGGCGGTGAGCAGGGCGGCCGCTCTGCCCCGCTTCCTCAAGGACCCGGCGATGGCACTCCTGCTGCGGCTGGCCCGTGGGGCCCCCGCGCTCTACGGGCTCCCCGAACCGGTGCGGCGGCCTCTCGCCGCCCACCCCTCCACGTCGGACGAGCTCCTCGTCCAGCTGGCCCGGGGCGCGGTCACCGTCAAGCCCGGCATCCGCTCCTTCGGCAGGGACTCGGCGTCCTTCACGGACGGCAGCCGCGAGACCGTGGACGCCGTGGTGTACGCCACCGGGTACTCGCTGTCCTTCCCCTTCCTGGACCCCGCCGTCTTCGCCGCGCCGGACGGCCGCACCGAGCTGTATCTGCGCACGGTGCCGCCCCGGCTTCCCGGGCTCTTCTTCATGGGGCTCGCACAACCGGCGGGAGCAGCCTTCCCGTTGCTCGAACCGCAGGCCGAATGGATCGCCGACCTGATCGAAGGGGAGGTCCTTCTGCCGACGCCCGCGGAGATGACCCGGTCGATCGCCCGTGCCCGGGAAAGGCATGACAAGGTCTACGCGCCGACCTACCGGCACGGGATCGAGATCGACATCTGCGCCTACCGGCGGGCCCTTCGTCAGGAGCTCCGCGCGGGCAGGCGCCGAGCGCGCCGGGCAGCCGCTCGCCGCCTCGACGCGCCTCGTCCCGCTCCGGTGTCCGACACAGTGTGACCAGCCCTCCCGCGCCGGTAGGGGGCGGGGCCGGTCACGTACGGGCACGGGGCGGCAAGGGCCCGCGCCCCGGGCCCGTACACCCGTTCATCCCCGCTGCACGCTCTCCTCCAGCTCTCGCACGGCCTGTTCCCACAGCTCCGGCAGCAGCTCGCCCAGCGGCAGGGCGCGGTCCGCGACGAAGGACACCTCCGCCCAGTCACCGAAGAACGACAGCCCCACTCCGCAGAGGTGTCCCGGCACGAGGAGCGGCAGCAGGGCCGTCCCCGTCACCCGGGTCTCCCCCAGGTTCCCCTTTTCGGCGAGCGGCATGGACGTGGCCATGATGTTGGTGACGCGGGGGGACAGCATCCTGCGCAGGTACCACGCGGTGGGACGGTCCGGCATGTAGCGGACCAGGTCCTGAACAGCCTGTCGCCAGGTGTCGCCCCGCAGCTTCCGGGTCACCGCCATGACCTGGTCCAGCCGTCGCAGCGGCGCCTCCTCGTCCCGGGAGCCGTCCGGGCGGCCCCGGGTGGGGCCCACCGGCAGGTCGACCGGAAGCGCGAAGCAGCGGTTGCCCCAGGTCTGCTCCTCCTCGGCCCGCCGCGCGTCGACGGGCAGCACGGCCGTCACCCGGGGCAGTGGCACACCGGAGCGGGCCGCCCACACCGACAACGCCCCGGCCAGCGCGGCGAGATGCGCGTCGTGGGCCGAGCCACCGCGCCCGGCGCCGATCAGCCGCAGGGTGTCCACGGGGACGCGCCCCCGCCACAGCCGCCGCTCACCGGTAGGGGCGAAGGCCGGGGCCGGGCGGTGACCACGCACGGCGAAGGTGCGCGCCAGGAACCTCGTGGCCAGCGCGACGGCCGCACCGAACCGCCGGGGCACGCCGACCACGCCGCTCCCGCCCGGCAGCGGACGCGCTGATGGCTCCCCGTCGCCCAGCATTGCACGGAACGTCATGGCGGCGGCCGAGCCGTCCTGGCAGGCGTGGAGGAAGCGGTAGCAGAGGGCGTACGCGTCAGGTTCGTGGCCGTGGATCAGCCAGACCCCCCAGTAGGCGCCGGGCGCGAACGGGGCGTTGAGCGCGCTGTGCAGGGCGATGTCCCAATCAGCGGGTCCGTCGGCCACCACCTCGAACACATGACGGTCGACGGGGAATTCCTCGGACGGCTGCCACCCGGGCCGCCTGCCTCCCGTCACCCGGCTGGTGAGCAGCGGCAGTTCACCGAGCCGGAACGCCACGTACGCGCGCAGATCGGCCAGGCTCGGGGGCGGACCGCTGAGATACGCGACGCCGCCCGCGTCCCAGCGGACCTCGGGGCGGCGGCGCTCCAGGTCGAGGAACGCGCGGTCGACCGCGTGGGTGGGATGACGGGGCGGGGGGACGGAACGCTTCGACCGGCCGGACCCCGTAGAGGGGTCCGCCGGCGCGGTGGGCGGGGCGGACACGGTGGACTGCTCGGAATCGGGCATGCGGGTGCGGGCTCCCGTTCGGGCCGAGGCGGTCGCGATGACCACCGGTGGTGGGACAGAGGTACGGCAGCGCGCGAAGGGCGGGGACTCCGGCGGCCGGGCGCCCCGTCCACCCGAGCCGGTCGCGCTGCCGGGACCGGCGGCTCACCAGGATGACCGGCGACCGGGACAGCGTCGGCCGGCTGCGGCGGCCCGTCCCGTCTCCGCGGGCGGATACCGGACGGTTCCGCGACGGTCGCCGCCCACCCGCTATCCGCACCTCGCGGCCTCGTTTTCCCGTGCCGCGGCGGGGTCCCGGTACCCGGCGAGCGCGGCCGTGTCCCGGGCCGCGGCCCGCGAGGGCGTCATCCTGGGGTACCGCGACGAGTTCCCCCGAAAGAGGGACCGGACCGAGCGGCGTGCGGCGACGGCACGGACGGTCGAGCGACATCCTCCGTTCGGGTGGCCAGGGCGGATCGATGGGTGTGTTCCGTCCGCCGTCTGCCATTGTGTGGAAGGCGCCGGAGATCACCGGGGTTCGAAGGCCTGGTGAGCGCACTCCGGGACGGGCGTCGGGAGAGCCGGGGCAGCGGCAGCACGGATCGGCGGGACGATCCGGACCGTGCGCGGCGCGATCGCCGACGACGACCCGCGCCGCGGGACGGTCGACGCCGTGCCGCTCGTTTCCGCTTCCGGTCCGCCGCACCGCCGGTGCTCCGCCTCCGCACGCCCCGCACGGCGGGGGACCGCCCTTCTCACCGCTCTGGGAGCCACGCTCGTGCACGTCGCACTCACCGGCGCCACCGGATTCCTCGGACTGCACCTGTTACGTCGTCTGCTCGACACGCACGCGTGCGTGACGGTCCTGGCGCACGCCGGTTCGGGCGACGCGCTGCACCGCATCACCCGTTCCCTCGAACTGACGGGTGCGCCGAGCGCGTTCCTCGCACGACTGCCGGAGCGGCTGAGGGTGGTGGAGACCGATCTGGCCTTGCCCCGGCTGGGCCTGTCCGCACGGGCGTTCCAGGAGCTGGCCGACAGCCTCGGCGCGATCTGGCACAGCGCGGGAAGCATCCATCTGGAGGGGGACCTTCCCGAGCTGCGACGGACCAATGTCGAAGGCACCCGCCACGTCCTGGAATTGGCGGCCGCCGGGCGCGCGGAACCGGTGGTGCGCCATGTGAGCACCGCTTTCGTGGCCGGCGCGCGGCGCACCGGGGTGGCGTACGAGGACGAACTGGACGACGGCGCCGGTTTCGAGAACGCCTACGAACAGTCCAAGTACGAGGCGGAGCTGCTGGTTCACGCCTGGTCCCGCGAGCACGGGCGACCGGCCTTGGTGCTGCGGCCGAGCATCCTCGTCACGGACGTGCCCTCGCACCCGGAGCTGCCTTCGCACCCACTGCAGGTCATCGAGCGCATCCTGCGCGACGCGCGACGCGCCACCGTCCCCGCACCACCGACCGCCACGAGCCCTCCCACCGGGGCTCCGGGTGGTCCTTCCCGCGGCGCTCCCGGGTCCCCGGGCCCCGGGGGCCGGCCCCGGGTACGGACGGTGGGGCACCCGCACGGGCGGCTGAACCTGCTACCGGTGGAGCACGCGGCCGACGTCATGGTCCGCCTGTCCGAACTGCCGTCCTCACACGGGGTCGACACGTACCACGTCGTCCATGACCGCGATGTCCCCGTGCCCACCCTCGTCGCCCTGCTGGAACGGCTCGTCCCCCTCTCGATCGACCTGGTCGACGCCAAGCCGGAGGACCCGTCGGCGTTGGAGACCCTGATCGACTTCTACCCGGGCATCACGGCCTACCTCACCCACCGGCGGCGGTTCGACGACACCCGGGTGAGGACCCTGCTCGGTCCGGCAGCGGTCTGCGCTCCCGTCGGTCTCGATCGGCTGTGGTCCGGACTGGCCCCCCGGAGCGGGGCGCTCCCCCCGCCCCCGGACACCCCACCCGCGCCCACACCGTGCGCCTGAGCGTCCCGTACGTCGCAGCCGGCGTACGTCCGACCAGCAGCAACCGTCCCGTCCCGTTGGAGCTTCCGTGTCCGTTCTCGCCGCTCCCCGCGCCCACGCCACGCGCCCGCCGGTCTTCTCCCCCGAGGGCATCGCCGACCGTGTCCGGCTGATCCGGGAACCCGTGCACGTCGTCAGCGCGCCGGACGGCCGGGAGCTGGGCCTCGCCACCGGGGCACCGCCCGCCGGTCCGGTGCTCGGCACGCTGCCGCCGCTGTACCCCGAGTGGCTCGGCGGCCGGACCTTCTGCGAGGCGCACGGCGTCCGCTTCCCCTATGTGGCGGGGGAGATGGCGAACGGCATCGCGACCACCGCCATGGTCGCGGCGATGGCGCGGGCGGAGATGATCGGCTTCTTCGGTGCGGGCGGCCTGCCCCTCCCGGAGGTGGAGCGGGCTGTGCACTCCCTGGCGCAAGAGCTGGAGTCCCGCACGAACTGGGGAGTCAACCTCATCCACTCACCGGCCGAACCGGAGCTGGAGTGGCGGGTCGCGGAGCTTCTGCTGCGCTGCGGTGTCCCCCGGATCTCGGTGTCGGCGTTCATGGAGCTGACCCCTGCGGTCGTCCTGTGCTCGGCGCAGGGCCTGCGCCGGGGTGCGGACGGCGGCGTCGTCCGGCGTACGCGGCTGCTCGCGAAGCTCTCCCGTCCCGAGGTGGCCGAGAGGTTCCTCTCCCCCGCCCCGCCCGCTCTGCTGGACCTTCTTGTCGCGCGGGGCAGCCTGACCCGCGAGGAGGCGGCCCTGGCGGCCCTGGTGCCGGTGGCCGAGGACATCACCGTCGAGGCGGACAGCGGCGGGCACACCGACAACCGGCCGTTGTCGGTCCTGCTGCCGCGGATCGCCGCCCTGCGCGACACGGTCCGCCGGCGGTTCGGGTACCGGCGGCCGGTCCGCCTCGGCGCGGCCGGGGGCCTCGGCACCCCGGACGCGGTGGCCGCCGCCTTCGCTCTCGGCGCGTCCTACGTCGTCACCGGTTCGGTGAACCAGACGGCGGTCGAGGCCGGTCTGTCCGACGAGGCCAAGGCGATGCTGTGCGACGCGGACGTCGCCGACGTCGCCATGGCGCCGTCGGCCGACATGTTCGAGCTGGGCGTGAAGCTGCAAGTGCTGTCGCGGGGCACGATGTTCGCCCGGCGCGCCGGCCGCCTGTACACGGCCTACCGTGACCACGGCTCGCTGGAGGAGATCCCGCCCGCGCTGCGTACCGCCATCGAACGCGACGTACTGGGCGCCCCGTTCGAGGAGGTCTGGCAGCGCACGCGTGCCTTCTGGGAGGAGCGCGATCCGGCGGAAACCGTCCGTGCGGAGGCCGACCCCCGGCACCGCATGGCCCTGGTGTTCCGCTGGTACCTGGGCAGTTCCAGCCGGTGGGCGATCACCGGGGAGAGCGCGCGGCGGGCCGACTACCAGATCTGGTGCGGGCCGGCGATGGGCGCGTTCAACCGGTGGGCGGCCGGCACCTTCCTGGCGCAACCGCCCCACCGGTCCGTGACGCAGATCGCCCTCAACCTGCTGGAAGGGGCCGCGACACTCACCCGAGCCCATCAACTGCGCACGTACGGCGTTCCGTTGACTTCCGAGGCGTTCACCTACACGCCGCGTGAGCTGGCATGAGCAGTCCCACCGCCGCAGCACCGTCCACCGCCGCCCGACCCCGAGGAGAGACCATGTCCGGCTCCACCCCCCGCCAGTGCCCCGTCGCCGTGGTCGGCGTCGGGGCACTGGTTCCGGGCGCCACGGACGCAGCCGGCTATTGGCGGGTCGTGACCGGCGGCCGCGACCTGATCACCGAGGTCCCCGCCTCCCGCTGGCGGGTGGAGGACCATTACGATCCGGACCCGGCCGCCCCGGACAAGACGTACGCCCGCCGGGGCGCCTTCCTTACCGAGGTGGACTTCGACCCGATGGCCTACGGGGTGCCTCCCGCCAATCTGCCGGCCACGGACACCTCCCAGCTGCTCGCCCTCATGGTCGCCGACCAGGTGCTGAGGGACGCCGGCGGGACGTCCGGGATCGACCGGGACCGGACCGGCGTTGTCCTCGGGGCGGCCGCCCTCGAACTGCTGCCGCACATGTACGGGCGTTCCCAGCGCCCCGCGTGGCTGGCGGGGCTGCGGGAGAGCGGGCTCGACGAGGCCGAGGCGCAGGCTGTGTGCGACCGCATCGCCGCCCGCTTCGAGCCGTGGCGCGAGTCGACCTTCCCGGGTCTGCTGGGCAACGTCGTCGCGGGACGGATCGCCAACCGGTTCGATCTGCACGGCGTCAACCACACCACCGACGCCGCCTGTGCCAGCTCGCTGGCCGCCCTGTCGACGGCGGTCGGAGAGCTGTCCCTCCGCCGGGCCGACCTGGTCATCAGCGGCGGCGTGGACACCGGCAACGACATCGGCATGTTTCTGTGCTTCTCCAAGACGCCCGCGCTCTCCCCCAGCGGCGACTGCCGCCCGTTCGCGGAGGCGGCGGACGGCACGATGCTCGGTGAGGCGGTAGTGATGTACGCCCTGAAGCGTTTGTCCGACGCAGAGCGCGACGGCGACCGGATCCACGCCGTGATCAGGGGCATCGGCACCTCGTCGGACGGCCGGAGCACAGCGATCTACGCCCCGCTGCCCGAGGGGCAGGAACGGGCCCTGCGACGCGCCTACGAGGAGGCCGGCTACCCGCCGGAGACCGTGGAGCTGGTCGAGGCGCACGGCACCGGCACGAAGGCCGGGGACACCGCGGAACTGGCCGCGCTCAACGCGGTGTTCGGCGCTTCGGGACGTCCTGACGGCCAGTGGTGCGCGATCGGCTCAGTGAAGTCGCAGATCGGGCACACCAAGTGCGCGGCGGGCGCGGCGGGGCTGCTCAAGGCAGTGATGGCCCTCCACCACAAGGTGCTCCCGCCCACAGTCAAGGTCGAACGGCCGAACCCCGCGGCCGCCGCCCCGCACGGCCCGTTCTACGTGAACACGGAGGCCCGGCCGTGGGTGCGGCCGACCGGTCATCCGCGCCGGGCGGCGGTGTCGAGTTTTGGCTTCGGCGGCAGCAACTTCCACGTCACACTGGAGGAATACACCCCGCCGACCGTGCCCGCCCCCTCATCGGGCACGCACGCAGACACCCCTGCGCGCCCCGCGCCGAAGACCACGGGCCGCCCTGCCCTGCGCCACCGCACGGCGTCGAGCGAGCTGGTCCTGTTCGCCGCCGCCTCGCCGTCCGCCCTGGAGGAACGACTGCCCAAGGACGGACGGCCGCTGACCGCGCTGGCGAGGGAGAGCCACGCCGCGTTCTCGCCCACCGCCCGGGTGCGGCTGGCCGTCGTCGCCACCGACACCGATGACCTGCGGGAAAAGTACGCGCAGGCGCTCGCGCACATCCGGCGGCGTCCCGAGGCGTCGTTCTCGGCCCCTTCCGGAATCCGGTACGCGTACGGGGAGTCCGCACCCGGCCGCATCGGCTTCCTGTTCCCCGGGCAGGGCTCCCAGTACGTCGGGATGGGGGCCGAGCTCGCGATGCTGGCACCGGCCGCGCTGGCCGTGTGGGACCGGCTGGGCTCCACCCGCTTCGACGGAAGGCCGCTGCACCGGGTCGTGTTCCCGCCGCCCGCCTTCACCGAGGAGGAGCGCGCCGCCCGAGCGGCCCTGCTGAACGCCACCGAGTGGGCTCAGCCGGCGCTGGCGGTGCACGCGCTCGCGCTGCTGGCGGTGGTGCGGGAACTGGGGCTGCGGCCGGACTGCGTGGCCGGCCACAGTTTCGGCGAACTGGTGGCACTGCACTGCGCGGGCGCCCTGGACGCGGAGTCGCTGGTCGGGCTGGCGCGTCGCCGCGGCGAGCTGATGCGGGAGGCGGCGGCCACCCCGGGCGCGATGCTGGCGGTGGCGGCGGACCGCGTACGCGTGGCGGAGGTCCTGGCCGACGGTGGCTTCGAGGACATCTGGCCGGCCAACCACAACTCGCCCCGTCAGACGGTGCTCTCGGGTTCGGCGGCGGCGGTCGAAAGGGCGAGGAGCGCCTTCTCGGCCGCAGGGATCGCCTCCCGCGGGCTGTCCGCGTCGACCGCCTTCCACAGCCCGCTGGTCGCCCCGGCTGTCGAGCCGCTCGCCGCCCACCTGCGCACGGTGACGTTCTCGGAACCCCGGATCGAGGTCTACGGCAACACGGACGCGGCGCCCTACCCCTCCAGCCCCGACGCGGTGCGCCGCCGGGTCGCCGGTCATCTCGCCTCGCCGGTCCTCTTCCAGGACCAGATCGAGGCGATGTACGCGGCGGGGGTGCGGACCTTCGTGGAGGTCGGCGCGGGCACCACGCTCACGGGCCTGGTCGGGCAGATCCTCGGCGACCGTGAGCACGCGGCCGTGCCCCTTGACCGGCCGGCCGGGACGGGCACCGAGACCTTCCACGCCGCGCTCGGTGAACTCGCCGTACGGGGCGTTCCCCTCGACCTCATCCCCCTCTGGACCCCCTACGCATCGCCCGGAACACCAGCGAAGGAGCGCGAGCCCCGAATGACCGTGAAGATCAGTGGAGCCAACTACGGTCAGCTCCCGCCCTCCGGAACCCCGCACGTCGAACCGACGCACGCCCCGGAATACGGGCCGCGCCCCGACGCCGTACCGCCTGTCGCCCCGCCCGCACCGGCGGTCGCTCTGCCCTCGCAGCCCCCCGGCGACGCGCCACTGCCACCGGTATACGTCCCGGCTGCCACGTCCTCGCAGCAGGAGTTCGGGCCGTCGCACCCTGCGGAGGCGCCGGCTTACGCCCGCCCGGTCATCGGCGACGATCGGCAGCTCGCCGTCGAGAGCATCCACCGGCAGACGGCCGAGACCCACCTCGCCTGTCAACGTCTGCTGACGGACAGCCATATGGCCTTCCTGAGGATGACCGAGACGACCCTGGCCGCGCTGCTCGGTGCGCCGGTCCCGAGCGCGGTCCCGGACATGACAGCACCCGCTCCGCTGCCGCTTCCCCGCTCCGCCGGCCCGCTCGACGTACCGGCCGCCGTGGCGCCCCCGGTGGCGGCGCCGGCTCCCGCGGCGGTCGTCGGGGCCGCGACGCCGTATCCCGTGCCGGAGGCGAGCGCTCCTCCGGCGAGCGACGCGGTGCGCCCCTCGGCATCGGAGCCGGCACCGCCGACCGAAGCACCGGCACGGGACGCGTCGGCCTCGGACCGATCGGCGTCGGAACGTACTCCCTCGGAGCTGTCGTCCTCCGAGCTGGAGGAGCTGCTCCTGTCGGTGGTGGCCGACCTCACCGGCTACCCGACCGCCATGCTGCACATGGACATGGATCTGGAGGCGGACCTGGGCGTCGACTCCATCAAGCGTGTCGAGATTCTGTCGGCCGTGCGCCGCCGGGTGGGCGACGTTGCGGTCGGGGACCCCGGACGGCTCGGCAAGCTCCGTACCCTGCGCGAGATCACCGCGGCACTCGCCTCCGGCGCCCCGGCCGCCGGGCCAGCGCCGGAGCCGGACGTCCCTGCCGTGCCCGCCCCCCGCGCGTTCGAGCCCTCCCCGGCGGAGGCTCGCGAGGACGACCCGTTCTCCACGACCGTCGATGTCCCGGCCGTTCGGGGCGCCGGATCCGGGCGGTCCGCCGATGACGCGGGGGCGGACGCGTGGACGCCCTTGACCCGGCTGGTGCCGCGCATGGTCGAGTCCCCGGCGTCCGGGCTGGTCACAGCGGGGCTGCTGGACGGGCCGGTCGTGGTGAGCGGCGAGGACGTGGCGGGGTGCCCGGTCGTCGGCCTCGTGGCCCGGAAGCTGGCGGAGCGCGGTGTGGACGCCACCGCCGTGGCGGAGGTGCCCGAAGGGGCGCGCGGCGTCATCCACCTCGGCGGTCTCTCCGCGAACGGCACACCGGACGAGGCCCGGGAGGTCCACCGCTCGGCGCTCCGCGCGGCGCGCGCGCTGGCACCGCGGGCGGCCGGGGGCGGCGGCCTGTTCGTCACCGTCCATGACAGCGGCGGCGACTTCGGGCTCGGCGGACACGCGCCCGGCCGTGCCTGGCTGGGCGGGACGGCCGGACTGGCGAGGACCGCCGCCAAGGAGTGGCCGGACATCCAGGTGAGGGTCCTCGACTGCGAGCGGGGCGGGCGGGATGACGAAGAGGTCGCCGACGCGATCGTGTGCGAACTGCTCGAAGGCGGAGCCGACACGGAGGTCGGCCTTCGCGCGGACGGCACCCGCGCCCTGCTGCGGATGGTGCCCGGCCCGCTCACACCCGGCGGCGCCCCGCGCATCGGCGCGAAATCCGTGATCGTGGCCACCGGCGGCGCCCGCGGGGTGACCGCCGCCGCGCTGCTCGACCTGGCCAGGACCCACCGGCCACGAATCGTCCTGCTCGGACGGACGGAGGCCACCGCCGAGCCCGCCGGCCTGGAATCGGCCACCGACGAACGGGCCCTCACCCGACTGCTCGCGGAGCGGGCCCGGGATGCGGAGGGGTCCTCGCCCGCCGGCATCGCGGAGGAGGCCCGGAGGATTCTCGCCGCCCGCGAAGTACGGGCGACGCTGGCCGGGCTGGAGGCCGCCGGTTCGCCCGCCCGGTACGTCAGGGTGGATGTCCGCGACGCCGACGCCCTCACCGCGGCGCTGCGCGAGGTTCGCGCGACGTGGGGGCCGGTGACCGGCATCGTGCACGGGGCGGGCGTGCTGGCCGACAAGCGGATCGCGGACAAGACCGACGAGCAGGCCGAGCTGGTCATGGCCACGAAGGTGGACGGCCTGCGGGCGCTGCTGACGGCGACGGCTGACGATCCCCTGGACACGATTCTGCTGTTCTCCTCGGTGGCCGCCGTGTTCGGCAACGCGGGCCAGAGCGACTACGCCATGGCCAACGAGGTCCTCCAGCAGGTCGCGTCGGCCGAGCAGGCTCGCCGCCCCGACTGCCTGGTGCGCTGCGTGGCCTGGGGCCCCTGGCGGGGCGGCATGGTCACCCCGGCCCTGGCCGCGCACTTCGGCCGGTCCGGGGTGCCGCTCATCCCTCCGGCCCAGGGGGCCGCGGCCTGCACCGCCGAACTGGACGGTGCGGCCGGCGAGGCCCGTGTCGTGCTGACGGCGGGCGACGGGCCGGCCGCCGCGGACGAGCGGTTGCGTGCACAGGTGCTGGTCAGCTCGGACACCCTGCCGCAGCTGGCCGACCACGCGCCCGCCGGTGTCCCGGTGCTGCCCGTGGCGCTGGTCCTGAACTGGTTCGCGGGCGCCGCGGCGGCCTGGCTGCCGGCCGAGGGGCAGCTCGTCCTGCGTGATCTGCGGGTGTACCGGAAGTACGACCTGCCGGAGCTGGAAGGCGTGGGCCACCGGCTCACCGTGCTCGGCAGCCGGGGCGCGCCCGGCTCCCCGGCCGGGGTGGAGGCAGAGCTGCGGGGCGAGGAGGGCCCGGCGCATTTCCGTGCCGTCGTGGACACCGGCGACGGTGCGCCCGACCGGTCCTCCTGGGACACGCCGGCGGACTTGAAGCCGCTCGACCTGGCCGACCCGTACGACGGGGGCGTCCTCTTCCACGGCCCCCGGTTCCACGCCCTGCGCGAAGTGCGCGGTGTGTCGGAGCAGGGGGCGGAGGCGACGGTCGCGGGCCTGCGGTCCCTGGGCTGGCCGGGCGGGCACGGTCCGCTGGATCCTGCCGCCGTGGACGGAGCGCTCCAACTCGCGCTGCTCTGGGGCGAGAAGGTGCTCCGGACTGCGACCCTGCCGATGGCCGTCGCGGAGTGCAGGGTGTACCGGCGGGGCCCGGTGGACGACGCCGTGCGCTGTGTGGTGCGGGGACGGAAGGCCCACGACACCGGGGCACGCTGCGACGCTGCGCTGATCGGCCCCGGCGGGTCCGTCCTGCTGGAGCTGACCGGCGTCGAACTCGTCAGCCGCCCCTCCTGACCGGGCACTTTCCCTCCTGTCCGAACCCGCCCTCTCCACCCCGCCGTGAAGTGAGACCCGCATGCGTTTCGAACCGATCGCCATCGTCGGCCGGGGCTGTGTCCTGCCCGGCGCATTGGACCCGGACGGGTTCTGGGAGAACGTCGCCGCCGGGCGTACGAGTCTGACGGCGGCCCCGGAAGGCCGGTGGCGGCTGCCGCGTCATCGGGTCATGGGCACGGTGGACGACCATCTCGACCGCACCTGGACCGACATCGGGGGGTACGTCGAGGGATTCGAATCCGTCTTCGACCCGGAAGGCTTTCTCCTTTCCCCGGAGCGGATCGCGACGCTGGACCCGCTCTTCCACTGGGTGCTCTACGGGGTACGGCAGGCGCTCACGGAGGCGGGCCGCACCACACCGCTGCGGCGCGGCGGGCTGATCCTGGGCAACCTGTCGTACCCCACCCCCACCGGGGCGGCCTTCGCCGAGCACGTCTGGCTGTCGGCGCAGCGCCCGGAGCTCCGCGAAGCGCTGCTGCCGGGTGGACGCCGCCCCCGCCCCGATGCCCGCAACCGCTTCTCCTCCGGCCTCCCGGCCATGCTCGCGGCCCGCGCGCTCGGGCTCGGGGCCGGGGCGTGGTCCCTCGACGCGGCCTGCGCCTCCTCGCTGTACGCGATCAAGCTGGCGTGCGACCGCCTGCACGACGGCACGGCCGACCTGATGGTGGCCGGTGCGGTCAGCCGGCCCGACCCTCTCTACCTGCACGTGGGGTTCTGCGGGCTGTCCGCGACGAGCCGTACGGGGCGCAGCCGCCCCTTCGACCGGGACGCCGACGGGCTGGTGCACGGCGAGGGCGCCGGGTTCGTCGCCCTGACGCGGCTCTCCGACGCCCGCGCGGCGGGGCTCCCCGTGTTCGGCGTGATCCGCGGGGTGGGGCTGTCCAACGACGGGCGGGGGTCCGGTCTGATCAGCCCGTCCGAGGAGGGCCAGGTGCGGGCGATGCGCCTGGCGTACGAGGCGGCGGGCGTCGCTCCCGAGTCGGTGTCGCTCGTCGAGTGCCATGCGACGGGAACCCCGGTCGGCGACGCGGTTGAGGCGCGGGGCATGGCCCGGGTCTTCGGGGCCGCCGACGACGTGCCGATCGGTTCGGCGAAGTCGAACATCGGGCATCTGCTGGCCTCGGCGGGCGTGGCGGGGCTGCTGAAGGTGCTGGGTGCGATGCGCTCCGGGGTGCGCCCGGCGACGCTCGGCGCGCGTCGGCCGCTGGACGCCCTGTCGGGTACGCCGTTGCGCGTGCTGGACACGGCGGAGCAGTGGGCGGGACCCCGCAGGGCGGCGGTCAGCGCGTTCGGGTTCGGCGGGACCAACGCCCACCTGCTCCTGGACGACCCGGACGACGCTCCCCCGCCCTCCGTGCCCCGGCCGGCGTACGGACCGCGGCCCAGCGCGCGCCGGGCCGCACCGGCGGACCGGGCACCGCAGGACCCGGTGCCGGAACCCGACGCGCCGGGCACCTCGGCCGCGGCAGCCGACAGCGGTGCGCCGGGCGACCGTACGCCCGGGGCATGCGCGGTATCCGTGGCGATCGTCGCCATCGGGGCGCGGGTCGGGGAGGGAACGTCGGTCGAGGACCTCCGCCAGGCGGTGCTGGGCGGTGAACGGCGCGGCCCGGTCGCGGAGATCGCCGTGCAGCTGGCGGGCCTGTGCTTCCCCCCGCTGGCCCTGGAGCGGACCGTACGCCATCAACTCCTGGTGCTGGAGGCCGCCCGGGAGGCCGCCCGGACGGTGAAGCTGCCCCGGGAACGGACCATGGTGGTCATCGGTACCGGCGTGGACCCGGAGGTGGCCCGGGCGGGCGCGCGCTGGCGGATTCCCCACTGGCTGGAGGAGTCGGGTGTGCCCGTCACCGCGGCGTCGGCGGACCTCGCCCGGGACGCCTTCACCCCGCCCATGACGGCTGAGGGGGTGGTGGGCAGCATGCCGAACCTGGCGGCGAACCGCATCAGCACCCAACTGGACCTGGCGGGACCGAGTTTCACGGTATCCGCCGAGGAGGCGTCCGGGCTGGTGGCGCTGGAGGCCGCGGCACGCGCCCTGCGGTCGGGGGAGGTCGACGCCGCGCTCGTCGGCGCCACCGACCTGTCCTGCGAAGCGGTCCACCGGGCCGCCGTGCAGGAGTCCACTCCCGGCGTGGAGCCCGGTGACGCGGCGGTCGTCCTGGTCCTCAAGCCGCTGGACGCCGCCCGCCGGGACGGGGACACCGTCGTCGCCGTGCTGGACGAGGAAGCCGGCGACGAACCCGACATGGTCATCGGGGACGGCCCGGACGCCGGATTCGATCCGGCGTCCGCCTTCGGGCGCGCCCATGCGGCATCCGGGCTGGTGTCCGTCGCCGTCGCGGCGCTCTCGCTCCAGCACCGCGCGGTCCCCCGCCCCGACGCGCCCGCCGACACGGCGGCCGTCACGCACACCGCGCGGGCCGTCGCCGTACCGGCGGAGGGGCCGGCCATGAGCGTCCGGCTGCGCGCCGGGGACCCCCGGCCGTGGCTGCCGGGGCCCGCCCCGCGCCTGCGCGTCTTCTCCGGGGCGGACCGCGCTCAGGTGCTGGCCGCGCTGGAGGCCGGGACCGAGTCCTCTGCGGGTCCGGCCCGGCTGGCTCTCGTGGCGGACGGCGGCACCGCCTGGGCGGAGCGCCGCGAAGCGGCCCGTCGCTGGCTGGCGGAGGGCGGGGCCCGCCCGGCGGATGTCCTGTACCGGGACGCGCCGGTCGGCGGCGAGACCGCCTTCGTGTACACCAACGGCTCGGCCGCGTACCCCGGGATGGGCCACGCGCTGACGCTGGCGTGCCCGTCGCTGGGCGAGAGCGTCCGTGCCGGGCACCGGGCGATCGGGACGCGGCTGCGCTCCGGGAGGGGGCCTGGCGTACTCGACCAGATCTGGTCCGTCGCCGAACTGGCTGTCTTCCACACCGTGTTCAGCCGTGAGGTGCTGGGCCTGCGGCCGGACGCCGCGATCGGCTACTCCTCGGGCGAGTCGACGGCGCTGGTCGCGCTGGGCGCGTGGCCGGACGCCTCGGGGCTGTACGAGGCGACGCGGGAGAGTGGGCTGTTCACCACGGAGCTCACGGGTGAGCTGCGGGCGGTGCGGCGCTATTGGCGGCAGCGTGGCATCGGCGGTGACCGCTGGTCGAGCTATCTGGTCGCCGCGCCGCTGGAGGCCGTCCGCGCGGAGCTCGCCGGGGAGCGGGCGGTCCATCTGATGGCGGTGAACGCGCCGGGGGTCTGCGTCGTCGGCGGCGAGTCCGGGGCGTGCGCGGCCGTGGTCACCCGGCTGGGCGTGGACCGGGCGATCGAGCTGGACTACGACATGGCCGCCCACTCCCCGGAGTTGGCGGAGGTCCGCGAGGTGTGGCGCGAGGCCCACCGCCGCCCCACGGTCGAGGTGCCGGGGGTCCGGTTCTACAGCGGGGCCACCGGCCGGGCGTACCGTCCGACGACCGAGCGGGCCGCCGAGGCGCTCACCGCTCAGGGACTGGGCACGATCGACTTCGCGGCGACGATCGAGCGGGCGTGGGCGGACGGTGTCCGCGTCTTCGTGGAGCACGGGCCCCGGAAGCTGTGCACCGGCTGGATCAAGCGGGTCCTCGGGGACCGGGAGTTTGTGGCCGTGGCGCTCGACACCCCGGACGACGCCGGGCTGCGCAATCTGTGCCTGGCCGTCGGTGAACTCGTGGTGGCCGGGGTGCCGGTGCGGGCCGACGCGTTGACCGCACGGCTCGCCGAGGCTGCTACTGGTCTCCCGACCCCGGGGCCCACCGTCACCGTTGCCGTACCCCCCACGCCCTGCGTGCCGCCCCTGGAGCCCGTCGTGACCGTCCTGCCCCGGGCCCCCGAGCTGGCGCCGGTGCCGGCGGAGCGGCCCGCTCCCGGGGAACGGCCCGGTGCCCCGGTTGCCGCGGTATCCGCCGCCGCGGTGGGGCCGGTGTCCCGGCTGTCCGACCCGGCGTCCCCGGCGTTGGGGTCGTCGGCGGTCGCGGGCACGATCGCCCGGCAGAGCCGGCGGGCCGCCCTGGTGCACGAGGAGATCATGGCCGCGCACGCGGAGGCCCACCGGCGGTTCCTGCACGTGTCCGCGCTGGCCGTCACGGCGCTGACGGCGGGCGGCCGGGCGGACGCCGGACGCGTGGCTGTTTCCCCACCCCAGGGTGGCGTTGCCTCCGTACCGCCGTCCGCCGCCCTCCCCGTACGACCGCCGGGCGCCCCGCCCGTCCCCGTGCGGCCGCCGGGCCCGGTATCGGCCCCGCGCCCCGGCACGGCTCCGGCTCCGGGCCCTGTCCCGGGGGCGAAGCCGGTGTTCGATCGGGCCCAGTTGGAGCACCTCGCCTCCGGGGAGATCTCCACGCTGTTCGGTCCGCGCTTCGCCGAGCAGGACCGGTACGCGGTGCAGACCCGGATGCCCGGACCGCCCATGCTCTTCGCCGACCGGGTCACCGCCATCGACGCGGTGCCCGCGGCGCTCGTCCTGCCGGGGCCGGTCCGCACGGACGGGCGGATCTGGACGGAGACCGACGTCCTGACCGAAAGCTGGTATCTGGACGCGACGGGACGCATGCCGGCCGGCGTGCTGATCGAGGCGGGACAGGCCGATCTGCTGCTGCTCAGCTGGCTGGGGGCGGACCTGCTCAACCGGGGCGAGCGCGTCTACCGCCTGCTCGGCTGCGAGGTGACGTTCCATGGCGGCCCGCCCCGCCCCGGCGACACCCTGCGCTTCGAGATCCATGTGGACGGCCACGCGGAGGCGGGCGGGGTCCGGCTGGCCTTCTTCCACTATGACTGCTACGTGGACGGTGAGTTGCGGCTCAGCGTCCGCGAGGGCCAAGCCGGGTTCTTCACCCCCGCCGAGCTCGCCACCGGTGGCGGGGTGCGCTGGGACCCGGTCGAGCACGCTCCCGGCGACGACCTTCCGTTCGACCCTCCGGCCGTACGCTGCGAGCGGTCCCGCTTCGGTACGGACCGGGTGCGGGCCCTGGCGCAGGGGTCGCCCGCGGAGTGCTTCGGGCGGGGCTGGGAGGCGACAGCAGCCCATGTGCGGACACCCATGCTCGACGGGGAGCGGCTGCGCCTGCTGGACGAGGTCACCGTGTTCGACCCCGACGGCGGACCGTGGGGCCGAGGGTATCTGCGCGCCGAGACGGCGGTGTCCCCGGACGACTGGTTCTTCACCGGCCACTTCAAGAACGACCCCTGCATGCCGGGCACCCTGATGCTCCAGGCCGGTCTCCAGGCCATGGCCTTCCATCTGACGGCCTCGGGCCACACCGTCGACCGGGACGGCTGGCGTTTCGAGCCGGTCGATACCCAGCCGTCCCGGACCATGTGCCGGGGCCAGGTGACCCCGGAGTCCCGGAGGATCGTCTACGAGGTGTTCGTCCGGGGCATCTCGGCCGGGCCGGTGCCGACGCTCCACGCCGATGTCCTCGGGTCGGTGGACGGCAGGAAGGCGTTCCTGGGGCGCGGCATGGCACTGCGGCTGGTGCCCGACTGGCCGTTGTCGCAGTGGCGGGGCTCGGGCCCGCCCGCCGTGCAGGAGGACGGAGCGCCGGTGCCGCCCCCACGGCTCGGCGGGCTGTCCGGGCACCGGGAGGAAAAGGCGGTGGCCGTCGCGGCCGATGGGTTCCGCTTCGACTACGCGTCATTGCTGGCGTGCGCCTGGGGCAGGCCCAGCGAGGCGTTCGGCACCATGTACGAACCCTTCGACGGCACCCGCAAGGTCGCCAGGCTCCCCGGGCCGCCCTACCACTTCATGAGCCGGATCGTCTCGGTGGACGGCGTCCAGGGCGGCATGCGAGAGGGCAGCGTCGTCGTCGCCGAGTACGACGTACCGGAACGGGCGTGGTACTTCGAGCAGAACCCGTCCCGGTGCATGCCGCTCGCGGTCCTCATGGAGGTCGCGCTGCAGCCCTGCGGGTGGCTGGCTTCGTACGCCGGCAGCGCGACGACCAGCGAGCAGGACCTGCTGTTCCGCAACCTGGACGGAGTGAAGACGGTCACCGGCGAAGTCACCTCCGGGACGCGCACGATCCGCACCCGGGCCGAACTGACCCGTGTCTCGCGCAGCGGAGACATGATCATCGAGTCGTTCCGGGTAGTGTGCACGGCCGACGACGCGCCCCTCACCGAACTCACCACGGTCTTCGGCTACTTCCCCCGGTCGGCGTTCGACGACCAGCAAGGGCTGCCGGTCCCGGCCGAGGAACGCGCCCGTCTCGACGAGCCCTGCGACCGAGTGGTCGACCTGACCGCTAGGCCCGCCCGCTACTGCGCCGGGGAGCTGCGCCTGCCGGGCCGCATGCTGCTGATGCTGGACCGGGTCACCGGCTCCTGGCCGGAGTGCGGAAGCGCGGGGCTCGGCCGACTGCGGTCGGAGAAGGACGTGCGCCCGGACGCCTGGTTCTTCCGGGCCCACTTCTTCCAAGACCCGGTGCAGCCCGGCTCGCTGGGGGTAGAGGCCATGTGCCAGTTGCTCCAGTACCACCTGATCGAAGGCGGCGCGGCGGACGGGATCGTCCACCCCCGGTTCGATCCGGTGCTGCCCGGCCGGGAGACGGTGTGGACGTACCGGGGCCAGATCACCCCCGCCAACCGGCTGATCCGGGTGGACATGGACATCGTGGAGACCGGTACGGACGCACGCGGGCCCTATGCCGTGGCGGACGCGACGCTGTGGGGCGACGACACGTGCATCTACCGGGTACGGGGGCTGGGGATGCGGGTGGTGTCGGACCCTCCGCCCGTGCGGTGATCTGCTCGGTCCTCCATCCCGAGGTTCGGCCGCCAGGCTCGAACGACCGCCGTGCTGGCCCTCGCCGCCGGGCAGGCTGCCTTCCCCTGTCCCGGCGGTGATGCGTTCTGTCCGGGGCTGGTCGACTGGCGCCTCGCCGCGATGCAGGCTGCCGGCGCCGAGGCCGTCGCGAGCGACACCAGCATCCGCGCTCTGCGCGGGGCCCTGCGCTGTGCGGGCGTTCACCGTGGACGTGAAAACTCTGTACGGGCCGGGCTGGTGGAGTGCCTTCGGCAAACGCAGGGGCCGCGGGAAGAACGCCAAAGCCGTGCCACCGGTCCACGATGACCTGGTGCGGCGGAACTTCACCGCAGCCGGGCCCGACCGGCTGCGGCTCACGGACATCACCGAGCACGCGACCGGCGAGGGCAAGCTGTATCTGTACGCCGTCAAGGACGTGTACTCCGGCCGTATCGTGGGCTATTCCATCGACACCCGGATGAAGTCCCGCCTCGCGGTGGCCGCGCTGGAGTCGGCCGTCGCCCGCCGCAGTCCCGCTGCGGGATGCATCGTGCACTCCGACCGCGGATCGCAACTCCGGTCCCGCAAGGTCGCCGCCGTCCTCACCCGACACGGCCTGGTCGGCTCAATGGGCCGGGACGGGGCCGCCGGCGACAACGCCGCCATGGAGAGCTTCTTCGCACTGCTGCAGAAGAACGTCCTCGACCGCCGCGTCTGGGCCACCCGCCAGGAATTGCGGATCGCGATCGTCACCTGGATCGAGCGGACCTACCACCGGCGCCGACGGCAACGACGCCTGGGCCGATTGACCCCCGTCGAGTACGAGACCATCATGACCCCACCCGCAGCCCTGGCTGCATAAACCGCCGCTGTCACCCGATCATGCAGCAGTCCCGATCTGCACGCTCCTGGCAAGATTCCCCTGACGTTGGGGTGTGCGACGGAGACATGACCACCGTGGCCCGGCTCTGGAAGGCCTCAACACCGGCACTCCACTGCCGGCCGGCCCTGACGCAGGGTGCCGGGGACGCCCCAGAGAACGTGTCCTCCGACCGCCTCGCCACGATCGATCCGGCTCTACCGGGCGCAGGTCGCCGTCGACCGGATCCGTTGACCCGATGCTGGGTGCCATGACAGCCGACATTGGCCCGTGCGCATACTGGCCGGCCGCCCCGGTCGAGTCGCAGGTACGCATCGGCGACCGGCGGATGTCGTCCCAGTGCCGAACGAACACTCCGGTACACCGCTGGCCGCAGCCCGACGCCTGCCTCAGGCAGGCGGCTCACGCGCTACGACAATCACCGTCGACCAGGGCGGTCGCTGCGTCTACTCCTACGGCAGCAACCAGTGCGCGAAGGACGCGATCGTCGCCTCCCTGGCCACGTGCGAGCGGCCCGTGAGCGACCGCACCTGTGCGGCGCGGGCCCGCTGATCACGCCCCTCCCCCCCCCGGCGGCGCACCGCACGCGCCGCCGGTGCCGGTCCAGCCCCGACGGTCCGGCCTCGCCGGCGGTCAGGGCACCGGCCGGAGCCCAACCGAGCGCGCGTTCGCATGGCTGCACCAGTTCAAGCGCCTGCGCATCCGCTACGAGCGCCGGACAGACCTTCACCGGGGTCTCCTCGAACTCGCCTGCTCGATCATCTGCCTGCGGCGGCTCTTGCGATCATTCTGAGACGGTCAGTAAGGGCTCGCACGGAATCAACATGCTGGTTTGATCTTGGTGGGGCTGCTGTTGGCGAGGAACGCGGTGACGTCAGTGGGTGAGGCGTACCAAGCCGCAGCCGCCGAAGGCGATGCCGAGCTCGCCGCCGCCGACCAGGCCGGTCTGTACCAGCAGAGCGGCGACGTCGATGCCGCCCGCACAGCCTACGAACGCGCCATCGCAACTGGTCACCCTCAGTACTCGCCCGCCGCCTCTTTCGAGGTGGCCGTCATGCTGGACCGGCTCGGTCAGGAGCAAGAGGCAAGAAGCGTCTACCGTCGGATCTTGGCGAGCGGTCATCCGGTAAAGGGGGGCACGGCTGCCATCGACCTCGGCAATAGTCTCGCGGCCTCCGGAGGTTGCGCCGGGGCTGAGGAGGGATTCCAGCACGCGGCGAACGGCGCCTGGCAGGATGCCGCTGACCTCGCGACAGAAGCCAGGGAGCGGCTTCGCTCCATGCCTCGGTCCGATCAAGCCGAACACTTCCCGGGCCAGATGAGTCCGCGCTCACGCGGCATTGAATGACCAGAAGAGGGCCGCCCCGAGCCTTGAGACACTTACAGGCTGAGACTGCTTGACAGATGGCATAACCGCATCAGACATCCACGAGCACCAGGCGAGCCGGTCCGCGCCGGCCCGGTTGAGGTCGTGATCCGCTGCGCACACGACACGCAGCGCTGCCGTGCGGGCCGGGGCAGGTGAGGCGGCAAGGCTACGGGCGAGACGCACGCGTGCGGACGCGCTGTTCCGTACGGAACGGCCTCCGCACTGCCTGCACTGGTTCGGACGGGTCAGCGGGCGGGCCCACCGGTCATACGGCGGAGGCGGACCGGCAGGGTCCGGTGGCCATTGCCGATCGCGGTCGGGAGGGTCCGCAACTCGCGAGCAGGAACAGCCAGTTCGATGTCCGGGAAGCGGGTGAAGAGCATGCGGAGCGCCGTGGCCACCTCCATCCGGGCCAGCGGGGCGCCCAGGCAGAAGTGGACGCCGTGACCGAACGCCAGGTGGTCCTTGTTCAGGCGGGTGATGTCGAAGCGGTCGGCGGTGGGGCCGTGCCAGTCGGGGTGGCGGTTGGCGGCTGCGTAGGAGGCGAGGATCGCCTCGCCGCGGGGAATCGTCCGGCCGTCGGGCAGAGCGATGTCCGTGAGGGCGTAGCGCAGCGGGAGGTGCTTGAGGGCGGGTTCGTGGCGCAGCGTCTCCTCCACGACGTCGTCCCAGGTCGCCCGGCCCGCGCGGAGGTGGCTGAGTTGTTCGGGTTCGGTGAGCAGAGCGGTGACCGCCTGGTCGATGACGTTCACCGTGGTCTCGTAACCGGCGCTGATCATCAGCAGGAGCGTGTCGCGCAGCTCGCCGTCGGTGAAACCGCCGCCGTCGCCCTCGTCGTCGCGGGCGGCGATAAGAAGGGAGGTCATGTCGTCTGCGGGTTCGGCGCGCTTGGTGGCGATCAGGTCGTCGAGGGCCTTATAGAGGGACGCCGTGTTCTCGGCGGCCTGCGCGGCGGTGGCCGTGGTGTCGAAGACGCCGTCCACCACGTTGCGGAAGCCTTGGAGTTGACTGTCGGGGATGCCCATGAGGCGGCCCAGGACCGCGATGGGCAACGGGTACGCGAAGTGTTCGCGCAGGTCAACGCTCTCCCCGGCAGGCCGCGCTTCGAGGTCGTCGAGGAGCGTCGTGACGATTGTCTCCACGGTCGGGCGCAGGTCCTGGACGCGGCGGGCGCTGAGGGCCGGCGCGACCATCCGGCGCAGCCTGCGGTGGTCGCCGCCGTACGCCGTGAACATGCTCTCGACAGCGATCCACAGGGCCAGCGGCCACGTGGACACGGTGTCGGCGTAGGCGGGCCAGTGGGCGCGGCCGTCCTTGGAGACCTGCGTGCTGGTGAGCAGTTGCTTGAGGAGGGCGGGGTCCGTCACCGACCAGACGGTCAGACCCAGTAGGTCCACACGGGTGGCCGGGCCACGGTCGCGTAACGCCTGGTTCTCGGCGTGGTGGTCGGAGGCTGCGGGATCCAGGACGAGGGGCGTCGACGACTGTTCGGGCATGGAGGCTCCAAGGCGGACGGCAGGGATGGCGGCAGCAGCTCGAATCGTCCGAGCGGTGAGCCGACGGCCCGGGTGTCGGTGTGGGTGACGGTCGGTGTCGGTCACGTACAACTGACCGTGCCGCCGACCGGCTTGTGACACCCGACCGGATCCGCTCTCAGCGTCACACCCGCTTCAGCAGGTCGAAGGACACGTCGCCACGCATCACTTCGAACGGGTCCTCCAGCTGGGCGACGACCGTCGCTACGAGGTGCTGTCCGCGAGCGTGGACGGGCGGTCAGTGCGTACGGACTCGGATCTGACCGTCACCCCCGGGCACGGTCCGGAGGCGCTGGCCGAGGCGGACACCGTCGTCACCCCCCCGTTCGCGATCTCTCCGGCCTCGGCTGCCCCGGACCCTTCGGCCCTCGCCGCCCTGTCCCGTGTCCGTCCCGGCGCCCGACTGGTGTCCATCTGCACAGGCGCCTTCCTTCTGGCGGCCGCCGGTCTCCTGGACGGGCGCCGGGCCACCACCCAATGGGCGCTCACCGACTACTTCCAGGAGCTGTTTCCCCGCGTCGAGTTCGACCCCGGGGTGCTCTTCGTGGACCACGGTGACGTGCTGACCTCCGCGGGGGCGACGAGCGGTGTCGACGTCTGCCTGCACCTGGTGCGCCAGGACCACGGCAGTGAGGTGGCCAACCAGGTCGCCCGGACCTGTGTCATGCCACCGTACCGGGACGGCGGACAGGCACAGTACATCGAGCGGCCACTACCGCCTACAAGCGGAACCGGAACCGGGCCGACCCGCGACTGGGCGCTACACCGGCTGGACCTGCCTCTGTCGCTGGACGAGATGGCCGCGCACGCGGCTATGAGCGCCCGTACCTTCTCACGGCGCTTCCGGGAGGAGACTGGCGTGAGCCCCGGCAGCTGGCTGACCCAGCAACGGTTGCGGCGGGCGCGGCACCTGCTGGAGTCCAGCGACCTGCCGGTGGAACGCGTCGCCCACGAGGTCGGCTTCGCCACCGCCACCTCGCTGCGGCGGCACCTGGCAGCGGAGGCGGGCGTCGCCCCGTCGGCATACCGGCGCACTTTCCGCACCTCGAGCCCGGCCGGAACAACGCCACGGAAGCCAGGATCCGAGGGCTGAGAAGCTCAGACCCAACGCAACCCGACCTCACGGGCACCAGGCCGTCCCATGCGACGACGTCATTTCTCGGGTTCTGGCCGACGCTGTGCCTCGTCGATCAACCACTTCTGGAGGGATCGGTGGCGGAACTGGTACGTGCGCCCGGTGACGCGCAGCAGTCCGGCCCGGTGCGCCCACGCCAGAAACCGGGCGGGCCGCAGCGGCAGCATTTGCCGGGCGGCGCCGACCGTCGCGGACACCGCGTACCGCAGACGCCCTGACCGGCCACGTCCGGTCCTTCGCCCAGATGCTCACCGAGCGCCAGGGCCAACGGCTCCCTGAATGACTCGAGGCCGTCCACCAGGACGACCTGCCCAGTCTCCATACCCTCGCCGCGGGCATCGAGCGCGACCGCGACGCCGTGATCGCCGGCCTCACCCTGCCCCGGAGCTCAGGCGTGGGCGAAGGACACGTCAACCGGATGAAGATGCTCAAGCGCCAGATGTTCGGCCGCGCGGGCTTCGACCTTCCGCGAAAACGACTCCTACTCGCTGAGTGACTCCTCAGCCTCCGCGCGAAGATCGTGGATCGGAAACGCCGCGGGTGAGCGACTTCCCTTGCATGCTTCGCCGTGTAGTTCTTCGGGCCGCAGCGCCCAGGCGATGGCCTCGCCCGGACCGCAGAATGAAGGATCGAGGTGGAACGTGGTCCGCGTTCCGAACGGTTTCGGCGCTATGAACTCTTCCCTGGGACCATTCGGGTCCATCCCGACCAGCGCCTGCCGATAGCCGTGGCCATCCAGCCACACTTCGATGACCGTGCGGACGCTGAGTGCGGCAGCTGCGGAGGGGGCCCAACGCTGCATGTCGAACACGTCGAGCAGGGAACCGAAGAATTCCGGCAGAAGCCTCTCCCGTTCATCGACGCCGGGGCGCTGATCGCTCTCCACGGTAAAGCTGACATCAGATCCGATCTCGATACTGATCTGTCCATGCCTGCCGTCGCGACGGTGCAGCGCGTCCCAGGCCACCGCCCGCAGGACCTCGGTGGGAAGCTCGGGACTGCCCTGGTCGACGAGAAAATACCTCGCTGGGCGTCGCCGCACGTGCTCCACGAAATCGACTACCCGAAGCTGCTCGACGGTGAACCTCCCCACTCGCCCTCCCCCTCTCTGCACTTTTCAGCCAGCCACAGCCGATCACGGCACCCACCAACAGCAAGCACCACGCTCCCCGATCGTCAGTAACCGTGACGGGTTGTCACCAATCACGGAAGCCGCCCTGAGGCGCCGTCCGGGCGGGAACGACCGAGCCGGCGCCCGCGGCCGGGTGCCTGCGGGCAGGCCACGCGCCAACGCGAGCTCTGCCGGGTGTCCTTGACAGCGTCGGTTGCAGCCAATAGCAGTTCAAGGACGGTCGCGGGCCGGGTGGACCGGCCTCATGATGTTTACTGCCCAGCATCAGTCAAAGACGGGGCTGGTGGCAAGCCGAGCGTGGACGCGGACGAACCGTCCCAGCCGCTGGAGCGGCCGGTTATCGGGCTGGTGCGTCACCAGCAGCACTCGGTCCTCCAGCGACAGCTTCCACGGTCGTCCCCGACCGGACGCGTCGGCGCCCTCGCGTCGCAGCTGCGCCACCAGCTGCCGAAAGCCGCCGGGCTCAGCCCAGTGAACGGAACCATCCAGGACGGAACCGACGTCGTCATCACACCACTCACGTAGTGATCATTCCACTGAGACTACGCATGACCGCTGTCGTCTCTGACTCGAAAGTCCCATTCCCTACAGGGAATTGTCGGTCTCCACCGCGCCCCGCAGGATCTGGTCCGAATGGACCTGCCCGCGCAAGGAGACGAAGATGATCGAAATCGACCCGCAGCAGTTGGCCGACCGCTACATGGCTCAATGGAATGTGCCCGATGCGGTAGAGCGCCGCGCGGCCATCGAGCAACTCTGGGCCGAGGACGGCACCCATATCCTTCACCCGCCTGCGGAGATACGGGAGACCGCCGCGGAGCTCGGCTTCGACCACCCGACTCTGGAGGCACAGGGATACGACGCCATCGAGACCCGAGTGGCGCGAAGCTACGAGCGGTTCGTCGAGAAACAGGGATTCGCGTTCCGGGCGCGCCCCGGGGCGATACGTCTCAACGGCGTGGTCAGGATCGGTTGGGAGGCGGTGTCCACCGCAACCGGCGACGTGGTGGGCGGTGGTTCGGACATCGTCGTACTTGACGACAACGGCCGCATCAAGACCGATTACATGTTCCCGGGCTCCTGAGCGGCGGCAGCAAAACCCATTGCCCCGGCGGCTGCTGAGAGAGCCTCGGCCGTCGTCGGGTCGGTCGGCAGGAACGCCTCCAGCTTCAGCTCGGTAAGCGTCACGTCGACAGCGGTCGCGAAGGTCGTCACAGTCGTCATCAGGCGGAGCTCACCGTACGAGGACCGCAGGCGGAGTGGCACCGCGAAACCGAGTTGCCCGGCGGACGGCTCCAGCTCGGGAACGTACCCGGTGAGCTCGGCGCGCAACTCCTCCAGATGGCCAAGGCGCACCAGGATGTGGCGCGCCCACTCGGCGAGGTTGAGGATGCGGGGAGCCAGTCCGTCGGGATGCAGCGCCAGGCGGTAAATATTCGTGCCGGGACCCACCAGCTCGTCAGCCGCGCCCTCGGTGATCAGGTCGAATGCGGCGTTCGCGGCGATCAGGTCACCGCCTCGGTCCACAACCAGCGCCGGATACGGCAGATGCCCGCGGAGGATGTGGTCGATCGCCGTGCGCACGGGGGCCAGCACCGGATCGTCCAGTGAACTTTCCGGGTAGGCGGGCGCATACCCGGCGGCCAGCAGCAGTTCGTTGCGCTCCCGCAGCGGCAGCTCCAGCGACTCGGCCAGGCGCACGACCATGTTCCGGCCCGGGACAGACCTGCCGGATTCAATGAAGCTGAGGTGGCGCTGGGTGGTGCCCGCTCGCAGCGCCAGATCGAGCTGGCTGACATGACGGCGGGTACGACGTTCACGAAGCGCACGAGGGAAGTCCACGGGCCTGTTGTATCGGCGGCGCAGGGTCCCAGGCCATTCCCCGCAGGGAATTGTCGCCACTTGCACAGGTCCTGAACATTGCCGACATGGACATCGGTGTACTGCTTCCGACCGGAATTGCGATGCGGTGGTGTCACCGCCCGGCCGCTGGTCTGCACGCCCAGACCCTGGTAGTCGGCATCGGCGAGAATCTGCACCGCGGGCCCGTCAGCCAAGAGCTTGACCAGACCTAACTGGTGGGCGTGGGTGATGTCCGGCTCGTCAAGAAGGCATCGCAGGCATGAGCGTCACCAGCCTCAAGGCGATGGGTGGTTCTTGCTGTCGGCCAGGGGACTCACGTGCCACTTGAAAGCGGCGCCGACGCGCGGTCGGAGACGGATGTCAGTGGCTGTTCCTGCTGATGAGGCCATGGCAAGGTGCGGCGCTGTGTAGCCGGTCATGGTGCGGATCAGCGCACGCTGTCGTGGCGGGCGGCGACCTCCAGCAGTCCCTGGATGGGCAGGTGTGCCTCTGCTGGATGGCGGAGGGTGCCGTCCGAGTGGAGGGTGTAGCGGGTGCGCCTGCCCTCCCGCTCGCCACTGAGGTAGCAGCCTGTTCGAGGTCTGTGACGATGCTCAGGGCTTGGTCAGCTGCTGCCGCAGCCCGCTCTCACCGGTCAGCCGCCGCCCGTCGGAACGGGCCCGGTCGACCAGCATCGAGATCAACTGTTCGTCCGACACCCTCTCCACGGCCGACTCGACTACCGGCTCCTCCACCGTCTCGTGCTCGCTGATGGTCTCGATCACTTCAGGCGTCTCCTTGATCACCGGATCCGCCGTCTATTGGACACTCCCTACTTCGCTTGCAGGCCGGGGAGCGGGTCGCAGTCGTTGGAGTCGGTCGTTTGCACTCTGCGGTGGGGACCGCGCCGGGCGACGACATGCACGAGTCCTCGTCGGGCGTGCACACGGCCAGGGGGCGGGATCAGCCGCTTCACCTCCCCCCAGCGGACGCTCTCGCCCGCGGTCTTCCGGCTCCCATCCTTCACCGGCCCGGTGGTCAGGAAACGACCGAGAGCGCACGGGGTCACAGGGCGGACCGGTGGCCAGGGCCTGTAGCGCTATGCGGGCGCGCCGCCGGGGAACTCAGGACGCGCCGGGCGCATACACCGACGTGAACGTCCAGTCGCCGGAGCCGACCCAGTGGACGGCCTCGCCCTACCCGGAGCGCCGGAGCCTCGCTCCGGCGGGCGCCGTGGCACGTCCAGGGTGGGGATGCCGGTCAGGTCACGCAGGTGCGCCACCGCGCGTTCCCGGTAGCCCGGGCGGGCCAGGACGCTGACACGGCCGAGGCACGCTCGCCGGCGAGCTGCTCGCTCATCCGCTCAAAACCTTCTCGGCGACGGCGAGTTCGTCCCCCTTGGCCCGTATCTCCGCCAACTGCTCGGCCAACTGTTCTTCGAGCTCGTCCAGTTCGGTGCACCGTGCAGTGATCCGTTCCAGCAGCTCAGGATCCAGCATGCAACGGATCGTAGAGGCCGTGCGGCCGGCGCGAGCAGGAACCGGCGAACCGACCGTGCTGACGGGCGATCTACTCCGCGGACAGTCCCCCACGACCGGCATGAGCACCCCGTACACCGGTCACACCAGCCCATTGAGCTGCGACTTCAAGTTGGCGGAGGCTCGGTCTGGCGCAGGTCAAGGTAGCAGCGCAGCCTCACCCCCGGTTGGCCCGCATCCCGCGTCGTACGTTCTACCGCCGAGGTCGGTCGCCCAACGAGCGGCCGACACCGTGTGGAACGCGAACGCGAACGCGTCACCGGCCGCGGCGACATCGACCACAACCAAACCGGGCTCCGACCCGTACACTTCGTTGACCGCATTCCTGCCCCGCATCACGCGCTGTCACGGTGGGCGGGCTCTACCACGACCCCGTATTCGCCCGAGCGGGTGCGTCCCGTGAACACAACGTTGTGACCAGGCGCGTAAACGTCTGCTATGCCCAAAGGGCATCGACCCCAGGGCGGCGTCACCCTGGCGGTGCTTCATCCGGGCTGGTCCGACTGGAAGTTCTGAACGCCACACCTGGCCCGAGACGTCCGACAACGGCGGCGCACCAAAGCACAACGTTGTGATCCGACGTGTAGATCGTCTGCTAGGTTCAAAGGGCATCGACCCAGGTCGGCGTGGATATCTGATCCGCCGACGGTCGATGAGACCCCCACCTCTGCCCAGAATTGGGAAGTTGATGACAAGAGAGACGACCTCCCGTCGGAAACATGCTCTCCGACGGCGCCCAGTGGTGCTCGGCGCGGCGGCCGTGGCCGTGGCCGGAGCCATCGCCATTCCAGTGGTGGCCCAGGCCACACAGGGCAATCCGGCCGACGACCCCGCCCTCCAGAAGGACTTCGCCGCCGCCGCGGCCGAGTACGACGTCCCCCAGCAGGTGCTGCTCGCGGTGGCCTACGAGCAGTCGGCCTGGGACACCCACAAGGGGCGGCACAGCGCCTCGGGCGGCTACGGCCCCATGCATCTGACCGATGTCACCCCCGAGATGATCGCCGGCGGCTCGGCGGGCATGGCCGGCCGCGCCGAGGCCGCGCACCTCGCCAAGGGTGCGGCGAAGCACACCCTCCAGCGGGCCGCGAAGCTCTCCGGACTGTCAGCCGACAAGGTGCGCACCGATCCCTCGTCCAACATCCGGGCGGGCGCCGCGCTCCTGGCCTCGTACCAGAAAGAGCTGAACGGCAAGACCTCCGAGAACCCGGACGACTGGTACGGCGCCGTCGCCCGGTACAGCCAGGCCACGGTGCGCCAGGGCGCCTCGGCGTTCGCGGACCGAGTCTTCGAGACCATGAAGAAGGGTGCCGCCCGCAAGACGGACGCGGGCGAGACCGTGCGGCTCAGCGCCGACAAGCAGGTCGACCCGGCCACCTCCCAGGTGACCTCACTCAAGCTGCCCAGCGCCCCGGCGTCCACGGACCCCGAGTGCCCGCCTACCGTGGACTGCACCTTCGTCCCGGCGGCCCCGGGCAACGGGCAGGCCTCGAACCGGCCGGCGAACGGGGTCCGGATCGACCAGATCGTGATCCACGACACCGAGTCGTCCTACGAGTCGGCGATCGCCACGTTCCAGGACCCGACCAGCTCCACGTCGGCGCACTACGTGGTGCGGTCCTCCGACGGCGCGGTGACCCAGATGGTGCCCACCAAGAACCTGGGCTTCCACGCGGGCAACTACTCCACCAACCTGCACTCGATCGGCATCGAGCACGAGGGCTACGCCGCGCGCGGCGCGACCTGGTACACCGAGTCGCAGTACCGCGCCACCGCGGAGCTGGTGAAGTACCTGTCCAAGCGGTTCGACATCCCGGTGGACCGGCAGCACATCGTCGGGCACGACAACGTCCTGGCCCCGGCCGACCGGTTCACCAACGACCAGCACTGGGACCCGGGACCCTCCTGGGACTGGGAGCGCTTCATGTCCCTGGTCGGGGCACCGCTGCGGGGACGGCACGGCGTCGGTCCGGTGGGTTCGGCCGTGACCATCGCGCCGGGCTTCACCGACAACGAGCAGACCATGGAGCTGTGCCCGCAGGACGACGGCAGCGGCACCACCGAGGAGTGCTCGACGGTGAACCGGCCGGCGAACTTCGTGCCCCTGCGCACCGAACCGCGCGCCGACGCACCGCTGTTCGGCGAACAGTCGATCCACCCCAACGAGCCCGGTACCGACCGGATCAGCGACTGGGGAGCCGCCGCCCAGGCCGGCCAGCAGTTCGTCGTCGCCGACAAGAAGCGCGACTGGACCGCGATCTGGTACAGCGGCAGCAAGGTGTGGTTCCACAACCCGCGCGGCAGCGTCACCATCCCCGCCCACGGCGTCACCGTCGTCCGGCCGGCCGGCACCGAGGCTTTGAAGGTCTTCGGGACCAGCTACCCGGACGCTAACGAGTACCCCGAGGGCCTCTCGCCCTCGACGCAGGCCCCGCTGAGCATGTACGGCGTGCCCGCCGGGCAGGCGTACGTGGCCACGGCGGCACCCGCGCTCACCGACGACTTCTTCCCCTCCAGCGGCAAGGTCGTCTTCGGCGCGAAGAAGATGTACACGATCCAGTACAGCCACAAGACCGCGCTGATACACGCGGACGAGGTCAACGCCAGGCGGCGGTAGTTCCCGCCCGGCCGTACGGATGCCGAGCGCTCGCGGCACCTGAACCGAGCACTCGCCACAGGCCCACCCGCGCCCCGCGCCCGCGTGGGGCGCGGGTGGGCTGTCCATTCCGGGCAGCGTGGTCAATCGGGTCACGGTCCGCTTCATCACGTGGGGCGCCATCATCGACGCGTGCGAAGAGCGGTTGCGCCTGGGTAGCTGGCAGCTGGACAGTCGTTCAGGACCGTTGCGTCCACGCGACGGCCCGGCGACCGGGGGGGTGCAGTGGCTTCGTGGCAGCCGGTCGATCAGCGCGCCTGGTCGGTCGGGCGCACGAGGATCTCGTTGACGGCGACGTGGTGAGGTTGGGTGACCGCGTACAGCACGGCGGCCGCGATGTCGTCGGCCCGAAGGGTCCGCATGGACTCGGCCAGCTTCTTGGCCATGGCCCTGCTGGCGGGGTTGGTGGAGTGGCTGATCAACTCGGTGGAGACGAAGCCAGGCTCGATCACGACGACGCGCACGCCCTGCTCCGTGACCTCCTGACGCAGCGCTTCCGAGAACGCGGTGATGCCGAACTTGGTCGCCGAGTAAGCGCCGGTCCCGGCCGACGATGTGCGTCCCGACGTGGAGGATATCTGCACGACAGTGCCCTTCGACTCCAGCAGGTGGGGCAGTGAGGCGTGGACCGTGTACATCGAGCCGAGCAGGTTGGTCTCGATCATGCGGGTCCACTGCGTCGTGTCCGCGTCCAGGACCAGACCGTTCAGCATGAGCCCCGCGTTGTTCACCACGACGTCCAGGGCGCCGAAACGGTCCACGGTCGCCTCGACGGCGTCCCGTACGGACTGGGGGTCGGTGACGTCCATGTCGAGCGCCAGCATCTCGCCGGGCGCTTCCTCGACCAGGCCGGCGATGCGGCCGGCCCGGCGGCCGCCGACGGCAACCTTGGCTCCCGCCTCGGACAGGGCGAGCGCGGTCGCGCGGCCGATGCCGGAGGAGGCACCTGTAACTAGGGCGACCTTGGTGTCGAGGGTGGTGCTCATATCTCCTCCGAAAGGGTGGGCCATGCGGCGACATGCCGCGTGTTTGTTGGTTGGCCGCCCGCCGTCTGACATCCCTGTCCCTGCACGGCGTAGGCATCCACGAGCCGTCCCCGCTCTCCCGGACGTCCGTCCGGCATGCACGGCAGGTGATGACAGACGGGCCGGGAACACCGCCCCGCCAGTCCGAGGGGAACGCTTCACGCTCGCATTCACTGAGACCGGAGAATGTTCGGCCTTGTGACCGGTCGTGAGATTTTTTAGCCCCCTATTACCCGCGGAGGGGGAGCCCTCAAGGCGGCACAGGCCCGGCCTGTCGTCGACGACGACTGGTCCCGCCGCGGCGGTACGTTCGGGCAGGCCACGGCATCAGGCGTGCAGCAGCGTTCTTCACGCGGCTGATCGGTGGCAGCCGCCGAGTGCGCGTGTCAGTGGTGGTGGTTGTGGGTGTGCAGGAAGGCAAGGCTGCCAGGGCTGCTGTGGTCGCTGCCGTGCGCGGTGAAGAAGGCGACGGCCCGGCGGAGGAAGGCGGGTGTGGTCGTCGACGGCGCAGTGGGTGTAGCCGAAGCCCATGCCGCTGCGGACGGCGGGATGACGGTGCCGTCGTTGTCGACGCGATAGAGGGTGCCGGCGTTCGGCGTGTTGTCGTAGGCCATGCTGCCCGCCCAGAAGCGGCCCCATGGTTCGGCGACCCCGTCGTTCATGAGCATGCTCCGCCCGGGGTGGTCCCCTCGGGTGTGACGAGCCACCGGGTGATGCCGTTGGGGTTGAGGAGGCAGACGGCCGTGCCGGCGGCCGCGATCCACGTGCCAGGGCATCCGGCGACGGGCTCTACGGCGCCCAGCGGGACGGTATGACACCGTGCGGTACCTACGAACAGCTTCGGGCGTCCGGCGTGTCACACTCCGGGGGTCTTGTCGGTCATTCGGGCAAAAGCGTCACAACAACGTCGAAAGCGCATCGCCATGACCAGCACACCGTACGAAGCGGGCCGGATCGGGCTGCTCCTCATCGACACGACGAACGAGGTCTTCCACGAGAACGGGAAGGGATACCCGTTCTACCAGGCGGAGTTCGACCGGATCGGCACCTTCCGCAACCTCAAGCGACTGCTGGCAGGGGCGCGCGAACTGGGCCTCCCGGTGTTCTTCGCCCCCATGTCATACACAGAGGAGGACTACACCACCTGGAAGCGCCCGGCCGGCATCCACCAGGTGATGTTCGAGAACCGCATGTTCGAGGAGGGCAGCTGGGGCGCGGAGTTCCACCCGGACCTCTCTCCCGCCCGGGGCGAGGTCGTCATCGCTCCGCACAAGAACATCGACGTCCTGGCCACGACCGACCTCGACGTGCAGCTCCGTCAGCACGGGGTGGAATACATCGCCGTCGCCGGGATGATCGGCACCATGTGCGTCGAGTCCACGGCCCGTAGCTGCATGGAGCGCGGCTACCACGTGACCACGTTCACCGACGCCACCGCATCGGACGCGGGGCCCGAGGCCTACGACGCGATGATCAAACGCTATCCGGCCATCTCGCATGCCGTCTACGACGTCGATCAGTACCTGAAGGCCGTCCGCGCGGCCCTCACCTGAACCACCGGGGGCCTGGGCGTCGGATCGGTTCCACGACGTACCACGACCTGGATGAGGTGCCACAAGGGATGTGTCCGGTCGTCTGTCCGACGATCGTCGGCTTCGACGACGACCCGGCCGGGGAAACGGCCCGCGTGCCCAACCGGCTCCATGGCCTGCCGGCCCAGGTCCACCACGGTTGCCGCACCCGGCCGTCCTGACGCCGCTTGAACGGTTCGGGGCACCGGCGGCATCCCGCCCATGACACCGACGTGAACATGATGTGAGTTCGTTGCGGTGGGTTTCACACATTGGTGTGGGTTGCGTGATGGGCCGTCACAAGCTTTGATCGCGAACTGTCGTGGAGAGAGTAGGACGGAGTGACCTCGTCACTTCGTCGATGGCTTCGGTCGACGCTCTCCAAAGGACGACAACATGAACCAGATCAACGTCGCACACCCGGACGCACCGATGAGGGACGAAGCAGTTCCGTCGCGCTACGCGCTGAAGGTCGGGGACATCGATGTCACAGTGATCAGCGACGGGGTGCTGGCGATCAACCCCGCGACGCTGGCCACCAACGCCGCCAAAGCCGAGCTGTCGGCCTGGCTCAGTGACAACTTCCTGCCGCCCGAGGTGATCGACTACCCGCTGAACGTGTCGGTGGTGCGGAGTGGGGACCGGACCATCCTCATCGACTCCGGGCTGGGTACGGAGTTCCCGGGCTTCCCCCGGGCCGGGCAGTTGGCCATGAGGCTGGACGCCGCCGGGATCGATCCCGCGTCCGTGACCGACGTGGTGCTCACCCACTTGCACATGGACCACATCGGGGGACTGCTCGTCGAGGGCCTGAGGGGCCGACTGCGCAAGGATCTTCGCGTCCACCTGGCCGCCGCCGAAGCCGAGTTCTGGCAAGCGCCCGACTTCTCCCGCACCGCCATGCCGGCGCCGGTGCCCGAGACTCTTGTCACGACCGCCTCGCGGTTCCTGGATGTGTACCGCGGCCAGTTGCGGCCGTTCGAGAGCGAATTCGAGGTGGCGCCGGGCGTGCTGATCGAGCGTACTGGCGGTCACACTCCTGGCCACAGCATCGTCCGCCTTGAGTCGGGCGGACAGCGCCTGACGTTCGCCGGCGACGCCGTGTTCCAGTGCGGGTTCGACCAGCCCGGCTGGTACAACGGCTTCGAACACGACCCTGAGGAATCGGCTCGGGTCCGGATGCGTCTGCTGAGCGAGATGGCGGCGAGCGGTGAGCACCTGATGGCCAGCCACCTGCCCTTCCCGTCCGTCTGCCACGTGGCGACCGCCGGCAACGCCTTCCGTTTCGTGCCGACGGTCTGGGACTACTGAGCCTCGGCGTCGCCGCCGATTCCGTCAGCTAGGTCCTGGACGGGGGCGGATGCGGGCCGGATGCGGCAAGCGCCGCAGCCTGCCCGCACCGCCGCCTGGCGGCGCGTTCGACGCCATCGCCCGGTGTCCGGTGTCCGGTGTCCGGTAATCATGCCGTGCACCTCGCGGCTCTCTGCGAGATGTCCCTACGGCTCGATAAGCACCTTGCTGAGGAGCGGACGGTGCTCCGATGCCGTCGGGTCGCCGCTGAGTACCTGAGTGACCGGGGGCGTCACCTTACGGGTCGCGTAGATGAGATTGATGCGCTCCGTCGGTGACTGCGCGGGGTAGGTTGCCCCGTCCCCCGCATGTGCAGGGACTTGGCCCATGCGTCGATGTACGCCTTCCGCAGCGGCTGTGACATTCACTGACCATGAGGATCATGAGCCGTTCAGCAGCGGCAGACCCCCTCGGGCCGGAGACCGCCTTCGGTGGCATCTCGCGACCGAAGGCCCGGGCCGGGGCCACCCACGCCCTGACACCACATCCCGTCCAGGTCGGTGGGAGCCGACGATCCGCCGCTCGGGCATGAATGACTCGACCTCGCGGAAGCTGAGAGGGGAAGCGGTGATACAGCCACGCAAGGGTGACGGCCCTCGGCCGGGTACCGGTGACCTTTGTGCGACGGCGGCGTGCTCTCCGCGCCCGGCCTCTCCGGCGTGATCAACTCGAAGATCATCCCCAGGGGTGGGCGGCAGACTTCCCCACCAGACCGGTTCCTCCGGTCACGGCCCCATGCATGTGCCTCCGTGCGGGCCTCCCGTTCAGGCGGGTGCCGTCGTCGGCCGTTCGGCGAGGACCGTGCGCAGTTGCCGTCTGGAGCTGATCCCGAGTTTGGCGAACACCTTGCGCAGGTGCCACTCGACCGTGTGCGGGCTGAGGAACAGTTGCGCACCGATCTCCGGGTTGGTCAGCCCGTCCCGGGCGAGCCCAGCGATGTGCGCCTCCTGCGGGGTCAGGGCCGCCCCGGCCGCCGTGCCACGCCGCGCCACCGTCTCTCCGGTGGCCCGCAACTCGCCGACGGCACGGGCCGCGTACCCGCTCGCGCCGAAGTCGGTGAACATGTCGTACGCCGTCCGCAGCTGTTCCCGGGCGTCGCCCCTTCGGTTCTCCCGCCGCAGCCACTCCCCGTACACGAGGTGCGCGCGGGCCAGTTCGACCCGTAGCCGGGTACGGCTCAGCCGGTCGACGGCCTCCCGATAGGACTTCTCGGCGTTTCCCTCCTTCTCCAACAACGCACGCGAACGCGCCTGCACCCCCAGCGCCCAGTTCGTCCCGGCGGCCTCCGTCGTCCCGGTGAGCCGGTCCAGGGCGTCGTGCGCAGCGTCCTGCGCACCGCTGCGCGCGCCCGCCTCCACCAGCTCGACGAGGTACCAGCCGAAGAAGCCGAAGTCCTCGTACTCGCAGGCCCGCTGGGCACCGGTGAGCGCGGCGCCGTGCCGGGACAGGCCGTTGTACAGGACGGCGGTCACGTGGTGAGCCAGCCCGAGGGCCCGTCCCTGGCCCTTGTCGGTTGCCGTCCGAACCGCCTCGTCGATCGCCTTCTTCGCTTGGTACTCGTCCTCGCGCCAGGCGACCAGCAACAGTGAGGTGTAGTCCGGCGGGGCGTTGCCGGTGGCCGTGCTCAGCGCGTCCGCCTCGTCGATCAGGGCGGACGCCTCGGCGAACTCACCGGCCTGCAGGTGCACGCCGGCCCGGTAGGTGAGCGCGACGGGGAGCGACACGAGCGCGCCGGCACCGCGGGCGAGCCGGACCGCGCTGTCCGCCAGGTTGTGCCACGCCTCGTCGTCCCACAGCTCCGGCGCGATGGGTTCGGGAGCCACGGGGCAGGCCAGCCACAGCCAGCGGGCGGTGTCCACGTGTCCGCCTCCGGCTTCCCGCTGGAAGGCCCGCAGAGCCCCCCTGAGCGGTTCCACGGCGGCGGCGTAACCGGCCGTGAACCGCGTCGAGACCCCCTCGAGGATGTGGTCCACGCGGCTGGGCGGGCCGGGCACGCGAGGAGCGGCCCGGGCGAAGTCCGCCGCCTCCCGTACGGTTGTCCCGCCGCCCAGTCGCCCGGCGTAGATGGCCGCCGCCAAGGCCTCGAGACACGTCTCGCGGGTCAGCGCCGCATCGAGCGGTGCCAGGCGGTCGGCTGCCTCCAGGAAGAGCGGGGCGGCCTCGCTGCCGCGGCTGCGGGCAAAGACGATCCGCGCGTGCAACCGCCGCACCCGGGCGGACTGGAGAGGGTCGAGGGGGCCGGCCTCCGCCGCTCTGGCCAGGTGATAGGCGGAGTCGACCGATGCCGCGTCGAATGCCGCCTCGGCGGCCGTCAGGGCACGCGCGCACCGCGTCGTACGGTCCAAGGTCAGCTCCGTGGCGCGTTCGAAGAAGGCCGCCGCCGCGGCGAGCCCGCCCCTTGCGCGTGCCCGGTCGGCGCACCTCACCAGCTCGGCGGCCACGTCCTCGTCGGGGAGCACGGTGGCCAGGGCGCGGTGCCAGGCCCGGCGGTCCGCGTCCAGCACCGGGTCGGTGGCCTCGGCCAGGGCGCGGTGGGCCTCGGTGCGGTCGTACTCGTCCGCATGGTCGTAGCAGGCCGAGCGCACGAGCGGATGGCGGAAGCGGACCCGGCCGCCGATCTCAATCAGTCCGAGCGCCAGGGCCGGTGACGCCGCGTCCATGTCGATACCGAGCTGCTCCGCTCCTCGACGCAGCAGGGTGACGTCACCGAGCGGTTCGGCCGCCGCGAGGAGCAGCAGGCGCCGCGTGGCGGGCGGCAGGGACCCGATCCGGTCACGGAAGCTCTCTTCGATGCGGCTCGCCGAAGGCTGCGACGCCCGGCGGGGGAAGCCGCCGCCCAGATCGGCCATGGTGATGCCGCGCGGCAGTTCCATCAGGGCGAGCGGATTGCCCCGTGCTTCGGCGAGGATCCGGCTGCGGACGTGCGCGTCGATCGGTCCGGGTATCACCGAGCGCAGCAGGGCCAGGGCTTCGTCCTCCGGCAGTCCTTCGAGCGTCAGCGCCGGCAGACCCTCGAGCATCCCCTCGGTGTCAGGCTCCCGCACGGCGAAGACGAGACCGACCGATTCCGCTTGCAGGCGCCGGGCGACGAACCCGAGCACCTGCACGGACGCGCGGTCGAGCCACTGTGCGTCGTCCACCAGGCAGATCAGCGGTCTCTCCCGGGCCGCCTCCGCGACCGTGTTCAGCGTCGCCAGACCAAGGAGGAACGCGTTCGGGGCGGGGCCGGCGGCGAGACCGAACGCCACGTCGAGTGCTTCGCGCTGGGGGGTGGAGAGGTGGTCGGCGTCGTCGAGCAGGGGGCCGCAGAGCTGGTGGAGTCCGGCGAACGGCAGCTCCATCTCGGCCTCGCTGCCCGCGGCACGAAGCGTGCGGCAGCCCTGCGCGTGGGCCGCCAAGTGGTCGAGGAGTGCGGTCTTGCCGATACCGGCCTCTCCCCGCACCACAAGGGCGGCGCTGCGGCCGGCCCGTACTTGCGCCGCCAGTTGTTCCACGGTCTGACGTTCACGGCTGCGACCGAGCACCACGCACCCCGCACTGGACCAGAAGGCAGTGACAGCGACGAGCCTACTCCTGCCGGTGTCGCACGTCCCGCGCTGCGGACGTCGGCACGAGCCCTCCGGAAGCCGTCACCAGCGCGTTTCCTGTCTCGCTTCGGGCGTGAGCTGCGCGCGGGCGTCCTTCCCCTACCGGGTGGTGAACCGCAGCGGGCGCCTGTTCGACGGTGTCGGGGCCACCTCGCGCAGCAGGATCCACTCCAGAATCTCCAGGTCACCGCCTCGTGCGGCGCCGAGGAACGCCTGCACGAACCGGCGGTGCGTGGCGGCGTCGACGGTCCGCCGCCGTCGTGAGGTGTCCTGGCGCTACTGGTCGCGCGACAGCGGTGTCAGTGTCTTCAGCAACCGTGCTCCCGCCCACTCCAGCGCGTTCTGCCCCTCGACCACCACGTCCGGCTCGGTCTCGTCGTCGTCCGCCGGTTCCGGCAGGTAGGGGTGGCGCGGTATTCCCGGCGCCGGCGAGCGCAGTGGAGGACGTTGACGGCCACCCGGACGGTCATCGTCCGTAGCAGGGCCGCGCGGCTGTGCACGGCCCGAGGGTCGGCGCGCTGCAGGCGCAGCCACAGCTCCTGGAGCGTGTCCTCCGCCTCGCCGGCGTTGCCGAGGACCTGGTGGGCGATCTTGAGGAGAGCGGGCCGAGCACGCCGGAGCACCGACGCGGCCTCGTCCAGGTCGTCCATGGCCGGGGATGCCGCCCGACCGTCCGGCACCGCGCGGTGTCCGGCTTCCATCCTGTTCGTGTTCACCGTCGTCCTCCGCTCGGTGGGGCAACGGCCCCAGTCGGCCGCTGCATCCGACCTCGCGCGCCGACCCTGTGACCGCGCCAGGGGAAGTCCGTGGCAACTGGGTGGTGGCCCCCCGGTGGGCCGTAGGGGATGCGTTGCCCCCGTCGGCGGACGCGCCGGTTTCACATGGGCGGGCAGGACGGCCGAGAGAGGGATCAGAACAGAAGCCCTCCGACGGCGGCCGGGTCCGACGGTGTCGGCGAGGTGCTTCGTCACCGTGCGGGCCGCACGCCCCTGCTCGTCGGGGCGCCCAGGCTCGATCTCCCTCCCCTGTTCCTGAGGCCGATCTCCTTGTCACACTTCTGACGGGTATGCGGTCTGTGATCCGTAACCTCCCTGGTCCCGAGGAGCCCTCGGATCAATGTCATCAAGTGGCAGCCCGCCGACGACCGGCTGCGCGGTGAGGTTTCCGGCCCGTCCGGCCCCCTGACGCGGAGCACAGAGGATCACCATGCAAGAACGCCAGACACTGACCCCCATCCGGCGCGTGCGAACGGACGTCCTGGACGTCGCCTATCACGAAGCGGGCCCCGAGGACGGTGACACCGTCCTGCTCCTGCACGGCTTCCCCTACGACGTCCACAGCTACGTGGACGTGGCCCCGCTGCTGGCCGACCACGGTTTCCACGTCGTGGTCCCCTACCTGCGGGGCCACGGACCCACGGCCTTCCGGTCGCCGTCGACTCCCCGTTCCGGTCAACAGGCAGCGCTCGGCGCCGACGTCATCGCCCTCATGGACGCATTGGGCGTCGAACGGGCCTATCTCGCGGGCTACGACTGGGGAGGCCGCGCCGCATGCGTCACGGCGGCCCTGTGGCCCGAGCGCGTCCTCGGCCTGGTCTCGGTGAACGGCTATCTCATTCAGGACATCGGCGCCGCGACGCGGCCTCTCCCGCCCGAACGCGAGGTGGGCTTCTGGTACTTCTACTACTTCCTCACCGAACGGGGCCGTACCGGTCTGGCCGCCGACCCCCGGGAGGTCGCTCGGGTCATCTGGGAACGCAACTCCCCCGAGTGGGCCTTCCACGCGCGCGACCTGGATCGGACCGCGAGGGCCTTCGCCAACCCCGACTACACCGACGTCGTGGTCCACTCCTACCGGCACCGACTGGGCTTCGCGCCCGGCGCCGATGCGTACGCGCAGCTCGAAGCACGTCTCGCCGGCCTCCCACCGGTTCCCGTGCCGACGATCACCCTCGACGGCTTGGCCGACGGCAACTTCCCGGCCACGGAGGGCTCCGCGACGGCCCGGTACTTCACCGGGCCCCGACTGCACCGCAAGGTGGCCGGCGCCGGTCACAACCTCCCACAGGAACGTCCCGAGGCGTTCGCGGCGGCCGTGTGCGACGTGCGCGTACTGCGGCAGGAGAACACCGGGCCGGGCCGGGCCGCCGGGTGACGTCAGCACCGGCATGCCCAGCGAGTGCTGCTCCCGGTGGTAGGAGCGCGACCACCGCTGCGGGGAACGGGGACGCGCCCCTGCCTTCCGCGACCAGCACGTGGTGGGGCCGGTCGGAACCAGGGCATGTGACACGACCGGCGCGGTGGCGTGCGCGGCAGCCGGAGGCGAAGCCGGAGTCCAGGCGTCTGGTGGGGCGCGGGTTCCGTGGGCTGATCCGACGGCGCCGTTTCTGGTCTACCCCTTGGATTGGTTACCGTCCCTCTTGAGAGACACGGGGCGTTTGCAGTGCCGACCGGCGGATCGCCTCACTCGTGCTGTCGTGCGGGCGAAGCGGTCGCTCGGGGGGTGGGTGAGTCCGGCCTCCGCCCTTTCTTTCTCCCAGTGCACACCCTGCGTCCTCCTGCGGCGCCCTTGGAATGCCGTGGGCCGATGCGTGAGGCCCCCTGGCGGATCCGTGGCCCCGGGGTGGGCCGGCCGTGGCGGTTCCGTGGCCCCGGGGGCGGACCGGCCGGAGGGAGTGGGCTGCGGGCCCGGAACCGTCGCGGCCGTCGGTCAGTGCTCTTCGGGACGGACGATCCGCAGGGCCGGGCGGCCCCGCCCGCTCGACGTGGTGCCGGTGCCGTCCGGCCCGTACGTCGGAAGCGCCTTGAGATACACGTTCCAGGTGCCCTCGCCGTCTGTGCCGTACCGGTACTCGCGTCCCGGGTCGTGGGCCCGGTAGGCCGCCAGCGCGGTGAGACACTGGGCCCGGCTGAGGAAGGGACCGCCCACGTGCTGCCAACCCGGTCCCGGTGTGATGCTGCCGACCGAGGCTTCCGAGCGCGGTGCCCGGCCCCTCACAGTCGCGCGGAGAGCCATCGCAGCTCGGTGTGCCGCGCGCGCCATCCCTGACGCACGGGAAACCAGGAGAGTCAAACGCACAGTGTCACCTGTCCCACTCGGAGTCACTGTACGGACCGATCAAGGGCCTCGTCTGTGACAAGGTCCCGCCGAATCTCGAGGTGCCGGAAGGCGCGGTCGGCACAGCAACACCTTTGACGGCCCGAGACAGGGGCGTGTCCAGTGGTACGGACGCCATCCGTGCGGCGTTCTTCCCCACCGCGGACACCGCGGCGCTTGAGCCGCCACCTTGTAGAGGAAGGGGTCGGCGGAGTCGCTCGGCCATCAGGCAGACCGGGCCGGACGTGGCCGGCCGGGCGCTCAACCTCCGGCTGCGACGGTGTATCCAACGCGCGAGGATCCAGGCTCCCAGTGGCGGCCGTGTGCCCGCGGACATCTCCGGTAGCGGGGTGCGTCACACATCACACCTCCGTGCGGTCACATGGAGTGAAGAGGATATTCCGGAACATTCACCCGAGAGGGCGCGCCATGAGTGGCACGGTCCTCGCGCGGACAATGGAAAGGTCAATCCGATGACATCAGGGAAGCCCACCGTCGTACTCGTCCACGGCGCCTTCGCGGACTCGTCCAGTTGGAACGGCGTGGTGGAAAGGCTCCAGTCCCATGACTACAAGGTGGTGTCCGCAAGCAATCCGCTGCGCGGCCTGACCAGCGACGCCGCGTACGTGAGGGAACTCGTGGCCGGTATTGACGGCCCCGTGGTCCTGGCGGGCCACTCCTACGGCGGCTCGGTCATGAGCGTCGCCGCGAAGGGACTGGACAACGTCAGGGCGCTCGTCTTCGCCGCGGCCTTCCTGCCCGAAGTGGGCGAGAGCGCCGTCACACTGTCCGGCAAGTTCCCCGGCAGCACACTCGCGGACGTGCTCCGCCCGGTGCCTGTCACGCTGCTCGACGGAAGCCAGGCCGCGGACCTCTACATCGAGCAGAGCGCGTTCCATCAGCAGTTCGCCGCTGACGTCCCCGCGGAGACCACCGCGGTCATGGCAGCCATCCAGCGGCCCGTGACCGATGCCGCGCTGGGGGAGGGCGCCTCGGCCGCGGCGTGGAAGGACATCGCCTCGTGGGTTCTCGTGGCCACCGAGGACCGCAACATCCCGGCGCAGACCCAGATCTTCATGGCTGAACGCGCGAAGGCCACGGTCATGAGCCTCACCTCCTCGCACGCGGTCAGCGTCTCGCGTCCCGGCGATGTCGCGCGCCTCATCAACGAGGCGGCACAGGCCACCGCCTGAGTGTCCGACGCTCACACAGAGCACCGTCGGGCGGCCGGGAGAGCCCCCGGCCGCCCGACGGGCGAAACGATGAGTAATGGGGTTACTCAGCGGCTGGAGACCATCCGCTCGACGTGTCCGAGGCGCCGCTTGCGGTCCGAAGGACGCCGGATACGTCACACCACATCGCATTGCTCGACGGCCAGCCGCTGACACGCGGCTGGCCGTCCCGCGTTCCCGGAGCCGGCAGTGCTGACTGTCCGCCGAGTACGACCGCCGCCCGCCGCCCGCCGCCGCCGGAGCGACAACGACCGCTCAGGGAGCGGGCGGTGGGGTGGGAGCGCCGCGTGGTGGGGCGATCTTCGCGTACGTCGCCCTCCCCGCAGCCTGCGCGGGAACGACGGCGGCCGCTTCCGCGGGGGCGGCGGTGATGCCACCGCCCGGGATCCAGCCGCGGTCCACGACCTTCGTCTGCATGATCCAGGCACCGGCCAGGATGATCAGACCGAAGATCAGCATGCCGATCAGACCCACCGTTCCGTCGAGCTTGCCGATGCTGCCGAGCACGGCACCGAACCAGCCGAAGTCGGCGTCGCCGAAGGTCGTGTTGGCCTCTCCGAACGAGCCGAGCGCCTTGAGCAGGATCGCCGGCAGGAACGTGATCAGCAGACCGTTGAGGAAGGAGCCCACCGCGGCGCCGCGACGTCCGCCGGTGGCGTTGCCGTAGACACCGGCCGCGCCACCGGTGAAGAAGTGCGGCACGAGGCCGGGCAGCACCAGGGCCAGCCCGAATGCCGGGTTGAACACCCAAATAAGCGCCGCCAGACCCGTCAGGCCGCCCAGGAAGCTGAAGATGAACCCGATCAGTACGGCGTTCTGCGCGTACGGGAAGACGATCGGGGCGTCCAGGGCCGGCTTGGCACCGGGCACCACTCGGCTGGCGATGCCCTGGAAGGCGGGCACCAGTTCACCGAGGATGGTGCGGACACCGAAGAGGATGACCGCGACGCCGATACCGAACTGCAGGCCCTGCATCACCGACTGCATGATGTAGTTGCCCACGTTGGCCGCAGGGTCACCGCCGCTTCCGGCGAACGCCTTGAACGCCGCGTCCTGGCCGACCTTGGCCAGGAACAGCAGGGACATCACCAGGTAGATGAGGACCATCGACAGAGCGGTGGCGACCATGGAGTCACGCAGGAAGCGCAGCCCCTCGGGCAGCTTCATCTCCTCAGTGCTGCGGCTGTTCTTGCCCACGAGCTGCCCCGTGGCGCCCGACACGATGTAGCCGGCGGTGCCGAAGTGGCCGATGGCCAACGTGTCGTTGCCGGTGACCTTCTTCGTCCAGGGATGTGCGAAGGCCGGGAGAGCGACCAGCAGGATGCCCAGCAGCACGCCGCCGCCGAGCACCACCGCGACCGAGCCCTGTCCGGCGGTGGCCATGACGATGGTCAGCAGCGTCGCCATGAACAGCATGTGGTGGCCGGTGAGGAACACGTAGCGCAGCGGCGTGAACCGGGCCAGCGCCAGGCTGACCAGGAATCCGAGGATCATCAGCCAGGCGACCCGGGCACCGAACTCGCTCTGCGCGATGCCGACGATGGCCTCGTTGGTCGGAATCACCCCGTGGGTGCCGGTGGTGCCCTGGATCATCCGGCCCAGCGGATCCAGGGACGAGCTGACCAGCCCCGCGCCTGCCCCGACCAGCAGCAGGCCCAGGGTGGCCTTGATGGCACCGCCGACCGTCTGCCCGACGGACTTCTTCAGAGCGGCCAGCCCCAGCGCGGTGATGATGCCGATCAGGTAGGCGGGCTGGCTGAGTATCTCGTTGACGAGAAACTTCGCTATGTCTATGACCCAGTCCATGACAGGTTCTCTCTCGTCACACGTCGTAGGTGTCGCGCAGGACGGCGTCGACCTCGGTGGTGCTGCTGAAATCGCGGACGACCTTCACGGGGATGCCGACGTCACCCAGCGTTCTGGCTATCTCCTGAGAGGTGAGGATGGCGACGGCTTCCGACGCCTTCCCCTTGGCGGAGATGGTGTCGGTGGCCTCCACCGACACCTGACGGGACCAGCCCCAGCGGTCGAGCACCTGCTCCAGGGTGTTCTTCAGGAACAGGCTGGTTCCCACGCCGTTGCCGCAGACGGTGAGGATCTTGTGCTCCGAAGGGGCCGGAGGAGCCTCCTTGGCCGCGGCAGTCCGCGAGCCTGTCTGGCCGTCGGCGCCGCTGGGCTCACCCTCGAGCACCCGCAGCACTTCCGCGGGGCTCGTCGCCTGCTGAAGGGCGCGGACGTTGTCGCCGTCGGCGAGTATCTTCGCCAGAGCCGCAAGCGCCGCCGTGTGTGCCTGGGAGTCGACGGCGGCCAGCCCCACGACGAGTTGCACCGGATCATTGGTCTCGTGGCCGAAGGCCACGGGGGAGGCCAGCCTCACCCAGGACATGCCGGTCTTCAGCACCGCCTCGAAGGGACGGGTGTGGGCCAGAGCGAACCCCGGGGCGATGACGATGTAGGGGCCGTTCTCCTCGACGTTCCGTACCATCGCCTCGGTGTACTCGGCCGTACTGATGCCCTCGTCGACCAGCACCTGCCCGGACGCGCGAACGGCGGACCTCCAGTCCTCCGCCTCTACATCGAGCCGGATGCCGTCGGCCGACAGAAGGTCGGTGAGTGCGCTCATGACAGTGAACCTCCTTCGTGGGCGTAAGTCGGTCGGTCCCAGCTCATGACTGTTCCGCCGTTACACCCCTTCTTGACCATCCGTGACCTGATATGTGACGCCGCTAAGGTGTGAGGTGCGTCTCGCCGTCCGGAACAGGAAACGGTCGACGACCAGGAAGGGACGCGCCGTCGAGATGCCTGGTGATCTCGAACTTCGCACCTATGCCATCACCGGGAGCGACTCCGGTCAGTCGTCCGCGTCCGCCCGGGCGAAAGCTCCGTCCCCATCGGCCGTCTCGGCCCGGGCAAAGGCGGGCGAGGCGCCTGCGGAAGCGCCAAAAGCGTCCCCGTCGCCCGCCCCGACGCGGAAACCGTTCGTTCTCGAACCGGCTCTGGCGCCCGTGACCGCGCTCTTCGGCGACAACCGGATGTCCGTGGCGATACTGGACGTCGACAGCGGTGCCATGGCGACGTACGGACACGACGCCTTCGACACCGCCGGCATCGTGAAGGCGGACATCCTGGCGACCCTGCTGCTTCAAGCGCAGGACCAGGGGCGGAGGTTGAGCACCGAGGAGCGCGCCCAGTCCGCTGCCATGATCCAGAAGAGCGACAACGAATCGACCAGCACCGTCTGGGGCATCACCCAGACCACAGCGGAAGATCAGATACCCCCGTTCCAGTCCGTTTTCGGCGACAAGCCGCCCCTGAGCGAGGCGTCGCGTGCGTCAGCTACCGCGTTCTCCCGGAAGCTCGGGGAGAAGTCCACCACCTGACGCCCCGGCCCGAACCGGGACCGTGTCGACGCCTCGACGGGATCGGAGGCAGGCCGCTGCCCGGCTTGAGTCTCCCCCCGGGAGAGGGCCCACGCTGGCGGACATGAACAGCAATGATCTCGACGAACGCGTCGCCGTGGTGGCGGGCGGCAGCAAGGGAGCCGGGCTGGCGACGGCACGGCTGCTGCGGGAGGCGGGGGCGAGGGTCGTCTCCATCGCCCGCACGGCTCCGGAGACGGCCGACGTGGCCTTCGTGCCCGCCGACCTGAGCACATTCGAGGGCGTCAAGGCGTCGTCCGAGGCCGTGGCCGGGCTGGTAGGCGTGCCGGACATCCTGGTGCACGTCGTGGGCGGCTCCCGCTCTCCGGCCGGTGGCTGAACGCCGCGTGTGACGGCTGCAGAGGCCCGCCGGACGGAGTCCGGGGTCGCTGCATCCGGCCCGGGCAGGGCCCTCTCTCGGGGCGCTCGCGGCCGCCGCTCCGGAAGTCCTCAGGGGGCGTGGACCCGGGCTGTGACGAACGCGGCGATCTCCGCCACGTGGGGGAATTCGGGCTCGAGCCGAAGGCGGCCGAAGGGGCCCGGATCCGCTGCGGGCTGGACCTCCAGCCTGTGGGTCCGCTTGAACTCCTTGCCGTACTGATCCCGCACCGACGTCACGGTGTGCCACGCGCCTGCGATCTCGTCCCAGGCCAGGACCACGGGGACACCACCCTCCGAAAGCCATGCGAGCCCTTCCTCCCACACCACGACCCAGGTGGCCGGGTGCTGGAGGCCGGGTCGACAGGCCCACGCGAGCCACAGTGTCAGGAGGGTCATGACGTAGCCGAACGACAGGGCCATGACGCCCTGCAACGGCACTTCGGGCCACAAGGAGACCATCAGCCAGGTCGTCAGGCCACCGATGACGAGCGCGAAGCCGAGCGCAACGGTCAGCGCGAACCAGGACCCACCGCGTCTTCGTCCCCCGACGCTGTAGCGCGCATCCCCCCAGCCGGTTCCCGCGATCGCTTCCCGGAACGCTGCCAGCACCTGATCGGAGAACTCCACCCGCTCCATCTCGCTCCTTCGTCGAGCAGCCGACCCAACTGATCAGTGGGTCATGGGATTTGAGGTCTGTGCCGACGTCAGTATGCAGCTACCCAAACGTTTGCGCCAAACGTTTGGGTAGATTCGGTCCGGCCTTCGGCAGCCGACGCGCGCAGACTCCCTCCCCCGTGGCGGACCGTGCCTCACGGGCCTGCGCGACAATGGGTTCCACCGCAGGCACGGGTGGGCTATTGAACGAAGGGCGGGGTGCGGTCATGACGGGCGAAGGTCCAGTGACGCTCCAGGGCATCGCCGAGCGGCTCGGCTTGCACGTGTCGACCGTCTCGCGGGTGCTCAACGGGTCGCGCGACGACGGTACGCGCGCCGCGTCGGGCACCACGGCCCGACGCATCCGGGAACTCGCGGACGAACTGGGGTATCGGCCCAATCCGTTGGCGAAGGGTCTGCGCACCCGCCGGAGCAATCTCATCGGTGTCCTCGTGCCGAGACTGTCCGAGATCGCGATGGCCACGATCTACGAAGGAGCCGAGCAGGCCGCTTCGGCACACGGACTGTCGGCCTTCGTCACGAACACACACGACGATCCGGACCTCCAGCGAGAGCGGATCGCCATGGTGCTGGCCCGCCGCGTGGACGGCCTGGTCATCGGTGACGCGCACCTGGACGGCGCGGCCCTCGCCCTGCCGGCCTTGCGCGCCACGCCCTTCGTCCTCGTCAATCGCCGGACCGACGCCGGCCACACCTCCGTCACGTGCGACGACCGGCTGGGCGGTCGGCTCGTCGCGGAGCACTTGCTCAGCCTGGGCCACACCTCCGTCGGCGTCATCGCCGGAGAACCCTTCGCCAGCACCGGAACCGACCGGTCCCAGGGGTTCGTCGACTACTACCGGGACGCGGGAGTGCCCCTGCCGGCCCGGCGTGTCGTGCACTCGGCCTTCGACACGGCCGGCGGACGCCGTGCCGCGCTCCGTCTGCTGTCCGCGTCACACGACCGGCCGACGGCCCTCTTCGCCGTGAACGACTTCGCGGCCATTGGAGCCGCGGGTGCCGCCCGCGACCTCGGGCTTCGCCTCGGACGCGACCTCGCGCTGGCCGGCTACAACGACACGCCCCTGGCCGCCGAACTCCCCGTCCCGCTCACCAGCGTCCACTCCCCCATGGCCGAGCAGGGACACCGGGCGGTCGAACTGCTGATCCGGCGCATGGCGGGTCAGGAGGTCGGCTCCGAGAGGCTCACACCGCATCTGGTGGTACGGGAGTCCACGGGTGCACACACGCCCACACCTCCCGCCCGGCGGCGGCAAGCACCCGAGTGATCAGCCGTCCGGCGGATCACCCACCCGACACCATGGCACCGCACGGGGACGAACGGCACAACACTCGCTGAATACCGTTGTGATCGCCCCACTGGGTGCACGGGCGGCCCACGCGCCCGAAGAGGGCGCCGACCCGGGGCACGGGCGTTTGCCCAGTGACTGAAGACCGCGTCACACCGTGTGCATCGTGTGGCTCCGGAGCGCTAAGCTACGCTGCGACAGTCGGCTCATCATCTTTCCATGACCGCTCCGTGGTTTCCGAGTTCCCAGGAGACTGAGTGCCTCCCCAGCCCAAGCCGCAGGACCCCTCGCTCCTCGACGGGGCCTCCTCGCGCTTCGCCGACGCGTTCGTCCGGCGCACGACGAAGTCCTCGCAAGGCACCAACCCACGCCCCCGGCCGTGGAAGTGGCTGGTCGCCGCAGGAGCCCTCACCGCGGTAGCGGTCCTGGTCGTCTTCGCCGTCGCCAACCTCCCGTCCGACCCGGCCGCCAAGAAGAAGACCGCAGCGGCCGACGTCCTCTCACCGGCCGCCTCGACTCCCGCACCGCACAACACCGCGTCCGCGCCGGGCAAGTCGGACGGTGGCAGGGCTGCCGCGCCCGGCACCGGCGGTGCGGGCGGAGGCGGCTCCTACGGCCTGCCGGTCACGAAGGGATCCGGGGGCACCGGTGGCGACGTCGCGGACCCGCCTTGGAAGCCGCGGACCCGCCGTCGTCCCCGGCCGGCACCCGTCCCGCCTCCGGATCGGGTTCGGCCTCGGGCGGCTCCAACGGTGGTTCGTCCTCGGGCGATTCGACCGACACGACCCAGCAGAACAGCACCCAGCGGGATCAGGACGTGGCGCCGGGCGTCTCCGTCTACAGCCACGACAGCGGTCGCTGCATCTCCGCGCCGGCCGCCAAGGACGGCACCCGCCTGCAGATCTGGGACTGCGACGGCAGCTCCTCCCAGAAGATCGACTTCCGCTCCGACGGCACGGCCCGGATGTACGGCCTCTGCATGGACCTGGCGGGCGCCTCCGACGGCAGCGGCACCCCCGTCCAGCTCGCCCGGTGCAATGGCGGCTGGGCCCAGAAGTTCAAGGTGAACAAGTCTCACGACCTGGTGAACACCGTGATCGGCAAGTGCGTGGACATCACCGACAAGCGCACCGCCAACGGCACAAAACTCCAGCTCTGGACCTGCTACGGCACCGACAACCAGAAGTGGAGCAAGCGCTGACCCGGCGCCCCACCCCCTGTCCGGCCTTCATACGATCGGAACGCAGACGTGAACCTCGACGGCGGCCCCGGCCTTCAGAGACTCCTCGACAACACCCGGCAGCTCCAGCAGGACCTGGCCCGTGCCCAGGAGGAGTTCAGCGCGCTGACCGTGCAGGGCACGGCAGGGGGCGGCGCGGTGAAGGCCACGGTCGACAGCAACGGCGTCCTCACCGACCTGCGGATCACCCCGGCCGTGGCCACCCCGGACAACGCCCAGGGCCTGGCCGACCTGGTCCTGGCCGCCGTACGGGAGGCCCAGCGGGCGCTGGCGGTGCGGCACGAGGAGCACTTCGTGCCGCTGCTGAAGTCACTCGACTCTCAGCTCGGCAACTTCCCCGGCTGATCGGCCGCGACCTCGCACGGCAGCGCGTCACCACGACGCCGGGGTTGCCCTGGACCTGCCACGGTCCGGGCGGCCCCGGCGTTTTCGCGCCGGGGGCCTTTCCTCAGACGACGTGCTTCAGGTTCCCGCCCAACACCAGTTCGCAGAAGCGGGCCGCTCCGCCGCCTGCCTCGGCGGCCAACAGCCGCGGATCCGGATTGATCACCCGAGCCTGCGGATCGAGGTCGATCGACACGACGATGCCCTGTGCGGTCTGCGGCGCCCGGGTCACCTGAGCCGTGGACTGCTCCAACCAGCGCATCTCGCCCATGATGTTCATCGCCCACACCTGGTCGCCGGGGACCGCGCCCAGGACGAGCGAGCGGGCGCCGGGACCCGCTTCCAGCAGCAGTCGTTCCAGTCGTGCCACCTCCTCCGTCACCGGCCCCTGCCACGTCCGTTTGGCCAGCGCGATGCGTTCGCGGTAGCCGAGCGGCCCGGTGGACGCCGTGTCCATGGGGTCGAGGGACACCTGTTCGGCCTGCCGCCGGTGCCGGGTGGCCCGGGCCTCCGCCTGCTCGGCGAGTCGGCCGACGACCAGGCGGCGCGTCTCGTCCTTCGTCGTGGTCGCGTAGGCGCGGGCTCGGTCCGCCAGCCGATCGAGCGCCTGCGCGCGAAGGGCGTGGTCGTCGGCGTCGATCCGCCCGTACTCGTTCAGCAACCGGTCGAGATCCGCCACGCGCGACAGCGACCGGAGGCCGGACGCCGCCGGATGCGTGGTCTGCTGACGGAACCGCTCCGAGTCGAGAAGATCGGCCTGATCGACGCTCTCCGCCTCCTCGGTGAGCGCCGCCTCCTCGGCGGCCGCCGCTGCCGCCTCGGCGGGCTCGGCCCCGTCGGTCAACGGCGCGTCGGTCGCGGCGTGTTCCTCGGCCAACGGCAGGGCGACCACGCGGCCCACGTGTCCGACGGGGACGAGATACATCCGTGCATCGTCCGCCGTCAGGCTGTACCGGGCCGGATCGGCCGGCAGCGCCGCCCGCAGTTCGGCCCAGTTCAGTACCCTGCCGATCCAGCCGTGGTCGCCCCGCAGCACGAATCCCTGCTCGTGCAGGAAGTCGTCTCCGAACCGCGTCCAGTCACCGGTGAGTACGGAACCGTCCGGCAGCACCAGCGTGCCTGCGGTGCCCACCTCGTACTGGTACGACCGCGAGGCGTGCGGATACGGACGGTTGAAGGAACGGAACTCCTCCGCTGCCTTGCCGCCGTGTGCTGCCGGCCCCGTGAGCACATGTTCCTGCTCCCGCTCCAGCAGCCCGAAGCGCGGCGCCATGACGGTGATGCCACGCCCGGTCTCCCAGCCCTCGGCCCGCGGATCCAGGCCGTGCTCGCGTGAGCCGCCCTGGAGGGCGGCTGTCACGACGGGCGCGTGCTGCTCCACGGTCGACAGCGTGGCGAGGCCCGTCCGTTCGTGGTCCAGCAGCTCCATCAGGGTCCGGACCTCGGGCTCGGTGAGCCGCTCGGCCGCGCGCGACCGGAGCGACCGCACCCCCCGCTCGATCTCCGCGGCGCTGGTGGACATGGTGCGTACGGCGGGAACCAGTTCGTCCAGCGCCTGCGCGACCCGCTCCGGCGTCTCTCGTCCGGAGAGGATTCCGCCGACCCTGCCCACCTGTGCGGCCAGCATCGCCAGTTCCGCGGCCTTGGTCTCCATTTCCGCCAGGGCCGCTTCGACGCTCACGTCGGCGAGCCCGGCCGCGCGGTCGGTCAGCGAGTAGGTAACGCCGAAGTTCGAGGCGACGTCCAACGTCTCGTGGAGCGTGTGGTAGGCCAGCTTCTCCCGGTGGTCGTAGTGCAGGCGCCAGAAGGCGAAGATGCCCCACGCCTCCGCGGCGATCTCGTGCCGGGACGCGCCTGCCCATCGGGCCATGTTGAACATCCGCATGGCGGTGTTCGACTGTCCCGCCCACACCGGAATGCGCAGCGTGCGCGCCAGGATCGTGGACGGAGCGTGCTCGTCCCGCGTCGAGGGGTGCTTCGTGCCGTCCTTGAGGACGTTCTGCGCGCGGTGCGCCGAGGAGTGGGTGCGTCGGCCGTCCGCGCCGATGACGACCGTTGCCTGCTGGTCGTGCAGGGTGTCCTCGGGCAGGAGTCCGCTGCCGTACGTCGGCGGGTAGTGGGAACTCGCCTTGAAGTACTCCATGAGGTCGTGCAGGACCATCATCTTGTCGCGGAAGCCGAACCCCGCGGGGTCGCGCAGGACGCCCGCCATGCCACCGCGGTCCCCCACCGTCGTCGCCAGGTGCGCCAAGTCCTCTGGCAGGTTCCGCCTGTTGAAGTGTCTGAGATAGGCGCCCAGTGGCGTGCCGTCGACGTGCGAGAAGCCTGCTTCCATCTCGGCGAGCATCCGTTGCCCGTCGGGAAGGCCCCGGACGTGCGTGTGGATGCGGGTCAGCAACACGTCCAGGAGCGGTTCGACACGTCCCTCGGACTCGACCCGGAGGGCGAGTTCCTTCTCTGCGTGCCGGTTCGGCTTCGCCGCGATCCACCCCATGACGCCGCGGGCCAGGTCGGAGTAGGTGTCGACCATGATGTCCTGCCGCTTCGCACCGAAGTCCGGGTGCCTGCCGATGCTCCTGCTCAGCAGGTCGTGGTGGCCCCGGTGCCCGGTGGGCTCCACGATCAGGCGCGACAGTCTCTTGCGGATCCGGTCTCGGTCGGCTCGGAGCGCCTGCCATTCCCGCTCGTCGAGGAGCTCATGGTGGTACTCGTTCTCCAGGCTCCGTTCGATGTGTCTGACGAGATCGGCGAGGTGCCTGCGCTGCTCGCGCAGCACATCCGCGGGGAGCGCGGCTATCTCGTCGCGGAGCTCCTCGATCTCCTCGGCCGGATCGACGGCGGGCCCCACGGGACGGGAGCGCATGCCGAACCATCCCGAGATCCGGCTACGGACCGACGGCGCCTGCTTGGGGGCGTTCGCCTGCTTGATCCGCAGGTCGAGCTGGGCCCGCAGGTGCTCCAGGTCCCGTTCGAGGCCCTCCTCCAGATCCCTCGCCGTCTCCCAGAAGTCCCTGGTCAGGTCATGGCCGCCGACGGTGACCGCACCGCCGGGAAGTCTCTCGCGGCTGGTGCCGAGCTGTTCGGAGAGGTCTGCCGCGAGGGTGCGGGCCGAGGCCTCGTCGCCCTGCAGCAGTTCGGCCGCGACGGCGACGGTCGCCGCGCGGTACGTGTCCGCAGCCTCGCGCAGGACCCGCTCGGAACCGAACACCACGGCCGGCGAGCCCAGCAGCCGCCCGGCACGTTCCATGAGGGCGAGGAACCGCGAGGCCGGCAGCTCGCTCAGCTGTGCCGGGAGCAAGGGGTCGTCCCGGCCGGAGAGATCTCCCAGCCCCACCTCCTCCATGCGGCGCTCGGCCGCGTCGAACCGGGACAGGGCGCTGTCCAGGACCTGGGCGTGTGCGGCGGCGGAACGGGTGTCCCCCGACGAACCCGCGCCGTCGATCCGCTCCCGGAGGGCGGCCCCGCGGGTGAACGCCTCGGCCAGACCTTGCGCCGCCCCGGCGAACTCCTCCATGGCGCCCAGCCGTTCGGCCGGTGCGCTACGGGCGAGCGTGTCGCGCAGGGCCGCGGCCCGCACGAGGCGCACCTGCCGGAGCGTCTGCCGCCCGGCGCCGGGCTCCGTTACGGCGGTCCGGGTGGTGCGCGGAACCGCGGCGAGGTAGGCGTCGCCCCTTCGGTAGACGGTTACCTCGGGGAGGGTGGCGGAATTGTCGTCGACGGTTCCCGGGTACGTGGTGTGGGTGCCGTTCTCTTCGACGACGGTCAGGTTCACGGCCAGGGTCCGCGCGGTCGCCCGGGCGGCCGCGTCCGCCGTCTGAGCGTTCCAGCCTCGCGCCGTGCGCAGGTTCCGGCGGACCAGTCCCCGGGTCTCCTGCGAGGTGAGCCGGGAGCGCAGCGCCTTGGGCAGTCGCCCGCCGTCGGCCGACATCCGCTCGCGGATCTGGTCCCGCAGGCCCGGCTCGCCCCGGAAGGCCCGGTCCAGTGCGGCGGCCACTTCCCTGGTGTGGAAGACGGCCTGCGGGTCGAGGCCGAGACCGTCCGGGATGTGCGAACTGCGCGCGACCTGTGCGGCCAGGCGCGCGGGGTCAACGGTCCGGCTTCCCCTGGCTGCGAGGACCGCCGCGTAGAACCCGTTGCCGTCGCCCTCGGGCCGGTGCAGGTCGAAGAGCACGCGGCGGCCGTCGGGCTCGGTGGCCGTGATGCGGCGATGATCGGACGCGGCGTCGAAATACCGGTGTTGTACGGAGTCTTCGCGGCCCTGCCCTCGCTGCCAGGGTGCGTCGGAGTACGCGGGCCGTGTCTCGTCTTCCTGTCCGGCGGTTGTCGCCACCGTGGACGGCTCCCCCCTCACAGCCGCCGCGTTCGGGGGCTGCGCGTTCGGGGCCTGCGCCTTGGTTGCAGGGAGCTTGCGGCTCGCCGGTTCGGGGGCTGCGGGTTCCGTGAAGACGGCCCGGGGCGGCGCCGGGGTGTCCGCGAGCTGGATGCGCCCCTGCGGGGTGGCGCTGAGCTGGTGCCAGTTCGTCAGGCGGTCAGTGGCCTCGCGCACCTCGGCGTAGATGATCGCCAGACCGTCGGCGTGGGCCCGGAGCGCCGCCAAGTCCTCCTTCACCTCGTTCAGCCGCTGCTCCGCCACCGCCCGCTCCACCTGCGCCCGGGCCAGCTCGATCCGCTCGTCGCGCACCTCGGCCCAGCCGTCGTGGTCGGGTTCGGCGACCGTGTCCTGCCGTTCCAGGGCGTCGAGGGCCGCGCGGGCGTCCTCGACGGACAGCGCGGGCAGCGGCTCGCCGCCGTTGAGTTCGGACACCGTGCGTTCGGCGGCGGTCAGTGCGGTCTCCCGCTCGAAGCCGTCGCCGCGGCGCAGGTTCCAGTAGTTCTCGTCGGCGGTGGTCCAGGCCTTCTCCGCGTCGGCCACCGCGTCCCAGGACGCAGACACCTCGGCCGGGAAGAGGGTGCCGTCGATCAGGCCGAGCTGCCGGGCGACGTCCTCGCGCACCCAGGCGAGCACCGTGGCCCCGGTCTCCACCGCCAGCGGTAGCCGTTGCGGGTTGCCGAAGGCGCTGCGGACGAACCGGGCCGGGGTGCTGTCCTTGACGTGGTGCCGCACGTGGGCGACGGACAGCCACGTGGTGGGGATGGCGAACAGGAACGTGCGGGCCTTGTCCGGCTTGATGTTCACCGACGCGAGCTGCTCGCCGGTCTGGCCCGAGGCGGCCGAGTCGAGCCCCTGCGCCCCCGACCCGCTGCCGATCTGGTTGGTGCCGAGCGCCGGGGAGGTGGTCGTCGGACCGGCGTGCAGGACGTGCTCGGCCGCCCCCGCCCGGTCTGCGGACGCCCCCGCGCCGTGCGTGCTGCGGTGGGCGTGCTCGAACTTCGCGCCGTCCGTGACGGTCAGCAGCCGCGCCCCGGACAGGTCCGGCTTGGAGTACAGGGTGAGGCTGCCGTCCGCTCCGCCCCAGAAGCCGCGGTCGGTGAGCCCGGCGACCTGGTAACCCTCCGGCGTCAGCGTCTGCCCGTAGAACGCGGCCAGCGCGCCGTTGGACGTGCCGTCCTCCAGGCTCTGGGCCGGTCCGGAGCCTGCCCGGGTCAGAGGCGTGTCCTGTGCCCGCGCCAGCAGGTCGGGGCCGAGCGGGCCGTGTGCGGGCACCGGCAGGGACGCGTCGTAGGCGGCGCCCAGCGCCAGCGTGTTGGCGGCGTGCAGCCCCTCCAGTCCGACGATGCCGCGTACGGAGAAGCCCTGCTCGGGCATCTCGAACGGCTTGGTCCGCGGGCCGCGCCCCGGGTGCGCGACCTCGTGCCAGCCGCCCGCGCCGAACGCCCGCGGCAGCTCGGCCCGGTGCGGTTGTGCGTGCCCGTCCAGCTCCGGCGGCGCCAGCGGATCGGGGCGGTCGGCCGACGCCACTCCGGCGGCCTGCCCGTCGGTGGGCTGCGGATCGGGGCGCATCAGGCTCATCGGCAGGTGTTCGACGAGCCGTCCGACGTTCTGCTGGACGGAGATGCTGTGCTTGCGCCGCCCCGTCCACGTGCGCCACCAGTCGCCGGCCGCGTCCAGCGCCCGCTCCGCGCCGCCGCGCCGCGCCGGTGCCGGGGTGACGGGTGCGGAGTCCGTGATCTCCAGGTCGAGCCTCAGCTCGTACTGCGTGGCGTACTCGCCGTGGGCCTGCGAGATCGCGACCGTCGAGATGTCGACGGTGCCCTCGCTCCACGTCTGCGCCCGGGTCTGCGTCGAGGAGCCCGTCTGCGTGTACGTGGGTCCCGCCATCGGGACCGCGGTGTCACCGGTGTGGGCGCCCTCGGTCACGGCGATGCCGATCATCCGGCCCGTGCTGCGCCCCTCGGCGCGCTGGACGGACTCCACGGCGTGGCGGGCCTCTTCCAGCTCCACGCTGTGGCCCAGGCCGCCGAAGCCGTCCGGGGTGGCACGCACGGGTACGAGCTGGGCCCGCAGCCTCACTTGGCGGTGGCCGACCCAGGTCTCGGCCCACTCCGCCCCCCAGCGGCCGATGCGGGCGGGCACGGAGGCGCCGGCACCGCCGCTCATCTCCTTGCCGACGGCCCGCATCACGCGACCGGAGACGAGCCGGCGCAGTTGCTCCCGGTCCTGTGTGGTGAGCCCCAGGGGCGCCAGTTGCTCCTCGAACCGCTTCAGTGCCGCGGCCGTGTTGAGCGGGTTGACCGGCCAGCCGCCGAACGCCCCGCGCAGCCAGGGGAAGGGCGACCATGAACGCTGCTTGTACAGGGGTACGTCGCCGAAGGCGTCCTTGAGGGCCCCGAGCCGGTGGGCGTTCTTCTCGGGGACGTGCACCAGGAGGCCGTCGGGAACCACGACCCTGCTCCCCGCGGCCGAGGCAAGGGACGTCGGCAGGTGGGGGACGCGGTGCGCCCAGGTCCCCAGCCGGTCGGAGGCGGCAGCGAACTCGTGCAGAAGCGAGGCGGCCACCAGGGCGTGGCGCCCGCTGTCCCTGCGGGTGACCTCCGACACCGCGGAGCGCTGCACCGTGACCGACTCGGACAGGTCCCGCCGGTAGGGGCTGAGGACCAGGCCGTAGTTGCCGGTGACGCCCGTTCCCGCGTCGTGGGTCCTGCGGAAGCCCACCTGGCCGCCGAAGAACAGGGTGGTGGTGCGGGCGCTGCGGCCGGACGCCTGAAGGGTGCCGCCGACGACGGAGTCGGAGTTGATGGTCTCCGCCCGGGTCAGTGCGGTCAGGCCCGGCAGGACGGTCGTGCGGTGGGCGAGCCACGTCGAACGGTTCAGGTACGGTGCCGCCGCCCACAGCTCCGGTGCCCGCCAGCCCATGGGGGTGGAGGCCTGGTCGTGGTTGGCCCGCAGCGTCTTGCTGTCGGTGAGCTGGATCGCCGCGTCGTGGACCGGGGCGCCCTTCCGGCCGGCCGTCCAGGAACGCCCGGTGGCCTTGTCGAGCGTCGTCTCCAGTGCCCGCGTCATCTCGGGGCCGGACGTGACGGAGACCGTCTGGTGCGGGTGCGATGCCAGCGCGGAGGCCTCCCGGCCTGCCGCGTCCTCCAGCGCCTTGCCCGTCCCCAACGCCAGGTCGAGGGCCTCCTGCCGGGTCATCTCCGACGCCGTCTCCGAGACGTCCTGCGTCCGCGGGCCGGACTCGGTCCGTGTGGTGGTGGCGGCCGGGGCGTGCTCGACCGGGACGCTCAGCAGCACCCTCCCCAGCCCCGCCGCCTCCTCCGTGCCCGGCCGGGGGGTGAACAGGGGGCTCTCCGGCTCGCCGAACACGAACGGCTGGGTGCCCAGCACGTTCAGGAGCACCAGGCCCCGCATCCACCGGCGGGGACGGGAGTAACCGCCGCGCTTGGCTTCGAGGCGCAGGGCGTAACTGTAGAGGCGGGAGCCGCCGGTGTTGTACGACATCTGCTCGTTGGCCGCGGACATGCCGTAGCCGCTCTCGGAGTCGGTGCGCCCACCCGCACGGACGCCTGCCGTGAGGGTGCCGGTCTGGAGTACGCCACCCAGGTCGCTGGGGGTGGTGTCGCTCAGCGAGAGCATGCCCTCCACTCCCACCTGGCCGCCGCGGGAACCGCTGCGCTGGCCGCCGACGACCTCGGTGTCGGGAGCGCTGAGTCGCACCCGCAGATCCTGCTGGTCCCCCTCGTAGCGCCGTCCGGTCAGCTTGGCGTCGATCCACACGTAGCGGTGGCCGCGGGAGAGCGTGGCCGACTCCACCAGGTCGATGCGGAGCCCGGTGGTCATCATCGTCTCGACGTTCGTCGCCAGGCTGTGGTGGGCGAGCTGGTGGTAGATCTCCAGGGTGTTGTTCAGCACCGTCTTGAAGTGGTCGGCGCCGCGCCAGCGGGGGTTGTCCGGGTTCAGCTCGCGCAGGGGGGCGACCAGGTCCGGATAGGCCCTGCCGACCTCCTTGAGCACGGCGTCGGCGAAGTGTTCGGGGAACGTCACCGTCCTGCCGCCGACGACCTTGCTGACGGTTCCGTCGGTGAACGTGAACTCCTCGACCCGGCTCATGCCGAGCGTCGTCGGATCGTTCTCCGTCAGATAGCGCGGCGCCCGCGGTTCCGGCGTCGTCCGCCCGGGTGTCCTGTCCAGCCCTGCCAGCCGCCGGGCCTCGGTGCGGGTGATCCGTTCAATGGCGTAGGTGTCGAAGACCCGGGTGGCCGGTTCCTCGCTCCACTTCCGCGGCGAGTGCTTGCGCAGCCTGCCGGGACGGTCCCCCTCAGCCGGCCCGGACCTGAGCGGCGCGGCCTGCTTGTTGGGCGGCGCGGTCACCGTGACCTTCTTGTGCACCAGGTACAGGCCGGTGTCGGTGGTCTTGGCCTGCCCGGCGATCTTCACGGCGGCGGTCCCGCCCGAGACGGTGCCGCGGTTGCGCGCGGCGGCGTAGCGGGCGGTCAGTCCCGCCTGCGCCCGCAGGTTGAGCGCGCCACCGTCCAGGTCGAACAACTGGAAGGCGGGGCCGAGCACGGCGCCGACGTCGACGGTCCGCGCCTTGCCGACCTGCCGTTCGTTGCGCGAGGTGCTCTGCGCGATGTCGCGCAGCTCCGCCGCCTTCGTCTCGCTGATCAGGACCGCTTCGCCGGACTCGACCCGCACCGAGAACACGCCGAGCGGGTCGGCGCCGTGCGTGCCGCCGAGGAGCGGCGGGGTGAACACGGGGCCGGAGTTCAGTACGCGGGACATCGCGTGGAAGCCGCTGGTGGAGAAGAACGCGCCGATCTGTTCCGCGGCCACGGTGTCAGGTCCCACACCGGCCTGCTCGGCCACCCAGTCGTGGATGTGGCCCACCGGACCGAAGTCCTCGGTGCTCACCAGCCGGTAGCGGACGTCGCCCGTCATGGTCAGGCGTTCCGGCAGCCGGCCCGCGGCCGGTGCGCCGCTGGTCGACGAGTCGGGGATGCGCACCGTGAGGCCGTCGCGCACGGCGAAGCCGAACCCGGCCGCCTGCCGGTCCGTGTCGCCGTCGGTGATCGCCCTGCCGTTCAGGTCGACGGGCCGGCCGCGCCGGTCGTGGACCGAGAACTCGTACCAGACGTCGTCGACATGGAGGTGCGATGCGTCCGTGGCGCGGGATTCGGTCTGGTTGATCACCTGGCGCTGCTGGTTGTACTTCACCTGCTTGCCGAAGTTGACCTGCGCGTGCAGCCGGGCCCACGGTGACAGGAACGACTTGAGGGGGCCGAGGGGCACGCTCGGGGACAGACCGAAGGAGGTGCCGTTGGCCTTGACCTGTCCACCGGTCGTGGTCGACCGGCGCATCACGTCGTTCTTGACCGGGTTCGCGTAGCCGAAGGTGAACCGTTCCCAGCTGCCGTAGGCCCGGGCGGTGATCCGCAGGACGCGGGTCCTCCCGTTCGCCGTCCGGTAGCCGAACGTCTTGCCGTCGCCGAAGAATCCACGTGTGTCGTCCCGCAGGGCGCGGCTCACCTGCTCCAACAGGACGGGGGTGCCCTGCTTCTGTCCCCTGGGCAGCGCGGGACGGGTGCTCTCCCGGGTCGCCAGCTCCCGGCCCAGCTCGCCCACGACCTGGTCGATGCCGCGCAGTCGGGGGTTGCTCTGGCCGAAGGCGAACGAGCGGCGTACGACGTCCGGCGGCAGTTGGGTCAGCCGGGTGCCGACACCCTCGGCCATCTGAACGGGCAGCCGGGTGCCGTCGCTGAACTTCACCGGCCCCGTGGTCGTCGGCGCGGGCGGCAGCTCGCGGTCGAGTCGCGGCGGCCGGCGTTCTTCCAGGTCCACGCCGATCGTCGCGGGCCGGGTCGTGGCCGTGGGGGTCTCGTGGACAGCTCCCGGAGTCTCCTCCCCCTCGGGGACGGTCTCCAACGGAGCGGTGCCGAGCAGGCGTTCGGGGGCCCCAGCCGCGGTGGTGACATCGGCGGCGATGCCGTGGCGCAGGGGGTGACCGGGGACGCCCTCGGTGGTCGGCAGGAACGACGCCGCCCGCTCGGGTGCGTGGACGGGCGCCTCCTGCCCCGCCGCCGCGCCGGGCCCGTTCGTCTTGGCACCACCTGGCGTGAGGTCGCCCCCCAGTCCCGCGATGTGCCGCGCGGTCCTCTCCACCCGCGCCCGGAAGTCCAGGTGCGCGAAGGTGTCCTCGACCGATCCCAGCTCCCGGTATGCCTCGATGGCCCGCTCGGCGTCGACGGGCTCGTGCCCGAGCCGCGTCAGCCGCCGGTTGACCCTGTGGGTCAGGTCCCCGTCCAGACCCAGCACGCGGGAGACGCCCGGTCCGGCGTACCACCGGCCGAGTCCGGCGTGCCGCTCCCCGGTGAGGGTCATGACGAACTGCGCGAAGGAGTCGGCGTTCATCAGCGAACGTCTGCCCATGGCGTACCAGTTGTGCTGCTTCGCCGGGAGGACCGCCTCGTCCGACCCGGTGTAGGTCATCGGATCGCGGGCCTGCCGGTTCTCCAGCCTCGGGGTGCCGAGAGCGTCCTCGACCCGCTCCATCTCGTAGCTGCTGTACTGGTAGTCGTCCGTTCCGGCGTACCGGTGCGTGGCCTCGTGGACCAGGGTCCACGCCAGGTCCCAGTCCTTGTCGTTCGCCTTGGTGAGGTGGATGGGGCCCTTGCGTGTGAAGACTGGTGCGATCTCGTCGCGCTTCATCCGGTGGGGGTCCAGGAGACGGCCGGTCACATCCCGGGCGACGGGGTCGACCCAGCCCACCGCGCCGGCCTTCTCCGCCAGTGCCGCGGCCAGGTGGTACGAGGTCCTGCCCACCAGGGTGACGGCCGCCGTGCCGGAGTCGAGTCCGGCGCCCACCCGCTCCAGCACCTGAGTGAGGTGGGCGAGGAAGGGGGCGGCCTCCTGCGGGGTCGCCCGCTGGAACAGCGGGAAGCTGCTCGTCAGCGCGTCGAGCAGCGCCCCCTGAGGAGCGTCGGCGGCGGCGCGCAGCTCCCGCAGGGCCAGTTCGACCCGCCGCTTGGTGTCGGGCAGCACCCGGCGCACCGTGTTGGCCCAGCGGTCGGGCGCCGTGATCTCGCCGAGCGTCGAGATCTTGACGTTTCCGCTGCCGTAGGCGCGGTCCGTCACCTCGTCGAACTGGTCGCCGTGCTCCCGGTGGCCGGGCCCGAGCCCCAGTTGCTCCGAGGTGGCGGTGCGGGACGGATTGCGGACGTCCCGCCACAGGCCGTCGCCCCGCTGCCCGGTGTGGGTGTGCGGCAAGGCCGTACGGTCGTACCTCCACACGGTGACCGGGACATGGACTTCCTCGGTGACCGTCGGGACGGCGGCCTGCGGGGGCTGCTGCGACACCGGGGCCCGCCGGTCCGTGTCGACCCGGCGGTCGTCCCGGGCCAGCCGGGCGGCCAGTGCCCGGGCGGCTTCGGGACCGTTGCGGCGCAACTCCCAGCCGATGTCGGCCAGCTCCCGAAGTCGCTCCCCGTGCCTCATCCCGGGGAGCCAGGATCCTTCGGACTGCCGGATGTGGAAGGCCTCGCGCGTCGCGTCCAGCGGCAGTCCGTGCAGCAGGGGCTCGTCCTCGTAGGCCTCCCGCAGGGCCTGGTCGAGGGTCACCGCTTCCCGGTCGGGCTCCAGTACGCGGCCCGAACTCGCCGAGCCCTGGACGAACTCCGGGTCCTCGTCCACCTGGTCGTGTGCGACGCCCTTGCCCTTGCCGACGGCCGTGGTGTCGTCCGCCCGCGTCCGCGGGGGCCGCTGCTCGAAGTCGTCGCGTGCCCCTCCCGGGCGAGCGGTGGGGGGCAGGCCCGCGAGACGGGTGGCGACCGCTTCCGCGCGGAAGACGCTGTTGCCCCGCGAGAAGGCCGTTCCACGCGAGGATTCCAGGCTCCGGTGGGTCTGGTGCACCCGCCAGGGCGACACCCTTTCCCGGCCCATGCCGGTGAGCAGGTCGTTGACCGAGTGGACGAAGAGATCGTCCACGTCGGGGTTCCGGGGCCCTCCGTAGAGGGAGTCGGCGATCCGCTCCGCCCGGTCGGCCGGCGGCCCGTTGCGTACGGCGTCGTCCAGTCCGTCGTAGGCGTCTTGGACCCGGAGGTCGAAGAACGGGTCCTCCCTGACGCCCCGGGGCAGCCGGCTCTGCACCTGCCTGCCCAGTTCCGTCCGCTCGTCGTGCGGCAGCCGTTGCCAGGCGCTGGCGCCGGTCACGGCTGCGCTCTCCTCACGCAAGCCCTTGATCCAGTCTTCCAGCCGGGGGGTAACCAGAGCGTCGAGGATGCTCCGGACCAGCGGGAGGAACCTCTCCACCTGCTTGCGGTCCTTCTCCAGGCGAGTCCTGGCGTGGTATTCCGCCTCTCCGGTGATGCGCAGGTCGCCGCGCTCCGCCGCGAACCGGTCGGCCAGAACCCACAGGGCGGTGAAGTCCTGCGCCCGGCCCAGCCGGACGATCTCGCGCCTGATCTGCCCGCGCACCGAGGTCGCGAGGTCGGAGACGGTCTTCGCCACCGCGCCCTTCGGCTTGGCGCCCAGGGCGCGGTTGATCTCGATGTTCACCGTGGACAGGACGCTGTGCAGCTCGGTGCGCGCCTTGCGCTGGTACGACGCGGCCGTCGTCCGCGGGTTCTCCGGGGCCAACTCGCTGCGCAACTGTTCGATCCAGTCCTGGCCCGGCCGATTGACGAACTGGTCGACCATCCGCTCGGCGTGGTCGCGCCGCGCCGTGACAGCCGCCTTGGTCTTCTCCGTGGTGGCCCACGAGGCGGCCTCCGCGGCGGCCCGCGCGACCTGCTCCTCCAGGTCGGTCCTCAGCGCGGCCCGCCCGTTCGAGAACGTGTCCGCGAGGCCACGCAGTGCGTCGAACGTCGTGGGCGTGCCGAGCAGGTCGATCTCGCCCTGGATGTGCGCGGCGATACGGTCGTGCAGTGCGCGCAGCATCCCGGTGTCCGGGCCCTGGGGCCGCACGCCCTCGATGTTGCGCAACGCCTGCGGCAGGTCCCAGTCGTGCAGTTCGCTGTGGACCAGGCTCTGGTAGGCGGTCTTCGTGTACGTCAGCTCGTGGCCCGGTTCGGTGTGCACCGCGCGGCTGCGGACGCGGGCCAGGGTCGTCGTGGTGTCCGTCGCCCCCGTGTGGGTCTCCTGGCTGACGAACTCCCAGCCGTCCCTGCCGTACGCCATCACGTTGGCGACCTCGAAGAGCTGTCCTTCCGCGACGCCGCCGAAGTACTCGCCCGCGCCGTACCAGTCCGTCGGCCGCTGCTCCCTGCGGAACACCACCGGGGCCGGCATCTTGGTGTCCGGCGACTGGTAGTGCCACACCGTGATCCGGCCCGCCCGCGCCGAGGGCGTGACGGCGTAGGCGCAGCCGTTCATCGTCGGCGTCAGCACCAGGCGGGGGTCCGACAGGCCGGGATGCGCCAGCACGTCCGCGTGACCGACGTTGTCCGCGTAGTCCTCCGAGCCGCGCGTCAGGTAGGGCACGAAGACGGCGTTCACGTACTCGCCCTCGGGCCTCGGGGCGGGCAGGACCGTGTCCTCGCTGAGGGAGAAGCGGTCGGCGCCGTAGTGCCCGACGTACCACTCGACCGCCGGGGCCAGCGCGAACACCGCCTTCCCCGCGGTGTCCACGCCCCGCTGCGACAGGACGAAGCGGTGCTCGGACAGGTGCCCCGCGTGACCCGGCAGAATCGACAGGGCGTTGATGAAGTCGTCCAGGTCCTTCGGTCCCAGACCCGGCGCATGGGTCTCGAGACCGGTCTTCATGTCCAGGGACAGTACGTGCGTTCCGAGGAACGACTTGGGGTCGGCGCTCAGGTGCGCCTCCGGATGTGCGAAGTGCGCCTGCTCAGTGGTCTGCGTGGCGCCCGAAGGATCTGCGGACCGACCGGCGGTCGAGGTCGCCGCCTGCTCGGAGCTGCCGCCGAACAGACCCGTTCGGTCTCCGTGTTCGGACAGCCGTCCGGCCAGGTCCCAGGCGGCTTCGGCACCGTGCAGGTGCAGCTCGCGGCCGATCCGGCCCAGGTGGTGCAGACGGGTGAGCCGCTCCGCGCCGGCGACGGCGGGATCGGTGTGCTCCTGGATGCGGAACGCGTCACGCAGTTCGCCCGGGGTCAGGTCGCGCAGCAGAGGGTCCTGGGCCTGCAGTTCGCGAAGGGCCCGTTCCTGGTCGAAGCCGTCCTCCGACCCCTCGGTGCGCTCCTGCGGGTCGGGGTCCCGGCCGCGGTCCACGGCTTTGCCCTTGTCCACCGTGCGCGCTGCCGTGGTCTCGGCCCGGTCCTGCCGGTGCGTCCCCAGGATGTGGTCGGCGATGGCCTCCACCTGCGCGGGGACCGACAGGGACGTGAACGCCTCGCCGGTCTCCGACGACAGCTGCCACGCCGCGTCGCCGACCTCCTCGTAGGACACCGGCCGGCCGGCCCTCGCACCCAGCTCGTCGTTGACCGCGTCGGTCAGCCGCTCGCTCTCGGTCACGAAGTCCGCCACGACCGCGACGCGTTCGGCGAGTGTCGACTGCGGGGTGAGGATGCCGACGTTCAGCAGGTCCTCGTGAGCGCGGTCGATCCGGTCGGCCGGGAGGTCCTCGATGCCGCGTTCTGCCAGGACGCCCCGGATGGTCTCCGCCGCCTCGGCCGGGTCGACGGACGGGACAGGGTGGTACGGGGCCGCCGCCGGCCTGCCGAAGTTCTCGTCCAGGGTCCGTGCGACGACGAGGTCCGCCCGCTGGGCGGGCGTGAGGTCCTGGAACTCGGTGCCGAACTGCTCGAACAGCTCCTGGTGCACCTGGTGGATCCGCTGGTTGTCGGGATAACGGTCCGTGTACCGCAGCAGCGTGCGGCTCGCGGCCTTCCGCATCTGCTCCTGGGAGCGCAGCATCTCGTCGGCGACCAACGTCGCCTGCGTCCTGGCGGGGAGCTTCACGACGTCGGGACGCTGCTCCAGCAGCCGCTGGTGGGCGTGCTCCGCCTGGGCCCGGGCGCCGGTGAACTCCGAGGACTCCCGGACGATGCGGCCCACCTCGGCGGGCAGGTCGAGGGTCTGTGCGTCGTCCTGGCGAAGTCCCTGCGCCGGCTGCTGCGCTCGGTGCTGCTGCTCCGAGCCGTGGGCGCTCGCCTCGGGTGTGCGGACCGCGGTCCCGGGCGTGCCGGCCGCGTCCCGGTCCAGGGTCACCTGCGTGCGTACGGGTGCGGGTGCTTCTGGCTTCGGCTGCGCGGACGCCTGCGTGTGAGCGGTGGGGTCCGTCCGCGGGGGCGCCGGTGTCCGCGAGGGCGAGGGGACCGGTGCGTCGGAGGTCGCGTCGTGTGCGGGGGCGGATGTCCGGTGCCCGGGGGCCGCGTCGCCGTCCCCGGAGACGGGCCGGTCCGGGGTGTCCGGGCGGGCGGCCGGGTGCCCCTCGGCGGACGGGACCCGATCCGCGCGCCAGTCCCGGAAGGCCGGGTAGGACCAGCTCCGCAACTCGGGCACGAAGTCGCCGTCACGCAAGTCGTCGAGGCGGGCCTGGAAGCCGTCCTCGCCGCGCGACTCGTGCGACAGCCAGGCCGAGGTCCGGTGTCCCTCGGGGGCGAACAGTTCGTCGTACCGGGTGACGCGCTCCGTGCGGAAGTCGTTGCCGAGTCTGCTGAGGGTGTCCTCGTGCAGGGGGAAGGCCTCGGTGCTGCCGGGGTGGCCCGCGATTTCGTGGAAGGCGTGTGCGGCTTCGCCGACGACGGCCTGGAGGTCGCCCTCGTGCCGGATGCGTTCGGGCAGGGACGTACGCAGGTCGTCGCGGGCGCCGGACCACTCGGCGGCGGTCTCCCCTGCCTTCGCCGGACTGTCCAGCCGCTCGTCGAAGTGCCGCTGGGCGGTGGCCCGTACGGCGTCGAGGTACTCGGCGACCACGCGCTCGCGGCCGCCCTCGCCGAAGCGGCCGAGGAAGTCCTCGCCCAACTGGGCAAGGTGGTTCTGCGCGAAGGCGGTCTCCTCGGCCAACCGGGCCCGGACGAAGTGCTCCTTGGCGATGCGGCCGGGGAGTTCGTCGATCGCCCGGCTCGTCCTCAGGTCCCACAGAGCGCGGGGTCCGTCTCCGTCGCCGTGGCGGAAGACGAGGTCGTGGTCGGTGCGCAGGTCGTGCTCGAAGTCCTGGCGCACCTTGGCCACGAAGTCCTCGGACAGCGCGTCGCGGCCCCGCGAGTTCCACCGGATGAGGTCGTCGAACTGCTCGCCGGTCGCGGTCCGGATGTCCCGCTCCCGGGATGCGATGGCCCCGATGTCGTCGGACACGCCCTCCACGAGGGTGTCGATCTGGCGGCCGGTGCGGGCGGGCAGTCCCCCGCCGGTCTCCCCGTGGCGCAGGTACCGGTCGAGGATCCCGTCGAGCTGGGCCTCCTTGGTGAGGTAGTACTGCTCCAGTACGTTGTAGTCGTGCGACCGGTCACGGAAGGGGTCGGCGGGCGCGGTGGTGCCGTCGTCGGGGTGGCCGTACAGCTTGCTGTCGTCCTTGACGAATCGGTTGAGGTCCTTGTCGAAGACGGACTTCGTAGGCGCGTGCTGGAAGTCCGGCAGCAGTTCCCCGTCACCGAACCGGTTCGCCTTGTAGGAGTCGATCCTTTCCTTGACGACAGCGGCGAACCTCTCCTTCTGGTCCGCGCGCACGATGTAGTTGTGGGCGCTCGCCTTGGCGTCGTGGACGATGCGGTCGAACGCCTCGGAGGAGACGCGTCCCGTGCTCTCGACCTCGGTCCGGAACTGCTGGGTGATGTCGTGGCGCCACTGCCAGTGGGCGTTGCGCATCTCGTGCCCGTCCCGGGCTATGCGCGTGCCGCCGAACACGTTGTTCTCGGCGAACATGTCGTACGCCCTGTTCCATGAGGCGGTGAGTTCCTCCCGGCGGAACTCCAGCCGGGCCTCGGCCTCGACGACGGGCAGGGTCCGCTCGTCCTGCTCCTGCCGGTAGGTGTGCCACCGCTGCTCGGGCGTCGCGCCGCCGTCGGGAGCGGGGGTGTGCGGGCCCTCGGGACCGAGCGTGTCCTGCGCGGCACGGTCGGCGCGGGCGGGCACGGCGGCGGCCCCGTGGGCGGGCTCGACGGGACGCGCGCCGCGGTGCGGGGCTCCCTGGGGTCCGTCGTGGGCCGCGGTGCCCGCTGCCGCTTCGTGGTGGGCGGGCGCCGGAGCCTCGGCGGCCGAGGAGGACACCGAGTCCGGCCTGCGGACGGGGGCCGCGGGGGTTTCGACGCTCGCCGCCGTCCGCACCGGCGTGCCCTGCGCGGGGCGCTCGCCGGTGCCGGGTGCGGGCGTGCCCGGGCGTACGGGAGTGGGTTCGGGCGTGCCGGTGCCGCGGGCGGGGGGCTGGGTGACGCCGGCTCCCTCGGCGGGCGTGCCGTGCGGCGTCGGCGTCGTGGCCCGTCCGGCGCCCGCCGTCCCCGCGGCGCCCTCGGCGAGGGGTGCCCGGGGGTTGCCCGCGTGCGAGGTGACGGTGTTGCGCGGGGTGGTCTCCCCCGGGCCCGGGGCGTGTGACGTCGCGGTGGCGGTGTTCTGTTCGCCCCGGGGGCTGTTCGTGCGGGGCACGCCGCCGGGGCCGGCGGGGGCGGTCTCGCGCACCGCTCCGGCGCCGCCGTGCGGGCTCGGGGAGACCGCCGGGGCGTCCGGGAGGCCGGCGCTGCGCGGACCGTCCAGAAAGGCGTGCGGCGTCTGGGGGGTGGAGGGACTGCTGCGTACGGCGGCGGGCGGTGTGCCGTTGCCGGTGGCGATGTCGTTGCCTGCGGTGTGGGGGACCTGGTTGCCCGGCCGCGGGGCGACCGGCGCGTTCGGCACCGTGGCAGCCGGTGAGCTCCCGCCGGTGCGGACCTCCCCCGGACGCGGGGTGACCGGCGCGTTCGGTCCCGACGCTGCCGGGGACGTCCCCTCGGGGTGGACCTGACCGGGCCGGACGGTGTGGGGCCGCTGTCCGCCGCCCTCGGTCCGGCCCGCGGAGGAGGTGGGGAGGGGGTGGGGCGCCGGGGAGTCCGGCCGGACCGTGCCGGGTGTCTGCGCGCCCGGCCGCTCCTGCCCGGGGCGCACGGTGCCCGGCAGCGGGGTGGCGCTGCCCGGAGCCCCGGCGTTCGGTCCGGGCGCGGCGGTCACGGGGTTGGTGGCGCCGGCATCGGTGGGCGGTGCGTGGTTGGTCTGGACGACCGAGTTCGGGAAGGGGGCGAGGTCTCCCACGTGCGGCAGCCCGACGTTGGGGATGTTGTTGCCCGCGTGCGGCACGGAGAGGCTGGACGCCTTGCTGGGGCTGGGGGCGGGGCCGGGGGTGGCGATGTTCGGCAGGCCCTTGCCGCCCGCGGCGGTGTTCGGGCCCTTGAGGATGTCGACGCCGCCCATCCCCCAGCCCGTCCACACGCCCAGGCCCATGTTGACGCCCTCGGACTCCCAGTCGATGTGCATGGGCCCGTGCCCCGCTTTGGAGCCCAGCAACCCTGCGAACAGGTCGGTGCCGAGGGTCACGCCCGCGTTGAGCACCGAGTCCGCGGTGAACGCCGCCGCCCGCCCGACGTTCGCGGCCGCGGCGGCGATCCGGGAGATGCTGGAGGCGATGCTCTGCACCAGTTGGCCCACGAGCGAGGTCAGCCGCGCCAGGACGGCGCCGATGCCGAACGAGGCGACGCCGAGGACCATGCCGAAGATCGTGGTCAGCGCTCCGATGAGGGCGGCGCGGTTGATCTCGTCGATGGCCTTCTGCAACTCGTCGGCGTAGTTGATGATCGCCTGCCCGATCTCGACGGCCACCGTGCCCGCCTCCAGCAGCGCGTGCCGGATGTTGTGGTCGGCGACGCCGTTCCAGACGAGTTCCGCCGCCTGGCCCGCCTTGCCCGTCCAGCCTCCGGCCATGGAACTCACGGCGCCGTCCATGACCCCGACGGCTTCCTGCAGCATCTCGCCGGTGGAGATCCACAGTTGGCCGAGTTCTCGGATGTGCGCGTCGTCGTAGTGGACTGGCATGGTGTGTCCTCACAAGCGGGGGCCGGGGCGGTAGACCGCGGTCCGGTCAAGAGGTTCGCGTGTCGGTCTCGGTGGTGCGCGGGGCCGTGGACCCCGCGCACCTGCTAGTCGTCGGCCGGGTCGTAGACGGTCTGCAGCAGGGCGGCGCCGGCACGGCGGGAGACGAGGAGGCCGCGGCCGGGCGGGAGGCGCCGGGCCCGCTGGTCGTGCAGGACGGACCCCTCGCGGGGGTCGCCCGAGAACAGCAGCCCGTCGGCTCCCAGTTCACGGATGCGTCCGCCGACCGGGTCGGAGAGGGAGCGGGACAGCCCGCCGCTGCGGCGGGCCAGCACCACGTGGAAGCCGATCTCGGCGGCCTGGGTCACGTAGTCGCCGATCGCGGCCAGCGGCCCGCGTCCGCCCGCCCCGGCGGGGGCTACGAGGTCGTAGTCGTCCACGACCAGGTACAGCTCGGGCCCGGCCCACCAGTCGCGTTCCTTGAGCTGGCGCGGGGTGATGCCGGGGGGCGGCATGCGCTCCTTCAGCTTCTCCACGACCTGCCCGAGGTACGCGGTGGCGGTGTCCGGGTCGCCGGCGACCGCGCCCATGTAGTCGTCGGGTACGGCGCCCAGCAGTCCGCGCCGGTAGTCGACGACGATGAACCGCACGTCCCAGGGCGACCGGCGGGCGGCCGTCTGCCGCATCCAGGACCGGAGGAACGACGTCTTGCCCGATCCTGAGTCGCCGTAGACCAGGAAGTGCGGCCCGTCCGTCTCCAGGTCGATGACCGCGGGGGCCAGGTCGAGTTCCCCGATGCCGATCGGCACGGCGCCCGCAGGCAGCGCCTCGGCGCCTCCGGGGAGGGTTTCCACGGCCTGCGCCAGGTCCTTGGGCGTCACCACGTCGGCCAGCACGCGCAGCGGCGGGGCCACGGCGCCCTTCCAGGCGGTGGCGAGATCCGCGACCGCGGTCTCCTGTGCCTTGGTCAGGTTGTCGACGGACGCGGCGCCGTCCAGGCGGGGCAGCACTGCCTGGAAGAAGCTGCCCGGTGCCGTGAGGCCGCGCCCCGGGACGAAGGCACGCACCTGTTTGGCCAGCGGCCGGGAGATCTCCGACTCCGCGGGCTCGGCCAGCCGCAGCTCCAGGCGTCCGGTGATGGTGTCGCGCAGGTTGGCTCGCAGTTCCGCCCAGCGGTTGGCGGTGAGTACCAGGTGCACGCCCACGTTGAGGCCGCGTACGGCGATGTCGGGGACGATCGCCTCGGCCTCCTCCACGGTGGCGCGCAGCGCGCTCCAGTTGTCCACGACGAGGACGACGTCGGCGGCGTTGACCCCGGGGGGCAGGGTGTTCTCGTCGCGGAGTCGGCGGAAGTCCGCCGCGGAGTCGACGCGCAGTTCCTGGAAGAGCCGTTCGCGTTCGTCGACCAGTCGGCGGACCACCGCGAGGGCGCGCCGGGTGCGCGCCTCGTCGTGCCGGGTGGTGATGCCCGACACGTGCGGTGCGTTCTCCAGGCCGATGAGGCTGCCACCGCCGAAGTCGATGCCCGTGAACTGGAGTTCCTCCGGGGTGTGGGTGAGCATGGCGCTGAGCATGAGGGAGCGCAGCAGGGTGCTCTTGCCGGACTGGGGAGCGCCGACCAGGATGAGGTGCCCCTGCTGGCCGGACAGGTCGAGGAGCAGCGCGCGCTGTTCCTGGCGGGCGGGGAGGTCCACCACGCCGACCGGGAAGGTGAGTCCGCCGCCCTGGGGCCACAGCAGGGAGTGGTGTCCCCGCTCGTCGTCGGTCTCCAGCGGGGCGAGTACCGAGTCGAGTTCGATCGTCGGGGGCAGGGGCGGCAGCCACACCTGGTGCACGGGGCCGCCGTGCACCTTCACCTGCTCGACGACGACCTGCATCTCGGTGCGCCGACCGGGCAGCGTGCGAGGCGGGGAGGCCGAGGGCTCGGTCTCTTCGCCCTCCTCCTCCCGGGCGTCCTCGGCGGTGCGCAGGCCGAAGGGGACGGGCACCGCGGGCGGTCCGGTCTGCGTCACATGTTCGTCGGCCTCCTCGTAGGCGCCGGAGATGTGGGCGACGCGGAAGCGTTCGTAGACCGACTCGTCGACCTTGAGGTAGGCGGAGCCCGGGATCGAGGGCAGCCGGTAGGCGTCGGTGGTCCCGATCACGGCCCGGCTCTCCTGGGCGCTGAAGGTGCGCAGGCACACGCGGTACGACAGATGTGACTCCAGCCCGCGCAGCCTTCCCTCGTCCAGCCGCTGGGTGGCCAGCAGCAGGTGCATGCCGAGGCTTCGGCCGACTCGTCCGATCTGCACGAACAGCTCGATGAAGTCGGGGCGCTGGGTGAGGAGTTCACCGAACTCGTCGACGACGATCATCAGGTACGGCATCGGCTCCAGCGGCCTGCCGTCCTCGTCGGTGCCGCCATTCGCCCGGAGGATCTGGTACTCGCGCACCGAGTCCACGTTGCCGGCCGCCCGCAGCATCCGCTGACGGCGCTGCTGCTCGCCCTGGAGGGCGGTGCGGACCCGGTCGACCATGGCCAGGTCGTCGGCGAGGTTGGTGATCAGACCTGCCACGTGCGGGAGTTCGGTCACGCCGGCGAAGGTGGCGCCGCCCTTGAAGTCGACCAGGACGAAGCTCAGGTGTTCGGGCGCGTGGGTCATGGTCAGGCCCGTCACCAGGGTGCGCAGCAGTTCGCTCTTGCCGGAGCCGGTGGCGCCCACGACCAGGCCGTGCGGGCCGATGCCGCCCTGTGCGGACTCCTTGAGGTCCAGCACCAGCGGAGAGCCGTCACCGGTGAAGCCGATCGGCAGCCGCAGCAGCGCCTCGTCGTCGGGCTCGCGCCACAGCGCGGTGGGGTCGAACGCGCCGAGATCAGACACGCCCAGCATCTCGGGCAGGGCGACGGTACGCGCGAGGACCTGTTCCTGTTCGCCGGACAGCCTCAGCGGGGCCAACGCGCGGGCCGTCTGCTCGCCGAGCGGAGGCGGGCACACGTCGGCGACCGCGTCCTCGGCGGTCTGCACCAGCGCGGGGTGACGTGTTTCCAGGGTGAGAGCGCCCTCGGCGTCCACCCGGGCGCGGGCGTCGACCCGGCTGGGCTCCTCGCTCTCCTTGGCGACCACGCACACCACGTGCAGGCCGCTGTCCGGGCCCGCCTCCGCCAGCAGGTCGGACACCAGGGGCAGCCCGGCCCAGTCCGCGTCGGGCCGGAAGCCGTCGAGGACGACCACCAGATGCCGTACGGTCCTGGGCTCGCGGCGTATCCCGAGCGAGCCGGCGCGCTCGGCGCGCTCTTCACGCACCCGGTCGACGTGGGTCTGGAGGATGTCGGCGAGACCGTCCATGCTCAGCGCGATCATGGGCACCGAGTCGCCCCGGCCGGGCCGACGGGCGTGCGGCAGCCACTTCGCCCAAGCCCAGGAGCGGTCCTCGTCCTGGACGAGGGCCGCGATCTGCACGTCGTCGGGGGCGTGCAGCACGGCGAGTTGCAGCAGCAGCGATCCGGTCAGCTCGGCGGTGCGCTCCTCGGGGCCGAGCAGGCTCAGGACACCGGTACCCGCGAGGTCGACCCAGGCGGGCTGGAGTCCGACGGTCTCGAAGTCGCGGGACAGCTTCTCGGCCCGGCGGCGGGCGTCCTGGTCGTGTTCCGTCGTGGGGTCGCTGTGCCGGCTCAGTGCGATGCGCATCGCTGGGGCGCCGCGGCCGATGCCGAGCCGGAGCTTCATGAAGTCGGCGTCGGCGGGCCTGCGTTCCCACACCCGGCGCGGGCCGGTGGTGGCGATCGCCCACAGGCGCCTGGGGCTCGGGTGGACGAAGGCGCTGACCGCGCGCTGCGCCGCCGCCGACTCGCGGGCCTGGTTCCGGACGTCCCCCAGGTACTCGACGTACCGGTCGCGCTGCCGGTACTGGGTGCGCCGGCCGGCGTTCTTGGTCTGGGTCCTGACGACGACCGTCACGCCGATGGAGACGACGACGAAGCCGATGCCCAGCATGATCATCCAAGGTCGCCCGAAGGTGACCATGTAGGCGGCCATGCTGATGCTGCTGAGCAGCGGAAGCAGCATGTAGAGCCAGGTCTGCGCCTGATTCTGCGCGGCCTTCTGCGGTGGCGCGGCCAGCGAGACCTGCTGCTCCGGGACCGAGGGCGGAAACGTCCTGGCCGGGCGGTGGAAGCTTGTCCTGGTCATTGGTTCGGGAAGTCCTGAGTGAAGGGGAATTCGGGTCCGAGGTGGTCCGAGGGCCCGCCGCCGTCACCGGTGGGGACAGCCATTTCGTTGGAGAAGTTGGTGAAGGCCCACCACAGTTCGTTCTCAAGATGGCTGAAGCCCACGGCCGCGCCGAGTATTCCTCCGGCGATGGCGGGAAGGACGCCGAGTCGGCCGCCCTCCTGGCCGAACATCTCCGTCATCACACGCGTCCATCGGTCGCCGAATTCCTGGGCCTCCGTGGCGCTCGGGGCGACCCAGCCGAGTCTCAGCCCGGCGGCGATGTTGTTGACACGCATGATCGACTCACCGATCTCGCCGGCGAGCGACGCGAGTGTGGTGCCCTCCGTGCCGAGTGCCGGCGGATCGATCTTTATCGTCACGGCGTCGTAGTTCGCGCTCTCGGGCATCGTCAGCCTCCGGAGTTGGTGGTGTTGGCCTGTTCGGCGGAGGCGTAGTTGTCGTAGGCGGTCTCCATGCGGTGCGCCATCTCGCGCAGCAGTTCCTCCAGATCGTGCGAGGCCCTGGCGAACCAACTGGTCATCACCTCGGCGGTCGCGGCCGCGGGGCTCTGCCAGTGGGTCTGCGCCGCCTCGAAGCGGGCCTCCACCTGGCCGATCAGTCCCGCGATGTGTTCGCTCTCGCCGCGCACCGCGCCGATCGCCCGCCTGAGTTCGCCGAGCGCGACCCGGAACTCCTCCGGAGACATGCCGCCCCCGTGACCGCCCGAACCCTCGCCGTCCGAACCACTGTTGTTTCCGGCCGGTGTTGACATGACTGACACTCCTTGAACCTTGACCGCCGTCCACGGCACACGGAAGCCGGGCGGCCTCCAGGGCATGGGCTCCGACGCTTTCACCGCCGGAGTTCGGTGTGACAACATTGCGAGGGTCGGCGTCGTCCGACCAGAAGGCCGGCTGTCTGTCGCCGGCGGACGCTCACATGGGAGCAGCGAATGCCCAATCCCCAGAACGAACCCGCCCCGGGCGGCGAGGGCGGCGGAGCCGTCGAAGATCCGGACAAGGGGAAGGAGCTCGGTCACCTCGTCCCCGGCATGTCGGTGGGCTGGGAGACACCGCCCAGCTTCAACCAGGACCCGAGCGGCGGGTCGGGCGGCGAATCGGCGACCGACGTGGCCGACAGCGGCCCGATCCTGTTCGACGCGACCACCGTCCGGGCGACCGAGACCACCCTGCTGGCCCAGGGGCGCAGCGCGGTCAACAACTACGAGACCCTGCGGGCCAGGGTCGACACCGCCGTGCACTCGCAGTTCTGGGCGCTGGCCAAGCCGAAGCCGGCCATCTCCTCGGGCTCCTACGGCCCCACGACGCCCGGCGGCACCGGCTGGAGCCCGACGGTGCAGGAGACCAACGACAACGATGCGCGCATCGTCGCCGAGATCGGTGAGGAGTTCGCCGCCCACATCAACCCGGCCATGCAGAAGGCACTGGCCCTGCAGGCCAACGCCCTCGCGCTGCTGGGCAACTACATCGCGCTCATCAACAGCTCGGGTCAGTCCTACTCCCGTCTCGACCGTGCCTCGCACTTCCCGGAGCCTCCGGGTCCCGTGACGAGCTGAACAACACACGGTGTACCGCCCGGCACCGGCGTGTCGGGCGGACACACCACGGCCCGCCATCAGGACACCGCCGCGGGGACGTCGGCCGGCAGCAGCACCATGAGGTCGTCGGCGTCCGGGTCGGACAGGTCGGCCACCCGCATGGCGTGCTGTTCGGTCATCTGCTGGAACACCTGGCGGGCGGTGCGCCCGTTGCCGAAGCGCTCGGTCCGGGCGATCGAGGCGAAGTGGTCCAGCAGCGCCGCGGCCGTGTCCTCGCCGATCCGGTACTCGTGCCGGGCCGCCTGGTGCTCCACGATCCGCACGAGGTCCTGCGACGAGTAGTCGTCGAAGCGCAGGGTCCGGGTGAAGCGCGAGGCCAGGCCGGGGTTGGAGTCGATCAGGCGCTCCATGTCCTGCGGGTATCCGGCCGCGATCACCACCACGTCGTCGCGGTGGTCCTCCATCAGCTTCACCAGGGTGGAGATCGCCTCCTGCCCGAAGTCCGTGCTCTGCCCGGCCGGCACCAGGGAGTAGGCCTCGTCGATGAACAGCACGCCGCCCAGCGCCCGTTTGAAGACGGCGGTGGTGCGGGGCGCGGTGTGGCCGACGTACTCCCCCACCAGGGCGCCGCGGTCGGCCTCCACCAGGTGCCCGTCGGTCAGCAGTCCGAGAGCGGCCAGCAACCGTCCGTAGAGTCGCGCCACCGTCGTCTTCCCCGTGCCCGGGTTCCCCGCGAAGACCAGGTGGCGGCTCAGCGGCGGCGGTTGCAGGCCCGCCTCCTGACGCCGTTTGACCAACTGCATCAGCTTGGCCATGGACTCCACCTCGCGCTTGACGCTCTCCAGGCCCACCAGATCGCCCAGTTCGGCCAGCAGCTCCGGCAACCGGTCCTCGCCCGGTCCTTCCCGGACGGCGACCGCCGTGCCGGATGCCGTGCCGGGGCCGGTCGCGGGTACGCCCGCGGTGCCCGCCGCGCGGGCCGGTCCGGTGCCGTCGTCCTCGTCGGCCGTGGGCAGGGTGGAGGCCGTGACACCGCTGGTGCGGCACTGCTCGAACCGGGCCGCCGCGTCGTCGGCCTGGGACAGGTCCTCATCCGTGTCCTGCACCAGGCAGCGGCGCAGAAGGGGGGACGCCTTGGACCCCACGTACACCGCCGGATAGCCGGTGGCGGAGATCGTGCAGTCCTCCAGCAGACCCTCGGACCCGTCGCCCGCGTACACGCCGTTCTTGGTGGTGCCCGCGATCGTGACCGAGCGGACGCGGGGCCGGGCTCCGGCCCAGATCACCAGGCCGCTGCCCCGGGCGTCCGAGATGGTGAGGTCCTCGATCCAGGCCTCACTGCGTTCGTCGAGAAAGACGCCGGCCGATCCCGATCCCTCGATCCGGCCGCCCACCAGCAGGGCGCTGCTGTCCGCCGCGATCTCGACGCCGGTCCTGGCGGGCCGCAGCACCTCGCAGTCGGCCAGCAGCGGCCGGTGCCGGCTGTCCAGACGGATGCCGGTGTCCGTGTCGGCGACGACGAGCGCGCGCAGGACGGCGTCGGCGTCCTTGACGTCCACGCCCGTCATCCGGGCTCGTTCGATGCGGGTGTCCTCGGCGGTGAAGTCGGCCGCGCCCTCGACGCGCACGGCGTGCTGGGCGCTGTCCCGGACGGTGCAGGAGCGCAGTTCGGCGCGGACGTTGCCGGCGATGTGCAGCGCGGTGTAGGCCGTCGTGGAGATCTCGCACTCGGTGAGCCGTACGGTGCACCGGTCCGTGGCGTGCACGCCGTTGGCCCCGGTCCGGGCCACCGTGCCGCCGCGCACCCGAAGTTCCGCGTCCTCCACGACGGCCAGGCCGGTGCCGGGTACGTCGACGACGCGGACGCGGTCCATCTCGACGCGTCCGGTGCCCGCGGCGATGACGCCCGCGCCGCCGGTCTCCCGTATCTGGCAGTCGTCCATCCGCAGCCGGGCCGCGTCGCCCGCCAGGACGCCCTCGCTGCCGGTGCGGAAGATCTCGCACGTCTCCAGCCTGGTGCGGGGCGCCCCGCGCTCGGCCGCTGCGGCGTGCTCCCCCTCTTCGGCCGCGGGGGTGACGGCCGCGGCGGTGGCGCCGTCGGCGGCGCGTACGCCTTGCGTCCTGACGTCGTGCAGCCGGCAGTCCCGCAGGAGCGGGCGCGACCGGGTCTGCGCCAGCAGACCGGCGTCGCCGACGTGGCGGACCGTGCAGGCGTCGAAGGTGCCCTGCGACTCGCCGGTCAGCACGATGCCGCAACCGGTGACACGTTCGACCGTGGTGTGCCGCACCTCCGCGCGGGCGGCATCACTGAGTGTCAGGCCGTGCCCCGCCGTGGAGCGGATCACACACTCTTCCAGGACGACCTGAGCGGTGCCGGTGACGAGGACACCGGAGCCCTCGGCGTTCTCGATGGTGCAGGTGCGCAGTTCGGCGGCTCCGCGGCCGATCTCGACGCGCCCCCCGGAGACGGCGCAGTGGTCGAGGACGGCCCGGCCGCCGCGGACGAGCACGGAGGGCTCTCGGTCGGCGGTGCCCTCGACCGTCAGATCACGTAGCTCGCAGGTACCGCCCCGCACCGTGATCGCGGGTCCGTGGGCGGCAACGACGCGCACCGTCCCCGGGCCCTTCTCGGCGATCAGGGTGATGTCGCGGTCCAGCACCACGGATTCGCGGTAGTCCCCGGGCTGGACGTGGATGACCGCGCCCTCACCGGCCGCGCGAACGGCGGCCGTGACGGTGCGATGTGTGCCCCAGCCCCGGTCCGCCACCCTGAGGGCGTTGCGTTTCACCGCCGCACCGCTCCGGCCTCGGGGCCCCTCACGGCGTCTGTCCCGACTGCAGCAGCGAGGTGTAGACGCCGAAGACTCCGACGGCGACCGGCACGGAGGCCAGCAGGAAGAACCCGGCGAGTGTGTCGATCCAGGTCGGCCGCTCCTCGTCCGAGTCGGCGCGGAACGCGCGGCCGAGGCCGAACGCCAGCGCCGGCACGGCCGCGCCCAGCAGGGCGACGGGCCCGGTCCACGCCGGTGCCCCGAAGTTGCCCGGGGCCCGGACCAGTGCCACGGCCAGGCCGAGCGTCCCGGCTGCCACCATCGGGACGACGGCGGGCGCCATCGTCAGCCGCCCCGCCCGCAGGATCAGCGCCAGGCCGAGGCAGGCGGTGAGCGCGAGCGCGAAGGCGTGGTCCGCCGAGCCCAGGATCACCAGGCACGCCGCGGCGACGGCCGAGCCGAGTACGTTCGTGCTGATGAGCACGCGCTGCCCTCGCTTCACCAGCCGCAGGACGTCCGCCTCATCGGCGTAGGGGTCCGTGCCGCCCGCCCGCGACCCCGCCAGCACCGCGAAGTGCCCGGCCGCCTTGGGTGCGGCGGCGAGCACGCCCATGGTGGTCACGGACACCACGGCCGCCGACTCCAGCAGCGAGGTGCGGCCGAGGGTGAGAGCGGTGGTCAGCACCAGGGTGATGCCGGTGATCGCCACGGCCATCAACGTCGTCACGTGACGGATCGCCAGCAGCCCGGCGAGGGCTCCGACCAGGGCACCCACGCTCAGGGCCAGGAGCAGGCCGGAGGTGCTCGCGCTCGCCACCGGCAGGCAGGCGGCGGACGTGGCGAGCAAGGGTACTCCCGCGTGCGCCATCGTCAGCCTCAGGCCCAGCGAGAGCGACCAGCTCTGGCGGGTGGAGTGCCAGGCCAGCAGGGTCAGGGCGAACGCAACGACCATCGCGCCGATCCCGGTGCCGGGACGGTATGAGTCCGCGGAACCCGACCACGCCATTACCACGAAGGCCGCGATGAGGCCCAGGACGGCCAGGACCAGTGTGGTGTAGGCGCGGACCCGTCGGCCCCAGGCGGTGACACCGTCGCGGGTCTTCTCGACGGACTCCTCCAGGTCGGTGACCACAGGCTCGTCGAACTCGCCCGCGGCCACGTCCCGGAGGTAGAGCGTGGCGCCGTCCGCGACGCCCGCCTCCCGCAGCGAGGCTTCGGGCGCGAGGGGCGGGGCGCCGAGCAGGGCCAGCGACCACACCGGGGGGAACGTCTCGTCCAGTTCCACCTGCCCCACGAGCGTGAGCAGGGCCGGGGTGTACTCGGCGATGGCCGCGTCCGCGGGCACCGCGAGATCGACCCGCCGCCGTGCTCCCACCACGGTCACATGACAGCGTTCATTCTCCACTGGATGTCTTCCTTGTCACGCGTAGCCGGGGCCTGTCGAGGGGCGGCGGGGTCAGTGCACCGAGTTCCAGGTCCTGATGTTGGCCTCCTCGGCACCGACGTAGTTGCCCCAGTTCACCCGCATGACGTGGGCGATCTCGCCGAGCACGCCGTCGTCCTCCTCGCTGCCGAAGAGGCCCACCGCGGCCATGTCCCACTCGTGCATGCGCAGTTGGTAGTCGGTCGCCGACTGGGCGTTCCAGGTGTCGATCAGCGACTGGATCCGGCTCTTCAGGGCGTGCAGCTCGCCCATGATGTGCTGGGCCGCGGCGTTGATGTCCTGGCCGGCGGTCTCCAGGCCCTGGCCGACATAGATCGGCACACTTTCGATATCGGGCATCGCGATTCCTTCCTCGGAGGGTGTGAGCAGCGAACGGAGGTGCGGACGCAGGCCGGGATCAGGACAGGTTGGCCTTCGGAAGTGACACGTTGTTGAGGTTCGCCAGGTTCGAGTGCTCGGAGCCGAGGTAGTTGTCGGCGCTGGAGTCCAGGCCGCCCGCGATGGCGAGCAGCGCGTTCTGGAGCTGTGCCGCGTAGACGTCCCACTCCCTCATCAGTTCCTGGAAGGTGTTCGACGCGACGCCCTGCCAGTTCGCCTCCATCGCGACGACGTAGCTCTTGAGGGCATCGAGTTCGGCCTGCACGATCTGTTCGGTCGTGCGGATGTCCAGGGCCTTGGCCTTCAGATCCTCCGGTGTCGTTTTGTACAGGACACCGTCCGAGCCCCTGAAACCGCCCTGCCCTCCGTCGGGTGTCGCCATGAGGCCCCGCCTTCCTGAACTCGATTCGATGGCTCACCTGCCCGGCGCGCCGGGCAGGTGGGAGAGGTCGCGGAACCGACAGCCGTCGGCGGAACTGTCCGTCGGACAGGCGGAATCCACCCGACCGGCACACGAACGGCTGATCGGGAAACCAATGTTAGGGGAAAACAACGGCATACCTGTCAGTGGATGGCCAAGTTCACGTCGGCTTGACTCACTGTCACACACGTCCACACCCTTCGGACATAGTGTGAGGCGGACGTATGCCGGCCCTGCCCGTCGCGTCGTACCAGCTCGGACAGCAGGTCGGTTCAACGTGCGCTCAGAATATCGGGGTTCGGAAGTGGAACGTCGTCGCCTCGATCGGAGGAAACGATGCGGTCCCGCCGTGACCGACGACACTGTCCTGCCCGGGCCTTCCGGCAGCGTCACGGGCAGCCGCAGTCGGTGGCGTAGAGCAGCACGAAGAGAGCCGTCGCGGCGGTCGCACCGAAGGCTTTGGCGGTCAGACCGCTCCGCCCATCCGTCGTACGACGCCTTTGATGAGTGCCGCGAGGGCCGCCACCCGCTCGGGCGTGGCCTGGGACTTGAGCAGCGAGGAGCTGACGGCGAAGGGGCGGCCGCCCGTCGGCGGTCCGGGCACGGCCGCCGCGACGCAGACGATGCCCTCGGCGGTCTCCTGGTCGTCGACGGCGTGACCGGCCGCGCGCGCCTCGCGCACGTCCGCGAGCAGCGCGTCGAGGGTCGTGATCGACCAGGGCGTGCGGGCCTCGAACGGCTCGCGGTCCGCCAGCAGTTCCCGCACGCCGGTGTCTTCGAGGCCGGCCAGCATGGCCTTGCCGAGCGCCGTGCAGGTGACCGGGAGCCTCGCGCCCGCCCTGCTGGTGAGGCGCATCAGGACGGTGCCCTCGTGCACCGCCAGGTAGACGACGTCCGTGCCGTCCATGGTGGCCAGTTGCAGCGTCTCCTCCCGGTCGCCCAGGCGGCTCACCTGCTCCCGGAAGGCGTGTACCGGATCGAGGGCGTCCAGGTAGGACTGGGCCAGCCGCAGCAGGCCCGGGCCCAGGGCGAAGCCTCCGTCCACGGGCCGGACCAGTTCCCTTTCGTGCAGGGCCGCGCAGATGTTGACGACGGAAGCGCGCGGTATGCCGCCCGCGGCGGCGGCCAGTTGGGCGGGCGACAGCGCACTGCCGCGGGCGTCCGCCAGCGCGTCGAGGATCGCGCCCGCCCGCAGCACGGCCGGTGCCGGTGCGGCACTGGCCCATACGGATCCGTCCCGAGTACTCATGCCGACACACCCTAGTTGTCAATGGGTTGACAGTCTAGTTAGTGCATTGACAAAAAGTGGTGCCGTACACCGATACTGAGCCGGCAAGCACCGGAGCGCCGGCCGCCGCGACGGCGCCGTCACGGCACACACTCGCGCGCGGACGAGGGCGGACAGTGCCTCGTCACGACGGCGCGACCACCCACGCCCCTCCACGCCCGGTCGGCAGCGGATCCGAGCGGCGGCCACGGCCCGACCCGGCCCTCGACCAAGGAAAACGGCACATGAAACTCGTACGGCTCGGAGACCCCGGGCGGGAACGCCCCGCCGTCATCGACGACCGGGGCGTCACCCGGGACCTCTCCCCCCTCACCCCCGACATCGACGGCGCCTTCCTCGCCGCGGACGGCATCACCCGCACCCGCCGGGCCCTGACCGAGGGCACGCTGCCCGTGCTGGAGGCCGAGGGACTGCGCTTCGGGCCGCCCGTCGCCCGGCCCGGCGCGGTGGTCTGCATCGGGCAGAACTACGCGGCGCACGCGGCGGAGTCCGGCAGCGAGCCGCCCGCCCGCCCGATCATCTTCCTCAAACCCCCGAACACGGTGGTCGGCCCGCACGACGAGGTGGAAATCCCCCGCGGCTCCGCCAAGACCGACTGGGAAGTCGAACTCGCCGTCGTCATCGGCCGGACGGCGCACTACCTGGACTCCCCCGAGCAGGCCCTGGAATACGTGGCCGGGTACGCCGTCTCCAACGACGTGTCCGAGCGCGACTTCCAGCTGGAGCACTCCGGCGGCCAGTGGTCCAAGGGCAAGTCCTGCGCCACGTTCAACCCACTCGGCCCCTACCTCGTCCCGGCCGACGAGGTCCCCGACGTCCAGGACCTGCGACTGCGCTCCTTCGTGAACGGCGAACCGCGGCAGGACTCCCGCACCGCGGACATGATCTTCTCCGTCGCCCAGTTGGTCTACGACCTGAGCCAGTACATGGTCCTGGACCCCGGGGACGTCATCAACACCGGCACCCCACAGGGCGTCGCCCTGTCCGGCCGCTTCCCATATCTGCGGCCCGGTGACGTGATGGAGATCGAGATCGAGGGCCTGGGGCGCCAGCGTCAGACACTCCGCTCCTGCTGACCGCGCCGGATCTCCACGGGATCGTCGGTCGCGGACCTCTCTTCGATGCCGACGTCCGGCAGTCCGCCTCGGTGCCGCTATGCGTACGAGTCGACGGTGATCGAGTAACCGGCACCGGTGCTGAGGTCGGGGCGGCTTCCATGGCCCCCTTCCGCGAGCAGTTCGGCAGTGAGGAAGGTGATCCGCAAGTTCATGGTCTTCTTGACGAAGCTCAGGTCGCCGGGCGCGGCGTCGGGGTCGGGGCTCCATCCGTCCTGTTGCGCTGCTGTCCGGTAATGCGCTGCCACGCCGGCCCGGGTTCCGGGACATGCGTATGTCCGCTCGGCGTACACCGTGACTTCGCCGCTGTCGGACCAGCAGCCGGCGTCGACCTCCTCGAAGCCCCGGGCGACGGCGGCCTCGTCGGGCCGGGAGTCAAGGACGCGGAGCGCCGCCAGCTCCTCGACCCGGGCGTCGGTCCCCTCGCAGTCCCGGGCGAGATCCATCAGCGTGCAGCCGGTGAGTGCCGAGGTCACCAGCGCGGTGGCCAGGAGAAGGGATACAGGCCGGGTGCGAGCTGCTCGCAAGGACAAAGCGGGCTCCAGGGTGTAGTCCGGGGCAGCGGACGGGCCGCTGTCGGACGAAGAAGTCTTTGGGCCGGCTCCGAGGAACCACGGCCCGGTTCTACCAGAAGCCGCCACCCTCGCGTCGGGCACGGGGGTCGTTCAGTGCTCAGGGTCGAGCGGGGAGGTCTTCCAGGAAGTCCGCCGCCGGTGTGAAGAACAGCGAGCCGGTGACGGCGGTGGAGAAGTCCAGGATGCGGTCGTGCGGTGCCGACGCGGTGCCCAGGAACATCCGCTCCAGCATCGTCTCCGTCACCTCGGGGGTGCGGGCGTAGCCGATGAAGTACGTGCCGAACTCCTCGCGGCCCACCGACCCGAAGGGCATGTTGTCCCGCAGGATCTCCAGATCGCTGCCGTCCGGACCGGTGACACTGGTGAGCGCGACGTGCGAGTCTGCCGGCTTGACATCGTCGGACAGCTCCACGTCGGTCATCTTGCGGCGGCCGATCACCCGCTCCTGGCCCTCGGCGGAGAGCCCCTCCCACGCGCCCAGGTCGTGCAGGTACTTCTGCACGACGACGTAGCTCCCGCCCGCGAAGGCCGGATCCTCGTCACCCACGAGGACGGCCCTGCGTGCCGCGGCTCCCGTCGGGTTCTCCGTGCCGTCGACGAAACCGAGCATGTCGCGTTCGTCGAAGTACTTGAACCCGTGCACCTCGTCCTGAGGGGTGACCGCTCCGCGCAGCCGGCCCATGATCTCGGCGGCGAGTGCGAAGCACAGGTCCAACCGTGAAGCCCGGATGTGGAAGAGCAGGTCACCCGGGGTGGCGACCGCCCGGTGCACCGGCCCGTCCAGCTCCCGGAACGGACGCAGCCCGGCCGGACGCGCTCCTGAGAACAGACGGTCCCATGCCTCGGAACCGATGCCGGTGACGCAGCTCAGCCTGCCGTCCGGCTGCGCGCGGAACCCTACAGCCCGCTCCAGCGAGGCGACATCCGACAGCAGGTCCCGGACGGTGTCCTCCCCGCCGCTGTCGATCGTGACGACGAGGAAGATCGCCGCACTGGTCAGCGGGGACAGAACCATCTGGGGCTCCGGCTCCTCGACTTCTCCGCCCATGAACGAACATCCTCCCACGACTGACTCGTACCTCCACACACCATGTCACATCAGTGTGGGTGGGTGATGCCGGGCAGCACGTACCCAATGTGGTGCGCACGGGACCCCGACGGTACCCGGGCCCGCGCGTCCGCATCGGCCGTTGGCGGTCTCCACGATCGCCGGGTGCTCGTCCATGACGATGTCACCCGCGAAAATGCATGGAACCGGCGAGAGGCACGACGACGCGGACGGTCGGCAAGCGCCGGCCCAGTCATGCGGCCTCGTAATCCTCGGCCCCGTCACCCCCGCGCGTCTGACCGGCGGTGTCCTCACGGCCTTGCCGGTCCGTGGCGAGGTCCGTGGCGAGGTGCCGTCGTGCTCGGTGCACCAGGTGCCGGGCCTGGGCCTCGTCCATGTCGAGGAGGGCAGCGATCTCGGAATAGGGGGAAGCCAGCGTCTCCCGCAGCACGAAGGCCGCACGTTCGACGAGGTCCAGTTGTTCCATCATGACCAGGACGTCGTACTCGACCGCCTTCGTGCGCGCGGCGCCGGTCCCGGCATGATCGCCGGTGTCCAGGGGCTCGGGCAGCCAGGGGCCGACGTAGGACGCGCGCCGCAACCGCGCGGAGTGTGCGACGTCGATCGACAACCGGGTCGTGGCCATGATCAGGTACGCCCGCGGATCGGCGACCCCCGCACGGTCGGTAGTCTGCCAGCGCTGCCAGACGTCCCGCACGAGATCTCTTGCCTGCGCGGTGCTGCCCAGCATGCCGTACGCGATCCCGAACAGTCGCGGCCCCAGCCGTGCGAAGACGTCCTCTCCCCGACCAGGCGGCCCGGCGGGTGGCTCATGCGCTGTCACCGAGCGATGCGCACGTCCCCGCTCGTCGACCCCGCTGTGTTCCTCAACCCTCTTGGCGCCCATAGCTTCCACGTTTCCTTCCCGAGACGAGTAACCGACCAAGGGCCTCGTTCAGACGTCGTGGTACTTCATGACCGAACCTACGCCGCCGCCGGAGGCGATGGCGCGCACTGAGGGGGCGACAGTCATTCCACAGTCATTCTCTGGTGGAGGAAGCAGCATGTGGGGAGTCAAGGAGAGGTTGCGGGCCCCCGCTCTTCCCTCCTGTCACAGGTGGCACTCCTGCCCGGTCATTGCTTAAGTAATGACAGCTCGGTCGCGGCCGTGGACGCCGCCCGAGAGAACCCTCCGAAAGGCGTTCCGATGAAGGTTGTAGTTGTCGGCGGAACCGGGCTCATCGGCTCGCAGGTCGTCGCCAGGCTGGGCGAGCACGGGCACGAGGCGGTCGCGGCCTCCCCGAACACCGGTGTCAACACTCTGACGGGCGAGGGCCTGGCAGAGGTGCTGCGAGGCGCCTCCGTCGTCATCGACGTGTCGAACTCTCCGTCGTTCGCGGACGACGCGGTCAAGGAGTTCTTCCGCGTCTCGACGACCAACCTGCTGAAGGCCGAGGCGGAGGCCGGTGTCGCCCACCACGTGGCGCTCTCCGTCGTGGGGACCGACCGTCTTCAGGCGAGCGGCTACTTCCAGGCCAAGCAGGCCCAGGAGGACATGATCAAGAAGTCCGGGATTCCGTACTCGATCGTGCACGCCACGCAGTTCTTCGAGTTCGCGAAGAGCCTGGCGGACTCGGCCACGGAGGGTGACACCGTGAGCGTCGCCCCCATCAAGATCCAGCCCATTTTCTCGGGCGACGTGGCCGCGGCCGTGGGGCGCACGGCCGTCGGTTCGCCCCTCAACGGCACGGTCGAGGTCGCGGGCCCCGACGTCTTCCGAATGGAGGACTTCATCCGCAAGGGCCTGGCCGTGCGGGAGGACACCCGTACCGTCGTGACGGACCCGAACGGTCTCTACTGGGGCATCACACTCCAGGAGTCGGACCTGCTCCCCGGCGCAGACGCCCGCATCGCGGAGACCCACTTCGACGAGTGGGCCGCAGGGCAGCGCTAGTCCCGCGTTTCCGGGAACCGCTGGGATCTCCGGCCGGCCATGCGGTCTGCGGGCGGTGCAGGTACGGCTGTGCTCCCGCAGGGCCGCCTGGTGGTCCCACAGGAGTGCACGGGGCCAGCCGGGCACCGGCCCACCTCCGGCACAAACCCCCGCAGACCCGCCCCATGAACCGTCGGCGCCGGCGCTCACCGACAAGCACGGCCCCACGGAGCGTTGCCTCCGAGGGCCGTGACCGCGATGGATGCGTCCGGGGGACGGTCAGCGGTTCCAGTAGCCGAAGACCCGGGACGCGGCGTCACCGGTGTAGTCCGCCTCCATCTTCAGGTACTTTCCACGCGCACCGAAGGTGGGGTTGAAGATCAGGTCCCTGCGCCCCGCCTGAACCGGAGCCTCGGCGGCGAAGCGGGCGGCGAGCGGGTGCAGATGGGAGGGGAACTCCCCTTCCCTCGCCGGGACGGCGAAGCAGAGCCTGCGGGCCTGCGGGGAATTCCAGTCGAACGTGTAGTAGGCGTTGATCGCTCCCCGGCAGCGCCCGATCTCCTCGTTGTCCGGCGGGAGGGAACCCGTGTCCCGGATCATCCTGGCTATGTCCTCCTGGTCGAAGTAGCCGGGACTGACCATCTCGGAGTAGAGGTTCGTCGTGTTGTCGCGGAAATCGAACCCCATGATCGCGAATCTGTCGATACGAGCCTCGTCGAAACGTTCACGATGGTCCCGCAGGGAATGGGGTATGCTTTCGAGCGAAGCGATTTCACCGAATTCCAGGGGCTGCTCGAAGAACGCCCAGACCTTCTGTACGCCGTGTCCCACCGACGCGTCCAGCCCCCACCACAGGGGGATCTTGTCGGTGACCTCACCGAGCAGCGACATGACGGCAGGATCGGCGTCGGGAAGAAGTCCGTGTGCCCGGGCGATCCCGACCGGATCATGGGGCGAATCCGGGTACATGTAACGAAAGTTCACACTGCGGGCGGAGGCTTCGTGAGTCGTCGTGCGGACCGTGATGGTTCCGGCGGCGAACTGCTCCGCGAAGGCGTCAACAACCTGCTCGACGGCTCGGTTGTCGAAGTTGACCTCGGCAAGCTCCGCGTACGCCTCGAGGTCGTAAAGGAACCGGTCCAGATCCGTCGTTCTACCAGTAGGCATTGCTCTCCTGCTTCTTCCGGATCACATAGGGGTGCTTGTGCACATGACTCGCTCGTGGTCCATAAACGCAACAGCAACGCGTCCGGGGCCGCCTTGCCGTCTATCAGTCTGACACAGTGTGACTTGAGCCTCATCCGGGTCACTCGGCCACCACACCATACTGGATTTCTTCACACTGTCTGAGTCGCATCCGCTTCCCGTGGGGAGCGGTCATCTTGCTTATGCCGGACACGACCAGCGGGATGACAATGAAGAGTGCGACCGACTGCCCCGTCGTCCGCACCGACAGTGGCAACCCAACGTCCCAGGGAGAATCATGACCGGCTCCGAAGCCGACGCCGAGGGACAGATCCTCGGTCGCATCGACGAAATGATCCGTCAGGAAAAGGACCTGCGGGAGCAGCTCGCGGAGCAGGTGATCGACGAGTCGACCGAGCACGCTCGTCTGGCCCGTCTGGAGGCCGAGCTGGACCGGTGCTGGGACCTGCTCCGGCAGCGAAAGGCGCGGGTCGCCGCAGGTCAGGATCCCGACAACGTGCGCGTTCGGCCCGCCTCGCAGGTCGAGGACTACCTCTCCTGAAGCGGAGCCGAGTGACGCGGCTGACAGAGGGGGGTGTCCGGGGCAGGTAACCGGCGGTCGGTGAGCAGTGAAGGGCGCCGTGTGACAGAAGGCGGGAGTTCGGACGTGCCCACGATCGTGCGACGTTCGGGGCCGGCGTCCGGGCCGGTCCGAGGAGTCGGCCCGCACTCTTCACACGGTGTACGAGGTGGCCGTATGCTCACCGCGCTTCAGAGATGCCGACCGTTTGTTCGGTGAACTTTGAAGCGCCAGGGGACGATCGTCCCCGTCCGGCGCGACCGCAGGAGATACAGACACTTGAAGCGACACCCAAAATGCTGGAATGTGACGGCAGTTGCCGCCGCCGCGGTGCTCGTGTTCACGGGACCGCTCAGCGTACGGGCCGTGGCACGGCCCGGTTCCGCACCCACGCTCGCCGCGCACGAGGCGCCCTCCTCCACCGGCGTTCCCACCGGCGAACACACTGTGACACTGATCACCGGCGACGTGGTGACCACCCGTCAAGGCTCGGGAGGAACCGGTGGGACGGTCACCGTGCGGGACGCCGACGGGAAGCCCGCGCGGTCGCGTATCACCGAGGCGAACGGTGACCTGTTCGTGTACCCGGAGTCCGCCCTGCCGTTCGTAGCCGGGGGCAGCCTCGACCGCGAACTGTTCAACGTCACCGACCTGATCGAGGACGGGTACGACGACGCCTCCTGCGAGCGGCTCCCACTGATCGTGTCGTACCGGAACGCGACGGCGCACCGTAAGGCCGCTGTCCCCGACGGCGCCCGCAAGGTGCGCGACCTCGCCAGTGTCCAGGGCGCCGCGCTCAGCGCCGACCGGGCTCGGGCCGCGGAGTTCTGGCGTTCCGTCACCGGAAGGAACACGGTCGGCGACGACGCCGGAACTGCACGTACCGACGCCGCCTTCCCCGGAGGTGTCGCACACATCTGGCTCGACGCCCCGGTCGAGGCGGACCTGGCCGACAGCACCGCACAGATCGGCGCCCCGAAAACCTGGGCCGGCGGCAACACCGGGCAGGGCGTGGAGGTCGCCGTTCTCGACACCGGCGTCGACGCCGGGCACCCGGACCTCGCCGACCGGATAGCGGCGCGGCAGAGCTTCGTACCGGACGAGAACACCGACGACCGCGACGGGCACGGCACCCACGTGGCGTCCACCATCGCCGGCACCGGTGCGGCCTCGGACGGCAAGGAGAAGGGGGTCGCGCCCGGAGCGCGGCTGAGCATCGGCAAGGTGCTGGACGACTCCGGGCGCGGGCAGATCTCGTGGACGCTGGCCGCCATGGAGTGGGCCACCCTCGAACGCCACGCGAAGATCGTCAACATGAGCCTGGGCTCCAGTGAGCCGTCCGACGGCAGCGATCCGATGAGCCAGGCCGTGGACCGGCTCAGCGCCGAGACCGGCGCGCTGTTCGTCGTCGCCGCGGGCAACGGGGGCGAGGCCGGCACCGTCGGCGCCCCTGGTGTGGCCACCTCCGCACTGACCGTGGGCGCGGTGGACTCCACCGACACCGTGGCCCCGTTCTCCAGCCAGGGACCCCGGGTCGACGGCGCGCTGAAGCCGGAGATCACCGCCCCCGGAGTCGGCATCCTCGCCGCCAACTCCTCCTTCGCCGCAGGCGGCAACGGCGCGTACCAGAGCCTGAGCGGCACCTCGATGGCCACACCGCACGTCGCCGGCGCCGCCGCTCTGCTCGCCGCCGCACGTCCCGACCTCACCGGCAGCGCCCTGAAGGACGTCCTCGCCAGCAGTTCGCACCGCACTCCGCAGTACGACGCGTTCCAGGCCGGCAGCGGCCGGGTGGACGTCGACGCGGCGGTGCACGCCGGGGTGTACGCCTCGGCGACCGCCTACGCCCCGGGCAGCTCACCGGGCCCCGTGCAGCGCCCGGTCACGTACACGAACACCACCGGCGCCGCGGTCACCCTGGATCTGTCGGTCGCGGCGACGCACGCACCCCAGGGGATGTTCCGGCTGTCGGCCTCCCGGGTCACCGTGCCCGCGCACGGCTCCGCCGGTGTCACTCTGACGATCGACGGCTCGGGCGCGGCCGGTGGTCGCACCTACAGCGGCCAGATCCTCGCGACGGACGCCGACGCGCGGAGCGTGGCGCACACCGCGGTGTCCCAGGGCCCGGTCCGGCACAAGCTGACGGTGCACTTCAAGGACGCGGACGGCAACCCCGTGCCGGGCGTGTTCGACCTCCTGAGGTCGGGGGACTCCGAGTCCCTCCCCGTCCTCGTGGGTGACAGCGGCACGACCGAGCTGTACCTGCCGGAGGACACCTACTCGGCCCTCGCCTTCAAGACCGTCCCCGGCGTCCATGGCCCCCACTCCTGGGGCATGGCGCTGCTCGGTGACCCCGAGGTCCGGCTGACGGAGGACGCCACGGTCACCTTCGACGCGAGCCGGATCGAGCGCATCGAGACGACGGTGCCCCGGCGGACCGAGGCGACCTATCAGCGGCTGGACTACCAGCGTTCCATGGGCGGGACGACCTACCGGACGGGCTTGGAGACCCAGACCGCGTACGACAGCCTGTGGGCGCAGCCGACCACCCACAAGGTGACCCACGGCGACTTCCTCGTCAACGCCCGCTGGCGCAAGGAGCAGCCCGCGCTGACGGTGTCCACCCGGACCACCGACTTCACGGACGTCCTGCGCCAGGACGGCGTCACCGCACTGCCGAAGGGCACGCGCACACTGCCGCTGGTCTTCGCGGGCAACGGCGCCGGCGCCGACTACGCCCGGCTTGACGCCCGCGGCAAGGCCGTGGTGGTACGCCGCAACGACGACGTCGCCGACGGCGTCCAGGCGGCCAATGCCGTGGCCGCCGGGGCCAAACTGCTTCTGGTGGTCAACAACGAGGACGGCCGTGCCGTGCGCGGCTACGGCGAGCCCTTCGGGCCGCCCGTCGCCCTCGACGTCGCGCTGCTGAGCACCGACGAGGGCGAGAAGCTCGCCGCCCGGGCGAAGGTCCGCGGTGCGCAGGTCACCGTGGCCTCCCAGCCGGTCAGCCCCTACGTGTACGACCTCCTCGCGAGCTGGCACAACGAGATCCCGACCCGGATGACGACCCGGGCGGACTCCCGCTCCCTGGCCCAGGTCGACGTGGCCTTCGACAGCCCGCTGCCCGACGGGTCCGGCGGGGAGTTCCGCTACGACTGGATCCCGGGCAGCGGCTGGACCTTCGGCGGGCCCCAGCCCGAGCCCGTCAGCGGCACCCGCACCGACTGGGTCTCCACCGGTGACTACCGCTGGAACCAGGAGGCGTACGCGTCAGGCGTGACCTACGAGATCGGCGCCAAGACGGCCTACCGGCCCGGCAGCCGCCAGTCGGAGGAGTGGTTCAGGCCCATCGAACGACCTCACCTCAACGACGCGTACCGGTCGCCCCTGCGCATCGGTGACTCGATGGCCATCGACGTCCCCGCCTGGGGCAGCCGGGACCACGTCGGCCTCAGCCAGGACGACACCGGTACGACCACCCAGCACATGACCCTGTCCCAGGGCGGCACGACCCTCGGCGAGGGAGTCTTCTCGCTCGTCGAGGGCAAGGCTCCGGCCCCCGGGACGCTGCCCTACCGGCTCGTCGTCACCGGTGAGCGCAATGCGCCGTTCACGCCGTACTCCTCAGCGACCCGGACCCAGTGGGACTTCGTCTCCGGTGCCGCCGCCGACCCGGAGGCCAAAACGGTGCTGCCGCTCGTACAGCTCGACTACCGCGTCGAGCTCGACGGCGCCTGCCGCGCCAAGCGGCACGCCACGCTGACCGTGACGGCCGCGCACCTGCCCGGCGCCGCGCACGTCGGCCACCTCGGCGCGCCCACCGTGGAGCTCTCCTACGACGACGGCCGCACCTGGCACCGCGCCGATCGCACCGGGAACGGCGGTTTCCGCCTCGACGCCCCGAGCAGGGCGGAGTTCGTCACGGTGCGCGCCAGTGCGCGGGACACGGTCGGCAACACCGTCCACCAGACGGTCACCCGGGCCTTCGGCCTCCGCTGACCCGACGTCACCCCGGCAGGACAACGGGCTACGGCTCCGGGCAGCGCTGCTCGGAGCCGTAGCCCGCCGTGCCGTTCCCGAACGGGTGAATATTCCCGTGGCACGGTGTGTCGCGGCTCTCGCGTCAGCACTCTTCCGCTGATGGCTCACGCGGTGCGCGGGGCGGTAGGGGGTACACACTATGGGGCGCAAGCGGCCGGTTTCATGGCGACACCGCGCGCGTTATGTCTTCGACCGGACACTGGCCCGAAGCACCGGCGCCCTGCTCGGCTGGCTGGCCGCCTGCTGTCTGGCGATCGTCGTTCCCGTCAGCACGCTCCTGGTGTGGACCGACCCGCGGGCACCCCGATCCCTCTCGGAACGGCTCGTCGCCGTGTGGCGTACGAGCGCAGAGACCCTCCGCCTCGGCGGGGTGACCGGCGCGCCGCTCCGGATGGTCCTGTCGGTGTTTCTCGGTTTGATTGCCCTGCTGTGTGTCTCCACCCTGGTGGGTGTGATCACGACCGGGCTGGGTGACCGCTTGGAAGAACTGCGCCGAGGTCGGTCCAGGGTGCTGGAGAAGGGGCACGCGGTGGTGCTCGGCTGGTCCGATCAGGTGTTCACCGTTGTCGGTGAGATGGTCATCAGCCAGGTCGGCAGAGTACGGGGAGCCGTCGCGGTGCTCGCCGACCGCGACTCCGCCGTGATGGCCTCTGAGCTGAACGCGGCGCTGGGGGTGACTCGCGGAGTACGCGTCGTCTGCCGTACGGGCGCGCCGACCGACCCCGCTGCCCTCGCGCTGCTCACTCCCGCCGCGGCACACTGCGTCCTGGTGCTGCCGGGCGACGATGACGCCGCCGACGCGGAAGTGGTCCGGGTGCTGTTGGCCCTGCAAGCCCTGCTCGGCGCCGGGGCGGGCCCACCGGTGGTGGCCGCCGTGCGCGACGAGCGGTTCCTGACCGCGGCCCGGCTCGCTGCCGGACCGCGGGGCGTCGTCCTGGACGTCGAGTCCACCACGGCGCGGCTGCTCGTCCAGGCCTCCCGGCACCCCGGCTTGGTGCGGGCGTTGAGGGACCTTCTCGATCTCACGGGCGCCGAGTTCCACGTGGTCCACGCACCGGACGCCCTGGGACTGACGTTCGCCGAGATCTCGCCGCGGTACGAGGAAGCCTGTGTCGTCGGGTACCTGGCGGCCGACGGCCGTGCCCTGCTCACACCGGCCTCCAGCACGCGATGTGGCCCCGGGGACCGCCTGATCGTCGTCGCCCGGGACGATCGGCCGCCCGTTCCGAAGCAGCAGGGTACTGCTGTGGATCTCACCGTCATGGCGGGCCCGCACGACCGACAGCGGCCTCCCTCTAAGACGTTGCTGCTGGGGTGGAACCGTCGCGCTCCACTCGTCATGGACCTGCTCCGCCGCACCGCACGGACGGGCTCACACCTGTACGTCGTCACCGGTTCCGGCGACGGACCGGTGAGCGCGGGGGCCGCCGGCCCCACTGACGACGAAAGGGTCGCCGTGTCGTACCACGTCGGAGAGCCGACCCGACCCGACACTCTTCGCGCACTCGACCTGTTCGGTTACGACAGTGTGATCGCGCTCGGACCGGACGCGGGACCACACCGGGCCCGACCCGACGACCAGCTCCTGCTCACGCTGCTGACCCTGCGGGCCGTCGAGGAGGAGACGGGCCAGGCCCTGCCCGTCGTCGCCGAACTGACCGACCACCGCGGCCTGGCACTGGCCCCGCTGGGCCTGGAGTGGGACGCTGTTGTGCGCGGCGAGCTGACCTCCCTGGTCATGACCAGGATCGCGCAGAACACCGGCATGGCCGCTGTGTTCGAGGCGCTCTTCGCCGCACGGGGCGGCGCCCTGGCCCTGCGCCCGGCCTCGCACTACGTGCTCCCGGGACGGGTGGCGTCCTTCGCCACCGTGGTGGCGTCCGCCCTCAGGCGCGGAGAGTGCGCGATCGGGTACCGAGCGCACGATGCGCGCACCCCGCGCCGGGAGGTCGACGTACGCCTCGCTCCCGGCAAAGCGGAACAACGGGGCTGGACTTCCTCGGACGAAATCCTGGTCGTGACCCCGCCGGAGACGGGTGCACACTCCCCAGCCGCTGCGTCCGGCGCACGCACAGCGCGTCCGGACGTCCTCCCGGAAGCCCGGCGCGGCACGGACGACAGGGAGACGCGAGGCCCCGCCCCTGCATGAGGTGCGCAAGCGCCAGTCCCTTGAGGGACGGCAGCCTGCGGCGCCGAACGGCATCATGACGGTCCACAGCGCCAGTCCGCGAACGGACCTCATGGGCTGAACGACGGTCAAGCTGCCGTCCGACCGGTGATGGCCGGCAGTGTCCTGGTCCTGATACGGCGGTAGGTCACGAACCCGTTCACGGTCACCGCTGCCCAGATGACGGTACTGAGCAACGGCCACCACAGCTCGCGTCCCTGCGCACCCTCGACCAGCTTGACGACCGAGTTCAGCGCCCAGCCGACGGCGAGGAGGAGTGCCGCCCACCTGGCCCACCGCCAGATCGCCATGGTTCCTCGCGCACGGGATTCCTGCCGGGTCCGTTCCCCGTGCCGAAGTTGTGTGTCCACCATGACTCTTCGTCTGCCCGTCATCCGGCGTCGTCTCCTCGCCTTCGCAAGGAAGACCGAAAAGCACGGGTGGCCCGGCCCTCGGCCGCCCGTCAGTTCGCCAGATGCCAGTCGCCGTCTCGTACCACAAGTACGCCGAGCGACTCGGGCTGGAGACCGGAGTGCTCCTTCGCCGAGTTCCGGATCGGGCCGGACACTCCGTCGAAGCCTATCGTCTCGATCGTGTCGCGCAGCTCGGGTCCGTCCGTGCTGCCCGCCCCGGCGATGGCGTTGCGCAGCATCAGGGCAGCGTCCGCCCCGAAGGAGGCGAACCCGGAGTAGTCCTGGTACGTGTCGGTGTAGCGCGCCACCCACTGCTTCTGGTTCCGGACGCTCTCACCGCCCGAGGTGACGTCACCGATCGCCAGGACGCGGGGGAAGACCATGTGGACGCCCTCCGCGGCTCCTTGGGCGCCCTTGACGAAGAGTTCCGCGCCGGCGCCGACATCCAGATACACACCACCGTCGAATTCCGCGTCCCGCAGGTTCTTGGCGATGATCCCGGCAGCGGGCATGACCGCCCAGACGACCACGGCCTCGGGACGGTCGTCGACCAGGCGTTTCGCCTGGACGCTCATGTCCTTGTCCTCCTGGCCGAACTGCTGCGTGCCAGTGACCCTGATGCCGGTCTTCTTCGCCTGGGCCAGGACCGTCGCCCGGCCCTCCTGCCCGTAGGGGTTGTCGACATTGAGCAGGCCGACACTCCTCACCCCCTGCTTCTTCAGATCGGCCAGCAGCACTTCGGCGTCCTGAGCGGGGTTGGGCGAGATCTTGAAGGTGTACTGACGCTCCGCCACGGGGTTGGTGATCGCCGTTGCCGAGGCCAGCGAGATCAGTGGCACCTTGCGCTTCTCCACGATGCTGGTGACCGGGACGGTGCACGCCGAGCAGCCTCCCGTGATCACTGCCACGACGTGATCGTTGTTGATCAAGTCGTTGACGTTCGTGATGTTCTGCGCGGGCTTGGTCTGGTTGTCCTTGACGATCAGCCTGAGCTTGCGTCCGCCCAGCACTCCTCCCTGCTCGTTGATCGAGTCCACCTGCAGTTCGAGGGCCTTCTTGTACGCCGTGCCGATGCTCTGCGTGGGCCCCGACAACTCCAGGCTGGCGCCGATCGCGATGTCTCCCCCCTTCGACTGCCCGCCCGTCCCGTCGTCCTGCTCCGACGCGGCGCAGCCGGTGAGCCCCAAGGCGCCGACAAGGATCGCGCCGGTCAGCGCCAACGAGGTACCTGTCCGGATCACTGTTTCTCTCTTTCCTGTGTACGAGCCGTCGTGGCGGGGGCAGGAGAGTCCTGCCGCTTCCGAAGCGACCGCTCTGTGCGGACCGCCGACACGCCGCCCACCCCTCTGGGCAGGAACAGCAGCACGGCTATCAACGCGATCCCGTAGACGACGATGTCGAAATTCCCGGTAGCGGACGGGAACACCTTCGGGATCAAGTCCTTGGACGCCTCGGAGAACGTGATGATCACCAGCGCACCGAGCGGCGCGCCCCACGGGGTACGCAGTCCACCGACCGAGGCGATAACGAGCAGTTGTACGGAGCTGAGGAGCCCTGCCTGACCGGAGTCCATGAAGGACGACCAATGGGCGTACAGACTGCCCGCGATCGAGGCGAGCCCGGCAGCGAGCGCCAACGCTCCACGGCGCAGCGCGGCGGCCGACACCCCGGCGGCCTCCGTCGCCACGGGGCTGTCACCCAGCGCGGTCAGCGCGTCCCCTGCAGGGGACCGCAGCAGCGCGTCGACGAACAGCACGGCGATCAGCAGCACGCCGGCCACGAGGTAGTAGACCGACAGGTCGGTGTCCAGCTCCACACCGAACGGCGCCAGCGACGGAATGCCCGAGAGCCCGTTCGAGGCGCCGGTCAGCGGCAGTTGGTTGGCCAGGGAGCTGACCACAAGACCGAACGACAGGGTGGCCAGCGCCAGGTATTGGCCCTGTGCCCGGAAGATGAACAGCCCCACGACGTAGGCCACGGCCATGGCCAGCGCGGCCCCGGCGGTCAGCGCGAGCAGGGCGTTGACGTGCCATCTGCCGGTGAGGATCACGGAGGTGTACCCGCCGATGGCGAAGAAGGCGGCCTGCCCGAGGGAGATTTGTCCGGCCCGGCCGACGAGGGGAACGAGACCCAGTGCCGCCGTGGCCTGCAGGCACATGAGCACCGCGACCGACATCGTGTAGAAGGGCACCCTTGTGAAGACGGCGGGCACCGTCAGCAGCAGTACGACGAAGACGGCGTACCCGGCGGCACGAGAGCCGACCAGGGCGCGCGCCCGGTGCGACCCGTTCATACCCGCACCACCGACGCCCGGCGAAGCAGCCCGGTGGGCCGGAGCAGCAGCACCATGAGCAGCAGTCCGTAGGTGAGCGTGTCCTTGTACTCACTGCTGAGGTATCCGGTGGCGTACGCCTCGACCAGTCCGACCAGCAGCCCGCCGGCCACGGCGCCCACCGGGGAGACGAGTCCGCCGATGACCGCCGCGGTGAAGCCCTTGAGACCGAAGGGGATGCCCACCGAGGCGTCCGGCGGCTGGAGCGGAGCCAGGAACACTCCGGCCAGCGCGCCCAGCGCCGCGGCCACGGTGAACGCCAGCAGGCTCATCCGGGCCGGCGAGACGCCCATGAGACGGACGGTCTCGGGTTCCATGGCCGTGGCGCGCATCGCGGTACCCCACAAGGTCCTGGTGAGGAACACCCACATCAGCAGGACTGCCACCCCGGTGGCCACCCCGCACCACACGTACTGTCGGGGCACATGGGCCCCGAACACGTCGAAGGCGTGGCCCCCGGAGAAGGCCGGGACGAAGTGGGAGTCCGCGCCGAAGGCGAGGAGCGCCGCGCCCTCCATGGTCACCGAGGCGCCGATCGTCAAGATGATCAGCCGTTCGCTGTCGGCGTCCCGTGCTCGTCGGATGACGACGAGATCCAGCAGGGCGCCAACGGCGGAGGTGGCCGCGATCGCGGTCAGGGCAGCCGCCCACAGGGGAGTGCCCGCCTCGTGCAACACCGCGCATCCCAGCCCGCCGAGCATGACGAAGTCGCCCTGCGCGAAGTTGATCACGCCGGTGACTTGGTACACCAACGCGACCCCCAACCCGACCAGTGCGTAGGTGGTGCCGGCTCCGAGTCCGGAGAGTGTGAAGTCGAGAAACTGCGCCATGCGGGGCTACCGGGTTCCGATCGTGAGTGACTGCGGTGCGGGGGTGTTCATCCGACGGGCCCTCCCAAATAGGCTCGAACGACCCTGGAGTCTTCGCGCAGTTGGCCGACGGGTCCCGATGCCACGAGGTGCCCCCGCTCCATGAGGTGTCCGTGCTGTGCCACCCGGAAGGCGACGCCGGCGCTCTGCTCGACCAGGACCAGCGTCGTGCCACGCCCGGCCAGTTCCACCAGGGCGTCGGTCACCAGCCGGACCGCCTGCGGGGCGAGTCCCAGCGACGGCTCGTCCAGCAGCAGCAGTTTCGGACGGCTCATCAGGCCCCGGCCGATGGCCACCATCTGCTGTTCGCCGCCCGACAGAGTGCCCGCGGGCTGCCGTCGGCGGGCGACAGAGTGCCCGCGGGCTGCCGTCGGCGGGCGACGAGCGCGGGAAAGAGGTCGTAGACCGCGTCCAGCCCGGCTGCGGCCCGGTCCGCCGCGTAGCCGCCCAGCCGCAGGTTCTCCTCGACTGTGAGCCCGGCGAACACATGACGGCCCTCGGGAACGAGCACCAGCCCCACTCGCGCCCGCTGCTCCGCCGACCAACGGGTGACGTCCGTGCCGTCGAACTCGACGGTTCCCTGCCACGGGCGGGTCAGGCCCGCCAGCGTGCGCAGCAGCGTGGACTTGCCGGCGCCGTTGGGTCCGATCACGGTGACGGCCTGCCCGGCACACACCGAGACATCCACTCCGTGCAGGGCCTCGATCCGACCGTATCCGGACACCAGCCCGGTGGCCCGCAGCAGTTCGGTCACATCTCCTCGCCCAGGTATGCGGCGCGCACCACGGGGTCGGCGGCGATCCGGTCGGATGGGCCGTCCGCCAGCAGCCGGCCATGGTCCAGGACCAACACCCGGTCCGACACCGCGAAGACGCCGGCGACATCATGCTCGACCAACAGTACGGTCACACCTTCCGCCGCGATGTCGGTGAACAGTGCCGTCAGATCGGCGCTTTCCGCGCGCGCGAGACCTGCGAGGGGTTCGTCCAGGAGCAGCAGAGCGGGGTCTCCCGCCAGCGCCCTCGCAATCTCCACCCGGCGCTGAAGTCCGTAGGCCAGCCTCCCCGCGGAGAGGTGTGCGTAGGGCCCCAGCCCTACCCTCTCCAGCAGTTCACTGGCCGTGCGGCGCTCGGCCTCGACCCGCTTCCTGGAGGTGGCCAGGCCCAGGACGTGGCCGAGGGAGAGGGGCAGACTTCGAGCTGTGCGCGGCAGCATGACGTTCTGCAGCACGGTCAGGGAGCTGAAGATCTGGAGGTTCTGGAAGGTCCTGGTCACACCCAGGCGGGCGGTGTGCACGGGGCCGACCCCGGTGAGGTCGTGGCCGTTCACGCGAATGGTTCCGGATGTCGGAGGTGTCACCCCTGAGAGGGAATTCAACAACGTCGTCTTCCCTGCACCGTTGGGGCCGATCAATCCGATCACGCCACCGCTGGAGTGGGAGAGGGTGAAGTCTTCCACGGCCTTCACCCCGCCGTAACGCACCGTGAGTGCGGACACCTCGACCGACGTGGTCACCGACCGCCCCGGACGGCGCATATGACTGACACTGTTCTCCTACACATCTGTTCCGACCAGGTGGGTCGGACCTCAACTTGCGCCAGCAGCAGCGCTATTGGCCACCGATTAGACCGTTGGCACTCAGTGGTTGTGACACCTCGGCAAGATAATTCGCTATTGCAGGGGTTTCGACCACTCGTCACAGGGGCGAGCCGTCGCCTGTCGAATGGGCATGACCGACTCACTCAAATCGAAGACGCACACCGCCGATCCGGTCGTCCTCATCAAGACCTACACCGTGCCGTCGGAGGAGGCCGACTACTTCACCGAGGCGTACCAGGAGAACGCCCGGATCATGTCGACGCAGCCCGGATTCATCCGCTCCCGGCTGCACCGCCCCTTGGCCGACGCCCCAAAGACGCGGTTCGTTCATGTCGCCGAGTGGTCCTCGGGCACCGAACTCGACAGGGCCACGGGCAATCAGGAGTGGCACGCCGCGCTCAAGCGCCTGTTCGACGACCCCGCACTCCACATCACGTCGGAGCCCGCCAGCTATCGCGTCGTCGTCGAGTTGCTTCCTTCCTGACGAGATCCCGACCGGCACGTCACTGCTCGGCGGGAGGGCGGCAACAGTGCCGTCGGCCAGTGTCACAACGCACCGTGTTGAACCGTGCAGGCTCTCGTGGCACCTACAACCAGCTTCGCCCTATAGTCATCCCCGCATCGAGTTGCCTTGCGCCGACGGCCTGTCACGGCCGCTGGTCGGCGCGCCTCGATGCCGGTTACTTTCTTGATAAGGAGCATCACCTTGCACAAGTCACGAAGGGCAGTCGCTCTGCCCGTCGGTGTCACGGTGGGCGCACTCGTCGCGGGTGGCCTGTTGGCCATGTCGGGCGCCGCCCAGGCCGACACGGCGAGTGACGTCTCGGGGGAGCGTCAGGAGGCCCTGCTCGCCGCGGCGGCCGAATACCACATTCCGCCCACCGTCCTGCTCGCTCTGTCCCACCAGGAATCGGCGTGGGACGGCCACGGTGGCCTGCCGAGCACCGACGGCGGTTACGGGCCGATGAATCTCACCGACGTCACCCCCGCGATGCTGGCCCGCGGCGGTGCCGGTGCCGCCGGCCGAGCCGACCTTGAGACTCTTGCCGCCGACCCCGCTCTCCACACGCTGCACCAGGCCGCGGAGTTGACCGGCCTGTCGGCGGGGGCACTGCGCGAGAACGACGCCGCGAACATCCGGGGTGGCGCCGCGCTGCTGGCCTCCTACGAGCGGGAACTGGTCGGCGCAACGCCCACGGACCCCGCCAAGTGGTACGGGGCCGTGGCCCGCTACAGCCAGGCCAAGCAGCAGAAGGCAGCGGCGAGCTTCGCCGATCGCGTGTTCCGCACGATACGGGGCGGTGCCTCCGCCACGACCCAGGACGGCCAGCGCCTGCGCGTGGCCGCCAGCCCCTCGGTCACCCCCGACCGGCAGCAGATCGACGCCCTCCACCTGAAGACGGCGTCCACGGCGGCCGCTACGGAATGCCCCACGACGGTCGACTGCACCTTCGTCGCCGGCTCTCCGGCCGGCGGCCAGGTGGCCAACCGGCCCACGAACGGCATCCGCGTCGACACCATCGTCATTCACGACCTGGAGTCCACCTACGACGCCGGTGTCGCGGGTCTGGCCAACCCCACGAACCCCGCCTCGACCCATTACGTCATGTCGTCGTCCGGTGCGGTCACCCAGATGGTCCCGACCAAGGACATCGCCTTCCACGCCGGAAACTACTCGACCAACCTGCACTCCATCGGGATCGAGCACGAAGGCTACGCCGCTCACGGCGCCGCCTGGTACACGGAGTCGCAGTACCAGGCCACGGCCGACCTGGTGAAGTACCTGGCCGCCCGCTTCGGCGTACCGCTGGACCGGCAGCACGTCATCGGCCATGACAACGTTGCCGGGCCCAACTCCTCGCTGGTTGCCGGCATGCACTGGGACCCCGGCTACGCGTGGGACTGGAACCACTTCATGAGCCTGCTCGGGGCTCCGGTCAGCGGTCTGCCCGAGGTGCCCCAGCCGGGCGAGGTCGTGGCGATCACGCCCTCGTTCACCGACAACGTGCAGACCTTCCAGGTGTGCCCGTCCGACGACCCCACCGGGCAGACGCCCACCTGCACCGAGCGGCAGCAGCAGGCCAACTTCGTCTACCTGCGCACCGCCCCCGGCGAGACCGCCCCGCTCTTCGGCGACCAGGCGATCCACGGCAGCGCCGCGGGTACCAACCGGGTGAACGACTGGGGCAGCACGGCACAGGCCGGTCAGCAGTTCGTGGTGGCAGAGGTGCGGGACGACTGGACCGCCGTCTGGTTCAGCGGCGCGAAGGTGTGGTTCCACAACCCGGGCGGCACCAACACCCGTATCCGGTACGGAGTGAAGATCATCAAGCCCGCGGGGAGCGCACCGGTGGCGCTCTACGGCTCCAGCTATCCCGACAAGGCCGAGTATCCGGCCGGTCTCGGCGCCTCCACCCAGGCCCCGCTCGGCATGTACTCCATCCCGGCCGGACAGGCGTACGTGGCCACCCAGGACGCCTCGGCCACCGACGACTACTTCCCGTCCAGCGGCGCGGTCGTCATCGGCGGGAAGAAGATGTACACCGTGCAGTACAACCACCGCGTCGCACTCGTCTACGCGAACGCCGTCACCGCGACCACGGCGACCCACCACTGGGAGAACGACGGAGTCTGACCGTCAGGCCCGTCCCGTGACGTGAATCACGGACGGGTTCGGCACGTCGGCGTCGTCAGCGGCGACGTGACCTCCTTTCTGCGTGACCTCCTTTCTGGCGTCGTCCCTCGCGCCCGGTCCCGCTTCGGCAGGCGTCGGTACTGGTTGCGCTCCGATCCCGGCAACACTTCCGCCCGTGGTCGGGTGACCTTCCTCGAAAGTCACCCGACTGCGGGCATTCCGTTGCCGGACATCAGCCCTTCTCGTCAGGACAGCACCTGATCAGGGGCCCTTCACCCGAGGCCGGTCGCTCGGGTCACCGTCTGGGTCACTCACCGTCTGGGTCACCGGTCCGCCCTGTGTGTCCGCGGCACGGACCCGCAGTGACAGGAACGCGGCGCGCCGGGGTGCGTCCAGTGGGGCCCGCACTGCGCCTTCACCGGCAGACCGCATCGGCGCGATGCCAGATGCGCCCGTCGTCGGAGGACAGCTCGACCGTCCTCGGCGCGGTCCCGGTCCGGGCCGGCGCGGGCGAGAAGCCGCGCTCGGTGTGAACTCAGCAGGGGGCAGCTCGTGGCGTGAACGGACGGGATACAGGAGGTCGCCGCCCGAGGGCTCGCCGGTGGGCAGTGCCCACCGGCTGCGCGGGCCGGGCGGTTTCCAGCCGGGTCTGCCGCAGCTCCGTGCCGTCGAGCGACAGCGACCGTTCGCTGTCCGGAGAGTGGCTCGCCGTCCGGCCACGTGACGTGCACCCGCAGGTGGTACATGTCCCCGGGCGCTGAACCGGAAGCCGGCGGGCGCTCAGGTCGAGGTCGGTGGTGACGGTGGGGGCCGCTCTCCCCCGAGCACAGCCCGGGGACCGGCCCGTCACGGTCGCGTGCACACTGTCGGTCAAGGGGGAGGGACGGGCCTTCGGCCCCGGGGGCATACGCGGCATCCCCCAGAGCCGCTGTGCTCCGGGGGATGCCGCGTGCGTCTAGGCGGTGCGGTACGCGTCGAGGATGGTCTGGACTACGGTGTTGCCCTGGCGGTCGCTCGCCTCGGCCCTGAACGAGACGGCGCCGCCTGCCGCCGGGTTCGTCACCCGCACGCCGCCGTCCCGCACGGCCGCCCGCTGCCAGTGCTTGCCGGAGTCGGTCGAGTAGGACACCCGCAGCGAGGCCAGGTTCCGCCCGGCCGCGGCGCCCTGCACGGTCACCGGTACGGCGACGGACGCACGCGCCTTCGAGGTGCTGCGTGCGGAGAGGGCCGGGGCGAACCGGACCACCGACAGGGGCAGCGCCCGCTCACCGTCGGTCCGCGCGGACTCGAACGACCAGGTGGCCCGTATGTCGGTGCTGACGGAGGCGACGGTGTCGCGCTGTACCCGGGTGGAGATGGTGTAGCGCGCCTTGTCCGCGGGAGCGGTGAACTGCAGTCCGTCGACCACCGAGTGGTCCGCGCTCTGCAGGGGTGTGCCGTCGCGGGTGATCTCGGTGGTTCCGGCGCCGTGCTGGGAGTAGCCGTCGTGGCCCTCGCCGTCGTCGAACAGACCCAGCGTGCCGTAGACGGTGTTGCCGCTGCGAGAGAGGTTCGAGTGCGCGTCGAGGCGCGGTCCGAAGACGCCCACGTTGTACACGGTCCGGTAGACGTGCCGCTCGGCGAAGGGCCGGCTCTCCATGCTGTACAGCGTCTCGGCGAGCATGTCGTCGTCGCCGCCCACCTGGAGGAAGTCCTGGGCCCAGGTCACCTTGTCCGTGTTGACGTGCACATGTTTGGTGAAGGGGAGGCCGCCCTCGACGGGCTCGGGTGCGACCAGCGTGTCGTTGACCGTGGGAGTGGTGAACAGCACGCCCCTGCGGCCCTCGACAGAGGCACCGGCCGTGGTGTCGATCCTGGCCAGGTCGGCCGTCCGCACCGTCTTGTGGTAACCCGTGTACAGGGGACCGGTACGGCCGTAGGCCACGTTGTAGACGTCGGATCCGTGCTCGTAGACGGCCGCGACACCGGACTGCATGCGGCCGCCGGTCGGCCGGGGGCCGATCTGCGCCACCCGGAAGTCCCGCAGTCCTCCGGAGCCGAGCGCGAACACGTGCCGCTGTCCGACGTCGAGCGTGTACGCGGTCGACAGGTCGGTGCGCTCGGCCCGGCGGTCCGGGACGTCGAAGGTGACCGGCTCGGCGTCGCGGGCGTCGAAGGTCACCGTGGTGTTCTCGGTCAGCTCCAGCAGCGGACGGACCACCAGGTCGGCTGCCACCGCGGCCGTGCCGCCGCCGTTCAGCGCGGTGATGAGGGTGTCCAGGCTGTAGGAGCCGCGGGGCAACCGGAACGTGGTCGACCCGGAGTCGTTCGTGATCAGGGTGTACTGGCCCCGGTCGAGGTCGGACAACACGGTGCTGAAGACGGCCGCCTCTTCGCCATGACGGTCCAGGTGACGCAGCGTCAGGTCGTACACCTCGGCCTCGCGGACCACGGCGCCCGCCGTACGTACGTGCTGTCCGTCGCCGACGGCGACCAGTTCGACGCTGTAGGCGCCGTAGAGGTCGCCGCCGAGCGTGGTGTCGACGGTCACGGCCACGGTGGCGGTACCGCCGGCAGGGACGGTCAGGTGCTGCCGGTCGAGGGTGAACATCCCCTCGGGAGCGGCGTTGTCGCCGGGACCCGTGCCCGACACGGAGAGGTCCAGGTCGAGTGGCGTGTCACCGGCGTTGCGGTAGGTGATGGTGCGTTCCTGTGCCACGTCGTCCCCGTGCGGGAACGAGGCGGTGCCGAAGGTGAGGGACACCGGCTCGGCGACGACGCGCTGTTCCAGGGCGGCGGGTACGTCGACGCGTCCGGAGCCCTGGAGGTAGGAGCCGAGGCCGCCGTCGGCGGTGGACGCGACCAGCGCGGCCTTGAGCTGACGTCCCGTCCACCCGGGGTGCCGCTGGAGCAGGATCGCCGCCGCGCCGGCTACGTGCGGGGTCGCCATGGACGTACCGGAGATGGTCAGGTATCCGGGAGCGGGGTGCAGGATGCCGGGGTCGAGGTCGAAGAGGCTGCCCTCGGCGGCCGCGGCGGTGATGTCCACGCCGGGGGCCGTGACGTCGGGCTTGACCGCGGCGTCGACCGCGCGAGGTCCGCGTGAGGAGAACGGGGCGATCCGTTCGTCGGAGTCCACGGCGCCGACGGTGAGCGCCTCGTCGGCCGTGCCGGGCGAGCCGAGGCTGGAGTCCCCGGGTCCTTCGTTGCCCGCGGCGACGACGAAGAGGGTGCCGGTCTCCCGCGACAGCCGGTCCACCGCCTCTTCCAACGGGTCGGCGCCGGGTGTGTCGGCGGAGCCGAGGCTGAGGTTGACGATCCGGGCCCCCTCGGCGACCGCCCATTCCATGCCTGCGATGATGCCGGCGTCGTCGCCGCTGCCGTCGTCGCCGAGCACCTTGCCGCTGATGATCTGGGCGGCGGGGGCGACACCCTTGTACCGGCCGCCCGAGCGGGCACCGGTGCCTGCGACGGTGGAGGCGACGTGGGTGCCGTGTCCGAAGTGGTCGCGGGCGTCGGCGGAGGGGGTGAAGTTCCGCTCGGCGACGACCTTGCTGCCCCGGGGCAGGTCGGCGTGGCCGGAGTCGACGCCGGTGTCGAGGACCGCGACCTTCACACCCTTGCCGTCGTAGCCGGCCGTCCACGCGGTAGGGGCGCCGATCTGCGCGACGCCGGTGTCCAGCGAGGCCCGGCGCAGACCGTTGAGCCACACCTTGCGCACGCCCGGGACGAGCCGGGCGTGCGGGGAGCCGCTCTGCTCGTCGGTGAGTGCCTTCCACAGGCTTCCGGCATCCTCCGGTCGGGCCGTGACCGCCCGCCCGTTGAGCGCGTCGAAGGTGCGGGTGACCTCGGCCGCGCCGACGGTGCGCGCCGCGGATCTGGCGGCCGATGCCTCGCCCTGGTAGGTGAGGATGACGCCGAGCTTGTCCCCGCGGTTCACCGCGCGCCGCCGGAGGTCGGTCAGCAGGGTGACGTCGAAGAGCCGGCGGTCGACCCGGTCCTCGGCCATGAGAGCGAAGGCGTCCTCCGGGACGACGAAGACGTGGCCGCCGGTACGGCTGATCCGGACGGGCGTGTTCTCCCGTCCCTCGCCGCGCTCGACACCCACCGGGTTTCCGGCGGCGTCGACGGCGACCCGATCGCCTGTGATCAGGGTGATCCACGAGGCGCCGGCGGTGTGGGCCCGGCTGCCCGGGGCGGTGTCCGTGCCGGTGGGCGGTCCGGCCGCCATGACCGGGGTGGCGCCCATGGTGGTCATGAGCGTCACGGTGAGCGCGGCGGCGGCTACCGCCGAGCGCGTCGGTCTCGATCGTGAGTACAACGGTCTCCCTCGTGTTCCTCAGTGCGTGGCACAGCTGACGGGCATGGGGCCGGCACAACGGTGTGTCCTGGACCCCAGGTGTGCGTACCGGACGAAGCGGCCGGAACCGGTCTCGCGTCCGGCCGCTCACAGCCAGTTGCGGCGGGCTGCCGCAACGCCGGCACCGAACCGGTTGGTGGTGCCCAGCTCCGCGTACAGGTTCTGGATCCGGCGGCGCAGGGTCCGGGTCGAGACGCCGAACTGGCGGGCGATGGCGTCGTCCTTGACGCCGGCGGCGAAGAGTGCCAGCAGCTGGCGCTCCTCTTCGGTCGGACGCCGCGCGCCGCCACCCGGACCGGCTTTGTCCGGTCCCGGTGCCGAGGCGGTGTCCGCCTCGCTCAGACGGGCGGCGCCGGCCCAGTAGCGGTCGAAGAGTTCGGACAGCATCTCGATCAGGGGCGGCGCCTCGGTGTAGAGGCAGTCGGTGCTGCCTCCTTCCAGGGTCAGCGACACCATGGCCGCCGAACGGTCGACCAGGACGAGCTTGACGGGCAGCGCGGGCACCACTCGGGCCTCCTCGCCGCGGGAGACCAGGCTGCCCAGGTCCTGCCAGCCACCGTCGTCGTCGAAGCTGGCGGCCGCGTAGACGGCCCGTACCCGCACTCCACGGCGGATCGCGGCCTCGTCCAGCGGCTCGTTGGGAGCCAGCAGGTAGGGCGGGCGCTCCAGCTCGCAGATCTCGCGCCGGGCGGCCTGTTTGAGCCGGTAGTAGCAGTCGCCGACCTCCTCCGCGCCGCTGATGGTCCGGGTGTCGGGCCGGGGAGTGCCCGACCTCCGTGCCTCGTCGAAGAGTTCACCGAGCGAGGTGGCGGCGTCGCGCACGGCCGCCAGTTGCCGGGTGCGCGACTCGACCAGGGCGGCGAGCGCGTGTCGCGGATCCACGGTCTGGTACTCGCCGGAGGAGCGACGGCTGAGCAGTCCGTTGCGGTGCAGGCGTTCGAGCTGGGCCAGCGCCTGGCCGCGGTCCAGTCCGAATGCCGTGACGAGGCTCTCGGCGGTTCCGCCGCCGCGTGCGAGCAGCTCGCGGTAGACCGCCTCCGTGCCCGCGTCGAGCCCGACCAGCGCCATCGGCGCATCGGTTTCCGCCATCGCTCTCCCACCCCTGACCCCTGTGGCGCGAAACATCCGGCGCGCCTTGCGTACCGTACGCCGGAACATTGGGATTACACACGGTGCAGTGTGTCGCGCTTGCGGAATGTTGCACCTTTTGCTTCGTGTCCACAGGGTGACATGGCACAGAAGTGCCAGAGATGTGTCTTTACAGCCTCGCGAGCGGGATGGCTGACTTCGATCGATCCCTGCACATCTAGTCGGTGAGGTCCCTTTGCCCATCCCCTGGTCCCGCGGACGCGGGCTGACCGTCGGCGTCGCCGCTCTGCTGGTCCTCACCGTGACGGCTCCGGCCGCCTCGGCGGCCCCGGCGACGGTGCCCCCCGCGCCGCACACCGCTCCGGCGGGGCCGACCCGCGTCCTGACGCTGATCACCGGCGACAAGGTCACCGTGACCGGCGAGGACGGGGCCGAGACCGTGCTGTCGGTGACCGATCCGCGTGGCAGGAGCGGTGGCGCACATGTCATGACGGTGGGCTCGGACACGTACGTCTATCCGGAAGCGGCTGTCCCGTACATCGGGTCGGGCGCCCTGGACGGCCGGCTCTTCAACGTCTCGGAGCTGCTCGAGGACGGGTACGACGACGCACGCGCCGATGGTCTGCCGCTCATCGTCACCTACACCGACGCGGCGGCCCGCTCCCGTAGCGCGACGACCCCCGATGGTGCCCGGCGGACCCGGGAGCTCAGCAGCATCCAGGGTGCCGCCATCTGCGCGGAGCACTCACGCGCGGCCGACTTCTGGACCTCGCTCACCGGTACGGGGGACACCGCGGCCGGCGGCCCGGCGGCCCGGTCGGCGGCGTCCGGGGGCCGCCTGGCCGGCGGCATCGCCAAGGTGTGGCTGGACGGCAAGGTGCGGGCCACGCTGTCGGACACGACGGCGCAGATCGCAGCCCCGGAGGTCTGGTCGGGCGGGAACACCGGTGAGGGTGTGGACGTCGCCGTCCTGGACACCGGTATCGACGGGGGCCACCCGGACTTCGCCGGGCGCGTCGCGGCCACCGAGAGTTTCGTGCCGGACCAGGGCGTCACCGACCGCAACGGTCACGGCACCCATGTGGCGTCCACCGTGGCTGGGACGGGCGCCGCGTCCGGCGGCGTCGAGAAGGGCGTCGCCCCGGGCGCGTCACTGCACATCGGCAAGGTCCTCGACAACAGCGGGAGCGGTCAGGACTCCTGGGTCCTCGCCGGCATGGAGTGGGCGGTCCGCGACCAGCACGCGAAGATCGTCAGCATGAGTCTGGGCGACTCTCCCACCGATGGCACCGATCCGCTCAGCGAGGCGGTCAACCGGCTGAGTGCGGAGACCGGAGCGCTGTTCGTCGTCGCCGCGGGCAACTCCGGCCCGGAGGCGTACACCGTGGGCACCCCCGCTGCCGCCGACGCGGCGCTGACGGTGGGTGCGGTGAACGGTCCGGGCAAGGGAGTCGATCAGCTCGCGGACTTCTCCAGCCGCGGTCCCCGCGTGGGCGACAACGCCATCAAGCCGGACCTGACCGCCCCGGGTGTGGGCGTTCTCGCCGCGCGCTCGCAGTACGCGCCGGAGGGCGAGGGCGCCTACCAGTCCCTGTCCGGCACCTCGATGGCCACACCGCATGTGGCGGGCGCCGCGGCCCTGCTGGCCGCCGAACACCCCGACTGGACGGGGCAGCGGCTCAAGGAAGCGCTGGTCGGCACCGCCGCCGGAACCCAGCGCTTCAGCCCGTTCGAGGCGGGCAGCGGGCGGGTCGACGTCGCCGCCGCGGTGCGCTCGACGCTGCTGGCATCCGGTGACGCGTTCGCGCAGACGCACTACCCGTACACCCCGGGGCAGACCGTCCGCCGGGACGTCACCTACACCAACTTGGGCCCCGCCCCGGTCACGCTGGATCTCGCGCTGAGCCCCGCCGAGCTGCCCGAGGGCCTGTTCACCCTGTCGGACGCGCAGGTGACCGTGCCCGCCCACGGCACCGCTTCCGTCGGCGTGATCACGCATCTGGACGCGGCCGAGGACAACGGCGCGTACGCCACCCGCCTGCTCGCCTCCGGCGCCGACGGAGCCGTGCTGGCCCGCACCCCGGTCGGGGTGAACAAGGAGGGCCGTCGGGCGACCCTGACGCTCACGGCGAAGGACCGCCACGACAAGCCGCTGTCCGGAACCGTCATCCTCAAGGACGTCGAGCGCAACACCGCGCCGAAGGTCCACACCGTGGACGCCTCGGGCCGCCTGGACCTCCGGCTGTCCCCGAGCACCTACTCGGTGTGGATGAACTCCGCCGTGCCCGGGGTCGACGGCACGCACACACTGGGCCTCGCGATGTTCACCGCACCCGAGGTCGACCTCGACGCGGACCGCACGGTCGCCTTCGACGCCGACGGCCTGCGCAAGGCGGCCGCCGTCACACCACGGCCCACGGCCAACCAGTTCCTGCGGATCGACCAGTACCGCGGCAACACCGGACTGTTCCCCTTCATGGACAGCTATGTGGCCGAGTATTGGCGCTACGACAGCCTGTGGGTCACGCCCACGCCCAAGGTGCGGACGGGCTCGTACACCTTCGCGACCCGCTGGCGGCAGATCCAGCCTCCGCTGACGTTCGCCGCGGGCTCTCAGACCTTCGACGACGTCACGGTCCAGAGCCTGTCGCCCCGGCTGCCCGAGGGCACGCGTGCCTACCGGGCCGCCTGGGCAGGTGACGGTTCCGCGGCCGAGTTCCGCGGGGTCGAAGTGCGGGACCGCGTTGCGGTCGTCCGCCGCAGCGCCACCGTGGCCCCGACGGACCAGGCCGCCGCGGCGGCGCAGGCGGGGGCACGTCAGCTCCTGATCCTGAACAACGGGTACGGGAAGTTCGACCCCTGGGCCGACCTGCCGGAGGCCGCCCCGCTGCCGGTGGCCTCGCTCGGCACCGACGACAGCACGCGGCTGCTGACCCGGTTCCGCGCGACCGGCACGATCACGCTCCAGGTCGTCTCCCACCCCGTCCCCCACTACGCCTACGACCTGGTCCGCCACCACGACGGCGCGGTTCCCCGGGACCCGTCCTACCGCCCCGCCGCCGGCGAGCTGGCACGCGTCGACGACACGTTCCGCGACACGTCGCAGGGCCGGGCGGTCGAGTACCGCCAGGACATCTCACTCCTCGGCCGTCCGCTGGGCATCGTGCCCACCCAGGTCCGGGCGCAGGGTGAACTCACCTCATGGGTCACCGCGGACGACGACGTCCAGTGGGTGTCCTTCGCCTCCACGTCCGACCTGGGCCAGCGGGGCGTGGCGCGCTCCTACACGCCCCGCAGCACCACACGGGAGACCTGGTTCGCCCCGATCCAGCACCCGCGCCTGCTCAGTGACAACGGCACCAGCGGGCAGGCCCCCTTCCGGGCCGGTGACAACATCAGCACCTCCGTCATGACCGCGTGGGGGGACTCCGGCGGGCACGCGGGCGTCGTCTGGGCAGACGGCGACACATCCAGAATCTCGCTCTACCAGGGCGACGAGCTGCTCGGCGAGGACGTCAACGAACGGATCGTCATGGTCGGGGATCTGTCGCCTGATCCCAAGCCCTACCGCCTCGTGCTGGAAGGCAACCGGAACCTCCCGGACCGCCCGTACTCGACCCGCACCCGTACCGTCTGGGACTTCACCTCGGCCACCACGCACCCCACCCGTCTCACACCGCTGCCCCTGGTGCAGCTCGACTACGCGGTGGACGCCGACCTGTCGGGCCGCGCCCACCGGCGCACGGAGCTGACCGTCACGGCCTCGCACCTCAAGGGCGCGGCGGGAGCCGGCGCGATCCGCACGGCGGCCGTGGAGGTGTCGTACGACGACGGCGCAACCTGGCACCGGACGGCGCTGCGGAAGTCGGCGGACGGCTGGACGGCACGGCTCGACGCACCGGGCAAGGCGCGCTATGCGAGCTTGCGGACGACGGCGAAGGACACCGAGGGCAACGGCGTCAGCCAGACCCTGATCCGCGCCTTCGGCCTACGGTGAGCGCCCGGTGGTGAACATCTCCGGCCATGTGTCCCGAGGTCATCGAGACGAGGCCTCGGGTTCGTCGAACAGCTTGGAGAGGAAGGCGTCGGTCCCGAGCCGCGACGACTCCGTACCGGCCGGGACGTGCAGATAAGTGCGGTCGAGCCACTCCCCCAGTTCCGGGACGGGCAAGCTGAAGATGGCTATGTCACCGTGTGCGTTGATCTGGAGCCACGCGGTCTCCCCGTCGGCGGGGGTGTCGGCCCACACCTGGACGTCCCCCAGACCGCTCGTGGTGCGCAGGCCCTCGTGAAGCAGGTCACGGCCGACATGCCAGGTGACCGGTGGGGCGCCCTCGGGAGCGAAGCGGATCGTGACGAGGAGAGGATGGTCGGGGTCGTAACGGAACTCCGCCGGGACGTCCTCCCACTCGAGAGCGCCCGTCATCCGGCCGAGGCACAAGGAGAGAGACAGGAGAGCGTGTGCGGCCGAGTGTTGTGCCTGCACAGTGTGGCGGTCACCACTCATGACGGCGATTCCTTCCAGTTGGGCGACATGGCATCACAATCACTGTCGTCCGGGACAGCCAGAAGTTCATCCGTCGGTTGACCCTCGGACATCGCCGGGAGCCTCGCTGGAGAGGGTGACCGCGGCAGACCAGCCCTCATCGGGCTGTGACGCCGACGGATCGCTGCGGGCACGTAGCACAACAGCACTTCGCAGGGTGGCAACACAGTGGCACCTGACGCTAGTGTGGCGGCACTTGGGGCGCGCGTCGGTCGTGCCCGATGTGGCCGCTCGAAACATGTGACGCTCGCTCGCGGTGTTCCGCGACCGGTTCCAGGGGAGAGCAGTGAATCGACGTAAGTTCATGGCCTCGGCCGCCGCGTCGGCTGGCGCGGCAGGCTCGCTGCCGGTCATGTCCGCTCCGGCCCACGCGGACACCCGCAGTCTTCCGTCGCTGTGGGATGTCGACCGTTCCGTCGCGAACCTGGAGAACGCCTACTGGGGCGTCATGCCGCGATCGGTCGAGGAGGAGTACGCGAAGCAGACTCGCTATCTCAATCGCCACAACGTCACGTTCGTCCGTGACGGCATCCCGGGCCGTGAGCGCACGGTAGCCATGGACAACGTGCGAGCCGAGGTGGCGCAGCTGATGGGTGCTTCGAAGGAGGAGTTCGCTCTCACTCGAAACGGCACCGAGGCCATGCAGAACCTGATCCTGCAGTACGGTTCCCTGAGGCCCGGTGACGCGGTCATGTACGCCGATCTCGACTATGACGAGATGCAGCAGGCGATGGATTCACTCACCCATCGTCGTGGCGCGAAGGTCATCAAGTTCTCCGTGCCCGAACCGGCTACGACCGCGAACATCCTGGATGTCTATCAATCACAGTTGAACGAGGCGCCCGCCGGCCTGAAGCTGCTCCTGGTCACACATCTGTCCAATCGAACCGGAATCGTGATGCCGGTCCGGGAGATCGTGAGCATGGCACGGGCCCGAGGTGTCGACACCATCGTGGACGCCACCCAGACGATCGGCCACATGGACTACACGTTGTCGGATCTCGACGCGGACTTCGTCGGCTTCTCGCTGCACAAATGGCTGTGCGCGCCTCTGGGTACCGGTGCCGTCTGGATCCGCGGTTCCCGATTGGGGAGCATCGAACCGTGCATGGGCAACACGATGTTTCCTCCGGACGACACCCGCTCCCGATCCAGTGTGGGCACGGTGAATTTCGCGGCGGCCCTGACTGTGCCCAAAGCCATCGAGTTTCACCGTGCCATCGGGGGGTCGCGGAAACAACGGCACCTGCAGTCGCTCCGTAACTACTGGGTGGAGCGCGTGCGGGACATCCCAGGCATGCAGATCCTCACACCCGACGACACCGCACGCCACGGAGCGGTGACCAGCTTCCGGCTTCCTGCGATGAGGGACTACGCGCAGGCACAGAAGATGGCGACGCTGCTGCTCAAGAAGCACCGTGTTCTCACGGTCGCGCGCACAGGTATCGCCCAGGGCAGCGCTGTCCGGGTGACCCCCACTCTGTACAACACACGCCAGGAACTCGACCGTCTGGTGGCGGCGCTCCGTCAGGAAAGCGGCGCCTTCGTGTGATGCCGTCCCGGCCGCGCGAGTCCGAAGGGGCATCGGCCGGCCATGCACCGTCATCCGGCGGGGTCGGCCGAATCCGAGGTCGGCTGGTCGTCTCCGAGCGCGGCCAGCGCTGCGGAGAGCCTGCCTCGGCTGGTGATGCCCAAGCGTGGATAGATGCGGTACAGATGGGCTCCAACGGTCCGGTGCGAGATGAACAGGCGCTGGCCGATTTCCCGGTTGCTCAGCCCCTGTGAGGCCAACTCGGCGATCTGCCTTTCCTGGACTGTCAGACTCTCGCCCTTGCTCGGGCGTCGTCGTCCGTCCGACTCCCCCGCTGCCCGCAATTGCTCACGGGCCATGTCGGCCCAGGGTTGCGCACCGACTCGGTCGAACTCGTCACGTGCGAGCCGCAGAGGCTTGCGCGCATCCACGTTCCGACGCTGTCGGCGCAGTCGCCTGCCGTGTTGCAGATGAAGTCGGGCACGCGACAGCGGCCAGGTGTCCGGCAGTGCGGAGAGCGCGGAGTCGTAGTACTCCTCGGCGGTGTCGTCCGGAGCGAGGACTGCCGCGCTGTAGGTCCGGGCAACGATCATCATTTCCGAGGGCAGCCGGTCTGCCAGTGCCGGCAGCTCTGCCAACAGCTCTCGCACCTGTTCGGTTCGGCCCGCGGCCGCGGCCGCGGCCGCGTCCACCAGGTCCGGGACGAGCAGCCAGCGACTGGTCGAGTGGTAGTGCGGGTCCGTCTTGTCGAACGCACGCGCGAGGACGTCGTACGCCTCCACGGCACGGCTGTGGAACAGTGCGAGGAGACCGTCGACCTGCTGCGCCATGATGCTCGCGAAGGGCATGACGGGGAAGAGGCTGTGCGCTCTCAGCTCCCGGACGCTCCGAGCTGCGGCTTCGCGTTCTCCCCGCAGCACCGCCGCGAGCGCCGACGTGGCCTTGAGGCCGAGCCAGACGATCCACTCCCCGGTCTCCTCGGCGAGCGCGATCCCTTCTGCGGCCTCTTCCCGGGCCTGGGCCAGCTGCCCGAGGTACAGACGTGGCCAGGATCCCGCCAGGGATCGCGCGAGCAGCCCGAGACGGCCCTGGGACCGCCACACGGAAGCCGCCTGGGCCAGGTGGCGAGTGGCACGGCCGATGTCACCGATGACCATCGAACCGCTGCCCAGGTAGTGCAGCAGCTGGCCGTCCTCGCGGTCCGGCTCCAGCTTTTCGAGCCGTGTGATCAGATCGGCCCCATGGCGGTACGGCTCCGTGTAGGCCCGCACCGTCAGGACGTGAGGGGCGTCCGGGTCGGGCTTCCACCGGTCCAGTTCGGCGGCGGCCTGAGCACGCACACGTGCGTCGCCGTCCTGGAAGAAGCATCGGGCGGCCGCACGCCACAGCAGGTTCTCCGCGACGTTCGTACTGCCGACGTCGAAGGCCCCGGCTGCCGCGTCGATCATGTCCTGAATGCGGCGTTGAGGCTCATCGGGTTCGAACGCGGCCTTGTCGGAGACCAGCATGAGGCGGGCCCTCTCCGTGGGGCCCAACTCCGCCAGGTCGGCTCTGTCCAGCAGGATCTGGGCCTGCACGCGGTCGTTGATCTCGCTGGCCAGCTCGGCCGCACGGACCAGGAGGCCGGTCTGGCGGCGTGCGTCGTGCACCAGCTCGCCTGCCTGGCGCAGGGCGGGTACGGCCGCGGCCAGTTGCCCCCGTTCCTGGGCGTCGTCCGCGAAGCGCTCCAGTTGGCCGGCCAGTTCGTCGTCCGGGCCGAGCGTGGCCGCGGCGAGGTGGACGAGCCGCCGCCCAGGTGATCCCTCCAGCGTCTCGGCCAGGGCCCTGTGGGTGGACAAACGGTCGGCGACGGTGGCACGTGTGTAGATCGCGGAGCGCATCAAGGGGTGCCGGAACTCCGGGGTGCGACCGGTCAGAACCACCAATCCGGCGTCGACGGCCTCCTGCAGGGCGTACACGGAGACTTCCGATCCCGCGAGACGACTCGCCACGTCGAGGAGCTGCTTCAGTGGCGCGGTGGGTTCCGTTGCCAGGACCAGGAGGAGCGTCCTGCACTCGCGGGTGAGCGAGTCGGTGCGCGAGGCGAACGCGGACTCGAGTCGCTGGGTCAGAGGCAGATCGTCGAGCCGGGCTGACATGCCCTGAGCCGCCCTCGGCAGTTCGACGAGCGCGAGAGGGTTGCCGGCGGCGCGCTCCAGGATGCGGGCCCGCACCCCGTCTGCCAGGCCGGGGGCGTCGGCATCGAGCAGTTCGGCCGCCGCTGCCGGGGAAAGGGGCTCCAGCACGAGTTCGGCGTGAGTAACCAGGCTGTACGTGCCCGGTGACGAGGTTCTTGCCGCACCGATCACGAGGATGGGGAGGTCCCGGGTACGCCGGGCCACGAATCCGAGCACGTCACGGCTCGACGAGTCGACCCATTGGAGATCATCGACGAGCAGCAGGAGGGGCTGGCTGTCGGCGGCGTCGGCGAGCAGCTCGAGCACCGCCATCCCGACCCGGTAGATCTCGGGTTCCCCCTCGCTGGCCCCGAAGGCGCCATCGAGGGCCTTCCGGTAGGGGGCCGGCAACGTCACGGCCCCGCCGAGAACCGGTTGGAGCAGCAAGTGCAGCGCGGCGAACGGCAGCCACTGTTCGGTCTCGACGCCGGAGGTGCGAAGGACTCTGACCCCCCGGTCCGCGGCATGAGAACCGAACGTGCTCAGCACAGAGGATTTGCCGACCCCCGGGTCTCCGCGGACGAGCAGCGCGTCACCCTGGCCTGCCACCGTCCTGGAGAGCAGGCCGTGCAGAACCTCCAGTTCCCTGTCCCGACCGATCATGCCGTGAGCATCGAGGCCGGTCCGGACAAGACAACCCTCAGTCGCATCGTGGTCGGCCGCTCGGCAGCCGCCGTTCGCATCGGACTGAGCCTCTGCTGCACACCTCTGATATCGGCCACACTTCCGGATTTTACCTGTGCCTGACCTCTTCCATTGAGGCGGGCCCGGTTCGGTCATCAGTCGAATGACTACCTGATGACTCTCTCTGTCCACGGCGTCCCGGACCGGCCTCCTCCGCTGCTCCCCCTCGTCTCGGCAGTGAAGTCGCGGACCGTGTCGGGTCGTCGACACAGGGTCATCGGGTGTCCTCCGCGGGAGGGCAGGGATGACGGGTGTGCGCGAGGGACGCCGTCGGCCCACCGACCGGGTCGGTGGGCCGACATGAAACGGGGTGAACCGAAGCGCCTACCGCTTCCAGAGGTACCAGACGCCGGCCTCGTGGTCGTTGTCGCAGTAGTAGCTGCCGCCGGGGTCGTTGCTCTGGTAAACGACCTGCACCGCGAGGCACTGAGCCTGCGTGTCGTAGAGCCCGATCATGGTGTCGGCGTGCGCGGCTGCCGCTCCTGCGAACGTGACGCCCGTCGCACCCAGCGCGACGAGGCTCGCGGAGACGAGCTTCTTCTTCAAGCCCAGAGATGTCATGTGGGACCTTTCCTTTCCTCAGCAGTGCGGCGTCGGCGATACTCGACGACACATACACACAACGTGTGACACTGTGTCATGTTGATCAACAGATCGGCAAGCCTCACCTCCTGACCCGCCGGTCTTGGTCGGGGCGGTATCCTGCGACACCGTGTGATGGTTGCCGATGGAGACCACTCACTCGAAAGAGCGGGCCTATGCCGCCTGATCCGATGGCACCGTTCCACGGTGAAACGTAAGAGAGTGACGACAAGTGGATCTCAAACTGGAAGTCCTGGTGCTGCCCGTCTCCGACGTCGACCGGGCGAAGGCCTTCTACGAGGCGGTCGGGTTCCGCCTGGACGCCGACCACGTGACGGACGAGACCTACCGGGTCGTCCACATGACACCCCCCGGTTCGCCGTGCTCGGTACTCTTCGGCACGGGTGTCACTCTGGCCGCCCCCGGGTCGTCCAAGGGCCTCCACCTCATCGTCTCGGACATCTTCGAGGCCCGGGACGAGCTGGTCGGCCGGGGCGTGGAGGTCGGCGACATCTACCACGACACCAGCGACATCTTCCACCGCTGCACGGGCGAGAAGTGGATCAGCGGACCCGACCCTCAGCGCCGCAACTACTGCACGTACGCGGACTTCACCGACCCGGACGGCAACGGCTGGGTCCTCCAGGAGGTGCCGAACCCGTAGATCCTCGGGGTGCGCCTCGCCCGGTGGCGGGTCGTGTCGTACCGGTGGTGCGGGCCCCGGCGCCCGCACTCGGGAGTGCGCGGCGGCCGGAGCCGATGACCGACGGTCGGCGGGATCGTCAGCGCCTTACTGGGAGATCATCTTCTCCACCGAGAAGTGATCGATGTTCGCGACGCCCGGTGCCGTGCCAAGAGCCTTGAGGTAGACGTCGTGCGTGCCGCTCGTCGGGGTGATCGTGGACGTCTGGTCCAGGTACGTGTCCCAGCCGCCCGTGTTCTCCACCCGCACCGTGCCGATGACCGGGCCGGTGGCCGAGTCGAGCCGGACCTCGAACCGGCCTCCCGCGTACGGCCGCTCGCTGCCGATGCTCGCGACCAGGAGATTCCGGCCGGTGCCGAAGTCCACGTCGTCGTAGCGGACCCAGTCGCCGCCGTCGAAGCTGCCGAGGACCGAGCCGGTTCCGGCGGCGTGGGTGGCGACGCCGCCGCCCTCCGCGTACGACTCGGCCTGGACCGTCGTGCGCTGCATGGCCGCTCCGGCCTGCCACGGCGTCGCACCGTACTGGTAGGCGCCGGCGCTGGGCTGCGGGTCGGTGGAGCCGTCCGTGGCCGGGGGCCGCACCAGGGCGTAGTTGCGTGCCGGTGAGGTGGAGCGGAGGGTGTAGTCGTGGTGCGCGGGGTCAGTGAACTGCGGACCGTCGGCCATGGGCAGGTTGTTCGTGGAGGACACTCCGGCCATGGTGTCGGCGTCGCCGATGTTGTTGGCCACCTCGGTGTCCGAGTAGGTGCCCGGGAAGAGGCTCACGGACTTGCGGTCGGTGCCGCTGGTGTTGTTGTAGACGCGGTTGCCGCTGGTCGTGCCGCCGTTGGGATTGATCAGGACGACGCCGTAGGTCGTGCGGTTCCACGCCACATTGTCGTAGACCGTGGCGTTGTACGTGGACAGGTCCAGGTACACGCCGGGCGCGGGCGCACTGGCCGCGAACAGTGCGGCGTCGTGGAGCTTGTTGTGATGGATCTCGGTGCCAACCAGGTTCACCTGGCAGCAGATGTAGATCGCGCCGACATCCACGACCAGGTTGCCGTAGTCGGACAGGTCGTTGTAGGCGATCTCGTGACCGGAGGCCGTGGTCCCGGCGACCTTGTTGTCGATGTTGATGTTGCTGCGGCCACTGTTGGTCACGGTGTTGTGCGTGATCGTCTGGTCGCTGCCGAGGACGTTGATCCCGGCGGCGTAGCTACCGCGGTAGTCGACGCGGGTGATGAGGTTGTTGGTCACCGTGTTGCCCGAACCGGCCAGCAGCACCCCGTTTCCGGCGCTGTAGTCGATCCTGCTGTTGCGCAGGGTGTTGGCGGTGCCCTTCAGGAGGATGCCGCTGGTGGTCTCACCCGCCGTCAGCACGTCGCAGGGGTCGGCGGGCGTGACCTTGCCCGGGTCCACTTTCAGGTCCATGTAGTGCGAGACGTACGTGGCGTCGATGCCGTCCAGCACGTTGTGCGTGGAGGTGGAGGAGGTCGCCACCGTGGCGGCCCGGACACCGAGGCCGACGACGGACACGTAGGACCGCCCGGACAGGTCGACGGCGACGTTGCGCTGCTTGGCCTCTACGGTATGCCCCGCCGGGCTCGCACCGTCCGGCATCCACATGTAGAGCCGCTGCGCGTCGGCGTCGTAGAACCACTGGCCGGCATGGCTGAACGCCTGGAGCTTGCCGGTGAGCGAGTAGAGGTTCTGCTGGTTGGGGCTGAGGCCGACGCAGGAGGTGGCCAGCCCCGAGGCGGTCACGGAGCCGGTCACGGACGACGTGACGGTGCCCGTCTGGCTGACGAACCAGTTGTGCGAGGTCAGGCGGGCGCCCTTCCAGTATCCGGCGGGCTGGGTCAGGGCGTCGTCGTACAGCGTGTCGTTGGTGCCGGCGTCCGCGGAGTTGTAGTCGGGGCGCGTCGGCTCGGTGCCGGGGTAGGGCCACTGGGCCTCGCCCAGCATCGTGCCGTCGACGAAGAGCTGGTTGCCGGGCAGCGCGGGGTTCAGGGCGATGTCGGTTCGGTATATTTTCCCGGCCGTGGCGGCCGTGGCGAAGTCCGAGCCGCTCAGCGTCGGGTCGGCGGCCTGCAGTGCCGACAGGTCGGAGGCGCTGACCTGCGCCCATCCGTCGACCGGGGCACTGCCGTCGAGGACGACGCGCGCACCGGGGGCGGCGCGGAACGTGATCCGGGCGGATGCCGTGCCGTCGCGCGGCGGCGTCAGGGTCTCCCGGTAGGTTCCGGCGGCGATCACACAGGTGTCGCCGGCCTGTGCGACGTCGGCGCACTGCTGCACGGTGCTGAACGGGGACTGCTTGGTGCCGCGGTTCGCATCGGAACCGGTGACGCTCACATAGCGCGTGGTGCCCTTCGTGTGCGCTGATACCGGAACGGCGGCCGTCAGTGCGGTGAGCACCGTCGCGGCAGCGGTTCCGATGACCAGAGCACTGCGTCTCCAGTACATGACTCTCCCATCGCCTATCGATAACCGCGAGTCGGCGATCAATATAGGTCCCACGGAGCGATCGCGTAAGGAGTGGGAGGCGTGGGTCTGGTGTGGTGCGGAGTGCGCAGGTCGCTCCACGCCGGAGGCCGGGCGACCCGCGGGGGCGTCCCGGAAGCGGGCGCCGTCAGGCACGCGATTCGGGCGGAGTCACGGAACGCGAGACGGCCACGAACGATCTGGAGGTCCGGGACGACGGAAGAACAGAACGGCTGGAAGGCCACGAACTGACGGGAATGGTACAAAACGGCGGAATCGCCAGGAAAGATTGGACGGTCTGCGGGCCGCAGACCGTCCCCATGCAGGGAGGGCAGGCCGAGTCGGTCGACCGGACAGGCGGAGCGGGGGCCAGGCGCTGCCCGGCGGACGCGCCCGCCTCAGCCGTGGCCGAGGCGCGGGACGCCCTCGTCCCCCCGGGCGTGTGCCGCGAACGCGGCAGCTGCGCGGTCGGCGTCGGCCGACTCCAGCGTCTCCAGCAGTGCGCCGTGCTGGACTGCCATCTCGGCCCAGTCACCGGTGAACAGCGGGTCGGAGACCACGCGCAGCGCACGCAGGCTCGGTTCCATCAGGCTCCAGATGCGGGACAGGAACGGGTTGGCGCTCGCTTCGCACAGGATCCGGTGGAAGGCGATGTCGGCGTCCCGGAAGCGTCCGATGTCGCCGGCCTCGGCCGCTTCCCGCATGTCCTCCACCTTGGCGCGCAGCGCCTCGACGGACTCCGGGTCGGCGCGCTCGGCGACCGCGCGGGCCGCGAACTCCTCGATGATGACCCGCACCGCCCGCGCGGCGTCGGCGTCCTGCGAGGACACGTCGGCCACGAAGCTGCCGCGCCGCGGGATGTGGTCGGCCAGGCCCTCGTGCACCAGCCGCTTGACGGCTTCCCGTACGGGCGCCTGGCTGACCCCGAGATCACGGGCGATCTCGGCCTCGACCAGCCGGTCACCGGCTTGGAGGTCCCCGTTGACGATGAGACCCCGCACCCGGGTGTACACCTGATCGGACAGCAGTACCCGGGTCAGCGGCTCACCGACGCCCGCCATGACGGCCCCCTAGGTTCCTAGAACGTCTTCGCATCTTATCGATGATCGTGTGTCTGTGGTTGCAGGCTCTTGACAACCACGTAACAGGAGTCATCATATCGCCTATCGATAGAACATAATCGATAGGGAGGGCGACATGGCCCGGAGAAGATCCATCAACGCTGCGGTAGGCATCCTGTTGGGCCTGGCCCTGACCACCGCGTGCGGCGGCAGTGGCGGGTTCGAGGCTGACTCGGCCGCCGACCCGGACTCGGGTGCCACCGGCACCGTACGGATGCTGGTGAACATCACACCGAATCTGACCAAGGGGTACTGGCGGGAGCTGGTCGCTCCCTTCGAGAAGGCCAACCCCGGAATCAAGGTACAGATCGACTCGCCCACGGCCGCCGACGGCACCGTGGACAGCACACTTCAGCAACTGCTGGCGGCGGGCAACGCCCCCGACGTCGTCGAGGGCTCGCACAACGACAAGGTCCTCCCCTATCTCAGGGACCTGTCCGAGCTGAGCTGGGCGGCCGACGCGCCCATGGCGGACGCCCAGCGACTGGACGGCCACCTGTACGACGTGGCGATCGGACAGCAGGTCCAGTCCCTCGTCTTCTACAACAAGAAGGCCTTCAAGGAGGCCGGCGTCGCCAAGCCGCCCGCCACCATGCAGGAACTGACGGCGGCGATGCGGAAGCTCAAGTCCGCCGGGTACCTGCCCATGCAGACGGCCGGAGAGTGGGTCACGCAGGCACAGGTCATGATGCTCTTCGCACCGACCGTCACCACCGGCGAGCCCGACTGGTTCAAGCAGGCCTCCGCCGGCAAGCGCTCCCTGAGCACCGACCTCGGCCCGGCCATGAACCTGTACAAGGACTGGCTGGACAAGGGCTATCTCGACAAGCAGGCCCTGGGCACCAAGTACGCCGACGCGGAGACCGAGTTCCTGTCCGGCAAGGCCGCGATGTACCCGATGGGCTGCTGGTTCGTGGCGGCCGAGGCACAGGCGAAGAAGGACTTCGAGGTCGGCGTCTTTCCCTCGCCCCAGCTCAACGACGCCTCCACCCCGAGACTCTCGGTGACCCCCGGGGCCAACTACCGGATCTTCAAGGCCGGCAAGCACCAGAAGGCCTCGGAGAAGCTCGTCCAGTTCCTGACCACCGACCGCGCCGCCGTGGCCGGCCAGCTCAAGCAGGACTCCTCGTTCCGCACCGGCTACCCCTACAAGCTCTCCCCGCTGGCCGACGAGGTGCAGGCGCTCCTCGACAAGTCCACCAACCACCAGGCCATCGCCGGCAGTGGCGAGTACCAGATGCCGACCGGCTTCGAGGCCGAGCAGAACAAGCAGGTGCAGAGCCTCTACACCGGCGGCGACGCCGCCGACGGGCTGAAGAACGTGGACACCTGGCTGAAGGCGCACACGAGATGAGTCTGCCCACCACCACCCGGCCGGCGCGGGCCGTGCGCGACCTGTTCGCCACCGCCCGCGGCCGGGACCGGCTGACGGGGCTGCTCATGACCGCTCCCGCAGTCGCGCTCTTCCTCGTCATGATGGTCGTGCCCCTGGTGCTGTCCGGCTATCTCAGCCTGACCGACTGGGACGGCTACACGGCACACCCCTCGATGGTGGGACTCGACCACTACCGCGCCCTCCTGGACGATCCGGAGGTCCGGCAGGCGGCCTGGATCACGGTGCTGCTGGCGGTGATCGGCACCCTCGCCGTCAACGCCGTGGGACTCGCCCTGGCCCTCGCCATCTCCACTCCCAGCCGCACCAACACCGTGCTGCGGACCGTCTTCTTCTACCCGTACGTCATCAGTGCGCTGATCATCGGCTTCCTCTGGTCGGCGCTGCTGTCCACCAACGGCGCGGTCAACAGCGTGCTGCGCTCCGCCGGGCACGCCGGACTGCCGTTCCTGTCCCAGCCCGGCTGGGCGCTGGCGAGCCTGATCGCGGTCGTGGTGTGGTCCGGCTTCGGATTCACCCTCGTGCTGTACATCGCCGGACTGCACACCGTCCCCGCCTCGCTGCTCGAAGCCGCCCGGATCGACGGGGCCGGCCGGTGGCGGACCCTGCGCAGTGTGACCCTGCCGATGATCGCGCCGGTCGTCACCGTCAACATCGTGCTGACCCTGGTGACCCTGCTGCGCTCCTACGACCTGGTGCTCTCCCTGACCGGAGGCGGTCCCGCCGGCTCCACCCAGACCGCCGCCTATCTGATCCTGGCCCAGTCGTTCCAGAACAACGCCCTGGGGTACGGCTCCGCCCAGTCGATGGTGCTGACGGTGGTGACCGGCATCGCCGCCTTGGCGATCACCTTCCTGCGGCGCCGCGCCGACGAGAGAGCGGGGGCCTGACCATGCCCACCGAACCCACCACCAGCCCGCGCCGGGCCGTCCTCGGCCCGGTGGCCCCCGCCGCTGCTCCGGACAAGGGACCGCCGCGCCCGGCACCCACCTCACGGCCGCGACGCCGCGACCGCGGCACCGTACCGGGAAGCTCGCTGTGGCGGCTGCCCCTGCTCCTCGTGTCCGCCTCGTTCATGGTGATCCCGCTGTGGCTGCTGGTCGTCAACGCCTTCAAGTCGGAGCAGGACATCCGCGAATCCCCGTTCGGTCTGCCGCTGAACCGGCTGAGCCTGCGGCCGCTGCGCGACGCGCTCTCCAACCCGGACTTCGACGTCGTACGGGCCTACGGGATCACCCTGCTGTTCGTACTGCTCGTCAACGTCCTGTCCCTGCTGGTGTCCGCCCCGGTGTCGTACGTGATCGCCCGTGGCACCACCCGGTGGCACACGGCACTGCTGCTGCTCTTCGTCGCCGGTACGTTCGTCCCCAGCCAGGTTCTGCTGATCCCGGTCGTCTACGTCCTCAAGTACCTCGGACTGATGGGCACCATCCCCGGCTTCGTGCTCTTCGAGACGGCGCTGACCCTGCCCGTGTCGGTGTTCCTGTACAGCGCCTACATCCGGACCATCCCCAGGGAACTGGACCAGGCCGCGTCCGTGGACGGCCTGGGACGACTGCGGACCTTCCAGCTCGTCGTGCTGCCGTTGATGCGGCCCATGGTGGCCACCGCGGTGATCCTGCACAGTCTCAGCGTGTGGAACGACTTCGCCAACCCCCAGATCATCCTCGGACCCGGCAGCGGCCTCTACACCGTCACCACCGGGGTGTACGCCGCGGTCGGCAAGTACTCGACGCACTACGCCGTGGTCTTCCCCAACCTGCTCCTCGCCGTCGCGCCGGCACTCGCCTTCTTCGCGATCATGCAGCGGCACATCATCAGCGGCCTGACCTCCGGCGCCCTGAAGGGCTGACATGAACGCACGACACGGCATACCCGCCACCGGGGAGAGGTCCGTCGGGACTTCGCCGTCCGGCGGCACGCCCCCCGAAACCCGCCCCACCGAGATCACCGCCACCCTGCCCACCGGGCCGCCGCCCGCCTGGGCCGTGCTGCAACGCCACCTCTTCGACGAACTCGACGGAGCCTGGCGGCTGTTCAGCGACCGATACACCGAACCCGACGGCCGGCTGCGCTTCTCCGGCACCATCCCCGACCGGGACGGCGCCGACGACTTCTACGAGGCGTTCTTCAACTGGCCCGCCCTCTACCGCCTGGGCGGAGCCGACGACCTGCTGCCCGCGGTCAAGCGCCACTGGGAAGGGGTCACCGCACAACTGACCGAACTGGGCCTGTACCGGAACGAGTTCGAGCGCGGCTACGACTGGTTCCATCAGGGCGAGGCCCTGCTGATGTTCTACGGCATCTGCGCCGCCGACCCTGCCGACCAGCGCTTCCGCGGCCGGGCCCGGCGCTTCGCCGAGCAGTACCTCCCGGACAGCGCGACCGGCAACTACGACCCCGCCACCAGGGCCCTGCGCGCCCCGCACAACGGGTCGGACGGCCCCCGGACCGGCCTCGGCCCCCAGTGGGACGACCGGTTCGGGCACGAGCAGCGGGGCATGCGCCCCTACGGGCTGCCCCTGCGCGACATCCCCGGCATCACGTCCTGGGACGACCTGGCCGACGAGGACAACGCCGTGCGGATGGGCCACGCGATGCGCGACCGGCTCGGCCGCGGCGACACCGCCGTCGACCTGGCGGCCACGGCGCTCGTCGTCAACGCCTGGTTGTACGACCACGACCCGCGCCTGGCGGACTGGGTCCTGGAATACGTGGACGCCTGGCGGGAACGCGCGGCCGCCGCCGGCGCCATGCCCGACAACGTCGGACCCTCCGGCGAGGTCGGTGAGGACCACGGGGGCCGCTGGTACGGCGGACACTACGGCTGGACCTGGCCGCACGGCGTGCACTCGATCGGCGCGGCGACGCTGGTCGGAGCCATCAGTGCCGGCATGCTCGGCCGCGCCGACGCCCGGCTGGACCTCGCCCGGCGGCCCCTGGACCAGGTCTGGGAGCAGCGTCGCACCGCCATGCCGTACGACACCGGCGCGACCCGCCGCCCCGGCTGGGCCCACGCCCTCGGCCTGGGTGAGGGAAGGACCGTCAACGCGCTGCCGACCCGGGTCGGCCCGGAGGGATGGTTCGACCACCAACCCGCCCAGGTCGCCTACTGGACCTGGCTGTGGTGGTTCGGCATGCGCGACGAGGACCGCGCCCGTCTGGACCAGGTCCGCGAGCACTCCGGCTACGACTGGCGGGAGGTGCACGCCTTTCGCGACAAGGAGGAGGCCGGGCACGAGGCGCCGTGGCTCGCCTATCTCGACGGCGACAACCCCGACTACCCCGAGCGGGCCCTGCGCATGGCCCTCGCGCAGGTCGCCCACCGCACCGCCCTGATGACGGCCGAGGACGCCGACACCGACGACCTCGACCTGCACAAGTGGCAGCGGGTGAACCCGGTGGTCACCGAGGTGCTCACCCAGCTGACGACCGGAGCACCGCAGACCCTCTACAACGGCGGCCTGCCGCTCGCCCGGGTGCGCTACGACGACCTGGACGCCGCCCGCCCCGGGCTCCCCTGGGACGTCGCCGCCCTCGTCGAACACCTCGACGCCTGCGGCACCACCGTGCAGTTGGTCAACCTCAGTACGGTGCACACACGCCGGCTACGGCTGCTCGCGGGGGGCTTCGGCGAGCACCTGATCACCGAGGCCCACTGGACCGGCGGCGGCGAGCACTATCCCGGCGACTCCCACGACTACCACCTGCCGACCGGCCCCGAGACCGAGCACTCTGCGCCGGTCCACGACAACGCCGTCCACATCGTCCTGCCCCCGGGGCGCCGCATCCGGCTCCGGCTGGACATGCGGCTCAACGCCCGCCCCTTCGCCCACCACACATCCCCCACGACCTTCCGGAGAACCCGATGAGCATGTCACTCCCCCGTCCCGCGGGCCACGAGGCCGACGGCGCCGCGGCTGACGCCAGGCCCGTGTGGGACCTGCCCGTGCACGGTGGCCCCTGGGACCGCCCCGACGGCGAGCTGGTGAGCAGCCTGAACCGGGTCAGCTCCGCCACCGCCTGCGCCAAGCTCCACGAACTCGGCATCCGCCGCAGCTACCTGTCCGGCCCCACCGCCCTGGAACTCGGCAACAAGATCACGGGTCCGGCCCGCACCCTCCAGTTCATGCCGCAGCGCGAGGACGTGGCCAGCGGCCTGGCCCAGGAGTACGTCGAGCGCAGCACGGCCCTGTGGGCGGTCCTCGAAGAGGTCCAGCCCGGCGACGTCCTCGTCGTCCAGGCCTACGGCAGCGCCTTCACCGGCTGCTTCGGCGACATGCTCGTGCGTTACTTCAAGCGCAAGGGCGGCGCCGGCATCGTCGTCGACGGGCGCATCCGGGACGCGCCCCGTGTCCGCGAACTCGGCGTCCCGATCTGGTGCACCGGCACCACCCCGCACTACGCCTCCCAGTCCGAGCTGTTCCCCTGGGCCTACGACGTGCCCGTGGCGGCCGGCGGTGTCCTCACCCTGCCCGGCGACCTCGTCGTCGCCGACGACGACGGCGCCGTGGTGGTCCCGGTGTCCAAGGCCCAGGAGATCGTCGACAGCGCCCTTGACCACGAGCAGTGGGAGGAGTTCAGCCGGATGCGCATCGACCAGGGCGCGCGGCTGTCGGACTACTACCCCCTGAGCCCCGACAGCAGGGAGGAGTACGAGCAGTGGCGCGCCTCGAAGAAGTGACCCCGCGCACCGGTCGCCGGCTCGCGCTGCCCCGCTTCGGCCTCGGCTGCGCCCCGATCGGCAATCTGTACCGCGAGGTGGATCCCGACGTCGCCGCGGCCACCGTCCACGCCGCCGTCGACGGCGGGGCCACGCTGATCGACACGGCTCCGCTGTACGGCGACGGCCTGTCCGAGCGACGGGTCGGCAGGGCGCTGGCCACCGTGGACCGCGCCCGGTTCCAGCTGTCCACCAAGGTCGGCTGGCAGATCGCCGAAGGCACCGAGCCCCGGCACGCGTTCGGCCGCGACGATGTCCTGCGCAGCCTCGAAGGCAGCATGGAACGTCTCGGTGTCGACCGGTTCGACATCGTGCACGTGCATGACCCCGAGGACCATCTCGACGAGGCGGTACGGCACGCCGTGCCCACGCTGCTGCGCCTGCGGGACGAAGGAGTCGTCGGCGCCGTGGGCGCCGGGATGAACCACAGCGCGCCGCTGGCGGAGCTGGTGCGCCGCACCGACCTGGACGTGGTGCTGATCGCGGGCCGCTACACACTGCTGGAGCAGCCCGCGCTGGCCGACCTGCTGCCCCTGTGCGCCGAACGGGGCGTCGGGGTGATCGCCGGTGGCGTGTTCAACTCCGGGCTGCTGGCGGACCCCCGGCCCGGCGCGCCGTACCACTACTACCCCGTACCGGACGACGTGCTGCGGCGGGCTCTGGCGCTCGACGACGTCTGCGCGCGGCACGGTGTGCCGTTGCGGGCCGCGGCCCAGCAGTTCCCGTTCGGACATCCGGCCGTGGTGTCCGTCGTCGTGGGCGCCGCGTCGCCGCATGAGGTGACGGGCAATCTCGAACTGGCCGGTCACCCGATCCCGGCCGCGATGTGGGCGGAGCTGCGCGAGGCGCACCTGCTGGACCCGGCCGTCCCGGTGCCGTGACAGGGGGCACCGGCCCACGGGCAAACACAGGACCAGGACCGACGACCATGGGGAGAGAGCACATATGACAACGAACGGTTCCGCACTACCCGGCGCGGTGCCTTTCGCCGGACTCACCGCGCTGGTCACCGGCGGTGCCTCCGGGATCGGCCTGGCCACCGCCCGGCTGCTCACCGCCCAGGGCGCCCGCGTGGCCGTCCTGGACCTGTCCGAACCGGAGCCCTCCTCCTTCGCGGCTGCCCTGCGCGCGGACATCCGCGACGACGCCTCGGTGGTGGCCGCCGTCGACGCGGCGGTCTCCCGGCTCGGCGGACTCGACATCGTGGTCAACAACGCGGGGATCGGGGCGCAGGGCGGCGTCGAGGACAACTCCGACGAGGAGTGGCACCGCGTCCTGGACACCAACGTCGTCGGCATGGTCCGGGTCACCCGGGCCGCGCTGCCCGCCCTGCGGGCCTCCGTCCACGCGGCGGTCGTCAACGTCGGCTCCATCGCGGCCACCGCCGGGCTGCCCCAACGGGTGCTGTACTCGGCCGGCAAGGGCGCCGTGGTGGCGATGACCCGGGCCATGGCCGCCGACCTGCTGCCGGAAGGAATCCGGGTCAACGCGGTCAACCCCGGTACGGCGGACACGCCTTGGATCGGCCGGCTGCTGGACCGGGCCGCCGATCCCGCCGCCGAGTACACCGCCCTGGCGGCCCGGCAGCCGCACGGCCGCCTGGTCGCCGCCGACGAGGTCGCCGCCGCGATCGCCTATCTCGCCTCGCCTGCCGCCGGGTCCACCACGGGCACGTGCCTGGCCGTGGACGGCGGCATGGACGGCCTGCGGCTGCGCAAGGAGGGGTGAGCCGGCTCCGTGCGCGTCGACGCCCATCACCACGTGTGGGACCTGGCCGTCCGCGACCTGCCGTGGACCCACGGCAGTCCGGTCCTGTACCGCACCTACACGGCCGACGACCTGCGCCCGGCCCTGCTGCGGAACGCGATCGACGCCACCGTCGTGGTGCAGACGTGTGCCGTGGCCGAGGAGACGGCGGAACTGCTGGCCCTGGCCGCCGGGGACCCGCACATGAGGGGGGTCGTCGGCTGGGCCGACCTCACCGATCCGGCCGTCGCCGACCGTCTCGCCGCGCTGCGCGAGGGTCCCGGCGGCCGGACCCTGGTGGGCCTGCGTCACCCCGTGACGGACGAGGCGGACCCGGACTGGCTCGCGCGGTCCGAGGTCCGTCGCGGTCTCCGTGCGGCCGCCGACGCGGGCCTCGTCCACGACCTGCTCGTCCACCCGGGCCAACTGCCGGCCGCGGTACGCACGGCACGGGAACTGCCCGAGGTCCGCTTCGTCCTGGACCACGCGGGCAACCCGGTGATCGACCCGGACGCGTTCGCCCTCTGGGCGGGGCACATGGCCGTTCTGGCGGCCTGCCCCAACGTCGCCGTCAAACTGTCCGGTCTGGTGACCCGCACCGCCGGGGATCCGGTCCACGCGCTGCGCCCGTTCACCGACGTGCTGCTCTCGGCCCTGGGGCCGCAGCGTCTCATGTACGGCTCGGACTGGCCGGTGTGCCTGCTGGCGGCCGGGTACGACGACGTGCTCACGCTCGCCGAGACCCTCACCGCGGGTCTCGGCACGGCGGAACGCGAGGCGGTCTTCGGGACCACGGCCGCCCGCTGGTACGGCATCGGCGCCTGACCGCCCGCCGGGCGCCGCTCCGGAACGCCCCCGGGCGCGCCTTCGCGAAGGGCTCGTCGAGCGAGCTGCCGCGACCCCGGGTCCAGGGCTGGCCCGATCGCGCCCCACCCTCGGCACGGCAGGCGTCCCGTCACGGCTCCCCGTCCCCGAAGGGCAGCGCGTCCAGATCCCCGGTGAACTCTTCGACGGCCGGGAACATCAGGCCCAGGGCTTCGGAGGGGTCCTCGCGGCGCCCCTCGGCGCCGACGAGATCCTGCTCGGTCCAGATGCACTTTCCCGTGGTGGTGTAGCGCGTTCCCCAGCGCCGGGAGAGGGCCGTGATCAGTTGCAGTCCGCGGCCTCCCTCATCGGTGTCCGTCGCCCGTCGAATGCGCGGCATGGTCAGGCTGCCGTCGTACACCTCGCAGATCAACTCCGTGTCGTACAGAAGGCGCAGGCCGATGGGGCCCTTGGCGTGACGGACGACGTTGCCCACGAGTTCGCTGACGAGAAGCTCGGTGGTGGGGATCAAGTGGTCCATCCCCCATACGGCGAGTTGCTCACGGACGTGTTGTCGTGCCAGACCGGCGGCCTTGGGGTCGTCGCCGAGCGACCACCGGGCCATCTTCTCTTCGGGCGTGGCGTGCAGACGGGCGACGAGCAGGGCCGCGTCGTCGGCTGCTTGTTGGTCGGCGGGGAGCAGACCGGCCGTCAGGGTGTCGCAGAGATGTTCCAGGTCGAAGCTCGCACCGCCCTCACCCGCCGCGGCACTGTACGCGGTGGTCAGGAGACCGGAGAGTGCCTGCATGCCCTGGTCCATCTCGCGGGCGGACGACTCCACCAGCCCGTCCGTGTAGAGCACGAGGAGGCTGCCCGCCGGTACGGTCAACTCCACCGTTTCGAACGGTGGTTCTGCCGCTCCGAGGGGCGGGTCGGGTGCCAGCTCGGGGAACTGGACACTGCCGTCCGGCAGAACGAGCGCGGGTGGCGGATGGCCCGCACGCGCGATGGAACAGACGCGTGTGGTCGGGTCGTAGAGCGCGTACAGGCAGGTGACGTACGACTCCTCGTCCATGCCACCCACGATGTCGTTGAGATGGCTCATGATCTCGTCGGGGGGCAGTTCGAGGTCGGCGAGGGTATGGACCGCGGTACGCAGTCGCCCCATCGTCGCCGCCTCCGGCAGGCCGTGCCCCATCACATCGCCCACCACGAGGGCGACTTGGCCCCCCGAGAGCGGAATGATGTCGTACCAATCGCCCCCCACGTCCATGCCCTGTCCCGCAGGGAGGTAACGGGCCGCCGCGGTGCACGCCGAGACGAAGGGCAGATCTCGTGGGAGCAGCCCGCGCTGGAGTTCGCGGGAGCGGGTGTGCTCGGCGTCGTAGAGCCTCGCCCGTTCCAGGGACTGGGCTACGAGCGCGGTGATGGTGGTCAGCAGGGTGCGTTCGTCGTCGGTGAGAAGCCGAGGACGGTCGAAGGACAGGACGCAGACGCCGAACGTGACACCCGACGCCGTCAGCGGCAGGAACGCCCAGGACTCGTGGCCCGGGCGCACCGGCAGCTCGGGGGCGTCCGGCGAGTGTGCGACGAGTTCCCCCACGGAGGACAGGAAGAGGGGAGTACCGGACGCTATGACGTCCCAGCGCGGACCGCGGGATGCCCGGGACCGGCCCTCGGCACTGCTGGGGAATCCCTCGTCGTAGCCGACCGCGCCCACCGTGTGGAGTGACTCGCCTTCCACCGTCTGCACCAGCAGCCCTACGGCCGCGAACGGTGCCAGCACGCGTGGGGCGAGGGCGTCCACGACGTCGCGCGAGGTCGTGGCCTTGGCGAGCGCGGCGGTCAGCTTCGCGACATGTGCGGCACGCTCGGACGCGGCGCGCTCGGCGGCCCGCCGCTCCTCCTGGAGGCGCCGCTTCTGCGTGACGTCGGTGATGTAGAGCGTCCGGCCGCCCGGCCCGGGGACAAGGCGCAGGTGATACCGGCGATCCTCGGGCATGCGCACGTCGAAACTGACCGGCTCTTCCGCGGCGACGGCGCTGCGGAGCCGGCTCTCCATTTCCGGTATCCGTTGCGTCGCGGCCAGGGCCCACGGGACCCGGCCGAGCAGTTCGTCCTCCGAGGAGCCCAGCACGCGCTCCGCTTCGCGATTGGCGAAGACGATCCGCCACTCGTCGTCGAACGCCAGAAACCCGTCGCTCATGTGGCGCAGGGCGCGGCTGAGCGCGTCACGCGCGGACCGGGACTCTTCGTTCTCCCAGGCGACGCCGACCAACCGGACGGGTTCACCGTGCTCGTCGTACGTCGCCCTGCCGCGCGCCCGGACCCAGCCATAAGTGCCGTCCAGGCGGCGGACGCGGTACTCCGCCTCGTACACCGTGTGGTCCCGGATCGCGCGCTCCGCTGTGCTGAGCGTCGGTGCCAGGTCGTCTGGATGAATGTTCTTCATCCAGTTCTCGACCTTCCCGACGAAGTCCGCGGCTCTGGTGCCGAACACTTCCAGAGCCGCCGCGTCCCAGCTGATACGCCCGGTACGGATGTCCCATTCCCATGAGCCGACGCTGACCTCGTGAAGCGCGTGACGCAGCCGCTCACCGCTCACCTCGGCGTGCGCCGGCCCGGCGGTCGGCGGCGCCTGGGCCATGCGCTCCTCGGTCCAGGCGGACACGGCCCTCAGGAATTCCCACTGCTGCGGCGTGGGCGCTCCACCGTCGCTCATGACGACGGAGAGCGCTCCTACGCTGCGAGCCCCGCCGGACAGCGGAACGGCGGCCAGGCCACTGCCCTGAACCGGCCCCTCCGTCGTCATGGGGGCCTCGGCTCCGGCGGGCGACCAGACGCCGCTGCCCTCGTAAAGGGCGCGGGCGGGGGCCAGTGTGCCCTCCTGGTCGATGATCTCCCAGGGAAGCGTGACGACCGACGGCAGACCCACGGCCGAAACCAGCCGCAGCGCGGACATGGGGCCGCGGAGATGGATCATTCCCCCCAGGCCGCCCAGCTCACCCACGACGTGCTGGAGCGCCAGCCTGAAGATCTCGCTCTCCGTAGTACCTGGCCCCACGGTGCCGAGCAACGCAAGCCGTGCGTTCATGGCCTAAATCTTACCGCTTCTTCGAAGATTGTTGACTTTGGAGCGGATGGAACACACACCGGTCACCATCGTCCGTCGGTCGTCAACATGGTTGGTTCGCGGAAGAGTTTGCTTCCGTGGCCGGGAGCCTACTTGGGCAGGTCGCAGCCCGGCGCGGGAGCGTCCTCGGACAGAGGCGCGCCGTGCGGCAGTACGTACAGGACGTCCAGGACGACGTCGTCCGCACCGCGGTTCTCGCCGATGTGCACGTGGTCCGCGCCCGCGGGCTCCTTCAGGAAGCTGCCCTTCTTGTATACGCCGTCCGAGGCGCAGTTGCTGTCGAAGTGGCTGAGTGTGCCCTGCTTGACGTAGGCGAGCAGGGTGCCGTCGTGGTAGTGCCATCCGGTTGCCTGACCGGCGGGGATGGTGATCTCACGGAGTACGTAGTCCCGGCCGCCCTCGGTCCACTGCGCCAGGATCGTGCCGCTGACGCCGGGCCCTCCGGGCGTGGCCTGGGCGATGCCCGGGGTCAGTGAGAGTCCGACGAGTGCGGTTCCTACGGCTGCTGCACGCAACGTGGTGCGCATGGTGATTCCCTTCGGGAGATGACTGGGTGACCGGCCGCGGGATGCCGGCGACCAGTTCACACAACACACTGTATTACCAGTGTGCCTGTCCGTGGACAGTGTGATCGCGTGACGGCCCGTCGTAACCCGTCAGCGGCCGCGCACGCGGCCGGATAGTGCACCGAAGTGGGAACATCCCATCATTCCATGAGCAACATCACACCTCACAGTGTGACTGAGAGGCGCCATGAAACATCCCATCATTCTACGATGCTGGTCATGCGCAGTGAGGAAGAACAAGTGCGCGGTCTCGGCGACCGCGACGGCATCGACACGTCCACGCCCCTCCCCGAGGATCGCGCCACGGGCCGCTCCGGACGATGGAGAGAGCGCCTGCTCGTCGCCGGACTGGTCCTGACCGCATGCAACCTGCGGCCCGCCGTCACCAGCCTCGGCCCGCTGCTGGAGGAAGTGCGGCACGGGCTCCACATGAGCGCGGCCGTCGCCGGTGTGCTCACCTCCGTCCCCGCCCTGTGCTTCTCCGTGTTCGGTGTCGCCGCTCCGCGGCTCGCCCGGCGCCTTGGCCCCGCCCGCGTGGTGGCTCTGGGCATGGCAGCCGTCGCCCTGGGCCTGATCGTGCGTCCCTGGGTCGGTTCTGCGTCCGGATTCCTGACCGCGAGCGCCCTCGCCCTCATGGGCATCGCCCTCAGCAACGTCCTGATGCCGGTCATCGTCAAGCGCTACTTCCCCGACAGGGTCGGCGCCATGACCGGTCTCTACTCGATGGCCCTCTCGCTCGGCACGGCCGTCGCCGCCGGAGTGACCGTGCCGGTGACGAGCGCCCTGGGAGGTGACTGGCGACTCGGCCTCGCGGTCTGGGGCGCCCTCGCCGTGGCGGCCGTCCTGCCCTGGCTGCCCTTCGTCCGGAAGGGCGATACGGCCGCGCTCTCCGACCCCGACCGGGCGGCCGGGGCGCGGGCGGCGGACCACCCGGTACCCCGCGTGTCACGGAGCCGCACGGCCTGGGCGCTCGCGGTCTTCATGGGGCTCCAGTCCACCGGTGCCTACATCACCATGGGCTGGCTGCCTCAGATCTACCGCGACGCGGGCCTGCCCGCCGGCACCGCGGGGCTGCTGCTGGCCGTCACCATGGCTGTGGGTGTCCCCCTCGCGTTCGCCATTCCTCGGATGGCGGCACGCCGTCCGCACCAGGGCCCGGTCGTCCTGGTCCTGGGCGTGGCGGGACTCGTCGGTTACGCCGGGCTGTACTTCGCCCCGGTGGGCGGCGCCTGGGTGTGGGCCCTCATCCTGGGCGTCGCCAACTGCACGTTCCCCCTCGCGCTGACGATGGTGAGTCTGCGGGCCAGGACCAGCACGGGCGTGGCCCAACTGTCGGCCTTCGCACAGAGCGTGGGGTACCTGCTGGCGATCCCGGGACCGATCCTCATCGGAACGCTCTACGAGCACAGTGGCGGCTGGGGTCTGCCGATCGCCGTGATGAGCGCGCTGCTCGTACCGCAGATGGCCGTCGGATACGTGGCGGGCCGCGACCGCGTCGTCGAGGACGAACTCGCCGACCGTTGACGGGGCGGGAGCGCCGCGAAGGACCGTGGCACCGCCCACACGGCCGCGCTTCCGCGGTCGTAGACGAAGAGGAAGAAGCCCATGTTCAAACGCATACTCGTTGCCGTCGATTCCAGCCCCACCCGTCTGTCCACCGTTCGCTCGGCCGCCGCGGTGGCCCGGCTGACGGGTGCCAGCGTCCGGGTGCTGCACGTCGCCGCGTCCGCTGCCACGTTTGCCGCTGTCGTTCCCCTGGAGGACGACACCGAAGCCGAGTCCGTGCTCGACGAAGCGGTTGGCATGCTGCGCCGGAGCGGGGTCGCGGCCGAAGGAGTCATGGTCCATGCGCTCACCACTCAGATCGCCGGTGTGATCTCCGAAACCGCGGCCGAGTGGAAGGCGGACCTCTTGGTCCTGACACCGCACCACCGCGACATGTTCGGCGCCCTGTGGGACCCCCGGGTGAGCGACGCCGTCGTCCACGCGGGGCGCACCGCCGTGCTCCTGGTGCCCGAGGGCGACGGGAACGATGCGGCCGAACTGCCGCTGGCAGGCCGGTAGGCCCGGTCCCAGCCGTCCAGCACCCCGCGCACGCCGACGCGCGACCGAGCAGTACCCGGTCGCGCGTCGGTCAGGCAGGTCCGGCTCCGCCGTCCGGTCGGTCGTGGCGGAAGCTCGTCGAGGGTGGGACGACGGGCTCATCGAGCGCCGTCGGCGAGAAGAGGGCGGCGCACCGGGAACCATAGGGCGATCCGGGCGGTAGCGAAGCAGGGGGCAGTGCTAGGACCGGTCCTCGGGTGCGACGTAGTCGAACGTCGGGCCTGCGGCCTGGCCGTCGTCGTCTTGGAGTGCCATCAGGCCCTGCGCCTGCGCCTTGAGTGCGTACATGGTGCCCACGGACATCCCCAGCATCGCCGGATTGCCGTTGAACGCCTGCTCCAGCATCTCGAGTGTCTTGCAGTAGGTCTGGTTGAACACTTCCTGCGCGGCTCGGATCGCGCTGCCCTCGGGGTGGTCCGCCAACCGCGGGTTGGGCCGCACAGGACGGATGCCGGCCTCGTCAACGGTCACCGCCTCGCCGGTGGGGCCGGAGTCGGGCGTGTCACCGGCCTGGTAGCGCCGCCCCAGCGCGAGTTCCTGGAAGCGGTAGTAGTGGGAGACCGCCTGGGTCCCGGCGTGGAACAGGTCCTTGTCGCCGTCCCAGACCTCGGCACGGGAGGCACCTTCACCCTGCTCGACGATCTCCTCCAGGGCGGCGAGCGCAGAGCCGAGGTCGGTCACCGGGGCGAGACGCCCCGCCGTGTGGACGAAGGGGCCGCCGGCGACCTGACGGGCCGGGTCCCCGACGAAGACCTGGTCCTCGCCCAGTTCGGCGCACAGGTGCCGCAGGCCCCTCTCGATCGCGTCGTAGAACTGGCCGATGGTCTCGTAGTGATCCCCCTCGGCCGGGTCGCCGGGGTGAGCCGGCTGTTCCAGGCGCAGAAACAGCCTGAGCGCCTCCTGGCCGAACGGCAGAAGGGACAACTCGATGGACGGGTCGGCGTGCGGCATCGTCCGTGGGTGGGGCGGCAGCATGTGGGGAGCGTCGAGGACAGGTCGGCCGCCGACCGCGTTGAGCAGGTTGGCCGCCAGCGCGAGGTGGATCATCTCCTCGACGAAGACACCGCTGATGAGCTGTACGGCGTCCGCGTTCCGCTCCGCGTCCAGCGAGTAGAGGGCTGTCAGATACGGAGGCAGCGTGGAGTGCTCAACCTCGATGGCCCATTGCAGGTGCCTGCGCAGATCGTCCAGCGTCGCGATGCCGGTCGCCGATGCGGTGTCGGGCGTGTCGGTCTGGTCCTGAGACATGGGGGGGCTCATTTCGGTGTCGTAGCGCAAGGCGCCCCGGCCGCCGGGCATCGCGGGAGCCGACGGAACGGGGACGCCGTTGGGGTCGCTGCTCTGACCGCCGAAGCCGGACATATGTGACACGGACCCGGGACTCCGCAGGGCGTTCACACTGTCTCCAGCACGCCACCTGCTCATTTCGATGCACTGTGCAGGTGAGATAGTGTCATGCTCATCGGCCGGCGGGTGGACGTGCCCTTGTTCCCGGCCCCGTTCCGCTGGTCACGATCTCTGGCCCGAGCCCCTCTGGGCCTGTTCCTCCGTCCCCCGCTCGGGGAGCTGTTCGAAAGGTGTGCCTCATGGCTGAGCTGTTCTACGACGCCGACGCCGACCTGTCCATCATCCAGGGCCGCAAGGTCGCGGTCATCGGGTACGGCAGCCAGGGCCACGCCCACGCCCTGTCGCTGCGCGACTCCGGTGTCGACGTGCGCGTCGGTCTGCACGAGGGCTCGAAGTCCAAGGCCAAGGCCGAGGAGCAGGGCCTGCGCGTGGTGAGCCCGTCCGAGGCCGCCGCCGAGGCCGACGTCATCATGATCCTCGTCCCGGACCCGATCCAGGCCGAGGTCTACGAGAAGGACATCAAGGACAACCTGAAGGACGGCGACGCGCTGTTCTTCGGCCACGGCCTGAACATCCGCTACGGCTTCATCAAGCCGCCGGCCGGCGTGGACGTCTGCATGGTCGCCCCCAAGGGCCCGGGGCACCTGGTGCGCCGTCAGTACGAGGAAGGCCGCGGCGTCCCCTGCATCGCCGCCGTCGAGCAGGACGCCACGGGCAACGGCTTCGCGCTGGCCCTGTCGTACGCGAAGGGCATCGGCGGCACCCGCGCCGGCGTCATCAAGACGACCTTCACCGAGGAGACCGAGACCGACCTCTTCGGCGAGCAGGCCGTCCTGTGCGGTGGCACCGCGGCGCTGGTGAAGGCGGGCTTCGAGACCCTGACCGAGGCCGGTTACCAGCCGGAGATCGCCTACTTCGAGTGCCTGCACGAGCTGAAGCTGATCGTGGACCTCATGTACGAGGGCGGCCTGGAGAAGATGCGCTGGTCGATCTCCGAGACCGCCGAGTGGGGCGACTACGTCACCGGCCCGCGGATCATCACCGACGCCACCAAGGCCGAGATGAAGAAGGTCCTCGCCGAGATCCAGGACGGCACCTTCGCCAAGAACTGGATGGACGAGTACCACGGCGGTCTGAAGAAGTACAACGAGTACAAGAAGCAGGACTCCGAGCACCTCCTGGAGACCACCGGCAAGGAGCTGCGCAAGCTCATGAGCTGGGTCGACGAAGAGGCGTGACATGCCGGGCAGGCCGGGTCAGCCCATCTCCTCCAGGGCCTTGCCCTTGGTCTCCTTCACGAACTTCAGGACGAAGGGGATGGAGAGGGCGGCGAAGACCGTGTAGATCACGTAGGTGCCGGAGAGGTTCCACTCGGCCAGCGACGGGAAGCTCGCGGTGATGGCCCAGTTGGCGATCCACTGCGCGGAGGCGGCCACGCCCAGGGCGGCGGCACGCAGCCGGTTGGGGAACATCTCGCCGAGGAAGACCCAGACGACCACACCCCAGGACAGGGCGAAGAAGAGGACGAAGACGTGGGCGGCGATCAGGGCGACCCAGCCCTGGGTGGCCGGGAGCTTGCCGTCGACCAGGTCGAAGGAGAAGGCCCAGGCCTCCAGCGCCAGTCCGATCACCATGCCGACGGAGCCGATCAGGGCGAGCGGCTTGCGGCCGACGCGGTCCACGAAGATCATCGCGATCACGGTGCCGATGATGTTGATGATCGACGTCGTGAACGAGTAGAAGAAGGAGTCGGTGGGGTCGACGCCGACCGACTGCCACAGCGTCGAGGAGTAGTAGAACGCGACATTGATGCCGACGAACTGCTGGAAGACCGACAGGCCGATACCGATCCAGACGATCGGCTTGAAGAAGAAGCTGCCGCCGAGCAGCTCCTTGAAGCTGGCCTTCTCCTCGCGGTGCATCGCGTGCTCGATCTCGCCGATGCGGGCGTCGAGGTCGACCTCCTTGCCCTCGACCTCTTCGAGGATCTTCTTGGCCTTCTCGTGCTTGCCGACCGAGATCAGGAAGCGGGGGGACTCCGGGATGGCGAAGGACAGCAGGCCGTACAGGACGGCCGGGATCACCATGACGCCGAGCATGACCTGCCAGGCCTCCAGGCCCATCAGCTCACCGCGCTGGTCACCACCGGCGGCGTTCAGCAGCCCCCAGTTGACCAGCTGGGAGACGGCGATGCCGATGACGATCGCGGCCTGCTGGAAGGAGCCGAGCCGGCCGCGGTAGGCGGGCGGGGACACCTCGGCGATGTAGGCGGGGCCGATCACCGAGGCCATGCCGATGGCGAAGCCGCCGATGACACGCCACATCGCCAGGTCCCACAGCGCGAAGGGCAGCGCGGAGCCGATGGCGCTCACGGTGAACAGGACCGCCGCGATCTGCATGCACCGGATGCGGCCGATCCGGTCGGCGATGCGGCCCGCGGTCGCGGCACCGATGGCACAGCCGATCAGCGCGATCGCGATGACCTGCGCCAGCACCGCCGAACCGACGTCGTAGCGGTGCCGGATCGCCTCGACCGCGCCATTGATCACGGAACTGTCGTAACCGAACAGGAAACCGCCCATCGCGGCCGCCGCCGCGATGAAGATGACGTGCCCGAGATGATCGGGATGAGCCGTCCTGGCTCCTGAACTGGGTGCCTGCGATGTGCTGGCCACGTGAACTCCTCGGGCTACCGGCTCCGGGGCCGGTCCGGTATGGGCGAACTCTCGTCCCTAAAGACCGCCTTCGCCCGACCGATGTGACAGATATACCCCTGTTTGTGCGATATGTGCCGTCGCCAGCCTTCCGAAGGACGGACTCAGCTCCAGTAGTCGCTCAGTCGATCGGTGCGGGACAGTTCACGCTGCTCCCGCGGGGTCAACGGGCGCGGGGCGGCGGCCGCTTCGACGGCCTTGACCGCGCCCTCGCTCAGTACTCCCCCGGCGCGCAGTTCCTCAAGGAGCCGGGACAGGGCGTCGGTGTGGGCCGCGATCTGTTCCAGAGCCCGGTCCAGCCGCGGCCGGGCTGCGAGGTCCAGCGCAGAGGGTGCCGTTTCGGGGCTGCCCTCGTCGCCGACGAGTTCCAGGAGGTGGCGTCGGCCTCCCTCCTCGGTCCGTTGCCACACACAGCGCCCGAAGCGCATGCGCACCGGTGTGTCGCTGATGCCCCGGCGCGTGACGTCGTACCAGGCGCCGGGCTCCCTGAGGAGTTCCTCCAAGTGCTCGTCGTCCTCACCGTCCAGCTCCGCGACGACCGTCGCCATGATGGTGTCCTCGTCGGCCCGTTCCCTGTACATGCCTGGGACGATGCGCAATCCCTCGACCTCGAGAGCTTCGGCATGCAGGATCTCGACCTCCTGGATCTCGATCCGGTAGACGTAGATCTCGGGCCGGCGGCCCTGGGAGGATGCGGTCCAGCCCTCCGAGACGCGCCACGCCGCGTCGCTCCCTTGCAGGTGGTCTCCGTCCGGCGTAACGGCCGCCTTGAGTTCGGCGTCCAGCTCCTGGTGCCGCTCGTCGGGTACGTGCAGTTGCAGGGCGTACCGGCGCAGGGGCCGACCGCTGTGGGCGGAGTTGACAGGAGGCAGTTCGGCGGCCGTGATCTCGCGGAACGCGCCGAGCAGCGTGAGGTTGAGGGTCGTCATCAGCGGTTCTCTCTCGTGCCGTTCGTGTCGTCGGGGTCAGGAGGTGGTGTCCGGCGCGGGCCGGCCGGCGAACCATTCCCGGTAGGTGGTTCGCGCGATGAACGCGTCTGGGCCCGGCAGCAGGTCCCGGAGCCGGAGCCGCGCTCCGTAGAAGGGACTGAGGACGTCCGTACGGACCTTCCGGTACTCCGCCTCCGTCAGCAGGGCCGTGCGCACGAAGGCGTCCAGCCGGAACTGCTCGGGGCCCGCGATCTCACGGACTCCGTTGAGGGGCCGTGTCACGGCGGTGTGCGCCAGCAGGGTCGCCACGTCAGTGAGGGAGACCGGACGCACCTCGGCGGGCGGAACCCACACGATCCAGTCCTCGGTGGCCGCGGTCGCGATGTCTTCCGCCGCGTCGAAGGTCTGTGTGGCGCGGAGGATGGAGTACGGGAGCCCGGACCGCCGGACCATGGCCTCCCGGTTCCTGAGCGCCCGGAACACCCCCTCGCTGCCGATACGGTCCACGCCGACGACGGAGAGGCACACATGGTGACGGACGCCGGCGGCGGCCCCGGCTCTGAGGAGTTCACCAGTGGATCCGGCCCAGGAGTCCACGAGGGCCGCCTCGTCCACGACCAGACCGTGATCCTCCGAGAGGCTGCCGATGTCGGCGGACGGCTGATGAGCGAGGTCGACCACCACGGAACAGCCCCGCAGTGCCTCGGCGATCTCGTCGGAGATGGGCGCGCGCGGGTCGCCGGGGGCCTGGACGAGGGCGACCTCATGTCCGTGGTCCCTGACCCAGAGCGCGGTCTCGACGCCCATGAGGCCTCCACCGTCGACCACCACGACCTTCATACGAATAACCCTCCTGGCCTTGTGCCACCGACCGGACCGTGCGAGCAGCCACGGGCCGGTGTCGGTGCGTCCACCGGCGATCGGCTGAGCGTTTGACCGGACGGGTGGCCGATGTGTGACACGGAGAACGCCCCGGGGGCGGTGATGGCTCACACTGTGCGGGACGACATCACAATGTGAAGGGAACAGTGTCAATGGACTCGACCAGCACGGCCGGTACGTCGCACGACACAGTGCGGATCCATGACGGCATGGCGGCCTCGCCAGCCATGGGGTCCGTGTTCGCCAACTTCCGCCAATACCTCATGGGATGGGGCGCCGCGGACCGCCCGGACCTCGGTGTCGACCTCTTTCGCAGCGGCCTGGCGGCCCCGCAGTTCAACGGCGTGGTGCGCGTACGGTCCGCGGCCAGGACGGACGTGGCGGCCGTCCGCAGGGAGCTGGCAGGAGTTCCCTGGTGGTGGTGGGTGGGGCCGGACAGCCCCGAGGAGACCGCGGATGTCCTGAGGCACCACGGTGGACGACAGCTCACCGTCATGCCGGTGATGGTGCGGCCGCTCGGCGACCCGGTCGCCGGGCACGACCGGCCGGACGACGACGCACGTACTCGGTCCGGCCTGCGCGTGGAGCCGGTTCGGGACGGCGGGCGACTGCGGGATCTCGTACGGACGTACCGGACGTCCATGGGTATCGGCCCGGGGCCGGAGGCCGGGATGGTACGCGCCGAGTCGCAGCGTGGGGACAACGCGGACATCGTCCGGCTGGCCGCGGTGCTGGACGGCCGAGTGGTCGGGACAACCGTACTGATCACCGCGCATTCCGTGGCCGGGATCTTCCTCGTACACGTGGCCGCGGAGCTGCGCCGACAGGGGGTCGCGACGGCGTTGACGTCCGCCGCGCTCCGGGTGGGGCGAGAGCGCGGGATGCACTTCGCCGCGCTCGTGGCCAGCCCCGCCGGGGAACCGTTGTACCGACGGTTCGGCTTCACGGCGGCGTACCGGTACCGTCTCTTCGACTTCCCGGACTGAACCAGAACGAGTACCTCCAAGGGGCCTTCCAGGTCACCGGAGGCGTCCGCGGCCCGCGGCACGGCGACGGCAGCGACCGATGCGGATCGACAGCATCCCGAGAAGTACACGCGTTCCCGGTCCATGCCACGCTCGTGGACAAGATGCGCGCGTATGTCCCGTGCGGCGGACGGCGGAGACGATCGACGCACCGTGGACGTCGTCGCCGAACCGCTGCCGCCGTCCCGGGGGAGCCAGGTGACCGTCGTTCCGACGCAGGTGGTCAGGGCCAGAACCGCGGAGGCATCGGTCGCGTTCCGCGTCCGGCACTTCACGCAACTGTCTCGAGGTCAGGCCGTGCAGCGCGTCGGAGCTGCGCGCGGCATGGACCGAGGAGAGTCGGGCGGGGCGCCGGCCAGACCGGCGGGGCCACGAGTCGGTGTCGGGGAACGTCATGTCTCTCTCCCCCGCCGCATTGTGCCCGGCGAACTTGCCCATGGGCTGCGCGTGCTGGGAGCTTCGCATCGCGAAGTGCTCGTCCTCGACCTGTGCGGCGGCCGTGTCACTGGCCGCCTAGACGTGCGGAACATTCTTGACCCGGAGGTGTTCGTCGACGGCGAGGCGGCCCAGGCGGTCGCGTTCGCCCGGGATCTCGGCCGTCAGCGGGCTAGCGACGGTACCGCCGGTTCACACGACGGTGGACGTGGGGATGACCTCGACGTCGGAGAGGACGACCGGGTCGGGAGTGACGGACTTCACGGTGCGGCCCGACCGCAGCTCGACACCCATCCCCTCGACGGCCGCGGACGGCTCAAGCGGAAGCCCCTACTGTGTCCGGTGCGACGCTGGGCCCTCACGGGCCCTCGGCCACCCCCCAATATCCGGGGCGACGACGCGTTCCTGCGGCTGGCGCTGACGGCCGAGGTCAACAGTGCGAAGGTCGGAGATGATCTGCTGTCCAACATGAGCTGGACCTTCGAGGAGCTGACCGCCTACGTCTTCCACGGCACCCGCGTCGTCCCCCGCGCCGAACCCGTACCGCTCCCGGCCGGCGGGGCGGCCGGGAGCAGCCGTGAACGACCCGTGCCGACGGACTTCTCCGCCCGCGGGCCTCAACCGGACTCGGCGGGAGCTTCCGCCTGGATGCCCCGCAGGAGGCCGGTGGACTGGCCCACCTCGACGAGGTAGCCGTCGGGGTCGCGCAGGTAGCAACGCAGCTCGGCACCGCGATCGACGGGTTCGGTGAGGAAGTCCGCTCCCTGAGCGACCGCATGCGCGTAGAAGGAGTCCAGGTCGGCCACCCTCACGTTGAGGAAGCTGGACACGCGCTCACCGCTTCGGGGTGCCTCCAGCGTGACCCCCGGCTTGTCGGGGGTGGGGCCGCCACCGGGATTCATGATGATCCAGCTGTTGGCGACCTTCACCATCGCCGGGTTCTCCATCATCACCACCTCTCCGCCGAAGACGTCGGCGTAGAAGCGCCGGGAGACGGCGACGTCGCGCACCGTGAGGAAGTGCGTGAGCAGGAGGCCGTGTTGCGGTGCGGGCAGCTTCCCTGATGGTGTCATCGACCCGTCGTCCCTTCATGAGCCCGAGCTGTCCCGGGTCGGCTCCGGAGTCCGGCCCGTCGGCGTGCACGCGGGTGCCGTCATCGCATCCGCACGCGCCTGCGACATGTGACCGGGCCGGGGGCCGGTTCGTGACACCGGTGACCGCCCTCGGCGGAGGGAGACACCGGTCCTGCGGGCCGGTGCCTCGACCCGCCCGTGGTGATCGATCACCTCACGCGGGCCTGTCACCACGTCAGTGACGCAGGACGCCGGGCGCGATGTCCTCGGTGGCCGCCTCACCACCGCCGTGCCGACGCCTCGGCCTCCCGGCACAATCGCCGGGCAGCCCAACGAAAGTGACACCGTGTCACGAGGGTCTGCTCTGCCGTGTCCGGACAGTGTGAAGCCGAGCCTTCTCGTCCGTGCGGCTGACGAAGACGCCCCCGGTGGATCGGGCACGCGGTACCGCCCCGGGTCCGCAGCCGTCCCGACGCGCCACTCGTCAGATGAGTTCCAGGCCGCCGTCGACGGTGATCACCTGACCGGTCGCATGGCGTCCGGCCGGGTCCGCCATGCGGAGGATCCAGTGAGCCACCTCGTCCGCGTGCGCGATGTGGTGGGTCGGGATGCGGTCGCGCTCATAGGCGTACATGTCGTTGGCCGCCTCCGGTGTCAGACCTGCGTGCAGCATGACGTCGGTGCGGGTGGGGCCGGGAGCGACCGAGTTGACACGGACACCCTCGTCGGCCAGCTCCAGTGCCCAGCTCCGCGTCATCTGCTCGATGGCGGCCTTGGTGGCCGAGTAGTGCGCACCCCCAGCCATCGGGCGGTGCCCGTAGGTGCTGGAGAGGTTGATGATCGACCCCGAGGTCCGGCGCAGGTGCGGCAGGGCTTCGCGAGCCAGAAGACTGGGTGCGACGACGTTGAGCGCCAGCAGATCGACGATCGTCTGCTTGTCGGCCTCCGCCAGCGGCATGACCGCTGTCGCACCGGCGTTGTTGATCAGGTGGTCGAGGCGCCCCCACCGCTCCACGGCGGCGCCCACCACCGTGGCGGGCGCATCGTCGCCGCAGATGTCGATGGCCAGGACGTCGATGTTGGCGTGGGCCGCGGCGGTCTCCTTCAGGGGCGCCTCGCGGCGGCCCACCCCGAGGACGTACGCACCCGACTCGGCGAAGGCCACGGCGGTGGCTCGGCCGATGCCGGTTCCAGCGCCGGTGACGATCACGACGCGACCGGAGAACGTCTCATCGGACTGGTTCGGGGACATGAAGACTCCTTGTTCGATGTTCGATGTACATAGAACACTATGTGACAGCGTCGACGAGGTCGTCAAATGGGGAGGCGGCGGATACCCATGACGCGACCCGCATCCGTCAACAGAAATCATGTTCATGTCAATCCAGCACGGCTCAAGCGGTTCCCGTGCGGCACGGAGTGCTCTACGCGGTCACGCCTGCTCGTCCCGCTCGATGACGTGTTCTCCGACGCGGTCGGTGCCGGCGGCGGACAGCAGCGCCGGCAGCAGGCCGGGGAAGCGGGTCTCCAGGGCGTCACCTCGCAGCTTCACGAAGCAGCGAGTACCCTCCTGGCGAGTCTGGGTCACGCCCGCCTCACGCAGCATCTTGAGGTGATGACTGAGCGTGGACTTGGCGACGGGAGCACTGAACTGCCCCCACCCTCTCTCGGCGCCGTCGGACAGGATCCGGACGATTCCCAACCGCGTCGGATCGCTGAGCACCCCGAGGAGGCGAGGCAGGGAGATCTCGCTGTCCGCAGGTGACGCGTGGTGGTTCGGCATACGGCCATGCTACCGAACGTTCGGCGCCCGTCGAACATGGGTGCCCGCACCGTCACTCACCCCTCCACGCAGGTAGCGGAGCAGGTCCTTGTCCGTCTCCTCGACGTGGAGCTGGCGCACGACCTCCTCGACCGCCTGGCTCAGCAGGGGAGATCCCAGCCGCAACACGTCGTGCGCGACGGCGGTGAGTTCGATCTCGATGCTCCGGCGGTCGTTGGACGCGGTGTGCGTGGTGATCAGGCCGCGTTCCTGCAAGCGTGTGACCAGGCGGCTGGTGGCGGATTGGCTCAGTCCCGTCCCGTTGGCCAGGTCGCTCAGATAGAGCAGACCGGTACCGGCCGCCACCCCCTCGCTCAGCGTGCGAAGGGCGTAGAACTCGCTCACGCCCAGGCCCAGCTGCCGGTGGAGGTGTCGCTCCATACGGGCTTCGATCCGGCGGTGGACTCGGGTCAGCCTGTTCCACTGTGTGATCAACCTGGCATCGTCGCTCATGGGTGGTGGCCCTCCTGCTGTCCCCGGCGTCCGACTGCTCGATGCCGGGGCGGTCTCCCGGCGTGAGGGCGCGGCAGGTGAGCCGCACCCGCTTGCCCGCACAAGGGAGACAAGACGGAGGCCTCGGATGTGACAACAGGGGGCCGGGCGAGATCCGGTGACGCGAACTCACCCGCCCCGGCCGGAACGAGCCCTGCTTCGCCTCTCGCCGTCACGCGGCCTGACGGGCCGGGACGTGCGCCGGGTCGGCCGGTCTGCGGGACGGCGGCGCCAAGCGGCGCACCCGCGCCTCGGGGACGAGCAGTCGTACGAGACCGTCGAGGTCGCCGGTGTCGGCGGCGGTCCGGAACGCGGTGACGAGACGGCGGTGCGACTCGGTGGGGATCGACCGCTCGCGCTGGCTGCCGAGACGGGCCTGGGCGCGGTGGACCACCACGCGTGCGTTCGGGGCGCTGATCCGCAGCAGCTTCGCCAGCTCCGTATAGGTGTAGTCGAAGCCCTTGCGCAACACGTAGGCGGCCAGCCGGTCCGGCGTCAGCCTGGCCATGAGGAGGGCCAGGGCCGACTCGATCGCCGCGGTCCGCTCGGCGCAGAGCATGGGGTCGTCGGACGAGGCGAGGTCACCGAGGTCGGCGAAACGCGGTTCGGACGGCGTCTCATGCCGGCGCCGCCCCGACTGGATGACGTTGATGGCCAGGCGGGTCGTGGTCGTGGTCAGGAAGGCGACCGGGTTCTTGACCTCCGCGCGGTCGGTGAGCTGCCAGCGCACCCACGCCTCCTGGACCACGTCCTCGGCTCCCGCGGCGTCCCCGACGATCCGGTGGGCGATGCGGAACAGTCGGTTCCGTTGGGCCAGGAAAACGTGGAGGGCGGTGTCCAGGTCACCCTCGGCAGGCCGGGCGGCCGGGGTGCCGGCCGACGTGGTGGTCTCCGGGCTGGGCGCGGACATCGGGACTCCTTCGGGTGAACGGACGCCCCTTCAGGGGCGATGGGTCCACCCTCCGTCCGCGGCACCCCCCGTCGCGCCCTTGTTGTCCGTAGTCGAGTCCGTGGGGCCCCGGGGGCCAGGGCCTACGGACTCAGCCGGCACGCACCAGGCCCTCGTCGTCCCGGTCCGTGGGCGGGGTGCTCGCCAGGGCACCGGGCAGCGCGCGGCGGGAATTGATCCCGAGCTTCGTGTACACCTTCCGCAGGTGCCACTCCACGGTGTGCGGGCTGATGAACAGCTCCGCGCCGATCTTCGCGTTCGTCATGCCGTCGGCGGCGAGCGTGGCCACCTGTGATTCCTGGGGGGTGAGCGCGCTGGTCACCGTGGTCTCCCGTGCCCTGACGTGCTCCCCGGTGGCGAGCAGCTCGCGGCGGGCCCGCTCCGCGAAGGCGTGCGCCCGCATGCTGTCGAACATCTCGTGAGCCTTACGCAGGTGCTCGCGGGCCAGCGCTCGCTGGTGGGTACGGCGCAGCCACTCGCCGTACAGCAGGTGGCTACGGGCCACCTCCACGGTCACCCCGCCTCGCCCGAACTCCACGATCGCCGTACGGTACAGGCGGTCGGCCTCGTCGCCGTCGGCGAGCAGGGCCTGACTACGCGCACTGGCGCCGCGGGCCCAGCCTGAGTCGGCCGCGCGGGTGAGATCCATCAGCCGCTCCAACGAGGCCCTGGCCTGGTCCAGCTCACCGCACCGGGTGGCGGCCTCGACGTGCTCGATCAAGGACAGACCGACGAAGTTGAACCCGTCGTGCTCGATGGCGGTACGCGCGGCCTCCAGGGCCTCCTCGTACCGTGCCAGACCGTTGTACAGCACTCCCTGGACGTAGCCCATGGTGCCCAGCAGGGACACCTCGCCCCGTTGGTCGGCCCGCTGCCGGGACTCCTCGATGATCCCGGAGGCGACGTCCGCCTCACCCCGCCAGGCGGCCAGGACCAGCGACGCGTACTTGTGCGGCGCGTGTCCGGTCGCGGCGGCCAGGGCGTCGGCCTCGTCGATCACCCTGGCCGCCTCGGCGAAGTCGCCGTAGTGGATGTGCACTCCGCCGGCGTAGATGAGGGCCGGGGGCAGTGCGCCGAGCGCGCCGATGTCGCGGGCCAGGCGCACCGCGCGATTGGACAGCGTGTCCCACGCGTGCAGGTCCCAGGCGTAGTGGATGAACGCCTCCAGCGCCACCGGTACGAGCAGGAGCCAGCGCACGGTGGCCTCCCGTGTGCGCAGTTCTTCGGTGGCCAGCAGTTCCAGGGCGCCGCGCAGCGCCGGCACACCGGTCTCGTAACCGTCCGTGAGGAGCGCGGCCACACCGTCCAGCAGCAGGTCGGCGGCCCCGGAGCCGGAAGGGGGTGCGCCGGACGCCCGGGCGGCGATCGCGGCGGCGCGGGCCCCGGCGGGGCCGTGCACGCGGCCCGCGAAGATGGTGGCACTGATCGCCTCCAGGTACGTCTCCCGCGCCAGCGGCGAACCGGCGGCGGTGAACTGCGCCGCCGCGTCCAGGAGCAGGGGCGCCGCCTCGTCGCTGCGGCTGCGGGCGAAGAGGATCCTGGCCCGCAGCCGCGCCAGGCGAGCGCGGTCCAGCGGGCTCAGGGGGCACAGTTCGGCCACTGTGGCCAGCTCCGTGGCCCGGTCGGGCGCCGCGGCCGAGAAGTGCGCCTCCGCTGCCGCCAGGGCGCGGCGCCCACGTGGCCGGCGGTCCGGTGTCACCTCGGCCGCGCGTTCCAGCAGTACCGCCTCGGCCGCGATTCCGCCGCGTTGCCGGGCGCGGTCGGCCGCGCGTTCCAGTCCCGCGGCGACCTCCTCGTCCGGTCCGTCCGCGGCCTGGGCGGCGTGCCAGGCGCGCCGGTCGGGGTCCAGGACCGGGTCCGTGGCGGCGGCCAGGGCGCGGTGCACCGACCGGCGTGCTTCGGGTGGGGCTTGGTGGTAGACCGCCGAACGGACCAGTGGGTGCCGGAAGCGGATGGACTCGCCCAGCTCGATCAGACCGGCGACCTTGGCCGGAGCGGCGAAGGGGGTGATCTTGAGCATGGCGGCCGCGCGGGCGAGCAGCCGGGCGTCACCGACCGGTTCCGCCGCGGCGATCAGCAGCAGCGTCCGCGTCGCCTCCGGCAGCGACCCGAGCCGCTGGGCGAAGTCCCGCTCGATCCGGCTCGCGACCGGGCCCTGGACGATCGGGTGGCCGGACGAGTCCAGGCCGTAAGCCAGTTCGGCGGCACTGCGGCCTCGGGAGAATTCCAGCAGAGCGAGCGGATTGCCGTGCATCTCGGCCACGAACCGGTCCCGGATCCGCTTCTCCAGTCGCCCGCCGACGGCGGTTTCCAGGAGCTCCCCGGCGGCGGTGGCGTCGAGGCCGCCGATGCGCAGGGCCGGCAGACCGGTCAGTGCGTCCTGTCCTTCGGGGTCGCGCACCGCGAACACCATCGCGACCGCCTCCGCGAGCAGTCTCCTCGCGACGAACTCCAGCGTCTGCAGGGAGACCTGGTCCAGCCACTGCGCGTCGTCGATCAGGACGAGCACCGGCTGCGCCTCCGAGGCACGGGTGAGCAGCGTGAGCACGGCGAGACCGACCAGGAAACGGTCGGGCGGATCACCGGCCGCCATGCCGAACGCCACGCGCAGAGCTTCCCGTTGGGGTGCCGGCAGGTCGTCCAGCTCGTCGAGGAACGGCGCGCACAGTTGGTGCAGGCTCGCGTAGGGCAGCTCCATGTCCGCCTCGATGCCCTGCGCCCGGGTCACCTTCGTCCGGGACGCCTGCGCGGCCAGGTACTCCAGCAGGACCGTCTTCCCGATGCCCGCTTCGCCGCGGATCACCAGCACCCGGGACCCGTCTTCACGCAGGCCTGCCAGCAGATCGTCGAGTGCCTCGCACTCGCGGTGCCGGCCGACCAGGTCCGGAAGCGGGCTGGCGATCATGCGCGTGGCTCCTCAGGTGCTCCGGGGACGGCGAACTCCCGCATCGAATGCCGGGAACAATCCCTTTCACAATACCGGCAGCACAGAGCACACCTTGTGTCCAGACCTTGTGACACACTCCACATGAGAAATGCCGCCAAGGTTGTCACACGGGACCCCGCAAGCCGGTCGGCTCCTCGTACGACCGAGACGGCGACGGTCTAACCACGGCCGCCGCGCCGGGCGGCCGGCGTGTCCGGAAGGTGCCGGGATGCCCATCCGGCGAGCTCACTGAGGATGGGCATCAGAGCCGTCCCGTCCGGAGTGAGGCGGTAGCGCACCGTGACGGGCGGACCGGGCTCCACCTCGCGGTACGCGAGACCGGCGGCGGACAGCTCGGAAAGCCGTTCTGAGAGGACCGAGTCACTGATGCCCTCCACCGCGCGCCGCAACTCGGCGAAGCCCAGGGGTCCGTGCTGGAGGGTGGCCAGGATGACGCCGTTCCACCGCTTGCCGAGAAAGCTGAACGCCTTGCTCAGCGCACCGTCACAAGCCGCCGGATGGTGCTGTCCCGCCTCCGCGCCGTCCGCGTCGACCGATCGAGTGCCCTTCGCCTTCTCCATGCCCTCAGGGTAACCGGGTGCTACTCTGCCGAAGGTCGCTCTGTTTTTCCTAGCAACCAGCCTTACAGTAGTTACTCCCCAATGACGAGCACAACGAGCCAGGAGTATCCCCATGTCCGTTTCCGGACCCCTCCCCCGCATTCCCGCCGAGGCCGGCGCCGCGCTCTTCACCGACGCCCGCACCGCGTACTCCTTCGCCGACACGCCGGTCGACGACGCAACGCTGACCAGCATCTGGGAGCTCGCCCGCTGGGCACCGACCGCCGCGAACACCCAACCGCTGCGCGTCCTGTACGTCCGTACGGCCGAGGGCAAGGAGCGCCTGCTGCCGCACCTCGACGAGGGCAACCGTCCGAAGTCGGCCTCGGCGCCCGTCGTCGCGGTCCTCGCCGTGGACCACCGCTTCCACGAGCACCTCCCGCACGTCCTGCCCATCCGCCCGGAGATGAAGGAGTACTTCGAGGGCGAGCCCGCCCAGCGTGAGGCCATCACCTCGTTCAACGGACCGCTTCAGGCCGGATACTTCATCCTCGCCATCCGCGCCCTCGGCCTGGCCGCGGGTCCGATGGCCGGCTTCGACCCGGCCGGGATCGACAAGGAGTTCTTCGCCGACAGCGACTGGCACTCCCTCCTCGTCGTCAACATCGGCCACCCGGCCGGACCTCCGGCGTTCGACCGCATGCCGCGGCTGGCCCACGAGCACGCCCTCGACTGGGCCTGACCCCCGGTAGGAGTGAGAGCCGCACTTGTCAGGAGACCGGCAGGAGGGACAGCAGCCGGAGGTTGGTGTGGCTCTCCGTCCCGGGTGTCGCGGTGTAGACCACGAGCCGCTGGCCGTGGTCGGGATCGATCAGCGTCTGGCAGTGCAGTTCGAGTGTTCCGACCTGTGGGTGCACGAAGCGCTTGGAGGCGCAGTACGGTCCCAGCACGGGGCGTTGCCGCCACAGGCCGGCGAACTCGGGACTCTCCCGGTTCAGCGCGTCCACGAGCGCGGCGGCATCGGAGTCGTCTCCGCCGTGGGAGTAGGCGCTGTGGAGGTCGGCCACCATGAGACGGCTCTGCTCGGCGTGATCGCTCGCGGCGTGGACCAGACGGGCGGCAGGGTCGGTGAACCAGCGGTAGTGGGAACTGCGGGCCAGTCCCGTGTAGGCCGTCTCGTCACCCAGCAGGGCCACCGCGGGACGTGTCTGGCTCAGTGTCTCGCCCAGGTGGTTCATCACCTGGGCGGGAGTGTCCTCCAGCCGGTCCAGGATGCGCATCATCCCAGGGGCGACGTGATCGCCGCGTCGTGCACGGCGCGGCAGGGCGTGACCGGCGAGCTGGAAGAGGAGGTCGCGTTCCTCCAGTGACAGGCGCAGGCCGCGGGCCATCGCGGTGAGCATCTGCTCCGAGGGGTGCGGGCCCCGCGGCTGCTCCAGCCGGCTGTAGTAGTCCACCGACATGTCGCACAGGGCCGCGACCTCCTCCCGGCGCAGCCCTCCGGTACGCCTGCGGCGGCCGCGGGGCAACCCGACGTCCTCGGGCTGCAGAGCCTCGCGGCGTGCCCGCAGAAAAGCGGCCAGCGCCGCGCGGTCTGCCATGGTCGTCCTTTCGGTGGATCAACGACGTGAACGTCGTATCCGGGGTGCGCCATTCCCGGCGAACAGTGTGTTGTGCGCGGACACGATGGCGCGGTGCGTCAGCGTGTGATCGCCTTGGTCTCCAGGAACTCCTCGAGGCCCGCACGGCCCATCTCCCGGCCGTTGCCGGACTGCTTGTATCCGCCGAACGGTGCCTGGAAGTTGTGCGGGCCGCCGTTGACGTCGACCTGGCCGACACGCAGGCGCATGGCGATCGCCATGGCATGATCCTCGTCCCCGGTCACCGCGGCGTTGAGGCCGTAGACCGTGCCGTTGGCGATCTCGACGGCGTGATCGTCGTCGGTGTAGGGGATGACGACGAGGACGGGGCCGAAGATCTCCTCCTGGGCGATGACCGAATCAGGTGCGACGTCGGAGAAGATCGTGGGCCTGACGTAGGCACCGGTCTCGAACCCCTCGGGCCGGCCGGGGCCGCCCGTCACGAGGGTGGCGCCGTCGGCGATGCCGCGCTTGATGTAGTCGTCGACGCGTCGGCGCTGGGTCTCCGAGGCGAGTGGTCCGATCCGCGTGGCCTCGGTGGCCGGATCACCGACCACGTACTCCTGGGCGGCGGTCCGGAGCCTGTCGACGACGGTCGCCTGAAGGTCCTCGGGCACGAGCATGCGCACGTAGGCACCGCAGGCCTGGCCGGCGTTGGCCCAGGCGAGGCCGAGTCCGCGGGTGACAGCGGAGTCGAGGTCGGCCTCGGGGAGGATGATGTGGGCCGCCTTGCCGCCCAGTTCGAGTGCGACCCGCTTCACCGTGACGGAGGCGGCGCTGGAGACGCTCTTGCCGGCGCGGGTGGATCCGGTGAAGGAGATCATGTCGATCTTCGGGTGGCGGGACAGGGCCTCACCGACGACCGGGCCGGTTCCCTGCACCACGTTGAACACACCGTTCGGCAGCCCGGCCTCCGTGGCGATCTCCGCGAACATCCGGGCGCTGAGGGGAGACATCTCCGAGGGCTTGAGGACGACACTGTTGCCCGCCAGCATCGCCGGGACCACCTTCGTCACCAACTGCTGCAGCGGGAAGTTCCACGGGGTGATGGCACCCACCACTCCGATGGGCTCGCGGACGACGAGCGAGTTCTCGACCGTCTCCGTCCACTCGAACTGCTCGACCGCGGCGATCGCGGCCAGGGTGGACGCGACCGGGAATCCGACCTGCGCCTGCCGGGAGAAGGCGATGGGAGCGCCCATCTCCAGGGTGATGGTGGCCGCCAGCTCCTCGCTCCGCTTCTGCAGGCCGTCGGCCAGGCGTCGCATGACGTCCGCACGGTGCCGCGGGGACGTCGAGGCCCATCCGGGGAAGGCGGCGACCGCGGCGTCGACGGCCATGTTCACGTCGTCGGCGGTGGCCTCGTGGAGGTGGGCGATGACCGATTCGTCGGCGGGGTTCACCACGTCGATCAACGGTCCGGAGCCGGTGACGGCACGGCCGTCGATCCAGTGGGAAGGAGTCGGAAAGGGCATCCTGGGGCTTTCGTTCATGTCACCCAGCGAACACCGCGCGGTGCGGGACATCCATGCCCTCCCGGACCCATGATCCGGGTCACAGGAGCGTGCGCGTCTGGCACTGCCGTGGGACGTCGCGGCCGTGGCGCGAGGCGCCGCCCGACGCTCCCGGCCCTCACCACGAGGACGCGGCCCACCGGTCGCCGGGGCCCTCCAGGCGCGTGCGCCCGAGGGCGTCCAGCGTGATCCTGCGGACCTCCAGCTCCTCCGCCGTGACGGACCCACCGCCCCGCGCCTGCCTCTCCTGAGCACTGTTGGCACGCGCCAGGGCGACGCGCACCGCTCGGGAGACGTCACCCGCCTCGCCCACCACGTAGTACATCCAGACCACGCGGGAAGCGGTGGATCGGAACGGCACGCCGATCAGCCACTTTCCGGGCTGCGCGCACCCGTGGGCCCCTGTCTCCGTGGTGCCCGAAGGGCTGGAACGGTCCATCGCGGTCAGCATGTGAGGTCCTCTCCTCTCGGCTCGCGATGCCGGGCCGAAGGGGTCCGGCGCCGGCGGGACACCGGCGCGAGTGGGCGGGAAAGCGTTCTGCCCTCTTGATGAGACGGCTCTCCGTTCTGTGACAGCCGCCGCCGAATACGGCCGCGGCAGCCGCCCCCTGCCCCGGCCGCACGCCGTGTTGTTATGCTCACCGCGTGTGGGGGGCTGCGTGAGCGGGGACGGTCCGGAGCGGCTGCGTGGCCGGCGCCGTGAGTACGACGTGCTGGACGGGCTGGTCTCGGAGGTGGAGGCAGGCCGCAGCGCGGTGCTGGTTCTGCGTGGCGACGCCGGCATCGGGAAGTCCGCCCTCATGGATCATCTCGCGGCACGCGTCACGGCACACCGGGTCGCCCGTGGAGCGGGTGCCGAGTCGGAGATGGAGCTTCCGTTCGCGGGACTGCACCAGTTGTGCGCGCCCTTCCTCGGGCACGTCGGCTCCCTCCCGCCGCCGCAGGCGGAAGCGCTGGCCACGGCGTTCGGGATGAGCGCGGGGCCGCCCCCGGACCGGTTCCTGGTCGGTCTGGCCGTGCTCGGGCTGTTGACCGACGTGGCCGCCCGGCGACCGCTGTTCTGCCTCGTGGACGACGCCCAGTGGCTCGACCGTGTCTCCGCGCAGACGCTGGCGTTCGTGGCGCGAAGGATGCTCGCCGAACCGCTGGCTCTGGTCTTCGCCACCCGTGAGCAGCGGGGACGCGACGACCTGGCCGGCCTGCCCGAGCTGACGCTGCACGGGCTGGACGACACCGACGCCCGCGCGCTGCTGGACGCGGGCGCCGAAGGTCCGATGGACGAGCGGATCCGCGACCGCGTCCTCGCCGAGGCCCGCGGCAATCCCCTCGCGCTGCTGGAACTCCCCCACGGCCGCGTCGACGCGGAAGCGGTGGAGGGGTCCGCTCCGCACGGTCCCGGAAAGGTGACCGGCCGTATCGAACGGAGCTACCTCGCGCGGGTCCGCGCGCTTCCGGAGCCGACGCAGCGCCTGCTGCTGGCGGCCGCCGCCGAGCCGGTCGGTGACGTGTCGCTGCTCAAGAGCGCCGTCGAGCGACTGGGCATCGATCCGGACGCGGTGGAACCGGCGGTTTCGGCGGGGCTGCTCGACGTCAGCACGCTGGTGCGTTTCCGGCATCCGCTGCTGCGCTCCGCGGTCTACCGGTCGGCCGGGCTCGCGGAGCTGCGGGAGGTGCACCGCGTGCTTGCCGAAGCGACGGACCCCGGCCTCGACCCCGACCGGCGTGCCTGGCACCTCGCGCGGGCCACGGTCCGGCCGGACGAGGCCATCGCCGCGGAGCTGGAGTCGTCGGCCGGACGGGCGCGGGCACGGGGCGGCACCGCCGCGGCGGCCGCGTTCCTCGCCCATGCTGCCGTCCTGACGCCTCACCCGCGGCGCAAGGCCACGCGTGCCCTCGCCGCGGCTCAGGCGAAGCTGCGCGCCGGTGCGCCCGCCGCCGCGCGCGACCTGCTGGAGCTGGCACGGGCCGGCACGCTCGACGAACTCGGCCGGGCCCGTGCCGATCTCGTCGAGGCCCGCATCTCCTTCGCCTCCAGCCGCGTGGACGAAGCGCTCCCCAGGCTGTTGGCCACCGCGCGCCACATGGTCCCGCTCGATGTGGGCCTGGCCCGCGAGACCTTCCTGGACACCCTGTCGGCCGCCATGTTCGCCGGGCGCCTCGCGTCCGAAGCGCACGTACGCGAGGTGGCGGCGGCCGCGCGCGGGACGGCCCCGCCCCGCACGGGAACGCCGCGCAGCGCCGATCTGCTGCTGGACGCCCTCACCACCCGTTTCCTCGACGGGTATCGCGACGCGGTCGCCGTCTCGCGCGACGCGGTACGCGCATTCCGCCGGGAGACCGAGCCCGACGAGGTACTGCGCTGGTCGTGGGCGGCTTCGGCACTGGCGGCCGAGATGTGGGACCACGAGAGCTGGACGGAACTGGTCACCCGCCATGTGCGCACCGCCCGTGCCGTCGGGGCGCTGACCGAGTTGCCGCTGGCGCTCAATTCGCGGGTGGTCGTCCACACGACCGCCGGTGAACTGGACGCGGCGGCGCTGCTCATCGCGGAGACCGGCCGGGTCCAGGAGTCGGTCGGCAGCGGCTTCTCGCCGTACGGCACGATGACGCTCGCCGCCTGGCAGGGGCGCGCGAGCGAAGCCGCACCGTTGATCAAGGCCGGTACGGAGGAGGCCCTCGGCCGCGGTGAGGGCATCGGGGTGGCCGTCGCGTGCCGGGCCCAGGCCGTGCTCCTCAACGGCCTGGGCAGGTACGAGGAGGCGCTGGAAGCCGCCCGTCGGGCGAGCGCGCACCCGCAGGACATGGTCGCGGCCGGCTGGGGCCTGGTCGAGCTGGTGGAGGCCGGGGCGCGCAGCGGCCGGCTCGACGTGGCCGAGGCGGCACTGGTCCGGCTGACCCGGGACACGGACGCCGCCGCCACGGACTGGGCACTGGGCGTCCAGCTGCGTTGCCGCGCCCTGCTCAGTGACGGAACGGCTGCCGACGAGCTGTACCGGGCGGCGATCGAGCGACTTGGCCGCACCCAGGCAGCCATGGAGACGGCCCGGGCACGGCTGCTGTACGGGGAGTGGCTGCGGCGGGAGGGCCGCCGCGCCGACGCCCGTGCGCAGTTGCGGACGGCCCACGCCCTGTTCACCCGGTTCGGCGCGCAGGCGTTCGCCGAGCGCGCGGTCCGCGAACTGCGGGCCACCGGCGAGACGGTGGCCCGCCGCGACGCCGCCGCCGTGGCGGCGCTCACGCCTCAGGAGAGCCAGATCGCGCGCCTGGCCCGGGACGGGCTCACCAACTCCGAGATCGGCGCCCAGTTGTTCCTGAGCCCGCACACCGTCGAATGGCATCTGCGTAAGGTGTACGCCAAGTTGGGCATCAGCTCGCGGCGCCTCCTGAGCACGGTCCTGTGAGCGGCGCCGCCTGACCGGGTGTCAGGCAGCCCGGAGGGACGCGAGATGGGCCTCGAACGTCCGGCGGCCGCGCAGGTACTCCCCGCGTGGCAGCAGACCGCCCGAGGTCATGGCCTTGCCGACCTTGCCCGGGAGCGTCACCGGCACGACGAGGCGGCGTCGGCCTCGCGCACGCGCGATGCGACGCGCCATGTCGACCATGTCCAGCTGGTCGGGCCCCGCGATCTCGGGTGCCATCCCCGCCGGCTCCGCGACGGCGTGTCCGACGAGCGTCTGGGCGACGTCCTGGGCGGCGACGGGCCGGGTCAGCATCCTCGGCACCATGACCACGGGTGACACGCTGTTCAGCAGCGGTTCCGGGAACTCGAAGAACTGCGTGGCCCGCACCACCGTCCACGGCACGCCTCCGTCGCGGACCAGTTCCTCCTGGGCACGCTTGCCGAAGTAGTACCCGAAGTCGACCTCGTCGCAGCCGACGATCGACAGGGTGACCAGATGCGCGACCCCGCCGGCGCGCGCGGCGGCGATCAGGTGGCCGGTCGCCCGGGAGAAGAAGTCGACGGCGGTCTTCCTTCTCGTGGTGACGATGTTCGCCACGTCGATCACCGCGTCGCTGCCGGACAGTTTCTCGGCCAGACCCGCGCCGGTGGTGAGGTCCACACCGTGCGAACGGGCGAGGACCACTGGTGTGTGCCCGGCGGCTCGCAACTCGGCGACTACGTACTTGCCCACCAGACCGGTTCCTCCGGCCACCGCCACCCGCATGTGCTGCCTCTTCCCGCCGACATGGTCCGTGCGCTACACCCTGGTGACAGGACACCCGCCCCGTCTGTGACACCCCCTCACCGGCCGCACTGTCACACACGCCCGCGCCGCTCGGTCACTGCGGAAGAGGGACCTGTCGGACCCCGCCCGGTCCCCGTACCTCGGCCGAGAGGAAGACCCATGATCACGCGCATCGTGACCGTCGCCGAAGGCGCACGGCTCACCCGTTCCGTCTCGATCGGCACGCACCACCTGACCGCCGACGAGCCCGAGCCCGTCGGCGCCGACGAGGGCCCCACCCCGGGCGAGCTGCTGCTGGCCGCGCTGGGGTCCTGCACTTCCATGGCCGTGCGGGCTCTGGCGGACCGGCACAACTGGCCACTGGAGCGGATCGACGTGGCCGTGCGGTTCGGGAAGCAGGGTGACATCGTCAAGAACGTCGGGCTGACCGGCGACCTGGAGCCCGCTCAGCGGGAGCAGTTGCTGGCGGCGGCCGGGCGCTGTCCCGTCCACCGCCTGCTGGCCCGGGAGGCGAACATCGTCACCGTGCCCGCCCTGCTGGCGGAACCCGAGGCGTCGCACGTCTGAGCGGGCCTTCGCCGGGCGGGTCAGGGCGCGGTCGCCATCGCCTCCAACCGCACCGAGTCGATCTCCTTGCGGGAAGAGACACCGAGTTTCGCGAAGACCTTGCGCAGATGCCATTCGACCGTGTGCGGGCTGAGGAAGAGCCGCGCGCCGATCTCCGGGTTGGTGAAGCCTCCCTGCACGAGCCGGGCGATCTCTACCTCCTTCGCGGTGAGGACCGCCGTCTCCGCCGTGGCGCGACCGCGCACCGTGACGCCGACGGCCTTCAACTCACGTCGGGCGCGTTCCGCGAACGCCTCCGCCCCGGCGGCGTCGAGCATCTCGTGTGCCTCGCTCAGCCGGGTACGCGCCTGCGCCCGGCGCCGTTCCAGGCGCAGCCACTCACCGTGCCGAAGCCGCGCGCGGGCGCTGTCCATCCGGACCCCGGCCGTGTCGAGCCGCTCGATCGCCTCCCGGTGCAGGGCGTCGGCCGTCTCTCCCTCGCTCACCAGGGCACGCGCGGCGGCGGAGGTACCGAGCGCCCAGGGGGTGCCGCTGACCTGGGCCATCTCCTCGATCGTGCGTACTGCCTCGGCGGCCCGCTCGGTACGCCCGAGGCGCACGGCCGCTTCGACGAGTTCGACCCGGGACTGGAGGGACAGGCCCAGCTCCTGCGGGTTCTCACAGCCCCGCTCGGCCGCGGCGTAGGCCTCCTCGTACCTGCCGAGGCCGTTGTGGAGGACGGCAGCGGCCCATTGGGTGGCCGTCGTCACCTTGCCCTCCCCGCGCAGGAGGCGGTCCTGGGTAAGCGTCTCGATCGCTTGCCGGGTGGCCGTCTCCCGCCCTCTGAAGGGCTCCAGGACGAGTGCGCCGTAGTGGGCGAGGAAGCCGCTGCCCGTGGCTTCGCCGATCGCGCCCGCCTCCACGGTCAGGGAGGCGGCCCCGCGCAGGTCGCCGGCGAACACCCGGTTCGACAGGCGCAGCAGAAGGGCCGAGGGCAGCACGGCGAGCGCTCCGTTGGCGCGGGCCAGGTCGACCAACCGCGCCGACAGCTCGGACCAGGCTGCGAAGTCCCAGGTGTTGTGTGCCATACGGCACGCGAACGGCAGCCAGCCCAGGCCCTCCTCCCGGGAGAGTCCCCCCTCCCGGAACGCCGCCACGGCGTCCAGGAGGATCGGCGCGCCCGCTGCGTAGCCCTCGGTCACCACCCGGGCGAGACCGGTCAGGAGGCGGGTCTCCCGGCTCTCGGTGCCGGTATGGCCCGGCGTGCTGAGCACCGCCTCGGCGACGTCACGGACCCCGCCCGTGGCCAGTCGGCCCGCGGTCAGGGCCGCGTAGATCGCGTCCCGGTACGTCCGGTCGGCGAGTGCGGAGTCGAACGGCTGGAGCCGCTTCGCCGCTTCGAGCAGCAGCGGCAGTCCGGCGCTGGCGCTCTTGGCCGCCGACATGATCTGCCCGCGCAGCAAGGTCGCGCGTCCGGCTCCGACCTCGTCGAGAGGGCCCAGCTCCGCCGCGTCGACCAGTTCCCGCGCGGTGTCGAAGGCGCCCGCCTGGTATTTCGCCTCCGCCGCAGACAGTGCCCTGGCTCCGCGGCGAACCGGATCGGGGGTCAGCTCGGCGGCTCGGTCCAGGAAGGCGGCCGCGGCGGCGACACCACCGCGGGCGTGCGCCCGCCCGGCGGAGCCCTCCAGTTCGGCGGCGACGTTCTCGTCCGGGCCCGTCGCGGCACTGGCGAGGTGCCAGACACGGCGTTCGGGATAGAGCGTGGCGTCGATGGACTCGGCCAGGGCGGCGTGCACGTCACGGCGTTCCTCGAAGCCGACGGCGCGGTACGCCGCGGAGCGCACGAGTGGGTGGCGGAAGCGGACCCAGGTGCCGAGGGTCATCAGACCCGACGCCTCGGCTTCGGTCGCGGCGCGGTCCACGTCGATGCCGAGGCGCTCGGCGGCACTCCGCAGCAGGGACACATCACCGACCGGTTCGGTGGCGGCGATGAGCAGCAACTGCTGCGCCTGCGCGGAAAGGGACCGGATGCGGCGGAGGAAACCCGCCTCGATCTGGCTGGACAGGGGACGGCTCTCCGGTATGCCGAATCCTCCGGCCATCTCGAGGAGGGTCAGGCCGCGCGGCAGCTCCACCAGGGCCAGCGGGTTGCCGCGCGTCTCGGCGACGATGCGGTCGCGTACCCGCTGGTCGAGCGGGCCGGTGACGACCGAGTCGAGGAGTTCGCGGGAATCGCGCTCACCGAGTCCGCGCACGGCCAGCTCCGGAAGGTCTGCGAGCACCTCGCGGGAGCCGGACTCGCGGACGGCCAGGACCAGCAGGACGGGTTCGGCGAGCAGCCGTCGGGCGACGAACTCCAGCGTCTGGGCCGAGACGCGGTCCAGCCACTGCGCGTCGTCGACCGTGCACAGCAACGGCTGGTCGCCGACGGCGGCGGCGAACAGGCTCAACGTGGCCAGGCCGACCAGGAACCGGTCGGGAGCATCACCGACCTGCATTCCGAAGGCCGTGCGCAGGGCGTTGCGCTGTGGCTCGGGCAGACCGTCCAGGTGGGAGAGCAGAGGTGCGCAGAGCTGGTGCAGCCCGGCGTAGGAGAGCTCCATCTCGGACTGCACGCCGGCCGCTCTGACGACGCGGCACCCGGTGGCCCGGTCGCGGAGGTGGTTCAGCAGCTCGGTCTTGCCGATGCCCGCCTCACCGCGCACCACCAGCACTCCGCTGCGGCCCGCTCTGGCCTGGGCGAGGAGGTCGTCGAGGACCTTGCACTCGTCCTGCCGCCCGATGAGCTCGGTCCGTGCGCCGTCCCTCACCATGGCAGCCTCCCGGCTGCCACGATACCCCGGCGTTTCACTTTCCGTAGAGCTGTCTCAAAATGATTGCCGAGGCTCGCGCGCAGGCGCTCGGGACCCGGGGCCCTGATGCCCCCGCCTGCGCCCCCTCTGCCTTCTGCTGCGTGCCCGTCTTCCCGGCATCGCGTTCCGACCAGGGCCCACTGGCCGGAAGCCGCCGCTACGGATCCTGTGATGACCCGGTGCGGCCTCGGTCGATCAGGTCATCGAGCCCACGACGACCGCCGTACACACGAAGATCGTCAGGCCGATCGCGGTCATGGCGATCAGCGTGCCGCGCAGCCAGCGGCCGAACCGGAGGCGGTTCGCCGCCTCGGCCGCGCCGATGCGTTCCGCGATGTGCTCGGTCACCATGCGGGCGACGTACTTCTGTTCCTCCAGATACCACCGCTCCAGGTCCACCCTCTGCCCGTGGGTCAGCCCGTCGGCCTTCGCCGTGAAGGCGGACACCCGCCGACGAGCGGCGCTGAGGTGCGCCTCGCGGTACAGAAACGCCTGTAGGTCGGCCAGCCCGCGAGCGGCCTGCTTGCTCGTGTTCATGAGGTACTCCCGTGTCACTCCGGTGGGACGTGACGCGGCGCCGCGGCGGGCGCGGTGCCGGTGGGCCGCCGCCGGTCATCCCAAGGGCGGCGGCCCACCGTCCGCTCAGCCGGTCGCCTGCGCCGCCTCGTTGATCAGCCGGGCGACATCGCCCGGACGCGACACGCTCACCGCGTGGGAAGCGGTGACGTGCACCACCGTGGCCTTCGCGCGCTCGGCCATGTACGTCTGCACCTGGGCCGGGATGTTGCGGTCGTCCGCGGCCACGAGTACCCAGGACGGAATGTCCTTCCACGCCGGCGCCGAGGCGCCCTCCGCCAGCGCGGCGTCGGCCACGGGCCGCTGGGTGGCCGCCATGACCGCCGTGGTCTCCTCCGGGACGTCGGCGGCGAACTGCTGGTGGAACCTGCTCTGCTCGATGTAGAGGTCCGCGGCCCGGCTGCCGTCGGGGAGCGTGACCGGCACCGGGCGGAGCGTCTCCCCGAGGGTGCTGCCCGGGAACTTGCCGGACAGGTCGACCGCGCTCTCGCCCTCCTCCGGCAGGAACGCCGCGACGAACACGAGAGCCTTGACGTGGTCGAGCCCCGTCGCGGCGTTGCTGATGACCGAGCCGCCGTAGGAGTGGCCGCCGAGGACGACGGGCCCGTCGATGGACTCCAGGAGCTGCCTGACGTACGCGCTGTCCTCGGTCAGCCCGCGCAGCGGATTGCTCGCGGCCACCACCGGGTAGCCGTGCGACCGGAGCCTGGCGACGACGCCGTTCCAACTGGACGAGTCCGCGAACGCGCCGTGCACGAGGACGATGGTCGGTTTCTGTGTGCTCATGAGAGTGGCCCTTCCAGATCAGTCGGTGCCGAGGGCCTTGCGCAGCACGTGGATCGCCTGCTCGATCGCCGCGGTGGAGGCCTGCGTTCCGCGGACCGGGTTGAGCATCATGAAGTCGTGCAGGGTGGCGTTGTAGCGGACGGTCGTGGTCGGCACCCCGGCCTGGATCAGCTTGCGGGCGTACTCCTCGCCCTCGTCGCGCAGCACGTCGTTCTCGTCGACCGCGACGAACGCCGGAGGCAGCCCCTGGAGGTCCTCCAGGGTGGCTCGCAGCGGCGAGGCCGTGATCTGGTCCCGCTCCGCCGGATCGGGGGCGTAGGCGTTCCAGAACCACTCCATGGCCTTCGCGGTCAGGTGCGGTCCGTGCGCGAAGACGCGGTAGCTCTCCGTGTCCTGCCCGGCGTCGGTGACGGGGTAGTAGAGGGACTGGTGCAGGAAGGTCACGCCGCCGCGCCGCTTGGCCATGTGAGTGAGGGCTGCGGTCATGTTGCCGCCGACGGAGTCGCCGGCGACGACCATGCGGGAGCCGTCCAGGCCCTCGTCGGCGCCCTTGGTGGTGACCCACTGGGCGGTGGCGTAGGCCTGCTCGATGGCGACGGGGTACTGCGCCTCCGGAGAGCGGTCGTACTCGACGAAGACCACGGCCGCCTCCGCGCCCACGGTCAGCTCCCGCACCAGGCGGTCGTGGGTGCCCGCGTTTCCGAGGATCCAGCCGCCACCGTGCACGTAGAGGATCACAGGCAGCACGCCGGTGGTGCCGACGGGCTTGAGGATGCGCACCCGCACGTCACCGACCTCGGCGGGCACGGTGATCCACTTCTCGTCCACGTCCGGCTTCTCCACCGGACCGGACTGGACGTCGTCGAGCAGCTTGCGGGCTCCCTCGACACCGAGTTCGTACAGCAACGGCGGCTTGGCGGTGGCGTCGGCGAAATCCTGCGCGGCGGGCTCGAGAACGATGTCGCTCATGGTCACTCCTTGCGGTGATGAGGCTTTTGGATGGCTTTCCACCTCATGAGACCGTGTGAGGAGTCGATGTGTGACGCTTCGGGCCCGCACAACGCTTCGGCTAGTCGGATCCCACCCGGGTGGGATCCACCGGCTTCGGCAGCAGGAAGCCGTCGACGTACAGATCGACGTGCTCGTTGTAGAACGCGGTCAGTCCGGCGATGCGGTTGGCGTGGATGGTCGGGAAGTCGTACGTCCAGGCGATGTCCTCGTGGGCGCCGGTGTCGCCGTCGAACGACCAGTAGTCGCTCGTCGTTCCCTTGTAGGGGCACCGGGTCACCGTGTCGGAGTGCCGCAGCCGGGTCCAGTCGATGTTCATGGGGTCGAGGTAGTAGCGGGTCGGCAGACCGGTCTCGAACAGCTTCACGCAGCCGGAGGCTTCCGCCAGCACGACGCCGTCCACCTCGACCCGGACGGTGCTGCGCGAACGCAGCGCGTCCACGCGCGAGTACGGGCTGCGCGGATGGACGAAGACCGGCTCGTCCTCTTCGAACCAGGCGTCCAGCGCCTCCCATTCGAAGCGCACCGTGTCGCGCAGGGCTTCGGGGGAGCCCTCCCCCCAGACCCATGCCGCTCCCGCACGGACCTCCGGACCGACCCGCAGGGTGTGGCGGTGAGCGGGCCCGGCACCGAGCTGCTCGGTGTGCTTGTCGTCGTCGAGCACGCCCTCCACCAAGTCCTCGATCGGGATGCTGAACTGCGGGTACGCCTGCCACTCCCACACGTACAGCGCGCGGCGGGTGTCGAAGGCGACACGGCCCCCGACCATCCCCCGGATGCGGCGGGGAACGGGCTCGACGTGTCCGATCGGGACGATGAGGCTCGGGTGCAGGACGCTCTCGGTAGCCATGGTGATCACCTTGGAGTTCGCTGGGGGATGGTGCGCTCGCCGTACCCGGGGCCCGGGAGGGCGGCGCCGACTCGGGCCGACGGGCCTGGTCCACTCGTTCGATGCTACGCCCGTGCACGGCGACCACACCGAATGCGGCCGTGGTGTGCGTCATTCTTCACACGGTGTGCCTTGAGATGGGTCAGGCCTGCGGACTCCGAGGCCGGGGAACGGAAGGTGGCGCATGCGGACTGATCCGGTTGTCACAGAACGCGCGGGCACCCGGTCAATGGTCCGTAACCGTTCCACCCTTGAGGAGATACGTCATGGACGCGCGCATCAACTACTTCGGCAACGCCCTGGCGGGCAAGGTCATGAAGCACCTGAACTCGGCCGGAGCGGCGGTCCAGTCCGCTCTTCCGGTCGCCACCCAGGAACTGGTGAAGATCCGGGCCAGCCAGATCAACGGCTGCGGCTTCTGCACGGACATGCACACCAAGGACGCCGCCGCGGCGGGCGAGGACCAGCAGCGACTGAACCTGGTCGCCGTGTGGCGCGAGGCCACGGTCTTCTCGGACGCCGAGCGCGCGGCCCTGGAACTGACCGAGCAGGGGACCCGCATCGCGGACGCCTCCGGCGGCGTCTCCGACGAGGTGTGGGCCGAGGCCGCGAAGCACTACGACGAGGACCAGCTCGCCGCGCTGATCTCGCTGATCGCCGTCATCAACGCCTACAACCGCATCAACGTCATCAACCAGCAGCCCGCGGGCGGTTACAAGCCCGGCATGTTCGGCTGATCCAGCCTCTCCGGCCGCGCGGCAGCTCGGCCGGACGCGTGCCGTCCGTCGCCTGCTCACCCCGACCCCCGAGCAGGCGACGGACCGCTCGGGCCACGCCACCCCAGGACTCGACATGAACCGCTCCCCCGCTCCCGAGAGCACCGCTCCCCTCCGCATCGCCGGCGCCCGTGGGCGGTGGACCCTACTGGCCACCGTCCTCGGCTCCGGCGTCGTGCTGCTCGGCTCGACCGTCACCAACATCGCGCTCCCGCGCATCGGCCAGGACTTCGACGCCGATCTCGGCGTCCTCCAGTGGACGGTGAACGCCTACATGCTGACCCTGGCGGGGCTCATCCTGCTGGGCGGTTCCCTGGGCGACCGGTTCGGGCGGCGTCGCATCTTCGTCCTGGGCCTGGTGTGGTTCGCGGTCGCGTCGCTGCTGTGCTCCATGGCCCCGGACACCACCACGCTCATCGCCGCCCGGGCCCTGCAGGGTGTCGGGGGTGCGCTGCTCACGCCCGGGTCACTGGCGATCATCGAGGCCTCCTTCCATCCGGACGACCGGCCGCGCGCGATCGGCCTGTGGTCCGGATTCGGCGGCATCGGCGCCGCTCTGGGGCCGTTCGTGGGCGGGTGGCTGGTGGACGGGCCCGGCTGGCGCTGGACCTTCGTGCTGAGTGCCGTCCCGGCGCTGCTGTGCGTCCCCGTCGCCCTGCGCCATGTTCCGGAGTCCGTGGGCGCACCGCGCAAGAAAGCAGTGTCCACGGCAGGGGCGGGGGCCCGGCGCGGGGTCGGCTTCGACGTTCCCGGCGCCGTCCTGGGAGCCCTGGCCCTGGCGCTGGTCACCTATGCGCTGACGGAGGCGCGCGACGGCGGGACCGTGGCCGTCGCCGCGGCCGTCGGCGGTGTCGTCGCGGGCGCCGCGTTCCTCCGCGTCGAACGACGCAGCGGCGACCCCATGATGCCGCTGGCGATCTTCTCCTCCCGGCAGTTCACCGCCGTCAACGTCATCACCCTGTGCGTGTACGCGGGGACGGGCGGGTTCTTCTTCCTCACCGCGCTGCAGTTGCAGATCGTCGTCGGGTACTCGGCGTTGGCCGCCGGGGCGGCGATGCTGCCGAACACCGTGCTGATGCTGCTGTTCTCGTCCCACGCCGGGATGCTTGCCCAGCGGCTGGGGCCGCGGGCCCCGCTCACCGTCGGCCCGCTGGTGTGCGGAGCGGGGATGCTGATGATGCTGCGGGTCGGTCCGGGCGCGTCCTACATCCAGGACATCCTCCCCGCCCTCATGGTGATGGGCGCCGGCATGGTCGTCATGGTCGCCCCCCTGACCGTGACTCTGCTCGCCTCGGTGGACGCCTCGAACGCCGGACTGGCCAGCGGCATCAACAACGCCGCGGCCCGGGCGGCGGGGCTGGTGTCCGTCGCGGCACTCCCGCTGCTGGTCGGGATGGGCCCGGAGGCCTACCGGTCGGACACGGCCTTCGACGCCTCGTTCGGCCGGGCCATGCCGCTGTGCGCGGTCCTCCTCGCCGTCGGCGCGGCGGTCGCTTTCGGCACGCTGCGGCGGTCCGCCACCGCACCTCGTCCGGCGCACGGGCACACCCACGGCTGGCTGACGGAACCCCCACTGGTGTCCCGCTTCGCCCATCATCAAGCCGTCGAATGACAACCGGCGCCGCGCGCAGCGCTTGCCGTACGAAAGGAACCAGACATGTCGTACCCGTACCCGGAGCAGAAGTACTGGGGCGAGGACGGTGAGGTCAGCGCCGTCTTCCGGCCGGCCACCACACCGCCGAACCTGGGTGAGAGCGGCACCGGAAAGGACGCCACCCACTACCTGGCCACCACGGCCACCACACGGGGCGAGTTCGGGCTGTACCGGGTGGAGATGCGGCCCCGGGCGGGCGGCCCCAAGACCCATTTCCACAAGCGGATCTCGGAGTCCTTCTTCATCCTGGACGGCACCGTGCGCGTCTTCGACGGTGTGCAGTGGGTCGACGCCCGCAAGGGTGACTTCCTGCATGTCCCCCAGGGCGGGCTGCACGCCTTCCGCAACGACTCCGACGCACCGGCCGACATGCTGCTGCTGTTCACCCCGGGCGCCCCGCGCGAGGAGTACTTCGAACAGGTCTCCCAGCTGGGGCACGCTACCGAGGAGGAGCGTGCCGCGTTCTTCGACCGGCACGACTCGTACTTCGTGGAGTAGGAGCAGGGGTAGGAGCGGGAGCCATTGATACCGCGCAACGACGGGGCCCCGCATCCGTGACCTCCCGGCCTGGCCGGTGTCACGGGTGCGGGGCCCCGTCGTGAGTGCCCGACCGAGGGTCAGGCGGTGGGCCGGGGTGCGCGCAGGTGAGCGCGCTCCTTCAGCTCCGCCTCGTCGACCAGTTCGAGCATGGGCTTGCCGGGCGCGCACATCATCGTGACGACGAACTCCGTCTTCTCGTCGCTGAGCGCGTTGCCGTCCTGGTAGTGGATGGCGTCGCCGCCCGGCTCCCAGAAGGTGCCGCCGGCCTCGACCACACGCTCGGGCTCACCCTCCAGTTCGAAGCGGACGGCACCCTTGATGACGTAACCGAACGCCGGTCCGGAGTGGCGGTGCGGCGGGGTGCCGGGGTCGCCGGGCTCCCACTCGACGTGGATGGTCATCGCCGAGGCGCCCTCGGGGACGACGATCGGCGAGGCGTCCTGGATCATCTTCGCCGCGCGGGTCCAGCTCGGGCCGTCCGCGTCGCCGGTTCCGTGTCCGTGGTGGGCGTGCTGTGCATTCTCCGACATCGAGTCGCACCTTCCGTGGTTCCGCCGTGACCGGGCGGCACGTCGTCCGCCGTCACGGGGTCGTCTCCGGTCGTGATGACCGCTCGCCCTCCTGACCGGGTACGGGGCGGGTCTGTGACACCGCGCCGGAGCGGTCGGAGGCGGCGGCCGCCCCGCACGGTGTCACACGAAGGACATGCCATCTGTCTACGAGAGACGGGCACGGTGGCACTCCGCATCCGCCACGATCCGCCCACGACACCCAGCGGGGTCATCGGCCCCCGACGGAGGAGACGCAGATGAGAGTCGTCGTTGCAGGTGCCACCGGACTGATCGGTTCCCGGACCGTCGCGCGGCTCAGGGACCACGGGGTGGAGGTCGTGCCCGTGTCGCGGGGGGAAGGAGTAGACGTCAGCACCGGCCAGGGTCTGCACGGAGCGCTGCGCGGCGCCGAGGTGGTCGTGGACGTCACCGACGCACCCTCCCGGCGGCAGGAGGCCAGCACCGCGTTCTTCACCACCGCGACGGGCAACCTCCTCCAGACGGCCGCCGCCGCGGGCGTCGAGCACTACGTGGCGCTGTCGGTGGTGGGCGCCGACCGGATCGGGGCGGGCTACTTCCAGGCCAAGGCGGCGCAGGAGGATCTGGCCCGGCACACGACCGTGCCGTACTCCGTGGTGCGTGCCACGCCGTTCCACGAGTCCGTGGAGGCCGCCGCCTCGGCCGGCTCCCGGCCCGACGGCGTGCACGTGCCGCCGCTGCTGCTGCGGCCCGTCTCGGCGGACGACGTCGCCGCGGTCCTCGCCCATGTCGCGGTGGGGCTGCCGCAGTTCGGCGTGGTCGAGACAGCGGGGCCCGAGGAGCTCCGGCTGGAGGACGTCACCGCCGAGGTGCTCGGTTTCCTCGGTCGGCCCGGCCCGGTGATCGCCGATGTGGGGGCCCCGTTCTTCGGCGCGGTGCTCGAGGAGCGGGCCCTGCTTCCCGGGCCGGACGCCCGGCTGGGCCATCACACGTTCACCCAGTGGCTCAAGAGCCGCTGACCCCGCCGGGTGGCGCTGCCCGTCGCCCGGATCTCCCTCCCCCTCAGACCTGTCGCCCCGCGACACCCACCGTGTCCGCGGCCGATGCCGCCGACACCCACGCCGTGACAAGAAGGCTGCCATGAGTGAACCCTCCCGGCCGACCGAGAACCCTGTGATCAGTGAGCTGGACCAGCTGCCCGACCGCGACAGCGAGGAGACCGCCGAGTGGCGTGCCTCCCTCGACGCCGTGGTGCGCAACGCGGGACCGGAACGGGCGGTCTACCTGCTCCGGCGGGTGCACGAGTTCGCCGCGCGCACGGGCACCTCCCTGCCGGGGCTGCTGTATTCGGACTACATCAACACCGTCCCGGCCGCCGCGCAGCCGGAGTTCGACGGTGATCTGGAGATGGAGACCAGGATCACCGCGCTCAACCGGTGGAACGCGGCGGCGATGGTCACCCGCGGCTCGCGCCTGGGACTGGGCGGTCACATCTCCACCTACGCCTCGGCGGCCTGGCTCTACGAGATCGGCTTCCACCACTTCTTCCGGGGCAAGGACGGCGACGGCTCCGGCGACCAGCTCTTCTTCCAGGGACACGCTTCCCCCGGGATCTACGCCCGGGTCTTCCTGGAGGGGCGGCTGAGCGAGGCCCAACTGGACGCCTTCCGACGGGAGGCCGGAGGTCATGGCCTGCCGTCCTATCCGCACCCCCGACGGCTGCCGTGGCTGTGGGAGTTCCCGACGGTCTCCATGGGGCTGGGCCCCCTCAGCGCCGTCTACCAGGCCCGCTTCAACCGCTATCTGCACGCCCGCGGCATCAAGGACACCTCCGCCTCACGGGTGTGGGCGTTCCTGGGCGACGGGGAGATGGACGAGCCGGAGTCGACGGCCGCCCTGACCCTGGCATCCCGCGAGAACCTGGACAACCTGACGTTCGTCATCAACTGCAATCTCCAGCGCCTGGACGGGCCGGTACGGTCCAACTCGAAGATCGTCCAGGAACTGGAGGCACGGTTCCGCGGCGCCGGCTGGAACGTGGTCAAGACGCTGTGGGGCGAGGCCTGGGACCCGTTGCTGGGGCAGGACACCACCGGCGACCTGGTACGGCGCCTGGGCGAGGTGCCCGACGCCGAGATGCAGACGCTCGCCGCGCGGGACGCGGCCTACATACGCAAACACTTCTTCACGGGTGACGCCCTGTCGGCGCTCTCCGCCTCCCTGAGTGACGCGCGGGTGGTCGAGCTGTTCGAGAACTCGCGGGGCGGCCACGAGCCGTTGAAGGTGTACTCCGCCTACCGGACCGCCGTCGAGCACCGGGGCGCCCCGACGGTGGTCCTCGCCCAGACGGTCAAGGGCCACACGCTGGGCCCGGCGTTCGAGTCGCGCAACGCCAACCACCAGATGAAGAAGCTCACGATGGAGCAGTTCCGGGCGATGCGCGACCTGCTGGAGCTGCCCATCCCCGACAGCGCGCTCGCCGGTGACCAGGTGCCGTTCTGGCACCCGGGGGAGGACTCGCCCGAGGTGCGGTACCTGCGCGAGCGCCGGGCCGCGCTGGGCGGGCCCGCACCCGTGCGTCGAGTGGTCGCCAAGCCGCTGCCCGAACCGCCCGCCAAGCCCTTCGAGGACCTGGAGAAGGGGTCGGGCCACCAGGAGATGGCCACCACGATGGCGCTGGTCCGGCTGGTCAAGGACCTGATGCGCGACCCGGGGAGCGGGGCACGATGGGTGCCGATCATCCCCGACGAGGCCCGCACCTTCGGCATGGAGTCGATGTTCCCCACCGCGGGCATCTACTCGCCGCACGGCCAGACCTACGACCCGGTCGACGCGGACCAGCTGCTCCACTACAAGGAGAGCACGACCGGGCAGCTGCTCATCGAGGGCATCACCGAGGCCGGTTCCGTCGCCGAGTTCGCCGCCGCCGCGACGTCGTACGCCACGCACGGCGAACCCATGATCCCCTTCTACATTTTCTACGCCATGTTCGGTTTCCAGCGGACCGGCGACCAGTTCTGGGCACTCGGCGACCAGATGGGCCGCGGCTTCGTGGTCGGCGGCACCGCCGGGCGCACGACGATGATCGGCGAGGGCCTGCAGCACGGGGACGGCCACTCGCACCTGCTCGCCTCCACCAATCCGGCGGCCGTCAGCTACGACCCGGCGTTCGCCTACGAGATCGCGGTCATCGTCCGGGACGGTCTGCGCCGCATGTACGGCGAGCGGCCCGAGGACGTCTTCTACTACCTGACCGTGTACAACGAGCCCAAGCACCAGCCCGCCATGCCGCCGGTTCCCGGCATCGAGGAGGGCATCGTCCGGGGCATCTACCGGTACCGGCCCGCCGAGGCGGCCGCGGCCGGGCCCCGGCTCCAACTGCTCGCCTCCGGTACGGCGATCCACTGGGCCCTGCGCGCGCAGGAACTGCTCGCCTCCGACTGGGGAGTGCGCGCCGACGTGTGGTCGGTGACGTCCTGGACGGAGCTGCGCCGGGACGCGATGCGCGCCGACGACGCCCGGATGCGGGGCGAGGAAGGCATCCCGTTCGTCACCAGCGCCCTGTCCGGGGCGCCGGGGCCGGTGCTGGCCGTCAGCGACTGGATGCGGCAGGTGCCCGACCAGATCGGCCAGTGGGTCGAACAGGACTACTACTCCCTGGGCACCGACGGTTTCGGGCTGTCCGACACCCGCGAGGACGTGCGCCGCTACTTCCGGGTGGACGCCGAGTCGATCGTGGTGACCGCACTGGACCGTCTGACCCGTGCGGGGCAGGTCCCGCCGGAGACGGTCGCGCGGGCCCGCGCGCAGTACGGCCTCGACCGCTGAACCGCCGTACAAGGCGACCCCTACCGCCCGCGTCGTCCGACGCGGGCCCTGCACGACAGGTCCGGCGTAGGCGCACGCCACGCCGGGCCGTGAGGAGTTGAACGTCATCATGAGCGTTTCCGTGACCCTGCCGGCCCTCGGCGAGTCCGTCACCGAGGGCACCGTGACCCGCTGGCTGAAGCAGGTCGGTGACCGCGTCGAGGCCGACGAGCCCTTGCTGGAGGTGTCGACCGACAAGGTGGACACCGAGATCCCCTCCCCCGCCGCCGGCGTCCTGCTGGAGATCCTCGCCGCCGAGGACGAGACGGTCGAGGTCGGTGCCGGCCTCGGCGTCATCGGCGCGCCGGACACGGCACCGGCGGCCCCGCCTGCAGCCGCACCCGCACCGACGGCTCCGGCACCCACTCCGGCTCCGGCTCCGGCCGAGCCTTTCGTGCCGCCTGCCGCGACCGCCGTTCCGGCTTCCCCCGCGCCGGCGCCCTCGCCCGCGCCGGCGACTCCGCAGGCCCCGGCACCCGCGCCCGCGCCGGTGCGCGCCGCCCCGGCGGAGGACACGTCCTCGCTCCGCGGCCGCACGGTTCCGATGACCCGTATCCGCCGGGCCATCGGCAACAACCTCAAGAAGGCACTGCTGGAGCAGGCGCAGCTCACCTCGACGGTCGAGGCCGACGTCACCCGGCTGATGCGCCTGCGGAACCGGGCGAAGGACGGCTTCCTGGCACGCGAGGGCCTCAAGCTCTCCCCCATGCCCTTCTTCGTCAAGGCAGCCGCCCAGGCGCTTAAGGCGCATCCGGTGGTCAACGCCCGGATCAACGAGGACGAGGGCACCATCACCTACTTCGACACCGAGAACATCGGGATCGCGGTCGACACGGAGGCCGGTCTGATGACCCCGGTCGTCAAGGCGGCCGGTGACCTCACCGTCGCCGGGCTCGCCCGGGCCGTCCACGACCTCGCCGACCGGGCCCGCGGTGGTCACCTGACCCCCGACGACGTGTCGGGCGCGACCTTCACGATCTCCAACACCGGTTCGCGTGGTGCGCTGTTCGACACAGTCATCGTGCCGCCGAACCAGGCCGCGATCCTCGGCGTGGGCGCCACGGTCAGGAGGCCGGGGGTGGTGCGCGTCGGTGACGAGGAGGTCATCGGCGTCCGGGACCTGGTGCACCTGTCGCTGTCGTACGACCACCGGCTGGTGGACGGGGCGGACGCGGCACGCTACCTGACGTCGGTCAAGGCGCTCCTGGAGTCGGCGGCGTTCGAAGACGATCTGTATCCCGACGCCGCTGCGTGAGCGGGAAGAGCCGGTGCGGGCGTCGCCCGCACCGGCTTTTCCGTCTGCGGCGCAGGCCGTGGATGCGGTGTCCGAGGGGGCCCGCGCACGTCACCGCCCGGGGGCGGAGGGGTGGGCCATCAGGTCGTGGGCCGAGACCGAGGCGGTGACGGCGCCACCCTCTTCCCTGCGCTGTACAGGAACGGGCGCGTGGCGCAGCATGGCGTCGATCCGCTCGTCGCCGGCCAGGAAGAGGCCGTAGATCGTCGTCCAGCCGCCGGCCCGCGCGTGCTCGCCCAGGTGCTGGAGCAGGCGGGTCCCGATTCCACGGCTCTGCCAGGAGTCCTCGACCAGCAGCGCCGCCTCGACAGCGGTGTGATCCGGCATCAGGTGGCCCACGGCGACGATGCGGCCGGTGGTGCCCAGGGCCGCCAGGTGTACCGATCCGGGGCGGGACAGCAGAGTGGGCACATACGTGCTGGGGTCGTCCATCGCCCGGTGGTAACGGCTCCACAGGGTCTGCGGGGAACATCGGCGGTGCATCGCCGCGGTGCGGGCGAGTTGGCCGGGGCCTATCGGGATGATCCGCGGTTCGCGGCGCATGAGTCCGTCCTTGAGCGGCCGGGAACCGGTGCGCGACACGCACACGGTGCGGGGTCGGGAAAAGGGCCGGCGGCGAACCGCCGGCCCTTCGATCACCGGGTGCGCTCTCAGCGCACCGAGCGGGCGGCGTCCTCGATGACGCCGGTGACCTTTCCGGGCTGCGAGACGCTAACCGCGTGGGACGATCGCACCTGCGTGGTGTGGGCACCGGCCCGCTGGGCCATGAACTCCTGGGCCGCGGCCGGGATGTTGCGGTCCTGGGTGGCGACCAGGACCCAGGAGGGAATGGTCTTCCAGGCCGGTTCGGCCGCTCCCTCGCCCAGGGCCGCCTCGGTGACCGGTCGTTGGGTGACGGTCATGAGGTCGGTCTTGTTGCGGGGCACGTCGGCGGCGAACTGCTGGCGGAACTTGTCGCTCTGGATGTAGAGGTCGGTGCCCGGGGAACCGTCGGCGTTCGTGACCGGCACCGGGCGCAGCGCCTGGGCGAGGGTGCTGCCGGGGAACCGCCCGGACAGGTCGCCCGCGCTCTCGCCCTTCTCGGGGAGGAAGGCGGCGAGGTACACCAGCGCTTTGACGTTCTTGTTGCCGGTGGCGGCGTTGCTGATGACCGAACCGCCGTACGAGTGACCGGCGAGCACGACGGGGCCGTCGATTCCGGCCAGGACGTCCTTGAGGTAGGCGGAGTCGCCGCTCAGGGAGCGCAGCGGGTTGGCGACGGCGACGACCGGGTAGCCGTCGTGCCGGAGCTTGTCGATGACGCCGTTCCAGCTCGTGGAGTCGGCGAACGCACCGTGGACCAGGACGACGGTGGGCTTGGGGCCCCGGTCGGTGGTGTCCTTGTCGGCGGAGGCCGGGGCGATCGTGGTGGCGAGCAGGCCGGCGGCGATACCGGCGCCGGCCAGGACGGTCATCGTCGTACGGGTCCGGCTTGTACGGGAGGTGCGGTTCATGTCGCATGCCTTTCGGGGCGGGGCGGGGCGGGATCGTGATCGGTGTTCGCGGCACGTTGTGTCGCCTTTTCACCTTTGAGACCGGAGACCCACCAAATGCGTGACATGGTGTGAAAATGGTCTCCGCCCGTGTGTGTCGCCTCGCGGTTCAGGACCCGTGCCGACCGGTGAGTTCTTCGTGCTCGGTCGCCGTGGGCTTGGGGATCTGCGTGCCGGGGCCCTAGAGGAAGCCGCTGAGCCCGGTGCGCAGGCGCTGTGTGCGGCGGGCCACGGCACCGTCCCCGTCGCCCGCGGGTACGGCGTCCAGTGGCCGGTTCTGCTCGTGCGAGGTCAGCGTGTGCAGTCGTGCGGGGTCGAGAGGCTCGTGGACCTCGACGTACTCGCCGTGCGGCAGGCGCTTGATCACGCCGGTCTCTCGGCCGTGCAGGACCAGGTCGCGGTCCCTGCGCTGCAGTGCCAGTGCCACGCGCTTGGTGACGACGAAGGCCAGGACGGGGACGACGAAGAGGCCGACGCGCACGGCCCAGGTCACGTCGTTGACGGACACGTGCAGGCGGGTGGCGATGATGTCGTTGGCGGCACCGATCAGGGCCACCGCGTAGACACTGAGCCAGGCCACGCCGAGGGCGGTGCGTACCGGGCGGTTGCGGGGACGGTCCAGCAGGTGATGCTCGCTGTCGTCGTCCGTCACCCAGGCCTCCAGGAACGGATAGGCCCCCATGGCCAGGAAGAGCAGCGTCCCGGCCAGCAGCGGCAGCAGGTTGTCCAGGGCCAGGGTGTGGCCCCAGAAGTCGATCTCCCAGCCGGGCATGACGCGCAGCAGTCCGTCGGCGACGCCCATGTACCAGTCGGGCTGGGACCCGGCGGAGACCTGGTCGGGACGGAAGGGGCCGTAGTCCCACACGGGGTTGATCTCGGCGACGGCGGCCATGAAGAAGATCACGCCGGTCACGAGGAAGAAGTAGCCGGCGGCCTTCACGGCGTACACCTTGGCCGGAAGACCGACGACGTTGTCGCGGGTACGGCCGGGTCCGGGGTACTGCGCCGGCCGGTGGCGCAGGGCCAGGACCACGTAGCCGACGATGAGGACGACCATGAGTGCGGGGATGACCAGGACGTGCAGGGTGTTGAAGCGGGCGATCAGGTCGTCGCCGGGGAACTCACCCCCGAAGAGGAAGAACGACAGATAGGTCCCGACGATGGGGATCGACAGGATCGTGCCGTTCACGACCTGGAGGCCGGTGCCGGACAGCAGGTCCCCCGGCAGGTCGTAGCCGGTCAGACCCGCGAACATCGCGAGGACGAGCAGTCCGAACCCCAGCACCCAGTTCAGCTCCCGCGGCTTGCGGAACGCGCCGGTGAAGAAGACCCGCAGCATGTGGGCGAGGACGGCGGCGACGAAGACCAGGGCCGCCCAGTGGTGTGCCTGGCGGACGAGCAGGCCGCCTCGGACGTCGAAGGAGATGTGCAGGGTCGAGTCGAAGGCCTCGGACACCAACTGTCCGCGCAAGGGGGCGTAGTCGCCCTGGTAGACCACGAGGTCGGAGGAGGGGTGGAAGTAGAAGCTCAGATAGACGCCGGTGATCAGCAGGATCACGAAACTGTAGAGCGCGATCTCGCCGAGCATGAACGACCAGTGGTCGGGGAAGACCAGGCGCCGGGCGGAGCGCACGATCGGGCGGCGGCCCAGCCGGCTGTCCGCCCATCGGGCGAGCCTCTCCCCCGTGCGCTTCTGCTCCGGCTCCACCGGCCGGCTGTCGTGGCCCATCTCTTCACCCTTCGTTTCTGCGTCACACGCAGCGCGGCGGTGGCGGCCTTGGCCGTGGATCCGCGGCACTGGCGCGGCGCGAGGGCTTCCGGCCGTGCGGCCGTGGTGGGGGTGGGGGACGCCCCCGCGGATCGCCCGCCGGGAAGACCGTCGGCACACGTATGGTGCGACGAATCCGACTCGTCCGACGCTGTGCTGTTCGGCAGGATTCGTGTACTGCTGTCGTCAGCATGACCGGTGAGACGGTGCGGGTGTGACATGCGCGGCGCCCGCGGGCAGGACAGCGGCGGGACGGCCCGACGCGGCTTCCGCCCCCGGGACCGGGCGTCAGCGGGACACGACGTTCTCCAGCTCCTCACCTGCGGCGAAACGGCTCAACTGGCGCCGGATGAGCTGTTCGAGGCGGGGCCACAGGGACGACGTGAACGCGCCGACGTGCGGCGTGATCAGCACGCCGGGTGTCTCCCGCAGCGGATGCCCGGGCGGGAGCGGCTCGGGGTCGGTCACGTCGAGCGCGGCCCGCAGCCGGCCCTGGTGCGTCTCCTTGAGCAGGGCGTCGGTGTCGACGACGGCCCCGCGTGCCACGTTGACGAGCAGGGTGCCGTCCTTCATGCGGGCCAGCATGCCCGCGTCGAAGAGCTGACGGGTCTTCGGGGTCAGCGGGGTGGACAGCACGACGACATCGGCGTCGGCCACGAGCTGGGGCAGGTGTGCGGCGGAGCGGACGGGGCCCCGGGGTGCGTCCCGGTCCGCGCCGGCGACACGGGTCACCGCACATCCGAACGGCACCAGGAGTTCCTCCAGCGCGGAGCCGACGGCGCCGTAGCCGACGATGAGCACGGACCGCCCGTACAGGGACGGGAAGACCTCCGGTCTCCACGCCCCGCCGTCCTGGGCGCGGACCGACTCCGGTATGCCCCGCAGCGAGGCGAGGATCAGGGTCAGGGCCAGTTCGGCCGTGCTCGGAGCGGGGGCCGCACCCGCGTTGCACAGGGTCACGGGGTGAGGGAGCCGGTCCAGCTCCGCGCGCAGTTCGTCCGTACCGGAACTCAGGGCCTGCACCACACGCAGACTCGTCATCCGGGGCAGGGGCTTGCCGATGACATCGATGTCTTTGGTCAGCGGCGGGACGTAGAAGTTCACCTCGGCCGGGTCCGACGGGAAGGCCGAACGGCCGTCCCAGCGGGCGTACTCCAGTCCCGTCGGCAGGTCGGTGAGATCGGCGAACTGGGCGGGCAGCCATACCTGCGGGGTTCTCACGGTCATGACGACGTGCTCTGCTTTCCCTCCGGGTTCCGCGAGTCGGAACCAGAGAACTGACTGCGTGTGCCACACACCTGTGACAGCACGGTCCCGTGACGGGGATCACCTCGGATCCGCTCGGGCCGGGCCCCCGCTCGGGCCGGGCCCCCGCTCGGGGCACCCGCTGTCACACGCCCGGCTCACACGTTGTCTAGCTGGACATGCACCCCGTCATCACCGGAGCATCCGCGTCCCGGCCGGACCCGGACTCCTACGCCGTGACCGCCGAGTTCTACGACATCCTTCAGGCCGACCGGGACGCGGCACGCGTCCGCGACCTCTACGGCCGGCACGTCGCGCGGGCCCGTCTCGGTGTGCTGGACATCGGTGCCGGGACCGGCCGGGTCACGCTGATGAGCCTGGCCGAGTCCGCGGCCGACGTGCACGCCGTGGAGCCCGCGCGAGCCATGCGCACGTCCCTGCTCACCCGCCTCGCCACCCTGCCCGCGCGTCAGCGCGAGCGGGTGACCGTGCACCCGTACGCCCTGGGCGAGGCGGCGCTGTACGCAGCGGCGGACGTCGCCGTGTGCCACAACACGGTCGCCTGTCTCCCCCCGGCCGCGCGGGACGCTCTGTGGCCCGCGATCCACGCGGCCCTGGCCCCCGGGGGCACGCTCCTGCTGGAGCCGCCGCCCGCCCTGCTGCCCCCTCGCACCGTCGTGCGCCGCCTGCCGGAGCAGCGGGTGGGCGCGCACGTGTACGGCGGACGCATGACGATGTCCGCGGCGGGATACCGCATCCGCACACGTGTCGACTACTGGGTGCACAGCGGGCGGCATGTCCTTCGGGAGCACACGGAGTCGTTCTGGATGTGGCCCGCCTCGCGCACGCGGATCATTGACGACCTGGCACGGCACGGCTTCGTCCCGCTGCCGGGGCACGGTGATCCGCGTGTTCTGGCCGTGACGCGACCGGCCCGCCGGTGAACGGGCGGGCGGAGCGCGCGGCGAACTCCGGGAGCTCGGGGCCAGATGGGCCCGTGCCACGGTGTCACAACGCGTGTAGTCGCCCGGTCTGAAGGGTGACCGGACCACTCGGTCCGTGTGCGCCTCACAGACTGGGACGGGATCTCATGCCGCGTGCGAAGACGTTCGTGATCGTCGGGGGCGGCCTGGCCGCCGGCAAGGCCGCGGAGGAGCTGCGCGAGCACGGCCACGACGGGCCGCTCCTCGTGATCGGGGACGAACGGGAACGACCGTACATCCGGCCGCCGCTGTCCAAGGGGTACCTGCTGGGCAAGGAGGACCGCGAGTCCATCCACGTGCACCCCGAGAGCTGGTACCGGGACCACGACGTCGATCTGCGCCTGGGCACGAGCGTGACGTCCGTCGACGCGCGGGGCCGGGCGGTGACGCTGGACGACGGCCGTCGCGTGCCCTACGCCGGTCTGCTGCTCGCCACCGGTTCCTCGCCGCGCCGCCTGTCGGTGCCGGGCGCGGACCTGCAGGGCGTGCTGTACCTGCGGCGCGTGGGCGACAGCGAGCGCCTCAAGGAGGCGTTCACCGAAGGCGCGCGGATCGTGGTGGTCGGAGGTGGCTGGATCGGGCTGGAGACGGCGGCGGCGGCCCGGGCGGCCGGCGCGGAGGTCACCGTGCTGGAGCGCGGTGAGCTGCCTCTGCTGAAGGTCCTGGGCCGGGAGGCGGCCGAGGTCTTCGCCAATCTGCACCGGGACCACGGTGTGGACCTGCGTCCCCATGCCCAGATCGAGGCCGTCACCGGAACCGGAGGCCGCGTCGACGGGGTCCGGCTCGCCGACGGAACCCACCTGCCCGCGGACGCCGTGGTCGTGGGGGTGGGCATCACGCCCAACGTCCGCCTGGCCGAGGAGGCCGGCCTCGACGTGCGCAACGGCATCGTGACGGACGCCCGCCTGCGGACCTCCGCCGACGGTGTCCACGCCGCCGGTGACGTCGCCAACGCCTACCATCCCCGGCTCGGCCGGCACCTGCGCGTGGAGCACTGGGCCAACGCGCTGCACCAGCCCCGTACCGCCGCGCTGAGCATGCTCGGCCAGGACGCGGAATACGACCGGCTGCCGTACTTCTACACCGACCAGTACGACCTCGGCATGGAGTACACCGGGTACACCGAACCGGGCGGCTACGACCGCGTCGTCTTCCGCGGGTCGCGCGAGGAGCGGAAGTTCCTCGCGTTCTGGATGTCCGGCGACCGGGTGCTGGCGGGGATGAGCGTCAACCTGTGGGACGTGATCGGGACGATCCGCGCCCTGATCGAGTCGGACGCGGAGCTGGACGAAGCCGCCCTCGCCGATCCCTCGGTCCCGTTGGAGAGCCTGCTTCCCCCGCACGCGCGACCGGCAGGAGACCAGGCGTGACCGACAGCGCTCCCGCACCGCTGCGCCCGATGCCGGACGACTGGCGGCGGGCCCTGGCCGTGGTGGCCCACCCCGACGACCTCGAGTACGGGTGCTCGGCGGCCGTGGCCTCCTGGGTGGCCGACGGCCGGGAGGTCACGTACCTGCTCGCCACCCGCGGTGAGGCCGGTATCGACACCCTGGGTCCCGGGCGGGCCGGCCCCCTGCGGGAGGTGGAACAGCGGGCCGCCGCCGCGGCGGTCGGTGTCCGCGCGGTGGAGTTCCTCGACCACCGGGACGGTGTGATCGAGTACGGCGTCTCCCTGCGCCGCGGCATCGCCGCCACCGTACGGCGTCACCGGCCGGAACTGGTGATCACCCTGAACCACCGGGACACGTGGGCCACCGGGGCCTGGAACACCCCGGACCACGTGGCGGTGGGCCGCGCCGTACTGGACGCGGCGGCGGACGCGGGCAACCGCTGGATCTTCCCGGAGCTGGCCGAACAGGGGCTGCTGCCCTGGAACGGCGTCCGCTGGGTGGCCGTCGCCAACTCACCGGTGCCGTCCCACGCCGTGTCCGCCGAGCCGGGCTTCGAACAGGGCGTCCAGTCCCTGCTGCGGCACCGGACCTACCTCGAAGCCCTGACCAAGGAGGATCCCGAGACGTACGCGCGCCGCTTCCTGGGCGAGAGCACCGGCGTCCACCGCGCTCGGTTCGCCGGCACTCCCGCCGCCGCCTTCGAACTGTTCAGCCGATGACCGGGCGCCCGCGGGCCCCCTACGCCTCTCCCCGCCGTCGCGACTCCCGCCATCCGCACGGGCCGGTGCCCGTGTCGAGGAAGGACCCCTCATGATGTACGACTCCCCCGCCGTCCTGGACGCCGGACCGTCCGACGGCGTGGATCCCGACGAGTTCGTGCGCGCCGCGGTGCGCTGGCACTTCGACCCGGAGACCGGGTCCCGCTACTGGCTTGACCGGGCCGAACGGCTCGCCTTCGATCCGCGGCGGGACGTCAAGGGCGTGGACGACCTGGCGCTCTTCCCCGACCTGAGCGACGAACTGCGCCAGGTCCCGGTGGCGGACCTGATCCCCCGGGGTTACGGCGGCGACGCCCGGCTGCTCAACGTCTTCGACAGCGGCGGGACGACCGGGGCGCCCAAGCGGGTGGTCCAGCTCGACGACTGGATGCGGCACAGCACCGCACAGGTCGACCGGCGTCTGCGGGAGCACGGGCTGCCCGTCGGCGCCCAGTGGCTGACCGTGGCGCCGACCGGTCCGCATCTGGTGGGGGACGTGCTGCAACGGGCGGCGGCCTCACTCGGCGGCCCGGGACTGAGCATCGACATGGACCCCCGGTGGGTGCGGAAGCTGATCGCCACGGGCCGCGGCGACGAGGTCGAGTCCTACACCGACCACCTCGTCGAACAGTGCCGGCGGATCCTGCTGACCCAGGACATCGGTGTCCTGGCCGCCACCACGCCCCTGCTGGAGCGCTTCGCCCGCGAGGACGACCTCCTGGAACGGATCAACGGTTCGGTCCGGGCCATCGTCTGGGGCGGCACCCACATGGACCCCGACACCCGTCACCTGCTGGCCACGGAGGTCTTCCCCGAGGTGCCGCTGATCGGCATGTACGGCAACACCATGATGCTCACCGCACTGCTCGAACGCGCCGGTCTCGACGCCTCGCAGCCCTGCGTCTTCGACCCGGTGTCGCCGTACGTGTTCCTGTCCGTCGTCGACCCCGCCACCGGGGAACGCGTCGCGGTGGGCGAGCGCGGCCAAGTGATCGTCAGCCACGTCAGCAAGTCCATGCTCATCCCCCACAACGCCGAGCGCGACACGGCCGTGCGCGTCCGGCCCGCGGGCGGTCACGCGGGCGACGCCGTGGCGGACGTGGCGCCAGTGCCCACGGTGCGGGGCGAGACCGTGATCGAGGGTGTGTACTGATGGCCACCGCCGATGTCGCCGAGCCGGTGTACCTGGACGCCCTGGGCCCCCGCGGCCCCTACCGCACCCGTGTCCCGGACACCGTGACGGACGTGTCCGGTGTCGAGGTGGCGCGGCTGAGCCTGGTGCCGCCGGTGTACGTCGACCGGGCGCTGGCCGCGCTGCGCAAGGCCGGGCCGGTCCCGGTGGCCGGCCTGGACGCGCTGCTGGAGGCGGCCGCCGAGGAGTTCGCCACCGGCACCGTCGGCGGGCTGGGCGTGCGCGAGTACGAGTACCTGGTCAGCCGGACCTCCGGCACCCCGCTGACCGTGGTGCGCGACGCGACACGCGGCACGGCGAGGTTCGTCGGCCGCGCCCGTGCCTCCGCCGAGCAGGGCAGGCCGCGCGGAACGGTCCGGGAGCGCCTGGACTCCTCCGTCGGGTCCGGGTACGCCGTGTGGGCCCGCCGGGGCGAGGTGTTCGCCGTCAACGCCTCCGGCAATCATCCGGGGGTCCACCGGCTGTGGCTCGAGGCGCTGGCCCTCGGCTACCGCGTGGCCGTACGGCCGTCGCGGCGCGAGCCGTTCACCCCGCACCGCCTGGTCGGCGCGCTGCACCGGGCGGGCATCGGCCAGGACCGGCTGGCGCTGCTGCCCACGGACCACCGGACCGCGCGGACGCTGATCCGCGGCGCCGACCGTGCGGTGGTGTACGGCGGTGACGAGATCGTCGACCGCTACGCCCACGACGCCCGCGTGCTGCCCCAGGGGCCGGGCCGGACGAAGATCCTCGTCACGGCGGACACGGACTGGCGGGAGCACCTGGACACGATCGTCGCCTCCGTCGCCGACGAGGCCGGCACGGCGTGCGTCAACGCCACCGCCGTCCTCGTCGAGGGCGACCCGGCACCGCTGGCGGAGGCCCTTGCGGCGCGCCTGTCCCAACTGCCCGGTCTGCCGCCTCAGGACACCCGGGCGGTTCTCCCGGTGTGCCCGCTGGACCGGGCCCTGGCCCTCGACTCCTACCTGAGGTCGGTGGCGGCGGGGACCCGCGCCTGGCTCGGCGGTGACGGCGTCGTCGACGACCTCGGGGACGGAAGTGCCGTCCTGCGGCCGGCCGTCCATCAGGTCGCCGACGCCGGTGCCCCACAGGTGGGGACCGAACTCCCCTTCCCCTGTGTGTGGGTGGCGCCCTGGAGCCGCTCGGACGGCATCGCCCCGCTGCGCGGGACACTCGTGCTCTCGGTCCTCTCCCGCGATCGTGCGCTGCTCGACACGCTGGTGGCGGAACCCTCCATTGCCAACGTGTACGCCGGTGACCACCCGACGTACTGGATGGCTCCGGGAGTGCCCCACGACGGCTACCTGTCGGACTTCCTGATGCGCGGCAAGGCCGTGGTCGGGATCGAGTGACGGCGGTCAGTGGGGCAGCAGCAGCATCACGGCCGTCCCCAGGGCCATCGCGCCGTCGCGCACGTGCCTGTACGGGTTCGTGGCGGCGGCGCGGTGCGCGGGGTCCGTGGCGGTCCGCAGCGCGGGCATGGGGCGCGTCAACGACCGCAGGGCGCAGCCGAGGAGATACACCGTCAGTACGACGGTGACCAGGGCCGCCGTCGTCGAGGCGTCGGCGGCATGGCCGTGGGCCGCGGTGTGGTGCGCGGCCGGGACGCCCGCGGCCGCCACGGTTTCGGAGGCGGCGGCGCCGGACGGGGTCCGTGACATCCAGACCATCGCCGCCATGCCGACGGCGGGCGTCAGCCGGTCGGCGAACACCGTCGCGGCCCGGGCGGTCAGCAGGAACCACAGTGCGGCGGCGGTGAAGAACACCGTCGCGGCCCGGCCGGACAGGGGTGGGCCGAGACTCCAGGGCATCGCCGCCATGGCCGCCGCCATGGCGCAGTGCAGGACGAGGTCCACGCGGTCACGGCGGCCCGCACCCGGTGACCGGACTGCGTGCCACAGCAGGTGCAGGGCCACTACGGTGAACAACAGCGTCAGCATGCCGTGCACGGCATCGAGAGCCGGCGTCCTGTCCGACACGGTGTGCCCCTTCTGGTCCCTGGCGGTTCGCTGTCCTGACCGGGAGCGGGATCGATCCGTGACAGGGCACGTGCGCGGGGCCGGGCGGGGCTGCCGGGCACAGGGGGTCCGCCGACGACAATACGTGTCTGAGGGTGACCCGTTGCCACGGTGTGCCACCTGTGGGATCCATGCGCACGCGTGCGCCCCTCCGCCGACGCGCCCGTCCGCGCCCGCTTGTAGCATGGGGTGCACGAAGCCAGAAGGGATGTTCCATGCACGCTGGCGCCCCACCCGGCACCCTTGACCAGGCGACGAAGGACTTCCTTTCGGCGCGCCCGCAGCTCTTCGGTATCGCGTACCGGGTCCTGGGTAGTGCGGCGGAGGCCGAGGACATCGTGCAGGAGACCTGGCTGCGGTGGCAGAGCACCGACCGTTCGAAGGTGCACGAACCGGCCGCCTTCCTGACCACGGTCGCCACGAGGCTGGCGATCAACGTGGCCCAGTCCGCGCGGGTTCGCCGGGAGTCCTACGTCGGGCCCTGGCTCCCCGAGCCCGTCGACACCACGCAGGATCCGCACCTGGGCGCGGAGCGTTCCGAGGCCGTGGAGATGGCGGTCCTGCTGCTCCTGGAGAAGCTGAACCCCGTGGAGCGCACCGCCTACGTGCTCCGGGAGGCGTTCGACTACCCCTACGGACGGATCGCCGAGATCCTGGAGACCAGCGAGGCCAACACCCGCCAACTCGTGAGCCGGGGCCGCAAGCACCTGGCCGCCGAACGCAAGGAGGCCGTTACCCCGACAGCCCACAGACGGCTGCTGGAGGTCTTCCTCTCCGCGGCGCGGACGGGCGACCTGTCGGGCCTGGAGGACGTGCTCACCGCCGACGTCGTCAGCTACACGGACGGCAACGGTATCCGCGGCGCGTCGAGGATCCCGGTCGTCGGGCTGCCCCACGTCTCGCGCTACCTCGTGGCCTTCGCTCCGCGCTTCTGGCCGCAGTCGCAGGTCCGGTGGGTCGAGGCGAACGGCCGGCCGGCCGTCCTGGTCCTGTCCGGCGAGAAGGCCGTCGCCCTGCTGACCGCCGACATCTCGGCGGACGGCATCGACCGGCTGATGTGGGTGATGAACCCGGCCAAACTGGCGCCCTACGTGGCCTCCCTGCGGGACTGACCTGCGGTCGGGGGTCCTCGGCCACCGACGGGGCAGGCGTCACAACAACGGTTGCTCGTCGGTCATCCAGTCGTCCCGGACGTCTGCCGGGACCGCGTACCACGACGACACCGGAGCCATCCCGTGACCGAGCGGATCAAGTTGCCCACCCTGTCGACCGAGAAGGATTTCGACGGGGAGGAGTTCTCGCCCATCTACACCACCACGGTGACCGTCCAAGGTGGTGGGGCCTCGCACGGGCGGGCCTCCGGCCATGCACGCTCGGCGGACGGGGCCTTGGACCTCGATCTGCGGATGCCGGCCGAGCTGGGCGGTGACGGCCGGGGAACCAACCCCGAGCAGCTCTTCGCGGCCGGTTTCGGCGCCTGCTTCCACGGCGCGCTCAGCCTGCTGGCCCGGCAGGAGGCGCTGGATCCCGCGGCGATCTCCGTCGTGGCGACCGTCGCCTTCGGCCGGGACCCGGAGGACGGCGGTTACCTGCTGCGCGTCGATCTGGTGGTGCGGTGGCCCGGTGTCGATCCCACGACGGCCGACGAGCTGATCGAGAAGGCCGACGCGTTGTGCCCCTACGCGCGCATGGCGTGGAGAGGAACGCCCACCACCATCACACTCGCCTCCTGACCGGGCATGCTCGGTGGTGGCGGCCGATCAGGAGGGGAACCACAGATCCGCGTCGGCCGCTTCCTCCTTGCGGACGGTGAAGAAGGAGATCTCCTTCTTGTGCGGCCCGCTCTGCGGGGGCAGTGCCTCGACCACCGGGTGATCGCCGACGGCGTCACGCCGTACGCGCGGCGGGGAAGCCGCCTCGTCGAAGTACTCCGCGTTGACGGCGAGGTAGTGCGCCCAGTGCCGCGGCAGATCGTCCTCGTGGAAGATCGCCTCCACGGGGCAGGCGGGTTCGCACGCATGGCAGTCGATGCACTCCGCCGGGTTGATGTAGAGCGTGCGCGCGCCCTCGTAGATGCAGTCCACGGGGCATTCGGTGACACACGCCCGGTCCTTGATGTCGACGCAGGGCTGTGCGATGACGTACGTCATCCGTCTTCTCCTCCTCGGCCGTCGGACATCCCCCGGCGCCTTGTCGCACGGTCGTCAGGTTCGTCCAGATGACCGGGGACCCCGGCACGTTGTGACACGCGCGCGCCGCCGATGTCACAAACCACCGCCCGACGTGGTCCTAGTCAGTGACCACCCAGAGCGACGGGAGCAAGCGTGCCTCTCACCGAACAACGTCTTTCCACCACGGTGCTGGTGATCGGTACCGGCGGTTCCGGCCTGCGGGCGGCGATCGAGCTGGCCGAGGCCGGCGTCGACGTCATCGCCGTCGGCAAGCGTCCCAAGGAGGACACCCACACGTCCCTGGCGGCCGGCGGCATCAACGCGGCCCTGGCCACGATGGACCCCGAGGACTCCTGGCAGCAGCACGCCGCGGACACCCTCAAGGAGAGCTACCTGCTCGGCGACCCCCGTACGGCGGAGATCGTCACCCAGGGCGCGGCCCTGGGCATCGACGACCTGGAGCGGTACGGCATGGCCTTCGCCCGCGAAGGGGACGGCCGCATCTCGCAGCGCTTCTTCGGCGCCCACAAGTTCCGCCGTACCGCCTTCGCCGGCGACTACACCGGCCTGGAGATCCAGCGCACCCTGATCCGGCGCGCGGTTCAGTTGGACATCCCGGTACTCGACAGCGTCTACATCACGCGTCTCCTGGTGCACGACGGTGCCGTCTTCGGGGCCTACGGCTTCGACCTGACCAACGGCACCCGCCACCTCGTCCACGCGGACGCCGTGATCCTCGCGGCCGGTGGGCACACGCGCATCTGGCGCCGCACCTCGTCGCGCCGGGACGAGAACACCGGCGACTCCTTCCGCCTGGCCGTCGAAGCCGGGGCCCGCCTGCGCGACCCCGAGCTGGTGCAGTTCCACCCGTCCGGCATCATCGAACCGGAGAACGCCGCGGGCACCCTGGTCAGCGAGGCCGCCCGCGGTGAGGGCGGCATCCTGCGCAACGCCCTCGGCGAGCGGTACATGAACCGCTACGACCCCGAGCGCATGGAACTGTCCACGCGCGACCGCGTTGCACTCGCCTCGTACACCGAGATCAAGGAAGGCCGGGGCACCGCGAACGGCGGGGTCTGGCTCGACGTCTCCCACCTGCCCCGCCAGACGATCATGAACCGGCTGCCCCGGGTCTACCAGACGCTCCTCGATCTGCAGATGCTCGACATCACCCGTGAACCCATCGAGGTGGCCCCGACGGCCCACTACTCGATGGGCGGCGTCTGGGTCCGTCCCGAGGACCACAGCACCGACGTCCGCGGTCTGTACGCCATCGGCGAGGCGGCCAGCGGTCTGCACGGCGCCAACCGCCTCGGCGGCAACAGCCTGATCGAACTCCTCGTCTACGGCCGTATCACCGGCCAGGCCGCGGCGGCCTACTCGGAGTCCCTCACCGCGCAGCCCCGGTCCGCGACCGCGGTGGCCGAGGCGCGCGCCGAGGTCGACGAGCTGCTGGCCGCGGACGGGCCCGAGAACGTCCGGGCGCTCCAGCGCGCGATCCGCAACACCATGACCGAGCACGCCGGTGTCGTCCGGGACGAACAGGGTCTGCGCACCGGCCTGGCGGAGCTGGACGCCGTCGAGAAGCGCATGCAGAACGTCGGCGTCCATCCCGACATCGCCGGTTTCCAGGACCTGGCCCACGCCTTCGACCTCAAGTCGGCCGCCCTGGCGGCCCGCGCCACCCTCGAAGCGGCACTGGAACGCCGGGAGACCCGTGGTTGTCACAACCGCAGCGACTTCCCGGACATGGACCCCGCCTTCCGCGTCAACCTGGTCTGGTCTCCGACGACCGGAATCACCCACGAGCACATTCCCGACGTCCCGGACGAGATCGCGTCCCTCATGGCGGACGTGTCCACCGACGGAAAGCTCGTCGAGTAACAGGCGTCCGATCACCGGAAAAGCAAGAACACCTGAACTCCAGAAACGCCAGAACACCGATATGGCAGTCCGCCTTGTCACAGAGCGAGTGAGCATTCGGTCTTGTCTGGTACAGGCGACAACGCGCATCCCGAAAGGATATTCACATGAAGGTCGTAGTCATCGGCGGTACCGGACTGATCGGTTCCAAGCTGGTCGCCAAGCTCAACGAGCACGGTCACGAGGCGGTGCCGGCCGCTCCCAACACCGGTGTCAACACGCTCACGGGCGAGGGCCTGGCCGAGGTCCTGACCGGCGCCTCCGTCGTGATCGACGTCTCCAACTCGCCCTCCTTCGAGGACGACGCCGTCATGGAGTTCTTCCGCACCTCCACCACCAACCTCCTCAAGGCAGAGGCGAACGCCGGTGTGACCCACCACGTGGCACTGTCCGTGGTCGGCACGGAGCGGCTCCAGGACAGCGGCTACTTCCGCGCCAAGCAGGCGCAGGAGGGTCTGATCAAGGACTCGGGCATCCCGTACTCGATCGTGCACGCCACGCAGTTCTTCGAGTTCATGAAGGGCATCGCCGAGGCGGCGACCGACGGTGACACCGTCCGGCTGGCCCCGGTCAAGATCCGGCCCATCTTCTCCGACGACGTGGCCGCCGCCGTCGGCCGTACCGCGGTCGGCACCCCCGTGGGCGGGGTGGTGGAGGTCGCCGGCCCCGAGGAGTTCCAGCTCGACGAGCTGATCCGCAAGGGGCTGGCCGCCAAGAAGGACCCGCGCCAGGTCGTGGCCGACGTGCACGCCCCGTACTTCGGCGCGGAGCTGAAGGAGACCACGCTGCTCCCCGGTCCGGACGCGCACATCGCCGAGACCCGGTTCGCCGACTGGCTCGCGCAGCAGCACTGAGTCGTCGGGGGGCGGGTCCCGTGCGAGGGGTCCGCACCCACCACAGGGGGCCTGTCGTCCGCACCGCGGCGCGGCAGGCCCCTCTCGTCACAGAAAGCCAACTCACCATCATGATCCAGCGCGACAACGCCACTTCCCCGGCCCTCGGTGCGCACCCGGCCGTGACCGGTGCCTACACCATCGACCCGGTCCACAGCACGATCGGCTTCTCCGTCCGGCACGCCATGATCACCAATGTGCGCGGCCGCTTCGACCGCTTCGAAGGCCTTCTCGTGCTCGACGGCTCCGCCCCGTCCCGTTCGAAGGCGTACGTGAGTGTCCAGACCGACAGCATGGACACGGGTGCGGCGGACCGCGACGCCCACCTCGCGGGGCCCGACTTCTTCGACTCCGCGACGTTTCCTCTGATGACCTTCCACTCCACCGGGATCGTCCCGCTCGGCGACGACGAGTTCCGCCTCACGGGCAGCCTGCGCATCAAGGACATCGAACTGCCCCTGGACATCGACGTCGTGTTCGGAGGGGCCGGTGACGACGCCTTCGGCAACCACCGAGTCGGCTTCGCGGGCTCCGCCACCCTGCGGCGTTCGGACTGGGGGCTGGCGTGGAACACACCGCTCGACACGGGAGGTGTGCTCATCAGCGACAAGGTGACGCTGACCCTGGACATCTCGGCCATACGGACAGAACAGGAAGCGGCGGCCTGACGGGGCACCGATGCGGGTGGGCGGTGGTGGTCCCGGCTGTAGACCGTCCCCGCCCACCCGCATCGGTGTCCGGCCGACACCCGCGCGTCGTCCGGCCGCTCAGGCGGCGCTCTCCGTCGCGCGCGACGCGCGCACCGCGCGCCGCCGCAGGGCGCGGCGCTCCCCTTCCGTGGTGCCTCCCCAGATCCCCTCGACCGGCCCGACGCCGACGGCCCACGCCAGGCACTCCCGGGTGACGGGGCAATGACGGCAGACTGCTTTCGCCTCGTCCGTCTGTATAGCCGCCGGCCCACTGTTGAGAGCGCCGATCGGGAAGAAGAGATCGGGGTCCTCGGTCAGGCAGAGGCCCCTTACACGCCAGTCCATGAATTGTCTCCTGTATGAGCAACGGATACCGGTTCGGTGGGTGGCTCGTCGAACAAAGGTAGTGCGGGAATAATTCGGATTGCGCAGCGTCGCTTTCACTGGAAGACCGGGCGGTCGGTGCGAATGTGACATCCCACCGTGGCGCGTGTCCGCGCGACGGGACCGTCTCCGGACACGCCGTGCACCGGTCCGCAGGATCCGCGGAAAAAGCCGCGCAAAAGTGAAACGAAACGTCGGTGCCGCCGGTCGTTCGGAGCGAAGGTGAGCACCGCGCCCTGCCGATCCCTCAGTACGCCGGGCCAGCGCTCCGGCTGTCAGGACGAAGAGTCGTCCGACCGCCTCCGCACACACCGGCAACAGAGAAACGGAGACCCGGGATCATGCATCCAGAGGCGACCCCCGTGGCAGGCGACCTGAGCGAGGCCGTTTCCGTCTTCGTCGAACTCCGGCCCCGCCTCTTCGGCATCGCCTACCGCGTGCTGGGCAGTGCGGTGGAGGCCGAGGACGTCGTCCAGGAAGTGTGGCTGCGCTGGCAGCGCACCGACCGCACCCTCGTGATCAGCCCCGTGGCGTTCCTGTCGAGCACCACCACCCGGCTGGCCATCAACGTGGCCCAGTCCGCCCGCGTCCGCCGCGAGACCTACATCGGTCCGTGGCTGCCGGAGCCCGTCGACACCAGCAACGACCCGGAGGTCGGTGCCGAGCGGGCGGAGGCACTGGAACTCGCCCTGCTCCTGGTGCTGCAGCGGCTCTCCCCGACCGAGCGCGCCGCCTACGTCCTGAGGGAGGCCTTCGACTACGCCTACCCCGACATCGCGCGCATCCTGGGTCTCAACCCCGTCAACGTCCGCAAGATCGTGAGCCGGGCCCGCAAACACCTCACCGAAGACCAGCGGGACAGCGTCGACGCCGCCGAGCACCGGACGCTGCTCCAGACGTTCGTCGCCGCCGCCCGGCAGGGTGACGTCGCCGGCCTGGAGGCACTGCTCACCCCGAACGCGGTCAGCCTGTCCGACGGCAACGGAATCCGGGGAGCGGCGCGGGTGCCCGTCCTGGGCCGTGCCCGCGTGGCGAACCTGTCCACCGCGCACCCGCGGTTCTGGCCCGCGGTCGAGGCCGAACCGGTCGAGGCCAACGGACGTGGCGGCATCCTGATCCACAGGGACGGCCGGCCCGCCACTTTCATGACGGTCGCGGCCACGTCCCGTGGCATCCACCAGGTGATGTGGGTCTTCAACCCGGCCAAGATCGCCGCTTTCCTGCACTCCCGCACCCGTCACCGCTCCGCGCCCGCCCTCTGCGTCTGAGCGGGCCACTGACGCGGTGGGCCAGGCGCGGGACGGGGCAGGTCAGGCGCGGGGGCGGTTCCAGGAGCGCAACTTGTCGGGATTGAGGACGGCCCATACCTGTACGACGCGTGTGCCGGCCAGGTCGAGGCCTAGCACGGCGGCGACCTGACCGTCGTAGCGTGCGACGAGACCCGTGCGCCCGTTGACGGGACGGGTGTGCACAGTGGTACGCGGGTGCCGGGCCAGCAGGGTCAGGAGGCTTCGGGCGACCCGTGGGCCGCCGACGACGGGCCGTGTCAGTGTGCGGACCTTGCCTCCGCCGTCGTAGAACGCCACGGCGTCGGGGTCCAGCAAGGTGGCCAGACGGTCCGCGTCCTCGTCGGCGCACGCCTGCCGTACGGCCTCGACCAGTTCGTCCTCGACGCGCGGTGGCGTGGGGCGTGCGGCCCTGGCCCGGAGGCTGTGCCGGGCTCTGTCCAACGGCTCGGTGTCCGCCGGCCCCGGCCGGTTCCGGCCTGCCGGTCCGGCGGTGCTCACGGGTTCTGCGACCGCGCTGCCGAAGGCGTCGTTGAGTACGAGAGCCGCTCGCTCGGCAGGTGTGAGCGCGTCCACCGCGCCGGCCCACAGCGCGCCGAGAGCGTTCTCCAGAGCCGGATCGAATGCTCCACGGCTCTCCATGCCCGCGGGACCCTGCGAGCCCCCGCCACCATCGGACAGGGCCAGCCGTGCCAGGGAGATGCTGCCCACGACACGGGTCAGCCAGGCCCGCGGGTGGCCTATGCGGTCCCGCTGGTGCTCGGAGAGGGCGTACCACTCCCGGTACGCCTCGTCAGTGACGTGCTCCGCGACGATGCCGCTGCCCAGCATCCAGTGCGCGACGTCCAGCAGGTGCCGCCGCTCGTCTAGCAGCTCCCCGATCGGCATGGTGTCAACCACTGGCTCCATACCGTCTCCTCCTTCTGAACGATCCGTCCTTGTGACGACTCGTCCTCCTGCATGCGGTTCCCGCATCGCGCATCGCCACGTTACCCGCGGCAGTGCAACGGCCGCATCCATGTCCGGGGGCTGCGCGGAAGTCTCCTTCCCACGCACACCACACACCTTCACACGGTCGCACTGTCCGATGTTGCGTCCGAGACGATGGAGCATGTTGTGTCAAACGGGCAAGCCCTGGGGCCCTCCTACCCGCGGCGGCCTCTCACACACCCGTTTCGCGGAAGGAGTCGGCATGCGCCGCATGTTGCGTGCCGCAGCCGCGGGCGCCGGCGTCGTCGGGCGCTCGCCGGCCGCCCCTGAGTCCGGCTGCACACCGCGGTGACGCGCGGGCCTCGCACAGGGCTGTCACAGCGCTCGTCACTGTCCGGTCAATGCGATGTCGACGGTTCACGAGCCGACGGCACGAGCTGAGGAAGGACGAGGGATGTCCCGAAGCACTGACCGGCAGACCGATCCCGCCGCCGCCACCGCCTCGCTGGCGGCGGAGGCCGCCCTGCTCGAAGGGCGGTTGAGCCTGCTCCGAGAGGCGATCGACTCGGTGGACGCACGCATCGACGCGGTCTCCGAGACCCTGCGGCGACTGCAGCGCCCGGTGACCGGGCCCGCCGACGGCGAGACGACCGAAAACCGGGAGAGCGGTACAGTGTCCGACCGCCCGAAGCGGGGCCGGACCTGACACGGCGGACGGGCGGGTCCGGTGGCGCGTAGCGACGGACATCGTGGTCGTCGTGCCGCCGGCCCCCGCACTCGCCGCCCGACGTGGGCCGTTTCCCGGCAATGCGGGTATCCTGCCCCCGGTGCCGGGCCGAGTGACGGAGCCCGCATCGGGCGGCCCCGCCGGAACAAGGGGTGAGAACGAGAGGAACGCATGGTCTCCGTGACCCCCAAGGCTCGCAACATCGAGATCACCGCCGAGGGCCTCCAGGAGGACCTGGCGCGGCTGGAGATCCAGAAGCAGGCACTGGAGCGGGAACTGGCTGCGGTCACCGCTCACCTCGGCTCCGTGCAACGGGCTCTCAGTGCCCTGCAGGCCCTCATGCCGGAGTCCGTTCCCTCGGCCCCGGCGGCCCGTCCGGCGGACGTGGTCGCGGAGGTGCCGACGACGCTGGCTCCCGCACCGGTGCCGTCCGCGGACGAGGCGGAGGACGGTGCGGGTGACGCGGACCGTGCGGAGGACGGCTCCGGCCCTGGTGACGCCGACGGCTCGAAGTCGTACGGCAAGCTGACCGAACAGATCCTTGCCTACTTCGCGGACGCCGGAGACACCGACGTCCGCGCCAGGGACGTGGCGTCCGCACTGGGCCGTGACACCGACAGCGGCAGCATCAACGCGGTCCGGAGCACGCTCGACCGTCTGGTCGGCCAGTCCCGTGTCCGCCGGGTGGGCCGCGGTCTGTACCGCGCCGCCAAGCGCTGAGCCGTCCTACCGTGTCCCCGGGGTCCGCGGGGACTCATCCCGCGACGGCGTCCGCGTCGGCGGACTTCTCGCTCCGCCGTGGGTCACCGCTGGAGACGAAGGCCTCCCTCGGGCGCTGGACCGATGCCAGGGAGATGACGTCGCGGCCGAAGAAGACGGCGGTCACCCAGACGGCGAACACCCGTGCCTTGCGCTCCCAGCTCGGTACGGCCAGCACGTGGTAGCCGCGGTGCATCAGCCAGGCCGGGAACCCCTTGATGACCAGACGCCGGTACTGGAAGATGCCACGGCCCAGCCCGAGGGTGGCCACCACGCCGAGACTGTGGTGCACATAGTCCTTGGTGGGCCGACCGCGCAGTGACGCCAGGATGTTCTTCGCCAGCCGCTTGCCCTGACGGACGGCGTGCTGGGCGTTGGGCACCGTGCGGGCGTCCGGTCGGCCGGCGGCGAGATCGGGCACGGAGGCGTCGTCCCCTGCCGCCCACACGTCCGCCACGACCTCGCTCTCCGTCCCCACCCGGAGATCCGCGCGCACCGTCAGCAGACCTCGCGCGTCGATGGGGAGGTCGGTGTGGTTGTGCACGATCGGGTTGGCGGCGTTGCCCGCCGTCCACACGAGCAGCTCCGAGTCGTACTCCGATCCGTCCGACAGCACCACGCGACCGTCCTTCGCGGAGACGAGCTGAGTGTTCAGATGCACCCGCGCACCCCGCTTCTCCAGCGAGCGCACCACCCACTCCCCCGGCCCGTCGGTGACCTCGGGCAGGATGCGCCCCCGCGCCTCGACCAGGTGGAAGGCGAGTTCGTCCGCCCCGATCTCGGGATAGTGCTTGAGCAACGCGGATGCCAGGCCCAGCAGTTCGCCGAAACCCTCGACTCCGGAAAAGCCACCACCGACGACGGTGGCGGTGAGCAGTCGACGGCGTTCGGGCCCGTGGGGCAGGGTCGCCGCGCGGTCGAAGGAGGTGAGCAGCCGGTCGCGGATCGCCACGGCCTCCTCGACGTGTTTGAGCCCGTACGCCTGGTCGCTCAGTCCCGGGATCGGGAAGGTGCGTGTGACGGCTCCCGCGGTCATCACCAGGATGTCGTAGTGGAGGTCGAACTCCGGCCCGGACTGCGGCCGGACCGTCACCGTGTGCGCGCTGTTGCGGACCTCGGTGACCGAACCCGCGATCAGGCGGGTGCGGTGCAGGTGCCGCCGGAGCGAGACCGCGGCATGACGGGCCTCCACCGACCCGGCGACCACCTCGGGCAGGAACGGCTGGTACGTCATGTAGGGGCGCGGGTCGACGACGGTGACCCGTGCCTCGTCCCGCCGCAACTTCTTCTCCAGGCCCCACGCGGTGTAGAAGCCCGCGTAACCGCCGCCCACGATCAGGATCTCACGCACGGTGTCCTCTGTTTCTCTTGGTTTCACACCTCAAGACCGGCCAGCACCGCCCCGTGTGACAGCACCGGGCCCGGTCCTGACGTCCCCGCCCACCCCTCAGGCGGCGGCGTGCCCGCTCCAGTGCTTCTCCAGGATCTCCGCGACCTCCGCCGGGCGCTGCAGCACCGTCCAGTGGTTGCAGTCCATCTCGACCACCTCACTGGAGTGCAGGGATTCACCCAGCCTGCGCCCGAACTCGATCTGGCAGGCGGGGTCACGCGCTCCCCAGAAGACGACGCCCGGCGCGGACACCGCGGACAGCCCCGGCTCCCACTCCGCTCCCATGGTGAGCGCCGACCTGTACAGCCTGAGCACGGCGTCCTTCATCGGCTCGTCCACGCGGCTCGCCATCTCCCTGGCCAGGTGAAGGGGTACGTCGAAACCCGCCGCCACCTCCTCCGCGAAGGGCTCGGCACGCAGTTCGGCCATGTATCGGTCGCCCTGGACCCGGTCCTGCCAGATCCTGGCCAGCGGATGCCACACGTACCCGGCGTTGACCGGCCCGTTGCCTCCGGCCCAGGTACGGACGAGGTCGGGGCGCAGGGAGGCGACGCGGAGGGTGAGGATGCAACCCCAGTCGTGCCCGACCAGGTCCACCGGCTCACCGACCCTCTCCAGTCGCCGCACCAGCCAGTCGACGTACTCCTCCTTGGTGGAACCGAAGCCGGCGGGACGCTCGGCGCCGAAGCCGGGCAGGTCCCAGGCTTCCACGTCGGATCGGGTCAGATGACGGCGCACACCGTCCCACACATGGTGGGTGTCGGGAACGCCGTGGATCAGGATCGCGGGCATGGTGAACCCTTTCGTCGGTGGGACGAGGTCGCGTGCGGTCGGCGACATCTCATGGTGTCACACGGTTGTAGTGTGCTTTCGTCTGCGCCTGCGCCTCCGTTTGCGCTCCTCTCTCGGTCTCCTGTCACATGATCCGCGCTTGTGCGGTCTGCTCTGCCGAGGGCACAGCCAGCCGACCGCGGTGGTGGCGTTGTGGTGCCGGCAGAGGAAGGACACCTCATGGGTGGGACCGGTGACACGACACCGCTCGCGGAGCTGCTGGACGAGCGACAGCATCTGATCGACGTCGCTCGCTGGATGCTGGGCGCCGGGCCGACGGCCGAGGAAGCCGTCACCGAGACCTACCGGCGGTGGTACGGCCTGACCGACGACGAGCGGTCGGGCATCAGCGATCCGCGTGTCTGGCTGACCAAGCGCACGGGCACCATCTGTCTGGCGCGCCTGTCCGCACCCGCACGCCAACTGCCGGGTGCGGGCGAGGCGGGCGGCGGCATCGGCATCGAGCCCGACCGGGCTCTGTCGGAGGAGGTCAGCGACGTCCTGCTCAACGCACTGGACGCCCTCTCCCCGTCCGAACGGGCGGTTTTCGTGCTCAACGACGTCTTCGCCATGCCCCCTCGGACGGTCGCCGACATCGTCGGGCGGACCCCGCACGAGTGCGCCGAGCTGGCTGAGAGCGCCCGCCGCAGCCTGCGTGCCGACCGCGCGCGTCCCACGCCGTCGGACCAGCACGACAGGATCGTCCGCGCCGTCCGGCAGGCCTGCGTACTCCACGACGGGCGGCATCTGGTGTCCCTGCTGTCCCGGCACGCCATCGCGTTCTTCGACGGCGGAGGCAAGATCCGTGCTCTGACCAGGCCGGTGCATGGCGACCAGCACGTCGCCCGGGCCCTCCTCACACTCCTCGCGCCCCGCCCCCGCACGGTCCTCCACCTCCAGGCGGCCAACGGTCGCACCGCGATCGTCGTGCGCCACCACGACCAGGTCGCCGCCGTCATCAGCTTCGACATCACCGACCAGCGCGTCACACACGTCTGGGCCGTCCTGAACCCCGACAAGCTGCGCGGGTGGAACCGCCCCCACCCACCCGCCGACGGACACGGAGCGGTGCGGCACGTGTGAGGAGGCTGCCGAAAGCTGCCACCGGCCGGGGACCCGGTGCCCAGGGTGCGCTCACCCGTTGCGCTTTTCACGTGTCAGTGGCAACAATTGTCAGGCGGGCCTCCATCACATCACCACCACATCTTCATCACGGTGACAATGGGACCCATCCGATGACGACGTTCCAGCACTCCTTGAAGGAAAACATGGTTCCGGCATCTCGCTCGACACGCGACCTCGAAGTCACGGCTGAGAGCCTCCAGGCCGATCTCAGCCGTCTGGAGCTGCAGAGGCGGGCGCTGGAGAGGGAGCTGGCTGCCGTCGTCGCTCATCTCGGCACCGTTCAACGAGCACTGGGGGCTCTGGAAGTCGTCATGGCGTCCCCCGCGGCGGCACCGGCCTCCGAGGCCGCGCCCGAGATCGCCGACGGCGCCGCTCGGCGCCGTGTCACAGGTCCGGCGCAGGCCGCGACCCGGTCGAGAGCCGGCCGGGAGCGCACGTACGGCAGGCTGACCGAACAGATCCTGGAGTACTTCGCACAGGTCGGTGACGCCGACGTACGCGCTCGGGACGTGGCGGTGGCCTTGGGCCGGGCCACCGACAGTGGCAGCATCAACGCCGTCCGCAGCACGCTCGACCGGCTCGTCGGCACCTCGCGTGTCCGGCGCAGCGGACGAGGTCTCTACCGCGCCGGATGATCCCGGGCAGTACCCTCCGGTCCACGAAAGTGGCCCCGGACGCCGACTCGCGGGGGATCGGTGGGCGCCCGGGGCACAGTACCCCCGCCAGGCTCTAGGTGGCAGGGGAGCGTTTCCGGCGCCGTGTGTGGGGTGTCCAACCCAACGCCGTGAACACTGTGAAGAGTCTACCGCACTTTCACACGCTCCTAAGACACCGTCGTAGCCGTTCTCCGCCCTCCTTCATAACGGTGTGAGCGCGAGTGGCTCACCGGTTGGACGAAAAGCCGCTTCCGGCGTTCCATACTGGTAGTCGTGAACGACCCGTGCGTGTCTCCGAACCCCTCCCGCCCAGCGGAGGAGCCCGCGCCGCGGTCCGCGGTCGAACCGTCCCCGGATCGTGGGGACAGTGTGGATGCCATGCTGCGCCAGTGGGAGGAACGCCGACCGGGCCTGGACGTCTCTTCCAGCGAGGTACTCGCGCGACTACTGCGCGCGGCCCGCCTGGCCGAGGAACTGTTCGAGGAGCGGCTGCGCCGTCAGCCCGGCAGGACCATCACCAACGTGGGGGACTTCGACCTGCTGCAGACCCTGCGCCGGGCAGCTCCGGGGAACGCCCTGACGCCGGGGCAACTGATGCGGCACCTCGTGGTCTCCTCCGCCGGTCTCAGCGGCCGCCTCAACCGGCTGGAACGTGACGGCTGGATCGTCCGGACCGCGTCGCCCGACGATCGACGTCGCTCGCTGGTCAGCCTGACGGTGCAGGGGCGGGAGGAGTTCGACCGTCGGCTGGAGGGCCACCTGGCTGTGGAGCGTGAGCTGCTGTCCGTGCTCGATGCGCGGGAGCGGGACATCGTCGTCGGTGCGTTGCGCAAACTGCTGCTCCTCCTCGAGGCGTCGGAGTGAGCGGGCGGATACCTCGGGCCGAGCCGCTCAGCGGGCCGCCACCAGGACGAGGGCGACGATCAGCACGATCACGGTCGCCGCGAGCACGGCCAGCGCCACCCAGGACATCCGGCGCAGCCGGGCGTAGCGTCTGGTGTGCCGCGCTTCCACCATCGTGATCTGATCGGTGAGGTGACGGGCGATGGCGCGAGAGACCCTGATCTGCTCCTCGACGTACCACCACTCCAGGTCGGTCTTCTGTCCTTCGCTGAGTCCGGGAACGTGTGCGGCGAACTCCGCCGCGCGGCGGTGAGCGGCCCGGCGGTGGGAGTCCCAGTACAGGTAGTCCTGAATGACCGTCAGGCCGCGCTCGGCCTCGTCCTTCGCATCCATGGTGTGCTCCAGCCATAGGTGTGCCGCCTCATGCCCACGACATCGCGGCCACCGCCTCGCGAGACGCCACCGTGGCGGCGTCCGGGCGTGCGGCAGATCGTGTCACACCATCGTATCTCTCGCTCGCGAGAGAGGGACGGCGAGGCAGCACTCGGACTTGCGTGATGCATAACAGTGTCATCACTCATTGTGTTCCTCCTTGTGAGGTTTCCGCCCCTCACGGATCATGGGACGACGTGAAGCACACGCATCGGCCGGGGATTCTCCCCCGCACACCCGAAGATCCCTCCGCCCCCCTGTCTCCCGGCACGCACACGATCACCGTTCCGCACGGTCCCGCCCGCGTCGCACTGCGCTACCATGTCGCCGGCTCGGGCCCCGTATGTCTCGCTCATTCGGGCGGACCGGGCATCGGCTGGGAGTACCTGCGCATGCCCGGTCTCGAGGACTCCCTGACGATGGTCTACGTCGAACCGGTCGGCACGGGCGACTCCGGGCGGCTCCCGGATCCGCGCGACTACACCGTGGCCACGTACACGCACTTCCTGCACGCCGTGGTCCAACACCTGAACGTGCCACGGTTCGCCCTGCTCGGTCACTCCCACGGTGGTTTCGTGGCCCAGCGGTACGCCCTCGACCATCCCGCGCAGGTCACTGCCCTCGTTCTCTACGACACCTCACCGGTCGCGGACGAGGAGTTCTGGTCGGCGGCAGTCACCGCCATGGAACGGTTCGTGAAGGACCACGTCGAGGACCATCCGGAGGTCGCGGACTACGCCGCCACCCTCACCACGCGTCTCGGCCTGCTGGACGACGACGACGCCACCGCCGTCCTGCGCACATTGATGCCGGCCTATCTCCACGACTACTGGGGCAGAGAAGTGGAGTTCGCGCCCGCTCGTCGGACGCTTCGCATGTACGCGGCACCCTCCCTGGGGGAGGAATCTCCCTTCGACCTCCGGGACGAACTCCCCCTCCTCACCCCACCGGCCCTGGTCCTGGCGGGCCGTCACGACTTCATCTGCGGGCCACGATGGGCCGCCCTGCTGCACGAGGGTCTGGACAAGGCCGAGTTGACGGTCCTGGAGGAGGCCGGGCACCTCGCGCACCTCGAACAGCCCGCACGGTTCGGCGCCTCCGTCCTCGCGTTCCTCCAGGCCCAGGGAGTCGTCCGCGGACCTCGGAACTCATAGCTCCGGCGCCCGGTCTCCGGCTTTCCCGTCGTCCGTCAGCGGCCAGTTCCTGACATGGCGTCACACATCCGGCCGCTGTCCGGTCTCTCACTGAGAAGACGGACCGCACATGTGATCCGTGGCACGTCGGATAACAAGCATCTGAGATCCCAGTTTGGAGTAGGCATGCTCTCCAGTCAGTCGGCCCTGATCGTCCGCGACACACTCCCCGCGGTCGGAGCCTCTCTCGGTACCATCACCGACCTGTTCTACCGCCGCATGTTCGAGGAGCGTCCCGAGCTCCTGCGCGACCTGTTCAACCGCGCGAACCAGGCCAGCGGCGTCCAGCGCGAGGCACTGGCCGGTGCCGTCGCCGCCTTCGCGACCGCACTCGTGAAACACCCGGACGAGCGCCCCGACGCCGTACTCGGCCGCATCGCGAACAAGCACGCGTCACTGGGTATCACGTCCGACCAGTACACCCTCGTCGGCCGCCACCTCCTCGCGGCCGTCGCGGAGGTCCTCGGCGACGCCGTGACCCCGGCGGTGGCTGCCGCCTGGGACGAGGTGTACTGGCTCATGGCGAACGCCCTCATCGCCATGGAGGCACGTCTGTACGCCCGGGCCGACGTCGAGGACGGCTCCGTCTGGCAGAACATGGAGATCGTCGAACGCCACGAGGAGACCCCTGACACGGCCTCCTTCGTCGTGCGCCCCGCCGACGGCTCCCCCACCCGCCCCTTCGTCCCCGGCCAGTACGTCAGTGTGCGGGCCGAACTGCCGGACGGAGCACACCAGATACGGCAGTACAGCCTCTCCAGCGCCCCCGGCGGCGGGACCTGGCGCTTCACCGTGAAGCGCGAGCGCTCACTGGACGGGCAGGTGCCGGACGGGGAGGTCTCCACGTGGCTGCACACCCACGCCCGCCCGGGTGACGTCCTGCGGGTGTCCCTGCCCTTCGGTGACCTCCTGCTGCCCGAGGGCGACGGTCCGCTCCTGCTGGCCTCCGCGGGCATCGGTGTCACCCCCATGCTCGCCATGCTGGAGCATCTGGCCACTGCGGCGCCCGACCGTCAGGTGACCGTCGTCCACGCCGACCGCTCCCCCGCTCACCACGCGCACCGGCTCGAACTCGCCGCGCTCGTCGAGCGGCTGCCCCGTGCCTCACTGCACCTGTGGTACGAGGACACCGCGAACCACCCGGACGCGTCGGCGGACCACGTCAACGAGGGCTGGGCGGATCTCACCGTCCTGTCCCCGGTCCCCGGCACCACCGCGTTCCTGTGCGGGCCGCTGTCCTTCATGAAAGCCGTCCGCGCCGACCTGCTCGCCCATGGGCTGAGCCCCAAGGCCATCCACTACGAGGTTTTCGGCCCCGACCTGTGGCTCAGCAAGTAGCAGCGCCGGCCGCCGGACAGTGAACGGGCGGGCGACGGTCCGCGGCGCACGACGCCGGCCGTCGCCCGCGTGCGGAAGCGGGAGAGGAGCCCGGCGCGTGGGCCCGGGCGTTCATGTGCTCGACGCGGTCGCGGTGAGTCCGGAGAGGGCGGGCTTCAGCTCGGTGCGCCGCTTGATACCGAGCTTCACAAAGACCTTGCGCAGGTGGTACTCGACGGTGTGCGCGCTGATGAACAGACGGGCGCCGATCTCCCGGTTCGTCAGCCCCTCGCGGGCCAGGCGCGCCACGTTCAGTTCCTGCTCGGTGAGCCGCGCCGCCGACTCTCGGGTGCGGACCCGCAAGGTCTCGCCGCTCGCGCGCAGTTCGTCCGCGGCGCGCTTGGCGAATCCGTTCACTCCGCAGGCTGTCAGCACCCGGTGCGCGGTGCGGAGCTGTTCCCGCGCCTCGGCGGACCGCCCCTGGCGGTTGAGTGCCTCACCGTACAGCAGGCGGCAACGCCCCACCCAGATCGGGATCCGCTCGTGCTCGAAGCGCTTGATCGCGTCCAGGAAGAGCTTCTCGGCCTCGTCGTCCGCACGCAGTTGCGCCTCGGCCATCGCCAGCACGGCCAGCGCGTAGCTGGTGCCCACCGGACGCGTGACGCCGGCCAACTGCTCGAGTGCCTGCTCGGCGAGCGCGCGCTCACCGGTGTGCGCGGCCGCTTCCACCAGTTCGAGCAGCGTGCGCATCGCGAGGTTCAGTTCGCGCGTGTACGGCAGCTCGCGCCGACCACTGGCCACCGCCTCGGCGAAGCGGCCCAGGCCGTTGTAGAGGACAGCCTCGGAGAAATTGGCCGCGCTCAGCGCGTGTCCCTCGCCGCGGGCCAGCCCGTCGGCCCTGACCCGCTCGGCCAGGCGCTCCGCCTCGTCGGCATGGCCCCGGTAGGCGGTGAGGAGGAGCCGTCCGTACGGCGGCAGCGGGTTGCCGGTGACCTCCTTGATGGCGTCGATCTCGTCGCACGAGGCCTCCGCGGCGTCCAGGTCGCCGTCGATCGTCTGCACCAGCACCAGCAGGCTCAGGGCGATCGGCAGTACGGTGACGACACCTTCGGCACGCGCGAGCTCGACCTGCCGGTCGGCGAGCGCGCGCAGCCCGGCGGGGTCCCACAGGTCCTGGGCGGCGCGAGAGGCGAACCACATCCAGTGCAGTTCCAGGAAGTCCGGCCCCTGCTCGAGAAACGCACGCTGCGCCCGTCGCAGGGTAGGGAGCGCCGCCGTCTGCCCTTCGGTGGCCAGCAGCGCCTGCCCGCGCAGGATCAGGTCCCGTGCCCGGTCGGTCCCCTCGGCGGCGGGCGTGGCGCCGAGGATCGCGTGCGCGACAGCGGTCACCTGCTCGGTGTCACCGAGCCTGCCGCCGTAGGTCGCCGCCGCGAGCGCTTCGATGTAGGTGTCGCGGGCGAGGACCGGGTCGAGCCCTTCGAGTCCCCGTGCCGCGTCGAGCAGGTGCTGCGCCCCGCTGCGGTCACGTCGTAGCGCGTATCCGGCCCGCGCGCGCAGCCGCACGACGAGCGCCTCCTGGAGCGCGGTGAGGGGAAGGGCGAGGGCGGTCCCGAGCAGGTGCAGGGCCTCGTCCGACGCGCCCGCGTCGTGCTTGGCCTCGGCGGCCGCGATGAGCCGCTGCCCGCGGCGGAACGGCGAGGGTGTGAGCTCCGCCGCCCGCTCCAGAAACGCGCCGGCGGCCGCCGCGCCGCCGCGGGTCCGGGCACGCACGGCGGACTTCTCCAGATCGGCGGCGACCTCCTCGTCCGGTTGCAGGGTCGCGCTGGCCCGGTGCCAGGCCCGGCGGTCCGGGTCGTGCTCGGCGCTGGTGACGTCCGCCAGAGCCGCGTGGACGCGACGCCGGTCCCCCGGTGACGCCGCCCGGTACACGGCCGACCGCACCAGCGGATGGCGGAAGCCGACACGGGTGCCGACGACGAACGCCTCGGCGTCCTTGGCCGCGTCGAAGGCTTCCGGCCCCAGTCCCAGTACCGCGCTCGCACGCCACAGCAGCCCCGGGTCGCCGGTGGGCTCGGCGGCCGCCAGCAGCAGCAGAAGGCGCGCCGGTGCGGGCAGCGGGGCGAGCTGGACGACCAGGCTCTGCTCGATGCGGCTTTCCAGCGGCAGGGAACTTGTCAGGGTGAAGCCGCCGGCGATCTGGGCCGGACTCAGGGCCCGGGGCAGTTCGCGCAGGGCGAGGGGATTGCCGCGGGCCTCCGCGACCAACTGGTCGCGTACCCGCAGGTCGAGACCACCGGGTACGGCCAGGCGCAGCAGTGCGCACGCGTCCTCGTGACCGAGCCCTTCGACGACCCTGTGGGGCAGGCCCGCGAACACCGGGTCGGCCTGCCGCATGGCGAGCACCAGGGCGATGCCCTCCGCGTCCAGACGCCTGGCGGCGAAGGCGAGGGCACGCGCGGACGCCTGGTCGAGCCACTGTGCGTCGTCGACGACGCAGAGCAGTGCCCGCTCCTCGGCGGCCTCGGTGAGCAGCCCCAGCAGGGCCAGCCCCACGAGGAACGGGCTCGGCGCGGCGGCGCTGCGCAGCCCGAACGCCACCTCGATCGCCTCCTGCTGCGGGGCCGGCAGCCGGGCCGCGGAACCCATCATGTGCCCGCAGAGTTGATGAAGTCCCGCGTAGGCAAGTTCCATCTCCGACTGGGAGGCGACGATGCGCTCGGTACGGACGTGTGCCGCGGCCCGTGCCGTGAGGTGGTCCAGGAGTGCCGTCTTGCCGACACCGGCCTCCCCGGAGACGACCAGCGCTCCGCTGCGGCCGCCGCGGGCACGGCTCACCAGCGCTTCCAGTTCCGCCAACTCGCGGCGTCGCCCCCGCAACGGCGCGATGCCAGCCACCATGTCCGCCTTCGCCGGGAAGTACCGCTCCGCCATGCCCTCGCCCACGCATCTTATCGGAGCATGTCCTGGACCGCCGAGCGCCGGTGCCGTGCGCAGCGACCACCGATCGCCCGCCCCCTCGCCGACGGCCTGCGGACAAGAGAACCGCTTACTCAAATGCATCTGTCACACCCGGCTGGGCCGGCCTGTCTCTGTTGTACCGCCACGACTCGGCCCGCATCTCCGGTCACCATGGCCATGACGTGGCAGTTACTGATCGATCCGGAGCTCAATAGACGAGGCGATTCGACATCAGACAGAAAGGAGTTGCGCCATGAACAGCGACCACGGAAATGTGCAATCACCACGTACGGGTTCGCAGAACCTCTTCCTCACTCTGCACCGCATGCTGGACGGCGTGGCATGGGAGGATGTTCGAGCCGAATTCCAATACGATCCCGCATCTCCTCTGCTCGTCCGTCTCACCTTTCTCGTGAAGCACGGCCCTCGGGTCACCTGGTACGTGGGTCGGGACGTTCTGCACGAGGGGCTCCGCTCCGTGAGCGGCACCGGCGACATCCAGGTCTGGCCGACGTACATCGGCGAACAGACGACGGTCTGGATGCAGCTCACGTCGGAGGAGGCCACGGTTGTCTTCGAGATGTCCGCCCGGCCGCTGGAGGAGTGGCTCGACCACACCTACCGTAGCGTTCCGGCCGGCTCGGAGATGGCCAGGTGCGACGTGGACCGTTTCCTTGCCGGGATCCTCGGCGGGGACCCCGGCCTCGATTCACCGCACATCCGTTGAAGGAGGCGGGCCGAGGGCAGAGCCGGCTTACCTGGTCACCGAGAGGCGAGACGCTGTCGTCACAGACGCCCCAGCACCGCGCCGAGCCGGGTACGTGAATCCACGTCGAGCTTGGTGAACACCTTGCGCAAATGCCATTCGACGGTGCGTGGGCTGATGAACAGTTCGGCGCCGATCTCCACGTTCGTCTTCCCCACGGCGGCCAGCCGGGCGATGTGGGCTTCCTGCGCGGTAAGGGCCTCGTACGCGTCGGTCTCCCGCTGACGCACGGACTCACCGAGTGTACCCAGTCCGCGACGCGCGCGTTCCGCGAAGGCACTCGCTCCGAAACCGTGCAGCATGCCGAAGGCGAGGCGCAGGTGTTCACGCGCCTCGCCGCGACGATTCGCACGGCGCAACCATTCGCCATACACGAGATGGGTGCGCGCGAGGTGGACGGTGACTCGGCTGTGCCGCAGACGCTCGATGGCTTCCTGGTACAGCAGGTCGGCGGTCCGACCGTCGCTGAGCAGAGCTCGCGACCGGGCCAGGATGCCCAGAGCCCACTCCGTTCCGCCGGCACCGGCGTGCTCCTCCAGCCGGCGCAGCGCTGTCGCCGCGGCTTCCGGTCTCCCACCAAGGACGCCGGCCTCGACAAGTTCCATGAGGGAGAAACCAATGACCGCCAAGTCCTCGTACTTCGCCCCCCGTTCGGCACTGTCCAGGGCCTCGTCGTGCCGACCGAGACCGTTGTACAGCACAGCGAGCAGGTAGTGGGCCAGGCCGGTCGCCCTGCCCTCGCCCCACGACGCTGCCTCCCGGGCGCCGGCCTCGATGAGTTCCGCCGCCTGGGGATCCTCGCCACGCCACGCCAGCAGGAGCAGCGGGGCGTACCCGAGAGGCGAGTTACCGGTCACCTCGATGAGGTTGCCGGACTCGTTGATCAACGCGGAGGCATGGTCGAACTCCCCTGCGTGCACGTGGACGGCCGCACGGTAGGAGAGTGCCAGGGGAAGGACGTTGAGTGCGCCGACGGTTCGAGCCGCGCGTACGGCGTGATCGGTGAGCGAGTGCCACGTCTCGTCGTCCCACATGTCACCGGCGACCAGCCAGGCTATCCAGAGCCAGCGCATGACGTCGTCCTCGTGCGCGGCCCTGTTGCGCAGAGCGAGCAACAAGGGTTTGAGGAGTGACACGCCTTCACCGCGGCTGACGGCGAACCACGTCGCCAAACCGTCCAACAGACCGTCCGCCAGCCGCGACGGTTGCGGTCCGCCTGGCGCAGCGAGTGCTGCCTCAGCCACCTCGCGCACTCCTGGGCTGCCGCCAAGACGGCCGGCGAAAACGGCCGCTCCAACCGCTTCCAGGTACGTCTCTCGCGCCTGTCCCGCGTCGACCTCTTCCAGCCGGCCCGCCGCTTCGAGCAGCATGGGCAGGGCCTCACCTCCTCGTCTGCGGGCGAAGGCTATCTGAGCGCGGAGCGTGGCGAGCGCTGTCTGCCGGCTCCCGTCCAGCGGTTGGGCCTCCGCCGCGGCGAGAAGTTCGAGCGCGACCTCGGGAGCACCGGCTTCGAACGAGGCTCGCGCCGCGGCCAGCGACCTCGCTCCCCGCCTGCCCGGATCAGGCGTCAACTCGGCCGCGCGCCTCAGAAAGGCGGCGGCAGCCGCGATACCGCCACGAGCGTGCGCCCGGTCGGCGGAGCGTTCCAAGTCGTCGGCGATCGTCTCGTCCGGTTCGACCGCCGCGTGAGCACGGTGCCAGGCTCGGCGATCCGTGTCGAACTCCGAAGCCGTCGCCTCGGCAAGGGCGCGATGCACGGTCCTGCGTTCTCCAGGGTGAGCCAAGCGGTAGGCCGCCGAACGAACCAACGGGTGCCGAAAGCGCACCCGCGTGCCGAATTCGACGAGCCCCGACTCCTGCGCCGCTCCCTCGGCGTCCGCCCCGATGTCAAGCCGCTCGGCGGCACGCCGCAACAAGGGCACGTCCCCCACCGGCTCAGCGGCTGCCGCCAGCAGCAGCCGCTGAGCCGCGTCGGACAGACCCCCAATGCGTCGTACGAAGCTCTGCTCGATCTGGCTCGCCAGCGGCCGGGCGTCGGGACGCCCGAAACCACCGGCCAGCTCCGCCGTGCTCAATCCCCTTGTCAGTTCCAGCAGCGCCAGGGGATTTCCACGAGTCTCGGCGATGATGCGCTCTCGAACGCGCTCGTCCAGCCGGCCGGGCATCACGGAGTCGAGCAACGCACGCGCTTCGTCGTCGCGCAGCCCACGGACCTCGAGTTCCGGCAGCGCCGTCCAGGGATCATGCTGCGGATCGACGGGCGGGGTACGCACGGAGAAGGCCAGCGTGACGCGTTCCGCGAGCAGTCTTCGAGCGACGAAGGCCAGGCTCTGGGCGGAGATCCGGTCAAGCCACTGGGCATCGTCCAGCAGACAGAGCAGCGGCCGCTCCTCCGCCGCCTCGGCCACCATGCTGAGGACGGCCAATCCCACCATGAACCGGTCCGCGGCATCCCCGCCCCGCAGTCCGAACGCAACAGCCAGGGCCTCCTGCTGCGGGCCGGGAAGTCGATCGATGTGGCTAATCAACGGCATGCACAGCTGATGCAGACCCGCGAAGGCAAGCTCCATCTCGGATTCGACGCCGACAGCGCGAAGTATGCGAAAGCCTGAAGCGTTTTCCGCCAGGTAATCCAGGAGGGTCGACTTTCCGACCCCCGGTTCGCCCCGCAGGACCACGACCCGGCTCCGACCCGCTCGGGCATCACCGAGGACCTCGTCCAGCACACCCCGCTCATGGTGTCGGCCAAGCATGCCGCGCCGAGGTGCACTGCTCGTCATCCACCACCACCGCGCAGCTCAGAGGGCTACATCCCGTTCGATTCGGAGTCTCTCTATCATGCACCACCGCCCGAAGCCCAGCCAAAGTGCCCGGGAAGCCTATTGGACGGTCCGTGCCCGTGACGGCGCACATTCCGTAACCAACCAGGCACGGACCGGTGAACCACTGGGGTGCGTACCCGGGGACCAGGGTGTCGACCAGGCACTCCCCGGGGCGCCACGGAGCGCCCCGCCACGCGACTGTGGGACGACCCCACCGGAGATCGCCGCAAGCGCACGCGGCCGAGGTCTCGACTACGCCGGATGTCCCCATGCGTCAGCGCGTCCCACAGGCACCCACCCGCACGAACGGAGTCAGCAGGCTCATGCATCCCGACCCGTCCCCCAGCGAGAACACCTTGGACGAGGAGCTATCGATCTTCGAACAGCTCCGGCCACGACTCTTCGGCATCGCCTACCGCGTTCTCGGCAGCACGGTGGAGGCCGAGGACATCGTTCAGGAGGTGTGGCTGCGCTGGCAGGGGACCGACCGTTCGGTAGTTCGCAGCCCGGCGGCGTTCTTGTCGAGTGCCACCGCTCGCCTGGCCATCAACGTGGCCCAGTCCGCCCGGGTCCGGCGCGAGACGTACATCGGCCCTTGGCTGCCCGAACCCGTGGACACGAGCAACGACCCCGAGGCCGGTGCACAGCGGACCGAGGCCCTCGAATTCGCCCTCCTCCTCGTACTGGAGAAGCTGACACCACAGGAGCGGGCCGCGTACATCCTGCGGGAGGCTTTCGACTACACCTACGCCGACATCGCCGAGACGCTGCGCCTCACCCCGGTCAACGTACGCCAGATCGTGAGCCGAGCCCGCAGGCACCTTCTTTCCGACCAGCGGATGACCGCGGACACGGATGAGCACCACCGACTGCTCAAGGCCTTCGTGAGGGCTGCCCGAAAGGGAGACCTCACGCCGCTGGAGACACTGTTCTCTCCGCGTGGCGTCGGCCCGTCCGACAGCATCAAGGTCCGGCGTCCCGTGCCCCGTGGTGCACCCGGTCCGAAGGGTGCGCGCAGGGTCGGACCTTCGGCCGTCCGACTGTGACTGGGCGTCCAATGAGCTGCCCACTCGTACCCCTTCGTTCGACCGCGACGACGGCCCTTTTCGAGTTCTGCGCCGGAAGGCAGAAGGGTAATATGTGCCGAGCTCTGCAGCGCGGCGCCGACAAACACAATCAGTGTCATTCGGTGGTCGACTGTCACGGAGGAACTGTCGGCGGGGACGGAGAGCATGGTGAGCGAGAGTCCCCAGGTACGCCTGAAGGGGCGGCAGGCCGAGTGCTCCAGGCTGGACCAGCTCATCGCGACGGTGCAGGCCGGCCACAGCTCCGTTCTGGTCCTGCGCGGCGAGGTGGGCATCGGAAAGACGGCGTTGCTCGACTTCGGACGCACCAGCGCGCAAGGATTCCGAACCGCCAGAGCTGTGGGCATCGAGTCGGAGATGGAGCTGGCCTACGGGGGCCTGCACCAGTTGTGCGCGCCTTTCCTGGACCATCTCGGTCGCCTGCCGGATCCTCAACGCGAGGCACTCGGCACGGCCTTCGGCCTGAGCTCGGGAACTCCACCGGACCGTTTTCTCGTCGGTCTCGCGGCGCTCAGCCTCCTCGCCGACGTGGCCACGAAGGAACCGCTTGTCTGCTTCATCGATGACGCCCAGTGGCTGGACAGGGTCTCCCTGCAAACGATCGCCTTCGTCGCGCGACGTCTCCTCGCCGAGCGCATCGGACTGGTCCTCGCGGTCCGAGAGTCGTCCGTCGAGGCCGAACTGGCGGGACTGCCGCAGCTCACGGTCGAGCCGTTGAGCGACGGCGACGCCCGCGCGCTGTTGGATTCCGTGATCCCGGGCCCTCTGGACGAGCGGGTCCGCACCCGCATCGTGGCCGAGACTCAGGGAAATCCTCTCGCCCTGCTCGAACTGTCCCGGGGTCTGACGTCGGCGGAGCTGGCAGGCGGGTTCGGACGCCCCGACGCGCGGCCGCTGGCAAGCCAGATCGAACAGAGCTTCATCGCACGTGTCCGGGCGCTCCCTCCCCAGACGCGCGAACTGCTGCTCATCGCCGCGGCGGAGCCCGTGGGCGACGTGACGCTCCTGACCAGGGCCGCTGCACTGCTCGAGATTGAGACGTCGGCTTCCGCGGCGGCCGAGGCTGCCGGATTGATCACCATCGGTACCCGGGTGCGGTTCCGGCACCCCGTGGTGCGCTCGGCTGTCTACCGGGTCGCGTCGGCCGAAGCTCGCCAGCAGGTCCACCGGGCCCTGGCCGAGGTGACGGACGCTGACAAGGACCCCGATCGCCGGGCCTGGCACCTGGCCAACGCGACGGCCGGTTCCGACGAGGCGGTGGCGGCGGAGCTGGTGCGCTCCGCCGACCGGGCCCAAGCGCGCGGCGGAGTCGCCGCGGCGGCCGCGTTCCTGCAACGGGCCGCGGAGCTGACCCCCGACCCCGCTGCTCGTGGAACCCGGACACTGGCGGCGGCTCGGACCAAGTACCAGGCCGGCGCATATGGCACCGCACGCGAACTACTGGACGCCGCGACCATCAGTCCCCTGGACGAGCGGCAGCTCGCCGAGGCAGACCTGCTCCGCGGTCGGATCACGTTCGCCTCCAGGAACGCCGGCAGCGCCCTGCCTCTCCTCCTCAAGGCGGCAAGACGCCTGGAGCCACTGGACGCGCGGCTGGCCCAGGAGACGTACCGTGACGCACTTGACGCCGCGCTCATCGTCGACCGGCTGCCGATCGGGGCCCGGCTCCGGGACATCGCCACGACGGCTCTCGCCGCGCCCTCGGAGCCGCCACTGGACCGGTACAACCTGCTTCTTCGGGGCCTGTCCATCATGACAGTGGACGGATACGCGGCGGGCGCGCCCATGGTGCTGCGTGCCCTGGACGCTTTCTGCACGGAGGAGATCTTCACGGAGGAGAGCCTTGGCTGGTTCCCCCTCGCCGCTCGCATGGCCTTCAACGTCTGGGACTTCCACAGCAACACGGTTCTGTCGACGCGACTGGTCGAGCTCGCCCGTGAGAGCGGGGCCCTGTCCGTGTTGCCGTCCGCCCTTCTTCAGTTGGTGTCGAACCGTGTGCTGGCAGGTGAACTGGATCACGCGGACGCGCTCATCGCGGAGGCGCAGACCCTCGGTGAGGCGACGAACAGCCGCTACCTCGCGCACTACGTGTCCCTGGTGACGGAACCGTGGAGAGGCCAGGAGACGGCGACGCTCCACGCCATCAACGCGATGACCCGCGACGCGGATCTGCATCAGGGTCGGCAGGGCAAGGTACTCAGTGCCAGCCAGTGGGCGAAGGCGGTGCTCTACAACGGGCTTGGCCGCTACGAGGAGGCGTACGCCGCTGCGGAACAAGGCGCCGAGAACCTGGAGGAACTCGGCCTGGCCATCCGGTCGATGGTCGAACTGGTCGAGGCGGCCGTGCGCAGCGGCAGACGGGCTCGGGCCGCCGAGGCAGCCCGGCAGCTCGACGCCTTCGCACAAGCCAGCGGCACCGACTGGGCTCTCGGAACCGCGGCCATGGTGCGCGCGCAGGTGAGCGAGGAAGAGACCGAGGCCCTGTACCGAGAGGCCGTCGAACGACTCGGCCGTACCGACGTCAAGATCACCCACGCGCGCTCACACCTGCTCTACGGGGAGTGGCTGCGCCGGGAGAACCGCCGCGTCGACGCGCGCGAACACCTGGGGAGGGCGTACCGGATCCTTGGCGCGATCGGAGTCGACGGTTTCGCGGAGCGCGCCTGGCACGAGATGCGCGCCACCGGAGCGACGGTGGGCAAACGAACTCTGGAGCCCCGTACGTCGCTCACTGCCCAGGAATCACAGATCGCGCGCTTGGCGGGGGCAGGCATGACCAATCCCGAGATCGGAGCTCAGCTCTTCATCAGCCCGCACACCGTGGAATGGCATCTGCGCAAGGTGTTCGCGAAGCTCGACATCGCGTCGCGCAAGCAGATCAACGATGCGCTGTGGGAAGGGACAGTGGTCACCACCTGAGGCGGCGTCGCGCCCTTTCCCACGCGGACCGCACCGCTACCGCGGGGGCGGAGTGTGCCAGGTTCACCGGTTCGTTCGTCGTCACAGTTGTCGGCGCGAGGCGACGCCGAGCTTCCCGAAGATCGTGCACAGGTGCCCTTCCACGGTGCGCGGGCCGACAACCAACCATGCGCCGGTCTCGGGATTGGTCAGACCTCCACGCACCAGCCCGACGATCTGCATCTCCTTGGGCGGTGGGTCAGCCTCGGCGCTCTCGGCAATCGTGATCGGCAGATCGCCTCGCCCTGCCGACTGCCGACGCGTGGATGAAGGCTGCGGTTCCCGGAGGACGGGGGCGCGGGGACGAGGCGCCGGACGCCTCAAGGCGGGGTCCTCGTGAGACGCGCCTCCGGCGGCACGGTCACGACCCACGGGCTCGATCCCGACGCGTGGGACCCGCCGTCCAGGAGGGTGGGACGAGGAGTGACACGCGGTCCTGCCGACACGTGCAGACGTCGCACGGCTCGCGGGGCTGCCATAACCGCTACGACCGGCGAGCGGCCTCGATACGGGGGCGACAGTCAGAGCGCCCGCGCTGCAGGTACGACTTCCTCCCGGATCTGCCGGAGGTACCGGGCGTCCTCGGCATCGACCTCGCGTGCCGTGTCGAGCACGAGCTGCCAGCTGTCGGCCGGTACAACCACGGCACCAGCGGCGTCACAGAACACGTAGTCCCCGGGGGTGACGCACACCCCCGCGAACTCTACGGTGGTGTTCGCGGCGTACGGCATCACCGTGTCACCGCCCCAGCGGGTGGACTCCCCCCGGCACCAGGTGGCGAATTCGTATCCGCGCAGCTGCCGGAAGTCCCGAAGCCGACCGTCCACCAGCACTCCGGCAAGGCGGTGGTTGGCAACGCGGGACAGTTTCGTACCGCCTCCATGAGACACCTGCGGGTGGCCACCGCTGGAGAGCACCAGCACCCTTCCGGCCGGATCGTCACCGACCGCCTCGTAGAAGAGGTCGGCGAAGGCCTTCGACGCCTCTTCCACGTCGTCGCGCCAGGGCATGAAGGACACGGTCGCGGCCCGCCCGAACAGAACCCGCTCCGGACACGGGCTGACCAGCGGCAGTACATGGGCTCGGTGGCGATGGACACGGCCCATGGCGTCCACCAGGGCGGCACTGCCGAGAGCCGCCAACTCCGCTACGAGGGCGCCTTCGTAAGAGCCGTCGGCTCCCGTGGCGACCGCCGTCGGCCGGCCGATGGGGTGTGCGTCGTGGGACATTCTTCCTCCTGGGCCGTGGGCGCGACAGTACGCAGAAGGTGACAGGGCGGGCGACGGATGTGTGACACGGCGCAGGGGTATACGGCGAGATCGCCTGCCGGTACGCGGGCGTGACGTCGGCGGGGTACAGGTGGTGGCGCCCGTGTCGTGGTCCGAACCTGCGCCTCGCGGTGCCCCTCGGCTGCGGAGCCGGCCTCGGGGAGAGGGACTGCAGCACGGGCCGTGATGGCGTGTTCGATATATCACGAACATCGAACATTGCACTTGGCGCATCTGGGGAAGATCCCACCACTGGCGGTCGCCCAGGGTCTCCCCTTTCATCGACGACCCAAGGACCAACACCACCATGCAGGCAACAGCACACATCGGTGTGACCGGACTCGGCGTGATGGGCCGCAACCTGGCCCGCAACTTCGCTCGCCACGGATACACCGTGGCCCTCCACAACCGCACCGCGCCCCGAACCCAGGCACTCGTCAACGACTTCGGGCACGAGGGGGGTTTCGTCCCGACTTCAACACCGCAGGAGTTCGTCGCGGCGCTCGAGCGTCCCCGCCAGCTGATGATCATGGTCCAGGCCGGCGCGGCCATCGACGCCGTGATCGAGGCGTTCGCCCCGCTCCTGGAGCCGGGAGACATGATCATCGATGGGGGACGTCCGGTCAGGCGAGGTTCTTGGTGAAGAACGCGTCGAGCCGGTCGAAGGGGATGAGGTCCTTGCGGTCGTACAGGTCGACGTGGTCCGCGCCCGGGACGATCACGAGGTCGACGGTTTCGGCGGCCTTCGCCCGGACGTCCTCCGAGTAGTAGCGGGAGTGCGCGTCGGCGCCGGCCACCAGGAGTGCCTTGCGGGGCGCCAGCAGATCGATGTTCGTCATCAGCGGGAAGGCGAAGAACGACATCGGCGTGGTCGCGGTCCACGCGGTGGTGGAGTTGATCGAGCGCGGGTGGTACCCGCGCTCGGTGCGGTAGTAGTCGAAGAAGCTGTTCGTGACCGGGTCGGCGTCCGCCGGGAGGGTCTGGGGCAGGACGCGGTTCGTGGGGGCGACGTTGCCGTCCTCATCGAAGGGGACCTCGTGCGAGAGCCGCGCGCACGTGCCCCTCTCGGTGTCGATCCAGCGCTGCCGGCTGAGGTGGTCCACGACCTTCTGGCGCTGCTCACGGGTGTAGTAGTCCTCGTGGCCGCGGGACATGCTGCGCGACATGTCGTACATCGAGGCGGTGGCGACCGCCTTGATACGGCTGTCGGCCGCCGCGGCAGTGAGGGCCATGCCGCTCAGGCCGCAGATGGCCTGCGCGCCGATCCGCTCGCGGTCGACGAGCTTGTGCAGGCCGAGGAAGTCGACGGCGGCGCTGTAGTCCTCGGTGTTGATGTCGGGCGAGGCGACGTCACGCACCGTGCCGCCGCTCTCCCCGGTGAAGGAGGGGTCGAAGGCCAGGGCGACGTAGCCGCGGCGGGCGAACTCGTTGGCGTACAGCCCCGAGGACTGTTCCTTGACCGCACCGAACGGGCCGCTGACCACCAGGGCGGGCAGCTTGCCCCTGGCGTTCTTCGGCACGTAGAGGTCCGCGGCGACCTCGATGCCGTAGCGGTTCTTGAACCGCACGGAGGTCCGCTGGACGTTCTTGTCCAGCGGGAAGGTGTAGCCGCCCGTGGTGTTGCCCTGTGCTGTGGCGCTCGCGGCGCGGCTGGTGTCCGCAGCGAAGGAGGGCAGAGCCGTGAAGGTGGCGGCGGCTCCGGTGGCGGCGATCAGTCCGAGCGCTTGGCGGCGTTCCATGGAGGGGCCTCATTTCGATCGGCGGAGGTATAGGCGCGGCGGTTGGTGGTGTCGTGACCGAGGCGCGATTCCAGGAGACCGCGGCTGTGGCCGGCGCGGCAGGCTGCGTTTGTGGGGGGTACAAGCTCGACCCCCCTTCCCTGGGAGCGGGGTCGTAGCGTGGAGGGGATGGAACGCCTCTCCGACCACCGCGCCGAGATCCGTGACTTCCTCGCCACCCGGCGCGCCAAGATCACCCCGGACCAGGTCGGACTGCCCACCAGCGGTCGACGCCGGGTTCCGGGGCTGCGGCGCGAGGAGGTTGCCGTCCTCGCCGGCGTGAGTACCGAGTGGTACACGCGGCTGGAGAAGGGCCACATCGCCGGCGTGTCCGAGGACGTTCTCGACGCGGTCGCCCGTGCGCTGCAGCTGGACGAGGACGAACGCACCTACCTTTTCGACCTGGCCAGGGCCGCCCAGCCGCCCAGCCGCACGCCGCGCCGCCGCAAGGCCGTCGACATCCCGCCCCGCGTCCAGTGGCTGCTCGACTCCATGACGTTGTCCGCGGCGTTCGTCACCAACGGCCGCCTGGACATCGTTGCCACCAATGCGCTGGCCCGCGCCCTGTTCGCGCCGCTGTTCGACAGCGAGACCACGGACAAACGCGGCCGTCCGAACTTCGCCCGGTACTGGTTCCTCGACCGCGGTGCCCCCGACTTCGTCGCCGACTGGGAGGGTGCTCTCGACGCCACCGTCGCTCTGCTGCGCGCCGAGGCCGGCCGCTACCCGCACGACAAAGCGCTGCGCGATCTGATCGGTGAACTGTCCACGACGAGCGCCGAGTTCCGCACCCGTTGGGCCGCCCACGACGTGCGCATCCACCACGGCGGGGGCAAACAGTTCCAGCACCCTGACGCCGGGCCGCTGAAACTCGTCTACCAGCCGTTGGATCTGCCCATCTCCCCAAGCGAGGTCCATTCGCTGACCATCTACACGGCCGAGCCGGGCACTCCCGACGAGGACCGGCTCAAACTCCTCGCCAGCTGGGCAGCGACCCGGCTCAAGGAAGCAGATCCCGCCCGCGACAGGGAAATGCCCTGAAACCCGTCACAGAAGCCACCCGCCTTCACCCGCCCCGCATCGCCGCAGCGGGGCAGGCCTGGGACGCCTGTGCCCCTGATACTGCACCGGACCGCCCGCTCACGCCTGTCTGACCGGCGGGCCTCCTCAACCGCCGGCCGCGCAAGAAGCGGTGGCCTTCGAGGCAGCCTTCCCCGTCGGCAAACGATGGCACCCTCAAGTGATCAACGCACCACCACGGATGATCATGTGATCGTGGAGGCACAGGTGCGCGACTACGGGTTCTCGCCGGCTCAGCAGGACGAGATATGGAAACGCTGGCGCGAAGGGCAGTCGTTCAGCTTGATCGGGCGGGCGCTCGGGGCGCCGATGCAGCACGCCCGCCGCTTCCTGTACCAGAGCGGCGGCGTCCGCCTCGCCCCGCAGACGAGGTCAGAGCGGCATCTGAGCGGCAGCGAGCGCGAGGAGATATCCCGCGGCCTCGCCGCCGGGGAGTCGGCCCGGCAGTTGGCCAAGCGGCTGGGCCGATCTCCTTCGACCGTCTCGCGCGAGATCGCCCGCAACGGCGGCCGAGACCGCTACCGGGCCGCGTCGGCCGATGCAGCCGCTTACGAACGCGGGCGCCGCCCCAAACAGGCCAAGCTCGCCCAGCGGCCCGCTCTGCGCGCCTTGGTGGAAGCCAAGCTAGCGCTGTGCTGGTCACCCGAGCAGATCGCAGGATGGCTGCGACGGCAGTTTCCTGGTGACGCCTCCATGCAGATCTCGCACGAAGCGATCTACCTCTCGCTCTACGACCCTCGCCGGCGCCAGGCGATCGACCACAGCTTCACCCAGAAACTGCGGTCCAGCAGACTCATGCGCCGTCCGAAGATCGCCCGACGGCCCACCGGGCGGGGCATCATCCGCGGCATGGTGTCCATCACCGACCGCCCCACCGAGGTCGAGGACCGCCGGGTTCCGGCCACTGGGAGGGCGACCTCGTGATGGGCACCCGGCCCTCGGCCGTCGCCACGCTCGTCGAGCGCACCAGCCGCTACACGACCATCGTCGCGCTGCCCAACGGCATCAAGGCCGAGCAGGTCACCCCTCACCTCGCCAGGAACCTGCTCGGCATCCCGCCCCAGCTGCGGCGAACGCTCACCTGGGACCGCGGCCGGGAAATGGCCGAGCACCAGACCATCACCGCCGAGACCGGGATGCCGATCTACCTCTGCAAGCCGCGCAGCCCGTGGCAGCGCGGCACCAACGAGAACACCAACCGGTTGCTGCGGCAGTACTTGCCCAAGGGTGCGGACCTCCGCAGGTTCAGCCAGGCCGACCTGGACGCCATCGCCCACGAGCTCAACCATCGCCCGCGCAAGATCCATGGCTACCGCACTCCGGCCGAGGTCTACGCTGACCTCCTGAACAGCGGTGATGCGCTGACCGCTTGAGCCCGCCATCGAATGACGACAGGCGGGCGAGGCGTCCAATGAACCCATGCAATCCGGGGGTTCGCGGCGGCGCGAATCCCATCAGATCCGGTGGTGATTGCTGACAGGGTTTGACGACAGACAGGGTCCGATCCTCCGTACGGAAGAGGCCCTTCGGTGGCAAACCTGGTCTAGAGGCGGGTCTCGGCCGACCAGCAGTCCACCGCCCGGCAGAACCTCGTCCTTCACGAGGCAGGGATCGAGGACCCGGTCGCTCTTCGAGGAGGACGGCGGCGCCTCCAGCCGCCTCCGCCCTCACCGCCCGCCACCCGCGCACCGGAGAACTGCTGTCCACCGTGAAGTTCATGGTGCAGACCCTCGCCACCGGCGAACTCCAACGCGACCAGCGCGAGCTGACCTACGACGGACTGTGCGCCGCCGAGGCCAAGGGCAGCAAGGGCGGACGGCGCCCCGCCGTCCCGGCCGACAAGCTCGGCGACGTGCGCGCCGCGTACCTGGAGAACCCCTCCATCGCCGCCCTCGCCCGGGAGCACGGCGTCAGCTGCGGCGCCATCCGCACCGCCGTCGCCGACCTCCTGCCCGACCACACCGCCATCGATGACGAAACCCCCGCCCCGGAACTGCCCGGTCACCCTCGACATGCCGGGCAGGGTTGCCGACTCCTCCGCGCCGCCGACCTGGAGCCTGCCGAGCGGGCCGCACTCGACCAAGGGGTGACCATACGGCGCGGCCAGGGCTACACCCTGCGCGTCAGCACCGTCCCCGCAGTGCACCGCAGACTGCTCGCCCTCTGCCAGCCACTCGACGGCAACCAAGGCGCCCCGGCAGTTCCCGCCCAGCGCAAGGCCCACCGCGAGTACGAGAACCGCGTCCCCTCTGACAGCAACACCGGTGCTCTGGTCCGCTCCTACCGGACCCCCCAAACAGTGCCAGCCGTCGTACAGCTGCCCGCAGGGAAGATGCTGACTGCCCGCGCGACGGCCGATGTGTTCCTCGACTCACTCGGCAACCCGAACACGGTCCGCAACTACGGGATCGGGGTGGGCAAGACCACCGAGCGGCTTGGCGAAGGCCTCGGCGTCGGTGCTTTCGTGGCTGGGCTGGTGCGGTGAGCGCGGGTACGACGGCCCGACGGTCCCGGCCTGGGCGAAGCGGCTCACCCCGCCGGACTCCGAGACCCCGGCCCGCTCGAAGAGGGCGATCGACCGGCTGATCGCACGGCGTGAGGTGCACCTGCGGGAGAAGACGCCGTGGCGGATGCTCTACGAGACCGCCGCCCGCGCCGAGGAGATCCTGGGTGTCGACATTGAGGAGCTCGACCTCGCCGGGCACCGCGTCCCGGCGAAGGCCAAGGGTGCCCGTCCACGTACCCGTCGCCGCGGCATCGTCCGCGAGGACTCCGTTCTCGAGACGGTCTACTGGGACGCGGGCACCGACCGGCTGCTGCCCCGCCTGCTCAAGGGCTGTTCGCGCGGGCCGGTCTTCGTCACCCACCGCAAGCCAGTCCAGGCAAGGTCGTCAGCCCGCGCGACATGCCCGGACACCGGGCTCGCCCGCCTCTCCTACGGGCAGGCCCGGATGCTGCTGGACGAGCACACGACCCTCGGCGGTGAGCCGGGCACGGGCTGGGATCTGAATGGCGAAGTCCCGGAACAAGAAGGCAGAGAACGTACGGAAGCACTTCCACCCCTCCCCGGAGGCGATCGCCGAAGTCACCAGCCTGCTCGCGCCGGGCGATCGCCGACGCTGACCGCGGGCGGGGTGCCTTCCGGGAATTGGGGACCAGCGGACAGCCGCAAGCTCTGGGTCGATCACAGCCCAATTATGACAGCGCTGTTATATTAGCGCTGTGACATCTTCAGATCCCACAGCTGTGCCCGATCCCTGGCATGCCCTGCACGAGCTCCTGGCCGCCATGGACGCCGAGATCGAGCAGGTCTACGTCGAGCGTGGCATCGAGGGGGTGCGACCTCGGTTCGCCTATCCGCTGATCCGGCTTGCCCACACCGGACCACTGACCATTCGCGAGCTTGCGAAATCCCTGGACCGCTCGCACTCCGCGATCAGCCAGACCGTCGCCGCCATGCGCAAGGAGGATCTGGTCACCTCCGAGCCGGGTCCTGACGCCCGAACCCGGAGGATCGACCTGACCGAGCGCGGCCGGTCGCTGGTGCCGTTCCTGGAGGCGGAGTGGCGCGCCACCCACGAGACGGTTGCCGAGCTGGACGGCGAGGTCCCGTACGCGATGACCAGCGTTGTCGAGGAGGTACGGCGGGCGCTGGAACGCCGGTCGATGCGACAGCGGATCCTCCACCACCTCGTCGAGCCACCGCGATGAAGGGGCGCGTGCGTGTCCGGTTCCTCGACACCCGCCCGTTGCGTAGCAGCCAGTCGTTTCGCGACCTGTGGATCGGCACCTCGGTCTCTCAAGTCGGTGGACAGATAGCCAACGTGGCGGTGCTGGCCCAGGTCTGGGACCTGACCGGCAGCCCGGTGGGCACCGGCGCCATCGGGCTCGCCACCGGCCTGCCGATGGTGCTGTTCGGTCTGCTCGGTGGCATGCTGGCCGATACCTTTGACCGCCGTGCAGTGGTACGGGCCACCACCACGGGCCAGCTGCTGGCCGCCGCAGGGCTGTGCGCCCAGGCCCTGGCGGACAACCGCAATGTGCTGCTGCTGCTCACCCTGGTAGCCATGGGGACGAGCTGCAGCGCCCTCGGCGCTCCTGCCCGGCGCACCTTCCCCGTCCGGCTGTTGCCGAGCGACCAAGTCGCGGCCGGTCTTGCGCTGACCAACGTCTCCTTCCAGGCCGCGATGCTGGCCGGGCCCGCGATGGCCGGGCTGATCATCGCCCGCTGGGGCCTCCCTGCCGCATACGCGACCCAGGCCGTGGCCATGATCGTCTCGATGCTCGCGGTGATCCGCCTGCCTGCCATGCGGCCCGAAGGCGCCGACGCGGCAGGCGGCAGGCGCCGGCCGGAGCGTGGCGGTTGGCGGATCGTCCTGCGCCGCCCGACGCTGTGGGGCTCGATGGCCACCGACCTGTCCGCAACCCTGCTCGCCATGCCCATCGCGCTCTTCCCGCTGGTCAACGAGATCCGCTTCGGGGGAAACCCGCAGACCCTCGGCCTGTTCCTCTCTGCCGTCGCGGTCGGGGGGATCACGGCCGGTCTGCTCTCCGGTACGGTGACGCGCTGGCGCCGTGGCGGCCTGGTCCAGCTGTCCGCGGCCGGTGTCTGGGGCCTGGCGCTGGCCTGTTTCGGTCTGGCGGGGCCGTTGTGGCTGGCGCTCGGCTGCCTGGCCGTGGCGGGCGCTGCCGACACCGTGTCTGTCGTCACCCGCAGTACCCTGGTCCAATTGGAGACCCCGGATGCGTACCGGGGACGGGTTTCCTCGGTAGAACACGTCATCGGTGTCGCGGGCCCCGAACTCGGCAACTTCCGTGGTGGCCTGTTGGCGTCGGCCACCTCCGCCTCCTTCTCCCTGGTCTTCGGCGGACTGTCCGCCATCCTGGCGATCGCCGCCGTGGCCGCGACCAACGCGCCCCTTCGCGCCTACCGCACGCCGCCCGCTGCCGCGAAGCCGACCGTCTCCGGGGTCGCCGACGCGGCGGCGACCGCTGGTCAGGCTTCCTGATTCGCCTCCAGCCTTGAGCCCGGTGAGAGGGGACGTCAGCGTCCTGCGCAGCTGACGACCCCTCACTGAGTGTCGTTCTTGTCGGTGGCGTCCGGATCGTGCAGCGGATGCAGGCCCCCGGGCAGCTCGGGGAGTTGGAAGGAATACCGTCCTCACGCAGCTGCGTGACGGCGGCGTTCATGTACCTCGTGTTGAAGAGTACGAGGACGTTGAGGACCAGGCCGAGGGCGCCGAGCTGGTCCTCCAGGCCGTCCTGGTAGCGCCGACAGAGCTGTCCGGCGGCCCGGCCGTGGAAGATCTTCCGGGCGAGCGCGTGGCGGCCCTCTTGGAGGTTGGCCTGCACCTTGATCTGCCGCCGGCAGCCGGGCTCGTCGGCCAGGCGCAGGATGTGGAGGCTCTTGGCGTTCCGCCCGTAGCGCGCGATCGCGTCGCCGAGCGGGTGGACCGTCCGTCCCGCGACAGCACTAGTGTTGCTCCGCGCAAGTTGGTGGAGGGTTCAGGTCGCTGCCTTGAGCGGAGTGCCTTGGCAAGTCCAGCGGAAGGGGCGGCGTGTTCGTTGCGTTGGAGGTCCAGGTGTCCATCTTCTCGATCAGGTCGTCGCGGCTGGTGAAGTCGCCGTTGCGGAGGACCGCGCGGGTCAGTGCGGAGAAGACGAGTTCGGCCTGGCTGAGCCAGGAGGCGTGGGGCGGGGTCCAGTGGACGTGCCGGCGCGGGTGGGCAGCCAGCCACTTTCTGGTGTGCCTGGCGGTGTGCGAGGAGCCGTTGTCGAGGACCGCGTGGATGTCCTTGTCGCGAGGCAGGAGACGGTCGAGCCGGTCCAGGAAGGCGGTGAAGGTCGCGGCGTTGTTGCGCTGAACGGTCTCGATCAGGGTCTGCCCGGTGGTGACCTCCAGCACGGCGACGACGGAGGCGGTGCCGTGGCGGCGGTACTCGACCTCGCGCCGGGTGGCTCGGCCCGGCGCGGCGGGCTGTGAGGGGTGGCGTCGCTCGCGGGCTTGGAATCGCGGTCTTCTCGTCGATGGACACTACGATCGCGCCCTTGGGCGGGGTGCGGTACAGGGCGCAGATGTCCCGGACGCAGTCCCAGAAGTCGGCGGTGTCGCGCCGGGTGAGCCAGCCGCGGACCTCGTGCAGCTTCAGGTCCAGGCCAGCCAGGAGTCCGCCGACCCGGGAGGCCGATGCCGCGGTGGAGACGGTACCCGCGACCTGCGCGGCGATGGCTGTGCGGGTCCAGGTGGCGGCGGGCCCGGGCGGGATGCCGGTGGCCACGGCGACCACCGCCACGCGCACCAGGTCGTCGTAGCGGCGCGGCCGGCCTGAGCGGGCGGCGTCCTTCAGGCCCTCCAGCCCGCGTTCGGCGAACCGTCCGCGCCACTTGCGGACCGTGTGCACGCACACCGCCAGTTGGCGCGCGATCGCCGCGTTGCCCGCCCCGCCCGCTGCGGCCGGCACGATCTGGGCCCGCAGGACCTGCCCCATCGTGCCTTTGCCGACAAGGCGATCCGCTGCAGTGCACCACGCGTCTCCTCGTCCAGCACCACCGGCACTGCCGCACACCGCCCCGAGCCCTCGGTCATGAACAATGATCATGGCCGAGAACCGGTCAGGGGCGGCAGGATGGGGCCGTGCCGAAGAACCCGCCCGAGTCCATGCAGCACCACCTGCGCCAGCGGCTCAACGCCCACACCACCGAGCACTGGCCGCAACTCATCCGGGTCCACGTCCGATTCCGAGCTGGATTCGCCTACGTAGATGGCGAGTTGAAGGACGGCGAGCGGCTTCCGCTGTGCCGCCTGCGCTTCACCGGCGTCCTGCACACCTGGGGCTGCGCCCTCTACGAGGCCAGCAACGACAGTTACCGGGACAACATCCTCCCCAGCGGCCTGCCGGCCGGCTCAGCGGAAGAAGCCCTGGACTGCGCGGGCGACCTCTACCTCAAGCCTCACCCGCCGAGCGGCTCCAAGCCGACCCGCGTGCCAGCGGGACTCGTGCTCCTCGTCGGCCCACCGGCTTCCGGCAAGACCAGCTTCGTCCAAGCCCTGATCGCGCACGGCCAGATCGACGAGGACGCCGTGGTCTCCAGTGACGAGATCCGCGCGGAACTCTTCGGCGCCTCACCCACCGACGCAGACCCCGACGCGGCGGACGACCGAATCTTCGAAGAACGCGACCGCAGGATCGTCGCCCGGCTCGCCGCCGGGCAAACAGCAATCGCCGAGTCCACGAACGTCACCCCACAGGCCCGCACCCGACTCATCGCCATCGCCAGGCGCTTCAACGCCCCAGTGACCATGCTGCGATTCACCCCGGACCTCGGCCTTCTCCTCCAACAGAACGCAGAGCGAGACCGCACCGACATCACCGCCGCAGACGTCCACGCCTATGCCGCAGTCATGGCCCGCCACGCCGGGGCTGACCAACTGCGCACCGAGGGCGCAAACGCCGTCCACGACGTCCCCGGACGCCCTCAAGGGGCCACGCCCGCCGAGGCCGCAGCCCACTTCTCATTCACCTGACAACCCGACGTATCCAGACTCGCCTGCCCCCCACGAACTTCTGCGGAGCAGCACCAGGTGCGTAGGGCAGGGCGGGGGCAAGAAGGGCTGGCCGGGCGGCGGGCAGTAAGCCGGTCAGGGCGTTCCTTCAGCAGGGGTGCGAAGGGAACGCGGTGTCACCGCGTCCTGTTCTGTGAGGTGGCTGTCCATGGTGGTGTTCAGGTCGGCCATGAACGCTTCGACCTGTTCCAGGAACCGGGGCGGGTAGTGCGACATCGCGGCGTCGAGGCGGTGGGCGAGCGGGCCGAAGAACTCGTCCGCCCGCTCCTGGATGTGCCCGCCGCTGCGCAGTGTGACGATGCGCCGGTCGGAGTGCTCGCGGGCCCGCGTGATGTGCCCGGCCGCTTCGAGGCGGTTCAGCAGCGCGGTGGTGGCGCCCGTGGACAGGGAGATCCGCTCGCTCAGCCGCGCCGGTGACAGGGGGGCGCCGCGCTCCTCGGCGGCGGCGATCTCCAGGACCGCGGTCGCGTCCGTGGAGTGCAGGCCCAGCCAGGTGGCGAAGCGCCGGCTGAGCTCGGCGTAGTGGCCGCCATAGATCCTCAGCGACTCCATCAGCCGCTCACGCTGCTCCGCGACACCGTCGCGCACTGCTTCCTCCACGCCTTCGCCCTTCTCTCCTGTCACGCGGACCGCACGCCCACTCCGCTTTGACAACCTACCGCCACCACTTTACCTTCATGATGGAATTACTTCACCATGGAGGTATCTGGAGTGCGTGACCTGTCCCCCACCCTTGAGGAGACGACCGATGAGGAGACGACCGACCCCTACCGGTGGCGGTGGCGGTGGCTGATCCTGGCGGTGATGATCGTCGCGGAGATCATGGATCTCCTGGACGCCTCGATCGTCAACGTCGCCGGACCTGACCTGGAGAGATCCCTTGGCGCCGGTTCCGTCGGACTGCAGTGGGTGATCGGCGGCTACGCCCTCACCCTGGGCGCCGGGCTCGTGCTCGGCGGCCGCCTCGGCGACCGCTACGGCCGGCGCCGGATGTTCCTGATCGGACTCGCGGCCTTCACCGCAGCCTCGCTGCTCTGCGCGATCGCGCCGAACATCGAGTCGCTGATCGCCTTCCGCCTGCTGCAGGGCACCGCCGGAGCGATGCTGCTGCCCCAGGGCCTGGGCCTGCTGCGGGAGAACTTCTCCGGTCCCGAGCTCACCAAGGTCTTCGCGATCTTCGGACCCGTCCTCGGCCTGGGCGGCATCATCGGCCCGGTCCTGGGCGGCTTCCTCATCGAGGGCGACTTCTTCGACCTGGGCTGGCGGTCGGTGTTCCTGGTCAACCTGCCCATCGGCGTCGCGGCGCTGATCTTCGCCGCGAAGTTCGTTCCCAGGAAGGCGGGCGACCGCACGGTACGGGTCGACATAGCCGGCGCCGCCCTGATCGTGGCCTCCTGCGCCCTGCTGGTGCTGCCGCTGAACCAGGGCCAGGAGAACGGCTGGCCGCTGTGGACGTGGCTGTCCATGGCCGCCTCGGCGATCGGATTCGCCCTCTTCGCCCTCCAGCAGCGCCGCACGGCCGCCGCGGGCCGCGAACCGCTGGTGACCCCGGGCCTGCTGCGCAAGCCGGCCTTCACCGTCGGCCTCGGCGGCATCGCCCTGTTCTTCGGCGGACTGATCGGCACCCAACTCGTCCTCACCCTCTTCCTCCAGATCGGCCAGCACTTCACCGCCGGCGACGCGGGACTGGGCAACCTGCCCCTCGCCGTGGGAACCGCGATCGGCGGCGCCATCAGCGGCGCGTTCCTCGCCGACAAGATCGGCCGCAAGGTGCTCCAGATCGGACCGCTGATCCAGCTGGCCGGCGCGGCCGTGCTGTGGTTCGAGCTCGACGGCCTCGACGCCGCCTCGTTCTCGATCTGGGACATCGCTCCCGGCGTGGCGGTGGCGGGCATCGGTGCGGGCATGGTGATCGCCGCCCTGTTCAGCTTCATCCTGGCCGCGGTGGACGACAACGAGATCGGCTCCGCTTCCGGTGTCCTGTCGGCGGTCCAGGCGGTCGGCGGTTCCATCGGCGTCGCGGTCTTCGGCTCGGTGTTCTTCGCCCAGGCCAAGATCGGTGACTTCACCGGCGGCTTCCACCGCGCGCTGATCGTCCAGGCATGCCTGCTGGTGGTCTTCTTCGCCATCACCTTCCTGCTGCCCAACAAGGGCCGCCCCGAAGAAGAGCAGCACGGCATCACCCCCGAGACGACTGCCGACGACTCCGGCGCCAAGCAGCACCTCGCCATCTGAGCCCCTGCCGGGGCCGTGCACGACAAGCGGCCCCGGCCGCCCCGAACGGACGTCACCGGGGCCACACCCCGAGACCGTTCAAGGCCGCGATCGCCGACCACGGGGTGAGCAGTTGGCGTACAGGAAATCCCGGTGAGAACGATCATGGTCGGTTCGCACATGGCATACGGCCGTCGCTGGGATTTGAGGAGAGATCGCCGGGCAGGGCGGGGCGCTGGCCACGGCCCGCCTCGTGCCGGTGGAAGCTCTGACTGATGAGCAGGCCGAGGCGTACGGGGCGTTCACCGAGGCACTGCTGACAAGGAGCGCGATAGCTGGCCCTCGCTGGGTGCGGCGTTCGCGGAGTACGGGCGGATCGCCAAGATCGAGCACCTGCTGCGCGTGGTCGACCCGGTGGACGACGCCTACCGCCATCAGATGAACCGGCAGCTCACCGTGCAGGAGTCCCGCCACAAGCTGGCCCGGGACGTGGTGTGCCACGGCAAGCGCGGCACCATCCACCAGGCATACCGCGGCGGAATGGAGGACCAGCTCGGCGCGCTCAGCCAGGTCCTCAACGCCGTCGTCGCCCAGCTGAAGGCCGAGGGCCACTAGATCCGGGAGGAGAACATCCCCCGGCTCTCCCCGCTCAAGCACCGCAACCTGAGCCTGCTCGGCCGCTACAGCTTCACCGCCTCGGCCCCCGGCGCCCTGCGCCCGTCTGCGCGCCCCGGACGCCCCCGGCTGGACGAGGACAAAGACGAATCGGCGGCCGACTGAAGCGGGCTGGTCAGCCGGCGGCACCAACGCGGCGTCGTACTGCTCGACGGTCCAGGGCAGCACCACGCAGGCCAGCAGGAACCAGTCGCTGCAGCGGTACACATCCACTCAGACGGACAACTGACAATCCACAAACTCCGTCAGATCCATCCGTGCGAAATCCATTGGTGCCCGGCTTGCTCCGCTGATGGACTGACGTCCTACCGCGATTCTGCCGCGTGACGGAGGTAGTGGTTGTGACAGGTTATGACGTGCTTGCCGAGGTGTACGAATGGCTCATCTCGGATGCGAAGTTGCCTCCAGCCGAGTTCGCTGCGTCGTTCGACGACGTTCTCAATCTCTTGCCGTCGAACGCTCAGGTCCTCGACTCTTCTTGCGGAACCGGGCAGTTGGCGGTCGGCCTCGCCGGTCGTGGCATGCAGGTTGTCGCAACTGACGCCAACGAGGCGATGGTTCGCCGGACTGCAGAGTTGTCTGAGGAGTTCGGGGCATCCGTCCGGGCCGTACGGGCGAGCTGGGAAGAGTTGCCCGACCATTTCCAGGACAACACGTTCGACATGGTGTTCTGCGTTGGCAACTCGCTTCACCACGCCACGGGCGCGACAGGCAGGGGGGCTGCTCTGGAGTCGATGTCACGGCTTCTGCGCCCCGGCGGGCGCTTGGTCCTCACATCCCGCACTTGGGAACTCGTGAGGGCCAGAGGTTCACGGCTGGAGATCAGTGACCGACTCGTCCGCCGGAACGGTCGCGATGCCGTCGTGGTCTACCGCTGGGAGATTGCGCCGCATTGGGAGGAGGAGCACCACATCGAGATTGCGATCGCGCAAGTCGAAGCGACAGGGTTGGTTCTTGTCCGCTCGGAACTGCTGTCCTGCTGGCCCTACCGGTACGAGGAACTCGAAGTCGAGCTGCACCGGGTCGGACTCCAGACGGAACTGAGCACGTTCGATCTTGAGGCCGAGAACTACATGGTGGTCGCGAGCAAGGTATAGACACCGGACTGACCCCGTCTTCGAGGAGGAACCGGGCACCTCCAGCCGCCTACACCCCCTCCAGCGCCCGAAGTTCCCCGAACTGCTCACCTACGCGCGGCCGGGCGACACCGTGCACATCTCCGAGACGTTCGCCTCGTACGCGGCACCGGACACGTCCTGGACGTCCTCGACGCCCTTCACCGCGACCAGGTGGCGCTGCGCATCCACGACCGAGCGTTCTCCGTGATGAACCTCACCGCCCGCCACCCGCGTAGCGGAGAACTGCTGTCCACCGTGAAGTTCCTGTTGTGGACCCTCGCCGCCGCCGGCGAGCTCCAGCGCAAGCTGACCTACGACGGACTGCTCGCAGCAGAGGCCAAGGGCACCGCGTACCTGGAGGGCCGCTCCATCGCCGCCCTCGCCCGCGACCACGACATCAGTCGAGGCGCGATCCGCACGGCGGTCGCCGACTTCCTCCGCACCACCGAGTTGGAGGCCGCCGAGCGCGCCGCGCTCGACTAGGCCGTGTCTGATAATTGATCTTGTGGTGGGTCGTGGTGAGCTGACGGATGCGGCGTGGGAGCGGATAGCGCCGCTGCTGCCGGGTGTTGACGGGCGGGGTCGTCCGTGGCGGGATCACCGGCAGGTGATCAACGGGGTGTTGTGGCGGTTGCGGACCGGTGCTCCGTGGCGTGACCTACCCGAACGCTTCGGGCCGTGGCAGACGGTCTATGAACGGTTCGCCCGCTGGGAGGCGGACGGGACCTGGGCCCGCCTGCTCGAGGAGGTCCAGGTCCGCGACGACTCCGTGGGGGCCGTGGAATGGACGGTCTCGGTGGACTCCACGATCAACCGGGCCCACCAGCACGCCGCCGGCGCCCGCAAAAAGGGGCAGCACCGGGGGACGAACTGGAAGATCCGGAACGCACGGCGGCTGCTCAGGCGCTCGGCCGGTCCCGCGGCGGGCTAACCACCAAGGTTCACCTCGCCTGCGACGGCCGGGGCCTGCCCCTGGCCGTCCTCGTCACACCCGGCACGTTCAACGACTCCACCGCCCTCGACGCGGTCCTCAACGCGGTGAGAGTGCCCCGGGCCGGCGTCGGCCGGCCGCGTCGCAGGCCCGACGCGGTCATCGCCGACAAAGCGTATTCGTCACGGGTGATCCGCCGGACCCTGCGGCGCCGGGGCATCCGGGCGGTGATCCCCGAGCGGGCCGACCAGAAGGCCAACCGGATACGACGCGGCCGGGCCGGCGGCAGACCCCCGGCCTTCGACCGCGAGCTCTACAAGGCCCGCAACGTCGTCGAACGCTGCTTCAACCGGCTCAAGCAGTTCCGCGCCATCGCGACCCGCTTCGATAAACTCGCCGCCCGCTACCGGGCCGGACTCCACCTCGCCACACTCATCCTCTGGCTCCGCGAACCCATGTCGGGGTGACCGTCAACCTGCTCAACCAGGCACGGATGAACGTGCTCGGCTCGCTGGGAGCACAAAGCTGTCGGGCTTCCCGCAGAAGACTCGGAATGAACTCGTCGGGCGCGGCCAGGGACAGGCATGATCACCTCATGCGAGGCGGCTTCGGTGATATCCCCACGACCACACTCTTCCCAGCCCTGAATCTTGCGGATGCGAACTCATTGCATCGGACGGCCCGCGCGGTCGACGAGGCTCGAAGGGATGGCGACACCGCAGATTGGGAGTGGTTCCCAGAGCACGCTGCCTTCCTCGGCCGCCAGGCGGGAACGCCGATCATCCTCGGACTGGATGTCATCGAGCACACCGAGGAAGGAGATCAGCTGGAGTTCCTGCTCCAGGTGGTGTGGACAGACCTGGGCCAGCTCGCAGTCGATGCGGCCGTGAATGTGGCCTGCTGGTGCCGGACCGATCACGCTACTCACGACGTCGACGCCCTCACGGTCGTGGTGAACGACGAGACCTCGCTGCCCGAGGCATTCCGGGCCGCAGCCACACACCTGACCGGCTGGCTGGCCGAACCGCACGATGCCGACTACTGGCGCGCCAAGGCAGGACTGCCTCCCCGGTGAACCTGCCCATCGACAAATGACGGGTAGGCCGATCCGTACCTGTTCGAGCACACGCACGTGGACACCGACGATCAGACCGAGATCATTTGTCAGACAGTTCTTAGGGGGTGCCCCGCATTGATCTCTCCCGTTCACGCCTCTCCTGCCGGGTGACCGCCACGATCCAACCAGCGGCCATCAGGGCTCCTGCTGCACCCGCCAACACGACCAGACCTTCAGTGGGAATCATGTTGTCGCCGCCCGGATACCTCTGCCCACACAGCCGCACCGTCCCTGGGTGCTCCGCCGAGGCTTCCAGGCACACCGCGGAGCCGACCACAGGATCGGTCAGCCCGGCCGTATGGCCCACCGGAAGGTCCTCGGTAACGAACCGCTGACCGCCAGCCTGGTAGGACACCCGGACATGGGTCCCGTACTTGACCTGCACCACGCGGTCGACGACACCCCCAACCCGCAGGGGCGAGGCATCGATCCGCCGGGCGTCCGAGATTTCGCCGGCCAGCGAGCAGCCGCCAACCACTGCCACCAAGAGGGATCCCGCCGCAACCGCAAGCGGCGCCCTCTTCCCCCGCCAGAAATCACCCCACCGCATGCCCGACAGTCTCACACGTCGAACCACACGTCTGACGGGCCAGCACTTACGGGACAGCCCTTCAAGAGGACGACCGTACGACGCGGCCAGGGCCGCACCCTGCGCGTCAGCGCCGCCCCCGCCGTACACCGCCAGCTCCTCGACCGCTGCCAGCCGCTTGACGGCGGCCAGGGTTCCCGGGCGGTCCCGGCCCAGCGCAAGGCCCGGCGCGAGTACGAGAACCGGGTCAGCGCACTCACGCGCCCTGAACAAGATCGTTCTCACCGATGACCGCGGCCGGGTCATGTCAGAAGTGGCTGGCACGATGCTCCGCATGGATCTCATGCACCCGCTCGACGGCTTGGATGCCCGGCCCTGGTCTTCCCTCTCCCACGCGTACGGAAGCGCGGAGGACATTCCCGGTCTGCTGCGGGATTTGACCGGCGCCGACGTGGATGCGGCGGACGAGGCGTTGTCCGAGCTGTACGGGAGCGTTCTCCACCAGGGGACGGTCTACGCCGCCAGCGCGGAGGCGGTGCCGTTCTTGGCCGAGCTCGCGGCGGCCGGCCACCGCACGGCAGACGTCTTGGCGCTGCTCGGCGGCATGGCAGAGAGCGAGGACGAGTACGGCGTGGCACCGGGCGCGGTCCGGGCGGCCGTGGCGGACCGGCTGCCGTTGCTCCTGCCCCTGTTGGCCTCCCCGGAGCCGGAGGTCCGCCGGACTGCGGCCTGGGCTGTGTCCCACACCCGCGCGGCGGCGATTGCGCTCCCCGCCCTGTGCGCGCGGGGGGGGGACGAGGAATGCGAACCCTCCGTGCGCACGGAGGTCCTGGCCGGGATCACGCGGCTCGACCCGCAGGGCGGAGCGGCGGCCGCTGCCGCCGTTCTGGACCCGTCCCAGGCGGCCGGGGTGCGCATGGCAGCCGTCTTCGCCTCCCTCGACGCAGGCGTTCCGTGGACCGAGCCCATGCACGCCACGATGCTGTCCCTTCTGCCTGCCGACCCCCTGCGCTCCGATCAAGACTGGCAGTCGGGGCGGGGCAGCGGCTCCGTCACCAGCGCGGGTCTCGCGCCTCAGTGTCCTTGACTGGAACGTCGGGTCCGGGAGTGCCGAGGCGCCGCACGGGAACCGCATCGTCGGCGCCCAGGCCGACCGGTGAGGGGAACCGCAACGGCCAGCCTTGCGGGCACCGGCTTCTGCGCGATAGGGCGGTCGGGAGTGCGACAGAGCCGCTCGGCGCGGCCAGAATGTGGCATTCGGGGACAGTGACGGGCAGGCCTCGCAGACCTCTTCGTCGCTCCAGACGCGTCGCATGACCGGGTCCGTGGCGCAGCATCAGCAGGACGGCGTCGACGCAGCACACCTCGGCGTTGGGGTGGGCGCCGCAGCGCTGGGAGCCACACTGGCACCGGGCGATGGGGCGGACGGTGACCACCTTCACGTGCGCGGCAGTGCGCCGGGCAGTGAAGGCCCGCAGCGCCGTGAGTCTTCGGAGCGGCGGGCATCCGGCATGCCCCAGTGCTGTAGGTGACACCGCCGACGCCTCTTGCCCCTGATTCTTTTGGCCGCCATAGCGAACGAAGCGCACGGCGAGTGTCGTGCCGTGATCGGGCCAGTGCCTGTCGCCACGGGACGAGACGTCGATTCCTCCGGGCCTATGGCGTGTCGTGGGCCTGTGGTGTGTTGTGCAGGACGAGCCTTGCTGAGCAGACGGTGTCCGAGGAACTGGGGAGCAGCCTCGTCAACCGCCGCCGGCTCGCCAAGTGAAACGATGGTCCAAGGTCCTTTAGACGTGGGCGCGGAGGGTCTCGTCGAGCCAGTCGTACATGTGCTGGTGGAGGGTGGAGCGGCCGCCGTAGCTGCAGTGTTCACCGGCTCCGTCCGTCTCGGGGAGGGTGATCAGGATGCTTGGGCTTTTGAGGGCTTTGTGCATGCGGAGTGGTTCGCCGTTGAAGGCGAAGTCGTTGTCCGGGTCGAAGATGAGGGCCTGGGTGGTGATCTGCTGAGCGACACCCTCAAGGGTGTAGGAGCGGGAGCGGCGCACGTAATCGGGCATGGAGTCGGCGCCGAAGGTCCAGACGCCGTTGCGCAGAGCCCAGCGCAGGGATGTGCTGTGTGTCAGAGCCAGCGGCAGGACCTGCTCGACTTCTTCGTCACGGCCGTCCAGGGCCCATTGCAGCAGCCACGGCGGGACCAGCCGGGTGGTGGCGTCGTAGTAGCTGTAGATGCCGCCGTCCAGTACAAGGGCCGCAGCACGGTGCTCGAAGGCGGCGGCACGGGCTGTCAAGTGGCCGCCGAAGCTGTATCCGTGCAGCGTGATGCGGTCGGGCTCGATCTCCGGTCGGGTGAGGGCGTAGTCGACGACAGGGGTGAGGACAGCTTCCCAGTCGGGGCGGAAGAACAGGCGCTGCTCGCGCAGGGCGGCGCCCTGCCCGGGGCCGTCGTAGGCGAGGCAGTTATAGCCGCGGCGCAGGGCCGCCGCTGCGACGGCGAAGTACGACTCTTCCAGGATCGAGTCGAATCCGCTGGTGAAGATGACGGTTGGACGCGGGGTTCCGGAGTCGTCGACCAGGAAGAGGTAGCCGGGCAGGGTCGTGTTCTCGTAAGGGATCGAGACCGGCTCGACCGGGGTGTACAGGTGGGCGGCGGCCGTGGCGAACGTGCTGCGTGCCAGGCGCGAGAGCTCCTTGGCCCGGTCATCGTCGAAGGGGTTGTCGCGGAGGTAGAACTCAGCGGTGCGGTAGTAGTTCGAGGCCCTCAAGAGGGCTTCGCGAGCGCTCACTCGGTGGCCGGCGGCGAGCGCCTTCTCGCCCAGAGCGTGGACCCGGGCGGCGGTGGCGCGCCACTGCTGGTGCCAGGCGTCCTCATCACCGTCGGGTATGGCACGCGTAGTAACGATGATTTCGCCGAGATCGGCGCCGCCATAGGGGGCGAAGCAGGCGGTGCGCAGAGTCTCGAAAGCGAAGGACTCGTCGTCGAAGAGAAACTCCATGGTTGTCCCTCATCCATTGTCGAGACGGATCGGTTCCGTCTCGTGCTTGGTGAGACCGTATGCCCCCATCACCCGAGACGCAACCGTTCCGTCTTGGGTATGCTTTCGGCCATGAGCCGATCAGCCCCAGCCCGCCCTCCGGGCGGCCCGGTCCTGCAGGACACTGTCACCGACGCACTCCGTACCGCCTTCTTCGAGGAGCTCTCCGAAGTCGGCTACGGGAAGATGTCCTTGGAAGCCGTCGCCCGCCGCGCCGGCACCGGCAAGGCGGCCATCTACCGGCGCTGGTCGTCCAAGGAGGCCATGACCGTCGACCTCCTCGTCCAGGTCTCGGTGACCGCCGCCGACACCCCCGACACCGGCAGCCTGCGCGGCGACGTACTGGCTTACCTCACCAAGACCGAACAGGCACTGCGTCATCCGCTGGTGTCCCGCATCCTGCCCGACCTGCTCGCCGCTCGTGCATACCACCCGGGCATCGCCGCCACGTTGGGCGAACACATCGGCGAAGAGCGCCGCGAGAAGGTCGGTACGATCCTGCGCCGGGCCGTCGAACGCGGCGAGCTGCCCGCCGACACCGACCTGGACCTCGGCCTCGACTTCCTGGCGGGCCCGCTGTACTGGGCCACCGCAGTCCGGCAGGCCCCCACCGAACCGGGCCTCCTCGACCGTATGACCGACAAGGTCATTGCCGCCCTCGCTGCATAGCCGAACCGATTCCCATCAGCGGAATCGCTGCCCGTTTCAGACCTGTGGCCACTTGACCGGGACCGGTGTCCACTTCACGGGCCGAGGGCCGACCGGGAATGAACGGTCGACCCTCGGCGCGTCCATGGCAGATGCGTCAGGCGATCAGGCCGGCGCTGGTCAGCCAGATGTGTTCGCAGGTCGCCGATGCCTCCTGTAGTTTCTCGCGGGATTCCTGCGAGGCGTGGTAGAAGGTCCGCTCGATCATCCAGCACAGGGCGCGCGCCATCGCCGGGGCCTGGTCCGGCGCGGCGCCGGCCTGGACGCCGGCACGCTCCAGGACGGCAGTGATGGCCGCGATGAACAGGTCGGCCGTGTGCTTCCACAGCTCGCCGATCTCCGGCACGGTCAACGACAGGTCAATGGCCGTGCGCATCACCAGGCCATGCTCGTTCCACAGCTCGACCGTGCGTTCCAGGGCCGCTGCGATGGCCTGGCGCGGCTCCTCGGTCCGCGCGGTGGCTTCGGACCGTTTCCACAGGTGCTCGACAGTTCGGGCCACGAGCGCCGTGACCACTTCCTGCTTGGAGCCGAAGTAGAAGTACAGAGCACCCCGGGTGATGCCCGCGCCCTGGGCGATGTCTCCGACGGTCATGGCGTCATAGCCCTGTTGCACCAGCAGGGCCTCGCAGGCGTCGAGGATGGCCCGCTCCCGAACGTCACCCTTGCGTTCGGTGGTACGACGGCTCCGCCCGGGCTGGTCACCGGCCATCAAAGCTGAGCGCCCTCGGCAAAGTCGGTCGTACGCGAGAGCGTCTCCCACGCACGGATGTCGTCGTCCACTGCCGTGCGCGCGGTGGTGACCAGTCGCAGCGCGTCCGAGCCCAGGACGAGATGAGCCGGCGGCTTCTCGACCGACGCGATGTGCACGACCGCTTCCCCTGCCTTGGCCGGATTGCCCAGCTGGTTCCCGCTGGCCTTCTTCCGCGCCTCGCGGATGGGGGTGAACAGCTCGTCGTAGTCGTCGATGGACTGCGCGGTGCGTGTCATGGACCGTCCGGCCCAGTCAGTGCGGAAGGAGCCGGGCTCGATCGCCGTCACGTGGACCCCGAACTGCGCGACCTCCTTGCCCAGCGCCTCCAACATGCCTTCCAGGGCGAACTTGCTGCCGCAGTAGGCGGACATGCCGGGCACCGCCATCAGCCCGCCCATGGAGGTGACGGCCATCAGGTGTCCCCGGCGGCGCCGGCGCATGTGGGGCAGCGCCGCCCGCAGAGTGGCCGCCGCCCCGAACACGTTGACCTCGAACTGCCGCCGCACCTCGGCCAGCGGGGTTTCCTCGAAGGTCCCCTCCAAGCCGTACCCGGCATTGGCGATGACGACATCCAGCGGGCCGACACTGCTCTCGACCCCGGCGACCACGCCGGATACGGCGTCATCCTCCCTCACGTCCAGGATGCGGCCGTGAGCGCGCCCTGGCCTGAGCTCTTCGAACGACCGCAAGTCCTTCTCGGAACGGACGGTACCGACGACTGTGTGCCCGACTGCCAGGGCGGCCTGGGCGAAAGCGCGCCCCAGGCCCGTGCTGACGCCGGTGATGAGCCAATTCTGCTTCGCCACTGTTCCGCCTCCAGGGAGGTATCGAGGGAGCCAGTCTCCCTCTTCAGCAAAAGTCTACACGGTGTCGATTTTTATAGTCGCGACGTCGATTCTGGTAGTACCTGCGGAAGCGGCCCCTGGCGGCGAGCCTGGCCCACGAACGGGCGTCGACCACCCGATAGAACCTCGACCTGGACGAGGCCGGGGGCGCGCACCATCGTGGAGCCCACCGAGACGGCCCAGCCGGGGCGCTCGCGGGCTCCGCCTGGCCGTGAGTGCGGTGAAGACCCTCCTCCACGCCCATCGACGGCACCCGCGGCCGAGCGAAACCGCCCAGCTGCATCGGCCACGAGCCTTGTTGACAGATGGCGGGAAGGGCTGGGTGTGCTGTTCGACGTCGACAGGTGGGCGGACCGGTACGTGGTTCAGCGATCGGCGGCCAGGGTCCGCAGCCGGTCCAAGGTCTCGCGGATGACGTATTGCAAGTCTTGATCGTCAGCGGCGGTGACCCATCGCGAGAAGGCGACGCGGAACACGGCGATGCTGGTCTCGGCGGCCAGGGCGGCCTCGATGTCGCCGACGCCTCGCCGGCGCAACCTGTCGGCCAGGGCGGCCGACAGGGACGTGAGCTTGATCAACTCTCGTTCGTGGAGATCCGCGTTGGCCATGATCACGGCCTGTCGCTTCCGGGCGAGCTCACGGTCACCGCCCACCATCCGGGCCACGCTGTCGAGTACGGCCGCGACAGAAACCAGCGCCGACGCCGTGGTCGGCACCCCTTCGAGAGCAGCCAGCGACTTCTCTTCCAGCACGGAGGAGGCGTCGAAGAGGACCTCGCGCTTGTCGGCGAAATACCGGAAGAACGTGCGGGCAGTGACGCCCGCCCGCTCGGCTACGTCCGCCACCGTCGTCTGCTCGAAGCCGCGCTCCAGATAGAGCGACAGCGCTGCCTCGCGCAGCCGGTCACCGGCCCCAGGCTTCCACCGTCCCATGCCGAGAGTGTAGGTGACGTCACCTCGTGACACCCCGCTCCACTTGCCGTGATGTCACTCGATGACATCACGGTGGTAGAGTCATGTCGCTCGATGACATCACTTAGTGGAGGCCCTGATGAAACGCATTCAGTACCACCAGTACGGCGGACCTGAAGTCATGCGTCTGGAAGATTTCGAGCCCGCCCGTCCCGGCTCCGGCGAGGTCCTGGTACGCGTGCGGGCAGCCGCGGCCAATCCGATGGACTGGGGTATCCGCAGCGGCGCCATGAAGATGGTTACGGGGCGGAAGTTCCCGCGCGCACTGGGCTACGACTTCGCGGGCATCGTCGAGGCGGTCGGCAAGGACGTCACCCGGCTCGCCGTCGGCGACGAAGTGCTGGGCGGGGCGTCCATCAAAGCATCGGGGGCTTTCGCCGAGATGGTCCTCGCCGAGGAGCGGGGCGTCGTGAAGAAGCCCGCGAACCTCTCCTTCGAGGAGGCCGCCGCCATCCCGACCGTTGGCCTCACCGCACTCCAGGCTGTGGTCAAGAAGGGAAAGCTGCAGCGCGGCCAATCGGTCTTCATCAACGGCTGCCTCGGTGGAGTCGGCCGAGCCGGAGCCCAGATCGCGCTGGCGCACGGCGCCTCGGTGGGAGGCAGCTGCCGAGCCACCGCCACGCAGGACGCGCGCGACCTCGGCCTCGACCCGATTGCCGAGTTCGGCTTCGACCCGACGGGGCTCAGCGGGCGATTCGACCTCGTCCTCGACACCGCAGACACGCTGCCGACTGATGCCGCCAAGAAAATGCTGAAGCCGGGCGGACGCATCGTCAGCATCCACCCCACACCCGCGAACATGGCGAAGAGCGCACTGCCGGGCCCGTACAACGTCTTGATCACCAGGCCCGTCACAGGAGATCTCGAGGAGGTCGCACGCGCCGCCGGACGCGGCACCCTACGGGTGCCGATCGCTCGCACGGTGCCGCTCACCGATGCCATCAAAGCACTGACCGAGCTTGAGCACGAGGGCACACCCAAGGGCGGCAAGCTCGTCATCACGACCGGCTGACCCTCACATCCCCCCGACCCTCGCCTCCCGACCAGAGGAAGTCCTCGAATGACTGCACAGATATGGGTGCGCGGCGGCACCGGGCGTAGCGTCCGCACCATCGCAGCGCGGCCGGCCCGGCTCGGCCTGACAGCCATCCTCTTCGGCCGGAACGCGAACCGCCTGCACGCCACAGCACAGCAGACCCACAGCGAGACCCTGTCGGCCCCGTCCCATACGGCCGCTGCCGCGGAGATCCGGCAGCGACACCCCGCCGTGGTCATCAACACGGCTGGACCGTTCACTACGACGCCCCCTGGCGTCGTCGATGCCCACCGCGCCGTCGGCAGCCACTACATCGACCTGGCGAACGATGTCGCGGCGCTCTCCGCCACGTACGAGCTGCACGACGCGGCCGTCCAGGCGGGGCATACGGTGATCACGGGTGCCGGGTTCGGCGTGACCGCCACCGAGAGCGTCGTGGTGAAGCTTCGCGAGGGACGGCACGCTCCCCTGCGGGTCCGGGTCGACATGGTGCCCTCGATCCCGATGGCGGAAGGCACCGCTGTCCCAATGCAGCGAGCACATCGAGAAGCCTAACGAGCTCGTGCACGGTAGGCGGTGAGACGTCACGAACTTCGGTGTGCCCTGGATTCACGTCTGCCGTGTCGGCTTCAGGTCCACGGTCTGCTGGTGGGACAGCAGGCCAGCGACGGCTTGGATGGTGTCGCTCATATGCTCGCGGCGGCCGAGATGACGGGCCAGAGCCCGCCAGTTCTTCAGATGGGCGATGCCGTGCTCGACACGGATACGGCGTGAGGAGCGCGCCTTGCGCTGGCGTTCGTGTATCTCCTCGTACCAGTCGGGGGCGTTCTTCTTGAACTTGCGGTGCGGCGGTGTCACCACCCGGCCGCCGGTCTGGGCGCCCAGGCCCTGGTAGCCGGCATCGGCAAGGATCTCGACCGCGGGCCCGTCGGCCAGGAGCCTGACCAGTCCTAACTGGCGGGCGTGGGTGATGTCCGCGCAGCTTGCGGGCCGTGCTGGGCTGCACCACAGCACGCGGCCTTCGCCGTCGGTGACGACCATGGACTTGACGGCGTTCTGCTTGTTCTTGCCGGAATGAACTTGTCACGGTCCTTGCGTCCGGCGGCCGGGCGGCGAACCCGGATCTCGGTGCCGTCGACGATGCCGGTCGTCCCGCTCGAGCCGAGATGGTCAATGACCTCGGCCAGAGACCGCAGCCGCACGTCGGGGCTGACGGTGCACCCTCTCTCGGCAAGCAGGGGCCGAACCTCACCGACGGCCCGGGTGATGGTGGAGCGCTCCACTCCGAACCAGCAGGCCAGCACGTCATGGGTGACCCCATGACGAAGATGGACGAGCGTGGCCAGGAGCCGGTCGACGAATACCAGCCGGTGCTTCGCGCCGGCGCCCATCGCCCGCTTACGCGGTCGAGCGGCAAGCCTCGCCTGGTGACGCTCCTGCCACAACGGGCCGATCTCCTCGACGAGTTCAGCGATCACTCCGGCAGTCAGGCCCGTGATCCGCCGATTGCTGATGATCGCCGCACGCGTCGAGTTCCCCACCACCCGACCATGATCAACCATCCAGGCTCGACGTCTCACCGCCTACCGTGCACGAGCTCGTTAACGTCGTTCGTCTTCTTCGTCCTCTTCCTCCTCGTCCTCGGAGTCGGCGTCGTCCTCGTCCTCGTCGCCGTCTTCGAGTTCGGCGTCCTGCTCGTCGTCCCCCTGCTCCTCGTCGTCCTCGAGACCTTCCTCGTGCGAACGGACCACCTCGCCGTCGCGGATCTCGCCGCGCCAGCCCTCCAGGTCCTCGTCGTCGGAAAGGGTGACGTACCGCAGGAAGTGCTTGAGGTCGAGGCGCAGGCGACGGCCCTGCGCGCGCCAGATGTTGCCGGTCTTCTCGAAGAAGCCGGACGGGTAGTACTCGACCACGACGACGACCCGGGTGAGGTCCGGCGTCAGCTCGTGGAAGCTCACACGGCCACGCGTGGTGCCCTTGCCGCCCTCGGAGTTCCACACGATGCGCTCGTCGGCAACCTGCTCCTGAACGGTGGCCTTCCAACTACGGTTGGAAAAGGCGATCTTGGCCTTCCAGTCGCTCTCGATCTCGTCCGACTGCGAGACGCTCTGCACGCCCTTGGTGAAGGAGCTGAACTCCTCCAACTGGGTCCAGCGGTCGTACACGGTACGCAGCGGCTTGCCGATGTCGATGACCTCGACGATGTTCGTGACCTTCACGCTCCCCGCCTTGCCACCGCCACCGAAGGCGCCCTTCACGGTGTCGGTCACCTTGTCCTTGACGTCCCCCGCCTTCTCCCCGAGGAACGCCTTGACCGGCGACTCACCATCGCCGAGTACGCGTTTACCGACGTTGAGCAACGTACTGTTGCCGTCGCCCACGTCTCCCAGACCCTGCGCGAGATCGCTGATCTTGTCCCCGGCCTTGTCCACCAGGCGCTGGCCTTGCGCCGAAGCGAACGCGGACAACTGCTCCTTGAGCTGGTCCATGCCGGAGGTGCCGGCTTGGGTGGTCTTCTCCTCCGTCTTGGCCATGACCTACCTCCTACGGCTGCCACGGGTGGACGCCTTACGGTCGGAGCCCTTCTTCTCGGTGGGCTTCGACACGGCGGCCTTCTTCCCGGCGGGAGCCTTCTTCGCGGGAGCCTTCCTTCCGGCGGGAGCCTTCTTCGCCGGAGCAGTCCTGGTCCCGGGCCTCTTCGCGGGACTCTTCTTCGCCCGGCTCCGAGGAGGCAGTACCTGAGATTCTTCTTCCTCCTCCTGCCCTTCCGCCTCCGCGTCCCCGCCTTCCTCCTCGTCGGGTTCCGAGTCCTCCGGCGCCTCCTCGTCCTCGGCGGCGGACGACTCTTCGTCCTCGTCGTCGGGCCGGCCCACGAGGGCGTCGGTGCGCTTCTGCAACGAGGCGGCCAGCGCTCCCAGGCGGCGATCGGCGGTCGCCGACAGGGCGGCCCGGGCGGAGTCCATCAGTTCCCCGCGCACCTGCTCCAGCAACTGCGCGGCCTGCGGACTCGCGGACGCCTTGCGCAGCGCACGGCTGATCAGCTCCTTGGGACTGAGCAACCCTTGCCCGGCCAGTACGGAGGCGACCCCGATGGCGGCTTTGCCCTTCTTGGTGCGGCCCAACGCGTATCCGGCCGCGAGCGCGGCGGCGAGCGTGGCTTGCGTCTCGGTTTCCATGAACGGCCCCAGTACGGTCAGCGAATCATGCTGCTCAGGTCGCATACGACCACGCCGCCCGACCCGTGACACCCCTGCACCCCCTGTGCCGCGGCTGGGCGGTCGCTCCCTCCCCCACCCACCCTCCTCCCACATCCGCGGGCCCGCATCTCCCCAGAGGCCCGTCACGGAAGGAGAGGGCCTGCCCCGCCGCCCGCCGGGTCGGCTAAGGGCTCGCAGAGAACCAACACGTTGGTTTGATCTTCGTGAGGCTGCTGTTGGCGAGGAACGCGGTGACGTCAGCAGGCGTTCGGAATCTGGCTGTCGAGGGTGGATGGTGCAGCCGTACTCAGCCAGGATGGGCTGGACTTGGTGAACGGCCCTAGTGAGGGTGCTGATGTTGACTCCGAAGAGCTGGGCGAGCAGGTCACGGGTGCCGAGTTTGCGCAGGTAGAGCACGGTGGCCAGCACCCTGTCGGCGGTGGTCAGCTTGTCCTTGGCCCCAGCGCCCCGGGCACGGATGCGCTGGCCTCCTCGCTGCCGAAGCCGTCCTCGCTCACGTAACTCATCCAACTTGTTCGCCAGTTGGCTGATGGCTTCGACCAGCGCCGGTTCGGTCATGCCGGTCAGCCCCGGGTTGCGCAGACACCCGGTGCAGGGCTGCGGGGACGGGTCACCGGCCAGCCGTGGGGTCATGGCTGCGCTCACGGTGTCGCAAGGTGAGGGGCGGAGGGTGTTGTTCCAGTCGCCGTGGAAACGGTGCCGGTGCATGGACAGAGCGTCGATGTCGCTGTCGGTGACCTTGATGCCGGTGCCCGTAGGGGCCCGGGGCGAGTTCGGTGTGGACGGTCAGTCCGGTGCGGGTGGTGGTTGCCGCGATGCTGTTCACGATGACGTCGTGGCTGGTCAGCGGGCGGCCGCGCCAGCTCATGGAGATGTGGGAGATTCCACTTCGAAGTGCCCGGCGGCATGTGGCAGACCGTGATGTCCGAGTGCGTCTCGGCGGCCATGACGGCGAGTTCCGTCTTCCAGGAGCGGGTGCGGTAGCCGTTGAACCCGCCTGCGTGCGCGGTGATCAGCAGACGGGTGGCGGCCCCGGCCTGCCACCAGCGGCGGATGGAGGCGACGGCGAACGCGGCGGTGTCGTGATCAGTGCCCACGGTGACCCAGCCGGTGTTCGCGGCCATGTCATAGATCCCCTAAGGAATCGCCTTGCCCGGTCCCTGCCAGTCCAAGAAGTCGTGCGTCTTGACCAGGACCGGCTCACCGGTCGGCCGCCACTGGCGGCCCGCGTTCTTGTAGTCGCCGACCGGTTCCTTCTTCTTCGTATCCACGCTGATCACCGGGTGCCCGGCACCCATGTGCCCTCTGGCCTGCTCGTTGATGTAGCGAAACTGGGCGTCACGGTCCGGGTGCTGCCTGCCCTCGAGGGTCTTGGCGCCGGTCTGCAGGCTGAAGCCCTCCTCGCGCAGCAGGTCCCCGACCGTGTCCGCGCTCACCCGGTGCCCCCGACCGGTGAGCCCGCTTACGGCGGGCTCGTCCGCCGACGCCGGCCCGCTACCGCACTGCACCGCGAGCAGTCTCGGCCCTCGCGGTGAGGCCGGTGCCGGCCGGTTCACCGAGGTGACCTGGCGCCAGGGAAGCAAGGGCGCGATGGCCTCACGGTTCGCGGTGCTGACGGTCCGTCCTGCGGGCAAGCACTCCCTGGCCGAATGGCCGGAGGACCAGGACGCCCCGACGGGCTACTGGATATCGATTCTGGCCGCCACCACCCCGGTCGCCGACCTGATGCCGGGTGCGAAGGCGCGCTGGCAGATCGAACACTACTACCGCGAACTCAAGCACGGCCTGGGCCAGGACCACTTCGAGGACCGCACCTGGCGCGGCTGGCACCACCACGTCACCCTCGTCACCGCCGTCCAGGCGTTCCTCACCCTCGGGCGGCTCGACGCAAAAACCCCACACACCGGCCTGCCCCTCTACCAGGTCCTCGACGTCCTTCAGGACCTTCTGAGGTGCTGGATCGGTGCCTGCACCACCTGCGGACGCCCGCTACCCAACCCGCGAAGCACCGCAGACAGCCCAGAACCTAACGAAGCACTATCAGGCGCTGTTTCTCGGATCACGTGCGAAGCCAGATCATGCAAGGGCTCGTCCTGCGACACACGGTGGGACTGCCTGACATCCCCCGTGGCCGTTCAAGATTTGACCCCCCACATGGCAGTCCCCAAGGTGGTGGGAGAGGGTGGAAAGGGGGCCGCAGCTGTGAACAGTGCGCCGAGCGAACTTCCCCGGCTGCTGACGGCAGCGGAGACAGCGGCACCGGTGGACGCCGTCAACGTCATCGCCGAGCACCTACGACGACGTTTCACGGCAAGAGAGATCTCCTTCCTGATCGTGGACCTGACAGGGAAGGCAGTGGCACGGCTGTCCACCGCAGACGTGGGCGGCGGGCGGGAGGCGGAGCGGATATCCCTGTTCGGCAGCGTCTATGAGCAGGTAATCCGCACCCAGCGCCTCTATCAGGAGGTGACTGGTCAGGGGCAGCGGATGATTGTGCCGGTCACCAACCGGGGGGACGCCATCGGGCTGCTGGAACTGCTGCTGCCGGCCGCCCCCGACGAAGGCGTCCTGGAAGCGGTCGGGGAAGCCGCCCACATCCTGGCCTACATCGTGATCGCCAACGGGCGCTTCACCGACCTCTACACCTGGGGCAAACGCTCCAGACCCCCCACGCTGGCCGCGGAAATCCAGTACCAGCTGCTGCCCCCGTCCCTCTCGTGCGAAGCCGCGCAGTTCGCACTGTGCGGAAATCTCGAACCGTCCGAAGACCTCAGTGGCGACACCTTCGACTACACACTGGACCGCGACACTCTCCACGTGTCGGTAACCGATCCCATGGGACACGACATCGCCGCCGCCCTGGCCGCCACCGTCCTGGTGAGCGCCCTGCGCGGCGCCCGCCGCGCAGGAGCCAGCCTCACCGACCAGGCACACCGCGCCGACCGGGCACTGGCCGACCACGACCACGGCCACGCCACCGGCCAGTTACTGCGCATCAACCTGCACACCGGCCTGGCCCAGTTCGTCAACGCCGGCCACCCCTGGCCCCTGCGCATGCGGAACGGAACCGTGGAGGAGATCCCCTGCGAAGTGGACCCGCCCTTCGGGTTGTCCGTCATCGAGCCCCACCCCTACCGGGCCCAGACCATCGACCTTCGCCCCGGTGACCGTCTGCTCATGCTCACCGACGGCATGCTCGAACGCCACGGGGAGGACATCGACTTCCCCGCGCTGTTGCAACGCACCAGGGGCCTCCATCCGCGGGAAACCACACTGATGCTGACGTCCGCGGTCCGTGACGCCGCCGGCGGCCGGCTCGAAGACGACGCCACCGTGATGTGCCTGGACTGGTACGGCACCCACGAGACCCAGCGACACGTCAGCTCCGGCGCGGACACCCGACAAGCCTCCGCCAGCCGCCCCAAGCAGAAACCGTGACCAGGAAATCCCCTCGACGGCCGAACCTGCCCCCCACTCCCCCGAAATCGGCCTCAACCCTCACGAGCAGCCGACCACCAGAACGGCTCAAAAAACCGTGCCAAAAAGACAGCACGAGATGCCCGGAGGCCCGACCCACTACCGCTCATCGGCAGTCCTGACTGGCAGGTCGCGGCCAGCCACAGTGTGGAGAGCACTGGCTCCGGCAATCTCCACGTCACACCCGATGCTTTCCACACCTGCTCGCTCTGTGTCCGCCTGTCCGCTCGGTGCCGGATGCCTGGCGGGCCAGTCCCGGAAGGATCAGCGCCGTTCTTCGAGGCTGGCCCCGGGCGCGTCCGGGGTGGCGAGGTAGCGGGTGCACAGGTCCGCGCCCACCACACAGCGCGTGGAGCCGCACTCAGCGCAGCCCATGAGGTGGTGCAGGTAGGCGGCGTAGTGAGCACCGTACGGGTAGGCACCCCAGTCGATGCCCATGTCCACACTCCCCCGTTACCGTCGCCCTCGTCGCGGACGCCATTACGCCGCCGCGTATGCGTCGGTATGCAAATGCACGTCGCATGGCTGGAATGAGGCGACTGGGTCAGGCGGCACGGAAGTCGTGAGCCCGGCCGCCGCGCCACTCCACCCACCGCCGGTCATCGAGAACAGCTTCCGCGTCCTCGATTCCGGCGCCTTCTAGGAAGACCACCAGGTCGTGATCGCTGTAGGCGGTGCCGAGAATCTCATCCCGGCCGTGCCAGTGCACGCTGACCCGTCGGCCCCCGGAGACCGAAGGCCGATGCACGACGACAGGCGCGCCACTCACCCCTCCAGCGTGCTCCTGCCAGCCCGGAAACGCGAGCAGCGCGCGAGAGGGCGGTCAACGGCCAGCATCGTTGACAGCGGAGGCCAGCTGACCCACGACGCCCACCACGTCCCGTCCGAATGCGGTCGGCGCGAGGAGGATGCCGAAGCCCAGAGCGATCAGCACCGTCAGCTTCTCGTCGCTGCGGCTGCGCGCATGATCCCGACGGCGCAGCCACACCACGATGACGACCGCCAGCAGCACCGCAACACTGATCGTCAGCACCCACAACCCACACCAGTCCAATGAACCCCTGGTCAAGGTCGTAGCCATCCTGCGCAGCCGAGACATTCGCGTCGCACAAGGATGGATCAGCCGTTCGCAGCAGGGAGCCGGTCATCGTGTCGGGCGACCGGCACCGCCTTCACCAGCTTCTCGCGAACCTCACGGCCAACGCCCGGCTGCGCACACCTCCCGGTACCGCCGTGACCGTGGGCGTACGACGGGACGATGACGGCATGGCCGGCCTCACGGAGACCGGCGACTACCCGGTGTCCTGCCCGCCCTGCGCAACCGCCTCTTCGAACGGTTCGTTCGTCCACGGAAACGGCCACCGCGACCGTCACCGGCGAACCGGGCACCACCACGTTCGCCGTGCGCCTGCCGCGTCGACCGCGGGGATAGCCCCCGGTGACATGCGACTGCCGATTTTCGGCCGTGCCGGATTCGGCGCTGCCGAAGGAGTCAGCGGTACTCGTCGTGGTCGTAGCCACGGTCCGCGAAGAACCTGTCCGGCCGCCCGCGCGGCCGGCCGACCACTCCCACGACCGCTGGAATCTTGTCCAACAGGGGCGGGATAGCGGGCGCCCTCTGTCCGCATGCCCGGATGGCTGCCGGGGGCGATACTGGGAGCACCCGCCGGACGACGCCTGGCGTGCGCCGGAGCGGCGGAACAGTCCGCGGCCGGCCACCGTGGGGGCGCCTTCGCCGCCGGAAGGAGCGTCACGATGTGCCGCTGGATCGCCTACTCGGTGTCGTCCGTCCTCCTCAGCCGGGTCCTCGGCCAGCCGGGGCACTCCCTGGTCGACCAGGGACTGCACCCCCGCATGGGTGCGAAGACGATCAAGGGCGACTGCTTCGGTTGCGGTTGGTACCCGCAGAACAGGAGAAAAGCCGATTCGGCGGTCCTGCGGGATGTCGACTCGGCCTGGAAAGACGGCAATCTTCAGGAAGTCGCCCACCACACGCGCTCGGGCCCATCCTTCGGGGGCATCGGGGCGTCGACGGGAACGGCGGCGGAGCAGAGCGGCTACGGCGTCGTCCATCCGGGCGGGGGCGAGCTCGACCGCTTCAGTCCCGAGTACGCCGAAGGGACGGGGTCACAGGGGTGAGGAGCGTGAGCACAACGGGTGGCAGAGCCCGAACACCGGCCGATGCGGGCACCGACCCATTGGGCGATCCGTACCTGCGCACACGCTTCGCCCTTCCCTGTCGACCTGCCACCTTCCTGCGGCGTCAGCGGCTCATCGTGCATCTGAATCAGGCCTTGCGCACACCACTGACGCTGGTCAACGGGTCGGCCGGCGCCGGCAAGACACTCCTGACGGCCGACTGGGCCGCCGGGCTGCCGCTGCCGGTCGCCTGGCTGACCGTCGAGGCCGGCGATCACCGGCCCGGTGTCTTCTGGGCTTACGTCTTCGAGTCCCTGCGTGCGTGCGGGACCAGCGCGGCCGGCACCGCCGGGGCGCCCGCGGACTCGAGCGGTGTGGGATGGAGGCTGCTGGGTTCGCTCGCCGCCGAACTGAACGCCCTCGACCGGCCCGTGGTCCTCGTGCTCGACGAGTACGACCGGATGACCACCCCTGAGGTCGCGGAACAGCTGGAGTTCGTCCTGCACCACTCCGGGCAGGGACTGCGCCTTGTCCTCGTCACCCGCACCGAGCCGCTGCTCCCGCTGCACCGCTACCGGGCCGCCGACGAACTGACCGAGATCCGCGGCGCCGAGCTGTCTTTCACCCCGGAGGAAGCCGGTGCGCTGCTGCGACTGCACGGGCTGCACCTCCCCGAGTCCGCCGCGTCCGCTCTGGTGGACCGCACCCGGGGCTGGGCCGCCGGCCTGCGACTGTCCGCCCTGGCGGCCCGGGAGAGCACCGACCCCGAGCGGTATCTGAAGGAGTTCGAGTCGGACCACAGCACGGTCGCGGACTTTCTGCTGGCGGAGGTCCTCAAGGGGAGGACGGAGGAGACGCAGGACCTGCTGCTGCGGGTCAGCGTCCTGGACCGGTTCTGCCCGGGCCTGGCCGACTCCCTCACGCTGCGGACCGACGCCGAACGCCTGCTCGCAGAGCTGCACCGGGAGAACGCGTTCATCGAGCGGCTGGGGCACTCCTGGTACCGGCTGCACCCGCTCTTCCGGGAGATACTCCGGGCCCACCTGCGCGAACGCCTGCCCGGTGCGGAAGCAGAGCTGCACCTGCGAGCCGCGCGATGGCTGCGCCGTTCCGGCTTCCTCCCGGAGACGCTCGCCCACGGAGTCGCGGGCGGCGACTTCGACCTGGCCGCCGGCGCGCTCGTCGACGACCTCGCGATCGGGCAGCTCTTCACGGGCCTGCGCTCGGAAGCTCTGCCCGAGCTCTTCGCCGGCATGGGGCCCGAAGCGGGAAGCCCGCCGAGCGACCTCGTGCGGGCGGCCGGCGCACTGGCCCGACGCGACCTCGATCATGGTCTGGACCGGCTGCGACGGGCCCAGGAACAGCTCTCCGAGACCGAGGACGCTGCCGGCCTGGTGGCGGCCCGGCTGAGCTGCGCCCTGCTGGAGGCGCTCGCCGCCCGGCTCACCGGATGCCCGCCACGGGCCGAGCAGGCCGCCGCGAGGGCCGAGGAACTGCGCCAGGACCTGCCTGATCATCTGCTGGACGAGCATCCGGAACTGACCGCCCTGCTGCTGACACACGTGGGATCGACCCGTCTGTGGGAGGGACGCTTCGACGACGCACGTGCCGTGCTGACCCGAGTGGCCGGTGCCCCGGGCGGATCGGCCACCGTCCTGCCCCGAGTGGAGTCGATGGAGCACCTGGCACTGCTCGACTACCTGAACGGCTGGCTCGGCCGGGCGGAACGCAGGGCCCTGGCCGCGGTGTCCGAGACCGAGCAGGCGGGTCTGCCCCGGCCTCCCGGCGCGGGCCTGGGCCGGCTGGTCCTGGCCGCGGTGGCCGTGGACCGACAGGAACTGGGCCGGGCCAGGGCCCTGCTCGACGAGACATCCCGGCTCCCGGCCCGGGAGCACGATCCGGTACCGACGGCGGGGCGGGCGCTGGCCGTCTCACGCCTTCTCCTCGACGACGGTCATACGGACGCAGCCGCCGAGGCGGCGGAGCCGGCCGTGTCCACGGCGGTGGCGTCCCCTTGGGCGGAAAGTCAGGCGGCAGTCGTCCGCTCCGCCGCATGCCTCGCTGACGGACGGCCGGACGAAGCCGTGCGCCTTCTCCACGGCGTCGGTGGTGACCAACCGGTGTGTGCCGTGGAAGCGGCGGGGATCCAGGTCGCCGCAGGGCGTCCCCGTGCGGCGGCCGAACTGCTCGGCGCCGTGCGTGCCGAGGGACGCACCGGCCCCGCGGTGAGCGTGGGAGCGGCGCTCGTACGTGCCCGGGTGGCGCAGGAGTCGGGAGACACGGTCACCGCCCGCCGGCTCGTCGCACGTGCTCTGCTCGACGCCCGGCGCGAGCGTCTGCGGCGCCCTTTCCTCCGGACAGGAGACTGGATCGAGCCGCTGCTGGCCACAGCCCCGCTGCACGAACTCGCCGAGGGCTGGCTCCTGTCCGGCCGACCACGAACGCACGGCGAGCCAGTGCGGCCCGGAGCCGATCCCCCGCTCCTGGTGCCGGTGGAGCTGACCGGACGCGAACGTGATGTGCTGCGCCGGCTGGCCCGCATGATGTCCGCGCAGGAGATCGCCGCCGACCTGTACGTGTCGGTCAACACGGTGAAGACCCATCTCAAGAGCTCCTACCGGAAGCTGGCGGTGAACCGGCGCAGCGACGCGGTACGCAGGGCGCGCGACCTCGGTCTCCTGTGACCTCCCCCGCGAGGGGTGAGGCACGCGGCGCCACCGCCGGGGTGCGATGGGAGGAACGTGCCGCAGCGCACCGGTCCGACCCGGCGAGGTGAGACGACTTGAAGCACTGGCGGGCCCTGGCAGTCCTCGGTACGGCCCAGTTCCTGATGGTTCTGGACACCTCCGTGATGAACGTGTCGATCAGCCAGTTGGTCGAGGACTTCCACACGGAGGTCACCGCCATCCAGGCCGTCATCACCCTGTACGCGCTGGTCATGGCGGCGTTCATACTCATCGGTGGCCGGCTCGGGGACATCCTGGGCCGGCGCCGCATGTTCCTCGCGGGACTGGCCGTGTATGGGGTCGGCTCGGCCGTGACGGCCGTGGCGCCCACGCTGTGGGTCCTCACGCTGGGCTGGTCCGTCGTCGAAGGGCTCGGGGCGGCCTTGGTGCTGCCGGCCATGGCGGCGCTGGTCGCGGAGGCGTATCGCGGACGGGACCGGGCCGTCGCCTACGCGGTGATCGGGGGGCTCGCCGGCGCCGGGATCGCGGTCGGCCCGCTGCTGGGCGGCTGGATGACGACCTACCTCACCTGGCGACTGGTCTTCGCCGGTGAGGTACTCGTCGTCGTCGCCGTGCTGCTGTGCCGACGGGTGATCGCGACACCCGCCCCGGCCGCGAAGCGCCCCCGGCTGGACGGGGTCGGCGCGGCGCTCTCCGCCGCCGGGCTGGGGCTGGGCGTGCTCGGGGTGCTGCAGAGCAGCAGTTGGGGGTGGGTCGAGCCTCGCAACCCTCCCTTCACCGTCCTTGGCTTCTCCCCCACCCTGTTCGTCGTCGGTGCCGGAATCGCCGTGTTGGCCCTGTTCCGGGGCTGGGAACGGCGGCGGGAGACCCGGGGAGCCGACCCTCTGGTGCACCTGTCCCTGCTGGGCAGGCCCGTACTGCGGGCCGGCCTCACGACGCTGCTCAGCCAGAACCTCATCCTCCTCGGCCTGTTCTTCGCCATCCCGCTCTACCTCCAGGTGGTGCAGGGCTTCAACGCCTTCCAGACAGGGCTGCGCCTGCTGCCGGTGTCGGCCACCATGCTGGTGACCTCCCTGTGCGGGTCCGCGCTGGGGCGCAGGATGGGACCGCGCCGGGTGGTGCGGCTGGCCCTGGTGATTCTGGCGGCGGCCGTGGTGTGGCTGCTGGCCACGATCGACCCGGTCATCGACGACGCGCAGTTCGCCGGGGCCATGGCCGTGCTGGGGGTGGGCGTCGGTCTGCTCGCCTCGCAGCTCGGCAACGTCGTGCAGTCCGGTGTGGGTGAGGAGGAGCGCAGCGAGGCCGGAGGGCTGCAGTTCACGGCCCAGAATCTGGGCTCGTCGCTGGGCACCGCGCTCATCGGCTCGATCCTGGTCGGCGCGCTGGCAGGCGCCTTCACCACCCAGGTCGCGGACGACCCCCGGCTGTCCCCGGCCGCCCGGGACGAGGTCGGGGTCCGTCTGGAGGCCGGGATCACCTTCGTCCCGACCGAGCAGGTGCGTTCCGCGGCCGAGGAGGCCGGGCTGCCGCCGTCCGAGGTCGACGCCCTGGCGGACTCCTACGCCTCCGCACAGTTGGAGGGGCTGAAGGCGGCGATCCTGGCCACGGGCGGCGTCGCGCTCGCGAGTTTCCTGGTCACCGCGCGTCTTCCGACCGCCCGCGCAGGCCGCCCGTCCGAACCCGAACCCGTTACCGGGCCCCGGACAACCGGGCCGACCGGACCGACGGGCCGAGCACGGAGGAGACACAGGTGACCGCAGACGAGACCAGGACAGGGCGGTCTGCGGACCGGCGGGAGCGGCGGGCCGCACACCGGGCCCACGCGGACTACACCGGCGGTGTCTACGGCTCCATGCTCGCGGCCTCCGTCGTGATCGGTGCCGGCACCCTGGGCTCGTTCCCCCGCGCCGAACTGGTTCTGCTGCTGCTGCTCACCAGCCTGGTGTTCTGGATCGCCCACGTCCACGCCGAGCTGTTCGGAGCACGTCTCGCGCGGCGCACGCCGGACCGGCGGGTGATCCTGCGTGTGTGCCGCGAGGAGTGGCCGATCGTGAAGGCCGCCGTGCCTCCGGCCGCGGCGATCGCCGTCAGTCCCGTGCTGGGGCTGGGCGTCCAGGGCGCCCTGTGGCTGGCGCTGTCCGTCGCCGTCGCCGGACAGGTGGGCTGGTCCGTCGCCGCGGCGCACCGCGCGGGCGCCTCGCGCCGGCTGGTGGCCACCACCGCAACGGTCAACGTGCTCCTCGGTCTAGTGATCGTCGTCGTCAAGATCGCAGTGACGCACTGAAAGGCAGTGGCACTGCGGCCGGAGTCACCTCTACCGGGTGAGGGCGCCGGAGGGCGCCGAGGCGCACGATCGTCACAGAGAACACCGTCCGCCCCGACTCCCCGGACCGTGTGCCGAGCCCGTCCGGTGGAAGGACCGCTCGTGCGCTACGAGATCCGAATCGAGGGACACCTGTCGGAGACGCTGGCCAACGCGTTCCCGGAACTGGAGCACGTCGTCATGTCCGGCCAGACCGTCCTGTTCGGCACAGTGATCGACGATGCCCATCTGTACGGATTGCTCACCCGCTGTCAGTCCCTGGGCCTGCGCGTCATGGAGATGCGGCAGCTTCCACAATGACGCCGACCGGCGGTGTGTGGCGACCCGCTCGCCGTTCCCGGTTCGGCCTCACAACCGGACGGCCGTGACCCTGCCGGAGCGGCAGGCCGCCCGCAGGGCTTCGTGGTCGCGTTCGTTCTGGTCGGCGTAGGACTGGGCGAACTCGGTGAGCGCGCGGTCGAAACGATCGCTGCCACCCAGATACGCGGCGAGCGCGACGGGGTCACCGGAGCGAGCGTGGGCCCGCGCAAGGCAGGCCCCGCACAGCCGGGCGAAGAGGGAGAGCAGGTCGGGACCCATGGTCTCCGGCCGCGCGATGCCCTTCCAGTCCCACAGCTGGCGCACGTAGAAGTCCCGGCCCTTCCCGTCGAGACCGGTGACGCGCGTCCAGCCCAGGAAGATGTCGCTGGTGGTCTGGATCAAGCGTTGGCCGGTCACGACCCGGCGGCCCTGGTTGTCGTGGCGTGCGCCACCCGTGTGGGCCGCCAGCACCGATTCCGAGGCTTCCTTGGCCTGGAGCAGCAACGGATCGTCGTCGTCCCTGCCGAGCAGGAGCAGTACCCAGCAGCGGGTGCCGACGCTCCCGACACCGACCACCTTGCGAGCCATGTCCACCAGACGGTAGTGACGCAGCAGGTGCCGGCGCTCGGGTGGCAGTGACCGTGCATAGCCGTTCACGACGGACCGCAGTTCCTTCTCCCGGCCGGCCTCGGCCGGGTCGGTGAGCAGATCGCCGAGCGGGGTGATCAGCGGCGGGTCGGGGGTGATGCGCCGGCCTTCGGCCGTGACGCGGGTGAGCTTCGCGAACGCTCTCATGTGGGTACGTGTGCGTGCTGTCACAGCAGCGTCCCTGAGCTGGTGCTCCGCTTTCCCCGCGGCCTCGGTCGCCAGCAGTTGCCGTACGTGGTCGGCGTCCTCCTGGGCGTACCAGACGTCCAGGGTCGGCATGCCCGCGAACTCCCGCATGCGCTCCCGGTAGGCCCGCACACAGGCCCGTACGGTGCGGTTCTGCTCCTTGGGCGAGAAGCCGTTCGCCCGGGCCGCGATCACGAACCCCGCCGCAAGACGTTTGACGTCCCATTCGAAAGGGCCGGGCAGCGTCTCGTCGAAGTCGTTGATGTCGAAGACGAGGCGGCGCTCCGGTGAGGCCAGGAGCCGGAAGTTCAACGGGTGCGCGTCCCCGCACAATTGCACCTGGAGTCCGCTGTTGGGCAGGGGTGCCAGGTCCGCCGCCATGATCGCCGCCGCACCGCGATAGAAGCGGAATGGCGACTCCATCATGCGGCCGTAGCGGATCGGCACGAGTGCCGGGACGCGCTCGCCGGACTGGCGCTCCAGCAGGTCGACCGGGTCGCTCCTCCGTTGCCCCGTCTCGTACCAGCCGTGGCACGAACGCGAGGCCCGCTTACGGGCCTTCCTGCCGTACGCGGCTCGCTCGGCCGGCGGCAGGGCGGCGGTGAAGGCGCTGGGTATCGTCATGGTCCGGCCTCCGGTTCTTCCACGGACCCGGCCCCGGAGCTCGGCGCAGCCGTCGGCTCCCGGCGCCGGCGGTTCAGCCCTGCTTGCACCGCACTCGCGAGCACCCGGGCGGCGACACCGACGAGCAGCAGGCCTCCCGCCATCTGCACCATCGTGAGCACCCGCCCCGTCTGGGAGCGTGCCGTGATGTCACCGAAGCCGACGGTGGCGAAGGTGGTCAGGGTGAAGTACAGCGCGTCCGTCCTGTTCAGCGGCTCGCTGAACGAGCCGGGCGCGGAGCGGTCCAGCAGGTAGTAGGAGCCGGCGAAGAGGACCAGGAAGAGCACCAGCGTCGCGGCCAGGCCCTCGACGGCTCTCAGACGCGGATGAGGGGAACGCGCGATGGCCCGCACTTCCCAGCAGAACACCACGAGGACTACGAGCAGGCCGCACACCAGCAGCACCGACGTACCGGCCGTGAGCCGCTCGTCCAGGGGCAGCAGGTAGTAGGCGGTGACGAGCCCGACGGCGACGGACACAGCGCGCGCGACCGTGACCGCCCCGGCGGCTCGGCGAGAACGGAGCCCGCCACGTGAGGGCGGTCCGGACGAGGTGTGGCCCCCGCTGCCTCCTGAGGTCGTATCGCTCATCTCACGTCTCTTCGTCTCGTCCGGGCCCGTGAGCAGATGTTCCCGAATCCCACCTCACTGCCTCGCGGGCAGGACGGGATCACCCCTCACGGGTGACCCCGGCCCTCAGTGCCGGCCCTGACCCTGGAGCGGACCCGTACCAGTCCTCCGGCGCTCGCCGGCCGTCCCTGTCGGGAGGTCCGGCGACGACCGGCCGGCCCACGAGGAGGCGCCATGACCGTGCCCCGAGACGCGGCGGAACCCCCCGGCCGGGGAGGCGGGTCCGGCAGGGCGGTCCCGGGAGCCATGGACGACCCTGCGCACGTCCTCACCCGGCTCGGCCGTTCCTGGACCTGGCTCATGGGATCGGCCGTCGCCACGCTGGTTCCGGGCGTCCTGGTCCTGGTGTGGCCGGAGGCGACCCTGCATGTCCTGGCCGTTCTCATAGGTCTGTATCTGCTGCTGACCGGTGTGTTCCGGTTCGTAGCCGTCTTCGCGCGGGAGGGACACGAGCGGCTGCCCGGGCTCCTGCTGGCCGTGCTGTACGTGCTGGCCGGGGTGCTGTGTCTGCGCAGTCCGCTGCAGACCATCGCCGCGCTGTCGCTGATCGTCGGCATGGTCTGGCTGGTGTCCGGCATCCTCACCCTCTACGCCTCCCTGGTCACCGGGAACCTGCCGCACCGCGGCCTCGTCATGGGGATGGCGGTACTCGCGGTCGTCGCCGGGATCGTCGTCCTCGCGCTGCCCGCGGAATCGGCCCGCGCCCTGACCCGGCTTCTCGGCCTTTGGCTGGTCCTGCTCGGTCTGGCCGAGGCGGTGACCGCCCTGGGGTGGCGGTCCGCGTTGCGCGGGGCACGCCCCCCGAAAGCAGGCCCGCCCGCTCCATGACCTGACCGCGGACCGGTGGAAGGAACGTCGATGGCCCCACCACCCGGGCCGGCAGTCCTGGCGGCAGCCGCCGGATCGGCACCTCCGTCGACGCGCCGGACAGACAGCCCCGTGAACGACCGTGGTGGCACCGGGCAGAGCACCGGTCGGCCGGTCCGGCGGCCAACTCACCCGTGCCGGGTGATGCCGGGCGCCGAGCCCCATGACCACCCTGAGGTCAGTACGCAACGACGGCCGGGCACGCCCGGGACGGAGGACGGACATGAACGCACAGACCTACCTGGCGTACGACTACCCACTGCTCAACGTGTTCTGGACCATGCTTCTGGTCTTCCTGTGGATCATGTGGTTCGTCCTGCTCTTCCGGATCATCGGTGACATCTTCCGCGACGACCAGTTGAGCGGCTGGTCCAAGACCGGCTGGCTGGTGTTCTGCCTCCTCCTGCCCTTCCTCGGCGTATTCGTCTACGTCATCGCACGCGGGAAGAACATGGGCCGCCGAGAGACGGCACACGCCCACGCCCGCCAGGAGGAGTTCAACGCCTACGTCAGGAAGACCGCGAGCGGCGGGCAGCGCACCAGCGTCGACGAACTGGCCCGGCTCTCCGAGATCCGGGATCAGGGTGCCATCACGGACGAGGAGTTCCGCAGGGCGAAGGAGCTGGTCCTGAGCGGCCACGGCATGGCGGAACCTGCGGGCCACGCCCCCTCCACGCCCGGTCCTTCCGCCCGCTGACCATCCGCACGCCACGAATCGAGGCGCACGATGACCGCCACACACACCCGGCCGACGCACTCGCCGAGGCAGGCGTGGGCGACCGGCCTGACCGTCTTCGCCGCCGTCATGCTCCTGCTCGTCGGCCTCCTCGACCTCCTTCGGGGGATCATGGCCATCGCCGAGGACGACGTCTTCGTCACCACGCCCGACTACGTCTTCCAGTTCGACCTCACCAGCTGGGGCTGGATCCACCTCGTCCTGGGCGTACTCGCAGTGATCATCGGCGCCGGGCTGCTCAAGATCGCGACGTGGGCGCGCGTGTCCGGCGTGGTCATCGCCGCACTCGTGATCCTCGCCAACTTCCTCTCCATGCCGTACTACCCGCTGTGGTCCGTCGTGGTGATCACCATGTCGGGCTTCATCATCTGGGCGCTGAGCGTGATCAAGCCCGGCGGCAACCTCTACGACCTGTCCGGGGAACGCACTCCGGACTAGACGTGTGACAGAGCGAAAGAGCGACACGTGGATGCACGAGGCGCGGACCCGAGCCGGCGGCCCGTAAGCGGCGTACCGCCGGAGGGCGAGGGCGGCACCGCTCTCGCCCGCATCTCCCTATCGGCTCTGCTGGCCTGCATTCTGGTGCCCCTCGTCGCCGCCGGGCTCCGCAGCGTGCTGTGGGCCTTGATCGGCATCGCGGGACTCGTGCTCGCAGCCGTCGGCGTGTGGTGGGTCCTGGCGCATACCGGTGTCACCCGCATCGTCGGAACAGTTCTGTCGGTGGCCGCGCCTGTCACCGTCCTCGCGCTTTACGCCGCGGCCGGCCTGCTGGGTCCCGCCCTGCTGTCGTCGGGCCTCCTGGTCCTGGCCGTCGTCGCGGCACGCCGGGCCCTGGCACCTGCTCCCAGCGCCTCCGAAGAGGCCGCCGGAACGCCCCGCCACCCCTGGGTGCTCATGAACCGCCGATCCGGCGGCGGCAAGGTGCAACGGTTCCGCCTGGTGGACGAGGCACGGGCCGCTGGTTGCCGTGTGCACGTGCTCGACCCCGGCCAGGACGTCACCGCGCTGGCCCGGCAGGCCGTCGCCGACGGAGCGGACCTGCTGGGGGTGGCGGGCGGCGACGGCACTCAGGCGCTGGTCGCCGATGTCGCCGCCCACCATGACGTGCCGTTCGCGGTGATCCCGGCCGGAACCCGCAACCACTTCGCCCTCGACCTCGGCCTCGACCGCGACGATCCGGTGGCGGCGTTGGAAGCACTGACGGGAGGTGTGGAACTCCGCGTCGACCTGGGGTACGCCGCGGACCGCGTCTTCGTCAACAACGCCTCGTTCGGCACGTACGCGGCCGTCGTCACCGACCCCGCCTACCGCGACGCGAAAGCCCGTACGGTCCTGCAGACCCTCCCGGGACTGCTCACGGGCGAGGAGGCCCCCTCTTTGCGCATGACGGCCGACAGGCGGCACATGGCCGGCCTGCGGGCACTGCTCGTCAGCAACAACCCCTATGGACGGGCCGTCGACGTGTCGCATCCGGGGCGCAGGGGGCGGCTGGACACGGGACTCCTCGGTGTGGCGTGCGTCCGGGTCACCAGCACCGCCGAAGCGGCGCGCCTGGCGAGCCGACCGCACTCAGGGGGCCTCGTCCGGCTCACGGCCGACGAAGTCCTCGTCGAGACCGATACCGCCACCATGCCGGTCGGCATCGACGGGGAGTACGTCGACCTTCCCTGTCCCGTGGTGTGCCGCAGTGCACCCGGAGCCCTACGCGTCCGCGTGCCCCGCCACCGGCCCGGTAGATCGAGGCCCCCTGGGCGGACGGCCGACTGGCCGCGTGTCGCCCGGCTGGCACTGCGCCGACCACTGCCCCGTCAGGAGGAACCGGGCCCCGGACAAACTAGCGAGACTCAAGCGCCGCCCGGCAGGTGCGGTCCCCCCGGTGGCGCGACCCGTGCCCCGAGAGAACGCTGGACTTGGGGGCAACGAGATGGAGAGACACCCATGACTCAGGCAACTACAGACAAGGCGCACAAGTCGTTCCTTTCCCGCCCCGCGGTCCGCCGCCTCATACCCTTCACCCTGATCACCGCGATCGCCCTCATCTTCATCTTCGAGAACCGTTCGAGTGTCGAGATCCGCCTCCTCATCCCCATGGTGACCATGCCGCTGTGGGGCGCCCTCCTGATCGCCTGGGCCCTCGGCATCCTCGCCTGCGTCTTCACCGTGCGCCGACGGTCGAACCGGCGCGCACACTGACGGGCCCCGCTTGCCTCGGGTACCGGCACCGGGCCGGCATCTTGCCGGTCATGGCCGATGGACCGGAGCCCAAGGCTGCTCACGGTGGCCGAGGCGGCGTTCTCTGTCCTGTGACGGATGCTCAGACCGCCGAGCCTGCGCGTGTCTCCCGGGGCCCGCTCACGCGGTCCCGGTCCTGGCCTTGGCCCTGACCGCGGATGCCGGTCGCCTCACCGTGGGCTCGCCAGTCGGGGGCCGGGACCGCCCAGACCTGCTTGTCGTGGCGCGCACCCCCGTACGGCCACACCTCGCGCCACACGCCCTCCAGGGTCATGCCGAGCCTCTCGGCCACCGCGGCACTGCGGCCGTTGTCCGCCCGGCAGTGCCATTCGGCCCGGTGCAGCCCCCCGGGCTGTGAAGGCTCAGTCCAGCAGCAGGCCACAGGCCCGCGTGATCAGACCGCAACCCGCGGTTTCGCCTGCCTTGCCCCTGCACGCCGTCGCGGCCGAACTCGGTGCTACCACGGGCCTGCTCACGCACTACTTCCCCACCAAGCGCGCCCTGCTCGAACACCCCCTCGACCTGCTCGAGCAGCGCACCCTCTCCCGCCCCGCCGCCGTGCGGGCCGGGGCCCGGCCGCCCTCAGGGACGCCCTGCTGGACATCCTGCCGCTGACCCCCGAGGCCACCGACAGCAACCGCGTCTGGGTCTCGTCCTGGGACGCCGCGCTCTCCGACCCCGCACATGTCGCGGCGAGCGCGCAGTCCTTCGCGCTCGGGCTGGTGGTCCAGGCCCTCTTCGACCCGTCGGCATTCCCGCCGGAGCGGCAGGTCGAGCTCCTGGACGGCTACCTGGCCGCCCTGACCGCCGACGTCCACGGCACGACACAGGCCGGCAGGACTGTCCGCCGGACGACCCCTTCGAGACCGCGCGGACGCCGTCACGCGGACGGACCGCCACGGTTGTCGCCGAGCATCCGCTCCAACCGGTCGAAGCGCTCGTGCAGCGCGCGGGTCGCCCGCGCGTACGCCTCCTCAGCGGCCTTCTCGGTGTGGCGCACGAAGTGGCCCTGGCGTTCTTGTTCCCTGCCGACGAACCAGGTGGCCAGTGCGGCGGTGACCAGACCGAAGGAGGTGATTCCGGCGACCATCACCACCACGGCCACGAGCCGTCCCCACAAAGTCACGGGATACAGGTCGCCGTATCCAACGGTCGTCGCGGTTTCCACGGACCACCACAAGGCCCGCGGATAGGTGGTCAGCTGAGCCCCCGGCGCGCCGCGCTCGGCGAGAACGGCGACGTACGAACCCGCGAGGATCACGATCACCAGGAGGACCGTCGCGGCACGCGAAGCCTTCAGGTGCAGCGAACTGCCGTGGCGCCCGAGCAGCAGTTTGACCAGTCTGGCCAGGAGTCCGGACAGCATGCGCAGCATGCTCCGCCACCGGCCGGATGGACGGTGCGACAACGCGCCGGTGTGCGTCGAACCCACCCGAACAGCGGGTGTCAGGTGGCGGGGCGGTGGTGGGTGTGGCTTCCCGTCCGAGATGCGGGCGGCGGAGCAAGGCTTGCCTAGCGTCAGTGCGGGATCGGGTACGCGCGCCGGGAGAGGCCGATGGCGGACGAGCAGTCGGAGCGGTTGGCGATGCAGGCGTGGCTGTATGGCTGTCCGCTGGTGACCGCGGCGGTGACCAAGGACGTCGTGACGGCGGTCGCCGCACGGGACGACGAGCGGCGCAAGGCCCCGGTCAACCAGTTCTGCTGCATGCGCCACACGCCCGACGCCACCTCAATCGAGGTGGTCTCCCCGAACGCCGACACCCTGTACTCCAGTGCCTGACTGGGCCTCTCGACGGAAGGTCCTGAGCCTGCCGGACTTCGGGGACCGGTACGGGATGGTGCCGATCCTCGACGCGTGGTCCGATGCCGTCGGCGCACCCGGCTGCCGGCAGGAGGGGTCCACCACCATGCCCTTCCTCCTGGCCGGGCCCTCGGACCACGCGGCCGTCCACCTGCTCCAGGACGGCACCAGAGTGACTCCCTTGTCGCGGTGGACCGGGGATCCGGAGGAGTACACCCCTCCCTCCGACTTGAGCGTCGCAGGCGGGTTCGACGCGGTCACCGCACGCGTCAGCCAGGTCCATCGGCTCAGCGGCCGGACCTATTTCGCGCGGCTCGACCAGCTCCTGGTGGACAACCCACCGAACCCCGCCGACGCCGCCTTCGTCGAGCGACTGTCCCGGCTGGGCATCTCCCCCGGAGCACGCCTCGACGACCAGCCGCAGGACGTGCTCGCCGTGCTGGACGCCGCGGCCGCTTCGGGCCCCAAGACGCTGCAGGGCTTCAAGTCGCAGGCGGAGGAGGCCGGCGTGGACTTCCGTGGGACGGTGTTCCGGCGCACCGGATCGGCCCGCTGGTCTGCCCGGGAACGGTGGACTTCCGGGAACGGTGGACTTCTCCCACGCCGTGTTCGAGACCGCGCTGACGCTGGAGGCCGCCGCGCGGGAGGTCCGCTACCGGCAGACACGATGCCGCCCGATGACGGCCACCGTCCTGACGATGATGCTGTGCGAACTGCCGCAGACCGACCCCGACCCCGCCAGTACCGGCACCACCGACGGCCGGCGCATCACCCTGACCACCAGGAGACCGACAACACCTGCCAACCCGGAAGGACCCGACACAAAGCGCCTGTCGGCCAGCCGCTTCGATAAGTCCCTGAGAGTGGTGGCCAACTCGGTGATCTTCCGGGCCTCCGGACAGCACCTGACCGCCACCGGAACATACGTCGGAATGACCGCCCGCCTCGTCGAACCGGCCCTCCTCGGTCTCGCCGTCCTCGCCGTACGCAGCCGCGTGAAGCGCTGATACAGCCCCGGCGCACACCGTCGCGACGGACCAGCGTGCGATCGCCGCATGCGACCCACCCCTCACGCCTTCAGGTGAACTTCCGCTGCGAAAACGTTCGTTCACCCGATGCTGGGGGTGTCATGGGCAATCCTGGCAGCCATCCAACGGAAGGCTTGCTCATGCGACGTCGCAGGGTGATCGCCAGTGCCTTTGTCTCCCTGTCGACTGTTGGCGATGCGACGGTCGGGGCCGAAGCGGCTCTGCCGGTCGATCTCTCCACGTGCGAGCACGACATGTCGAAGACCACGGTCACCGTGCCACCCATGAACTCGCCGGGCTCGGTTGAGGGCGGGCCGTTCGACACGACGCTCAGGCCGAACGGTGCGGCGGTGTCCTCTCGGGCGTTCGGCGCGTCGCAGGCTCCCACGGGGAGCAGCCTGGCCACGTCGGCGGGCCGTGCCGATGTGGTACCGGGGTTGGGCTGAGTCGAATGCTTCGGAAGACTGGTGCCGGCCTGGTCAATGCCGACCTGCTGAGTGAGGTCCGGGCTGAGAGGACCGGCGCTGCGGTGCTGGCATGGGCGCGGGAATCGAGCCTGGTGGTTGACGCTTTCGAAGAAGAACGTCTGCTTGCCATGCGGCTGGGGAAACTCGCTGAGCTGACGGTGCCGGAGGGGAGCGACGCCGATCTGGAACTGACGGCGCAGTGGGCGGCATTCATCTGCCTGGTCGACGACCGGTTCGATCGCAGCCTGGTCGAAATCCGGCCGGAAGAGGTCGCGTCGCTGTTCACCCGGCTGCTGAACGTGATCACCGGTGGCCCTGCCGAATTCGTCAGCGGGCTCGAGCAGGCCCTGGATGATTTGTGGCGGCGTACGGCTCCGCGGATGTCCACTCAGTGGCGGGAGCGGTTCGTTGCCGACTACCGCGACTTCGCCCTGGCCACGCAGGAAGAGGCCGCCGGCCGCAACGACCGGGTCCCGACGGGGCTCAGCGACTACGTGCTGCGGCGTCGCAGGACCATCACCGCCCTGCCTCTGGCAGACATCCTGGAGTGCACCGCCGCCGCGCCCTGGCCCGACCTGCCCATGGGGGAGGACCTGATGAGGGGCCTGCGGCGAGCCGTGGCCGATGTGGCCGGCTGGAGCAATGACCTGGTCTCAGCCGAGGACGACGTGCGGGAGGGCCGCGACAACCTGGTGACCGTGCTGAGCCGTGAGCGCGGCTGCTCCCTGTCCTCGGCACGCGAGCAGGCCACGGCAATGCGCGACGACCGTGTCAGGGATTTCCGTGCCCTGGCAGCCGCGCTGACGGCGTTGCCCCTTCCCGGGACTGAGCGAGAGGGAGTACGGCGTTACGTGGCGGCACTCGGCTCCTTCGTGACCGCGACGCTGCACTGGCTTGGCGTCACCCATCGCTTCGATGCCCACTGGGCATCCCGACCGATGTGACTGCCCTCGTTCCCCCTGCCGACCCACGTTCCACCGCCCCTCCCGTGCCCTCCAAGGACTGGCCCGCCGATGAGACCCCCTGCCGCCAAGCAGCTCCGCCCGGTCTGGCTGTCGTCCTACTTCCCAGCAGCGCTGCCTGCCGGACGCAGACGTCTTCTGGTGCACGTGCTGAACCGGGTGGGTGCGGACGGCGCCGTGCGCGACGCCTGCCGTAGCCGCGTCCTCGAATCCGCGCTCGCCCTGGCGCTGTTGGACCGGTGTGGATCTGGCCACCACGACGCGCGTTCACGCATCGTGAGCTACCTGGAGCGCCATCAGAACAGCGAAGACCTCATTGACAGGACCGTAGCCGCCGCTGCCCTGGGCCGGGTCACCACACAGCCGGCGCGTCGCCAGGCCCTGGAGGCCATTGTCAGCCGGGTGCCGGACTTCACGGGATCACGCAAACGAGCCCTGGCGCAGGCCATCTTCACCATGCTGGGCGTGGCCACCGACCATGCCGACATCGCTCTCCATGCTGTCGATGTGAGGGCGTTGCATCCCTGGGCCGCGGTGCAGACCGCTGCGGTGAACGCGATCCTGGGCCGGGTGGCGGGCAGAAGTCGGGTCGGCGGGGAGGACGTCACCCGACTGGCATCCACCCAACGTCCAGGAAGGGTGTGGGAGGGAAACCTCTTCATTCACCTGTCGGTCCTTCATGCCCTGGTGGACGTCCCCGGTATGGGCAGTGTCGTCGACGCCGGGCTGAGTACTGCCCTCAGGCATCAGCGGGAGGACGGGGGCCTGCCCTTCGTCACGGACACCGACACATGGAGCACCGTCGTCGTAGGGCTCGCTCTGAGCGGTGCCGACGCACCGCGTGAGGTGACGCACCGCATCGCCCAGCACCTCGTGCATGTGCAGCACGCGAACGGCGGCTGGTCGTACACCGATCACGCCGAGCTCTCCGACACGGACTGCACCACCGTCGCAGTCGAGTTCCTGCATCAGCTGGACCCGGTCGCCTACCGCGACCCGATCGACCGTGCCCTGGACGCACTGGTCGCGGTCCGCGGCGCCGACGGCGGATTCCCCACCTACGGAGCGGGCACTCCCTCCGAGGCCTGCATGACCGCCGCCGCGATCAACGCGCTCAGCACCCGAGTCCGCCACCGTCACCTCATCCAGCCTGCCCTGCGCTTCCTCGCCGACCGTCAGATGCCTGACGGCTCCTTTCCCCCCGGCTGGAGCGGCAGTCGCCTGCACACCCTCTTCAGGGCCTACCTCGCCACCCACCACTCGCAGCCCTCTCCGGCGGTGCACGAGATGAGCGGTCGGATCGCCGACCTGGTACTGAGCACACAGAACGCGGACGGCGGCTTCGGACAGAGAGACGGCACCTCAAGCGATGCCATCAGCACCGCATACGCCCTGATCATCCTGGCCGGACAGCGCGACCCTGCTCCCGCTGCACACGCCACTGGCTACCTGCTCACACAGCAGCGTCCCGACGGCAGCATCATCTCCATTCCCGACATGCTCGGCCCGCGCCCCTTCCCGTATCACGTCCCCGTACTGACCGACGCGTTCACTCTTCTCGCCCTGGACCACCTCACCCCTCACATCTGGCCCTCACGCGTTGCCGTGCCAGGCCGTCGGCACGGCAACGCGCAACTCTCCCAGAGGACGGCCCCATGAGACCGCGCTCCAAACCGACTCCCCCGCCCGGAACGGATGCCTGGGCACGGGATGTGCGGCGGGCACCGACTGGCCCCTGACCTGACCTCTGAGCCCCACTCCCCCACCGAACCACCACCACGGAGAACCCCGTGACCGTACCCCTGCGTCCCACGCCCATGGACCTGACCATGCACGACATGACCCAGGCCTGTCCCACGGTCTCCCAGACCATCGGAGTGATCCTCCACCTGGAAGGAACCGCTCCAACCCTCAGCGAACTGCGCACCCATGTCAGCTCCCACCTGAAAGACCAACCGCGCCTGACCCACTACCTCCACGGCCCCGGACTCAAAGCGCGCTGGCACCACGACCCAGCCCCCGACCTCAACCACCGCGTCCGCGAACAGCACCTCCCCCCAGGCGACCAGCACCTCGATACAGCCCTGACCGACCTCGTCGCGCACCCCTTGCCCGCCGAGGGCCCGTTGTGGGACGTCTGGCTGCTGGCCGGGTACGCCGAGCAGCGTTACGCGATCTGCCTCCGAGCGCACCACAGCACCCAGGACGGTATGGGCATGATCGGTACGCTGACTGCCTTGTTCGGCACCGCACCCGCGCCCACCAGGCACCCGGCTCTCCGGGCAGGCGCCGCGGCCTACCTGAGCACCGTGCGCGGCATGCTCGCCGTAAGCACCGTCAACAACACCTGGAACGACACCGAGCTGCCCCTGACCGGCCATCGCGACATCAACTGGGCTGATGTCCCCACCCAGCGGCTGCGGCAAGCCGCCACCGCCCGCGGCGGTGACACGAACGACGGCTTCCTGGCCGTCCTCAGCGGAGCCCTGCGCACATGGGCTGCACAATCCTGGACCCGCGGCGCCGACCGGACGCTCCCAGCGATCACGATGGTCAATCTGCGGCGGGCCGAGGAACACGACCGGCCGGGGAACTTCTTCACCTTCGCACCCGCGCCTCTGCCCTGCCACGAGCCGACAGCCGAAGGTCGCCTCGATCAGATCATCGCCGCAACCCGCACCGCGAAAGACCCTGCCTGCCACAAGGCCATGCGCTCCGTGATGGACCTCGTCCCCGCACGCGCCTTCCATGCTTTGGCCACCCGGCTGACCACACCCGACCGGGCCACCATCAGCACGTCCTACCTGGCCGTCCACCGGCCGTTGCGGTACAAGCAGGACCCCGTCACCCGCCTCCAGCCCTTCACCTGGCTCCCCCGGCACCACCCGGCGTCGATCGTGGCCTGCAGCTACAACGGAACCACCAGCATCTGCTTCGTTACCGACGCGGCCCTCCCCGGGCTGGACCAGCTGCCCCGTCTGTGCCACGACGCCGTGGGCGACCTCCCGCGCTCGGAAGACGAACCGCAGGCGGGCAGCCGAGCGGAGCGACTTCCCCACCCCGGCGTTACGCTCCCCGCCCCTGCGGCTGCCCGTGATACCGCAGTCGTCATCGATTTCGACTTCGTCAAAGGCATCCTCGTCCACCAGGGGAACCTGCCGGCCGAATCGATCACGCGTCAGGCGACGCTGGAGGAAGCGGGCATCGACTCCCTGGCGGTGACCGAGCTGTCGATGATTCTCGAAGAGCGACTGGGCATCATGATCACCGAGAACGAGCTGGCGAAGCCGACCACCATGGAGGACCTGGTCAGCCTCGTAGCTCAACGGACAGAGAAGACAAGCCGTTGATCTTTGCACGTAGAGCCATGCCTCCGGCACCGGCGCCTGCCGCGCGGTTGATCGGCCTGGGGTCCTATCTGCCCCCGCTGAAGGTGAGCAACGCCGACCTCGCAGCACGCCTGGACACGACGGATGAATGGATTCGCACCCGTATCGGCATTGCCGAGCGACACATCGCCGATCCGGCGACTGCCACCAGCGACCTGGCCGTGGAGGCAGGAAGCCGGGCGATGAAATCGGCCGAGCTCGAGCATGTCGACGCAGTGATCCTGGCCACCGCCACTCCGGACCATCACGTTCCCGGCACCGCACCGGTGGTCGCCCACCGACTCGGCCTGTGTCAGGTGTCTGCCTTCGACCTCGGTGCAGGATGCTCGGGCTTCGTCTACGCGACGACTGTCGCAGCGGGACTCATCCATGCGGGAACCGTCGGCACCGTACTGGTCATCGGAGCGGAGAAGCTGTCGGCCGTCATCGACCCCGCCGACCGATCCACCGCGCCGATCTTCGGCGACGGAGCGGGGGCAGTCGTACTCACAGCCGGACACGCCGACGAACCCGGAGCCGTCGGACCGGCCGCATGGGGCAGCGACGGCGGTCACGCAGACGCCCTCGTCATCCCCGGCGGAGGGTCCCGAAGCCCTTCACGTACCACCGCCGATCTGGAAAATCTCTACGTACGTATGAATGGAAACGAGGTATTCCGCCATGCTGTGCGCCGCATCACTCAGGTGACTCAAGAGGCAGCCACCGCGGCGGGATGGACCGCCCAGGACATCGACAGGCTGATCGTCCACCAAGCAAACGCACGCATCAGTGCAGCAGCCGCCCACGCCCTAGGGATTCCGGCCGAACGCGTACCGTCCAACATCGCCCGGGTCGGCAATACTTCCGCGGCTTCGATCCCCCTGCTGCTGAGTCACGCCGCAATCGACGGACAGCTGAAAGCCGGACAACGAGTCGTCGTGGCAGCCTTCGGCGCGGGCTTCACCTGGGCGGCCACCACTCTGCTGTGGCCCACCGGCCTCCAGGCTCTCGCCTGAGCGCCTGTGGCTGCCCCGCGGAAGCGCAGCGCCTCGGTCCTGAGCAAACGCACGGCTACGAGCCGTCCACCGAGGGTGCGGTGGCTCATACCTGACTGTGCGGGAGCGTCCCGCGGTGACCTGGAACGGGAGGGCAATCAGGTGAGCAGCAGCGACGCCAGAGGGCCGAGGAAGGTCGATGTGCGGCTCAGGTGGGATCCGAGCCCGAGGCACCGGCCGCCTCACACCTCGACATCCTGACGGTCCTGACCGTCCCGCAGTCCTACACCGCCGACTTCTCGACCGGCCCCGATGGCCGCAGGCTGCTGATCGGCGGTGTGGAGAGCGGCGTCCACGCCTGAGGCCCGAGCGTCTGCGACACCGCGGGCTCCTACGTCCCGAGCGTCGGCATCGCCGGATCATGGGCGGACGCAACCATCTGGCCGCCGACCTCGACGTGACGGCACCGACGACGACTCCTAGTGTGCTGCGCCAGAAATCCTGATGGTTAGTAAGTACCCTGTTGCCACGTCGCATCCGGGTCCTTCTGCTGTGGCGATCACGTTGTCCGAATCAGAGCGCGCCGAGTTGGTGCGCCGGACGAAAATGCCGCACCGGCGCTCGGCCGAGAAGGCTCGCATCATCCTGGCGTCTGCTGACGGCATGTCAAACGCGGCTGTCGCAGGACTCGTCGGTGTCCAGGCCAAGACGGTCGGCAAGTGGCGTCGGGCTTTCGCCGCAGAGCGGATGGCCAGGCTTGAGGACGCCGGCTGGATCGGCCGGCCGAAGGCCGACCTGATCCTCGACGATGCTGAGCGCAGGCAGCTGCAGCAGTGGGCACGGCAGGCCAGGACCGCCCAGTTCCTCGCGTTACGAGCCAAGATCGTGCTGCGCTGCGCGGAAGGCGGGACGAACCAGCAGGCCGCGGCCGACCTCGGCATCGACAGGTCGACCGTGGACCGCTGGCGGGCCCGGTTCATCGCAAAACGCCTCGATGGCCTGCAGGACAAGCCGCGCTCGGGCCGACCGCCCTCGATCCTCCTCGACCAGGTCGAGGAGGTCGTCGTGGCCACCCTGGAGTCGGTCCCGGGCCAGGCCACGCACTGGTCACGGGCCTCGATGGCCCAGCGCACCGGTAGGTCGAAGTCGACGATCGGACGGATCTGGAAGCGGTTCGACCTCAAGACCCACCTGCAGGACTCCTTCAAGCTGTCCACCGATCCGCAGTTCGTCGCCAAGGTCGTCGACGTCGTCGGCCTGTACCACCACCCGCCCGAAAAGGCGGTCGTGCTCTGCGTGGACGAGAAAAGCCAGATCCAGGCGCTGGATTGGCCCCAGCCGGTGCTCCCGATGACGCCAGGCATGCCCGAACGCCGCACCCACGACTATCTGCGGCACGGCATCACCAGTCTGTTCGCCGCCTTCAACGTCGCCGACGGCACCGTCATATCGGCACTGCACCGCCGCCACCGAGCGATCGAGTTCAAGAAGTTCCTGATCCGGATCGACAAGGCGGTGCCCGCCGGGCTCGACCTTCACCTCGTCTGCGACAACTACGCCACCCACAACACCGCCGAAGGACGTGGCTCAGCAGGTACCCCCGCTTCCACGTCCATTTCACCCCCACCGGCTCCTCCTGGATGAACCAGGTGGAACGGTGGTTCGGCCTGCTCACCGACAAGCTCATCCGCCGCGGCGTCCACACCTCCGTGAAGGCGCTGGAGGACGACATCACTGCATGGATCGACACCTGGAACGAGAACCACCTGGACCAAGACAGCCGACGAGATCCTCAACTCCCTCGCCGACTACCTCACCAAGGTCGGAACCACCGGCCAGACATCAGGGTAGAACTAGAGCGTGTCTCCTTGATCGCCTACAGGCTGGGGCGTTTGCGGTGGTTCATGGTGGTGCCGTCAGGGTTCGGCCCGAAGGCGGCCTCTAGAACGGCGGGGAGGTCCTCCTCAGGGACCCTGGTACGCACGTCCGCCAGAACCTGGGGAAAGTCGTCATCGTCGATGACGCCCATGTGCTCCTGACGTAGTTGATAGACGATCTCGACGAGCTCCGGTCTCAGCCGCATCCAGGCACGGGAGCTACGGATCTCTTCATCGACCTGGTGCATGAACCAGCGCATGACTTCGTACGGGACGTCAGTGTGTTCTGCGCTTGGGTTGAAGCACAGTGTCGGCTCCCGTGCCGGATCCTCGTCGGGGATGGTTGCGGTCACGAGATTCCGTTGCCCGGCCACGAGATCCAGTTCCAGATACCAGGCGTCATCGGGCACGGAGTAGATTGCGGTGATCGCATAGTCGCCGTCGGGGTGTCGAAAGACCATTGCCGCATGCTGCCACGCTGGGCTGAGGACGTGCCTCTCCAATTGGTGCGGCCCAACGTCCTTACGCCCGGGCCCAGATGAGGATGGCAGCGAAGTGGAGCGCTGCCTGGTAGGCGATGGCGAGCTTGTCCGTTCGCATGGCCAGACCACGCCACTGCTTGAACCGATTGATACACCGCTCGACCGCGTTGCGCTGCTTGTACGCCTCCGCATCGAAGCCGGGCGGCCGGCCACCGGCGCGACCTCGACGCAGACGGTGAACGACCTGGTCGGCGGGCTGCGGGATCACGGCACGGATGCCTCGCCGCCGGAGATGCTCACGGATCGCGCGGGATGAATACGCGCGGTCCGCCAGGACGGCGTCCGGCCGGGTTCGCGGTCTTCCTGGCCCGCTTCGCGGAACACGGATGCCCGCCATGACCACCTCGAAGGCCGGCGCGTCGCCCGCCTGTCCCGCCGTGACGCGGAGTGCCAACGGCCGTGCGTGTCCATCACTGACGAGATGGACTTTCGTACTCAGGCCGCCGCGGGAACGTCCGAGCACATGGTCATCCGGCTCAGCCTGAAGTAGTGCCCCCTTTTCCTGGCTCCGGCGGCGTGCTGGTGGGCCCGGCATACGGTGGAGTCCACCGACACAGTCCAGCCGATGTCGTCAACACCGTCGGCCGCTGCCAGGAGCGCGGCGAGGATACGTTCCCAGGTACCGTCAGCAGCCCACCTGAGCAGCCGTTTGTGAGCGGTCTGGAATGAGCTCAGCTCGTCCGGCAGGTCCCGCCAAGGCGAGCCGGTGCGGTACTTCCACGCGATGGCCTCCAGGGTTCGACGATGGTTGGCCCACCGTCGGCCGCGGACCGGATCGGCCGGCATCAACGGCTTGATCCGGTCCCACATCGCATCAGTGATCACTAGCCGGACGGACATATCCGATCAACCAACAAACGGATCAAGGAGACACGCTCTAGCCCTCAGGATTTCTGGCGCAGCACACTAGTGCCGCATCAGACAACCTTTGCCCTGTTGTGCGGTTGTGACCTGTACGGCCCTCGGATCGGGAGAGTAGGTCCGACTTGTGCGGTCGAGTCCTAACTGCTGGTTCCGTAGGCGGCCATGAACATGTCCAGCAATCCGTCGACCACGTGCTCGTCGATGGGGCGTGTTGACAGCAGGCTGCGGTAGTACAGCGTGCCGCAAAGCACCTCGGCGGCGAATTCCAGATTCGCTTCCGCGGTCAGTTGACCGGTGCGCTGGGCGCGGGTGATTCGGTCGAGGGTGCTCTGCTCGACGGTGACCAGGAATCGTTCGTGCAGGGTCGCCCGCAGCATTGAATCGGCCTGCGCCTCGGCGATGACTGCGCGGTAGACGGGGCCGATCGGCGGGCTGGAGAGGGCAAGGCCCGAGCGTAGGAACTGTTCGCGCAAATCCGCGCGGACGTCCCCGGTGTCGCGGTAGTCCAGGTCACTGGTCCACACGCGGCTGAGCGCGTCGAGCAGCAGCGCCGACATGGACGGCCAGCGCCGGTAGATCGTGTGTTTTCCGACCCCGGCCCTTCGGCCGACCGCCTCGATGCTCAGGCCCGCGTATCCGACCTCCGCAGCCAGATCGAGGGTTACCTGCAGCAGCGCTTCGGTGCGCGCGGCGCCTCGGCGCCTCGGCGTGGCGGGCGTGTCGGTCATGCCGCCATCCTAACGGCACATGGCGTGCCGTTGACAATGTCGAGGGCTCTGCGCAGTATTCAGACTCGATCGGCACGTTGCGTGCCGATGTCGGATGTGGCGGCACGTCGCCACCTACGCGCCCAAGATCCAGCACATCAGACCCTCAAAGGGAGATCTGCCATGAGCAACACCGAAAGCAGCACGCACGAGCGATTCACGACCGAGGAGCGGGCCGCGATGAAGGACCACGCCCAAGAGCTGAAGACGGCAGCCCGCCGCAGCTCGCGCGCGGACAAGGCCGCGGAGGCGGAGCGGGACGTGCTCGCGAAGATCGCCGAAATGCAGCACTCGGACCGGATCATGGCTGAGCGGGTCCATGCAGTCATCACAGCCAGCGCCCCGGCCCTCGCACCGAAGCTCTGGTACGGGATGCCCGCCTACGCACTGGACGGCAAGGTCCTGTGCTTCTTCCAGAGCGCGGAGAAGTTCAAGGCGCGCTACGCGACGCTCGGGTTCAGCGACCAGGCGAAGCTGGACGAGGGCACGATGTGGGCGGCCGGTTTCGCCCTGACCGAGGTGACGGCCGAGGTGGAGGCGCGGATCGGTGCGCTCGTGAAGCAGGCGGTGAGCTAAGGCGCGCCCGGTTAACGGGCTGGGCCTGTGGCACCTTGGCGTGCTCAGCGGCCTGGCGCTGCTGGCACAGCATCTCCTGCGCGCCTTCACTGACGACGTCGAGGCGCCAGGCTGACCAGAGCAGGTGGCAAATCCTGCTGCTCAGTCGCAGATGTGACGCGCCGTCCGGGTGCCGCTTCGGACGGCGCGCGTGCGCCAGGCTGGGCCGATGGCAGAGCGAGTGCGGGTCCGCGAGATCGATGACGCCGAGGGCAGACGGCTGCTGCGGATCATCCGCAGGGGAATCGGGTCAGTGGTGACCTGGCGGCGGGCCCAGATGGTGCTGCTGTCCGCCCAGAGCATGCCCGTGGCGAAGATCGCCGAGGTCACGTTCACCAGCGCGGACCGAATCCGGGACGTGATCCACAACTTCAACACCGACGGCTTCAACTCGCTCTACCCCAAGTACAAGGGCGGGCGGCCCAAGACCTTCACCCTCTCGGAACGCCGCGAGATCAAGAAGATCGCCAAGTCCAAGCCGGCCGAACACGGCCTGCCGTTTTCGACCTGGAGCCTGGCCAAGCTGGCCGACTTCCTGGTCTCCGAGGGGGTGGTCGACGAAATCAGCCACGAGGGCCTTCGGGTCCTGCTTCGTGAGGAGGGCGTCTCGTTTCAACGCGTGAAGACCTGGAAGACCTCCCGCGACCCCGACTATGCCGCCAAGAAGGCCCGCGTCGAGCACCTCTACGCGATCGCCGACCGCGAGGTCATACCCGAGGAAGGCGAGCCCGAAGTCATCTTCTGCATGGACGAGTTCGACCCGCTCAACCGCCAACCCCACCCAGGGCGGCAGTGGGCCGAGCGCGGCGGCCGGCACAAGGATCCCGACCGGGAACCCCGGCCCCGCCGACGGGCGACCTACACTCGCCCGCACGGGGTCAGGTACCTGTTCGCCGCCTATGACCTGGCCCAGGACAAGCTCTACGGCCACATCAAGCCGAAGAAGAACCGCACGAGGTTCCTGGAGTTCTGCCGCTACCTGTGCAGTCTCCACCCGCCCAAGATCCACATCGCGATCGTGCTCGACAACTTCTCCACGCACCTGACCACCAAGAAGGACACCCGGGTCCGCGACCGGGCGGCAGCCAACAACGTCGAGTTCGCCTACACGCCGACCAACAGTTCCTGGCTCAACCGCATCGAGGCCCAGTTCACCGCCTTGCGCTACTTCACGCTGGACGGCACCGACCACGCCAGCCACAAGGAGCAGGGCAGCATGGTCCGCCGCTACATCATCTGGCGGAACAAGCACGCCAAGGACGAGCGACTACGCGCAGTCGTTGACAAGGCAAACGTTGCCTGACGCGGCACTAGGATGGGCCGGTGACCGAGACACTGCCCCCCGTGGGCATTGACCTCTTCGACGTTGAACGGCTCCTGCTCACCGAAGCTGCGGAGCCGCCACTGTCGCCCCAGGACGCTACGGCCCGCGACCGGGTGTGGGACATGGCGGTCAAGGCCAACCCCGCCCTCTTTGACGGGCCCGCGGTGGCGTGCGGGCAGCTGGAGCGGACTGGTCCAGGCGTCCTGCGCCTCTCGTGGGTGCGTGTGACCTACCGGCACTACGCCCTGCGTCGCGTGCCGGGTGCCACCGCACTGCCGTCGCTGTTCGTGAACGTGGTTCAGCCGACAGACGACGGCCGCGTGCTGGCAGCGAGGATGTCGCCCTCGACGGCCGCGCCGGGCCGCTGGCAGCTGCCAGGTGGTTCTGTGGAGCCTCCCCAGGACGGGGCAGTGCTGGACGAGGCGGCACTGGCCGGCCAGGCCGCGCGCGAACTGGCCGAGGAGTTGGGTGTCGCCGCGGCCGCGGAGGATCTGGAGTTGTGGATTGTCACCCGAGGTGAACACGGCAGTGTCGGATTGACCTATCTGGCCCCGACCCTTCCCGAGGCAACGCTGCGCGCTCACTTCACCGCTGGCGCGGCAGCCGAGCACAGCGAGGGCCGCGAACCCGAACTCGACACCATCGTGCTGGTGGGCTCTGCGGACGAACTGGCCGGTCTGGACGGCCCGCATACGGATTATCTGGAACCGATCGTCCGCCGCTTCTTCGATCAGTGTTGACGTTACGTGCCTGCGAGGAAGTCCTGTCCCTGTTCGTCGAGTTGGACCACGCACCGCAGTCCCCGGGCCCTGAATCTCCTGAGGTCGCTGCGCATGCGGGAGACCGCCTTGCGGGTGCGGACGGAGCGGACACCGCCCATGTGGTCGATGCCCTTGTGCCACGTGAGGCAGGCCTGTTCGATGCTGCCGCGCTTGAGGTGCATTGGCGACCTGTCACGTGATCACGATCCGGCGCTCAAGGGCGCCGGCAAACGGCAACTGGTAGCAAGGGGCCCGGGGCGGCGGCCGCCCCGTGATGGGGTCAGGTCTCGGTGACGGTTTTGATGACCCCTCTGGCGTGGGCGAGGGCTGCCCGCGATTCGGGGAGTTGCGGGAGGCCGACGAAGACGTGGAAGGCGTCGGGGTAGAGGTTGATCTCGGCCTGGGTGCCGGCGGCCTTGGCGTTGGCCTTGGCCTTGGCCTTGGCGACCATCGCGCAGGCTGTCGTCGACCGGGCTGAGCCAGGGGTGCTGCAGGGGGCGGTCCCTGGCCCAGCGGCGCATGGCCCAACGCGCTCCTTCGCTGCCGAGCATGGGTCTCGCGGCTCGCTGACTGGGATGTCGGGGTTGGTCAGGGTCGCGTCTGCACAGGGCGAGAACAGCAGGACCGCGTCGGGAAGAGGACGGCGTTCGTCCCGGGCGCGGATGGTGAGCGCCGTCGCGAGGGCGCCGCCCGCTGAATCACCCGCGGCGATCAGGCACCACCACACGGTCCTGGCCATGGCCGCTGACGTCTGCCTGCCCGTCCTGCGGGCCCGCCATCTACACGCGGACAAAGCGGAAACGGAGCCTCCCCGCTCATCCACCTCAGCCTCGTCGAGATCAGACCATCCCGGATGCCCTGGACGCCGTGATGGCGATTGTCCGGCCGGTTGTCGAATGCAACCGGACCCAGGTCGACAACGGGCGCGTCTACCAGCGCGAGCTGGTCTTCGGTGGCCCCGCCGAGCCCCACCCCCGCAAGGCGCTCGCTATCACCGGGCGGACCGAGGGGGCCGTGGCCGCCACGCCGTGCCGGGATGCACGGGTCAGCAAGGCGGATGCGGCGACGACGGCGCCCGTGGTGTCCGCCGTGGTGTTCCTCGCTATGGCAGCGAATGCGAGCGTCACCGCGAGCTGACACGTTGACGTCGGCTGCGCAGGATCCACTTCACGGGAATGCGGCCGGAACTGGCTGATGTCCAGCGCACGGTGAAGCCGAGCCGGGCCGACGGCCTTCTGCCGCCAACTCCGCCTGATCGCGGACACCTCGTCGCTCAGGAGTGCGGTCGACGTGTACCCCCACCACGCCCTTGTTCAGCCTGTTTCCGTCAAGGCTGCGTGTGCGGCGGCAAGGATCTCCCCGGAGAGCGGGGAGCCCTTGGTGGCACGGGACAGGACCAGCGCGCCGAACAGGGTGCAGAGGCGGACGATGCCGTCCTGGTCGTCACCGGCCAGGAAGTCGGCGAAGTCGGCCACCCCTTCGGCGTAGACGCGCCGGGCCTCACGCCCCTCGCCCTCGCGCGCGATGTCGGTGGCGAGCGCGGCGACCGGGCAGCCGTCCGCCGGGTCGTCACGGTGTTCGACGGAGAGGTAGGTGTCGATCAGCGCCTGCTGGGCGGCGGCGCGCTGCCCGTCGTGCCGCTCGAGCCCGGCGCTGTAGTGCTGGGTGTGCTCGGCGAAGGCGTGGGCGGTGGCCTCGTCGACGAGTGCCTCTTTGGAGGCGAACTGCTTGTAGAAGGCGCCATGGGTCAGGCCGGCAGCCTTCATCAGGTCGGCGACGCTGACCTGCGTGCCCTGCTCCCGGAACAACCGGGACGCGGTGTCCACCACCCGCCTGCGGTTCTCCTCCGCCTGCGCCTGCGATACGCGGCCCATGACCACCTCCCGTTTGGATGTCGACTGGCATCTATCCTAGCTCGGTGTTTAGATTGGATAGGTAATCTAATTCGGCAGGTGGCCCGTCGACCCCTGCCAGGACAAGGAGCAGACCATGGAACTGAAGAACGCGGTCGCGGTCGTCACCGGCGCCAACCGGGGACTCGGACGGCACCTGGCCGCCCAGCTCGTCGAGCGCGGTGCGAAGGTGTACGGCGCGGCCCGACGCCCCGAGACGGTCGACCTGCCGGGCGTCACCCCGCTGCGCCTCGACATCACGGACCAGGAGTCCATACGGGAGGCCGCCCGCACCGCCTCCGACGCGACGTTGCTGATCAACAACGCAGGCATCTCCACCGGCGCGACGCTGATCGGCGGCGACCTGGCTGAGGTGCGCAGGGAGATGGAGACCAACTTCTTCGGCCCGCTCGCCGCGACCCGCGCCTTCGCCCCCGTCATCGAGGGCAACGGTGGTGGCGCCGTCCTCAACGTCCTGTCCGCGCTGTCCTGGTACCACCCGGCCGGTCTCGGCTCCTACGCCGCGTCCAAGGCCGCCGCTTGGGCGCTGAGCGACGCGACCCGTGAGGAGCTGGCACCGCGCGGGATCGCAGTCTCCGCTCTACACGTCGGCTACATGGACACCGACATGGCCGCCGGCGTGCCCGCCGATCAGAAGGTCGCCGCCGCCGACGTCGCGGCCCAGGCCCTTCACGGCATCGAGACCGGCCTGCCCGAGATCCTCGCCGACGAAACCAGCCGGTACGTCAAGCAGAGCCTGACCGACGCGCAGTACGCCGCCTGACCAAGGTCAGCGCGGGACCACTCGGCGCGCCCCACGAGGGCATCGCCGCTCCCCGGGGCCGCCTCCACGGAGGCACCCCCGACTGCGTCACCGCCCCGGTCATGCCGGTGGCCTGATGGGTGAAGAACAGATCGACGTCGCGGCGCGGCACGGATGTCGCAACCTCCTGGCACAGTGTGCCGAAGCGGTCCGTGTCGTCGCCCGCGCCAAACGTGAGCCGCGTGCCGTCGACGGCGACGGCAAGCCGGATCAGGGCGAGGCGGGGTGCCGGCGTTGTGTCCGGAAGATCCCGCCTTCACTGATGACCATGAAACTGCGGTCGTGGGCACGTCCCGCCGGTGTCAGGAGCGCATCACTTGTCGACGTGCCTGCGCACCCCTTGACGGGATAGCAGATCAGACCCACGACGTTGCCCATGTGCCGCCCGCCTTCGGTCACGACCACAGTAAAAAGTACGCCGTTGCCAGGGTGCCGTCTCATCCCTACATTGCTCCGAGCACCTTGGAGATCATTCCGTTAGGCCTCTGCGACCGCGAGGGTAATGGTTGAGCGATCGCCACCGAAAGCACGCCCAGCCCAGCACCGAATGCGGCACCAGCGGTCCGCTGCAGGCCTCCTCGTGCAGCATGGCGGTGCCCCTCAGGACAAGCCTGCCACGGCCCAGGCAACTCCTCGATCGGACGGGCGAGATGCCGTCGAGAACCCCCCGTGAACAGCCGATGTGCCCGCACCGCCCGATCGATCGTGATCTTCGCATCCGGATCAGGCCCTCCGCCTGGCCCAGCACTCATCCGCTATCGCGCACGCACTCGTAAGACGTCGCTTCTCCTGGTTCAGGTGAGGTGTGGAGTCTTCATCCCCGAGTCAAGAGGTCCGTGATCTTGTGCATGGTCGCTCTGCGCCAGCCGGTGGTGTCCTGTGGTGGACGGCCTGCTCATCTGATGCGTCTGGCCACTCGGAGCCGTCTAGTCAGTGAGGAGAAACTGAGCAACCGTACGGAGTTCGGTGTACTCGCGTGCGACTGCGTCAGCTCCTCGGCCTACGGCTCCGAGGGGCTGCTCCGGGTACTCGTCGGCTATTCGGACCGGTGCTGCGGTGCCAGGCGTGCGGTCCCGGATACGCGCAGCGATGACACGCGCGACGACAGGGTCGTCGCCGAGAACCTCCGCGCTGCCGGCGGCACGCTCCGCAACCGCCTCGCGGTCGCTACGATCGGGCATCGGGCGCGACCAGCCGGCTCATCGCTGTCTGGTCGTCGTCGGGGAGGCCATCGTCGGGCGGGCCAGGGGCGACCGCGCGGGCGCCGATCAACGTGAGAGCCGGGAACGCTGCCGAATGGTCGAGCACGGCCACCTCGGTGACCGTCCCGCCGACGCTGATCCCCGCCAGGTGCAGTTGGTCGATGCCGTATGCACCTACCGGTGTGCGGTGCTCCGGCGACCAGTTCCGGCGGCGAGTTCGTCACGACGACGTGAGCGGGCTTGCCGATCCCAGCGGAAAGCGCCCACGTGCGCAGGGCCTCGCCGCAGGTGTCCGGACCGTCGTCCGGGCCGGGGACGGACTCGGTGACGCGGTCGTCGATGGGGACGGCGATGTCAGCGATACTCCGGCTCATGTCGAGCCAGACCCGATACGCCGCACGAAGTCATCGCTCCGCGCACGAGGCGTACGGCCGCTGCCGGGAATGTGGTGACCTGCTCCCCCGATGTCCGGCGGCCCTGCCCCGCCGCGGAGTCCGCCTTTTGGGCTAGCCGCGGTAGCGGCATGGGCACGTGACGACGAGGGTGGGGAAAGCCCGGCGCGCGGCCGGCCCGTACCCCCCTTGGGCGAAGGAGCACTGTCATGTCCGGACGCAACACTGTCATCCGCAGCCTGCACGATGTAGGCCTGGCAGCGTGGTTCGGAGGTTCCCTGATGGGCGCGGTCGGCCTGAACGGGGCGGCACAGAACGAGGGCTCCACGGTCGCCGCCCGGGCCCGCATCGCCTCGGTCGGGTGGGCGAAGTGGGTTCCGGTCAACGCCGCGGCCATCGGCGCACACCTGTTCGGCGGAGGCGGTCTGCTGGCCGCCAATGCCCACCGGGTCTCCTCCCAGAAGGGCGTGGCCGCCTCCACCACGGCCAAGACGGTCATCACCGCGGCTGCGCTGGCCGCCACGGCGTACACCCGGGTCCTCGGCAAGAAGGTCGAGTTGGCTTCCTCCTCCACCCCGGAGGACACCGAGAAGGCCGCACACCACCCCGTCGACCTCCACACGGCCCGCCGTCACCTGGCCTGCGCGCAATGGACAGTGCCGGCCCTGACGGGTTGCCTGGTGGTGCTCAACGCCCTGCACGGCGAGCAGCAGCGTCCCCTTGAGCAGTTGCACGGCATGTGGAGGCACGCCCGCTCCGTCACCCCGTTCATGCAGTAGAGGACGATCGTCTCTACGTGGGGAGCGTTGCCCCCACTGACAGATCGGCTACAACGCGAGGAACCTGGACGGCGGTGGTCTCGGCGACATCGTCGCTCGGGCCGGGCCGGACGCGTTCAGGAGCCGGAACCACGAGGCGCGGCCGGTCTCCAGGGCCGCGACGCACGAGTCCGCCAGCCAGTTGGTCCAGGCGGTCGCCGTGCTCGCCACGCTGTACCTCCTGCTCGCCCGCCCCGCCGCAGACACGCACACTGAACGACGGCCACACAGCGACCCCGTCGGAGAGCTGCTGATGCCGGCCACAAGTCGAGGGCTTCACTCGATGAAGACCTTCACCGAGTCGGCGCTCCCGCCGTTTCGGTTGACGCCGATGAAGAAGTCGCTCCCAATGTGGGTGACATCTTCGATCTCGTCGGTCAGGTTGTTCCCCGGGATCCCGATATCGCTCTCCACGTCACCTCTGGACCAGTTGTACTGGTACACCCAGTTCCACCCGGTTTCGGGTGTTGAACTATTGATGGACTTGGTATTCCAGATGTAGTTCTCGGAGCAGTCAATGCCTTGGTCGGAACGATTGTCGTGACTCGTCAGATTGCTCTTCACCAGCGTCCAACCACTCGTCAGCGAACCGGCGCCGGGATGGGTCCACAGGTTGCCCAAGCGGCGGGCAGCATATTTGCCGGCTCCGTCGGCCGCTGTCGGGCTGTAGCAGAGACCGCTGATATTCCCGATGGGCAGATGGACTACCTCGCTCGCACCAACAGCTCCCGCCGAGTTCAGGTGAATGACCGTCACATCGTCGCTCGGGTACGCCGATTGACTTCCTTGAGCGGCAATCAAGACAGGGCCCTGGCCCAGATAGTTCGGATGGTAGGCGAGGTCGTTGCCGTGGCCGAGTGCGGGTATGGAGGTCGGTGCTCCGGCGCAGGTCCAACTGGCACCGTCCCAGGTTGACCCGTCACGCAACCATCTGGACAGGACCGGCTCCTCCCCGCCCGCCTTGGTGAAAATGATGTAGAGCTGGCCGCCCGGCCCCGCGACCATGCCTTGCATGACAGTGCGGCCTGCCCTGCATGCGCTGCTGTTCGGGATGTTCAGCCGTTCCGCCCCACTCCTGTCCGTAGCGGCGTAGGCGGACGTTGGCGTGGCAATGGCAATTCCGGTCAAGAGTGCCACTACGGACGCGAAGCTCAGTAGTTTCTTCACTCGGTGCCTCCCCTTTGTGGATAACGGGAGGAGGCTAGCATTTTCCGTGCATCCTGCATCCGAGATGGCGTCAACTTGCTGCACTGGCGATGGCTGTGACAGTCAGTCAGCGACGCATGCTGGGCCACATCCTTCAGGGGGCGTCGTCACCCCGCTCATCTTGACGGTCCCCAACGCTCCTTGGAACCGGCTCGACCTTGGTCAGTCGATGCCTTCGACGATGCGGGAGTCACGCTCGACGCCGCCGGAGAGGGCGACCAGGCCTCCTGGTGGGCCGCGCTCTCGCGCACCGCGACGGCCTACTCGAAGCTGTCCCCCCTCGGACGGGCGTCGGCGGGCGAGAGCGAGGCTTGTCAGCGTGGTGATAGCCATGGCGTCGATGCCGATCAGCGCCGCGGTGGTGTAGGCGCTGTAGTCGGGGAAAGTGTGGCCGGGCCGGTGCCCGCGGCGAGGCTCAGGCCACCGCCGATGGCGCTGCCCAAGGAATAGCCAGCGCTGCGCACGACGTAGTTGACGCTCATGTCGCTCGACGTCTCGGCCTTGGGGATGACGGCCAGGATTAGGCCGGGCATCGGGCCGGAGAGGCCGCCGACGCTGAAGCCGAGCACGCCCATCGACCACGAGCAGTTCGGCCGGGTCCGACCGGACTGCCACGAACAGGGCGAACCCGCCGCCGACCACGACGGCGCTGCCGGCCAGGAGCGGGGGCGGCGATCCGCCCTCCGGACCCGCGGCGTGAGCTTGCCGGCGACGAACCCAATCACCGAGAACGGGATGCGGACCAGTTCGACGACGAAGGTCGTCAGCCCGAAGCCGGAGCCGGAGCCGTGCGGCGTCTGCGCGTAGCGGGTGACGAGCGTGAGCAGGAGGTACATGCCGATACCGCCGACGAACCTGGCGAGGTTCCCCCCGGCGACCGCCGGGTGCCGCACCGCCCGCACATCGACCAGGGGCGACGTGCTGCGTACCTCGATGACCACCCAGAGACAGAGCAGACCGTGCCCGCCGACGCATCATCACCGATCCCGCCTGTCTTTGACCAACTCCGCCGGCATCCAGCGGTCGTGCCCCAGGACATCCCGGGCCTGCTGGAGCGGCTGGGCGAGGTGCCCGACCCGCGAGATCCCCGCGGCGTGCGACCCGCTCTGGTTGTCGTACTCGCGCTGACCGCGTGCGCGGTTCTGGCTGGAGCAACCGCCCTGCTGGCGGTCGGCGAGTGGATTGCTGGCGCCCCGCCCTCTGTTCTGGAACACCTTGGCGTACGGCCCGATCCGCTGTGCCCGAAGCGGTTCCTACCTGCGGAAACGACAGTACGGCGGCTGCTGGGCCGCATCGATGGTGACGCGCTGGACCAGGTGGTGGGCCGCTGGCTGGCCGACAGGCGCGCCTGCACTGACGGCCGGATGCGCGCGGTGGCGGTCGACGGCAAGAGCCTGCGCGGAGCGGCCAAGGCCAAGGGTCGGAAGATCCACCTGCTCACCGCCTGCGACCACGCCCGCGGCCTGGTCCTGGCCCAGCTCGACGTGGGCGAGAAGACCAACGAGATCACCTGCTTCCAGCCGCTGCTGGAGACCCTCGCCGACCTCGCAGTCGTGATCGTGACCAGCGACGCGATGCACACCCAGCGCGAGCACGCGGCATACCTTCGCGGCCGAGATGCGCACTACATCGTGATCGTGAAAGGGAATCAGGAGAAGCTCCGCAAGCAGCTCAAGTCTCTTCCGTGGAAGGAGATTCCGCCGCAGTCACGCACCCGCGACGCCGGGCACGGTCGGGGCGAGATCCGCCGGATCAAGGTGTGCACGGTGCACAACCTGCTCTTCCCCGGGGCTTGCCAAGCCCTCCAGCTCAAGCTCCGCCGAGTGGACCGCAAGACCGGCAAGATCAGCATCAAGACCGTCTACGCGGTCACCAGCCGCGCTGCCGAGCAAGCCACACCCGCCGAGCTCGCGAGATTGATCCGCGACCACTGGAAGGTCGAGGCCCTGCACCATGTCAGGGACGTCACGTTCGCCGAGGATACTTCCCAGTTGCGGACGGGTACCGCGCCTCGCGCCATGGCCACCTGGCGCAAGCTCGCCATCGGCGCCCTCCGCCTGGCCGGCAAGACGGACATCGCCTCCGCGTTGCGGCACAACGCCCGCCGACCGCCCGCCCTGCTCGGGCTCACATGATCAGAACTGGACATCACGACACTTCACCGAATCCCTGGCCCCCGCCGGGGATCCCTGATCGGCAGTCTTCCCCGGCTGTGCACACGGACGGATGTCGTTTGTCGATGCGTTCGGAAGGCACTTCAAGGTCCCGCTTCGTGATCAATGTCGATGAGTTCGGGGAGTCACTACGGCCTTCCCGCCCGTCGTCATGCTCCCTCGGCGGTGAGCCGGCCGATGGCCCGGATGACCTGCCGCCGGGTGGCCAGGCGGCGGGCGAGGAAGGCCATCACCCGGTTCATGCGGCCTGCGATGACGCTGGGCGGCGGGTTCCTGCGGTCCAAGGCGGCCAGCGCGGTGCGGACGACATCGACGGGCGAGGCGAGCCTGGTCCCTCCGGCGGCCTGTGTGGTACCCACGACGTCGAAGAACTCGGTCCGGGTCGCGCCGGGGGACAGGGCCAGCACCCGCAGACCGGTACCGCGTGACTCCTCCCACAGAGCCTCGGTGAGGCTGAGCACGAACGCCTTGGTCGCTCCGTAGAGCGCCATGCGCGGGTTGGGCTGGTAGGCGGCCATGCTCGCCACGTTGACCAGTACCCCGCGGCCCGCCGTACGCAGTTGGTCGATAAAGGCGCGGCTGATGTCGGCCACCGCGGTCACGTCGACCGCGATCTCCCGGCGCAGCCGTACCGGGTCCGCCTGGTGGAAGGGGCCGAAGGTGGCGAAGCCGGCGTTGTTGATCAGGCTCGTGACGTGCAGGCCGAGTTGTTCCATCTGCGCGGCCAGCGCCTGCCCGGGGTGGTCCGTGGCCAGGTCCATCTCCACCACGTGCACCTGGATTTGGTGCTGTCCGCGCAGCTCGGCGGCCAGCTTCTCCAGGCGTTCCTTGCGGCGGGCGACCAGCACCAGGTCGGAGCCGCGGGCGGCGAGCTGGCGGGCGAACTCTGCGCCGAGGCCCGCGCTGGCCCCCGTGATCAGTGTGGTCTGTCCGTGGTAGTCGACGGCTGGCATGGTCGCCTTCTTTCAGTCGCTGTCTTCCTGGCAGTTAATGCCAGGTAGGCGGTCGCTGTCCAGAGGGGTAGCCTGAAGTCCATGACGACCTTGTGGGAGCGTTCGCGGCAGGTCGCCGTCCAGGCGATCCTGGATACGGCGGTTCGTCTGTTCGCCCAGCAGGGCTACGAGCAGACGACGATCGCGCAGATCGCGCGGGAGGCGGGGATCTCGCAGCGCTCCCTATTCCGCTACTTCGGAACCAAGGAGGACCTGGTCTGCGGGGACCAGGAGGCGCTGGGCGAACTGCTGAAACGGACCGTCGAGCAGCAACCGGCCGAGATGTCCGCCTGGGATGCCCTACGCGCCGGATTCGAGGTCGTTCTGACCGCCAACCACCCCCCTGAGCGGGCGCTGGAGCTGTCCCGCCTCATCTTCGACACACCCTCGCTGCATGCCCGCTACATCGAGAAGCGACTGCGCTGGCAGGCCGAGCTCGTCCCCGTCATCCGGGCGCGGCTGGGCAACGGCCCCGGCCGCCCGGCACCCGACCCGCAGGCCAAGGCGATCGTCGCGACGGTCTTCGCCTGCGTCGACACGGCAACCGAACTCTGGGCCGGACATGACGGACGGCTCGACCTGGCAGACCTCTACGACCAGTGCCTCGCGGCGGTGCGGGGCCACGGCTGAGGCGCGTATCCCCGGCACACCTTCGGGCAGAACCCGACGTCACTCCGCGCGGTCGGCCGCAGCGGCTTGAAGCAGAGGACGCATGCGCCATCCGTAGCGTCAGCCCGCAATCGTCACGCGGAGCTGCATGTCACTTGGTGCCCTGTTCGTCAACGGCACCACAATCCACTCGCCGACCGTCGGCAGCGAGGTCGCTCTGGTCGGCACGACACAGCTCACCATGAACCGGGCGTCACGCAACTATGCCGCAGCCCTGGAGCAGCAGCACCGCGACGGCGACGAGGCCCGCCGCCACGGCGAGGTGCCGGCTCCACGGATTTCGTTCACCGGCGAGGAACAGCACCAGGACCAGCGCGCGGCAGCCAGGAGGAACCGCGCCTTTCACGTCCGGGCGGGCGGAGCGGCCTTCGGGGGCTTCGGGCACGGGAGCGCCATGCGGTCAGGAGGGCGGCGGCTGTGACGGCCAGGCCGAGGCCGTAGACGGTCCGTACCCCGCCGAGCTCGGCAATCAGTGCGGCCTGCGGGTAACCGACGCCGGCTCCGATGATCGAGATCTGGGCGACGACGGCTTCGGCAAGCCGCGAAGGGTGATCTGGCGCGACTCCTCACGCCGGGCGCGTCTCGTCTTCCGAGGGATCGCGGACGAATACAGGGTCCTCGACGGGAGTTGGGACCCCCGGCGGGTGGCAGCGCTGCTCGGACTGCAGCAGTCGCACGACCCCGCGGCCGCGGACACCACAGCCCGAGAAGGTGTGAACGTGCGCTTCAGACAGCGTCCGCGCGGCTTCGTCGGCCACCATCCAAGTCCGAACGGACCGGTCCCGTGCAGTCGGCCCGCGCCTCACTGTCCCAGGGCGGCCAGGTCGATGGCGTAGGCCATGGCCCGGTATCCGGAGGGATTGGGGTGGAGGTAGTCGCCCGTGTGCAGGCCCTCCCTGATGCTGCCGGTGCCATCGGGATCCAGGGCGCACGCGAGGTCGACGACGGCGTCGTACTCTCCGCTGGTTCTCATCCACTCATTGACCTGGGCGCGGACTGCCTCGCCCGCGGCGGACCAGCCGGCCGCACCCCGGTAGGGGGTGAGTGTGGCGCCGACGGCCCTGACTCCCCGGGCGTGGGCGGCGCGGATCAGCGCGCGGTGCCCGTCGATCAACTGCTGCACAGTGACCGGCGTGGCCTCACGGCCGGCGCCGCGCGCCGGGTCCTCGGTCTGCTGGATGTCGTTGACGCCCATCAGGACGATCACCGTGCCGACCCGGGGTTGGTCGAGGACGTCCCGCGCGAAGCGCGCGATACCGGCGTCACCGCCGAGGGCCGAGTCGGTCAGCAGTTTGTTGGAGCCGATGCCGGCGTTCAGGACCGGGCGGGGCCGGCCGGCGGCGAGCAGGCGTTGGGCGAGGAGGTCGGGGTAGCGGTCGTCGCCGTCGATGGTCGCACCGAACCCGTCGGTGAGGGAGTCACCGAAGGCAACGACCGCGCGGGGCAGGCGGTGCGTGCCGGAGATTTCGACGCCTTCGAGGTAGTACCAGGATCCGTAGGCCGGACGGACCGTGTCGGTGTAGGCGGTGGCAGACGGGTCGCGGTGGTGGTCACCGGCTGCCCGGTAGGTGGTGGCCATGGACAGCTGGTGGTAGGTGGCCGGGCCGGTGGCTTCTTGGAAGTAGAGGCTGATGGTGAGATGTTCGAACGGCTCGGTGGGCAGGGCCACCGGGTCGCTCACAGCGCGTCCCCTTGCGGGGATGGTGGCGGAGGGGGAGCCGGCGAAGCGCAGTGTGCGCATGGTGTCCGGGTGTACGGCTCCGGAGGCGGCGGTGCGGCCGATGGTGGCGCCAGTCAGGTGCAGGGGGGTGTGGCCGTAGGCGTTGGACAGCCGAATCCTGACCTGGGTGCCACCGGAATGGATGCGGACGACCTGCCGGAGCGACTGGTCGGTGAAGCCCTGCTCGGACCACGTCTCGAACCACGGTGCGGCGAAGGGCCGCATGACCGGGGTGGTCCATGCGCCGTGCCAGACGGCAAGGCCGGACGCAGGGGAACTGGCCTCGGAGGCTGGGGCGGGCGTGGCGTGTGTGAGCACGGGCGGGCTGTTTTCGGGTGAACTCATGGCTGGACGTTCTTCTTCCGGGGGTGGCTGGAGGATACGGGCAGGGAGGGCAGGCGGGCCCGGCGGCGATCCGGGCCCGCGAGGGCTGTGCCCAGGTCAGCCGGTCGTGGACGTGCGCCACTGCTCGGCCATGGAGACGCCGGGCAGCGGCTTCCCGATCAGTGCGAGGGGGATGAAGAAATTGACCTGCCCGATCGCCATGGCGAGGGTCACCAGCGCGGTGGCGTCGTAGTGCTCGGCCGCCCGCGCGTACAGGCCGTCCGGGACCCGCTGGTCGTGCCCACCGGGCGTGAGTACGGCTTCCACCAGCTCCAGTGCCACCCGCTCGGCCGGGCCGAAGTAGGGGGCGTCCTTCCAGGAGGCGACGGCGGCGATCTTCTCCTCCGGCACTCCCGCCCGGCGTGCGTTCGCGGTGTGCATCACCGTCAGGTAGGTGTTCTCGACCAGCTGCCCGGCACGCAGGTGGACCAGGGTGATGGTGCTCCGGGGCACCGCCCCGTTGCCGATGATCTTGAACAGGGCGGTGCTTACGTCGCCGAGTTCGGGGACCAACTGCTGCGGGTCGGAGAACCGGGAGGTGAGGGTGTCGAGGTTGTTGGTCATCGTGTCCACGGGGGGTTTCCCTTCGTCAGCGCGGGCTGTTCGCCAGCCGGCTTGATCGGCTCGTTCACCGCACTGACGACGTACGCGCGGCGAAGGTGACCGGCCGGCGCGGGTCTCTTTCGGCCGGTTGTCGTGAAGCAGGCGAAGTCGCGCTTGGCGCGCGGCCTGCTCGACACGCGACACTGCCCTGTCGCCGCACCCTGCCGCGCGCCGTCTCAAACCTCACCGCGGAGGCGGACGAGACCCGGTTCACCGAGGTGGTGAGCCGGCGCCGCGGCAGCAAGAGCGCGATTACCTCACGGTTCGCGCCCCTGACGGTCCGACCCGCGGGCAGGCAGTCCCTGGCAGCCGTCCCGGAAGCGGGTGGCGGCCGCAACCGGTGGGGCGGTGTCTTGCCTGCCCGGACCCCCTGGTCGAATGGCCGGACTGCCAGGGGACCCGCCGCGAGGGGCCACTGGCAGCGATTGAGGTCAGTCCTCGGCGGACGTAAGGTCGAGCCGGGCCAGCCGTGCGGGGTCGGACAGGATGTCGACAGCGGCGATCCTGCCACCGGTGACGGTGAAGCTCATGACCGACAGGGGCTGCCCGTCGAGGGTGTTCACCAAGCCGGCGAAGCCGTTGACCAGGACCGGGCGTGTGGTGGCGGCGGTCGCCATCCGCTGGAAGGTGTCGAGCTGCCCGGCCACCGCGGCGGCACCGCGGATCGTCCGCAGGCCACCGGTGAGTGCGCCGCCGTCCGCGCGCAGCACCACGTCGGGGTCGAGGAGCGCCAGTAGCGCGTCGAAGTCGCCGCCGCGGGCGGCGGCCAGGAACGCGTCCACCACACGCCGCCCGGTGGACCAGTCCGGTTCCGGAGGCGGCGTCGCGCCGCGGACCCGCAGCCGGGCCCGACTGGCCAGCTTTTTGGCCGTCGCGGGCGTGCGGTCGACGATCGGCGCGATCTCCTCGAACGACAGCCCGAACAGGTCGTGCAACACGAACGCCAGCCGCTCCGCCGGACTGAGTGACTCCAGCACCACCAGCAGAGCCAGCCCCACCGAGTCCGCCAGCAACGCCTGCTGCTCTGGATCGGCACCGTCCACACCGTCGCGGCTGATCACTGGATCGGGCAGCCGCTGCTCCAGCGGCTGTTCGCCGCGCCGCTTCCGCGCACGGAGCATGTCCAGACACACGCGGCCGACCACAGTCGTCAGCCAACCGCCGAGGTTGTCGATCCGGCGGTCGTCGGAACCCGACAACCGCAGCCATGTCTCCTGGATCGCGTCGTCCGCCTCAGCCAGGGAACCGAGCATGCGATACGCCACCGCACGAAGATGCGGCCGGTGCTCTTCGAACCGCATGGCCAGAAACTCAGGTGGATTCACGATCACAAACCTTTCCTCGACGGCATCGTCTCCCTGACGTACCGCACCCCCGAAAGGTGACGCCGCGCCCACAGGCCCCGTTGCCCGGCGAGGCTGCGCCCGTGTCCGGAAGGGGGACACCCGACCCGACGGCGAAGATGACCGCTCAGGGCGCGAAGGCTCTGAAGGTCGCGTCGACGAGCGAGTCGGCGTTTACCGGGGTCAGCGAACCGCTGCGGTGCTGCCACCGCTGGAAGAGCGGGGCGTAGAGGAGTCCAAGGAAAGGTCGAGGTTGGCCTGGGGACCGAGCCGGCCGGCCTCCTGGGCGCTGCGCAGGCGCTTCTTTCCACAAGCTGACCCGCGCACTCAACACCGAGATCGCCAACGACGCAGGACGGGGCGGAGAGCTCGCGTGCCGTGGCACGCATGACCAGTTTGAGGTCGGTGGCGAGGTCGCCCCTGTCCGGCAGCGTGACCGACTGCCCGTCGGCGCCCTCGCCCAGAGCGAGAAGGGCATCCGCTGGGGCGGACGTCTCCTCGCCGCCCCAGCGCGCCAGTCGTCGTCTCACACCGTCTTGATGCCGCCACCCTCAACGACGTAATCAGCGCCGGTCACGCTTGCCGCGCGGTCCGAGACGAGAAACGCGACGACGGCCGCGACCTCGTCGGCCTCAACCATGCGGCCAGTGGTCATACCCATCGCCGCGGGCACCCCGGCCAGGAAGTCGCGGTGCCCGACACCGTTCGCCTCCGCGAGGCGGGCACCGAAGCCTTCGGCGTCCTCCCACATACCGGTACGCGTCGGACCGGGAGAGACGGTGTTTACACGCACACCCTGAGGGCCGAACTCCTCGGAGAGCGCCTTACCGAACGCGTTCAGACCCGCCTTCGCGACGCCGTACTCGATCGGGCCCGTGCCCGGCAGGCGGGCACTCATCGACGAGATGTTCACCACCGAACCGCGGCGCTCCAAGATGCTCGGAAGCAGCCGACGGGTGACCCGGACCGTGCCGAACAGGTTGACCTCGAAGCTCTGCGCCCACAAGGCGTCGTCGGTCGCGAGGAACCCGTTCAGGGTAAAAGTGTCACCCCCGCCCAGATTGTTGACCAGAATGTCCACGCTGCCGAGTTCCACGAGCGCCTGCGCCCCCAACTCGTCGGCACCTTCCGGCGTGCTCAGGTCGACCGAGACCGGATGGGCGCCGGCCTCCTTCAGCTCGGGCGTGATCGTGCGTGCCGCACCCATCACGCGGACCCCCTCGGCGACGAGCTGCCGTGTGATCGCGAGGCCCACGCCTCGGGTGGCCCCAGTGACGACCGCGGTCTTCCCGGCGAGATCGAGCTCCATGTCAGACCCCTTGAACATATTTGAATTACAGGTACAAAATTAGGCCGCAAAAGGGCGGCGACGACCAGCGGTGCCTGACTACAGCGACCCCATCGCCGCGTCCACGACCCGCCTCAACTGCGTGGCATCCTCGGCGGTCTTCGCCAGCACCCGCATGCCGACGACTGTCGCGAGCAGCCAGGCGGCCGTCGCCGCCGCGTCGCGGTCACCGGCGATCTCGCCGGCCCGCTGACCTTCCTCAACGGTCGCCCGGAACGCACTCTCCGTACGCGCGAACATCTTGCGCACCGTGTCCGTCGTCTCAGCGTCCGAAGTAGCCAACTCGGCGGCGGTGTTGACCGCCATGCAGCCGCGCCGGTCCGGGTCGCTCAGATCGAGCTCGACCAGCGCCTCCAGCGCACCCCGCAGTCGATCCTTCGCTGAACCGGGGTGATCGAGAAGCGCCTCCAGCCACGCGGCCTGTGAATCGCGGTAGCGCATAAGCGCCCGCTCGAACAAGGCATGCTTACTGCCGAAGGTGTTGTACAGACTGCCCTTGCCAATGCCGATCTCATCCACGAGGTCCTGCGGCGTCGTCGCGGCGTACCCCTTGCGCCAGAACACGCCCATCGCGCGCTCCACCGCCACATCCGGATCGAACTGCTTCGGCCTGCCCATGGCGCCACCGTAACACCCATTTTTGACCTTGAGGTCAAAAGAACGTTACTCCTCGACGCCCGCCGCCGACACATCCGGGGTGCCGGCCCGGGAAAGGTTTCCGGTCAAAGCACTTAGAGCAGGGCGCCTCCAGAGACTTCGAGGCGCTGGGCCGTGACCCAGCGCAGGCTGTCGGAGGCGAGGGTGGCGATCGCGTCGCCGATCTCGGCGGGTTCGCCGACGCGGCCCAGTGCGGTCTGCGCCGCCAGCGCCGCTCGCATGTCGGTGTCATCACGCATGGCGCCGCCGTTGAAGTCGGTGGCGGTCGGCCCCGGGGCGATGGAGTTGACCCGGATGCCGCGCGGACCCAGTTCCGCGGCAAGGGTGCGGCTGAGTGCCTCGATGGCGGCCTTGGACGCCGAGTAGACGGCGGTGGCAGGACTGGTGTGGCGGGTCAGGGAACTGGAGACGTTGATGACGCCGGCAGGGTCGGCGAGCAGCGGGAGCAGCGCCTGGATGAGGAAGAACGTGCCGCGCACGTTGGTTTCCATCATCGCGTCGAAGTCCGAGACGCTGACCTGCTCCAGGGGACCGAAGATCCCCACCCCGGCGTTGTTGACCAGGATGTCGAGCCACTCGGCGTCCCAGAGCCGCAGGTGCTCGCCGAGCTGAGCCGCAAAGGCGGGGAACGAAGCGACGTCACTGATGTCCAGGCGCAGCGCGAGAGCGGCGGACCCGGCTGCCCGCACCGCCTCAACCGTCTCCCGCGCCCCCGCCTCGTCGCCGCGGTGTGTGACGACCACCCTGACCCCACGCTGCGCCAGCGCCACCGCCGTACTGCGGCCCAGCCCTCGGTTGGCACCGGTCACCAGCGCGATCTTCCTGCTGTCCATGCAACTGCTCCTCGGGCGAAAAGGGGGAAACAGACCGCCGGGCTCAGTGCCGAGCGGCGGACTGCGAGTCGACCGACTCGCCTTTTTCACCGTAGAGCCGCCCTAGAGGCGAGTCAAGTGACTCGCCTCGCCGTAGGGGCATACTGTCCCCATGGCAGAAGGACTCTCCGACCACCACCGACGGCTGGCTCAGCAGAAGCGGGAAGCGATCACCTCGTCCGCCACCGCACTGTTCCTGGAGCGCGGATACGGCGGGACGTCTCTGGCCCGGATCGCAGAGGCGGCCGGGGTGTCGAAATCGACGCTGTTCAAGCAGTTCCCGACCAAGGCGGCCCTCTTCGAGGCCATCGTGATCGAGTCCTGGCAGCAGGGGGCCGGCCAGGCACCGGTCCGGCCACCGGCAGGCGACCTGCGTGCGGGACTGGCGGTCATCGGCCGCCAGTACGCCGAGCTGATGAGCCGACCCGGCATGACGGCCCTGTTCAGGATTGTGATCGCCGAGCTGCCGCGCCTGCCCGAGCTGGGCAGGATGCAGTTCCAGCTGGGCAAGCTGCCCTACTTCGACTCCGTGCGGCTCTACCTGCAGGCCGAGCACGAGGCCGGCACCGCCCGCGTGCCCGATGCGGAGAGTGCCGCGAACCAGTTCCTCGGCATGATCGCCAACTTCGTCCTGTGGCCCCGGATGCTGCTCAACGACTGGGACCCTGCCGCGCGGGAGACGGGCTACGCCGTCGACGAGGCCGTGGAGACGATGCTCGCCCGGTACGGCACCGGCCGCCAGAAGCCGTGAACCCGAGCGCCTCCAAGTGTGCTGGCCACCGGTAGCCACCACTGGGCGGCGCCGAGCGTCAGCCGGCTCACGCATCGCGATAGTGACACCCTGGCCCGGCTCGGCCGTCGAGAGGGTGTCCCGGTGCTCGCGACGGCCGACCGCGGCTCGATGCGGCGGTCGGCCGTCGTCACACCCGCGGCCGGGACCCTAGCGACTCGACGCGCGCGCGGTGCGGTATCCCTGTGCCGTCACCATCAGCTCGCCCGGCAGCGCACGCTGTGGGCAGGAGACGGTCACTTCGCGCTCGTCACCGGGCAGCAGCCACAGGTAGTTGTCCGAGTAGAGGGCGGGCAGGACGCGGTTGCCGGTGCGGCGGTCGCGCAGAGCGAGCCGGACCATCGGCGCGACGGAGCGTCCCTTGTTGCGGACCGTCACAGTGACGCTGACACGGCCGTTCCGTCGCGAGAGGCGACCTCGGGACACGTCCAGTTCGGTCCGGGCCAGGTCGTTGAGTGCCTGGAGGTCCCTCGCCTGCCCGTAGCGCCAGTACATGTTCTCCGACAGGCGGTCACCGGCCGCGTCGTACAGCCGCAGGCGTACCAAGTGCAGCGGGTGGTCACCGTCCGGCGCGGGTACGGTGAAGGCCGCCGCGGTCGACGCGGCGGGTATGTCCACCGTCTTGTGCTGCGTGTCTCCCAGCCGCTGTCCCGTGAGGTCGAACACCTCGGCCCGGATCTCGGCGCCGCGCACCGCCTCGCGCGTGTGGTTGACGGCGATGACGCTCCAGTCCCTCGGATCGGCCTGCACATGGTGCGGTTCGCTGCCCGAACGGGCTCCGTAGTACGTGCCGTTGACGTCCAGGTCGTAGTCGTAGGTCTGCCATACGGTGCTGTGCCAGGCCGGGTTGGACATCCACAGCAGCAGACCGCTGGCGTCGTTCCACAGGTGGGCGTTCCATGCCTCGAAGATGGCCCGCATCGACTCGAAGTTGACGAACTGGGCCTTCACGCAGAACTCGGCCAACGAGGAGGATTCGCCGAGGCGTTCGTCGATGGCGGCCTTGTAGCTCTGAGGGTTCTGGCCGCCGCGTTCCAGCCAGTCGTGGTGGTTCCACACCAGGCCGATGGGCCATTCCTTCTCGCCGCCGGCCATGTTGCGCATGCTCTCCTCGACCGAGACCGTAGGGATCCCGATTTCGGTGTGGAAGCCGAAGGTGCCGTGCGCGTACAGACCCGGGTCGTAGTACCGCGTCGGGTCGACCCATGCGTACGGTCCACTGCCACTGACGGTGCCGGCCGCCGAGTTGCTGATGTACGTCACGCCCGGGTGTTCCTCGGCGACGGCCTTGCGGACACCGGCGTCGATCTCTCCCGACGGGGTGCCTTCGTTGGCACCGCACCAGACCACGATGGACGGGTGTGAGCGGTAGCGGCGGACGGTGTCGCGAGCCTGGTCGAGGTAGAGAGCGTGATGCGGCGGGTCGAGGAACCAGGCGTTCCAGAAGTCGTTCCACACCAGCAGCCCGTGCTCGTCGCAGCGGGCATAGAACTCCTCTCGGTTGCTGCTGCCGATCCAGTTGCGGATCATCGTGAAGTTCATGTCGCGGTGCATCCCGACGACGGCCTCCATCCGGCCGTCGCCCATGCGGCGCAGCAGTTCGTCCCAGCCCCAGTTGCCGCCGCGGCACATGACGCGTATGCCGTTGACGCTGATCTGGAGTTGGTGCGGCTGGTTGTCGACGGCCTTCACGTCCGTCCAGGTTCGGCCGTCGTCGGACACCTGCACGGTGAAGGTGAGCGCGTATGCCGTCTCCCACACCAGGGTGACCCGGTCGAAGTCCTTCGTCGCGCCGAGGTCGACGCTGATCCACTGGTCATCGGCGTACGCCGATGACCAGCGGGTGTTGTCGTCTCCGTCCACGGCCGCCGCGGCGGCGTTGGTCGCGTTGTCGGTGGAGGATGCGGTGGCGGTGGCGTGCAGCGCGAGGTCCGTGTCCGAGTGGGCGCTGTCGGTGACGGACAGGCGCCACAGCGAGGCGCCGTAGCCGGTGGCACGGCGGCCTGTCCTGATCCGCACCCAGCGGGCGTGCTGTACCCCGATCTCGACTGCTTGCTCGAAACGGTTGCTGCCGGGTTCGAACTCGACCGGGTTCTCGGACGCGTAGTCGAACTGGCGCAGGCCGACGCGGAGAGTACGCGTGTCACTCTCGTGGCGGCCTGTGGTGGTGGTGACGGCCAGGTCGTGCAGGGTGGGGGCGCCGTATCCGTTGGGCCACCACAGTTCGGGGTTCTTCAGCCTCAGGGCGGGGAAGGTTTTCGGCGTGAAGCGCACGTCGACGCTCTTGTCGGCGTCGATCTCGACCTCCTGGCTGACGCGGACCGGGCCGAGCCGGGCCGTGACCGTTACGGTCTTGGGCTCCGACGACGTGTTGCGCACGGGCACGGTGACGGTGACATCGGCGCGCGATCGGTCCGGCAGGGCGGGCAGGGTCGTTTCCACGAAGGGGTCACCGATGACGGCATCGCCGGTGGCGCGGAGTCGGACGTGGTTCCAGATGCCCATGACACGGTCGCGGACGGCCGGCATCCAGTCCCAGCCGGTCACCGCCAGATAGGTGGGGCCGTTGCGCATCATCGTGTCGGAGCCGGCGTCTGCGTAGGAGTATCCGTCGGCGCCGCGGTCGCCGGGGCTGCCGGGGAACGGCATCGGCGCGATCCGAACGGCGAGGACGTGCCGGCCGCCTGCGTGAAGCCGGTCGGTCACGTCGAACACCCCACGGGCCGTGGGGTGTTCCAGCTCGCCCAGTTTCGTGCCGTCGAGCCAGATCTCGGCCTTGTGCTGGATGCCGTCCATTTCGAGCCGGACCCGGTCCTTGCCCTTGGCCCGGAATCCGCGCGGCACGGTGAACACCCGCCGGTACCACCAGGCCGACCTGCCGAGTGCCTCGGGGATCTGGAGGTTGTCCATGCCCTTCACCGGGTCGGGCAGGTGGCCCTCGGCGACCAGGGAGGCGAGAACGGTTCCCGGGACCCGAGCGCGCAGCCAGTGGTCGGTGTCCACGTCGTCCGAAGACAGGCGCGCCCCGTCGTCGGATCCGGCGAACTCCTCAAGGGTCAGGTTCCAGCCGGACTCGATCGGCACGGTGCCGTCATCCGCGACCTTCAAGGCGGGCACGGGGCGGGCCCCGCTCGACCACTCGGTCCAGCCCTCGGCCGTGCGGCGCCTGCCCTGCGCCGTGCCGTGCACCTGGAAGGAGTTGAGGCCGAGCGGGTTGGCGTTGGACAGGCCGGTGCCCACCATGCGGACCCAGCGGGTGGTGACGGGTTCGTCCAGGCGCACTTCGACGGTGCCGCCCTTCCCGGTAGCACCCTCGTGCACCTGCTTCCAGGTGGTGCCGTCCTGCGACACCTCGATACGGAAGGTCTTGGCGTAGCTGGACATGACCTCCCAGCCGGTTGTTCCGGCGTGCGGATTGACGCCCGAGGACGGCTTGAAGACGGTATCGCCCTCGGTGGCCTCGAAGACCAGGACAACCGCAGTGACACGGCAGGGGCCCTCCAGGTCGACGGCCACCCACTGGGGCTCCTCGGTGTCCGCCGCGCGCCAGCCGCTGCCGGTGACGCCGGCCCGGTCCAGACGGTCGGTGACGAAGTGCGCGGGCGTTGGCGCGTAGGCGGTTGAGGAGACCCGCACGGGTCGGTGGAGCGCGAGGTCGGAGGACGCGGCGGTTTCGGCGTCGGCGGCGGACGCGGCGAAGGCGCGGCCCGGCAGCGCGCCTGCCAGAGACACGCTCGCCAGGACCGTGCCCGAAGTGGTGAGGAAGCGACGCCTTGACGGGGCCCCTCCCGGGGTTGTGACAGCCACTTGGTCGTCGTGCATGTGTGCTCCAGGTGAGTAGGGGGCGCCGTTCGGCGTGCGGACTCCGGCCCGCCAGCTGCGAAGGCTTGCAGTTCCGGCAGGTTCTGCGCGTTGTTCTGCCGGGGTGAGCAAGATCTGGTCGACGTCGGAGACGACAACGCTCGCGTGCGCCGCGGCCTCGCTCTCATGACGGCCCGGGTAGTGCAGGGCGTTCGCGCCGGTGAAACCCGCGTTCACCTTGGCCGCGTAAGCCCGGTCAGGCCCGTCCTCAACGACCGTGCGCAGGCCGGGCCCGCCGGAACCCGGCTGCACCACGCCGGATACGGCGCCGGGTTCCCTTCGACGGCCACGTCGCCCGACTCGAACGAGGAGCGCCAACTGGTCACCGGTTTCGCGGACACTGCCGACGGCAGCGCCGCCGCGTCCACGGCACCGCCGACGGCCACGGACAGCACGACGAGTCCGGTCGGCCGTCTGAGGCGCGAACGTCGCCGGCGTGGCCGCCAGGAGTGCGCTGACATGGAGAACTCCTTTCGGACACGCCTGGACGACACACCTGACAACGTTGTCGCGAAGATGGGATCCTCAGTGTTCTTGTGGCTTCAAGAGGAGTCAAGGGGTATGCGGCAGCGGAATGTGGCCGTCAACCGATGGGTGCGCCGCCCGCATTGGGCTCGCCGGTGCGCACTTCACTGATGGTCCCGGACGCCAGGATCGCGGCGGCGGAGCCCGCCGCGCCCGGTGGCGGCCAGGGCGCACAGACGGGTGCGTCCTGGCCGCGCTCTTCGGCCGGGAGACCCGCGGTGGCGTCAGGCGCGTTGCACGACCGCGGCCACCAGCGGCTTCAGCCGACCGGCAGCACCCAGACCTCGGCGATCGAGGGATCGTAGTCGGCGCCGGTGTCCTGGAAGCGGAGTCGCACGGTGCCGTCCGACGTGCTCGCGGAGGGGGCCACGACGAATTGGTGGGTGATGGTGCCCTGTCCCCCCTCGCTTCGGGTCAGATCGACGCTGTGCGCGACCTCACCGTCGATCTTGACGTCGTAGGTCTTGTGCCGGGCGCCGTCGAAGGTCTCGACGATGCGGACCACGAAGCGATCGTCGGTCGGTACGGCGGCGTCGAACTCGAACCAGCCGCCCGGGTAGGAGGAGTGGGTGTAGCGCCGTGTCAGCCCGGCCTCGACGTTCGTCCCCGAGTGCTCCGACGCCGTCAGGCCGTGGGCGGACTCCGACGCGCCGTCGCCGAGGTCGACGCGATCGGTGGACTCCGTGGGCGGGGTGCGCAGCCCGACCGCGATCGTGCCGGTCACCCGCTCCGCCGCGGTCGGGCCGGTCGCCACGGTGACCTTGGCCGTCCGTCCGACGACGGTGAGCGGCACCGTCACGGCGTCCTGGACGGTCCTCTTCTCTCCCGGATCCAGGCGGTAGGCGACCGGGTCCGGAGTGGACCACCCGTCCGGAAGGCCGAGGGTGACCTTGCCGGACTGCACCACGTCGGTGCGATTGGCCAGGACGGTGCTGACGGTGACCTTCTCCCCGGCGCCGACCGGGTCGGGCGAGGTGGAGACGCTGTCGATGGCGACGCCGGGGGCGACCATCAGTGCCGCTGACAGCGGTAGCGTCGCGGTCCCTGGGCCGTACCGGTAGGACACCGAGCCGGTGAGGTCGGCCGTGGAGGCCGCCGCATCCGTCGAAACGGTGACGTCGTAGGCGTGTTCGAGCGTGCTGCCCGCGCCCGCGGTGGACTTGTGGGTGCCCGCGGACTTCACCGTCCAGCCTGCCGGTGCCCGCAGCGAGGAATCGACGCCCGCCAGCGAGCGCTTGCCAGTGTTCTTCAGTGCCACCTTCACGCGCACGACGTCGCCGGGAAGGATCTCGTCGGCCGGCACGTCCAGCGTGGCCACGGCCCCGACCAGGCTGGAGGAGGCCCTTGAGAGGCTTCGCTCGATACCGGCCAGTGACTCGCGCAGCGCTTCTGCCGCCGCCTCGTCGATCGTGCCCCGCTCGGCGTACGTCCGCGTCCACCGGTCGAGGTCCTCGGCGCGGGCGAGCGCGCGGTGCACCGCTGCGGCGGTCAGCTGCTCCTTCGCGGCCAGGCCCCGCAGCCGCCACGCGCCCCCGAGCTCTTTCCGCATCAGTCCGGCTCCCGACTGCAGGTGCCGCTTCGCGCTCTCGCCGAGACCGTGTACGTCCAGGCCGTCGACGTCGCCGGCGAACGCGGCCGCCTGTGCCTGGGCGGACCCCAGGTCCCCGAGTACCGAGTCGACCGCGAAGGCGTAGTCCCCCGAGCCGACCTCCAGCACCACGTCCCCGTCGGCCTCCTCGACGTACCGCACGCCGTCGACCTCGCCGATCGGCCTGCCGCCCTCGGTGACCGCCCAGCGGTTCGCCGCCGGGATGTGCACCTCGGCGGTGGTGTTCGCCGGCACGGTCACGTCGAGCGTCATCGGCCCGGCCTTCGTGTCCCACGCGCTGCGCACCGTGCCGTACGGCGTCTCGTGGCTGAAGTCGACGTGGTCGATGCCCTCACCGGGCTCGGGGTCGATCAGCACCTTCCGGTAGCCCGGCTCGGCCGCCGAGACGCCTGCCATCGTCCGGTACATCCACTCACCGACCGCGCCGTACGCGTAGTGGTTGAACGAGTTCATCCCCACGTCGTTGAAGGACCCGTCGGGGTTGATGGAGTTCCACCGCTCCCAGACCGTGGTCGCGCCCTTCCCGATCTCGTAGCCCCAGGACGGGTAGTCCTCGTGCTGCAACAGGCGGTAGGCGATGTCGGAGCGACCGGCCTGGGTGAGCGCAGGCAGCAGCCCGTCGACACCGAGGAAGCCGGTCGACAGGTGGTAGTCGCGCCGCTCGAGGGTCTGGACGAACCGGTCCACGACCGCGTCGCGCCGGTCTGCAGGCACGAGGTCGTTGGTCAGTGTCAGGATGTACGACGTCTGGCTGTCGCCCTTCACGGTGCCGTCGGCGCCGATGAACGCCGCCTGGTACGCCGACCGGATCGCCTCGTGGCGCCGCTGGTACGCCGCCGCATCGTCGTCCCGTCCGATGGCCGCCGCCATCTGGGCGAACTCGCGCGTGCTCTTGGCGACGAACGCGGTGTCCAGCACGTCGGCCGGGGTCTGGTCGTCGAGGTTGAGCCAGTCGAGGTAGCCGCCGGCGGAGCGGATGTGGCCGGTGGAGTCGGCGTCGAGGAAGTCCACGTACCGCTTCATCATGTCGTAGTTCTCGCGGATGACCTCGGTGTCGCCGTACGCCTGCCACAGCGTCCACGGCACGTGCACGCCGGCGTCCATCCAGCCGGCCGACTCGTAGCCGCCGTCGAAGCGACCGGGCACCACCGGGGCGACGCCGGGCAGCGAGCCGTTGGGCCGCTGGGTGTCGCGCAGGTCCTGCAGCCACTTGGTCAGGAAGGACTGCGCGTCCATGTTGTAGACGGCGGTACGGGCGAAGACGTTGATGTCGCCGGTCCAGCCCATCCGCTCGTCGCGCGCCGGGGTGTCCGTCGGGATCGAGAGGAAGTTGCCGCGCATGCCCCAGACGATGTTGCGGTGGAGCTGGTCCACCAGGTCGGAGTTGGTGTCGAGGGTGCTGGTGAGGTCGCCGTCGGTACCGACGACGACACCGACCAGGTCCTCGGCCGCCGGGGCCTCGTCGACGCCGGAGATCTCGACGTACCGGAACCCGTGGAAGGTGAACGACGGCTCGAACGTCTCCGGCTTGTCCGTGGCGAAGGTGTAGTGGTCGGTCGCCTTGGCGCTGCGCAGGTTCGCGGTGTAGAGCGTGCCGTCGGGGTTGAGCACCTCACCGTGCCGGACCTTCACCGTCCGGCCCGGCTCGCCCTTCAGGGTCAGCCGCATGTGGCCGACCATGTTCTGTCCGAGGTCGTAGAGGTACACGCCGTCGGTCGGCGAGTGGATCCGTTTCGCGGTCTTCAGCTGCTCGGTGACACGCACGTCGACCGCGGTCTGGGGCTCGAGTACGTTCGTCGGCTCGTCGCGGACGTGCGCCGCGGCCCAGCCCGCGTCGTCGAATCCGGGCTCGTCCCAACCGTCGACCTTCTCGGCCACCCGCGCGTCGTAGGACTCGCCGTCGAGCAGATCTGCCTCGCGGGTCGGGCCGTCGGCGGTGGTCCATGTGTCGTCGGTGCGCAGGACGGTGCTGGTGCCGTCGGTGAACTCGACCAGCATCTCGGCGATCACCGAGTTGTCCTGGCCGTAGACGCCGGTGCCGAACATCGCGACCTTGCCGGAGTACCAGCCCGGTGCGACCTCGGCGCCGAGCACATTGGCCCCGTCGCGCACCTGCTCGGTGACATCGTAGGTCTGGTAGTCGATGCGTTTGTCGTACGCCGTCCAGCCGGGGGCGAGTTCGGCGTCGCCCACCCGCTCGCCGTTGAGCCGCAGCTCGTAGACGCCGCGTGCCGACGCGTAGACGCGCGCCCGGGCCACCTCCTTGTCGCCGAGGTCGAACTCCTTGCGCAGCAGCGGGACGGCCTGCTCACGGCGCAACCAGGCTTCGCCGCCCGTGTTGTCGACGCGCAGGCCGTCGGCGGTCACGGTGCCGGCCGCGAAGGTGCGGTCGTCGGCCGGGAAGTCGGTGTCGACGAGGACCGTGCCGTCCTCGCTGGTGACCGTGACGTCGTGGACCAGGCCGTGCTCCGCGCCGCTGGTGCGGAAGCCCATGGTGCCGGGTCCGCCGAACGTCGCGACGGTGCGCCGGTCCAGTTGCTCACCGTCGACGACGGTGGTGATCGTGTCGCCGTCGACGGCTATCGCGTAGTCGTGCTCGGCGGCGAAGTCGAACCCGGCCGGGAACGGCGTCTCCTGGAGGGTCGAGTAGCCGCCGTCGCGTTTCACGTGCGGGCGCAGCGCCTTCTGGGCGTCGCTGATCTGCCACATGTAGGCGTTCTCTGTGTCCTGGCCGCGGACGTAGACGCCGAGCGCACCGCTGATGTCCGAGGCGGTGAACTCGACTGTGTAGTCGGTCCACTTGGTGCCCAACTCGCGGGTGTCCGCACCGATCCACTCGGCGGTCCACGGCCGGTCGCCCAGACCGGTGCCGAACCGGGCGGGCTCGCTCCACGGGGAGGTGTTGCCCTGGCCGTCCCACACCCGGACGGACCAGACGTAGTCCGTGCGCGGCTTCAGCGCGGGGCCGCCGTAACGGACGCCCAGCGACTGGCGGGTGGAGACCTTGCCGCTGTCCCAGACGTCGGGGTCGCGGAGCCGGTCGGCCGAGGAGGCGACGTGGATCTCGTAGGCACGCTGGGTGACACCGCGGCGCGGGGAGTCAAGCTGCCAGCCGAGGGTCGGAGCCGTCAGCGCTGTGCCGAGGGGGTCGTCCAGGGCGTTGGTGGTCAGGTCGCCGACGCTCAGGGCGGGGACGGCGGAGGAGGCGGGCGGGCTCGCTGCCGTCGCGGCCGCGGGTTCCCCCGCGACGACGACCAATGCAGCAACCAGGGCAGCAGTCAGCTGACGCACAGGCGCTCCTCAAGTGAGAGTGAATCGGTTCAACGTCACTATGAGGCTCGCTCTGGCCCATGACAACGGGCTTGCAGAACCCGGCTCGCCTGATTCTCATTTCATTGAATCGCTTCAAATCCTCTTTGAGGCGGACTGACCTGCGGGCGTTGGTCGGCCGGGAGCGCCCGTCGCCAGCGTTCGGCGTCGATCCGGCCTTGGTACAAGGGCAGTTCGAGTGGCGCCTGACCGGCTGTGAACGGGTCCCACACCCGTGTCAGGCCCGCCGTGCCCTGGGTGCGCACCCGGCGGGCCTCGCCCAGGTCGAGGACGTCCGTGACGATCTGGTCCGTGGCGGACTCGGCCTCGGCGCGCACCCGGCCCTCGGGGTCGACGACGAGGCTGCGGCCGATCCCGTCGGGCTGCGCCGCGTTGACGCTGGCCACGGCGACCTGGTTCACGATCGCGTTGGCCCGGGCGAGCACGAGTTCCTGGGTGCGGTCGACGGTCGGTGTGCGTACGAGGTTGAGGACCAGGTCGGCGCCCTGCCAGGCCAGGTGCCGGGTGACCTCGGGGAACCAGGCGTCGTAGCAGATGGACAGGCCCAGGCGCCCGCACCCGTCCATGTCGAAGACGACGAACTCCGTGCCGGACGCCGTGGCCTCGTACGGGCGCCACGGGAAGATCTTCCGGTACGCGGCGACGCGCTCACCCGCGGGCGAGTACACGGGCGCCGTGTTGTAGATCAGACCGCCCGCACCGCGCTCGTAGACACTGCCGGGCACGAGCCACACGCCCGTCTCGCGCGCGAGGTCCGCCAGGCGGGCGCCGCGGGGGCCGTCCAGCGGCTCGGCGGCCGCGGTCATCACCGTCGTCGGTTCCTCGTCCGGCCGGTGGCCGCACAGGTGCAGCTCGGGGTAGGCCAGCAGCCGGGCGCCCGGGTGGGCGCGGGTCACGCGGCGTACGTCCGCCGCGAACGCGTCCAGACCGTCGTCCGCGAGGTGATGGTGCGCGGCTGACTGGACGAGGCAGATCGACAGAGGGCTGGTCATCGGCGGGAGGTACCTTCCGGGCAGGGGGCGGCGTGCGGGGCCCGGACGAGCCAATCAGCCCGTCCCCCATCGGACAACCCCCCTATGTCCTGGGGCAGGCACAGGACTAGCCTGTGGCCGCATGACCCTCAACCAGCTGAGGGCCTTCGTCGAAGCGGAGCGGCTCGGGTCGTTCACCGCGGCGGCGAAGGCCATGGACATCGCCCAGGCATCCGCCTCCGAACTGGTGCGCCGCCTGGAGGCGGAACTGGACGCCGAGCTGTTCGTGCGCGGCAGTCGCACCCTCGCGCTGACCTCGGCGGGGCAGGAGCTGCTGCCCTACGCCCAGCAGTCCGTGGAGGCCGCCGACAGCGGTACGCGGGCCGTGCACTCCCTCGGTTCGCTCGGCGGCGGCACCGCCACCTTCGGCGTCCTGCGCAACGCCGACTACTACCTGCTGTCCAACCTGGTCCAGCTGTTCCACGCCCGCTACCCGTCGGTGCGGGTGCGGCTCGTGGGGCAGAACTCGGCGGAGACCGCGGCCGCCGTGGCGGCGGGACGCATCGAGGCGGGCCTGGTCGTGCTCCCCGTCGACGACGAGGACCTGCAGGTGACGCCCCTGCTGCGCGACGAGGTGTACTACGTCAGCGCGAGCGTGCAGCGCACCCGTACGCCGGTAACCATCGAGGACTTCGCCCGGGCGCCCCTCGTTCTGTACGACGCGCACTACGGGTGGCAGGACCCGACGCGGCGGCAGCTCGCCGAACGCGCCCAGTTCGCGGGCGTCCGCGTCGACCCGCTGATCGAGCTCGAACACGTGGAAGCCGCCCTGAAGCTGGTGACCACCGGGGTCGGCGACACGATCGCCAGCCGTGCCGTGGTCGACAGTCCGGCGTTCCCCGCGGGGCTGCACACGGCTCCCTTCGCCGACCCCCTCTACGACACCATCGCGCTGGTGCGGCGCCGGGGCCACCCGCTGTCCCGCGCCACCCGTGAACTGGCCCGCATCGCCGAGGACACCCTGCGCGAGATCCGCGTCGCACGCGGCCTGTGAAGGAGTATCCCCAAGGCGGGAAACAGGACAGGAAAACCCTGTGGATGGGACAGGAATCACCCATCTGGTCCTGTGGCGGAAGCCCGTCTAGCGTCCTCACCATGCAGATCACGCACGACGAAGCCCAGGCCCTTCCTCCCCTCCAGTGGCTCAAGAAGCCGTCCGTCGACGGCCCGCCCGCCCAGCGCGACCCGAAGGTGGTCGAGCGCGTCTCCGAGATGCTCACGGAAATCGAGCACAAGGGCATGGACGCGGTGCGCGCCTACGCCCAGGAGCTGGACGGCTGGTCCGGCGAGCTGGAGGTCTCCGGCACCGAGTTGAAGAAGTCGGGGGACGCCCTGCCCCCGGACGTCCGCACCGCCCTGGAGATGGGCTACGAGCGCACCCACCGGTTCGCCGCCGCCCAGCGTGAGCACCTGACGGACTTCGAGATCGAGCTCGCCCCCGGTGTGAAGGGCGGCCAGCGGTACGTGCCGGTCTCCCGCGTCGGGGCCTACCTTCCGGCCGGCCGGTTCCCGCTGCTCGCCAGCGCGTTCATGACGGTCAACGTCGCCAAGACGGCCGGTGTGCCCACGGTGGTGGCGTGCACGCCGCCGTCGGGCGAGCACGGCGCCCACCCCGCGGTGCTGTACGGCGCCTACCTGTCCCGCGCCGACCGGGTGTTCGCCCTCGGCGGCGTGCAGGCCCTCGGCGCCATGGCCTTCGGTCTGCTGGGCGAGGCGCCGGTGGACATGCTGGTCGGCGCGGGCAACGCGTTCGTCACGGAGGCCAAGCGGCAGTTGTTCGGCCGGGTCGGCATCGATCTGCTGGCCGGCCCCTCCGAGGTCGCGGTCATCGCCGACGACAGCGCCGACCCGGTGTGGGTGGCCGCCGACCTGCTGGGTCAGGCCGAGCACGGCCCCAACTCCCCCGCCGCGCTGATCACCACGTCCGAGCGGACCGGGCGGGCCGTCGTCGCGGAGGTGGAGCGCCAGCTCGCCTCCCTCGCCACCCGCGACATCGCCGGTCCGGCCTGGCGTGACTTCGGCTCCGTCATCGTGGTCGAGGACCGGGACGCCGCCGTCGCCGTCGCGGACGTCATCGCCCCCGAACACCTCGAGGTGCACACCGAGGACGACGACTTCTACCTGGAGAGCCTCTCCAACTACGGTTCGCTGTTCATCGGGCCGTGGTCCACCGTCGCGTACTCGGACAAGGGCATCGCCGGCACCAACCACGTGCTGCCGACGGGCAAGACCGCGCGGTACAACGCCGGTCTGTCGGTCTCCCGGTTCCTCAAGCCGCTCACCTACCAGCGGGCCGCGAAGGAGGGCACCGCGGCGCTCGCCCCGGCCGTCGAGCGGATCTCCGCCTTCGAGGGCCTGGCAGCCCATGGCGCGACCGCGACGTTGCGCATCGACAGGATCGGCCGTACCTCGGGTGCGTTCGACGACGTGCCGACCGCGCTGCGTGAGCAGCTCTGACCGCTCCCCTCACCGCCGGGCCGGGGGCAGCGACGTCATCGGCGTCCGTCCCCGGCCCGCCCTTCTTCCGGGGCCCCTCCGTTCCGTTCAGGCGCGGCCTGGCTCCCGGCCTGTCCCGCTCGCCAAGGATCCTCACATGAAACACCCCCCTCCCGAGCCGTCCCCCACCGCGGGCGCGACGCTCACCCAGGGCCTGAAGGGCCGCCAGATCACGATGATCTCCATCGGCGGGGTGATCGGCGCCGGTCTCTTCGTCGGCTCGTCGGCCGCCGTGGCCGCCGCGGGTCCGGCCGTGATCGTCTCGTTCCTGCTGGCCGCCGTCCTGGTGGTGCTCGTCATGCAGATGCTCGGCGAGATGGCCGTCGCCAACCCCGACACGGGCTCCTTCTCCACGTACGCGGACCGGGCGCTCGGCCGCTGGGCCGGATTCTCCATCGGGTACCTGTACTGGTGGTTCTACATCCTCGTCATCCCCATCGAGGCCATCGCGGCCGGGGAGGTCGTCGCGGGCCTGATCTCGATCCCGCACTGGATACCGGCCCTCGCGGTGATTCTCCTGCTGACGGGCAGCAACCTGCTGGCCGTTCGCAACTACGGCGAGTTCGAGTACTGGTTCTCACTGATCAAGGTCGTCGCCATCGTGGCGTTCCTGGTCCTCGGGGCACTCGCGGTGTTCGGGGTACTGCCCGGGTCCGACGCCCATGGCGTGTCGAATCTGTGGAGTCACGGCGGCTTCGCCCCGCAGGGTGTCACGGCGATCCTGGCCGGTCTGCTCACCGCGATGTTCAGCTTCCAGGGCAGCGAGATCGTCACCATCGCGGCCGCGGAGTCCGAGGAGCCGCGCGAGAACATCAAGAAGGCGATCCGCGCGGTGGTGTGGCGTCTGGGCCTCTTCTACATCGGCTCGATCCTCGTCGTGGTCTGCCTCGTGCCCTGGAACGCCGACGATCTGGGGGCGGGGTCGTATCAGGCGGTCCTCGACCGGATGAACATCCCGGGCGCCGCCCGGATCATGGACGTGGTGCTGGTGGTCGCCGTGTGCAGCTGCCTCAACTCCGCCGTCTACACGGCATCACGGATGCTGTTCTCGCTGGCCGGGCGCGGTGACGCCCCGGCCGCCTTCGCCCGGACCTCACCGCAGGGGGTGCCACGCAACGCGGTACTCGCGTCGACGGTCGTGGGGATCGCCGCGGTGATCGCCAACTATCTGCTGCCGGAGGTGTTCTCGTACCTCATCGCCTCCAGCGGGGCGATCGCGCTGATGATGTACATGGTCATCGCGCTGACGCAGTACGCCGTGCGTCGCAAGGGCGGGAGGCCGACCGAGGTACGCATGTGGGGGTTTCCGTATCTGACGCTGGCCACCATCGCCTTCATCGCCGGGGCGCTGGTCCTGATGGCCGTGCTGCCGGGCCACCGGCTGGAGTTGTGGCTCTCGCTCGGGCTTGCCGGGGTGCTGGCCGCCGTGGGTGTGGTACGGCAACGACGTGCCGCGGTACCCGCGACCGCCGCCGGCCCTGTACGCGCGGCCTCCGGGTCGTAAGGGTTCAGCGGGCCTTGGCGTGAGTGGCTCTCGAGACGAACTCGGTGGGAAGGACGAGGCGTTCGCCTTGGGCGTCGACCTCTCCGGCGATCCGTCGGGCCAGCAACCGGGCTGCCTGACACGCGAGTTCGCCCAGGTCGTGCCGGACGGTGGTCAGGCGGAACACCTCCCAGGATGCCATGGGCAGGTCGTCGAAGCCGATGACGGTGAGGTCGTCGGGCACCTTGACGCCCGCCGTGAGCGCGGCGTTGAGCACGCCGATGGCGACCACGTCGTTGCCGCAGAAGACGGCGGTGGGCGGTTCGGCCGCCTCGAGGAGGACGGGCAGTGCCGCGTACCCGGTCTCGTACTCGAACGCACCACGCACCACGCGGTCGTCCGGCAACCCGATGCCGCCGTCGGCCAGGGCCAGCCGGAAGCCCAGCTCCCGGTCGCGGCCGGTGGTGGTGTTGGCCGCGCCGAAGATCCCCGCGATACGGCGGTGGCCGAGCCGGATCAGCTCCCGCGCGACGAGGCGGCCGCCACCCTCGTTGTCGACGACGGAGGCGAAGTCGCCGGGCCGGCCGGTGTCCCGGTTGAGGAACACGTAGGGCATACCGCGCCGCTCCAGCAGTGCGGGCAGGCGCGAGTCGGTGGTGGCGGTCGCGAGGACGACGCCGTCGAGCGACTGGTCCAGCAGCTTCTCCTCGGCGACCGCCTCGTCGGAGCGCTCGGTGAGCAGCATCATCCGGTAGCCGAGCCGTTGCAGTTCGTCGTGGAGCGGCGCGACGACGTGCGGGTAGAACGGGTTGGTCATGTCGGTCACGATGACGCCGACCCGGCGGGTGGCACGGGTGGAGAGAGTGCGGCCCGCTTCGCTGGGTACGTAGTTGAGCGCCTGGGCGGCCCGTTTGACCTTCTCGCGGGTGGCCTGTGAGACACGGGGATCGTCCCGCAGGGCCCGGGACACCGTGGGCTGCGAGACACCCGCGAGTCTCGCCACGTCGTGACTCGTGATCGCCATGTCTCTCTCCTCGTCTCACCTCGCACCACCCGGAACCAGCGGTCCGGACAGTATACGTACGCTTTTCCGAATACGTATGTCTCTCTCGGCTTCCTTGATCGCGACTTGCCCGTCTTCTGCGCGGGAATTCGCTACGCCCCTCTTGACAGGACGCATCCCGGACGCCTGTCATGGCAATGCATACGTATTCCATCGTTGCTTCTTCGCCAGGGAGTCTCCATGCCCGATGTCGTCGTGTCCGCCCCCGAGCTGGAGCGCCGCACAGTGCGCCGCAGCGACTTCGTCTCCTGCAACCAGGCCTTCATCGACTGCCGTACGCCCGGCTCGGACCGGAAGGAGAACTACGCCATGATCGGGCCGGGCGTCTCGCAGTCCTCCGGCCAGCACGTCAACCTGCGGCTGCCGCACGGCTACAACATCGGTGCCGCCGCCATGCCGCACGGCATCACCAACAACCTGCACCTGCACTACACCGCCGAGGTGTTCATCTGCACCGCCGGCGAGTACCTGCTGCGCTGGGGCGCCGAGGGCGACGAGGGGGAACTCCTCCTGAAGGCCGGCGACATCGTCTCCGTGCCCACCTGGATCTTCCGGGGCTTCACCAACACGGGGCCGGACGACGGCTGGCTGTTCACCGTGCTCGGCATGGACCGCACCGGCGGCATCATCTGGGGTCCCTCGGTCCTGCGCGAGGCGGCACAGCACGGCCTCTACCTCAGTGCCGACAACCAGCTCGTCGACACCGTCGCCGGGGACGCCCTCCCGCCGGAGTCCGAGCGGGTCACGCCGATGGCCCAGGAGCACATCGACCGGCTGCGCCACTACAGCGCCGAGGAGATGAAGCGCCGGGTCGCCGCGGCCGACGAACTCGTGTGGTCGGACCATCCCTTCCTCGACAGCGGCCTGCCGGGCGGCGGTGCGCGCCTGAGCTGCGTCATCGGCTACGGCATGACCGAGGACCTGCACCAGGAGCCGCGCGTGTTCAACCCGCACGGCCACAACGTCGCCTGGTTGCGCGCCGAGCCCGGCCAGGGTGTCTCGCTCCACCGCCAGCAGGAGACCCAGACACTGATCGTCAAGGACGGCCTGTGGGAGGTCACCCTCAATCGCACCGACCCGGTCCCGGTGCGCCTGGGCCCGCGCGACATGCTGTCGGTGCCGCAGGGCGCGTGGCGCACGTTGCGCAACGTCGGCGAGGAGGAGGGCGACCTCCTGGTGGTCAACTCCGGGGACGGACGGGTTCGTCTGGAATGGGACGAGGAGGTCCTCAAGGCCGCCGCCGACGCGGGCCTGGGCCTGGACCACAACGGGTACGTCGCCCCGTACGCGCTGCTCCCCCGCTCCGCGCGGCGCTGGTGACCGGCGTGCCGCTGCCCCTGGTCGTGGTCCCCGGCATGCTCTGCGACGCGAGCCTGTGGTCGGACGTCGCCTTCCCCGAGGGCCACACCGTCCAGCATGTCGCACTGCGTCGGCCGGACGTCGGCGCGCTCGCGGACGATGTGCTGTCCGCGGTGGACGGGCCGTTCGTGCTTGTCGGGCTCAGCCTGGGTGCCGTCGTCGGGTTCGAGGCGCTGCGGCGGGCACCCGAGCGGATCGCCGGAATGTGCGTGATGGCGACGAACGCTGCCGCCCCTCGCCCAGAACAGCGCGTTCTGTGGCGCGAGTTGGACGACCTTGTCGCGGCCGGCCGGTTCGCGGAGGTGGTCGAGCGCACCCTGCCGGACATGTTCCCGGACCGGCGCCGGTCCACCGAGGACGCCGAGCGCTACCGCCGCATGGCGCAGGCCGTGGGCCCCGATGCCGCCCGCGCCCAGCTAGCCGCCCAGCCCACCCGGGAGGACGCGGTCGCGACGTTGCGCTCGGCGCGCTGTCCCTCCGTCGTCCTCTCGGGCAGCCGGGACACGCTCTGCCCGCCCGCCTTCCACCACACCATCGTCGAAGCCCTGCCCCACGCCCGTCTGCGCGAACTTCCCGATGCCGGGCACCTGGTGCCGTGGCAGCGACCGGACGCCGTGGGCGCGGCGCTGCGGGAACTGGTCGCCGTGGTCGCCGCCGCCTGAGGTCGCAATCCCCTGTCCGTCAAAAGCGAGTTGAAGAGAGCCGTCATGCCCCGATCCCTCAAGTCCCCCGTCCCCGCCGCCCAGGTGAGTGCCGCCCGAGCGGACGTCGCCGACCGGGTACGCGCCATCCTCGACGACATCCGCGAACGCGGCGACGAGGCGGTGCGCCAGTACTCCGAGAAGTTCGACACCTGGGGTCCGGAGTCGTTCCGCCTGACGTCCGAGGAGATCGAGCGCATTGTCGCCGGTGTTCCGCAGCAGGTCCTGGACGACATCCGGTTCGTGCAGGAGCAGGTGCGCACCTTCGCCCAGGCCCAGCGGGACTCGATGCTCGACGTCGAGATCGAGACGCTGCCCGGCGTCCGCCTCGGCCACCGGCACGTCCCCGTCGCCGCCGCAGGCGCGTACGTGCCCGGCGGCCGCTACCCGCTGACCGCCTCTGCCCATATGACGATCGTGACCGCGAAGGTCGCGGGCGTGCCCCGGGTCGTCGCCTGCACCCCGCCCATCCGGGGCGAGATCCCGGCCGCGACGGTCGCGGCGATGCACCTGGCGGGCGCCGACGAGATCTACCTGCTGGGTGGCGTCCAGGCCGTCGCGGCGATGGCCGTGGGGACCGAGACGATCGGCAGCGTGCCGATGCTGGCGGGTCCCGGCAACGCCTATGTGGCCGAGGCCAAGCGCCAGCTGTTCGGTGAGGTGGGCATCGACCTGTTCGCCGGGCCCACGGAGATCCTGGTGATCGCGGACGAGCACGCGGACCCCTTCGTCGTCGCCGTCGACCTGCTGTCCCAGGCCGAGCACGGCCCGGACTCCCCCGCCGTCCTCGTCACCACGTCCGAGGAGCTGGGGCGCGAGGTCGAGCGGCACATCGAGCGGCTGCTGCCGGGCATGCCGACCAAGGACTTCGCCGAGCCGGCCTGGCGCGACCACGGCGAGATCGTCGTGGCCGACACCCTCGACGAGGCCTTCGAGATCGCAGACTCGTACGCCAGCGAGCACGTCGAGGTACTCACCGAGGACCCGCGCCAGGCGCTGGACCACATGCGCGACTACGGCGCGCTCTTCCTCGGCGAGGGCACCTGTGTCAGTTACGGCGACAAGGTCATCGGCACCAACCACGTCCTTCCCACCCGTGGCGCCGCCCGCTACACGGGCGGCCTGTGGGTCGGCAAGTACCTCAAGACGGTGACCTACCAGGAGGTCACCGACACCGCTTCGTCGGCCCTGCTCGGTGAGGTGTGCGGGCGCGCCGCCCGTGTCGAGCTCTTCGAGGGGCACGCACGTTCCGGTGACGTCCGCGCCGCGAAGTACGGCGACAAGACGCTGGAGTGGAACGAGGGGGCCGGCGCATGACGACCGACCGCACCGGAGCGCCCCTCGCCGGGCGGACGGCACTCGTGACCGGGGGCGGCAGTGGCCTGGGTCGGGCCATCACCCGCTCGCTGCTGGCCGACGGCGCCCGCGTGGTGATCACAGGCCGCGGCGCGGACGCTCTGCAGCGCACCGCCGACGAGCTTGGCCCCGACGTCGTCCCCGAGGTCTGTGATGTGTCCCGCCCCGAGGACGTCGACGCGCTCGCCTCGGCCCTCGCGGACGACGAGATCTCGATCCTGGTCAACAACGCGGGCATCGCGGGTCCCGTGGCTTCGCTGACCGACATCTCGCCCGCCGAGTGGGACGAGGTTTTCGAGGTCAACGTGCGCGGTGTGTTCCTGATGTGCCGGGCGTTCCTTCCGGCGATGACCCGTCGTGGCTCCGGTGATGTCATCAACGTCGCCTCGGTGTCGGGCAAGCGGCCACTGCTGCGGCGCACCCCGTACTGCGCGTCGAAGATGGCGGTCATCGGGCTGACGACCACGCTGGCCGGCGAGGTGGGCCCCCTGGGCGTCATTGTCAACTCCCTGTCCCCCGGGCCGGTTTCGGGGCCGCGCATGGAGCGCAACTTCCGCCTGGAGGCCGAGCGCACGGGCAGCAGTTACGCCGAGGCGGAGGAGGCCTTCGTGTCACGTGCCGCCCTCGGGCGGATGGTGACCGAGGAGGAGGTCGGCGAGGCGGTGAGCGCGATGCTGCGGATGCGTGGCATGTGCGGCGCCGATATCGACCTGTCGGCGGGGATGGTGGCCCGATGACCGTCCCGCGTGTCCAGCGCCGCAGCCTCAAACGGCGCCTGGCGGAGGGCGATTCGCTGCGCGGCGTGCTGCTGCGGCTGCCCTCGGAGACGCTGGTGGAAATGGCGGGCGTCGCCGGTCTGGACTACGTGGTCATCGACTGCGAGCACGGGCCCGCGGACACGGCGCTGCTCCAGCATCACATCATGGCGGCCGAGGCCCACGGTATCGACGTCCTGGTGCGGGTGGGCACCGCCGAGCCCACGTTGGCGCTGCGCTGCCTGGACCTGGGCGCGGCCGGACTGATCCACCCGCACGTGGACGGCGCCGAGGACGCCCGGCGGGCTGTGGCCGCGAGCCACTACCCGCCGTGGGGCGAGCGGGGGTTCGCCACGTACAGCAGGTCGGGGCGGTTCGGCACGGTCCCCGCGGCCGAGCATGTGGCCGCCTCCCGCCAGACGCTGGTCGTCCCGATGATCGAGACACAGCGGGCGTGCGCCGCGGCCGACGAGATCGCCGGCACCGAGGGCGTGGACGCGGTCCTGGTGGGCCCCGCCGATCTGGCGGCGGACTGCGGCTTTCCCGCACCGGAGGCCGTGAACGGACTCATCCGGCAAGCCCACAGGGCGATCGTCGAGAACGGGCGAACGGTGATGACGATCGTCCCGCACCTCGAAGCGGCGCGGGCCGCCGAGGAGGCCGGAGCCCGGCTGATCGTCTTCAACATGGCGCAGGTACTGATGGACACCTTCGGCGCCCTCGCGCGTCCGTCCCGACCGTGACCCACCTTCGTCGCACCCGTCCGCACCCCTTGACGGCCCACTTCCGGGACCTTAGCGTTCAACCTCAATTCATACGTATGCACGCGAGCTTACGCGTGCGCACCGGTTCATCCGCACAGCCCTCATCCGCCGCGCGATCGGAGCAGCCATGTCCTCTGCAGCGCCACCCCGCACTACCCCCGCGACCGCCCCCGACGAAGCGGAGGGGCGGAGCGCGATTCGCCGGGCCATCGGCGCGGGCAGCGTCGGCAACTTCGTCGAACAGTTCGACTACGGCCTCTACGGCTACATGGCCCCGATCATGGCCCCCGCGTTCTTCCCCGAAAGCGACAAGACCGTGGCGGTGCTCGGGACGTACGCGATCATCGCGATCGCGTGCCTGGTCCGCCCTCTCGGCGGGACCCTCCTCGGCCGCTGGGGCGACCGGGTGGGCCGCCGGAAGACGCTGCTGTGGACCCTCGTGGCCATGGGTGCGTCCACCGCCCTCGTCGCGGTCCTGCCCACGTACCACCAGGTCGGCATTCTGGCGCCACTCCTGCTCCTGGCGCTCCGCGTGGTCCAGGGCGTCGTCTCCGGCGGCGAGTACGTCGGCGCGGTGGCCTTCATCGTCGAGTGGGCCGAGCCCGACCGTCGCGCCTACTACACCTCGTACGCCTCCAACAGCTGCTTCGCCGGCACGCTCGCCGGTGCCGGTGTCGCCGCGCTGACCAGCTGGGTGTTCGAGGGTCCCGCACTCGACTCGTGGGGCTGGCGCCTCCCCTTCCTGCTGGCGATCCCCCTCAGCCTGGTCGGCCTGTGGATGCGCAGCCGCATCTCGGAGAGCCCGGAGTTCGTGCAGGCCACCAAGGACGGCACCGATGTCGTCAAGTCCCCGGTGATCGAGGCTCTGCGGTCTCAGTGGCGGCCCATCCTCGTCTACTGCGGGATCTCCATCATGTGCGCGATCCTCTCCTACACCTGGGTCACGTTCTATCCGCAGTACCTGACGAACACGCTCGGCCTGCCCCGCTGGATGGGCCTGGCCTCCAACGCCATCTCGATCGCCGTCCTGATCCCCCTGCTGCCGCTGGCCGGCAAGCTCTCGGACCGCGTGGGACGCAAGCCGATGCTCATCACGGGCGCCGTCGCCTGCATCGTCGTCGTCCCGCTCGCCTTCTGGGTGGGAGACCGGGGCACCTTCGGCGCCGCCGTTGCCAGCCAACTCATCTACCTGGTACCGGAGTTCTTCCTCACCGGCATCATCACGGTCTGCGCGGCCGAACTCTTCTCCACCCGCACCCGGTTCAGCGCGAGCGCCATCGCGTACAACAGCTCATTCTCCGTCTTCATGGGGATCACCCCGTTCGTGGCGACGCTGCTGGTCGACACCTTCGACTCGATCTACGCCGTGTGGGCCTACCTGGCCGTCGGCGCCGTCCTGGCGCTCGTCGTCGTGACCGGTTTCATGACGGAGACGTACCGCAGCCAGCTGGGCGCGGACAAGTTCCACCGCCAGGAGACACCAGAGCCCGCCTGATCCACCGGCCGGCGCACCTGGTCCGGCCCCTCCACCCACTTCACTTTCTGCATACGCATTCACATCACACCGGAACGGAAAGCACCATGGCCCTGCACCCCGTCGCGTACGAGCCCTACAACGACCCGGACGAGTTCATCCGCGAGGTGACCGACCGCATCTGGGTCGCGCGCGACATCGCCCACATCGTCGACAACTACGAGCCCGACTCGATCGTCCACACCAGTCTCGGGACCGTCATCGGCCGCGACGGCGTCATCGAGGGCAGCACGATGCGGATGGCCGCCGTGCCCGGCCACATCGGCCAGGCCGAGGACGTGGTGTGGGAGGCCCGCGGGGACGACGCCTTCCTCAGCTCGCACCTGGTCTTCTCCGCCGACGAGCATCTCGTGGACGGCCGCAGCGTCCGCGTCCGCAAGCGGACGGTGGCCAACTGCCTCTACCGGCAGGGCCGCATGGTCGAGGAGTGGGTGGTGCGCGACGACCTCGCGGACTGCCTGCAGCTCGGTATCGACCCGGACGAGGCCGCGCGCGACCGCCAGTTCCAGGGCTACACCGGGTCGATGACCGACGAGCCGCCGAAGGACGTGCTCCTGGAAGGTGTCAGCGGGCCGCGCCCCGACGACTTCCGTCCCGAGTGCGAGATGGTCCTCGAGTTCATCGACCGGGTCTGGTCGCAGCGCGAGCTCAACAAGGTCAACGACTTCATGGCGCGCGACCTCTTCCTGCACACCATCGGCGACCGCACCGTGATCCGTCCCGAGCGCTACCAGGCCGATCTGCTGGAAATGGTCGGCCCCTTCCCCGACGCGCGCTTCGCCGTACGGGACGTCCAGACCCACCATGCGGAGCGCTACGCGGGTCTGCGCGTGGCCGTGACCTGGACCATGCACGGCACGTACCGCGGCATTCCCGCCTTCGGCCCCCTCACCGGCAAGCCGGTCACGGTGCTCGGCGTCTCGCAGTTCCTGATCCAGGACGGCCGCATCGTGAAGGAGGTCCGCGTGTACGACGAGATCGCGCTGCGCACGCAGATCAACGCGGGACGGGAGGACGGCGCGGACGTGGCGGCCAACATCTACTAGGACTTGTCCGTCCGAACTCGCGCGGAGCCAGGTGGTGAGGGCTGCGACGGTGGCGGTGCCGAGGAAGACGTAGCCGCGTTCGTCGTGGCGGGTGGCGACGGCCCGGGACTGTGTCAGGCGGTTGATCGCCCGCTCGACGGTGTTGCGCTCCTCGTAGCGGTGCTCGTCGAAGGCTGGCGGCCGTCCGCGGTCGGACACTCGTAGAACTCGCCCCGGGCGCGTGACGCCTCCGCGAACGGCTCCCTTCGGACAGCATCAGGCGCAGACCCACCCTCACGGCCTTCGTCGTGGTCATGTGCACCTGGGTCGGAGCACATGACCAGGCGAAGGCCGCCCTGGATAAAGAAGCAGCTGAGTTTTCGCAGGCCGGACCCGAGCCGCAGCATGGGCTCAGGGTTTCGAACACCGGCTCAACCAATCGTCCGCGTCGGCCGGGCTCGCGGCACTCACCGTCCTCGGCGTGCTCGTGGTCGCGGTCTTCACCGGGCCGATCACCATTGTCGTCGGCACCGCGTTGACCGTGTGCGGGTTCGCCGGTGCCCAAGGCGTACTGGTGGGCCTCGCGCCGGACTTGGTCGCCCCGGACGACCGCGACACCGCACAGGGCCTGCTCAACTTCATGAACGCCCTGGGTGGCGGGATCGGTCCGGCCGCTGTCGCGGGCCTGTCCGGCGTCGTGCCGGTGCCGGTGGCCCTCGCCGGGCTCGCGGCACTCCCCCTGGTCGGACTCGTCCTCAGCCTGACCCGGGGCCATACCGCCGCCGACCGCCGCCCCGACCCGGACGCCACGCGTGGAAGCTCGCGATGACGGTCCACCTGCATCTGATCCGATAACGCCGCGACCAGTTGGGAGCCTCGCCATGTCCGCCAAGCCATTCGAGGTCAGCATCACCGAAGCCGAGATCGCGGACCTGCGAGAACGATTGCGACGGACGCGCTGGCCCGAGCGCGAGCCGGTGGACGACTGGTCACAGGGTCTGCCGCTGGCGTATGCGCAGGAGCTGTGCCGCAGCTGGGCCGAGGACTACGACTTCGGGTTCGCCGAGCGACTGAACGTGTTCCCGCAGTACCGCGACACGATCGACGGGCTGGGCATCCACTTCCTGCACGTCCGCTCGCCGGAGCCGGACGCCTTCCCGCTCGTGCTCACGCACGGATGGCCGGGTTCGGTGCTCGAGTTCCTGGAGGTCCTCGGCCCGCTCACCGACCCGCGCGCACAGCGGTGACCCGGCGGACGCGTTCCACGTGGTCGCGCCGTCGTTGCCCGGGTACGGCTGGAGTGACAAGCCGTCGACGACCGGGTGGGGCATCACTCGCACGGCACGCACCTGGGACGCGTTGATGGTCTCGCTGGGATACGAACGGTACGGCGCGCAGGGTGGTGACTGGGGTTCGGCGGTATCCGCGGTGCTGGGCGAGGTGGCGCCCGAGCGGGTCGTCGGCGTGCACCTGAACCTGGGTTCCGTGGCGGCGGGCACGTTCGACGACCCGACGCCCGCGGAGCTGGCGAATCTCGAGGCCGAGAAGGAGATGCGGCGCACCGGACGCGGGTACTCGGCGATCCAGGCAACCCGGCCGCAGACGCTCGGCTACGGCCTCACCGACTCCCCGGCGGGGCAGGCCGCATGGATCGCCGAGAAGTTCTGGGCGTGGACGGACAACGACGGCCATCCCGAGGACGCGTTGTCCCGGCAGACGATCCTCGACGAGATCTCGGTCTATTGGTTCACCGCGTCGGCCACGTCGTCGGCGCGCCTGTACTGGGAGAGCTTCGCCAACTTCCGAGACCAGGTGACGACCGCGCCATCCGGGCTGTCGGTCTACCCGCGCGACATAACCCGCCCGTCGAGGCGGGAGGCCGAGCTGCGGTTCACCGACCTGCGCTGGTTCGAGGAGTTGCCCCACGGTGGCCACTTCGCCGCGCTGGAGCAGCCGGAGTCGCTGGTCAATCAGGTGCGCGGGTTCTTCCGCCTGTTCCGCTGACTGTCCGTGCCAACCCCTGGGAAGCCCGGGGCAACATAGCGCGGGATCGCCGGTTGGCTCAACCGGCGATCCCGCGCATCGTTGAAGGTTGACCGCCATCAACTGCCCGTACTTCGGAAGGTACGACCTGGCATCAGAAGAAGTGCTTGCGCCCACCGACCGCGCGACCCGTCGCACCCAGGATCCACAGGATGGCGCCAACCAGAATGAGGATGCCACCGATCGTCGTCAGCAGGCCCATGCCGACAAGCAGGCCGATGATCAGCAGAATAAGTCCGAGAATAATCATTTCGAAACCCCATCGTTAATGCCGGCTCAGGCGTGGGTGAGTATGAACCTCACAACAGCGTCCTGAGTTCGTCCTTTGGTTCCTGGATCCCGACCAACTCCGAATGCCAGGACCTCCGTGCGATAGTCCTAGTGCCCGGCGACACGCTGTTCACGCACCCCTTCGAAAATTCGTTCAGTACGCCAGCTCCTCGACCGTCCTCGGGTGGTTCGCTTCGGCGGTCCCTGCTCGTGACCTGAACGACTGCCTCATGATCGAACGTCGCACCGACGTCGCCCAGATCGCGGGACGTCAGTCAGCCGCCAGTACCCGCTCCAGCCAGGAACGACGGGTCTGCCACGCCGCCCGGCTGATCACCGCGTCCGGGACCACCAGGTCGAACGTGTGGTAGCCGCCGGACCACACATGCAGCTCGGCAGAGCCGCCGGCCCGCCAGATACGGTCGGCGTAGGCGACGGCCTCGTCGCGCAGCGTCTCCGCGGAGCCGACATCGATGAAGGAGGGCGGTAGTCCGGACAGATCCGTGGCGCGGGCGGGTGCGGCGTAGGGCGACACGTCCGGGCCCCCGCACTCGGAACCGAGCAGGGCCTTCCACCCGAAGCCGTTCCGGCTACGGTCCCAGACATCGACACCGTCCATCTGATGGGCGGAAGCACTGTCGTTGCGGTCGTCGAGCATCGGGCACATCAGCAGCTGTCCGGCCAGCCGCGGACCGCCCTTGTCACGCACCGCCAAACTCAGCGCGGCGGCCAGGCCACCGCCGGCACTCGTCCCCGCGACGACGATCCGGTCCGCGTCCAAGCCGAGTTCGGCCGCGTGTTCTGCGGTCCACAGCAGCCCGGCGTAGACATCGTCGAGTGGTGCCGGATACGGGTGCTCCGGCGCGAGCCGGTATCCGGCCGAGATCAGTGACGCCCCGAGCCGCTCGGCCTCGTCCAGCAGCGGTTCGAGGAAGAAGAGGTGCCGTGGATCGCCGCTGAAGTAGCCGCCGCCGTGCACGAAGTAGATGACCGGGCGGGACACTGCCGGACCCGAAACGGCGGCAGGCGTGCAGATCAGCAGCTCAGCCTCTGGAGTTCCGTACGCCCCCGGAACCGAGTGCGAAGTCCCCACGAACCGCCCGCCCCGCCGCAGTTCGTCGAGCGTCGGTACCTCTGCGGCGTCTTCGGCCCGGACCTTCGGCAACCGCTCCAGGCTCATCGGGGCCGAACCGGCCTCGTGCACAGCGCGGTATCCGTCCAGCAGCGCCGCGTCGCAACGTATTGCCGTCATGAGTCCACCTTCGTCGGAGTTCGCTCGCCATCCTCGGAGATGGCGAGCGTGCGCTCCGAATGCGCGCCCCGCGATCCATCGCTGGAAGCGAGAGCCCAGCCGCCGGCAGTGTAGATCTTGCTCAACGTGGCCAACCCCCAGGGTTCCGGGGTCCGATCCGCGTCACGCCGGTGGGATCACAGGCGCGGTGGTATTGGACAGGCCAGGCGGCCCGGTCCGATGCGCGCCCGCGCAGGGCGAGGTAGGGGTCGCCGCGCAGCAGCGCCCGGCCCAGCATCACCGCATCCGCCCGTCCGCCCGTCCGCCCGCCACGAGTGCGTAGGTCCGAGGACAGTTCGCCGATCTGCCCGACCGGGGCGTTCGGCAGTCCCGACGCCTCCCGCAGCGTGTTCGCCAGGTCGACGTGGACGGCCTCGCGCAGGGGCGGGCGGGCCTCCTCGTCCCGTACGCCCAGGCCGGAGGAGACGTCGAGGAGGTCAATGCCCGCGGCCGCCAGCTCCTTGGCGAACAGGGCCGACTCCTCGATGGTGATGCCGCCCTCGCCCCAGTCCGTGGCGGTGATGCGGAAGAGGACGGGCTTGCCGTCCGAGTTGGCCGCGCGTGGGGCGTGCTCTGTGATCCGGCGGGCCGAGTCGGAGCCACGCCGTGTCCCTGGGCGGGAATCTTGATGCGCCCTGCTGTGTTCGGCCAACAGCGCCTCTTACGCCCCTGCTTCGTCCAGGAGACCTCACCCATGTCAAAGCTAGAGATCGATGCCGTGGTGTTCGACGTGCTCGGCACGCTCGTCGACGAACCCGCCGGTATCCGCGCCGGCATTCGTGAACTCGACCCGTCGATCGACGATTCCAGGGTCGAGCAGCTTTTGTCGCTGTGGCAGCAGTACATCGACCGCGAGCAACGTCGCATCCTCGACGGCGTCCGGCCCTACCTCACCAGCGACGTCCTCGACCTGGAAGCCGCCCGGCTCGTCGCCGAGGCCGCCGGAGTCGACGACCCGGCCGCCGTAGCGGCGCTCGCCCTGTCGGCTCGCAGGCTCCCACCGTGGCCTGACACCGTGGCAGGGCTTGCCCGACTCGCCGAACGGTTCCCGCTGATCGGACTCTCCAACGCGAGCCGGACGGCACTGCTGGGACTCAACGCCCACGCCGGACTGCGCTGGCACCAGGCCCTGTCCGCCGAAGACGCCCGCACCTACAAGCCGGACCCAGCGGTCTACCAGTTGGCCGTCGCCGTCTCCGGACGACCCCCGGAGCGGCTCCTGATGGTCGCCGCCCACGCCTGGGACCTGCGCGGAGCACAGGGCCGCGGTCTGCGCACCGCCTACGTAGCTCGCCCTGTCGGCGACCCGCCCACCTCATCGGACGAGTTCGACGTGCACGCCGACGATCTGGCCGACTTGGCCGACCAACTCGACCACTCCTGAGCGTGGCCCGGCGGCTCATCGGCGAAGCCGCGTGGCGGACCGCCCACCCTGGCGTGTTCTCGCCGCCGCTCCCGGAGCGCCGGGGCACCACGTGCCTCGACGTCAGTCACGGTCGCGGACCGAGGCGCGACGATTACTCGCGCCGTCAGTGGCAGTGAGGGGACTCGGCCGCCGGGCCGGTGCCGGTGGCGCCCAGGTCATCGGAGTGACCGGCGTCGATGCGCGGCCACTGCGATGTGGGACGTCCAATGGGCCGCTCTTCCCGCAGCGGAGGCCAGTCGGGAGCGCCGCCCAGGGTTCGCGTGGCGTGCCCGAGGCGCTGCCAGCCTGCCGGTGAGTCCTCCCATGCCTCCTGGCGTCCGAACGCCGTGAGGTCCATGAGTGCGTAGCTGTAGTCCACCGCCTCGGCCCCGCGGCGATTGGTCCAGTACGTCTCGAAGACACGGTCGCCGTCGCGCAGGTAGCACACCAGGTGGAACAGGCCGGGTTCCCGGCCGACAAGGAGCGTTTCGAGCGAGGGCTGGGCGGAGTACCACGGCATGGTCCAGCCCATGAAGGCGCGGTAGCGCAGGCTCTCCTCGTACGATGTCTGCGCATCCGCGAAGCCGTAGGCGGTGTTGCGGCCCTGACAGAGCACGGCGAAGGTGATGTCACGGGAGTGCAGATAGGCCAGCTCGCCCACGTGGCTCATCACCCAGGTACAGCCCTCGCACTGCTCAGCGGCCGGTCGGCCCGGCCACCACATGAAGTAGTAGGCGATCATCTGGCGTCGCCCTTCGAATGCGTCCAGGAGTGTCATGGGGCCGTCCGGTCCCAGCAGCGTGCTGTCTGCGGCGACCTCTACCATCGGGAGCCTGCGACGCGCGGCGGCGATCGCGTCGCCTTCGCGGGTGTGGGCCTTCTCCCTCGCCCTGAGCCCCTCCAATTGCTGCTCCAAGGTCGCGCGGTCGACGACCGGCGGTTGCGCCCTGCTCAGGTTCTCGGACATCAGCGGCTCCTGGGTTCACTTCGTCGTGACGCCAACGATCTCTGCATGGGCTCCCGCATACAAGCTCATCGAATCCGCCCAGGCCGCCGGCGCGCCGTCAACGTCTCGCACGTGGTTGCGGTGGCTCGGGCTGGCGCGAGGTTCGAGAAGGCGTATTACGGTGCTGGTTTCCCACGTCCTCCAGGGCGGATTCGTAGGCGTGCAGCGCGGCGATGACCGTGGCGCGTTCCGCGGGGGCCAGAGCGCGCATGACGCTTTCCCAGGCCGAGGCGCTGCCGGAGAGCCACTCCCCGATCGGTGCGGCGTAGGCGGGGGCGATGGCGATGATGCGGCGGCGTCGGTCGGCGGGGTCAGCGGTGCGCTGCAGGACGCCCGGCCGTGACAGCTCGCTGACCATGAGGCTGACGGTCGTGGGGGCCACCTCCAGCCGGGCGGCCAGGTCGTTGACGCTGGTGGGACCGTCGTACTCCAGGTGGGCCAGCAACGCGAGGTGTCGCGGTGCCAGGTCCAGGCCCTGCAGCGCCGCCGGGACGGGCAGGCGCTTGGCGCGGCCGACGAGCCGGGGCATGAGCAACAGCAGGGTACGGACGGCCTCATCGAGGGCTGGACCGTCCGATTCCGTGGACATCGGTAACCCTCCCGGATACCTTTAGAGACAAAGGCTTTGGAAACAAAGGGAACGAGGCTCACTATGCCGCATCTGACCGTCCACCTTCCAGAGAACAGGCTGACCGGCAACGAATCCCTGCTGGTTGCCGCACTGACAGACGCCATCGTCGATGTCTACGGCGCATGGGCCCGCGACCTCGTCAGCATCCGCCTGGCCGGAGTCCCCGCAGGCCGCTACGCGCAGGGCGGTACGGCCGTCGACACCAACGCCTCCGTCGTCCTGAACCTGCGCGACGGTGTCTTCGACCGCCCCGACGCCGACCACATCACCGCACGCCTCGGTACCGCTCTCACGAACGCCGTCACCCACGTCGCGGGCGAAGACCTCCGCGCCGGTACCACGGTCCAACTCGTGGCATCACCTCCACAGCGCACCTTCGTCGGCGGCACCCCCTCCGCCTGACCGCCCGACCGGGCCGCCTCCGGGCGAACCCCGGCACTCAGAGAACCGTGACCACTTCAGCCGATCGGAGGCTCAGACAGGTCCGACAGGTGCCATGGTGCGGGATCGTCTGCGCGTTGCTCGATGATCTCCGCCGCCGCGTACCGAAGCTGAAAGGTGTGGGCGTGGTCGCTGTCCATCCAGTACAGCGTCATGGCAGAGAGCATGCTTTCCTTCACCCAGCGCGTGCGGGCGGAGGTGCTGGTCTCCTGATCGAGGATCCATGCCTCGACCTGTTCGGGAAGGCCGAAGGTCAGCGCGTAGGCGGCCGGATCGTCCTGGGACCGGATCTCCCAGACCGGGTGGGGCCCTGGTTGTCTGAGTCGGCGCAGCCGGACGGAGTGGGTGGGGTGCCGGCGTGCGTAGCTGACGAAGCCGTACAGGTCGTCGGATGCCAGTCCGAGAACGAACGGCGCGGCGGGGAAGGCCAGAATGAGTCCCAGAGTGGACCGGCTGCGCAGACTCTCCGCCAGGACGTCGAGTGGAGCGGTCACGGAGGGGTCGGTGACGGCTGGTTGCCCCCACAGGTCCAGCAGGGGCCCTCGCAGGTGGGTCCGGAGCCCGTGGACGGTCGGACGGCTCGCTGCCGGTAGCGCCTGCATCGCCGTGTGGACGTCCTTTGCCGCGGTGCGTACCAGGGTGCGCAGTCTCGCGAAATCTGGCATGGACAGGTCGACGAGGGATATCTGATGGGCGAGAGCGAACTCCTGGGCGTCCTGACTGAACCCGGACGTGGAGAAGATGGCGTAGCTGTACCGGTAGCGGGTTCGGGGCCGGCGTGGGCCCGAATGTCTCGTGACGGTGGTCATGACGTTCTCGTTGACGTCGTGCACGACACCGTGGCCGTTGCGAACGGTGGACAGTCGCACCCTGGTCCGGGTGAATTTCGCTTCCACGAAGAGGCGGACCGGGAGGGAGAACGGCGGTACGTACCGGAACTGTCCCAGTGTGTCGGCCTGGTGCCAGGCTCCACGGCCGCGCACGACCAGGCCGTGGTTGCGCACTTCCAGCGTCTTCCACGGTGGCCGCTCTCCGTCGTCCTGGGCGGTGAGCACCTCGTATCCGCTGGAGCGCAGCAGCCACGCCAGGACCTCCTCCAGGAGGTATCCGCGCAACGCACGTTCACTGACCATGGCGGGACCTTAGCGGGCCTGCCGATGAGGTATCACCGTCGGGTGGCAGACCGGTCGGCGTCGAAACGCGCGTCCGGTCAGTTCGGGGCGGAGTTCAGCAGTGCGGCGCCCATGGACGTCATGGTGTGGAGCACCGCCTTGCCATCCCGGCTGGTGGTGATCAGGTTGGCCTTGCGCAGCACCGTCGCGTGCTGGCTCGCTGCCGCCGCCGAGATACTCAGGCGGCGAGCCAACTCTGTCGTGCTGCAACCGTCGGCCACTGCCTTCAGTGCTGCGGCGCGGGTGCGTCCCAGCAGGTCGCCGAGCGCCTGGCCACCGGACTCGCTGACGTCCCAGACGGCAGTGCCGGCCGTGGCATCGCCGATCGTGGGCACGGCCAAGACCGGTGCCTTGGCCGTGTCCAGCGGGCACTGCAGCAGCTCCACCTGCCGCGACGAGAAGACCGTCGGTGCGATGACGAGACCCCGCCCCCGCAGATACACGTCGGCGTCGCGCGGGTGGCACACCTCGAGCACCGGCGCCCGCCAGCGCACCAGAGGAGGGCACAGGGATTCCAGTAGCCGCTCGACTCCCCCTTCGGCCATCGTGCGCGCGTAGTCCGCCCGGACCGCGGTCAGATGAGATCTCGCCCCTCCCCAGTAGGGCGCCACCGTCGCTCGGTGGCAGGCGGCGAGGGCCTCGGTGAGTTGCCGCCGCGGTTCCAGGTCGCCGTCCACCAGGCTCCGGGCCCAGGAGCGGTGCGCCGGCTGGAAGCGGATGTGCTCCAGTTCCATGCGCAGCAGCGCGCGCGGAGCCGCGAGGACGTTGTCCACCGCCTCCTCGATGCACGTCGTGTCTCCCGCGAGGCTCGCCACGTCCACCATCGGTCCGCCAGTCGGCATCAGCGCGGCCAGCGGCCGTGCCTGCTCACCCACCCGGCCGCTCACCGACGTCCGCCAGTGGTGAAACCCAAGGGTTCTGTCGCGCTCCCACAGCAGCTTCACGCTGTCGAACGTCTCCGCGGCCACACCGATCGTCGTGGCCAGCCGAGTCCGGGCGAGATCCCCACCCGTGAAGTGAATCCGTTTCATCGAGCGTCCCCCGTCGCTCAGCTTCTTGATCGCACACAGTCTCCGCCCGCGTCGGAAGCCCATACAACGATGCTTTAAGTCACGACCGAAGGGATGGAACGCCTCCTTGCGGGTCTGTCACTCTGCTCAGGTCCTCAGGCCCAAAGGTTCATGGGCCGTTTCGCACTGGCGTGACGCGCAGCGACGCCGGGCCCCTCACATGTAGGAGTCGTCGAATGCTCAAAAAGCTTCACCTCGCAGGCGTACTGGCTGCTCTTGCCTTGGCCTTTTGCAACAGCACCGGCACGGTAGCGGCAGCCCCTCAAGCAGACCCCATCAACACCTTCCGCAACCAAGGCACTCAGGTTTGCCTGGACCACAACGACTCGGACGGAGTGCGGGGCTTTGGGTGTCATTACGGCGTATGGCAGCAGTGGCGGGTCCACGCTTGGGGCGACGGCACACGGCGCTTTCAGAATGTCGCCACGGGCAAGTGCCTCCATTGGAGCAAGGGCCTCGGCAACGACGGCGTATACGGAGCCGCCTGCAACACTTCGCAGAACCAGAGCTGGTATGTCGACCATTGGAGCGATGGCAGCCTGACGTTCAGGAACCAGCTCGACGCCAGATACTGCCTGGACCACAACTTCGACGACGGGGTCCACATGCGCGAATGCAATCGTGGCGCGTGGCAGAAGTGGTACTAAGAACTCCTAACGAAATGATCTTCGAGGAGGTTGGATCGTTCCGGGAAACTGATGATCCGGGGGTGTGGGGTGGCTCGGCCGAAGCCGTGGAGGGTCGAGGACGAGTTGTGGGCGGTGATCGAGCCGCTGTTGCCCAAGGTCGAGCGTCGGACCCGACACCCGGGACGCAAGCGGCATCCGGACCGGCCGGTGTTCCAGGGCATCCTGTTCGTCCTGACACCGGGATCTCCTGGGAGTATCTGCCGCAGGAGCCAGGCTTCGGCCCCGGGATGACGTGCTGGCGCCGTCTGGCCGAGTGGACCAGGCCGTGCCGTCGGTGCGAGGCAAGCGGGACCGGCCCGGGCTCCGCCCCGACGTGGTGCTGGGCGACCGCGGCTACGACCACGACCACGACAAGTACCGCCGCCTGGTGCGGGACCTCGACGTGGAGCCGCTGATCGCCCGCCGCTGGGGCGTTGAGCGCGCGTTTGCTCACCTGCACCGGTTTCGCCGCCTGCGGATCCGCTGGGAGATTCGCGACGACATCCACGAGGCGTTCCTCGTCCCGGGATGTGCCCTCATCTGCCGGCTACGTCTGCGCTCACGCCGTTGACCGGTTCAGCGAGTAGGAGGAGGGGACTGCGGGGCGGGAGTGCATGCTGCTTCCTGGGCTGCCACAACGTCATCACCGTACTCGAAGGCCCATGCGCCGACTGCGTCGATGGGCGCTAGCAAGGTCCGGCCCAGTGCGGTGAGTTGGTACTCGACCCGTGACGGTGCGTCGGGGTGTGCCTGCCGGTCGACCAGTCCGTTGAACTGCAGCCGCCGCAGAGTCTCGGTGAGGACCTTGGAGCTGATGCCCCCGATCCGCTCCCGTAGGTCGACCGGGCGCCTGGGGCCGTCGCGCAGCGCCCAGAGCACCACGGCGTTCCAGGTGTTGGAGAGCAGGTCGAAGGCGAGGCGGGCGCGGCAGTCGGCGAGGAAGGCGTCGGTCGTCACGTACCAAATGGTGCCCGAACCGCCCTCTACCGTCGGTGTGAACGGTGGAACCAGGTAGGGAGAAGGAACGCGTGATGAGAATCGGTGTACTGGGAACGGGCAACATGGCCGACGCGCTGGCCACCCACTGGGTGCGGGCCGGGCACGAGGTGATCATCGGGGGACGGGACGCACACAAGGCGGAGCGGCTCGCGATGCGCGTCGGAGGCAGCGCGAAGCCTGCCAGTCTGCGCACGGCGGCCGAGTCCGGTCAGGTGGTGTTGGCCGCGCTGCCCTTCGGGGCAGGAGTAGACGTGGCACGCGAGCTGTGCGCGGCCCTGGAGGGCAAGGTGCTGCTCGACTGCTCCAACCCGGTCGGGCCGGGCTTCCGGCTGCTGACGGACGGAGGCCCCTCGGCCGCGCAGCAACTGGCCGCGGCGGCACCGGGGGCCCACGTGGTCAAGGCTTTCAACCTCTGCCACGAGGACGTGTGGCGCATGCGGCGGCCCGTCTTCGACGGGCGACCACTGGCCGTGCCGGTCTGCGGGGATGACGAGACGGCCCTCGCGCGTGTACGCGAGTTGGTGCGGGACGTGGGCTGTGAACCCGTGGCCGGCGGCGGTCTCGAACGGGCGGCACTCGTGGAAGCGACCGCCGCGCTGTTCATCGCGCTGTGGGTCGGCGAGGGAGCGGATGCCCAGGCAATCGCCCCGCCGCTGGCATACGCGGCCGGACCGAGTCACCAGGATGCGGAAGGCGGCACGGGGGCTTTCCGTTAGGAATTCTAAGAGCACAGTGTCGACGAACGAGTCGACGAGACCATCCATCACCCGTACCAGCCCGCGTACGCGGCCAATCGGAAATGATCAGAAGGGAAAAGACATGAAGCACACTCCTCGCTGGGCCGCAGGCCTGTTGACCGTGGGCGGCCTCGCCACGGCGCTCCTCGTCGGCCCGGCCGCCACTGCCCAGGCAACCGAACTCACCCCGCAGTGCAGCGGTGGCTGCGTCCAGTCCGTCCCGGGCGGCTTCCAGGTGTCCTCCACCCCGGCGGTCCTGACCACCGACGGCAACTGGGACCCCCACTAGGCCGTCCCGCTTGCATCGGGGGGGCCGGTCAGTCGGTGAGCCCGTAGAAGCGCATCGGCGTGTTCGGTGCGAAGCCGATACGCGGGTACACCGGTGCTCCGGCGACGGTGGCGTGGAGAGTGGCACGGGTCAGTCCGGTGGCGCGGGGGCGCCCTCGTGCAGCGCCTTGCGCGTCACCGCCTCCCCGTAGCCCCGGCGTTGCCAGTCGGGGTCGGTGGCGACGAGGACGACGAACAGGCGGCCCGCCGTCTCCACCGTCGCGGCGCATGCCACCGGGTCGCCGTCCCGCAGGGCCAGGTAGGCGTACACCTCGTCCTTCCACAGCGCGGAGCCCGCGATGCCGTCGCGGCAGTCCTGCGGAGGGAAGCCGTACGCGCGCGCGTTGAGGTCGGCGTAGGCGAGCAGTTGCTCGTCGGTGACCACCCGCTCGAAGGTGAGGTCCGGGTGGTGGGGGTCGGGGACGGGCAGCAGGTCGCCTGCCATGCCGGTGCCTGGGAAGGCGTAGGCCAGGCCGGCGCGGTCCACCGCCTCCTCCAGTGCCGCGTGCGCGTCGGCGGCGAGCAGGTCCTCGAAGAGCCACAGGAAGCCCGGCTGCCGCTTGGACCGCATGATGTCGGCCGCCTGTCGCAGACGCTTCTCCAGGGTGGCCGCGTCCACCCCGGCCTCCTGGGTCAAGGTGACGGCGTTCCAGAAGACGAAGCGGCAGTCGGCCCAGCGGACGGCGACACCGGGGAGGTCTCGTACGTCCGCTTCGGCGTCCCGGTCGAGCACCATGGCCCGCCAGGCCGTCGCCAGTTGTTCCATCGATTCGACCGCACCCGCGATGTTCGTCACCGTGCTCCCTCACCTTGTCCTGTGGGCGGTTCTGGTGCCGCTGCCGCCCTTTCCGTGCGGGGACCTCCGCTCCGCCCCCTCTTCCTCGGCAGCGGTCGAGCCCTTGATCAATGGCTCGATTTCGTCTACCGACTGTCAGAGGCGTGAGCAAAGGTTGCGCATGTCCGGGCCCCGACCGGGGCCCTGGCGTTCGAGTCCGTGCACCCCACCATCCAAGGGAGAAGCATGCGCACCGAGATGATTCTGTCCCACGAAGCCCCCGAGCTCGACCTCGACCTGGATCTGCGCGTCTCCGACCTCCCGGAGCAGGCCGAGTCGTTCGGCCAGGGCACGTTCACCTCGCCGAGCAGCTACGCGATCGGCACGCGCTGCCCCATCTGTTGCTGACGGACTGAGGCCCCCTCGGGGCTCTTCCGAGCGGGGCGGCCCGAATCCGCCCCGCTTTCCGCACGACGGCGAGGAGCGCACACGTGGCGGCGGAGTCCGAAACCCACCAGGCAACTGCGGCCTTCGAGGTGCGCGAGCCCGTACTGGTCCGAATGGCGAGTCGGCCGCGCGGCACCGCGCCGGCCACGGTGGATGCCGCCGATCCGGTTTCCGGGGCGCGGCAGCTCGCCTCCGATCCCCTGCTCAGCCAGGCGGTCCGGGTCGCCAGCGGCTCGCTGGCCCACAGCCTTGCCGGTCTGACCAGTGACGAAGGCGCCTCTGCCCTGGGCCGCAAGCGGACCGTGAGCGCTGCGCGGACCCTGACGCGCTACGCCCGCCGCGCCGCGGCGCGCCCCACGCCGTTCGGCCTGTTCGCGGGGGTCGGTACCGCCCGGTTCGGTTCCTCGGCCAAGGCGGAGCCAGGCACCGGTGAGGTCGCGGTCCGGCTCGACGGGGCGTGGCTGCGGCGCCGGGTACTGGCCTGGCTCGAGGAGCCCTCGGTCCGCCGGCGCGTCGACGTCGTACTCAATGACCTGTGCTTCGTGCGGGACGGACGGCTGTATCTGCGCACCGGTGGACAGGAGCAGTCGGTGCGCGACAACGCGCTGGTCGGCGCCGTGCGTGAGCGGGCGCGCACACCGGTTCCGTATGCCGATCTGCTCGTATCACTGGGGGAACGCTTCCCGGCGCTGGACGCCGAACGGCTCGACCGTCAGCTGGCCGGACTCCTGCAACACGGCTTCCTGCTCACCTCGATCACCCCGCACCGCATCGACGGCGCGCTGCTCGACGGCATCGAGGCGGTCCTGGACGCGGCGCTTCCCGACGACGCGCAGGCGCTGCGGGACATCCGGGCGGCCTGCGCACGGCACGCGGAGGACCCTCCGGGGCTGGGCGACGACTCCTGGCAGAAGGTCCTGGACGAGGTCCGCCGCCTCGACGTCCCCGGCACGGACAGCGGGCCGCACGCCCGGCCACCCCTGCATGTGGACCTGCACATACCAGGCGAGTTCGTCGTACCGGAGGCGGTCGGGCGGGAAGTGTGCCGGTACGCAGCCGCGATCTGGGCGATCACACCGGAGTGGACGACGCTGGCGTACATGCGGGACTACCGCGAGCGCTTCATCGAGCGCTACGGCACCGCCTGCGCCGTACCGTTGGGCGAGCTGGTCGACCCGCACCGCGGGCTCGGCCTGCCCCCCGAGTACGGCGCGGAACCGGTGTACGCGCGCGGTGGCCCGGGTGACGAGGCGGACGGTCCCAGACGCGCGATGATCGGCGAACTGCTGCAGGAGGCTGTCCTGTCCGGCGGCGACCTGGTGCTGACCGACGACGTCGTGCGGCGTCTGGCCGAAGTCGCCGGGCACGATCCCGCCGCCGCGCCGCCGCCCAGTCTCGAACTCTGCTTCCAGGTGCTCTCCGAGAGCACCGCCGCACTGGACCGCGGCGACTTCCAGTTGCTCTGCAGCCCGCACATCGGCGCCTGGACGGCGGGCGCGACGGCGGGCCGGTTCGCGGCGGTGGCCGGCCTCACCGACGACCTCGCCCGGCTCGCCGCCGGCACCGCCGACGACACGGTGATCACGGCCCAGGTCGAGTTGATGCCCCAGGAGCCGCGCGGCCTCAACATCGTCCAGGTGCCCCGTCTGCTGCCGAACCGCATCCCCGTCGGCGTACCCGACGACCGGGGCGACCCCTGCTGTCTCGACTGGCGCTCGCTGCTCGTCGCCGCCGGTTCCGACGGGCTGCGGCTGCTGCACCCAGGGAGCGGCCGTCCGGTCCGCCCGGTGCTGCCGCACATGCTGGCCCTGGACACCCAGGCCCCGCCGGTGGCCCGGTTCCTCATGGACGTCGCGACGGCGCGGCCCCGAGTGTGGTCGGGCTGGAACTGGGCGGGGCACGACGCTCTGCCGTATCTGCCGCGTGTCCGGTACGGACGAGTGGTGGTGATGCCCAGGCGCTGGTTGCCGGGCCGACGCCTGCGCGACGCCGCCAGGGCGCAGGGCGCCGGGGCGTGGGAGCAGGGCCTCGACGCCTGGCGCCGGCGCCTTGCCGTACCGGACCGACTGCACATCGCGCGCAACGACCAGATGTACCCCGTAGACCTGCGCGACCGCTGGGACCGGGACCTGCTGCGCGCCGAACTGACCGCCGCACATCCTCAGTTCGTCCTCTACGAGGATCTGACGGCCGACGGTGCGGGGCTCGGCTGGAACGACGGTCACAGCACGGAGATCGTGGTGCCCCTCGCGGGGGCCCGACGGACCGCCGGGCACACGGCTCCGGAAGGCGCCGAGCAGGCGCAGGGACAGACCGCGCCGCCCGTCCGGCTCGCCCCCACCCGTGTCCATCTGCCGGGCGAGGACTGGCTGTTCACCAAGTGGTACGCCGAAGCGTCGGCCCACGACGCTCTGCTCACCGAGCATCTTCCGGCCCTGCTCGCCGAGGTCGAGGACGAGGTCGACCGCTGGTTCTTCCTGCGCTACCAAGACCCCGAACCGCATCTGCGGCTGCGGTTCCACGGCGATCCCGCGGCGCTGAACGGCCGGGTGCTGCCCGCGCTCAGCCGCGTGTCACGGGCCCTCGTCGAAAACGGGGCCTTGCGGGCGATGACCCTCGACACGTACCGGCCCGAGAGCGACCGCTACGGCGGCGAGGCGCTCCAGGAGGCCGCGGAGCGCTTCTTCCGGACCGACAGCCTGTCGGCGCTCGTGCAGTTGCGCGCATCGCAGGGCGTCGCGCGGACGCTCCCCGCCGCCGTGCTCGCCGGGCTCGGGCACGCGGTGCTGCTGGAGTCCCTCGGGGACTGGGACTGGTGCGGCTGGGTCGACCGGATGTTCACGAAGACCACGGAGCACGAGGTCTACCAGCGACACCGTGCGGTCGCCGACCGGCTGATCAGGCCGGGCAGCGCGGTGGCGTCGGCCGCGGAAGCGCTCGGGACTCCGTCGCTCGGCGCGCTGTGGTCGCAGTCGCCCGAGCCCCACGCGTACGGGCGTTTGATCCTGTCCGCTCCGGAAGCCGACCGCGACGAGGCGCTGCTGTCGCTGCTGCACATGCGGCACAACCGCCTGTTCGGCATCGACCGGGCGGCCGAGGCCCGCGGGTACGCGGTGCTGCGCGGCGCGGTACGGACCCATGTCGGGCGAGGACGGCACCTGAGCAGGAGCGGACGATGAGCGACATCGCCGAGGGCGGGGCACGGGAGCACACCATGAGCGGGACCACCGGGACCACCGGGACCACCGGGACCACCGGGACCACGGGGACCACCGGGACCACGGGGGGCGGCGGGACGTGGGAGCACCCTGCGGGCGGGCCCTCTCAAGGCCTCCGGGAGCGGGCCGCCGACGTTTCCGCCGAGATCCTGAACCGGCTCGCTGATCCCGCCGCTACGATGGCGGCCACCCGCATCCCCGCCCACGCCGCGGACGACGGGGTGGCCGAGCCGGTCTGGGCCGAGCTCACCCTCGGCAGTGGCAGTCCCGGGCTCGCGCTCGCGTTCTCGGGGGTCTCCCGGGACGCGGCGCGACAGGTGCCGCGTGCCCATGCGTATCTCACGGCGGGAACCCGCGCCGTCTCGGGCGGGCCCGGCACCGCAGGCGGGATTTTCAAGGGGCCGGGGGCACTGGCGTTCGCCGTGCTGCTCGCTCACCGCACCACCGGGGGCTACGTCTCCGCGCTCCAGCGTTTCGACGCCTACCAGCGCGATCTCGTGGGGACCGTCCTGCCGCCCGTCGAGGACCGGCCGCTGCCCACCATCGGGCACTACGAGGTGGTCCGCGGCCTGACCGGTGTCGGCCGCTATCTGCTGGCCCGCGCGGAGAGCTGCGAGGAGCCGCTGACGGCGGTGCTCCACTACCTCGTACGCCTGTCACTCGGCACCGTGGAGCACCAAGGCGCGGACGTGCCGCGCTGGTGGGCCCTGGACGCGCCCCGGATCGGCTCCGAGGCGGCGTTCCCCGGAGGCCACCTCAACCTGGGTCTCTCGCACGGCGTCGCCGGGCCGCTCGCGCTGCTGGCCCTGGCCTGGGAGCAGGGTGTGCGGGTGCCGGGGCAGCAGGAAGCCATGGAGGCGACCGTCGATCTGCTGCGCACCTGGGCGGTGACGGACTCCTACGGCCTCTTCTGGCCCGGCTACCTCTCCTTCGCCCAGTGGCAACGGGGGCCCGCCGCCTACGACGGCAGCGCCAAGTGGCCCGCCTGGTGCTACGGGGCTCCCGGAGTCTCCCGGGCGCTGCAACTGGCCGGACGGGCGCTGGGGCGGACGGACTTCTCGGACCTCGCCCGCGCCTCGGTGGACCGGCTGCTGGTCCTCCCCCGGTCGGCGTGGGGCATCGACGACCATGCGCTGTGCCACGGTTGGGCCGGGGCCCTGCACCAGCTCGGCCGGCTCAACGAAGCGTGGCGGGAGCCCCGGCTGGACGAACTGCGGGACGACATCGCCGCCGAGATCGTCTCCGCCTTCGACCCGGCGCTGCCTTTCGGACTGCGTTTCACGATGACGAAGGTGCCGTTCGGCTCGGATGTCTCGGGCTATCTCGACGGGGCCGCCGGCGTCGCGCTCGCCCTGGACTCGTATGCGGTGGACGGCACACCGGCCGACTGGGACATGCCGCTGCTGCTTGCATAGCCCGCGTGGCGGTCGGTCGGTCGGCGGTACCGTTTCAAAGGACGCGCAACCCGAGTCCATGAGCCCGATACACGCAGGTGTCGTCGCCCCACAGCGTCGCCTCGGCGACAGCCCAGCGGCCCGTGCCCCACCGAGAGGCGGCATCCGGTGACGGCACCTCGGCAGCGGTGTCAGCCCCGACCGGTGCGCCGTGCGGGCCAGGTTGTCACGGGGCGTTGACCGCCCGCAGGGATGACGTGCCGACCACGGCGTACCATCCCTTGTCGTCGGCGGCGAGCCAGGTGACCGCCTCGTTCACCGGCCACTCCTTGAGCACTTTCCCCGTGCGCAGTTCCAGCGCCCGGCACACCTGCCCGGCCGTGACGTAGGCCATGTCGCCTCCGATGGCGGGCGGGCAGCGTGCGATGGCGTCGAACGACGTCCGCCACAGCTGCCGCCCGCCGTCCGCGAGGTCGAGTGCCTGCAAGGTCCTGGCGTCCAGCCAGTTCAGCAGGACCCCGTCCCGCACGACGGGGCCTCGTCTGCCACCGCCCGGCAGCGACGGCCAACTGGTGTCGAGCCCGGCCGTGGGGTGGCTCCACAGCCGCTTGCCGCTGTCGGGGCTGAAACCGATCAGGTCCTCCCCGGCGGCCAGCAGCAGACCGGTACCCGCGGCGTGCCCGAGGGCGGTGGCGCCGTTCCCGGCGGTGAGGCTCAGCGGTTCGTTGCGCAGGCGGTCGCCGGTGCGTACGTCGATGAGGTGCAGTTCGTCGGCGTCGCTGAACAGGGCGAAGCGCTCGCCGCCGCGGCCGTCCGGCGCGGGCAGAGTGACCGGCGCGGTCTGGGGCTGCCCGGTCTTGCCGAGCCCGGTGTAGGTCCACGGTTCCCGGCCTGTGGTCGCGTCGAGGCAGAAGATCCGAGGATCCAGCGCTCCGGTGTCCGGGACGAGGAGCAGCCGGTTGCCGGAGACCGCGGGCGCTCTCCAGTCCCGCGTCTCCTCCCTCTCGTGGGTGCGGGGTCCTTCGGTGGCGCGCGAGCCGCCCGAGGGCAGCGCGAACGAGCGCAGTACCCGGTCGTCCGTCGATCCGCCGTCGTCGCCCAGCGTGACGAGCCGTCCGTCCGCGACGGCGAACCACTTCACGGTCCCCCGCCATGGCTGCTCCGGCGGCTGTGGGTCTCCTGTCCGTACTTCGTAGACCCTGTCCAGGAGCTCCGGGGCGATGAGCAGGCCGCTCGTGACGCCCCAGAGCGACTCGTGAGCGGCGCTCACCGGCGCCTTCTCGTCCTGCCAGTGGCTCGCCCCGTCCTCGGCACCCACGGCGCGCACCAGTCCCTGTGTGGCGGCCAGGCCTGGTCTCGCCCCGTGCACCAGCACAGTGTCCCCGGCGAGCAGGGCGGACGTCACGTCACCCGCTATGTCGTCCTGGCCGGTCAGTCTCCAGCGCTCCCGGCCGGGGTGCTTGGACCCTGTCTCCAGTACGGGACCGTCCTCCTCGGCGCCTGTGCCTGGTGTTTTCGGTGCATGTGCCACGGCCCAGACAGCCAGGCCCGTGAGCCCGGCTCCACCGGTGGTGAGGAAGGCGCGGCGTGTCAGGGTGTGCAGGCGAGCGGAGCGGTGGGACGGGGCGACGGCCGGTCCGTCCGGGACAGGCTCGGGCGTCGGTTGCCGCTGCGTCCCGGCGGAGGACGGCGGCTCCTCGGTGTCTGTCAGTCCCTCGCCCGCGATCAGTGACCGCAGTGGTTCGTCGCGCCACCACAGGGGCGCGTCCGGCGAGGCGGTCAGGGCCAGCACCTGTGCGAGGGAGGGCCGGCGCCCCGGCTCCTTGCGCAGACAGTCGGAGACGAGTGCGCGCAGACCCGCCGTGTCCGGTACGCCGTCCAGGTGCGGCTCTTCGTGGGTGGCCCGGTAGAGCAGGACCGCCACGGGACCCGAGCCGAAGGGCTGCTCGCCCGTCGCGGCGAAGGCGAGGACCGCGCCCAACGCGAACACGTCGGCGGCGGGTCCGGCATCGTCGCCGGCGACCTGTTCGGGGGCCATGAAGCCGGGCGTGCCGATCATCGCTCCCGCCTCGGTGAGACCGAGGTCTCCGGCGGCCCGGGCGATGCCGAAGTCGATGACGCGCGGACCGTCGGCGGTCAGCAGCACATTGGACGGTTTGAGGTCGCGGTGCACGATGTCCACCGCGTGGATACTCGCCAGTGCCTCGGCGAGGCACGCCCCGAGCGACCGCACGGCCCGGGCGTTCAACGGCCCGCCTGCGACGACCGCGTGGCGCAGGGTGACTCCCGGCAGGAATGCCGTGGCCAGCCAGGGCACGACGGAATCAGGATCGGCGTCGAGGACCGGGGCGGTATGCGCGCCCGTGACGGCGCGCGCGGCGGTGGCCTCGCGCCGGAATCGCTCTCGGTAGCGCGGGTCCGTGGCGAGGTGTTCGTGGACGGTCTTGACGGCGACGAGCCGCCCGCCGGGGCTGCGCCCCAGATAGACCTGCCCCATGCCGCCCGACCCGAGTCGCCGCATGATGCGGTGACCGCCGAGGAGACGCGGGTCGTCAGGGAGCAGCGGCGCACCGGGGAGCAGGGGGACTTCCGTCATGTGCGCCTGCCCTGGTGCGGGGCATCGTCCGTCGTTGCCCGGGGCGTGGGAGGGCGAGGAGTGTGCCGGGTCGAATGACGGAGGGCGTGGCCGGTGTTCATGTCCGCCTCTCCCCCGGGCCCCGGACCGTGAGCAGGGTGCGGCCCGCGCAGATGTGGACCAGACCGTCGTGCGCGGTCGCCAGGCTCATGTCGGACGCGGGCTCGATGGGAACCGCCCAGGTCGCGTCCCCCGTTCGTACGTCCAGTGCGTACATGCCCCACGTCCCCTCGCCCGAACCGCCCGGCTCCGGCCCCGAGACCAGTGCCAGGCCGTCCGATGCCAGGGGCGCACCGCTCCCGATCTCCCGGTAGCCGGGCCGCGACCACCGCGTCCTGCCTGTGTCGGCGTCCAGTGCCTCGATGCCCTCCGACGAGGAGGCGAGCACCAGGCCGCCGGTGGCCCGGGGCGCGATGTCCGTGACCGTGTCGGCAGGCCGGGACCACAGGATTCGTCGGGTCGCCAGGTCCATGGCCTCGATCCGCTCCTCCGACGCGAAATAGCCGACACCCTTGGCTCCGGGGTGGGCCTGCGGGCGGCGGGCGCCGCGCGCGATCTGCCGCTCCACCGCTCCGTCGGAGGCTTTCAGGACGACCAGTGGGTCGTCCTGCGCATACTGGTCCGTGCCGGGCACACCGGAGTCCCGGGACGAGGAAGCCACCGCTATGCGGCCGCCGGCCTCGTCCACGGCGATCACTTCTGCCGCGCGCCCTTCGTGAAACCAGAGCTCTTTGCCCGTACGGGAGTCGAAGGCGTACGCGCGCCAAGGTAGGTCCGATGTGGTGCGTCGCTCCCATCCGGTGGTGTAGGGCGCGAAGGTGAACAGGCAGGTGACGTCGTCCGAGACGGTGAACATGCCCTGGCCGCCCTCCAGTTCGATCGCAGCAGGGGCGTCGAAGGAACGGGGCGGCCGGTGTGGGTTGCGCGAGAGAACACCCGAGGTCCACGCCTCCCGGCCGCCCGCCACGCGCAGGGCGATCAGCTCGGGCTCGAAGAGGCTGTCCCGCAGGACGTAGACCAGGTCGCCGCGTGCCTGGATGCTCCGCAGGTCCTTCTCCGGGTAGGTCCAGCGGACGGTGTTGGTCTCCGCGTCCAGGCGGACGACTCCCCTGTCATCGAGTACATAGAGGTCTTTTCCGCTGCGTAGGAGAGCGCCGCCGTACTCGACTTCGCCGATGTCACGGCTCCAGACGAGCGCGCCCATCGGCGGGCGGGGCTCGGGGCTGCTCCCGACGCGGGCGGTGCCGCCGCTCTCCTCGTCGTTGAGGAGAATGGCCGTCGTCGTGGCGCTCACGGCTGCCAGGGCCGCGCCGCCCCAGGCGAGGAGGCGGCGCCGAGAGGTACGGAGCGCGGGCGCGGGGGCGTCGCGGCGGGCGTCCGTGACGACCTCGCCGGCGGCGGGCGGTGGCTGGTCGGCGGGGCGAGGGTGCGAGGACCTGCCTTCGGCGGCGGGGCCGGGGGTACGCGGCTCGCTGTCGCCGTCTTGGGAGGGGCCATGTGTCTCGCCGCCGGAGGCAGCCGGGACACGGTCCTCGGGGCCCCGCCCCGTGGCCTCCACCGCCACTCTCCCCAACAGCTCCGTCACCTCGTCCTCCTGGCGACGGATCAACCCGGCGACCGGTTCCCGCTCCCACCATGGCTCGTCCGAGGCACGCTCGGCGCACCAGGCGAGCACCTGCGCGACCGTGGGCCGGTCTGCGGGGCGCCTGGCCAGACAGCGCCCGAGGAAGTCCTCCCAGACAGTGCCCGGCACGCCCACCAGATCGGGGTCCTCGTGCAGTGTGCGGTAGAGGACCTCGGGCACCGTGCCGGAACCGAAGGGGCCTCGGCCTGTCGCGGCCACCGCGAGAACCGCGCCGAGCGCGAACACGTCCGCGGCGGGCCCCGGTCCGGCGGCGTCCCCCGCAAGCTGCTCGGGGGCGATGAAGCCGGGCGAGCCGATGGCCTCGCTGTCGGCGGTGAGGCTCTCGTCGGCCGCGCTCTTGGCGATGCCGAAGTCGATGACCTTGGGGCCATGGCGCGAAATGAGGACGTTGGACGGCTTCACGTCGCGGTGCACGAGCCCCGCCGCGTGTACCGCCGTCAGCGCCTCGGCGAGCGCGGCGCCCAGCGCTGCGAGATCGCCGGAGCCGAGGTGCCCGTGCGCGGCCACCGCCTCCGGCAGGCCTGGGCCCGCACAGAACTCCACGGCCATCCAGGGCGGTTCGTCGTCCGGACCGGCATCGAGCACGGCAGCGGTGTACACACCGGTCACCGACCGCGCGGCGGCCGTTTCACGGCGAAACCGCTCCCGGAACTCCGGGACGGCGGCGAGGTGCCGGTGGACGGTCTTGACCGCAACCGGCCGTCCGGACGCGGACCGCGCCAGATGCACACGGCCCATGCCGCCCTCACCGAGCAACGTGATGATCCGGTACCCCCCGACCTCCACGCACGCTCCTTCCTTCCAGCGGCCCACCGAGAGGGCCTTGGGACGAGGCGACGACCCGCCGCCCTGTGCGACGCCTGGCAGGCATCGTACGGTTGCGCCCGCCGGGGCATCACGGCGCGAACAGATGCCGGGGGGAAGGCCCGTCCGTCACACCGTTCCCCCGTCGGGGAAGACCTACAGGTGGTCGGCGGTCCGTTGCCGCCCGACCATAGGAAGCCCTCCCGGCCACCGCCGACGGTCTTCGGCCGCTTGCTGCCGAGGCACTCGACCGAGCGGTCGCCGAGAAGTCCGAGCTCGCCGGACTCCGGGATGCGACACCAAGTGGCCCGACCTCGCGGCAGAGCATCAGCCGCCTTCACGCCGCCCTCGCACCCGCGTCTGGCCGGTGATCCACCAGCCCTCGTGTGTTCGCGACCGCGGCCGGCCATGGGGCACGCGTGCTCGTCTCGTTCTCGACAAGGTCGTAGCGGCGCGGCGCGCAGTGGACCGAGCGCGCATCGTACGCGGCATCGCCACTGGAGAACTCGCCGAGAACACCGACGTGGCCGGCGTCACGTCAATGATCCACGGCTTCCTGCTCGGCCTTTCGACACAGGTATGCGACGGCACAGCGGCACGACACCTGCACGCCGCGGCCGACGCCGTGCTCGCGAACTGGGGCACACAGGGACGCGGACATTAACGGGGGCTTCGTTTGGGACCTGCCGCCTATGGCTCCCGTCCGGGGTGAGTTGGAGGAAAGGGGTCGTCAGCGACAACAGTGTCAACTTCTCTCTCCCCCAAGGACTACTGGAGCCACCCGCACGCCATCCGGCGAACAGCCCGACATCACCTGATCAAATTCAGTCGCTGCACCGCCCGGGAGGGGCTCGGCTGGAGGCGACCGTGCCCCCGCCAGGAATCAGCGCGTGCCGCCGACGCCGCCCTCGATGAGTGCGGACATCGCGCCCATGGTCGTCCCGGTGACATCCCCGGTGACATACACGACCGCCGTGCGCGAGCCGTCCGCCGTGACACCGGCCCACGCGTGGTAGCCGAGCAGTTCGCCGAAGTGGGAGAAGAAGCTGCCGCCGCCGGGGAGCGGCAGTTCGGCGAGGCCCAGGCCGTATCTCGCACCCTCGATGCCGAGCCCGGACGCTGGGACGGTGGCGGTCATCTCGGCGAGCCGCGCCGGGGGAAGCAGTTCCCCGCCGAGCAGCGCGGCGTAGAAGGCGCCGAGGTCGCGCACACTGCTGATGAGGGCACCAGAGCCAACAGCCATGCTGGGGTTGAGAAGCGTGACGTCGAGCGGCGTCTCGGTGCCGAACGATGCCCAGCCGCGCGCATGTGGGCCGGGGACGAACGGCGACTCACCGGGGGCGCTGGTGGCGTCCAGGTCCAAGGGGCGGATGATCCGGTCGGTGATCTCCGCGGCCCAGCTCCGGCCGGTGATCCGCTCGATGATCATCGCGGTGAGCAGGTAGTTGGTGTTGGCGTACGACCACGACTCGGGTGCCGTCCCGAGCCGCAACGCCGCGCCTGCCAGCTCCTCCGGCGTATAACTCCGCAGCCGCTCCGCCTGATAGCCCTCTGCGCTGGTCAGCGCCGGGATCTGGGGGTCGAGCAGGCGGCTGGTGTGGCGCAACAGGTCGCGTACGGTGATGTCCCGCGCAACCTCCGGCAGCCAGTACCGTACGAGCGTATCCAGTTTCAGGTCGGCAAGCTGGAGTGCGACCACCGCCGTGAACGTCTTGGTGAGGCTCCCCATCCGGAACCGGCCTTCGCGCGGCGTCCCGGCGAACGCGTGGCGTCGACCGTATGGCGACATCACCTCCGCGCCGACTCCCGCTACGCCGGTGGCCAGGATCGCGTTCACCTGTCGGCGGAGATCGCCGTTCGTCGCGGCCGCTGCGGGTGTGGCCGGGCCCCTGGAGGCGGATGCTGACACCGCCGTCGGCCCGCTGGTGAAGCCCACCAGGGTCGAGGCCATGCCGACGGTAAGGACAGTCCGGCGCGAAACAGGTGTCCACCGGGCCCGGTGGGTTCTTGTCGCGTCGAGGGGGCCTTGCGGCCAGCTCGGTGTGGGGCCGGGTGCGCGGTGTGCAGGCAGGCCGTATCCGGTGCCGTTGCGGTGGTCCTGGTTGGCCCGGCCGGCTGCGCGGCCGTGCCCGTGCCTCCTGGCGGTCGGCGGTAGATGTCGCAATCCACACCGAACTCAGAAGGCCCTCACCTGCACCTGTTCAAGCACCCAGGACGTGTGTCACCAACGTCCCGGGACAACAGACCTAGCGCTTGTCGACGACGAGTTCGCCGTTCAGGATCACCATGCGGAGTTCGCGCAGGTTGCGGATGTCCGTGGTGGGGTCGGCGTTGAGCACGAGCAGGTCGGCGCGCTTGCCGGGCGCCACCGTGCCGAGGTCGGGGCGGACGCACTGCCTCGACGCACCACTGGTGCCTGCGGCCAGCACCTGGGTGGGCGCGATCCCGGCCGCCGCCATGAGCGCGGCCTCTTCGAGGGTGTTGGCTCCGAACAGGCCCCGGCCGCTGAAGGTGTCACTGCCCAGCGCGAGGTGCACGCCTGCCTCGGCGACCTTCCGGAGGTTGGCTCGGGAGTCCGGGTGGGCGTCGTCGATCCAGAGCGTGGGCGTGTAGGTGACGCCACGCTCGAGCATCAGGTCGATCAGCGAGTGGTCGGTGAGGGGCTCGACTGTGACCCCGTGCTCCAGGCCGTCTGCCCCGGCCTCGATCGCCTCGCGTGCCGCGGCTTGCTGGGTGGTGTGCACGGTGACCCGAAGGCCCCGCTCGTGCCCTGCCTCGATGCCGGCCCGGAGGAGATCGAGGGGAAGCCGTTCCAACTCGACACCGTCCGGGAATGCGGGGTTCTGCCAGAGGTAGCTCGGCCCGTCGGAGTGTGCGCACGCGCCTTCCGACAGGATTTTGATCGCGTCCACCTTGCGGTCGGCCAGGTGGTGCACCAGGTCGCGGATCTCCTGCACGCTGCCGACCTCACCCGTGAAGCGTTCGCGTGCCCAGGGGTTGTCGCGGAAGACCGTGGCGGCGGGGTGACCGTCGCGTCCGGTGATGCCGCACCCCGTCGCCAGCAGTCGCGGGCCCCGCAGCGCACCCGCGGCGATCCTGGCCCGTGCGTCGAGGATCCCGTCCGTCGGATCCCCCACCGACTTGATGGTGGTGATCCCGTGGTCGAGGAACGACGCGAGCCGTCCGGGCAGTTCGTTCTCCTCGAAGGCCCGCATCGCATCGGCATCGGAGACGGCGCGCACGTCGTAGAAGTGGATGTGAGTGTCGATCAGCCCCGGCATGACCCATCCTCCGGCCGCGTCCACCTCCTGTCTGCCCCTGAGCGGTTCGGCCGACACGGAAGCCACCTGTGTGCCGTCGACGGCGACGTCATACAAACCGGTGAGCACCCGGCGGCCGTCGAAGACGCGTGCGCGGCTGATCACGAGGTCGTGGATCTCGGGGCCACGAGCCTCGGCGCTCGTGAGCACTGCCTCTCTCTGGTTCATCGCTCTCACTCCTGGCACGTTCTGACCGGGAAAACTGCAACTGCGTTAGTTACAGTTTGGGGATGCGTCATGACGCGGGTTGCATATGCGTCATGGCCGGATCAGCGGTCCTTCGCTTCGATGTCGGAGGCCAGGATCCGCTGCAGCAGGGCGGCGATCGTCGTCCGGCCGAGTCGCTCCTCCAGGGCTCGCTCCGCGTCCTGGAACTCGACGTCCAGCACAGCGCCGATGTTGCGGCCGACCACGCACGCCTCGCTGGGCGGACGGGAGTGCCCCGAGAAGATCCGCTCCCCCTCCACGGCTGCATACGCGTCGTAGAGCGTGATGTCCCGCGGGGCGCGGGCAAGAGACCAGCCACCCGCCCGCCCCTCGACGGACCGCACGAGGTGAGCGTCTCGCAGGCGTCCGAGGACGCGCCGCACAAGAACGGGATTGCTTTCGAGGCTGTCCGCGATCTCCGCGGAAGTCAGCAACCCGCCACGCCGGTGCGCCAGCATCGCAAGCGCGTGGACCGCAACCGCACTCCTGCTACTGAGCCCCGCCATCTCCGACTCCTGCCGTCGAACAAACTGCTACCAAGCTAGTTGCAGTTTGTTCGACGGTCAATCGACTGCCGCACTCGACGACACCGGCCGCACCGGCGACGACCTGCCGCACCGCCCGCTCGAAGTCCTCCCGGCCTGGTGGGCCATGCGCTCGGGCCGGCGTCAGAGAGCACTCACACCTGCGCGTATCCACCGTCGGCGAAGAACTCGGCACCATTGACGTAGCTCGACGCGTCCGAGGCGAGGAACGTCGTCACGGCGGCGATCTCCTCGGGCTCGGCGAGCCGGCCGAGAGGGATGTCACCTTCGGCCTGCCTGAGAACCTCGGGCGGGACCAACTCGAGCAGGCCAGGGGTGCGCGTACCGCCCGGGGATACGACGTTGACCCGGAAGCCATGCGCGCGCGAGCTGAGGGCCCAACCGCGGGCGAGATTGCGGACTGCGGCCTTCGATGCCGCGTAGACCTCGAGTCCCTGGCTGGGCCGTGTCGTAGCGGTCGAACCCGTGAGGATCACCGAAGCGTTGGCGCTGAGCAGCGGCAGCGCTCGTTGCAGAGTGAAGATCGTTCCTTTGACGTTGGTGGCGAACAGCGAGTCGATCAGCTCCTCCGTCACCTCGCCGAACGGAGCCGCGGTGCCTATGCCGGCGTTGGCGACCAGCACGTCGATGCGCCCGGCCTGGTCGCGCACGGTGTCGTAGAAGGCGTCAAGGTCCGAGGGCACCGAAACATCACATACCGCGGCAGTTACGGCGGGTCCCAGCTCGGCCGCTGCGGCGTCGAGCGCGTCCTTGCGGCGACCGGTGATGAACACCCTGGCGCCCGCGTCACGGAAGGCGCGTGCGGTCGCGAATCCGATGCCGATGCTGCCTCCCGTGACCACAGCGACCTTGCCCGTGAGTTGCTTGCTCATTCTTCCCACCTCGTTGATCGACTCTTTCCGACAGTCGCAACGTTAGTTGTTACGACAGTCAGTCGCAACTAATTCTGTTACGACTATGTCCGGTGTGGCATGCTGTCGTAACGTGAAGTGTTGCGCCTGGGAGGAGGAGTGAGTCCATGAGCGCCAACAGCCGACTGACCATCGCCGCCCACGCCCTGGCCTGGATCGGCCTCTACCAGCGCCAGGGCCACGAGGTCGCCACCTCCGAACAGATCGCGGCCAGCGCGAACACCAACCCCGTCGTGATCAGACGGCTGCTCGGCGAATTGCGCAGGGCCGGGCTCGTGGAGTCCCGGCGGGGCGTGGGCGCGGGCTGGTCACTGGCCCGCGAGCTGGAGTCCACGACGCTCCTCGACGTATACGAAGCAGTGGAACCCGGCCCGCTGTTCGCGATGCACCGCACCACCCCGAACCAGCAATGCGTGGTGGGTCACGGCATCCAGCCCGCGATGCAGGGCATCTACGACGGCATCGAGAACACCGTGCGACACGAGCTGTCCCTCGTCACCCTCGAGAACGTACTCCAGGACGTCCTCGCGACACCGCGCTAGCCTCTGGTGACTACGGGCGGTCGCCGGAAGTGAGGGTTCAGTCCCCGGAGCCTACGATGGCGGTGACGCGGATCTCCACGCGCATGGCGGCGAGGCCGAGGACCGTAACGCCCGTCTCGGTCCAGATCGGCGCGCGACCGTCGAGGCGACGGCGGAACTGCTCGGCCATGACCGCGTTGACATCATCGCCGATGGCGTCATGCCCCGGTGCGACCTTGTGGTACGAGTTGACGTGGATGACGTCCTTCCACGTCGCGCCGACCGTGGCAAGCGTGCGCTCCACGTTGTCGAAAGCCAGGACGATCTCGTCTTCCAGCGAGTCGGGGACGACCAGATCGTCATCCACCCCGGCCTGACCGGAGGTCTCGACCCGATCGCCGACGCGGACGGCCCCGCTGTAGCCGAGGGCCTCGTGCAGCTTCTCGCCGAAGCCCGGGACGACGCCGAAGGTGACGGTGCTCATGGTGTTCCCTCTTCCTGCCCATAGGGTGCGTTTCCTCTGGCATGAGTTCACGCGTAAAGTGACACTAACACGCAGTCGCTTCAAGCATGAAGTGATGACGGGCTCCGCCGGACGGGCGGGAAGGCGTATGAGCAGCACGGGAGGTCCCATGAGCGGCACGGGCGAACACGAGGGCGATGAGGAGCTGCGATGGCTCGACGAGCAGGAGAAGGCGGCGTGGACGGGGCTGATCTCCCTTGTCCTGCTGCTGCCCGCCAAGCTGGAGTCACCGCTGCGGCAGGAACACGGCCTCACCCTTTTCGAGTACCTCGTACTCAGCCATCTCTCCGAGGCTCCGCAGCGGAGGCTGAGGATGGGAGAGCTCGCCTTCCTCGCCAGCGGGTCGCTTTCCCGCCTGTCCAACGTCGTCAAACGCTGCGAACAGCGCGGCTGGATCCTACGGACACCGGACCCGGCCGACGGCCGTTACACCCTCGCCGAACTCACCGACGCCGGCTTCGACATCGTGCACCTGGCAGCGCCGACACACCTGCGCTCCGTACGCCGCATCGTCCTCGACTCGCTCAACACGACCGACCAGAAGGCCCTCGCCCGCATCGCGGAACGACTCCGCATCGTCCCCGACGGCCTCGGCTGACAGCCGTCCCGAGCCACGGCCCGGAACGAACGCGCCGAGGCGGGAGTCGGCATGCCGCAGTACCGCGTTCACGAGTCAAGCTGCGGGAGGAAAGCCGCTACGGCCGCGGACGTAGAAGGCCGAGTCGTCGGCCTTGGCACGGCCGGCGAACGCCTCGACGATGGCGAGGAGCAGTGGTCGTGGCATCTGCGGTGAGGGGGTCGGGCCGGCTCGTTAGACTCTCGACCACCCGGCGGATCGAAGGGAAGATACTTCCGTGCGCATGTACGACAATCCGGTGATCAGCGGGTTCCATCCCGATCCGAGCGTGTGCCGGGTCGGGGACGACTACTACCTGGTCTGCTCCAGCTTCGAGTACTTTCCCGGGCTTCCGCTCTTCCACAGCAAGGACCTCGTGCACTGGGAGCAGATCGGCAACGTGCTCGACCGGCCCGGGCAACTGCCGCTGCCCCTCCCCGGCGCCAAGGCGTCCGGAGGCCTCTACGCCCCGACCATCCGTCACCATGACGGCCGCTACTGGGTCATCAACACCAACATCGACGGTGGCGGCAACTTCGTCGTCTCGGCCGAGCGCCCCGAAGGGCCCTGGAGCGACCCCGTGTGGATCGACCTGAACGGGATCGATCCCGACCTGGCATGGGAGGAGGACGGCACCTGCTGGTGTGCCTTCTCCGGTCCCGAGGGGGGCATCAACATGGCCAGGATCGACCCGGCCAAGGGCGAGGTGCTGGAGAAGCCCTTCGCCACATGGTCGGGCAGCGGCCTCAAGTTCCCCGAGGCGCCGCACCTCTATCGCATCGGCGAGTGGTGGTACCTGCTGATCGCGGAAGGTGGCACGGAGCGCGGTCACAGCGTGTCCGTGGCCCGCAGCCGCTCGCCGCGCGGCCCCTGGGAAGGCGCACCCTCCAACCCGCTGCTGTCCCACAGCGGCACCGCCCGCTCCATCCAGAACACGGGCCACGCCGATCTGGTGGAGGCTCCCGACGGCAGCTGGTGGATGGTGCTGCTCGGTGTCCGCCCTCGCGGCTTCACGCCCGACGTGCACGTACTCGGCCGCGAGACGTTCCTGACTCCCGTGGAGTGGGACGCGGACGGATGGCCAGTCGTCCCGCCCGTTCCCGTGAGCCATCCCGCCCCGGGTGGTGCCTGGCACCCCGTCCCGGCCCCGCCCGCCCGCGACGACTTCGACGGGCCCGCCCTCGCACCCCACTGGGTCTCGCCGTTCGCCCGACAGGAAGGCTCCTGGTCGCTCACCGAGCGGCCCGGCTGGCTGCTCCTCGGCGCCACCGGGCCGGCCCTCGACCGCCCCGGGTACACCTTTGTCGGGCGGCGCCAGCAGCACCACGACTGCCGGGTCACCGCCCTGATCGACCCGGGTACTGGACGCGGTGGTCTCTGCGTGCGCCTGGACGAGGCCCACCACTACGAGGTGGAGGCCGGGGACGGGGAAGTCCGTGTCGTCGCCCGGATCGGGCCGCTGCGCCAGACCGTGGCCCGCCGACCGGTCCCGGCCGGGCCACTGCACCTCACTGTGACGATCCGGACGTCAGACCTCGTTCCCGCGTCGCCCGAACTCACCGACGGCGGGGCCACGGGGCCCGACACCATCGCCTTCGGGTTCGGTGATCCCGCTGCCCCGGACGCCGGGCCGCTCGCCGAACTGGACGGACGCTATCTGTCCACCGAGGTCGCCTGCGGCTTCACCGGCCGTGTGATCGGCATGTACGCCACCGAGGGCGCGGTCGCCTTCGACTGGTTCGAGTACACCCCGGCGCCGTCTGTGTGACGCCCATGGTACGAGGCCTGCACTCACTCCCCTCCGGTCATGCCAGGTACGTTCCGAAGAACTCGGTGAGCTTGGTGACGGCAGGCGTGACGTGTTCGTCCCTGTCGTACAGATCGATGTGAGTGGCGCCGTTGATGACGAACAGTTCCTTGGGCTCGGCCGCCTGCTCGATCGCCTCCCGGCTGAAGTAGGCGGTCTCCGCCTCCGAACCCACGATCATCAACAGGGGGCGGGGCGAGATGAGCCGGATCATCGCGTACGAGTCGTACTGGGCGAGCTGGTCGACGCTGCGCAGTACCCATCCCTGGACCGCACGGGGGTGGTGTCCACGCGGGGTGCAGTAGAACTCGTACGTCTCCCGGAACTGCCGAGTGGCGGTCTCCAGCAGGTCCTGGGCATTGTCGGGGATCCACGCCACCATCTCCGGAGCCGCGCCGCGCGCCTCGGCGGTGCGTGCCGCCGCGGCCCGGTCGAGCAGGGCCGTGAGGACCGCCGGGTCCTGGGTACGGCCCAGCCCCTCACGAATCACGGATCCCATGTCCCCGGCGCTGACCGTGGCGACGGCCTTGATGCGGTGGTCGGTCTGCGCGGCGTAGGGGACGTACCCGCCGGACGCACAGATGCCCAGGGCGCCGATCCGGTCCGGGTCGATGCAGTCGCGGGTGGTCAGGTGGGTCACGGCGGACTTTATGTCCTCGGCCCGCTGAAACGGGTTCTCCAGCCCTCGCGGCTCGCCCTCGCTCTCGCCCTGGTAAGCGGCGTCGAAGACGAGCGCGGCGAATCCGCTCCGGGCCAGACGCTCGGCGTAGACGGACGGGCTCTGCTCCTTCACACCCCCTCCGGGATGGGAGACGACCACGGCGGGGAGCCGGGCGTCGACGTGATCGTCGGGGGTGAAGAGAACTCCGGCCAGGGCAAGATCATTGCTGGGGAAGGTGACGTCGGTCTTCACGGTCGTTGTCTCCTGGTACAGGTGGGAATGGGAGGTACCCGCGGACGGCGCGGATTCCGCCAGGCCGCCCTCGTCGTCGCCGACACTCGCACGCGGCACGGGAGCGGGTAAGGGGCTTCTTCCGTCCCCGGACAGTGCTGTCCTGGGACACAGCAGGCCCACTGTCACAGGACCGACGGGCTGCCACACTTACACCTATGAACAGCGGTAACGGCCACGTCAGCGAACTCGGTGCATTCCTCAGGGCGCGGCGCACGGAGCTGAGCCCGGCCGAAGTGGGACTGCCGGACGCGGCCGGAAGGCGCAGGGTCAAAGGTCTGCGCCGCGAAGAGGTGGCGTCGCTGGCGTCGATCAGTCCCGACTACTACACGCGCCTGGAACAGGGCCGTCGCCAGGCTTCCGAGCCGGTACTGGACACCCTCGCGCGTGTCCTGCGGCTCGACGACGGTGAGCGTGCCTACCTGTTCGAGTTGTCGGGCCGGGACGCCGCCCGCCCGCGTCGGCGCACCTCGCAGAAGGTCCAGCCGCAACTGCGGCGCCTACTGGAGGACCTCTCCACCACGCCGGCCGTCGTCCTTGGCCGGCGCACGGACATCCTCGCCTGGAACGCCATGGCGGCAGCCCTGTTCACCGACTTCGCGCGGATTCCGGAGAAGCACCGCAACTTCGTACGGCTGGTCTTCCGCGAGCCGGCGATCAGAGCGCTGTACGCGGACTGGGAGTGGGCGGCGCGAATGACCCTGGCGCAGCTGCGCATGGAGGCCGTCCGCGATCCGCAGGATCCTCGCCTCGCCGAACTGGTGGGTGAACTGTCGCTGCAGGATCCCGACTTCCGGCGCTGGTGGGGCACTCACCGGGTCGCTGCCCAGAGATCAGGCACGAAGGTGCTGAACCATCCGGTCGTCGGCCCGCTCACCCTCGACTGGTCCTTCCTCGTCTCCACGGACGATCCCGATCAGCAGCTCATCACCCTGACCGCCGAGCCCGGAACGCCCAGCCACGACCGCCTGAGCGTCCTCGCCTCACGGGCCGGGGCAACCGCCGACCATGCGGCAGGAGACCGGTAGCGGCTGCGGCAAGCCGAGGTTTCGAAAGGCACGCGGTTCCGTCGACCACCCGAAAGGGGAGGTCCGGGCCGCATCCGCTCAGCTGTCGGCTGCGGGCGGATGCTGACCGCTCGCGCCAGCCTGAAGTCTGTCCTCCCGTCCGGCGGGAGCACGCCCCTGCCCCGCAGTCGCGCCGGCCGCGGCCGAGCCGGGTTGACGTTCCGGCGGCTGGGCGCGGAGAAGCCCGCGTGAACGAAGGAACGGCATCCCCACCCACACGCAGAGCGAATCCGAAGGCCTTCGTGGAACGCACCCCCGTCTTCCGAAGCGGCCCCAGAGCTTCGGACCCTTCGCGGACAGGTCGGGGGCGGGTCATAGCCGGGTGGCCGTGCGGATCAGTCCCGCAAGGGCGAGGGAGCGGCTGTGCGCGGGCCAGGCGATGTGGGTGACGACCGGGGGTGCATCGGCCAGGGGGACCGCGGCGTGCTCGGCCCACAGCCAGGCACGGGCCGAGTCGGGGAAGACGGCCACGGTGCGTCCGAGCGCGATCAACTGGGCCAGCTGAGTCTGGTCGTGGATCTCGGGGCCCGGACCGGGTGGGTACGTGCCGTGGCGGGACCAGCGGGCGAGGGGGAGATCGGGGATGTCACTGACGTCGGCCAGGGACAAGACCTTCCGCGCGGCGAGGGGGTGACCGGCGGGCAGGACGGCGATCTGGCCCTCGGTCATCAGTTCCTCGCTGTCGAACCCGGCGAGGGAGTTGAACGGCGCGTGCATGAGCGCCACGTCGGCGCGGCCGTCGCGCAGCATCCCTTCCTGCTCACACGTGCCGCTCGGCAGCACCTCGACCTCGGCGGCATCGGGCTCGGCCGCGTAGGCGTCGAGCAGTTTGTGCAGCAGTTCGTGGGACGCGCCGGCCTTCACCGCCAGCACCAGGCGGTTGCGGGAGCCGCCCGGACCGGCGGCGCCGCCGGCGCGCCGGGTGCGGCGAGCGGCGGCGGCGGTCGCGTCGAGAGCTGCGCGGCCCTCGTACAGCAGCATTTCTCCGGCGCCGGTCAGGGAGACACCGCGGCGGTTGCGCGTCAGCAGACGTACGCCAAGGCGCCGCTCGAGCTGCTGGATCGCGCGGGACAGCGGTGGCTGGGCCATGCCGAGGCGCTCGGCGGCACGACCGAAGTGGAGTTCCTCCGCGACGGCCACGAAGTACCTCAGCTCACGGGTCTCCAAGGTGTCCATGCCACAGCGTACCTCGGTGATACCCACCGGGTATGACAGAGCACTGCATCGGTATTGGATGCGCGACTCGTCCGCGAGCGAGCATCGACGGCATGAGCGAATCCCTGAACACATTCTCCGCGTCACCGACCGGCGGCACCTGGTCCCTGGGCGATCTGACCGTCACGCGCTTCGGGTACGGCGCCATGCAGCTCGCCGGCCCCGGGGTCATGGGCCCGCCCGCCGACCACGACGGCGCGCTCGCCGTCCTGCGCGAGGCCGCCGCCCTCGGGATCACCCATATCGACACCGCCGGCGCGTACGGGCCGCGCGTCACCAACCGGCTGATCCGTGAAGCGCTGCACCCCTATCCCACGTCGTTGCACATCGTGACCAAGGTCGGTGCGGTCCGCGACGAGCAGGGCGGCTGGCCTCCTGCCCGGCAGCCCGAGGATCTGCGCCGTGCCGTCCGCGAGAACCTCGAGGACCTCGGCCTCGAATCGCTCGACGTGGTCAACCTCCGGCTCGGCGACGCCCAGGGGCCCCGGCCCGGCTCACTCGCGGAGCCCTTCGAAGCCCTCGTCGAACTCCAGCAGCAGGGCCTGATCCGGCACCTCGGCGTGAGCAACGCGACGGCGGAGCAGGTCGCCGAGGCGCAGGGGATCGCGCCGATCGTGTGCGTGCAGAACATGTACAACCTCGCCTACCGTCAGGACGACGAGCTGATCGACGAACTCGCCGACCAGGGCATCGCCTACGTGCCCTTCTTCCCGCTCGGCGGCTTCACCCCGCTGCAGTCCGCGGCGCTCTCCGCCGTGGCCACCCGGCTGTCCTCGACGCCGATGTCGGTCGCCCTGGCCTGGTTGCTGCGGCGGTCGCCGAACATCCTGCTCATTCCCGGCACCTCGTCGGTGGCGCACCTGCGGGAGAACGCGGCCGGGGCGGGGCTCTCGCTCTCCGAAGAGGATCTCGCCGAGTTGGACAAGATCGGTCGCTGAGGTCCGTCCGGCACACCCCCGGCGAATCCGCGGAACCACGGGCGAAGCATCGTCCGATCGCGTTGCGGGCGGACGGCGGGTGGCCCACGGCTGACTCCGTCGTGGGCCACCGGCCGGCCGCCGCGGCCGCCCGCCGCAACCTGACCTCGCGCACTCCCCTGCGCGGCGGTTGCACTACATCCGGAACCCGGCGGGGCCGCGCACCGCGGCAGCAGCAAGCTCCCGTATCCGGGCGGCGGGGGCGGGGACGCCGACGGCTTGCTGGACCCAGGCCACGAACTCCTCGGAGCCGAGGCCGGTCGGCGGCTGCCCGACGTACGGCAGGGCGTACAGCGGCGTGTTCGGTTCGCTGCGCCAGCTCTCCGCCAGCGTGCCGAGGTCCACGGTGTCGAAGCCGAGGACGTCCAGCAGATCCGCCACCTCCTTCTTGGCGCTCTCGTCGTCCCCGGAGAGCGGTATCGCTGTGCGGTCGTCGGCACCGGCGGGACGGAAGAGTTCCAGCAGTTGCTTGGGCCCGATGCTGTGCAAGGCCTTGACCACCCTGCTGTCCGCGAGGTGGCTCTGCACCAGTTCACTGGAGGTCAGCTCGTTGCTGTCGAGTCGCGGAATCGAGAAGCCCGGATACAACGCGTAGTTCATCGGGTCGATGACGGTCTTGCCGGACAGCGCCGCACGGGGCAGCCGCTCGTGCGCTGCCAGCGGTACGGCGGCGAGGACCAGATCACCGGCGGCCGCCGCCTCGACGGGAGTGGCCGCGCGGGCACCGCCACCGATTTCCGCGACCAGATCCGAGAGCGTCTCGGGGCCGCGGGAGTTGCTCAGGACGACGCGCACACCCGCCTCGACGGCGCGGCGGGCCACCGCGACGCCGACCATCCCGGTGCCGATGATTCCCAGGGTCGTTCTGCTCACCTGTGTTCTCCGTTCAGATCTTGCCGCCTTGCCGCGGCCGACTCACCCGGCCGCCGCGGCGGTCTCACCCCCATCCCAGCGATGACGTCCCGGGCGAACAAGAACCAGTATTCTCCAGCAACGATCACATCATGTGATAGATCAGAGTGATGGAGCTCAGAGCGCTGCACTACTTTGTGACCGTTGCCGAGGAATTGCACTTCGGGCGGGCGGCACAACGGCTGAACATCGTGCAGTCGGCCGTGAGCCAGCAGATCAGCCGATTCGAACGCGAACTCGGAGTGCAGCTGCTGGAGCGCACGTCACGGCGGGTACGTCTCACCCCGGCCGGTGAACGGGTGCTCGGCGCGGCCCGTGAGACCCTCGCCGCGGCAGCGCGGGTCCGGGTGGTCGCCGGAGAACCGGCCGCGATCCTGCGGATCGGGACAGCGTCGTGCGCCATGTGGCGGCTCGACCGCGCGCTGGAGCGCCTGCGCGTGAGTGAGCGCCCTGCCGAACTGGAGCTGGTCGATCTCCCCGTGGCCGCGCGGCTGGCCGCGGTCCGCGACGGCGAGCTGGATGTGGCGCTGGTACGAGGAGCGATCGCCTCGTCGGCGGTGACGGTGGCGCGTGCGTGGTCCGAGCCGGTACACGCGGTGTTCGCGCGCGACCACGCAGCTGCCGGCATGCCGGCGGTCGGTCCGCACCACCTTGATCCACGGGGGCTGCGGCTTCCCGCCCGCGAGAGCGACCCGCCGCTGCACGACGCGCTCCTCGCCGCCGTGCCCGTGACCCCGCTCAGCAGGCCCGCCGGAGACCCGTCCAACGTACTGCTGGAGGTGGGCCGTAGCCGTGAGGCCTGGACCCTGATGCCTGCCGAGCAGCTCGCCGGGTTCCGCTCCGAGCGGTTGCTCCATGTCCCGTTCGATCCGCCCGCGACCGTCGACAGCCACGTCGTCACCTCGCTGGCCACACCGGAGTCGTGCGTGGCGTCGTATGTGGCCGCGTTCGCGGACTGACCTGTCGCGGACTCCGGTCGGTTCCTCCGCTGCGGACCGGAGCTGCTTGCCGACGGCCGGGTCCGCCCGAGGAGAGTTACCCGCGTTCCGAGGACTCTTCGGACGGCGGCGCCGTCGAGGCGCGTACCACGAGTTCGGTGGCGAGTTCGATGTGGTGGGACTCGACCTTCTCGCCGTTGGCGAGTCGGAGCGCGGTGCGCAGGGCGGCACCGCCCATCTCCCGCAGGGGCTGACGCACCGTGGTGAGGGGCGGTGAGGACATCTGGGCGAGGCTCGTGTCGTCGAAGCCGACCACGCTGAGGTCTTCCGGGACGCGCAGGCCCCGGCCCCGGGCGGTCTCGATGACCCCGACGGCGATCTCGTCGTTGCCCGCGAAGATCGCGGTCGGTGGCTCCGGCAGGTCCAACAGGGCCGCGGCTCCGAGCAGTCCCGTCTCGTACGTGAATTCTCCCGGCCGGACGTAGGCCTCCGGTACCTGGGCACCTCCCGCCTCGATGGCCGCGCGGTAGCCGTGCATGCGGGCCTGGTTGCACACGGCCATGGCGGGTCCGCCGAGGTAGGCGACGCGGCGGTGGCCCAGGGAGAGCAGGTGCTGGGTCGCGGCCAGGCCGCCGGCGAAGTTGGTGGCCCCGACGCTGTTCACCCGGCTGTCCGGCAGGTGCAGGGGATCCAGCACGACCAACGGCAGCCCGGACCGGGCCAGTTCGTCCATGTGCGCCGCGGTGTACACGCTGGTGACCGCGATGACGGCACGGCGCCCGGCGGAGACCAGGTCCCGGGCCCAGTGCGGGGCACGGGACGCCTTGCTGATCACCACCGAAGCCCCCAGTTCGGAGGCGGAGTCGATGATCCCTTCCAGGGTTTCGGCGACGTACGGTTTCAGGCCGCCCATGAACTGCACCTCGATGGTCGGGCTTTCGACCGCCTCGGTATGGCGGAACACGGGGGCGAGGTAGTCGTGGTGGTGCAGCAGCTCCTGCACCCGGGTGCGGGTCTGCGGCGCCACGTCACCGCGACCGTTCACCACTTTGGACACGGTCGCGACGGAGACCCCGGCCGCTTGGGCGATGTCCGCCAAAGTGGTGCGTCTCGCGTTCGATCGCATCGGTTCCCCTCCCCTGTTCGTCCACCGGTGCCGTGCGTCGCCTGTCGGGCCGGCACCTCGGGTGGAACCGGTCAACAGTACGGCACCCCCGCCACGAGCCCGTCCGGGAGGCGCCGACAAGCACCACGGTCCAGGCGCGGTCTGACCAGCATCGAGGGCGCTCGATCAGAGATCACTGCCTGAACTGCCTACCCCTGGTCAAGCAGTTTCGAAACGGTTTCGAAGCGAGCGAGGCCCTCTCGGGAGCCGTGGAGGCCAGTAACTGCAGGGGTCGGGTGCGTTTTCAGAAGCGTGTGCACTTCTCTTGACAGGCCATCAGCCCGAAATCTAATTTGCTCGAACAGAGTTCGGAGATGGCTGTTTCGAAAACCTTTCACCATGACTCACGAGAAGCCGATGGCTCTCGAGTGCGGAGAAATGACATGGCGCTCTCCCGACGTACCCTCCTCGGCCTGGCCGCCGCCGTGCCGGCCTCGGCGGCACTGGCGGCCTGCGGCTCGTCCGGCCCCGGCAAGACCGATGGTGGGGCCACGTACTGGTACCTGAACGGCCAGCCGCAGGAAGGCGTCCGAGCCGGCGCGGTGGACGCCTTCAACAAGGCCCATCCCGACGACCGGATCGACGACACGACGTTCCAGAACGACGCGTACAAGACGAAGATCAAGACCGCCATCGGTGCCGGACAGGCGCCCACCATCATCTGGGGCTGGGGCGGCGGGACACTGCGCACCTACGCGGAAGCGGGTCAGGTCGAGGACCTCACGTCGTGGTTCGACGAGCACTCGGAGGTCAAGAAGGGGCTGTTCCCTTCGTCGTTCGGCGCGGCGACCGTCGACGGCAAGATCTACGCGATGCCCTGCGAGACAGTGCAGCCGATCATCCTCTACTACAACAAGAAGGTCTTCGACCAGGTCGGCGCGGAGCCGCCGGAGTCCTGGGACGACCTCATGGCTCTGGTGCCCAGGTTCAACGCGAAGGGCATAGCGCCGCTCTCCCTCGGTGGCCAGTCCCGGTGGACGAACATGATGTGGCTGGAGTTCCTGTTCGACCGCATCGGCGGTCCCGAGGTGTTCCAGGCGGTCGTCGAGGGCGAGAAGAACGCCTGGTCGAACCCGGACGCCATCACCGCGCTGACCAAGGTGCAGGAGCTGGTCAAGGCCGACGGGTTCGTCAAGGGGTTCTCCTCCATCACGGCGGACTCCAACGCGGACCAGGCGCTGCTGTACACCGGAAAGGCCGCGATGATGCTGCACGGCGCGTGGTCCTACGGCATCCAGCAGACCGACGGCGGAGACTTCGTCTCCAGCGGCCAACTGGGCTACATGAACTTTCCGCCCGTCGACGGCGGCAAGGGTGATCCGAGCAACGCGGTCGGCAACCCCGCCCAGTACCTGTCCATCTCCTCGAAGGCCACCGAGGAGGAGAAGAAGATCGCTAAGGACTTCTTCGCGACCGGTGTCCTCCAGGACACCGAGGTGAAGGCCTGGATCGACAACGGCTCGGTTCCGGTCCGGCTGGGCACGGAAGAGCTGCTGGCCGCCTCCAAGAGCGCCGACTTCCTCCAGGTCAACTACGGCATCGCCAGCAAGGCCAAGACGTTCGTGCAGTCCTGGGACCAGGCGCTCAGTCCGACGGCCGCCGAGGCCCTCCTGGACAACATCGTCAAGTTGTTCCAGCTGTCCCTCTCCCCGAAGCAGTTCGCCGACAACCTCAACGCGGTCATCGGCGCATGAGCACACTCACCGGTCACCCACCGCGCCGCCGACCGCGCAGCATCCTCCCCTGGCTGGCCGCACCGGCGCTGGTGGTCTTCGTCGGCTTCGCCGTGATCCCGCTCGTCGGTGTCTTCGCGCTGAGCTTCACCACCTGGGACGGGATCGGCACCATCCACCAGTCGGGCCTGACCAGCTGGCGTGCGGTGCTCACCGACCCCGGGCTGCCGCACGCCCTGTGGGTGACCTTCATGGTGATGGCGGTGTCGTGGGCCGTGCAGACGCCGCTGAGCATTCTGCTCGGCACGTTCCTGGCGGGTCGGCAGCGCTACCGTGCGGTGCTCGGGGTGGTGTACTTCGTCCCTCTGATGCTCAGCTCCGCGGCCATCGCCATCGCGTACAAGGCCCTGCTGGACCCCAACTTCGGTCTCGGGGCCGGGCTGGAACTCCCACTGCTCAGCCAGGACTGGCTGGGTCGGCCCGGACTCGCCTTCGGCATCGTCGTCTTCGTCGTCTCCTGGCAGTTCGTCCCGTTCCACTCCCTGATCTACCAGGGCGGTGTGCAGCAGATCCCGAAGTCCCTCTACGAAGCAGCCCAGTTGGACGGGGCCGGACGGATCCGGCAGTTCTTCAGCATCACGCTGCCCCAGCTGAGATACACCATCATCACCTCGTCCACGCTGATGGTGGTCGGGTCACTGACCTTCTTCGACCTCATCTTCGTCCTGACCGAGGGCGGTCCCGGAGACGCCACCCGGGTCCTGGCACTGGACATGTACAAGCGGGGCTTCCAGGCCAGCCTGATGGGACCGGCCAGCGCCATCGCGGTCATCCTGGTCCTGGTGGGCCTGGCCCTCGCCCTGCTGCTGCGCCGACTCGGGGGCCGCGACGCCGCCGCGAGCCAACTCGAGGGAGCCTGAGGTGACCACCACGCTGCCCGAGGCACGACGACGCAACTGGGTGGGCGGCCTGGCCGGATGGCTGTGGCTCGTCGTCGTGGCCGTACCCCTTTACTGGACCCTCATCACCAGCCTCAAGGCCCAGAGCCGCTACTACGCGAGCAACCCGCTGGTGCCGTCCGGCGACCCGACCCTGGACAACTACCGGCTGGTCATCGAGTCCGACTTCCTGCGCTACTTCCTGAACAGCGTCCTGGTCACCGCTGGCGCCGTGGTACCGGCCGTCGTGTTCTCCTTCATGGCGGCCTACGCGATCGTCCGGGGCTGGCGCATGCGCGTGCTGCGCGCGATGAACGGGCTCTTCCTCATGGGCCTGGCCATCCCACTGCAGGCGACGGTGATCCCGGTCTACCTGATCATCATCAAACTGCAGCTCTACGACACCCTGCTGGCGCTGATCCTCCCGTCGATCGCCTTCGCCATCCCGCTGTCGGTGCTGGTGCTCGCCAACTTCATCCGCGACGTGCCCAAGGAACTGTTCGACTCGATGCGGGTCGACGGCGCCACCGAATGGACGACACTGTGGCGGCTGGCGGCACCACTCACCCGGCCGGCCATCCTCACCGTGACCATCTTCAACGCCTTGACCATCTGGAACGGATTCCTGCTGCCGCTGGTGCTCACGCAGAGTCCGGAGCGCCGGACCCTGCCGCTCGCGCTGTGGACCTTCCAGGGCCAGTACGGAGTCAACGTCCCCGCCGTTCTCGCCGCCGTCGTCCTCACCACACTGCCCGTCCTGATCCTGTACGCGTTCGGCCGCCGCCAACTGCTGAGCGGTCTGACCGCCGGATTCAGCCGCTGACCGGCGCCGAACGCGGGTCCGGGACGGTGCCGGAACCCGATGCGACCCGTCCCGCCTCGAGACCTGCTCGTCCACTTGTTCGCCCGTCGCGCCCCGGTCGAGGGTCTGCGGGCCGTGGGAGGGAAAGTGAACGCCAACATGGCCGTAGACAACACCGCCAAAGTCTCCCGCTGGAACGACACCACCGTTTCCGTGACCGCGAGAGTCGACGCCCTGATCGACGCGATGACCCTGCGGGAGAAGACCGCCCAGCTGTACGGAGTCTGGGTCGGCGCCTCCGATCAGGGCGGTGAGGTAGCCCCCCACCAGCACGACATGGAGGAGGAGCCCGTCGATCTCGACGCGCTGCTGCCCACCGGACTGGGCCAGTTGACCCGGCCCTTCGGCACGGTCCCGGTCGACCCCGCCCTGGGTGCGCTTTCCCTGGCCCGCACCCAGGCCCGCATCGCCGCCACGAACCGGTTCGGCATCCCCGCTCTCGCGCACGACGAGTGTCTGGCCGGCTTCGCCGCCTGGGGCGCCACGGCCTACCCCGTCCCACTCTCCTGGGGTGCCACCTTCGACCCCGACACGGTGCGGCGCATGGCCTCCGCCATCGGGCGGGACATGCGTGCCGTCGGCGTCCACCAGGGACTCGCGCCCGTCCTGGACGTAGTGCGCGACGCCCGCTGGGGCCGGGTCGAGGAGACCATCGGCGAGGACCCGTACCTCGTCGGCACCATCGGAACGGCGTACGTGCAGGGTCTTGAGTCGGCCGGAATCGTCGCCACTCTCAAGCACTTCGTCGGCTACTCCGCCTCGCGCGCCGGGCGCAACCTCGCTCCCTCCTCCATGGGCCCGCGGGAGCGCGCCGACGTCCTGCTGCCCCCGTTCGAGATGGCGATCCGTGAAGGCGGCGCGCGGTCGGTGATGAACGCCTACACCGACACCGACGGCGTCCCCTCCGCGGCCGACGAGGAGCTGCTCACCGGGCTGCTGCGCGACACCTGGGGCTTCGACGGCACTGTTGTCGCCGACTACTTCGCCATCGCCTTCCTCAAGATCCTGCACGGCGTCGCGGCCGAATGGTCCGACGCCGCCGGACTGGCCCTGTGGGCGGGCATCGACGTCGAACTGCCCAACGTCAAGACGTACGGCGCGCCCCTGGCCGAGGCGGTCGCCGACGGTCGTGTCCCGGAAGCACTGGTCGACCGGGCCCTTCGCCGGGTACTCACCCAGAAGGCGAGGCTCGGCCTGCTCGATCCGGACTGGAATCCCCTGCCGACCGCACTCGAAGGGGCGGACCTCGACGATCCGGACGCCCTGCGCGGCCGGATCGACCTGGACACTTCGGACAACCGCGCGCTCGCCCGCACGGTCGCCGAGGAAGCTGTCGTGCTGTTGAGCAACGACGGCACGCTGCCGCTGGAAAGGCCCCGCCGCATCGCCCTGCTCGGCCCCAACGCCGACGAGGCGGTCGCCGTACTGGGCTGCTACTCCTTTCCTCAGCACATCGGCGTCCGTCACCCCGGGACCCCGCACGGCATCGAGTTGCCAACGTTGCGGGACGCCCTCGCCACCGAGTTCCCCGACGCGGAGATCACGGTCGTCCGGGGCACCGGCATCGACGACGGGGACCTCACCGGCCTGTGTGAGGCCGCCAGGGTGGCTCGCGAGGCCGACATCGCCCTGGTGGTGCTCGGTGACCGCGCCGGGCTCTTCGGGCGGGGTACCAGTGGTGAAGGATGCGACGTCGAGACGCTGGCGCTGCCCGGGGCGCAGCAGCACCTGCTCGACGCCCTGCTGGACGTGGAGACGCCCCTGGTCACCGTGCTGCTCGCGGGACGACCGTACTCTCTCGGCCGCGCCGTGCGGGAGTCCGCGGCGATCGTGCAGTCCTTCTTTCCCGGTGAGGAAGGCACGCATGCGATCGCCGGTGTACTCAGCGGCCGCATCAACCCGTCCGGACGGCTCCCGGTCAGCGTGCCGCGCGGGCCGGGTTCCCAGCCGGCCACGTACCTCGGAGCGAGGCTCGCCCACGCCGGTGAGGTGTCCACCATCGATCCGACACCGGCGTTCCCCTTCGGTCACGGCCTGTCCTACACGCGGTTCGACTGGACGGACCTGACCGTGGACGTCCGGGAGGCGCCGACGGACGGCGAGTTCACCCTCGCCCTGACCGTCCGCAACACCGGCGGGCGGTCGGGAACAGAGGTCGTCCAGCTCTATCTGCACGACCCGGTCGCCTCCGTCGTCCAGCCGGTGCAGCGCCTCGTCGGCTATGCCCGGGTCGACCTGGAGCCGGGTGAGGCCCGGCGCCTGCGTGCCGTGGTCCCGGCCGATCTGGCATCGTTCACCGGACGCGACGGACGGCGAGTGGTCGAACCGGGCGAGCTGGAGCTGAGGTTGGCCGCCTCCAGCGCGGATCCACGCCTGGTGGCCAGGGTCACCCTGACCGGAGCCGAACGCCACCTGGACCACAGGCGGCGCCTGCGCTCCGTGATCGAGCAGGAGCCGGCAGCCCGGTCATGAGCCGGGCGAGCCGGGGCGTCCCGCCGGCCGGGGGCCTGGGGGGCCTCGGTGTCTCACAGGACGCCGCGCCGGGCCAGGTTGCGTGTCAGCGCGCGTACGCCGAACGTCCAGGGCGCGGCCTGCTCGCTCGGGACGACGGTGTTGACCAGAGCGCCGAGTCGAGGGCTGGAGATCCGCACGACGTCGCCGTACTCGTGGGTGAAGCCCGCGCCGGGTGCCTTGCGGTCCTCCGTGGGGGCGAACAGCGTCCCGGTGAAGAGCACGAACCCGTCCGGGTACTGATGGTGCGGACCGTGTGTGGCGGCCACCAGGTCCAGCACGTCGCGGCTGATCCCCCGCATCGTGCTGTTGCCGTGCAGTACGTACCCGTCCGTCCCGTCGACCCGCAGGCCGACGTCGAGCCCGCGTACGGTGTCGAGGTCGAAGTCCTCGTCGAACAGGCGGATGAACGGGCCGATCGCGCACGAGGCGTTGTTGTCCTTCGCACGGGCCAGCAGCAGGGCGCTGCGTCCCTCGATGTCGCGGAGGTTGACGTCGTTGCCGAGCGTCGCACCGCGTACCCGGCCGCGCGAGTCCACGACGAGGACGACCTCGGGCTCGGGGTTGTTCCACACCGAGGCAGCGAGCACCCCGATGTCGGCGCCGACGCCGACCGCGGAGAGGACCGGCGCCTTGGTGAACACCTCCGGCTCCGGCCCGATGCCGACCTCCAGGTACTGCGACCACAGCCCCTCGGCGACCAGTAGGTCCCTGACCTTGTCCGCCTCGGGCGATCCGGGGCGGATGCCGTCGAGCGCGCCGCCCACCACCTGCCCGACGCGGGCCCGTACCCGGGCGGCCTGCGCCGGGTCGCCGCCGGTGCGCTCCTCGATGACGCGTTCCAGCAGGCTCCCCGCGAAGGTGACACCGGCGGCCTTGATCACCTGCAGGTCGACGGGGGCGAGCAGATGGGGGACGTCACGGCGGCCGACGGGTGCCTCGAGCAGTTCGTCCAGACGCCAGACGTGTCCTGCGTCGGCCTCGCGGACGACTGCCGCCGCGTCGTCGCGTTCCATGAGGTCGGAGACGGTGGGCACGACGGCCGTCAGGTCGACGACCCGCTCGCCGCGCACCGCGGCCACACACGGCCCGTCGTACTCCGGGGCGTGGACGCGTGCCACGAGGGTGGCGCGGTCGGCGTCCTCCGGCAGGACGGAGCCGGTGGTGAGGGCCGGACGAGGGCGCGCTGCTCCGGGTTCCACGGTGGCTGCTCTCCTGGGTTCGAGGGGGGCGGTGGTCGGGGCCCGGGATCAGTGGGAGTCGCGGGGGACCTCGTGTCCGCGGGATCCGCGCAGGAATCCGAAGTCGGCGCCCTGATCGGCCTGTTCCACGTGCTGCGTGTACAGCCAGGTGTAGCCGCTGTCGTACCGCTCGGCGGGTGTCCGCCACGTCTGCCGTCGCCGGGCGAGCTCGGCGTCGTCCACGTCCAGGCGCAGGGTGCGGTTCGGGACGTCGAGGACGACGGGGTCCCCGTCGCGCACCAGGGCGAGGGGGCCGCCGACGGCGGCCTCGGGTGCCACGTGCAGGACCACCGTCCCGTACCCGGTGCCGCTCATCCGGCCGTCGCAGACGCGCACCATGTCGGTGACACCGGCCTTCAGCAGCTTGGCGGGAAGCGGCACGTTGGAGACCTCGGGCATGCCGGGGTAGCCCTTGGGGCCGGCGTTGCGGATGACGATGACGGTGTTCTCGTCGATGTCGAGTTCCGGGTCGTCGGCGACCTCGTGGTAGGCCTCCGGGGAGTCGAAGACGCGCGCGGGACCGCGGTGGGTGAGCAGGTGCGGTGACGCGGCGGACTGCTTGATCACGGCCCCGTCTGGGCACAGGTTGCCGCGGAGGACGGCGATACCGGTGCCGGCCGGCTGGAAGGGGGCGTCGAGGCGGGTGATGACGTCGGAGTCGACGCGTTCGGCGTGCTCGGTGTTCTCGGCGACGGTGCGTCCGGTGACCGTGATCTGCCCGCCGTGCAGCAGATCGCCGCCGAGCAGCTCGGCCAGGACGGCCGGGAGGCCGCCCGCGTAGCAGAAGTCCTCCATGAGGTACTTCCCGCTGGGCATCAGGTTGACCAGCGTCGGCACCGCGCGCGCCAGGTCGTCGAAGTCCGCCAGGCTCAACTCGACACCGACACGTCCGGCGAGGGCGGTGAGGTGGATGATGGCGTTCGTGGAACCGCCGATGGCCGCGTTGACCCGGACGGCGTTCTCGAACGCCTCCCGGGTCAGGATCCGCGAGGGGCGCAGCTCCTCCTCCACCATCCGTACGATGCGCTGCCCGGCCGCCTGCGCGGTCTCCATCCGGCGGGAGTCGACCGCGGGCCATGCCGCCGAGCCCGGCAGCTGCATGCCGAGCGCCTCGGCCATGCAGGCCATCGTCGAGGCAGTCCCCATCGTCATGCAGTGCCCGTTGGAGCGGGCCATGCAGCCTTCCGCGAAGAAGCACTCCTCCTCGGTCATCCGGCCGGTCTTCAGGTCTTCCTCGAACTTCCACACATGGGTGCCGGAACCGACGTCCTGGCCCCGGTACTTGCCGTTGAGCATCGGGCCGCCGGTGACCATGACGGCGGGCAGGTCGACACTGGCGGCGCCCATGAGCATGGCCGGGGTCGTCTTGTCACAGCCGGACAGCAGCACGACACCGTCGAGCGGGTTGGCCCGGATCAGCTCCTCGACCTCCATGGCCATCAGGTTGCGGTACAGCATGGCGGTGGGGCGCATCAGGGTCTCGCCGGTGGCCATGGTGGGGAACTGCAGGGGCAGGCCGCCCGACTGCCACACGCCGCGCTTGACGGCTTCGGCGACGCGGTCCAGATGGGCGTTGCACGGGGCGAGTTCGGAGGCGCTGGTCGCGATGCCGATGACGGGGCGACCGTCGAACACCTCGTGCCCGAAGCCCTGGTTGCGCATCCAGGAGCGGTACACCATCCCGCTGCGGCCCCGTGCGCCGAACCACTCCTGGCTGCGGCGACTCTTCTGCTGACCGTCCGTCATGTAGGCACTCCCGTGGCTCTGGCGTCGTCCGCTTCGCGATGGGGCGTGGCCGGGTGGTGCCCGCGGGCCGTACCCTGTCACACAATCATTGAATGATTCGATGAATGGCGTCCAGAGGGAAGCGGCGATCGTGGAGAATTTCCCGACCACGCACCAGCGGGTGGTCGACGAACTCGGGCGGCGCATCGTGGCGGGAGCGTGGGAGCCGGGGGCTCCGTTGCCGGTCGAGGACGCCCTCGCGGCCGAGATCGGCGTCAGCCGGGGGGTGTTGCGCGAGGCGGTGAAGTCACTGGTCGCCAAGGGCATGCTGCACGTACGGCCGCGTACCGGCACGCGTGTGCTGCCTCCGGAGCACTGGAACCACCTGGACCGTGACGTACTGCGCTGGAAACAGGCCGGGGACGCCACCGCTCTGCTGCGCGACACGGGTGAACTGCGCCGGATCGTCGAGCCGGAGGCGGCCCGGCTCGCCGCAGACCGGGCAGGCCCCGACGACGTACGAGTCCTGTACGAGTCCCTGGCGGCCATGGAGGCCGCGGCGGCGGCTCCCGGCCGCAGGGGGTACGTCGAGGCCGACATCGCCTTCCACCGGGCCCTGCTCGACGCGGGCGGCAACCGTCTCCTCGGCTCACTGGGCCGCGCGGTCGAGATCGCGCTGGAACACAGCTTTCTCATCAGCACGCAGACCCCCGGCGCGGTGGAGGCCTCGTTGCCGGGTCACCGCGCCGTCGTGCGGGCCGTCGAGGCCCGTGACCCCGTGGCCGCGGCGAACGCCGTGCTGGCCCTGATCGAAGCCGCCGAACGGGAAATCGCCGAATCTCCCGGAAATCCGAGCGATGCCGTCTGACCCCTCACCAGGGCGGCCTGCCCACGCCCGAGCACACCATCTGTCGAGGCCGACTCGCCGAGCCTTCTCCATCGCGGAGCGGGACGAGTAGCGCTCGCGTGTTGCGTCCTCGTGAACAGCCGGGCGACATACGTTCCGCAGGGATCGCCCTCCGGTGATGAGGGGGCATGATCCGTCTGTTGAGAGGTGGCCGGCCCGGGTGGGCACCGGTGGGCGGGAGTGGCAGATGAGCGGCAGGCGGCTGAAGAGGCTCGGGTTTCTCACGATCGGGCTGTTCGACGAGGCGGAACCGGGCCCCGGACACGAGGACACACTGCGCGTGCTGGAGTTGGGGGAGCGACTCGGCTTCGACAGCGCCTGGGTGCGTCACCGCCACCTCCAGTACGGGATCGCCTCACCGGTGGCGGTGCTCGCGGCCGCCACGCAGCGCACCAGTCGCATCGAACTGGGTACCGCCGTCACGCCGTTGGGGTGGGAGAACCCGCTGCGCCTCGCCGAGGATTGGGCGACCGTGGACATCCTGTCCGGCGGCCGCTTCAACCCGGGCGTGAGCACCGGCCCGCCCATGCACTACGAGCGGGTGAAGGACGCTCTGTATCCGGACACGGCCGATGTCGAGGAGCTCGGCTATGCGCGGCTGCGGCGCCTGCTCGGCCACGTCGCGGGGGAACCGGTCACGGACTTCCGCGGTACGGAGGGCATCGAGACCTATTCCGACCGCGTACAGCCCCACTCCCCCGGACTGCGGCGACGCATGTGGTACGGGGGCGGCAGCCTGCGCTCGGCCCGCTGGGCCGGAGAGAACGCGTTGAACCTCCTCACCAGCAGCGTGGTCAAGGCGGGGCCGGACGAAGGCACCGGCTCCGAGGACTTCGCCGCGATCCAGCTCTCCCACATCCGAGCCTTCCGCGCGGCGCACGCCGACGGGGAGGCCGCGCGGGTCTCCCAAGGGCTCGTGGTGGTTCCCACCGACTCCGCCGACGCCGCGCAGCGCGCCAAGTACGAGGACTACGCCGCCCAGCGCCTCCCCCGCACCCTGGAGCCACAGGGACCCGCCCGTCTGCTGTTCGCCCCGGACCTCGTGGGCCCTTCCGAGTGGATCGCGGAGCGGCTGCGGGCCCACGCGGCGTTCCGGGAGGTGGAGGAGGTGGCCTTCGCCCTGCCGTTCACCTTCGCTCCGGAGGACTATGTGCAGATCCTGACCGACATCGCCGGCCGGCTCGGTCCCGCGTTGGGCTGGCGACCGGCTGCCTGACGGCCACCGCGCCGTGCGAGCGGCGGAGCCGTCCCCGGCATGGACCGACCGCGCGTCTCAGTCGGTGGTGAAGGCGGCCACCACCAGGTCGGTCAGGAGGGCGCCCGCGCTGCCGTCGGGGTCCAGGTCGGGGTCGTAGATGGTGACGTTGAGCCCCGCACAGTGCGGGGACCGGACGAGCGGGCGCAACAGGGCGGTGAGTTCGCCCGGCAGCAGGCCGTCGGGGTCCGGGCTGTCGACCGCGGGCATGACCGAGGGGTCGAGGACGTCGGCGTCCAGGTGGACCCAGAAGCCGTCGAGGGCCGCCGCCCCGAGATCTTCGGCGGCCGCTGCGCCCAGGCTACCGGGGTCGGTGCGGCGCAGTTCGGAGACGGTGGTGACGGGGACCTTCAGCGCGCGCAGTTCGGCGACGTCCGCGTCGTCCACGAACGCGTCCCGGGTGCCGAAGAGCCGGACGTCCTCGTCCCGGAGGTAGGGCCGCAGTCCTTCGAGGTCGGTCAGGTCCTCCTGCCCCCGGCCGGTCGAAAGGGCGAGTTCCTCGCCGCCGGCGGCGCCGATCCGGTCGGAGGTGCCGGGATGACGGAAGTCGGGAGAGGCGTCGATCGACACCAGGCCGTACCGGCCGAGGCGGCGCAGGGCCAGCGCGGCGCCGAGTTGGATGGAGCAGTCCCCGCCGAGGACCAGGGCGAAATGACCGGCGGACACGTGCGCCTCGATGCGGTCGGCGAGGGTGCGCGTGTAAGCGGCGATGGCGTGTGCGTTGAAGACGCCGTCGCCCTCCTGCCAGTCGCCCCGGTCGTAGCGGGGCGGCACGACCACGCCCCCTTCGACGGCGCCGAGCCTGCGTACGATCCCGTTGTCCCGCAGCGCCCCGGCCAGCTTGTAGCAGCCGGGGACGGTGCCGGGAGCCGGCGGGCGCAGGCCCAGGTTGGAGGGAGCGTCCATGATCACGGTGCTTCGCATGGAGTCATCCTTGCCGTCGGGCGGCGGGTGTTCAACCGGTCCTGCGCGAGGCGACGTTGCCCATCGGCGGAGGCTCAACCGGACGGAGTGGCTCTGCCTTCCGGGCCGGTGACCGCCTCGACCAGGTGCGGGCCGTTGTTGCGGACGTTGTTGACCGCCGGGGAGACGGGGCGGGCGTCGAGCCGACCGCCGGCGGGCTGCTCAAGGAGGTCGCGCAGCGCGCCGGTGTCCTGGCGGGAGGGGTCCAGCCAGACGTCGTAGTGGTCGTCGGCGACGGTCAGCGGCATGCGGGGGTGGACGCGTCCGGCGGCGTCGGTGGCCTCGGTGGTGATGATGGTGCAGGTCGTCAGCCAGGCCGACGGGTCGTCGTCGTGCCCGGCGTCCGGGTCGCGCCAGTACTCGTACAGCCCCGCGAGGGCCATCACCCGGTCGTCGGCGGCATGGACGAAGTAGGGCTGCTTCCGGGCCTTCCCCGTCTCCGGGTCCTCGACGCGCTGCCATTCGTAGAAGCCGTCGGCCGGCAGGAGGCAGCGGCGGCGGGCGAACGCGGTGCGGAAGGCCGGTTTCTCGTGGACGGTCTCCACCCGGGCGTTGATCAGCCGGGCGCCGATCTTCGTGTCGCGGGCCCAGGACGGTACCAGGCCCCAGCGCAGCGTCCGCAGGTGCCGTACCGCCGGAGCGGCGGCATGGGCCTCCCGCGGGGGGCGTTCGAGGACGGCCCACACCTCGTCGGTCGGCGCGACGTTCCAGCTCGGCGCCAGGGGATCGCCGAGGTCCCGGTCGGCGATCCGGAACCGCCGGGCGAGGTCTTCGGGACCGCGGGTGGAAACGTACCGGCCGCACATGGATCAACTGTCGCGCACCCCTGGCGCTCGGCGCGACCGCACGGACCGCCGCTGCGCCAGTCGGGCGAGCCCGGCCGGAGTGCTGGTGCGAGGGCACCTCCGGTCAGCCGCGCCTCGGCACGGTGGGTCGCCGTACGGAACCGCGCACCGGCGGGCCGGTTGCTGTGGCGCGCGGGGCGCGGTCTCGGCGGGATGTGCGTTTCCGTGCGGGACCGCTTAGCCTCTGCTGGTCCGCCCGCCCGGGGCGGTTGTCGGGGAGGGGCGTTCATGCGGCAGCGTGGAGCAGGCGGCCGGCGGAGAGTCGCGGGCTGGGTGTCGGTCCCGCTCGGGCTGGTCCTGGTGCTGGGAGGCACCGGTTACTTCTTCGCACGTCACCAAGGAGTCACCGTCCAGGGCGAGTCGATGGAGCCCGCGTATCGCCAGGGCGAGCACCTGGTCGTCGAGCACATCGGCCCCGACGAAGTACGCCGGGGCGATGTCGTGCTCGTTCGTGTGCGCGGCCGATACCAGGGCGCCCCGGTTCTGCGGCGCGTCATCGGGACGGGCGGTGATCACGTGGAGAGCGACGGGGACCGGGTCACGGTGAACGGGAAGCCGGTCGACGAGCCCTACGTACGGCGCGACGCGTTGGCCTCCGCGGCCGTACCGTACGACGTACGGGTACCGGACGGGCGGTTGTTCCTGCTGGGCGACAACCGGGGGAACTCGAACGACTCACGCTTCTCCCTCGACGAGCAGTCGGGCAGCGTCGCGGCCTCCGGGGTGGTCGGGCGCGTGCGGGAGGGGTTCGTCGTGCCGCCGGTGTCGCTGGCGACCGGAGGGCTCGGGACCGTGCTGGCCCTGGTCGGGGTCGGGCTGGGGATCAGCGGGTACACGGCCCGGCGCGCGGCCCGGCGACCGCTCGTGGCCGCGCCGCCGTGGTCCGCGGCGTAGGAAGGCCGGCACCGCATCGGTCCGCGGCCGCCGGTGTTCCCCATGGGGAGATGCGGCCGTCACCGTTCTCGTCCACCGCGTCGAAGATCATGTCGGCCGTGGCTTGTGGCAGCAGCCGGCCGCCGCAAGCCCTCTCGACTCGCCGTTGTCCCAACAGCCTGTCCCCCGTCAACCGACAGCGAGTCGAGGAGCACTCCGCGTCCGACGGGTGACACGTGCCCCGCACGAACACATCGAGCGCCGGTGTGCCGGGCCGTCACCCTCTGGGCGCCTGGGTCGGCGGGCCTCCCCCGGAGTGCGGGCGGAGTCGTTCAGCCGAGATCGAGTTCCGGCTGGTAGAGGTCCAGCCAGAGGGCGAGGTCGAGGGCCCGTTCCAGGCCGCGCCGGTCCGCCTGACCGCTCATCGGTGCCTCCCGCTCGGCGGCCCGCCGCAGTCGCTCCGGGTCCACGAGGTCGAAGACGGGGTGACCGGTGCGGGTGAGCAGGTCCTTGGCCTGGTCCTGGAGGGCCGCCGCGTACTTGGGGTCCTGGGTGGACGGGTAGGGGCTCTTGACCCGGTCGTACACGGATTTCGGCAACACGTCCGCGGTGGCCTCGCGCAGCAGGGTCTTCTCCCGGCCGTCGAAGGACTTCAGCGCCCACGGAGTGTTGTAGACGTACTCGACGAGCCGGTGGTCGCAGAAGGGGACCCGGACCTCCAGGCCGACGGCCATGCTGGCGCGGTCCTTGCGGTCGAGCAGGATGCGCACGAAGCGGGTCAGGTGCAGATGGCAGATCCGCCGCATCCGGTACTCGAAGTCGCTCTCGCCGTCCAGGCGCCGGATACCGGCCACGGCCTCGCGGTAGCCGTCGGCCACGTACGCGGGCAGGTCCAGTTTCGCGGCCAGGTCGGGGCGCAGCAGGTCCGTGTCCTCGCCCATGTGGCGGCTCATCGACACCAGCCAGGGGAAGGTGTCGGCGCGGCGTGCCTCCTCGTCGAAGAACTGCAGGTAGCCGCCGAAGACCTCGTCGGCGGACTCGCCGGACAGGGCCACGGTGGAGTGGTCGCGGATCGCGCGGAAGAGCAGGTACAGGGAGGCGTCCATGTCGCCGAGGCCGGCCGGCAGGTCCCGGGCGCGGATGACCTTGGCGCGGACCTCGGGGTCGGCGAGGGCCTGGGCGTCCAGCACGATGTCCTGGTGGTCGGTGCCCGAGGCGCGGGCGACGTCGTGGACGAAGGGGGTGTCGGGGGTGCCCCGGAGTTCGTCGGCGATGAAGTTGTCGGTCTGCCCCGCGAAGTCGACGGCGAAGCTGCGTACCTTCTCGCCGTGTTCACCCAGCTGCCGCGCGGCGAGCGCGGTCATCGCCGAGGAGTCCAGTCCGCCGGAGAGCAGGGTGCAGCGGGGCACGTCGGCGACCAGTTGGCGGCGCACGATGTCGTCGAGGAGCGAGCGGACGTGCGCGACCGTGGCCTCCCTGCCGTCGGTGTGCGGACGGGTCTCCAACTCCCAGTAGCGGCGCTGGTGCACGCCCGAGCGGTCGACGGTGACGACGGTGCCGGGCTCGACCTCGCGGATGCCGTCCCAGACGGCGTGACCGGGCGTCTTGATCATGGTGAGGAGTTCCCGCAGCCCGTCGAGCCGGACCCGGCGGCGGGCCAGCGGATGGGCGAGGATCGCCTTGGGCTCGGAGCCGAACAGCACGCCGTCCGCGGTCGGGTGGTAGTAGAACGGCTTGATGCCCATGCGGTCGCGGACCATGACGAGCTTGTTCTCGCGTCCGTCCCAGAGCGCGAAGGCGTACATGCCGTTGAGGTGCTCGGGGAGCGCGTCACCCCATTCGAGGTAGCCGCGCAGCACGGCTTCGGTGTCGGAGTCGGTGGCGAAACGGTGGCCGCGGTCCGCGAGTTCACGGCGGAGTTCGGTGAAGTTGTAGGTCTCTCCCGAGTAGACGAGCGCGACCGTGCCGTGGGGAGTGTCGGCGCTCATCGGCTGCCGGCCGCCGGGCAGGTCGATGATGGCGAGCCTGCGGTGGCCGAGCGCGACGGGTCCCTGCACCCAGACGCCGTGGTCGTCCGGTCCGCGGCAGGCCATCGTCTCGGTCATGGCGTCCAACGCCGCCCTCTCGGTGCCGAGGTCGCGGTCGAAGGAGACCCAGCCGGTGATGCCGCACATGCGCTACCTCCTGCGTCCGGTGCGCCGGACGACCCTGCACGACCAGTCCTTTTGCAGCTGCGAGCAGATCGAAGGCGAACCAGTTGTAAGTGCCATCTACATTTCGAGCGTGCGTCACAGGAGTAGGCGGGGTCAACGTGGCCGTAACGGGAAGGACACAGAGCTTCTCTCGTTTTCAGCCACTCTTTGCGATAGCGATACCTTCAGTCACCCTCAGGCAGGGCGTCGGTCGCGCGGAATCGGCCACGCGCAAAGTCTTGGCCAACCGCCGATCGACGACGCCGGGGTCACTGACTCCGCCGGGCGTCTCGCTCTTCGAAGTCCCTGCGGACCGCGGCACCCTGGTCCTCCGACAGCCCGGCGTCGTCCGGGAGTGTCAGGACGGTGCCGCAGTGCTCGCACAGTGGCCCGTCTCCGGCGGGCGTGCCGCATGCCTTGCAGAAGCGGTTGCGGCTGTGGCTTTGGCTTTGGCTGTGATCCTCGGGTGTCGTCATCGTCTCTTCCGCACGTCGGGACAGTACGGAGGCCGGGTTCCCGCACAGTCGTCGCCCATGTCCGCGTGGAGACCTCCTGGCTCAGGGGCGAAGGACCTCGCCACCGTGCCGGCCATCCACCACGTCTGCCGACGCCGACCTCAGGCGGACGAGGTCGGCGTCGGCAGACGTTGCGCTGACTGCAGCTGACTACAAAGGGGGGTTGAGGCAGGCGATGTAAGTACCGCCTGCGGTGTACAGCGGCCACAGCATCTGTCCCCGGGTCGCCGGTCCGTAGTCGCCGTCGGCACTCACGCCGAGTCGGTTGGCCTGGAGCCACCGGACGGCATCCACCGTGCCGGTGCCGTAGACCCCGTCCGCCCCTCCGGTGGCGTTGATCCGGTTGGCGGCATAGGTGCCGCTGTAGCACGACAGGATGGCTCGCTGCAGCGCCGTTACGGCGTTTGAACTACCCGTCTGGTATTCCATGTAGCAGTTCAGACCGTTACCGGTACGCGCGGGGATCTTGTAGTGATTGCCAGGGATGCCGCCACTGCCCAACCCATCGGTGCGCTTCACCGTCGTGTTGCACGGACCGTAGGCGGCATGGGCGGGCGCGGTCATCATCGGGCTGGCCGTCAGGCCGGCGGCGAAGAGGAGAGCCAAAACCCCCAGTACTCCGGTCCGCGTGCGCAGCGTCGTCGATCCTCGTTGCACGATGCAATCCTCCCGGTCGGTGATGTGTCGTCTCGGTGACGGCCTCGTCCATGGACCTTAGAACCCTCGTGGGCTTCGGACTTTGTCGTCCGTGCAGGGGAATGTGTCAGCAGTGCGACCGCCGCCGCGCCCTGGCACCGCAGCAGGCGAGGACCCCGCGCGCTCCCGGCGGAGCCGTTGCGCGGCGAGATCCCGTCCTGCCAAGCTGACGGCGGGAACTGTCCTTGTCGGGGAGGGCGCTTGTGAGGGAACAGACCGAGGGGCGGCCGGGCCGGCCGCACGACCAGCGCAGCCGAAGGTCCGATTCATGAGCCCGGTTCTGGACACCGCGTTCATACCGCCGCGCGACCGGGAGGAAGTGGTCCGCAACGCCGTGTGGGAGTCCGTGGTGGCGGTCGACATCGACCACCGTCCTGCCGCTGAGGACCTGTCCGTTCGTATAGGGCTCGGCACCGTCGGACCTCTCAGAATCTGTTCGGCACGGGCGACCGCGGTCACGATCCGCCGTACGGAACGGCTGGCCCGGGAGGACGAGGAGCCTGCCGTCTTCCTCGGCCTGCAGGTGACGGGCACCAGCCTGGTGGCGCAGAACGGACGGGAGTGTGTACTGAGACCCGGCGAGTTCGCCGTCTACGAGTCGATCGCTCCCTACACGCTTCTCTTCGACGAGGGAGTCGACCACCACTTCCTGCGCTTCCCCCGCGCGGCACTCGCGCTCCCCGACCGGCTGCTGCGAGACACCAGCTCAGTCGCCCTGGGGGCCGACAACCCCGTTGCGCGTCTCGCCTTCACCTACTTCTCCCAACTGGCCGCCACCGACGAATTGCACCAGGGTGTGCACGCGGACGCCGTAGTGGAGCCCAGCGTCGAACTCCTGCGCGCCGTCCTGACGACCGAGCACGGCAACTCGAGCCTTGCCAGAGGCCCCTTGGAGTCAACGCTCGGCCTGCGGATCACTCAGTACATCCGGACGCACCTGAGGGACCCCGACCTGTCGGCGGCACGGATCGCCGCCGCACACGACATCTCCGTACGGCATCTCTACACAGTGCTGTCCGGGTTGGGCATCAGTCTTGGAGACTGGATCCGTACCCACCGTTTGGCGGAGTGCAGGCGGGAGTTGTCCGACCCGAGCAGCCGGTCGCGCACCATCGCGGCGATAGGACGAAGGTGGGGCTTCGTGAACGCGACCCACTTCAGCAAGGTGTTCAAACAGGCCTACGGACTCTCGCCTCGGGCCTGGCGCGACCAGCACCAGCCCCGGCAGGGCTCGGCTCCCGCGGCGGTCGGCCTCCCCGCTTCGAGTCGGCCGGCCCGCGTACCTGGACAACGTCCTGCGTGGCCCCGCTGATTCGGGAATCATGGGTGACCATGACCGAGAATTTGAGCGATACCACTCCGGGCAGTGAGGTAAGGGCGCTTCTTCGGACCCTGGACGGACAGCGACGCCACGTTCTCGACATCCTTGACGGGCTCGACCCGAAGGATCTTCGACGGCCCCTGCTGCCTTCGGGATGGCACTGCCTGGGGCTGGTACAGCACTTGGCCCTCGATGTGGAGCGGTTCTGGTTCCGCGCGGTCGTCGCCGGGGACGAGGAGGTCATCCACAGTCTGACGAGCGGCGACGATGCGTGGCAGGTGGCCCCGGAAGTACCGGCCGCCGACGTGCTCGACCGATACCGGCGGGAGGCGGAACTCGCGGATGCCGTCATCACGGCCACCGCTGCCGACGCCGCGTTGGCCTGGTGGCCCCACGACCTGTTCGGTGAACCGCACCTGCACACCCTGCGCGACGTCCTGCTGCATGTCATCACGAGACCGCGTGCCACGCCGGCCACCTCGACGCGGTCCGAGAGTTGATCGACGGCCGCCGGTGGCTGGTCCTGACCTGACGATCAGCGGTCTCCATGGGTCAGGAGGAAGCGGACTTCCGCGCGGATTCGGCCGTCGCGCTCCCCTGTTTCGCGTCGCCGGGTTCGCGGGCCGCGCCGGACGCCGTGACGACCTTCGAGCCGCGTCCGTCCCGGTCGAGGCATCCGCCGACCACGGCCAGGCCGAGGCCGACGACGGCCAGGGCGGCGCCGACCAGGGTGGGCGAGGACCATCCCCAGCCCGCCGCGATGACCAGGCCGCCCAGCCAGGCGCCGCCCGCGTTGGCCAGGTTGAACGCCGAGTGGTTCGAGGCTGCCGCCATCGTCGGCGCCTCGTGCGCCTTCGTCATCAGCAGCATCTGCACGGGAGTGGTGATCAGTGAACTCAGGGCGCCGACGACCGTGATGACGACGAGCGCGGGCACCACCTGATCGATCGTGAAGTACAGCGCCACCAGTGCCGCGGCGAGCAGCGCGAATCCCGCGTAGAGCGTCGGGCGCAGGGCCCGGTCGGTGAGCGGGCCCGCGACGAGGGTGCCCACCGTCATCCCCACACCGAACAGTGCGAGCACCAGGGTGGTGGAAGCATCCGAGATGCCCGTCAGGTGGGTCAGCATCGGCACGAGGTAGCTGTACACGGCGAAGTAGCCGCCGAATCCGACGACCGCCGTGACCAGGCCGATCATCACCTGCTTGTTCTTCATCGCGCGCAGCTCGTGCATGACGCCGGACTGTGCGCCCCGGGGCTGATGCGGTATCAACAGGGTCAGGGCGACGAAGGCCACGACTCCGATGACGGACACCGCGGCGTACGCGTAACGCCAGCCGAGTTGCTGGCCGAGGGCGGTTCCGACGGGGACACCGACGATGTTGGCGACCGTGAGGCCGAGGAACATGGTCGAGACGGCGCGGGCCGCCCGGTCGGGCGCGACCAGTTTGGCGGCGACGACGGCACCCACGCCGAAGAGCGCGCCGTGGGGTAGTCCCGCCAGGACGCGCGCGGCGAACAGCAGGGCGAAGTTCGGGGCGAGTGCGGATGCGGTGTTCCCGACGATGAACACGCCCGAGAGGATCAGCAGCAGTCGCTTGTGCGGCACCCGGGCGCCGATCCCGGTGAGCAGCGGCGCGCCGACGACGACGCCGAGTGCGTAGGCGGAGACGAGGTTGCCCGCGTGCGGCACGGACACGCCGACGCCGTCGGCGATCTGGGGCAGGAGCCCCATCGTGACGAACTCGGTCGTGCCGATGCCGAACGCGACGACGGCCAGGGCCAGCAGAGCCAAGGGCATGGGGAGGAAAACCTTCCGGGGAGGGGCGGGCGCGTGAGGGCGCGCCGAAGGGGGCATCGCTCGTCACCGGTCGGGGCCGGTGGCGCGCGGTGCCCGCTCGGTGCGGGCGGCCCTCGCGCCCGTCCTCGTCGACCGGGTGCGGTGGCCGCGGGACCAGCATCTCAGGCGCTGTGGTCGCGCCGGGCGCGTGGTGCCCGTACGGGCCGGGGGCCCGCCGCACGCGATGGTCCTCGAAGGACGCCCTGGCCCTGGACGGCGTCAGCACGACGAGTGCGGGCGGGATCCAGGGGAGCCGTCGGGGTGGCCAGGGGTGCTCCCCCCACCGTGGAGCGCACGGTCCTCGGACGAATGGCCCGTTGCCGACGGGACGGCGAAGAAGCCCACTGCGGCGAGAACCGCCACGCTCGCTGCGAGAGCCAAGGCGGCGGGAAGGGACCGAGTCGCGACAGGACCGGCCACCGCCGCCCCCACGGCGAATCCGGTGATCTTCAGGCTGGCGCCGGTGGTGAAGATCTGACCGCGCAAGTCTCCCGGGGCCTCCCGGTGACGGATGGCGAACACAGCGGCCAGTTGCGGACCTTCACCGGCCCCCACGACGAGGGCCGCCACGATCAGCGTCACGGGAGAGTCCGCGGTGGCCAGAGCCAACCCGGCGGCCTGGACCAGAGCGCTGGCCCAGATGATCGTCTCTGGGGCGACGGAACGCGCGAACCGGGTGAGAACGGCGTTGGCCGCCAGGGCGGAGACCGCCGCGCAGGAGAGCAGCATCGCACCGCGGCCGACTCCGCCCAGGACGCGCGCGCCCAGGAGCGGGACGCACGCCGTCAGCATGCCCTGGGCGACGCAGGAGAGGACGGAGGCAAGGGTCGCGCGGGCCAGTGACGGTCTTCCGGTGATGATCCGTATCCCGGCGGCGAGGTCGCTGATCGACGGAGCCGCCCGAGTGCCCCGCGCCCGACCCGGACGGGCGGGCAACATCCAGGCGGCGGGCAGTGCCAAGGTGATGAGTACGACGGAGACCACCACCGCCGACGGGGCTCCCAGCGCCTCCGCCACGACGCCTGCGAGAGCCGGACCGGCCAGACTCGCCGCACTGAATGTCATGGCATCGAGCGCGTTCGCCCGCGGCAGGCGGTCACCGGGCACCACACGGGGCAGCTGGGCCGTCCATCCGCCCGACAGGGCAGGCCCCAGCAGCCCCGTCACCACGGCGACAGCGATCGTGACGGCGAACGGCCACCGGCCGAGCCCCCCGAGCAGCACCCCCAGCCCCGTCGCATACATGACGAGGGCCCCGGCCAGCAGGCGTCCCGGCCGCGCCGCCCTGTCGAGGAACGCCCCGAGCACCGGCCCGCCCACGGCGGCCGAGACCGTGATCCCCGCGAGCAGCGACGACGCTTCGACCGTCGATCCGGCCACGGCAAAACCCGCCAGCATCAACGCCGGTCCCGACATCTCGTCCCCGGCACGAGCCGCCACTGCTCCGGCGAGGTATGAACGGAGTGCGTAACGCCTTCTCATCCGCGCGACGTTACGGAGGTAACTCAAAACTCAGCAAGATGCGTTACATTCCACGGGTGCTCCCCCACAGCGACGACTGGACCACCCGCCACTCCGTGCTCAGCACGGCTCGACGGACCGCCGCCCTGATCAACGTTCTCGCCGCCGACCGCCCCGACCCGGCGGAAGTCGCCGACGTCTTGCGCGCATACGGCGAGAGCGACCCCATCGATCTCACCGCCCAGGACGTTGCCGAGATGCGCGCAGCCGCTGCCCTCCTGCGCGCAGTCTTCGCCGCCGAGCACACCGACGACGCCGCGGCCACCCTCAACCGCCTCCTGCACGACCACACCGGACCACTCCGCCTGACCTCGCACAACGGCAGTACCCCCTGGCACCCCCACCTCGACCACGACGACAACGCCCCCTGGCACGAGTGGCTCCTCGCCTCCTCCTGCATGGCACTGACCGTCCTCGTCTGGGACCGCCAGCGCCCACCCGGCAGCGTCTGCGCCTCACCCAGCTGCGACAACGTCTTCATCAGCCAGGGCAGCGGCCCCGAACGCCGCTACTGCTCGCGCCGGTGCGCGACCCGCGAACGGGTCGCAGCCCACCGACGCTCCCACCCCACCCGACGACCGAACAGAACCGCGTAGCACGTCTTCGACTCACACAGCGGGCCTGCGGTGACGACACCAGCGATCAGTGATCAGCGGGGCAGTCCGGGGTGACGAGGCGGCGTACGGCTTCAGTGACCGTCGCGCGCTGATGTGCGGGTGGAACCAGGGCGTTGACGTCCTCTGTGTGGTGCTGCCACATGTTCGCTAGCGCCAGGACGAGGGCCAGGATCTCCGCGGCCGACTTGTCCCGCCGGACGCTGCCGCGTTGCTGGGCGGCCTCGACAGAGGCGATCTTGTCTTGCATCGAGCGGGCCACGAGGTCGGACGCCGACCGTTCCGTGCTTTCCAGGGCGTACCAGGTGAGGAAGCGCATGACCTGGGGATGCTGCTGTCCGGCGTCGTGCAGGCGGCCTGCGTATTCGGCCAGGTCGTCGGCGTCGATGGGGACAGCGTTCACGGTCTGCTCGGCGATCGCTTCGTAGACGGCCTCGAACAGGCCCTCCTTGCCGGCGGCGAAGGAGTACACCAGGCCGGGGCTGATGCCGGCCCGTTTGGCGAGCCGGTCCACGCGAGCTCCCGCCAGGCCGAACTCGGCGAACTCGGCGAGAGCGGCTTCCATCAGCTGTCGGCGCTTGCGGTCGGGGTCACGTGTTGCCATGCCCTCAGCTTTTCCAATGAACGTTCATTTGACAACTCGGATCGGCGTCTGCATGCTGAACGAAGTAAATGAACGTTCATTTAGGAGAGTGACGTGCCCAACTCGCACTGGACTCCGGCCGACATCCCTGATCTCAAGGGCCGGACCGCACTGATCACCGGCGCCAACAGCGGCATCGGCTACCGCACCGCCCAGGTGCTGGCGGAGCACGGTGCCCGCATCCTGCTGGCGGGTCGACGCCCCGACGCCCTGGCCGACGCCGCCCGCCGCCTGCGCGCGGACGTGCCCGGTGCCCACCTGGAGACAGTGGAGCTGGACCTCGGCGACCTCGCCGCGATCCGAGAGGCGGCCGCCCCGCTCGCGGCGGGCGAGACTCTCGACCTCCTCATCAACAACGCCGGTGTGATGGATGTCCCGGAGCGTCGGCTCACCCGCGATGGGCTGGAACTCACGGTGGGCACCAACCATCTCGGCCATTTCGCGCTGACAGCGCACCTGATGCCGTCCCTGCAGCGCTCTTCGGCTGCCCGCGTCGTCACGGTCAGCGCCGTCGCCGCCGCCTGGCGCGCCGGTGATCTCGCGGATCTGATGAGCGAGCGCCGCTACCGCCCGATGAGCGCGTACGCGAAGTCCAAGCGCGCCAATGTCGTCTTCACCCAGGAACTGGCCCGTCGCTTTGCCGACAGCCCCCACCGTGCCGTGGTCGTCCATCCGGGCTCGGCCGTCACCAACCTGCAGCGCCACACCTCCGCCAGCCGGACGGGGCGCCTGTTCGTGGCCCTCGCCTCCCGCACCCTGATGGGCTCCCCCGACGGCGCGGCCTGGCCGTCCCTGTTCGCCGCGACCCACCCCGAGGTCACCAATGGGGCCTACCTCGGCCCGGCCGGACGCGACCAGACCTCCGGCACACCCGAGCCGGTCCGCCTGCCCGGCGGGGCAGACGGCCCCGACCTGGGCGCCTGGCTGTGGCGCGAGAGCGAACGACTGACCGGCGTCACCTTCCCCGTCCCACAGACGTGACCTTGCCCCGCGGCCCGCGACGCGCGACGCGGGCCGGCTGTCCGGGCAGCAAGCAGCCGATCGCAGTCTGCGCCGAACGTGTTCGTTACGATCGGTGTCATGAGTGCGAGAAGAGAGCCCGTCAGCCGGCGGGAGCGTCCGGCGAAGCCCGCTCTGTCCCGGCGCTGGATCGTGGAGACCGCGGTGCGGATCATGCGGGCCGAGGGGCTGGAGAAGGTCACGATGCGCCGGCTGGCGCAGGAGCTGGACACCGGCCCGGCCTCCCTGTACGTCTACGTCGCCAACACTGCCGAGCTGCACGCGGCCGTCCTGGACGCGCTGCTGGGCGAGGTGGACCTGAGCGGCCGGGGCGCCGGTGACGGCTGGCGGGAACAGCTCCGCGCGGTCATGACGTCGTACACCCTGATGCTGTTCGAGCACCCGCAGCTCGCCCGGTCCGCGCTCGTGGCCAGGCCGAGCGGTGAGAACTACCTGCGGCTGGTGGAGCGCGTCCTCGGCCTGCTCGCGCGAAGCGGCGCCTCCCGCGCCCAGGTCGCCTGGGGGGTGGACAAGCTGCTCCAGGACGCCACGGCCACCGCCGCGGAGCAGTCGACGCACGAGCACGACCCCGCCTCCGGGGACGACTGGGACGCCACCGTACGCGCGCTGCGCTCCGTCGACGAGGCCACGCACCCGGCGATCACCGCCCACATGCCGGAGCTGATCGGCGGTACGGCCCGGGACCGGATGCGCTGGAGTTTCGACGTCCTGGTCAACGGCATCACGCACTCCCCGGTGCCCGACCAGACCGACTGAGCGCTCCCTGGTACCCGACCAGACCGACTGAGCGCTTCCTTCCGGGTCCGGCGGCGACGCGCGCCGGGCCGGGGCTGCGGCGATCTCATTGACGAACTTGTTCGCTACGAACATGTTCGTTACGGTGGATGGAGAGGTAGGAGAGACCACCGCGGCGCCATCGCGCGCAGCAGCGGCGACCCGCCCCGCCAGCGGTCATCCCCTCCCGGCTGCGTCTACACGCCCCACTTCCGCGAAGAGGTTCACCATGAGCACCACCACCCCCCACTTCCCCGTCGCGATCATCGGCGGCGGCCTCGGCGGCCTGACCGCCGCCCGAGTCCTGCACGTCCACGGCATCACGTCGGCGGTCTTCGACCTGGAGGCCGGCCCGGAGGCCCGCACGCAGGGCGGCATGCTCGACATCCACGCCGAGAACGGGCAGAAGGCGCTGCACGCGGCCGGTCTGCATGAGGACTTCCTCGCGATCGTGCACGTGGGCGGCCAGGCCATGCGCCTGTTGGGCCCCGACGGCACGGTGCACGTCGCCGAGGAGGACGACGGCACCGGCGACCGCCCCGAGACCGACCGCGGCGAGCTGCGCGACCTGCTGCTGCACTCCCTGCCCGACGGCACGGTCCACTGGGGCCGCAAGGTCACCGGCGTCCGCCCGCTGGGCGACGGCCGCCACGAGGTCACCTTCGCCGACGGCTCGGCCCTCACCACCGACCTCCTCATCGGCGCCGACGGCGCCTGGTCACGCGTCCGTCCGCTGCTCTCCGACGCCAGGCCCGCCTACACCGGCGTCTCCTTCGTCGAGACGGACCTGTACGAGGCCGACACCCGCCATCCGCGCAGCGCGGCCCTCGTCGGCGGCGGGTTCTTCATGGCCCTGGGGCACGAGCGCGGCTTCCTCGCCCACCGCGAGACCGACGGCAGCCTGCACGTCTACACGGCGCTCAGGGCCGACGAGGGCTGGGTCGACACCGTCGACTTCAGCGACCACGCCGCCGCCAAGGCCGCCGTCCTCGCCCACTTCGAGGACTGGGACGAGAGCCTGCGCGCTCTGGTCGCCGACGCGGAGACCATCACCCCCCGCCGCATCCACGCCCTGCCCGTCGGGCACCGCTGGGACCGCGTCCCGGGCGTCACCCTGCTCGGCGACGCCGCTCACGTCATGTCACCTTTCGCGGGCGAGGGCGCCAACCTCGCCATGTACGACGGCGCCGAACTCGCCCTGGCCCTCGCCGCCCGCCCCGGCGACACCGAGGCCGCCCTGACCGCCTACGAAGAGGCGCTCTTCCCGCGCAGCGCCGCCTCCGCCGCCGAGTCCGCCGCCAGCCTGGACACCATGCTCGGCACGGACAGCCTGGAGCGGATGGCCGAATTCTTCACCGGCGACCCCGTCGGCCGGTGAGACCGCGGCCCACCGCCGCCCGGCCCGCACACCGCACATCGCACACCGCACCCAGGGGAGAGGGCCCTGGACGACCGCGAGGGCCGGATCTCCCGCCTCGTCCCCATGGACGCCATCGGCCCGGTCGTACCCGGCCGGGCGAACACTTCCTGGACCAGTGCCTGGGGCGTCTCTTGGAATACCTGGGCCGTGAACAGTGCCGCATCGTCCACATAGTTGAGCGCCGCATGCCGCAGTTGTGGGTGACGTGAAACGTCAGCCCTGGACCGTGGGACGGACGACGATGTCGCCGACATCGACGTTCGACGGCTGCTCGATCGCGAAGGCGACGGCGCGGGCGATGTCTTCGGGGGCGAGGGAGAGCGAGAAGTCGACCGCCGGGGCCTGCGACTTGACGGTGGGACTGGTGACCGAGTCGGCGAACTCCGTCCCGACGTAGCCGGGCGAGACCACGGTGACCCGCAGGTCGGGCCCGGCTTCCTGGCGCAGCCCCTCCGAGAGGGTGCGCACGGCGTTCTTCGTCGCCGCGTAGACAGCCTGGTTCGGCACGATGCGCAGCCCGGCGGTCGAGACGATGTTGACGAAGTGCCCCCGGCCCTGCTCGCGGAAGACGGGGAGTGCTGCGGCTATCCCGTACAGCACACCGCGGAAGTTGACGTCGATCATCTGGTCCCAGTCCTCGACGCGCAGCTCGTCGAACGGGGAGATGGGGCCTGTTCCGGCATTGTTGACCAGGACGTCGAGCGCGCCGTAGTGCTCGCGGGCGCACGCCACCAGGTCCGCGAGGTCGCCGCGGCGGCGCACGTCCGTCCGCGTCCAGGCGACCGTGCCGCCCTCGGCCTCTATGCGGGCGGCGAGCGCGTCGAGTCGGTCACTGCGGCGCGCTCCGAGGACGAGCTTGGCACCGCGCGAGGCCAGCAGCAGTGCGCTGGCCTCACCGATCCCGCTGCTCGCGCCCGTGATGGCCACCACTTTGCCGTCGATCCCTGCCACGTGCGTCCTCCAGAACTAGAAGTAAGAGGGCTATCACTTTTACAGTAAGAGCCCTCTTACTTCTGGTCAAGGCAGGTGGTCTGAGTGGCCGAGGCCACAGCGGGGGCGGGCATCGAGCGTCCCGCCCGGGGACAGCTCCGTTCGGCGTTGATCGCCGAGAGTTTCGTGCTGCTCTCCGAGAAGGGGCTGACCGGCTTCTCCGTCGCCGAACTCGCCCGCAGGCTCAAGGTGAGCACCGCCGCCCCCTACCGCCACTTCCGCAACCGGGAGGCCCTGCTCGCCGTCGTCGCCGCACAGGCCGCCGACGAGCTCACCCGCGCGATGGAGACCGCCGCACAGGCGGCCGGCCCCGACCCGGTCGACCGGCTCGCGGCCACCACGGGGGCGTACGTGCGCCATGTGTCCGACCGCGGCGCCGGCCTTGACGTGATCTTCGCCCCGGAGCTGAGGCCGCTGCGGGACGCCGACCTGGCCCGGGCCGGCCGCGGTCTGATGACGCTGCTGCTCGACCTCGCACGGCGAGCGGGCCACACCGACCCGTCCCGGTCACTGCTGCTGCTCGAACAGCTCTTCTGCCTGGCCCACGGCTACATCACCTTGGACGCGGAGGCCTTCCTGACCCGCTCCCGCCTCTCCCCCGAGGACGTCGCCACCCGCGCCACGCACGCGGCCACGGCGCTGCTGCGCGGCAACGTGACGTGAAGTGGTCGTCGGTGCAGGTGGCGTCGCCGTAGTAGAACCGTGGGCGCCGCGCCGCGGCCCGGGCCTCGACGTCGTCACCCTCGATCCGAAGTCGAGCGGCCCGGTGATCGGCCCCGAGGGCTTTGCCGACGCGGCGGCCATGAGCCCCACCGCCCGTTGAGGCGCCGAGACGGGCTTCGCCCTCGTCAGGGTCCTGGCGGGGCGGGCGAGTTGGTTCCCGCCGGTGAGGTCCGCGGTGCCGTCCAACTGGCGAGGAGCTTGAGGCGGTCCTCCGAGGGGGTGCCCGGCTCGGCCGTGTAGACGATCAGGTCGTGGACGGCCCGTTGGGGCAGGGGCAGGTCCAAGGAGCGGAAGGTCATCTCCAGACGGCCGACCTCGGGATGGTCCAGCCGCTTGACGCCCTCGTGCCGGATACGGACGTCGTGACTGGCCCACATGGTGCGGAAGTCCGGGCTGAGCGTGGACAGTTCACCGACCAGCTCGCGCAGCGCCCGGTCGTGAGGTTCACGTCCGGCTTCCGCGCGGAGCACGGCGACCGTGGCCCTCGCGCCTTCCTCCCAGTCGACGAAGAAGTCCGGGGAGCCGGGGTCGAGGAAGAAGTAGCGGGGGAAATTGGCGCAGCCCCGCTCGCCGGTGGTGCCGCTGGCGAACATCGGCGCGTACAGGGCCCTGCACAGCGCGTTGCTCGCGACGATGTCCAGACGGCCGTTGCGTACGAAGGCGGGAGCCATGGTCATGGCGTCCACCATCCACTGGACGGAGGACGGGATCATGACGTCCTTGCGGCGGTTCGACCTGCGGCGGGCGGGACGAGCCGCTCTGGCCAGTTCGAGCAGGTAGGTGCGCTCATGCTCGTCGAGGAGCAGCGCCTGCGCGACCGCTTCCAGCACGCTTTCGGAGACGCCGCTGATGTGGCCCTTCTCCAGCCGCGTGTACCACTCGGTGCTCACACCGGCGAGGGCCGCGACCTCCTCGCGTCGCAGTCCAGGAACCCGGCGCCGTCGGCCGGTGGGCAGTCCGACCCGCTCCGGGACGAGCCTGGCGCGTCGGCTGATGAGGAAGTCGCGGATGTCCGAACGGTTGTCGGTGCGATCACCGGTCTGGTTTTCGGACGGAGGTTGCATCCGTCCACCGTACCCATGGTCCGGGCGATGGGGAGGTTGCGTTTGTACCCCCCATAAACGCGACCTTGCCCGCCTGTGACGGCGCCGGTTTCCTGAGGTCGGCGGACTTGACCGGCACTCCTCCACAGGGGCCGCCGTCGGTCGTCCACCGTCCCAACCACACCTCAGGAGCATGACCATGCCCAGCAAGACCGTACTGATCACCGGCGCGACCAGCGGTATCGGCGCCCACACCGCGCGGTTGCTCCTCGACCGCGGCCACCGTGTGGCGGTCACCGGCCGCGACGAGAGCAGACTGAAGACGTTCCTCGACGAGGCCGGCCACTCCGACCGGCTGCTCGGCCTGGTGGCGGACGCCGCGGACTGGCAGGCCACCGCGTCGGTCGTGACCCGCACCGTGGAGCGTTTCGGCGGCCTCGACGCGGCGGTGGCCAACGCCGGATTCATGTCCGGTGACTCCATCGGGGACGGCGACCCGGCCCGGTGGTCGCCCATGGTCCTCACCAACGTCCTCGGCCCCGCCCTGCTGGCCCATGCCACCCTGCCCCACCTGGAGGCCACGGGCGGACGGTTGGTACTCATCGGCAGCGTCGCCGGGCTGAAGAACTCTCCCGCCAACCTGTACTCGGCCACCAAATGGGCCACCACCGGACTCGCCGAGAACCTGCGCCTGCACGCCACGCCCCGCGGCATCGGTGTCACGCTCGTCAACCCCGGAATGATCGACACCCCCTTCTGGCAAGGCGCCGACGTTCCCCCCTTCGCCCTGTCTCCCCAGCCCATCGCCGAGGCCATCTGCTTCGCCCTCGACCAGCCGGCAGGCGTCGACCTCAACACCCTGACCATCCGGCCCATCGGCCAGCCCGCCTGACCACACTCGACTGTCGGAAGGGCGGTGCGCCTGCGGGCCAGTGATCAACGGCGTCCACGGACCGCTGCCGAGTTCGGCACCGGTCCGGCCGGACCGAGGGCGACCGGATACAGTGCGCGGGTCAGCAGCCTGGTGAGGGAGGGACAGCGTGACCGACACCAGCAGCACCCGGTCGGCCGAGGGTGAGGCACGAGCGCCGCGCGAGAGCCGACTGCATCGTCTGATGCGCTACGTCCCCCTGATCGCCCCCGTCCTGCTGTGGGCCGTGCCCTGCTGGGTGCTCCTGCACGCCGGTCAGCACTGGCCGCTGCCCGTCACGCTGGTCGGCACCGCCGTGTTCGCCCTCGGCCTGGTCGGCATGCCGCTCGCGATGGTGCGCGGCCACGGCCGACGCCAGCAGGACCGGGCGGCGATCGTCGGTGACACGCTGCTGGGCACCAGCTGGATCCTCTTCACCTGGTCCGTCCTGCTCGGCGCCCTCTTGCGGCTCGCCCTGGCCGTGGCCGACGTCGGCGGGGGCCAGGACCGGGCCCGCGTCGTCACGTGGGCCGTGCTCGGCGTGTCCGCCGTACTGCTGGCCTGGGGGTACGCGGAGGCTCGCCGCGTACCGCGCGTGCGCCGACTCGATGTGCGATTGCCGCGGCTGGGGGCCGGGTTGGACGGTCTCAGGGTCGCCCTCATCACGGACACCCACTACGGCCCGCTCGATCGCGCCCGCTGGTCGGAGCGGGTGTGCGAAACGGTGAACGCTCTCGAAGCCGACCTGGTCTGCCACACCGGCGACATCGCGGACGGCACGGCCGAACGCCGTCGCGCCCAAGCCGTCCCGCTCGGTACCGTCCGGGCCGCCCATGCCCGGGTCTACGTCACCGGCAACCACGAGTACTACAGCGAGGCCCAGGGCTGGGTCGACCTGATGGACGAGCTGGGCTGGGAGCCGCTGCGCAACCGCCATCTGCTGCTCGAACGCGGAGGCGACACCCTCGTGGTCGCCGGTGTGGACGACGTCACCGCCGAATCGTCCGGCCTGGCGGGCCACCGCGCCCACCTCGCCGGAGCCCTGAACGGCGCCGACCCCGATCTCCCCGTCCTGCTCCTCGCCCACCAGCCCAAGTTCGTGGACCGGGCGGCAGCGGCCGGCATCGACCTCCAGCTCTCCGGCCACACCCACGGCGGCCAGATCTGGCCCTTCCACCACCTGGTCCGCCTCGACCAGCCCGCCCTCGCCGGTCTCAGCCACCACGGCGCCCGCACCTTCCTCTACACCAGCCGCGGCACCGGCTTCTGGGGCCCGCCGTTCCGTGTCTTCGCCCCCAGCGAGATCACCCTGCTCGTCCTCCGCGCCCCGCAGACGACCGCGTCGCAGTAACGGATCCGACCCACGCCCGACGCCATGAGGCGGTCGACGTCGACCCGTCGGCTGCCGCCCCCAAGGGGTAGCACCACCGACCGGCTCTCACCGTCCGGGCCGGCCCGCATCCGCCTTTCCGCGCACCGCGGCACGGAGAAGTCACGTACGACGGCCCCCGTGCCGGCCGGTCTCGCCCAGTGTCCGGGCGAGTGCGTCGAGGGTCACGTCGACGACGGCGCGCAACTGCTCCGTGCTCGCTCCCGCTCTGCTCATGACGGCGAGGGACTGGTTCACGGCCGCGAGGTGGGTCGCGAAGGACTCGGCCGCCTCGTCGTGCAGTCGGCCGGCCTTCAGCGCGGCGCGCAGCCGGGTGTGCTGCAAGCCGATCGCCTCCCGTGCACGCGCGGCGACGCCGACGCTGAGCACGGGGGTCGCCATGACCGTCTGGGCCACCAGGCATCCGTCGGGCAGGGCGGGGTCCGCGATGCGGTCCAGGGTGATGTCGAAGAACGCCCGCACGGCTGCCAGGGGCCGGTCGGCGGCGCAGGACAACGCGGCGTCGTACTTGCTTCCGTAGCGCGCGGTGTAGCGCTCCAGGCAGCGTGTGAAGAGCGTGTCCTTGTCGCCGAGGGAGGAGTAGATGGAGCTGCGGTTGAGTCCGGTCGCCCGGGACAGGTCGTCCACTGACGTGTCCGCGTAACCGGCCCGCCAGAACTGGATCATCGCGGCATCGAGCGCCGTGGCGATGTCGAACTGCTTCTTGCCTGCCACGCTGCTCCTCGTTCCTGCTCCGCCCTCTTGGTGGAGACCATTCTCCCATCTTGAACCATCCAGTTCAAGATGGGTTAGGGTGAAGCCGTGATCATGCTGCGAGGGCCCCGCTCTCGTCGTGCAGTGGAGGAGAAACATGAACGACCCCGCAAGCACCCCGCCCGTCCCCGGCAATCCGGTCCGCGACCTGCCGTTGACCGACCTGACCGGCTTCACCCACCGTTGGGTCGACGCGGGCGGCATCCGGCTGCACGCGGTCGAGGGCGGTCGGCCGGACCGTCCGGCCGTCGTCCTGCTCGCCGGTTTTCCGCAGACCTGGTGGGCCTGGCGCAAGGTGATGCCGGTCCTGGCCGACCGGTTCCGCGTCATCGCCATCGACCTGCCGGGCCAGGGCCACTCCGAACGGCCGGACATGAGCTACGACACGCACACGGTCGCCGCCCACGTCCACGCCGCGGTCGAGGCGCTCGGAGTCCGGACCTACTGGCTGGCCGCCCACGACATCGGCGCGTGGGTCGCCTTCTCCCTCGCCCTGGAGTACCCGAGCCAGTTGCGTGGCCTGGCACTGCTCGACGCCGGCATCCCGGGCATCACACTCCCCGACGCCGTTCCGACCGACCCCGAGCGGGCGTGGAAGACCTGGCACTTCGCCTTCCACCTCGTGCCCGAACTGCCCGAGACACTGCTCGCCGACCGCGAACGCGAGTACGTCGGCTGGTTCCTGAAGGCCAAGACCCTCTCCCCCGCCACCTTCGACGCCGCCGAGATCGAGCAGTACGCCGCTTCCGTGGCCGCCGACGGAGGTCTCCGCGCGTCCCTGGCCTACTACCGGGACGCCGCGACGTCGGCGCGCAAGAACCACGAAGCGCTGGAACGTCGGCGCCTGACGGTCCCGGTGCTCGGGGTGTCCAGCAGCCACGGCTCCATCCCCGACATGGCGGCTTCCATCAGGCCGTGGGCGGACCAGGCCACCGGGGTCGTCGTGCCGGACGCGGGCCACTTCATCCCCGACGAGCAGCCCGACGCGGTCGCCGCCGCGCTGACCGACTTCATCACCGGCGACGCTTGAGACCGCTCGCCGTCATCCGATCAGTTCCTTGATCGTGGCTGCGGGGTCTCCGGCCCGCATCAGCAGTTCCCCGACGAGGACCGCGTCCACCCCCGCCTGTTCCAGCTCCCGCGCGTCCCGCGCGTCGCGGACGCCGCTCTCGCCGACCATGACCCGCCGGCTGCCGACCCGGTCGCGCAGTCGGGCGGAGAGAGTCCGGTCGATCGAGAAGTCCCGCAGGTCCCGGTGGTTGACGCCGATGATCACGGCACCCGCCGCCAGCGCGGTGTCGACCTCGTCCTCGTCGTGCACCTCGATCAGCGCCTCCATGCCGTAGTCGCGGGTGCACGCGAGGAGTTCGGCCAGCCGCTCGGGGGTCAGCGCGGCGACGATGAGCAGCAGGGCGTCCGCGCCCAGCGCCCTGGCCTCGGCGATCTGGTACTCGTCGACGATGAAGTCCTTGCGCAGGACGGGGAGGTCGGACGCGTCCCGGGCGACCGCGAGGTGGTCGGGGCTGCCGGCGAAGCCGTCCTCGTGGGTGAGGACCGACAGGGCGCAGGCGCCGCCGTCCTGATAGGCGCGGGCCAGCTCGGCGGGGCGGTAGTCGTCGGTGAGCGGGCCCTTGGAGGGGCTGCGGGGCTTCATCTCGGCGATGACGCCCAGGCCGGGCTGCCGCAGGGCGGCGGCGAAGTCCCGCGGCGGGGGCGCGGCCGCGGCGAGCACGTCCAGTTCCGTCGCGGGGCGGACGGCGCGCCGCCGTTCCGTCTGCCGTTCGGCGTCTGCGACGAGGGTCGCCAGGATGTCGCTCAAGCGGGTGCCTCCGGTTCCGTCCGCTGCGGGGAGGCGCGGTCGCCGCTGGTCGGGTCGCCGGGGCTCCCTGCGTGTCGGGTCACCTTCCGCACGTTATGCGGACGCCCTATGGCTCGGCTATCGCCGGAGTATCGGATGGGCCCACGGCACGTGCTCGCCTGCGCGCCCCCGTCGAAAGTAGGGGCGAAGAGACGCCTTTCGTGCCTGGTGACGTCAAATAGCGCGCTCCTACTGTCGGTCGGGGGAGAAAGATCCGACCGAAGTGCAGCGCGCGGAGCCGAGTCCGGAGGACGTCAGGGATGAAGAAGCAGTTGGACGAGTCCGGTGGCTCCGCCGCCGTGGCCCGGGGGGCCGACGACACTCCACCGCCCGGGTCGCTCGTCGGCGGGCAGACCGGGCTGACGTCGGACCAGGTCGCCGAGCGCGTCGCCGCCGGACGCGTCAACGACGTGCCGACCCGCTCGAGCCGCAGCATCGGCGAGATCGTCCGGAGCAACCTGTTCACCCGTATCAACGCGATCATCGGCGTGCTGTTCGTCATCATCATGATCGTCGGTCCGGTGCAGGACGGACTGTTCGGCGGTGTCATCCTCGCCAACACCCTGATCGGCATCATCCAGGAGGTGCGCGCGAAGCGGACCCTGGACCAGCTCGCGATCGTCGGCGAGAGCCGTCCGCGCGTCTGGCGCGACGGGCAGCGGGTCACGCTCAGCGCCTCCGAGATCGTCATGGACGACGTCATCGAGCTGGGCCAGGGCGACAAGATCGTGGTGGACGGCACGGTCACCGCGGCCGAGAACCTGGAAGTCGACGAGTCGCTGCTCACGGGCGAGGCGGATCCGGTCGTCAAGCGTCCCGGCGACGCGGTGATGTCCGGCAGCTTCGTGGTGGCCGGTTCCGGTGCCTTCACCGCGACCCGGGTCGGGCGGGAGGCGTACGCCTCCCAACTCGCCGAGGAGGCCCGGCGCTTCAGCCTCGTCAACTCCGAGCTGCGCAACGGTATCGACCGGATCCTGAAGTTCGTCACCTACGCGATCATCCCGGCGGGCATCTCGCTGATCATCACGCAGTTCATCGTGAACGACGACGATCTGCCGGAGGCGATCCGCCGCATGGTGGGCGGCCTCGTGCCCATGGTCCCCGAGGGGCTCGTCCTGCTGACCTCGCTCGCCTTCGCCGTCGGCGTGGTCCGGCTCGGCAAGAAGCAGTGTCTGGTCCAGGAGCTTCCCGCCATCGAGGGTCTGGCCCGGGTGGACACCGTGTGCCTGGACAAGACGGGAACACTCACCGAGGCGTCCATGGACGTCGACGAGGTCCTTCCGCTGCTGCCGACGGTGTCCGCCGCGGAGGTGCTCGGTGCGCTCGGCGCGGCGGACGAACGCCCCAACTCCAGTCTGCAGGCGATCGCCAAGGCCTACCCCGCCCCCGAAGACTGGCAGCGGACCGCGACCGCGCCGTTCTCCTCGGCCCGCAGATGGAGCGGCGCCACGTTCACGGAGCCCTCGGGTGCGGAATCGACCTGGCTGCTCGGCGCGCCCGACACGATGCTGCCGGCCGGGCACTCCGTGCTCACCGCCGCGGACTCCTACGGCGCACGGGGCCTGCGCGTCCTGCTTCTGGCGCGCGGCTCACGCCCGCTGGAGGAACTCCTGGACGACGCGGCATCCGTGCCCGACGCGGTCACGCCCGCCGCGCTCGTCGTCATCAAGCAGCGCATCCGGCAGGAGGCGCCCTCCACCCTGCGGTACTTCGCCGACCAGGGCGTCTCGGCCAAGGTGATCTCGGGCGACAACGCCGTGTCCGTCGGAGCCGTCGCCTCGAGCCTGGCCCTGCCCGGCGCCGACAACCCGGTGGACGCCCGGTTCCTTCCCGAGCATCCGGAGGAACTGGCCGACGCCGTCGAGCAGAACTCCGTCTTCGGGCGGGTCGGGCCGCAGCAGAAACGGGACATGGTGGGCGCCCTGCAGTCACGGGGCCACACCGTGGCGATGACCGGCGACGGCGTCAACGACGTGCTCGCGCTCAAGGACGCCGACATCGGCGTGGGCATGGGCTCGGGCAGCCCGGCCACCCGGGCGGTGGCACAGATCGTCCTGCTCAACAACAACTTCGCCGCGCTGCCCTCGGTGGTCGCGGAGGGCCGCAGGGTCATCGGCAACATCGAGCGCGTGGCCAACCTGTTCCTCACCAAGACCGTGTACTCGGTGCTGATGGCCATCGTCATCGTGATCGCCCAGGTGCCGTACCCCTTCCTGCCGCGCCACATCACCCTGGTCGGCTCCCTCACCATCGGCGTCCCCGCCTTCTTCCTGGCGCTGGCCCCCAACGCGGAGCGCGCCAGGTCGAACTTCGTGGGGCGCGTCCTGCGGTTCGCCGTCCCCGCCGGTGCCCTCGCGGCGACGGCCACCTCGGTCGCCTATCTGTTCGCCCGGTCCGTGTACGACGACAATCTGGACGCCGAGACCTCGGCGGCGACCCTCGCGCTGTTCCTCACGGCCCTGTGGGCGCTGGCCATCATCGCCCGCCCCTACACCTGGTGGCGGATCCTGCTGGTGCTGACGATGGCGGTGTCGTTCGCCGTCGTGCTGGTGGTGCCCGCTCTCCAGGAGTTCTTCCAGCTGAAGCTGGTCGGCGTCGCGGCGCCGTGGACGGCGGTCGCCTGTGCCGCGGTCGCCGGGCTGGTGCTGGAGTTCGTGTGGGCCCGTATGCGCCGACGGTCGGCCGACGACTGAGCCGGCGGAGGCGGTGACATCCCCCGCACCGCCCTCGCGACAGGAAGGGACGCCCGGCTCGCGCCGGGCGTCCCTTTCGTCTGCTCCGCTCCCCGGGTGCGCGCCGCAATCCAGCCAATCCACAGGCGCACCCGATCAGTCCCGGTCGCCCGCTGACCGCCGCGGCATCGACGCCCGCCGACCTCGCGGTCAGGGGGCAGCCGCCGTCGCCACCAGGGAGGATCACGTTCCGGTGCTCGGCGGAACGGCACCGTACGGCGGAGCGGGACGGGCCCCCGACCGGGCGCCGCAGGAATGGAAAACAGCGAACTATCGAAAGTAGGGGGTGATGCCTGCCGAAAGTTGAGTGGTGCCCTCAACGAAGATCCGTATCATTTAACAGAGACAGAGAGGAGCCAGCTACGATCGATAATGCACATACAGCAAACAGTCCGCGCTCGCTACGCTCACTAACACACAAGAAAGCGGAGCCGAGCATTCCATTTTGCTCAGGAGACATACAGGCGAGAGGTCCCGTGAAGGCAGGAACCACTGTCACCCAGCGCAGCCGCCATGCACAACGCGGCTGTCGGGGCGAGTCGGCCCGGCACATCGAGCCGACGCGCTCAGCGCGTTCCGCGGTCTTCATTGCACGGACATTACTGAAACTTGACGGGGGTTCAAGAAATCATGAGCGTTCACCCGATAGTTCCCGTATCCCAAGGAGCCGGAAATCAGAAAGCGCAAGAAGGCATCGAATCCGGCCTCGATTTCCGAATACTTGGGCCACTCGACGTTCGGCTGAACGGCCAAGGGCTCACGGTCGGCGGGCCCAGGCAGCGAGCAGTTCTCTCCGCATTACTGCTTTCCGCCAACCAGGTCGTGTCCTGCGATTCGCTGATAGAAAAGGTGTGGAACGGCCGCCCGCCGAGAACCGCACGCACCCAGGTCGCCATCTGCATCGCCACCCTGCGCAAGGTCTTCCGCAGCGCGGGCTGGGACGAGGAAACGATCACCACGGCCGCCCCCGGCTACATGCTGAGCCTCGCCGGCCACTCGCTCGACTCCCTGCGCTTCGAGCAACTGGTCGCCAGGGCGACGGAGTGGACGGCGGAGGACCGTCCGGCGGAGGCGGCGGCAGCGCTGCGGGAGGCACTGGCACTGTGGCGCGGCCCGGCTCTCGGCGGCGTGTACGCGCCCTTCGCCGAGACCGAGGCGGCCCGCCTCGACGAACTGCGGATGCTGGCCGTGGAGCAGCAGATGGCACTGCGCCTCCAGCTCGGCGAGCACCAGGCCCTGCTCGGCGAGCTGCAGGCGCTGGTCGGCGCCTGTCCACTGCGCGACCGGCTGCGCTACTACCTCATGCTCGCCCAGTACCGGTCGGGACGGCGCGCGGAGGCTCTCACCACATTCCGCGACGGAATGCGGTACTCCATTGAGGAGATCGGCCTCGAACTGGGCGCCGAACTGCAGTCGCTCCACGACTCGATCCTGCGGGACGAATTCCCTCAGCTCGCGGTTCCCGGCATCGCCGCGCCGCAAAGGGACGCACCGCGGCCGGCCCCGTGTCAGCTCCCGGAAAGTGACCCTTACTTCACCGGACGTAGTCGCGAACAGTGGCTTATGGACGATGCCCTGCTCAGTGATTCGCCGCAGATTCACTCCCCCATCGCCTACCTCACGGGAAGCCCCGGAATCGGAAAGTCCAGCCTCGCTGTCAACTGGGCGCACCGTACGGCACACAGATTTCCGGACGGACAGCTGTACGCGGACCTCCGGCAGGACCGGACCCTGGACGTGCTTCACCGGTTCCTTCGCCGGCTGGGCGCCGAGGGGGCACTGCCCGTGGAGGTCGCGGAGGCCGCCGTGCGCTACCGGGCGATGCTGGAGGGCCGGCGTGTCCTGGTCGTCCTCGACCACGCGTCGTCGTACGCCGGGCTGCGTCATCTGCTGCCCGGGAGGGGCGAGTGCAGCGTCGTCATCACCGGACAGGCCGACCTGGACGAACTCCTGCAGAAGCACAGCGCACTTCGGCTGCGCGTCGGGCCGCTGTCCGACGAGGAGTCGCGGCTGGTGCTGAGCAGCGTGCTGCGGGACTCCAGGGCCGAGGAGTCGCCCCGGGCCACCCGGCGGCTCGGCGTGCTGTGCGGCCACACGCCCCCGGCGCTGCGCGCCGCGGCGACCAAGCTGCTCACCAAGCAGCACTGGCGTGTCTCCGACCTGGTACGCCGCCTGGAACGCTCGGCCGACCGGCTGGCGGAACTCAGCATCGGTGAGGACTCGTTGCGCGCCCGGCTCGACCGCAGCGTAGGGGAGCTGGACCCCCTCCCGGCAAACGCCTACCGGGAGTTGAGCCGTCTCGACGGCGCCGACTTCGAGACGGCGGAGGCGGCGAAGGTGCTCGGCACGGACCTGCTGGTCGCCGAGGACCTCATCGAGACCCTGGTGGACGCACAGCTCCTGGAAGTGGTGGGACGCGGCGCGTTGGGCGAAATGCGCTACCGGTGGCAGGAGTTGGTGCGGCTGCATGCCTTCCACTCCTTGTGTGCCGCCCCCGACCTGGCCGACTGCTTCGGCTGAGCCGCGAACCGCCGGCGCACACCGGGACGGCCCGGTACGACCACGGCCCGTACGACCCCGAGTGGTCGTACGGGCCGTCGCGTTCGGTTCCGACGGGAACGCATGGGCCCCGCCCGAGCCCGTCAGGTCAGACCGGCGTCCCGCACGAGCAGCGCCACCTGCACCCGGTTGGACAGACCCAGCTTGGCGAGGGCACGGCTGACGTGCGCTTTCACCGTGCCCTCGCTCATGGCCAGCTCGCGGCCGATCTCGGCGTTGGACAGACCGCGGGCGACAGCCCGTACGACGTCGTCCTCCCGGTCCGTCAGCACCGACAGGCGTTCCCGGGCGAGGGCCACGTCGGCCGACTCCAGCCCCGCGAAGGTGTCGATGAGGCGTTTGGTGATGCGCGGCGTCAGCATCGCGCTGCCCTCGGCGACCGTACGGACCGCGGCGGCCAGATCGCGTGGGGAGGTGTCCTTCAGGAGGAAACCGGCGGCGCCGCTGCGCAGCGCCGTGTGCACGTAGTCGTCGAGGTCGAAGGTGGTCAGCATGATGACGCGCGGCGGGTTGGGCGCGCGGCGCAGTTCCTTCAGCGCGGTGAGACCGTCCATGCCGGGCATGCGGACGTCCATGAGGACGACGTCCGGGCGGTGCCGGGCGACGGCGGTCACGCCTTCGCTGCCGTCACTGGCCTCGGCCACCACCTCGATGTCGTCGGCCGGTTCGAGGATCATGCGAAGCCCCGCCCGTACCAGTGCTTCGTCGTCGACGACCAGGACCCGGATCACTCGTCTTCCTCCATGGCTTGCGCGGAAAGGGGCAGCCGGGCGCGGACGGAGAACCCGCCGCCCGCGCGGGGGCCCGTGGTGAAGTCGCCGTCGAGCAGCTCGACCCGCTCCCGCAGCCCGACCAGGCCCATGCCGCTGCCGGGCAGCGCCTCGACGGGACTGCTCGGGGCGTCATTGTGGACGGCGATCACCAGTCCGCCCTCTTCGTAGCGGACCAGGACCTCCGTGCGGGCGGCCCCGGCGTGCTTGTGCACATTGGTCAGGGCCTCCTGCACGACCCGGTAGGCGGCGTGTTCCAGCAGCGTCGGCAGCCGCTGGGGGACTCCCTCGTCACGGCGGCTGACGGTCATGCCCGCGGCACGGGACTGGTTCAGCAGCCGCTCCAGGTCGACGAGCGTCGGCTGGGGCCCCAGTGCCACACCCTCCCCGTCGGCCTTGAGGACGCCGATGACGTCCCTCAGCTGGCCCAGGGCCTCGCGCCCGATGGTGCGGATCAGCTCCGCGGCGAGAGCCGTCGACTCGTCCTTGGCGTTGATCTCCAGGGCGCCGGCGTGCAGCACCATCAGGGACACCCGGTGGGCGACCACGTCGTGCATGTCCCGGGCGATGCGGGCGCGTTCCTGCGACCGCGCCTGCTCGGCGCGGGCCGCCTGCTCCCGTTCCAGCTGCTCGGCCCGCTCGTGCAGGCCCTCGACGACGTCCCGGCGGGCCTTGTTCCACAGGCCGAGCGCGAACGGCAGCCACACGAACAGGGCGACGCCGCCGAGCGACGACATCATGTCCTGCCACACGACCCCGGCCGCCCCGATGGCCAGCTGTGTGGTCGTCGGCAGCACCGTCAGCGCGCTCGCCGCCGCCACGTAGGCGAGCTGCCGCAGCGGGCGGCGCACGGCGGACGCCACGACGTAGGAGGCGACGCACAGCGCCGCCCAGGTCGAGGTGAACACCCACGCCGCGCAGCCGGTCACCGCGATGGGCCAGCGCAGCCGGGGCAGGACCAGTGCCGAGGCGGCCGACGCGACGGCCACGGCTACGGCCAGGGCGAGGGCGAGTCCGTCCAGCGGTGTCAGGCCCGCCTCGGTCTGCACGCGGGACACGAAGGTGCCGTCGATCGGGACGAAGGCGCCCGCGGCGAGGAGGACGGCCAGGAGCAACGGTCCTCTGCGGCCGAGCAGTCGCCGCAGGCGTGCCACTGGCCCCGCTCCGGTGGTCGTGTGGGTACGTCGGGTCACACACCGAGCGTAGTGGCTCGTCGCGTGCTGTTCCGTCCGACCGGAGTCTGTCCCTCCCCCCACGAAGGTGGGGTGCGGCCACGACCTAAGTGAGACGCGATCGTGGACTTTTCGGCGACGTGCGGACGGCGGCCGCCGCCCCAGACTCGGGTCCATGACTGACACCACAGACGCTGTCCGGGCCTCGGGGCTGGGCAAGCACTACGGGACCGGGGACGCCCGGGTGACCGCCCTCGCGGGCGTCGACGTGCGGTTCCCGCGCCAGGAGTTCACCGCCATCATGGGCCCCTCCGGTTCCGGCAAGTCCACCTTGATGCACTGCGTGGCCGGCCTCGACAAGGCCGACGAGGGCAGGGTCTGGATCGGCGACACCGAGCTGACCGGACTGGGCGACGACGCCCTGACCGACCTGCGCCGGGACCGGATCGGGTTTGTGTTCCAGGCGTTCAACCTGCTGCCCACGCTGACCGCCCTGGAGAACATCATGCTGCCGTTCGACCTGGCGGGGCAGAAGCCGGACCAGGAGGTGCTGGACCGGATCGTGACCACCGTGAACCTGCGGGACCGGCTCCACCACCGGCCCAGCCAGCTCTCCGGCGGCCAGCAGCAGCGGGTGGCGGTGGCCCGCGCGCTGGTGACGGAGCCGGAGGTCGTCTTCGCTGACGAGCCGACCGGCGCGCTCGACTCCACCGCGTCGGCGGAGCTGCTGCGGTTCCTGCGGCGCAGCGTCGACGACCTCGGCCGGACGGTGGTGATGGTGACCCATGAGCCCAGTGCCGCGGCGTTCGCCGACCGGGTGCTGTTCCTGCAGGACGGCGCCATCGTCGACGAGGTGTTCGCGCCCACCGCGGACAGCGTCCTGGAGCGCATGAAGTCCTTCGAGAGGGCTGTGTCCTGATGTTCAAGACCATGCTGCGCGACCTGCTCGCGCACAAGGGGCGGGTGCTGATGACCCTGGTGGCGATCGCCCTGGGTGTCACGGCGACGGTCGGCAGCTGGGTGGTGAGCGACTCCATCGCGGCCACCCTGACGCTGCGTGAGACGCGGGACGACGTCAGCGTCGCCGTGCAGAGCCCCGGCAAGGAGCCGGCGCTGGGCGCCACGGAGCGGGACCGGCTCGCGGCGCTCCCGGGTGTGGCGGCCGCCGAGGGCGTCGTGGTCGGCCGGGCGGGTCTCGTGGGCCCGGACGGCAAGCTCGTCAAGAGCGGCACGGTCCTGGACCGGGCGGGCACCAACTGGAGCAACGACGAGCGGTTCACGCTGGACGCCGGCCGCAAGCCGCAGGGCACCGGGGAGGTCGCCCTCAACAGCACCGACGCCGAGTCGGCCGGGTTCGGCGTCGGCGACACCGTGCGGGTCCTGCTCGCCGGCGGGCGGTCCGAACGGGCCGAGGTGGCGGGCCTGTTCACCTACCACCGGCTGGGACCGCAGGCGGAGGCCGACTCCGACGAGGCGTCGGACGCCGTACCCGTCGTCGCCTACGACAACGCCGGCGCCGCCCGCTTCCTCGGCGCCCGCTACCACCGCGTCGAGCTGACCGCCGAGCCCGGCGTGGCGGCGGACGCGCTCGCCGGGACCGCACGGGGCGCCGTGCCCGGGACGTACCCAGTGGAGACGGGCCGGGCGCTCGCCGACGCGGCGGCCGCCCAGTCGGACGACGAGGCGCAGGACCTGCGGATGACCATGCTGCCGTTCGCGGCGGTCGCCCTGCTGGTCGGCATGTTCGTCATCGCCAACACCTTCACGATGCTGGTCAGCCAGCGCACCCGGCAGTACGCGCTGCTGCGGGCCGTCGGCGCCCGCAGGCGGCAGGTCAGGAAGGGCATCATCGCGGAGGCGGCGGTGCTGGGCGTGGCCGGGGGCACACTCGGCACGCTCGCCGGTGTCGGCCTGGGCCCGCTGCTGATCGGCGTGATGCGGCCCGACGACGACGTGGAGTTCACCGTACGGCCCACCGCGATCCTGCTCGGCTACGGCGTCGCGGTGATCGTGACGGTGCTGGCCGCCTACGCCTCGGCCCGGCGTGCCGCCGCCGTCCCGCCGGTGGCCGCGCTGCGCACCGACGCGGTGATGCCGCGGGAGACCAAGCGGCGGCGCAACCTGCTCGGTGTGGCGCTGCTCGTCGTGTCCGCCGCCATGGTGATCGCGACGGCCGACCCCAGCTCCTCCAACCTGCTGCGCATCGTCGCGCTGGTGGGCGCGGTGCTCGGAGTGGTCGGCGCGATCCTGCTGGCGCCGTTCCTCGCCGAGCGGCTGCTGCTGCCGCTCACCCGGCTGGTCGGCAGGCGCGGTGGCGCCTCGGTGCGGCTGGGTCTGCGCAACGCCGCGGGCGACCCTCGGCGCACCGCGGGCACGGCGACGGCCATCACCGTGGGGCTCGGTCTGGTGTGCGCGTTCGCGACGCTGAGCGCGTCCTTCGCCGACCTGATCGCCTCCACGACCCGCGCCAACGTGCCGCTGACGACGACCGTGCTCCAGTCGGCGGCGGGCGGCGAGTCGACGCTGACGCCCGCCGAGGTGGAGCGGGTGCGCTCCGTGCCGGGCGTCGACCGGGTCGCCGCGAGCCGTGATGTGCTCGCCGATCTGACGTACGAGGGCGGCAAGACCGTGCGGCGGATCTCCGCGATCGAGCCCGAGGCCCTGCGCACCGTGCTCACGCCCGAGATCACGGCCGGTTCCCCTGATCTGACCCGCGGCGTGGTCATCTCCCGCAACCAGGCCGACATGCTGGGGCTGGGCATGGACGACGAGATCACCCTCGGACTTGACGCCAAGACGTCCGTGACCCAGCGCGTGGTGGGCATCTACGACGCGACGGAGCTCCAGGCGAGCATCTACCTGGACGCGGCGAAGGCGCCCGAGGCGCTGCGCCGGCAGATCACTCTTCTGTACGCCACGGGCTCCGACCCGGACCAGGCACGGGCCGGGATCGAGGCGGCGTTCCGGGACCGGCCCGACGTGACGGTCACCGACCGGGAGGGCCTGGTCGAGCAGGGTGTCGACCAGCAGCGCTTCGCGTTCACGCTGATGTACGCCATGTTCGGGGTGGCGATCGTCATCGCGGTGTTCGGCGTCGTCAACACGCTGGTGCTGTCGGTGATGGAGCGGACCCGGGAGATCGGCGTGATGCGGGCGGTGGGGGCCAAACGGCTCCTGGTGCGACGCACCATCCGGGCGGAGAGCATCGTCATCTCGATGTTCGGGGCGGTGCTCGGCGTGGTGGTGGGCGTGCCGGTGGGTGCCGTGATGCAGCACGCGATGTTCGGACAGCTGCTGTGGGACTTCACGATGCCGTTCACCGTGATCGGGGCGGCTCTGGTGGGCATCTCGGTGGCCGCGGTGCTGGCGGCGATGTGGCCCGCCCGGCGGGCGGCCGGTACGAACATGCTGGAGGCGATCTCCGGCAAGTGACGGCCGCGACGCGAAACGGTGGCGGGGCAGGTGGGTGTCCACCTGCCCCGCCACCGTGGCATGCGGTTGGGGTCAGTGGGCCGCAGGGACTTGATGGACCGTCAGGTCGGGGTCGTCACCAGGACGCAGGACGGTCAGGGTCGCCCCCGGGGCCGGGTGCACCAGCACGGCGCCGGGTCCGGCCGGGCGTGCCGCGACCCTGCGGTGGGGCGTGGTGTCTCCGGGGCGGCTGGTCCACACCTCCGTGTCGCCGTCGATGCCGTGCCGCAGGGTGAGCGGGTCGCCGTCGGCGGCGCCGACCCGGACCCAGCGGGTACGGCCCGCGTGGCGCTCGGCGTCCACCACGTGCCCGCCTGGGGCGAGCAGGCCGGCGACGAGGGCGTCCGGCCAGTCGTCGGGCACCGCCGGGAACACGTCCACCCGGTCGCCGTCCGCGCCGACGAGGAGCTCCAGCAGCGCCTGCCCCGCCGGGAAGGGGGCGGCGGCGCGCGGCGAGACGGCCTCGCGGTACAGGGAGTTGGGCGCCAGGACGTCCGCCCCGTCGCCGGGCTCCCCGGTGAGATGGCGCAACAGCTCCAGGGCGAGGGGCGCGTCGCGCAGGGCCGCCGCCATGGCCGCGCCGACGGCGTACGAACCCGCGTGCCAGGCGTCGCGCATACCGGCCCAGTGGTGGAGGCTGCGCCGCGCGAGCGCCGGGTCGGCGCCCGGGTGGGGGTCCTGGCGCAGGGGCAGCAGCCAGGTGAGGTGGGAGGGCTCCGCGCAGGAACGGGCGACCCGGAGTCCGGCCCCGACCATGACGCCCGTGGTGTCGGTGTGACATGGCGTCAGCCTGGCGGCGAGTTCTTCCCAGTGGGCCAGGCGGGGGTCCTTCTCACGGAGCCTGCGGGTGGCCGTGACGAGCGTGGCGACCGCCCAGCGCAGCAGCGACAGGTCGTGCGTGCAGTCGCTGACGTCGGCCTGGCCGGGTGAGTGCGTGACGGGCAGGTGCAGGCGTCCGTCGACCCCCTCCATGAGGAAACCCGAGAAGTAGCCGACCACTCCGGCGAGCGCGGGGCGCAGCAGGTCGCGCACGATGCGCGGATCGCCCGTGTAGCGGTGGGCCTCCCACAGGGCCAGCGCACCGGAGGCCCGCACGGGGTCGTCGGTGCGTCCCGCCTTGGAGCCGACCCCGGGCAGCGCGCCGGCCAGGTGCTCGTATGCGGGCGACGGGCCCTGTTCGAGTGCCGCCGGGACCGGTCCGATGTCGAGGTGGCCCGAGGGTCCGAGCAGCGTCGGCGCGTCGGCCAGCCGTCCGGGCCGCGGGTCGGTCACGGCGGCCAGGGTGTACGTCTGGGCCCGGTGGAACCGTTGCAGGGACCGCTCGGGCAGCGACACGTAGCCGCGCCGGTGGAAAGCGTGCCACCAGGCCCGGTGCCGGGTCACCGCGGCGTCCGTGCCGGTCGCGAGGAGTTCACGCAGGGCGCCCTCGCCGACGCCCGTGGCGTCCGCCGGTGAGGCGGCGAGCAGGTGCCGGTCGCCGTGCTCGCGGGTCACCGAACGCAGGGGCAGCCCGCGCCTCTCGGAGGGGGGAGCGGTGAAGGAGAGGCGTTCGCCGCCCTCGGTACGGGCGCGCAGCAGCAGCGTGGGGCTGTGCCGGTCGACCAGGGCCGAGAAGGTGACGGTGCCGCGGGTCGTGGTGACGCGCCCGGTGAGTTCGGCGTCCCACAGGTCGAGGACGCACCTCGTGGTGGTGGGAGCCCCCAGGAACAGCAGTTCCAGCACCCCGGCGGGCGGCTCCGCCGACCGGGTGCCCGGCCCGCCGACCAGCAGCCGCACCCCGCGTCCACCGGGTGCGGCCACGGCCCGGACGACGAGTCGGCCGTTGCCGAGGTGGGGGGCCAGGCGCGGGTCCCGAGGAAGGGCGTCCCACTCCGTACGGGCGTCCCGCACCGCCTGTTCGTGGGGGTCGTCGGTCGTGGCTTCCGCCCCGGCCGCCCGGGCGAGGGGCGCCTCCGCGGTCCAGGAGACCGCGGAGGCGGAGGCGGCGGCCAGGCCGCCCGCCGACGTGCGGAGGAAGGTCCGTCTGGCGAATCCCGCGTTCACGTCGGGCTCCCGGTGGGTCGGGTCAGTCGAGGTGGAGGTAGCGGCGGTAGGAGTCGGTGGGGCCGGCGAGCGAGGCCACGGCAGCCGGTGCGGCGTGTCCCGCGGTACGCAGCACCCGTTCGGCCGCGCGAGCCAGCGCCGCGTTGTCGACGGGCGGTCCCGCGGCCACCAGGGCGCGCAGCTCCCCGCGGCAGAGGCGGCCGATCGGGGTGAGCGCGAGCGTGTCGTCGAAGCCCGCCCAGCCGGCGGCGTAGCGCTCGGCCCGGGGCGCCGGTCCCGCACCGGCGATGAGCGAGACGCGCAGCAGCTCGCGGAGCGCGGTGCACATCAGGGTGAAACCGCCGTACGCCTCCAGGCTGCGGCCGGCGCGGGCGTCGGCGTGCACGACGTGCAGGCGCACGAGCGTCTCGGTGAGGAGTTCGGCGGGGTCCCCCTCGCGCTGGTGCTCGGCCGCCAGGAGGGCGGGCAGCGGGTCGTCGCCGGGCGCCCGGTCCGGTGCTCCGCCCTCGTCCGAGCGGTCCAGGAGGGTCCGGGAGCCGACGGGCGGCTCGGCGGCGGGGGTACCCGCCGCCACGGTGCGCACCCGCAGGCGGACGAGGTGGTCGTCCTGCGGGACGAGGTGGACCGACTCCAGCGCGTCGGGGACGGACCGGTCGCGCCAGCCGGGCAGTACCGCGCCGACCTCGCTCTGCACCAGCGTGTCGAGGACGTTCCACAGGTCTCCGAGCCGGTCGCCGCGCACGACGGCCTGGAGCAGCGCCTTGCCGTCGTGGTGCGGTCCGGCCTGCGGTGGGACGGCGTGCAGCGCGCGCACCTCTGGGCTCGTGCCCAGGGCGGCCGCGACGCGCTCCAGGCAGGCGAGAGCGGGGGGACGAGCGGTGCCGGGCGGATCCGAGACGAGTGTGGGGGTCACGGCTGCTCCTCCTCGGTGGGGGTGGGGGGCGGGTCGAGGCAGAGCATGACGTTCTTCTTGGCCGCCCAGGCTTCCGCCCGCTCCTCGTCGCCGAGGCGCTGGTAGGTGCCGACGATCAGGTCGTAGACCGTGCCGTCCGGCATGGCGTAGCGGTAGAAGAGCCGCAGCAGTGAGTGCTCGGCGGCCTCGTGGTAGCCCATTCCGGCGAGCATGACGGCCAGGTCGACGTGCTCGGCGAGTTCCTTCTTCGACGGCTCCGGCAGCAGGTCGACGGGGACGCCGTCGAGGCCCAGGCCGGCGGTCAGCTCCTCGAACGCCTCGTCGCCGTAGCAGTCCATGATGAGGTGCAGCCGGTCGGGGCCCGTGAGGTTGCAGGCGCCGTGCGCGTGGGTCGGCATCAGCCACCACAGGTGGCCGTGCGCCATGTGGACCCGCGCCCCGCCGGTGACCAGCGCGCTGGAGCGGTTGGTCACCAGCGGGATGTGCAGACGGTGGTGCTGCCGCTCGTCGGTCAGCTCGTGGTAGTCCCTGTGCTCCCACAGGAAGGAGTTGGGCTGGAGACGGGCTATGCGTGCCCACATGTAGCGCAGCCCGAAGGACCGCAGCAGTTCGCGCGTGGCGGGCATGCGCTCCAGGAGCGTCGTCTCCTTGGCCTCGCAGTCCCGGATGGTGGCGTCCATGGGGTCACCGCTGTCGTTGTAGAGCGAGAGGGTTTTCCACCCCCCGCTCTGATACTCACCGTATTCCGTCGCCAGATTCTCCGGAACCGTCAGTGCCTCGCGTCCGACGAGATCCAGGGTGTACGGGTCCAGCGCGCGAATACGGCCGACCTGTTCCGACAACACGGACAAGGCCTTCATGGAACGTCTTCCTTCCGGTCGGCCGGTGATACCGCGAGCCATGCTGGTCGATAACCGCCCCGAAAGTCACCGCTCTTAAGTCCCGGGCGAAAAACGCTCCACCTCGCACCGCGTCGCGGGACCGCACCGAAGGTCCGGCGGGACCTGCCGGCGCCGACCGGAAGAGCGGCCCGCCCCCCGACGAAAGTGGTAGACAACCGATTCCCATCGTCGGATGCACCGCGCCCCACCGATTTCTACGGTGGTCACATCGGCACAGCGACAGGGAGCGAGCATGATTACCCTCAGCGGGCTCACCAAGAGGTACGGGACGGTGACCGCGGTGGACGGCCTCGACCTCACGATCACGCCGGGGCGGGTGACCGGCTTCCTCGGGCCCAACGGCGCGGGGAAGTCCACGACGATGCGGATGATCCTCGGCCTCGACCGGCCGACGGCGGGCCAGGCCCTGGTCAACGGCAAGAGGTACGAGGAACTGCGCCATCCCCTCCGCGAGGTGGGCGCGCTCCTGGACGCCAAGGCCCTGCACCCGGGGCGGACCGCCCGGAACCACCTGCTGTCCATGGCCCGCAGCAACGGCATCGCACGACAGAGGGTCGACGAGGTGCTGGAGGCGGTGGGACTCACGTCGGTGGCGAGCCGCCGGGTCGGCCTGTTCTCCCTGGGGATGGGCCAGCGGCTCGGCATCGCGGGGGCGCTGCTCGGCGACCCCGACGTGCTGATCTTCGACGAGCCGGTGAACGGGCTCGACCCGGACGGGGTGCGCTGGGTGCGCTCCATCGCGCGCTCGCTGGCCGAGGAGGGCCGCACGGTCTTCCTCTCCAGCCATCTGATGAGCGAGATGCAGCAGACCGCGGACCAGGTCGTCGTCATCGGCAAGGGCAAGCTCATCGCGGACACCCCGGTGCTGGAGCTGATCGAGCGCAGCTCCCTGGGCACCGTGCGGGTGCGGGTCCCCGACCCGACGGACCGCGCGGACCTGGTCGGGCGGATCACCGCGGCGGGCTTCGGGGCCGACGTCACCGCGGACGACGCGGTGATCGTGCGGAGCGCCACCCCCGAGCAGGTCGGTGACCTGGCGCACGAGGCCGGGATCCGGCTGCACGAACTGCGCCTGCAGGAACCCTCCCTGGAGGAGGCGTACATGGAACTGACCTCCGACAGTGTCGAGTACGGCACCGCGCGGAGCGCGAACGTGACAGGCGGGTGGGACGCATGAACGACACGACGACCGCTCCGGCGGCACCGGTGGCACCGGCGCGGGGCCGCGGCGGGCTGGTGGGGGCCGCGGCGGCGGAATGGACGAAGCTGTGGGGTGTGCGCTCCACCTGGGTGTGCCTGGCGTCCACGGCCGCGCTGGTGGTCGCCTACACGGTGATCGTGGGGGTCTCTGCGCGGTCCTCGACGGCGCAGGCCTCCGGCGGCGAGCCGCCGACGGACCCGCTGGCGAACCTGGGCACCGGGGTCGTCTTCATGGGGCAGTTCGCGGTGCTCGCGCTGGCCACGATGGTCATCGCGTCCGAGTACGCGACCGGCAGCATCCGCGGGACGTTGCAGTGCGTGCCGGTGCGGCACCGGATGCTGCTCTCGAAGAGCGTGGTCCTGGTGCCGGTGCTGTTCGTGACGGGTCTCGTCGTCGCGCCGTTGGGGCTGGGCTCGGCCGTCGCCGCGCTCGGCGACGTCGCCGATCCGGTGACGGCCGGGGCGAGCGTGCGGCAGGCGCTGGCCGTGGGCGGGTACCTCGGCGCGGTCGGCATGATCAGCGTCGGGATCGGGGCGGCCGTGCGCAGTGTGGCGGGGACCATCACGGTGGGCTTCCTGATCCTGCTGGTGCTTCCCATGACGCTGCAGTCGGTCTCGGTGGAGTTCGTGCAGAAGGCCGCCGACCTGCTGCCGGGACCGGCCGGCATGGCACTGATGGGCGTCTCCGAATCCGACACCTACGGCCCCGGAGCGGCCGCCGCGCTGCTGGTCTTCTGGGCCTTCGCCGCCAACGCGGCCGGCTACTGGGTGCTGCGCAACCGCGACGCCTGACGGCGTCGCCCGCCCCGGCACGGGGCACCCCTGCGTCCCGGGTCCCTACATCCCCCGGGGGACCCGGGACTCACCACCGCCGACCGGAATTTAAGCCGTGGCCAAAAGAAACAGGCAGGCCCCGGAATTCGCCGGGTAATGCGGCACCACTCCACACAATTCGAGAATGACCGAGGCTGACAGGGCAACGGGGCTGCGCTAGTCTCCAGTTGCCCTGTCAGCCGTTTGAATTCTCATTTCTCTGCTGGAGTGACATGCTGCCTGCTGGGCCCGAAATGGAAGAGCACGAGGCCCGCCCCCTCGACAAGGAAGTGGCGGATTTCTACGCCTGGCTGGCCCGCCTGCGGCAGGACGGCCCGGTCATGTTCGACCAATCCCTGCGGGCCTGGCAGATATTCGGGTACGACGAGGCGCTGCAGGTGCTGTCCGACCCCTCGTTCTCCGCGGACATGCGGGCCGCGAGCCGGGCCGCCGGGGTGGATACGCCCATCCCACCGGTCATCGAACGCCTCACCTCCGCCAGCTTCTTCACGATGGAACCGGCCCGGCACCGGGCGTTCCGGGGCCTGGTGAGCCAGGCGTTCTCGCGTCGGCTGGTGAACACGCTGGCCCCGCGCGTGGCCGAGACGGCGACCGCGATCCTGGACGGGCTGGACGGCACGGGCACCTTCGACCTGCTGGAGCGCTTCGCCTATCCGCTGCCCATGATCGTGCTGTGCGATCTGCTGGGCATCCCGCACGACGACCGGCGTGCCTTCCAGAGCTGGGCGTCGGCCCTGACCGACCCGGCCGCCGCGCAGGCCGCGGGCGCCGATCGGCTGGGCGAGGAACTGGAACAGCTGGAGCAGTACCTGCACGAACTGGTGCAGCGGCGCCGCCGGGAGCCGGACGGCGATCTGCTCAGCCGGCTGGCCGCCGCCGAGGTCGACGGGGAGCCGCTGACCGAGGACGAGGTGGTGAGCCTGGCCGCGGTGATGCTGCTGGCCGGTCACAACACCACGACGATGCTGCTGGCGAACCTGGTGGTCTGCCTGGACGAGAACCCGGCCGCCTCGGCCGCGGTGCGGGCCGACCGCAAGCTCCTGCCCGCGGCCATCGAGGAGGTCTTCCGCTACCGGGGCCCGCTCCCCCGCGCGCTGCGGCTGGCCACCCGCGACACCGAGGTCGCCGGCCACACCGTGCCCGCGGGCGCGCCCGTCGTCGTGTGGACGGCCGCCGCCAACTGGGACCCGGCGCAGTTCCCGGAGCCGGACCGGTTCGACCTGCACCGGACGTCCAACCGCCATCTCGGCTTCGGGCACGGCATGCACTTCTGCCTCGGCGCGCCGCTGGCCCGGGTGGTCGCCGAGATCGCCATGTCGCTGCTGATGGACCGCTGTTCACGGATCGCCGTCGCACGGGACGAACCACTGGCGTACCCGGCGCCGAGGGTCAACCTCGCTCCGGCGCGGCTCCCGGTGAACGTGCGCTGGGCCGCCCCGGCGGCCCGCTAGCTCCCGGGAGGGACGAACGCCCCGTGTCGTACCTGGGCTTTCCCCGGCTGAACTTCGCCGGGACGATACAGACCGACGTGGCCACGGCCAACAACGTGCCGCAGTACTTCGACAACGACCTGTTCGAGCCGCGCTTCCAGCGGCGGATGGACCTGCCCGACGTCAACGGGCTGTGGAACCCGCGCGGCCCCGGCACGCTGCGGCTCGCGGACGTCGCCGTCACCAGCGTCTGTCTGCCGGACGGCCGCCGGCTCACCGACGCGCGGGCCGATCCGGTCGTCGGGGCCCGCCTCGTCGACGACGACCTGCGCACCGACGGCAAGATGGTCGACCTGGACCCGCACAACCAGATGGTCCCGGAGATCTACGGCTGGCGGCCCCGGCTGCTCGACGCGGACGGGGACGAACTGCTGCGCGGCGACTTCCTTCCGTCGGCGGTGGAGGACCTGTGGCCGCGTGCCGACCTGCCCTCCGGGCGGCCGGACATGGCCGGTGCGTACCAGTCGGTGCTGACCGACGTGGCCTGGGCCGAACGCCTGCGCTCCCCCTTCCTGCGCGCGCTGCGGCGGCTCACCCAGGACGGGATGCTCTCGGTCAAGATGACGATGGACGCCGTCGAGGACGGCGTCGAGCACTGGCCGGACAACATCACCCTCGGCCGGGTCGTCGGCTCCATCGGCCCCTACTTCAAGGGCGAGCCGCGCCGGTTCGTCGCCGGGCGCAGACTGCGCAAGGCCGACGACCGCAGCCCGCTGTTCCACGCGCCGTGCCGGGTGGACGAGGCCTCCTCCACCGTCTTCGTCGACCTGGGCAACAGCATCCGCGCCGAGGGGCGCGGCGGCCCGCTCAAGGACGTCGGACCGCTCGCCCTGGCCGTGCTGGACGACGACGCCCGCCCGCAGATCCTCGCCCCGCTCGACGGCATCGACCGCGATTTCTACGAGCGCGGCGCGGGCATCGCCGCGGTCCGTCTCGACCGCGCCCAGCTGGCCCTGGCCGGACGCCGCCGGCTCGCGGTGGTGTCGGCCGGCGACTCACCGGCCACGCTGCTCAGCGAGAACGCCGACGCCTCGTGGGTGCACGCCGACGGCTCCGTGTTCCGCCTGCACCCGGACACCCCGCGGGAAAGCGCGGGCACGACCCTGTACGCGACGCGTCACGGCCGCCCGGCGGCGGGTGTACGGCTGTTCCTCGACGCGGGCCCGGCCCCGCGGCCGGTGTCACTGCCCGAGGAAGTGGTGACGGACGCCCAGGGCCGCGCCCGGGTGACGCTGACCGGCACGGACCCCGGCAATCCGCGCAAGGTGATCGACGGGGCGCTGGCCGAGGTGGCGTACGGACCGCTGCACCGCAGGGGCGAGCCCGACGGAAAGCTCTCGGTCCGCGTGTTCGACGCCTACCGCGCTCCCGAGCGGCCGACCTGGCTGCGGGACGTCCGGCCGGTCTTCCAGCAATACGCGAACCTCTACCCGGTCATGCGGGACGTGCTGGACCTGGGCAACTACAACGACGTGCTGCGCTACCGCACGTACATCAGGCGGACCCTGCTGGCGCCGCCGGACTCCCCCAACCACATGCCGGTCACCCGAGACCTCTCCCCAGGAAAGCGAGACATGATCGTGAGCTGGCTGGACAGCGGGCCCCGTCCCGAACTGCTCGACATCACCAGCGTCGAGGAGCTGAGGGACGTCCTCCAGCAGGCCATGCTGGTGGAGCTGGCGACCATCCCGCCGTACCTGGCCGCCCTGCTGTCCGTGAAGCCGGGGCACAACGTCGAGATCGTCGACCTGATCAGGGCCGTGGTGCGCGAGGAGATGCAGCACATGGCCCAGGTGTGCAACCTCCTCAACGCCGTCGGCGGAAAGCCCCGCATCGGCCGCCCCGGGCATGTGCCGACCTACCCCGGCGCCCTGCCGGCCGGTGTCCTGCCCGATCTTCAGGTGCGGCTGCGCAAGCTGTCGCTGGAACACGTCAGGGACGTGTTCATGACGATCGAGCAGCCGCAGCACCCCATGGTGGACGGCAAGCCGTTCAAGGGGCACGTGATCTCGCCGCAGAGTGTCCGCGTCACCCGCGACGGCGAGCTGCGGCACATCGAGGACGAGGACGTGCAGCGCCTGCGGACCTGGTTCTCGAAGGCGGAGTACGAACCGCAGACCATTGCCTGGCTGTACAACCGCATCGCCCGGGCCATCATCCGCCTCGACCGCGACGGCAAGCTGTTCACCGGTGATCCGGAGCGCCAGGTCGGCTGGCCGGACGCGCCGGGCACGCTGTACAAGGTCACCGACAGCCGGTCGGCGCTGCTCGCCGTCCACCAGATCGTGGAACAGGGCGAGGGCTCCCCGCACGACCTGGACGGCGACGGTCTGGGCGACCCCGGGGAGCTGGGGCACTACTACATGTTCGCCGAGATCGTGGAGGGCCGGCAGCTCGCCCGCGCCTCCGACGGCACCTGGGGCTACACCGGACCGCGGATTCCCTTCGACCCCGAGGGAGTCCACCCGGTGATCGACGACCCCGACACCTACCGGCTGCCCGCCGACTCGCTCGGGCGCCGCGAATCCCTGCGCTGCGACGCTTCCTACACCCGTCTCCTGACCGCCCTGAACCGGGTGTTCAACGGCCACCCCAAGGAGCTGGACGACGCCGTGGGACTGATGTTCCAGCTGCAGGTGGAGGCCAGGAAGCTGATGGCCGTGCCCTCCGCGGAGGGCGCCCGCACCGTTCTGGGGCCCGCGTTCCAGTCACCCGGGATCGAACTCGGCCAGTGAACGGCCGTCGGACCGGATCTCGTCGCGCCCTCGCATGCAGGCACTTCCAGTCAAAGGAGACACCGTGAGCCGTCCACCGACAGTGCACTCCCTCCACCGCGAGCACGAGCGGGCCGACGGGATGCTGCGCCTGCACTGCAACGAGAACCCCTACGGCCCGCCCTCGGGGGTGATCGCCTCGGTCACCAAGGAGCTGGAGGGCCGGTGCTCCACCTACCCGGACAGCGAGGTCACCGCGCTGCGCGAGGCCCTGGCCGGACACGTCGGCGTCGGCACGGACATGGTGGCGGTCGGCAACGGCGCCGACGAGCTGGTCCTGCTCATCACCCTCGCCTCGGCCGGACCCGGTGACACGGTCGTCGTCACGGAGTCCACCTTCCCCGGGTACGCCGCCTCGGCGGCCGTGGCGGGCGCGACCGTGCGCGGTGTGCCGCTGCACCGCGACCGGGTGTCCGCCACCGCCCTGACGGAGGCCGTGGACGACGGCGCGCGCCTGGTGTTCGTCTGCAACCCGCACAACCCGACGGGCACCGTCCTGTCCCCGGCCGCGGTCGAGGAGATCCTGCAGACCTGCGAACGCACGGGCGCGGTGCCGGTGTTCGACGAGGCGTACATCGAGTTCGCCGGGCCGGGCTTCGACCACGCCCTGGACGCCGTCCGTGCGGGCCGCAGGCTGCTGGTGCTGCGGACGTTCTCCAAGGCCTGGGGCCTGGCCGCCCTCCGAGCCGGCTACGCGGTGGGTCCTGCCGACCTCGTCGCGGGGATCATGGAGGCGCGCCGCCCGCTGCCGTTCAGCGTCAACCGGCTCGCCCAGCAGGCGGCGCTGGCCGCGCTGGGCAGCCCCGACCACATCGCCGAGGTGTACGAGCGCACCACGCGGGAGCGGGAGCGGCTGTGCCGCGCCCTGACCGGGCTGGGGGTGGCGTACGTGCCCTCGGTCACCAACTTCGTGATGGTCAAGACCCCGGGGAACAGCACCCGCTTCGCCTCGCGTCTCGCCGACGAGCACGGCATCCTGGTCCGCGACCTCGCGCCGTTCGGCTACCCGGGGCACGTGCGGGTGAGCATCGGGACCGCGGAGGACACCGACCAGTTCTGCGCGGCGCTGGGCAGTCTGCTGGCCTCGCCCCGGTCGCACGCCGCCACCGGCCACGGCCTGGGCGCGGCCCGTGACGTGCTGCCCGTGCCGACGCTGGACCCGGTCGCCCCGCAGGACCTGTTCAACGGCTACGTCGGCGCGCACGCGGTGTTCGCGCTGACCCGGCTGGGGGTCTGGGACCGGCTGGCGGAGGGGTCCGAGCACACCGTCGACGGGCTGGCCGTGCAGGCGGGCACCGATGCAGCCGGACTGATGCCGCTGCTGCGGGTCGCGGCACTGCTGGGCTACGTGGGCCTGACCGACGGGTCCGCTCCCGCGGTGCGGCTCACCGAGGCCGGCCGGGAACTGGTCCGGATGCGGGGCTTCTTCACCTGGGGCGTCGGCGGCTACCACGAGGTGCTGCGGAGCCTGCCCGCGCTCGCCCGCGGGACCTCCGTGTTCGAGCAGGACGTCGACCGGGACGGCGGGATGGTCGCCGTCGGCTCGGGCGAGGTGGGCCGGGAGATGATGCTGCCGCTGGAGCAGGAGGTGCTGGCCACCGTCGACTTCCGTACGGTCGCCGACCTCGGCTGCGGAGACGCCACTCGGCTGCTGCGGCTGTGCGACGGCCGGCCGCACCGGCGCGGGACCGGCATAGAGATCAACCAGGGGGCGTGCGTCCAGGCGAACAAGCGGGTCGCCGACGCGGGGCTCGCGGACCGCATCGACATCGTGCACGGGGACGCGCTGGATCTCTCGGGCCGGACGTTCCCCGAGGTCGACCTGGTGACCAGCTTCCTGATGATGCACGACCTGTTCGACGCCACCGGCGACCCCGTGGGGGTCATGCGCACGCTGCGCGAGGTCTTCCCGCGGGCCCGGCACTTCCTGATCGGTGACACGGTCGCCCAGGACTGGGAGGAGCGGCGGGAGGGCCTGCCGATGTTCTCCGTCGGGTTCGAGCTGGTCCACGCGTTCATGGACACGCCCATCATGAACCGCGGGACGTACGAGGACGCCTTCGCCGGTGCGGGGCTGCGGGTGGAGCGGCGCGAGCCGCTGGGCGCGCCGTCGACCTGGCTCTGGCTGCTGTCCACCGAGTGAGGCACCGTCGCAGGTGCAAGGGGCGGGGCGGTCGTCACGACCGCCCCGCCCCTGCGTGGTTCGCGCCGCGGGTCAGCCCGCGTTGCCGAAGAACTCCAGGATGCTCTTGTTCACGGCCTCCGGGTTCTCCAGGTAGCCGTAGTGCCCGGCGTCCGGGACGACCTCGAAACCGGCGTCCGGGATGATCCCGGCCAGCTCCTCCCCCGCGCGCGGCGGGGTCACCAGGTCGTCGGCGAACGAGACGACGTGGCAGGGGACATCGATCGCGGCGTAGGCCCGGCGGCGGTCGGGCATCGGCTCCAGCCCGAGCTGGGCGCCCCGGCCGGCCTCGTTCTGCCCGGAGAGTTCCATGACGTCCAGCCAGTCGACGACGGCCTGTTCGTCGTCCAGGGTGCGGGGCGACAGACTCTGCATGGCCTGGACCACGGCCTGGTAGCGGGCGGGGAGCCGCACGCCCGAGCGGTGCAGCTCGCGCTCGGCGCGGGCGAGTGCGGCGCGCAGGGCGTCGCTGCGGGCCCGGCTGGCCATGAGCACGGCCTGGCGCACCAGGTCCGGCCGGGTCAGGGCGAGTTCCTGGGCGACGTAGGCGCCCATCGAGGTGCCGATCACGCGGAACGGGCCGAGCCGGAGCCGGGCGGCGAGCGCCACGACGTCGGCGACCATGTCGTCGACGGTGAAGCCGTCGGCGCACACGTCCGTGGGCGGGATTCCGCGGTTGTCGAAGGTGATGACCCGATAGCCGGCGGCGGTGAGCGCGGGCACCTGGTACATGTGCCAGGCGCGGCCCCCGCTGCCGGACCCCATGATCAGGACGACGGGTTCACCGGAGCCGGTGTCCTCGTAGTTGAGGCGGATGCCGTTGACGGTGGCGAGGGGCATGGTTCTCCTAGGGGGCGGTCAGGACGACGGTCCGCAGGTGCGGCGAGCGCAGGATCTCCGCCGGGGTGAAGCGTTCCGGCACCCACGTCCCGCGGGAGTAGAGCCGCGTCTGGTCGGCGTGGTGCGGGGAGGACGGGTCGGCGGACTGGGCGTAGGTCAGCAGGGTGGAGGCGCGCGGCGCCCCCCGTTCGGGGAACTCCGTGACCTGGAGGAAGCTCGTCCCGGTCTCGACCTCGGTGGCACCGGCGGCCGGGTCCCAGCGGGGCGTGATGACGTTGAGGACACCGGCCTGGTGCGGGCCCCCGTGCAGGGGGATGCGCTCGCCGTCGCGCATCACGTACTGGTGCGCCCCCAGAGGGGCGTCGAGGGGGATGCCGGCGGTGCGCAGTTCCGCGGCCGCCTCGCCGAACGCCCGTTGCACCTGTGGGTCGTCGACGGCCAGGCCGCGCGGGGTGTGCAGCGGGTCGGCGGGGTCGAACGGGGTGCGCCAGATGCCGCCGGGCACCGCTTCGGCCTTGAGCGTGAACCGGGCGAACAGCAGGGCGCCGCGGCTGTCCCGGCGGAAGGTGCCGTCCCATGCCTCCAGCGCGGGGCAGGCCGCCGACACGTCGACGGGCCCCTTGGAGGAGGGCGCGAGGCCGCCGGGGAACGCTCGGCACAGCCGGACCGTGTCGGCGCCGGCCAGTTCGGCGGCCCTGCTGTGGTCGCGGAAGAGGAGGCGCTGCGCCGCTTCGCGGGTGAGGCCGCGCCCCGGCAGTCCGTCCGTGCCGGCCAGCCGCCGCTCGGCGGTGAGGACGGCTTCCTGGGTGCGCAGGCTCCGCGGGGTGCCCTGGTCGCCGACGACGCGCGGGTAGTCGGTGAGCGGCGCGGCGGGGTTGGTCAGCCAGGGGCTGTTGTTGGCGTTGACGACGTAGTCGCCGCGGTCCGTGCTGGGCAGCCTCGCGGGTCCGAGGATTCCGGGTTCGACGGCGTCGGGGTCGCTGCCCCAGGCGCAGTCGCCGCGTCCTCCGTCGAGGACCGGCACGCCACTGGTGGGGAACACCTGCTCGCCGAGCGGCGTGGAGCAGCGCTCGGCCAGGTCGTCGGTGACGTGCGGCACGACCTGGAGGTCGGCGTACAGGGCCCGGCCCCGGCGGTCGGCTGCGACGGTGTTGACCCACGGCAGGCCCTGGGTGCGGGTGAGGACGCGGCGTGCGTCGTCGGTGTCGCGGGCCCGGCCGAGACCGAGCCAGCTGTTGAGGGCGCGCAGGTTGCCGGCGTTGGCGTCGCGCAGGACGTGGGCGCTGCGGGTGGTCCAGGGCAGCGGGAAGCCGCCGGGGCCCGAGCCGATGACGGGGCCGTAGCGGGTGTCCCAGAGCGTCCGTTCGACGGTGTCCTCGGTGCCGTCGGCGGCGCGGACGCGTACGGCGACGCGGTGGGCGCGCATCCGCTCGGGCACCCCGTCGACGAGGTAGCGGGTGGGGTCGCCGGGGACGAGCGGTACCTCGTACAACCCGTAGGTCGCGGCCGTGGAGACGGTGTGGGTCCAGGCGAGGTCGTGGTTGTGGCCGATGAGGACCGCGGGAAAGCCGAGCAGGGAGGCGCCGGAGACGTCGAGGCGGCCGGGGAGGGTGAGGTGGCTCTGCCAGAACCGGCGTGCCCCGTGCCAGGGGAAGTGCGGGTTGGCCAGCAGCACGGAGCGGGCCTCGCCGCCGGTGCCGCGGCTGCCCGTGGCGAGGGCGTTGCTGCCCAGTTCGCCGTCTTTGCGGACGGTGCGGACGGCGGCGCTCAGCCCGGACGCCGTGGCCTTCAGGGACGCGGCGGACGGGCCGGACGCCTCGGCGGGCGGTTTTCCGGGAGCGGGCGGGCGGGCCCCCGTGATGCCGTCCATCATCGTGCCGGAGCCCGACATGGTGGTGACGGCGTGGAAGTGACGGTAGACGTCGAGCGGGGTGATGGGCCGCACCCATGCCTTCCCGCGGCAGGCCGGTCCGTCGGCCCCGGACGCCCCGGTCGCGGCCACATACCGGTTGTAGCCGCGCACGTATCCGTCGATGAGCTTCCTGACCTCGGGTTCGGGGCCCAGGGGAGGCGGCTGTGCGACCAGTTTCTCGACCGTGCGGGAGTCCTTGAGCCGCTGGAAGTACAGGTCACTGGTGAGGTTGTCGCCCGCGACGCCCAGGCCGGTGTCGGCGGGTGCGTCGGGGCCCAGGTACCGGGAGCGTTCGGCGCGGACGGTGAGGTAGGCGTCCGCCAGGACGCACAGGTTGTCCGTCGCCGACGCGTAGCCGTAGCCGTAGCCGAGTCCCCGCCAGTCGCCGGCCGTGATGTGCGGGACGCCGTTCTCGGTGTACCGGATCACGACGGGCCGGCCGCTTCCGGCCGGCCCGTCGGACGGGGCGGGCGCGGCCGGCGCGGCGGTGGCACCCACCAGCGTGATCCCGGCCAGGAGCGAGGCCAGTGCCCCGCGGGTCCGTGCGGGCAGCCGAGTCACGCGCGACATCGTGCGGCCCCCTTTCTGCGTTCCAGTCGGGTGGGTCCCTCGAGAGGGAGGGGGCGGCGGTGGCGTCCGTCAGGCGGCGCCGGCCTTCTCCATGGCCTCGACGAGGCTCTTGGGCCGCATGTCGGTCCAGTGCTCGTTGACGTAGTCGAGGGCCGACTGCCGGTCCGTCTCCTTGAGCGCGACCTGCCAGCCCGCCGGTACCTCGACGAACGCGGGCCACAGCGAGTGCTGGCCTTCGTCGTTGACGAGGACCAGGTAGGTGCCGTCGGGGTCCTCGAACGGGTTGGTGCTCATCTGGGTGTCCTCCTCGGATGGGGCGCGGTCACACGCTTGCGCCACGCGTCTCGTGGTACTGGGCGAGTCCCGCCGGGTCCGGCTCGAAGCGCACGGGCAGGGAGCTGAAGCCGGTCAGGAAGTTGGAGTGGATGCGCCGGGCGGGTCCGGCGACCTCGAAGCCGCGGCTGAAGGTCCGCAGCGCGGAGAGCAGTTCGGACACCTCGACGCGGCCCAGGTAGGCGCCCAGGCAGAAGTGCGGGCCGTAGCCGAAGGTGATGTGCTTGTTGGGCGTGCGGCCCAGCGTGAAGGCGTGGGGGTCCTCGAAGACGGACTCGTCGCGGTTGCCGGAGCTGTGCCACAGCGTGACGATGTCGCCCGCGGCGATGCGTACGCCGCCGACCTCGGTGTCGGTCAGGCAGGTGCGGCCGAAGTGCATGGCGGGCGTGGACCAGCGCAGTATCTCCTCGGCGGCCGTACCGAGGCCGACGTCGCCGTCGCGCAGCAGTTGCCACTGCGCGGGGTGGCCGGCGAGGGTGCGCACGGCGTCGATCATCGAGAGTCGGCTCGTCTCGTCGCCGCCGATGATGAGGCTGTAGCAGTTGAGGACCATCTCGTCCTCGGTGAGCGACTTGCCGTCGATCTCGCCTCCGGCGAGGACGCTGATCACGTCGTCGCCGGGGGACGCGCGGCGCTGCTCCACGAGCTCGCCGAAGTACAGCAGGATCTCGTTGCGGGCCATGAGGGCGTCGACCTCGCCCGCGTCCTCGGCGTCCGAACTCAGCGCGGACTTGGTGAGCGAGAGCAGGAACTCCCGGTCCGAGGCGGGGACTCCGAGCAGTTCGGCGATGGTGCCCATCGGGATCTGGCTCGCGATGTCCTCGGCGAAGTCGCAGGTGCCGCGCTCGACCGCCTCGGCCACCAGCCGCCTGGTGTTCTCCCGCACCCGTTCCGCGATGCGCTCCAGGGCGCGCGGGGAGAACGCCGTGAGCATGATCTTCCGCAGTTCGCGGTGGCGGTGGCCGTCGGTGACGGCGAGCATCTGGCCGGCGGCTGAGTCCCCGCCGGCGAGCAGGGTCACCATCAGGTTCCCGCGCTCCGACGTGAAGTGCACGTTGTCCCGGTAGACCGCCATGATGTCGGCGTGGCGGCTGACGACCCAGAAGCCGGGGTTGTCCCCCCGGGGTGGGTGCCAGGCCACCGGGTCGTGCTCCCTGAGCCGTTCCCAGAAGTCCGTGAGATCGGAGTGGAACGTCTGCGGGTCCGCCAGGTCCACGTCGTGGATCAGTTCCGTCATGCCGCGGATCACCCCGTTCGTCGTGGTCGCAACACCGGAGTCACCGGTGTTGCCGCAGTGGTGGGAGTCGACGGCCGATGCTTCGACGCTAGCACCGGCCGCCGAACGGAGGCATCGTCCTTAAGCGGCGGCTGAATGACGCACGGTCACCGTCCGCCCGTGCCGACGACTTGGCCGTCGTTCCTGCTCACAGGGCGTCGGCCAGGGCCCGGCCGATGACGGCGACCGCCTCGGCGTCGGAGAGCATCCCGCCGTGCGTGGAGTCGACGTCGTGGTTGGCGATGACGCCCTTGACGTACGGCCGCCAGGCCTCCGGCACGAGCCTGGCTCGGACCTCCTCGGGATACTCCACACCGGGCGTGGGGCGGGTGGCGGTGAAGAAGAGCAGGTCCCCGCCGAACACGCCGGGCTGGAAGGTGCCCATCAGCCGGTTGTTGTGGACGTAGGCGTTCATGCTCTTCACCAGGCCCTGTTCGCCCAGTGCGGCGAGGCGGCTGTTCTCCTCCTCCAGGTACGCGGCGTACCGGGCGAGCACCGCGTCGCGGTCCGCGGCCAGCTCCCCCATGTCGAAGGAGAAGCCGGACGCCAGCAGCGGGGCGATGATCTCGTGGTCGTCCCAACGGGGCGCCTCGGCCTCCAGGTCGGGCGGGAAGGTGTCCATGATGCCCAGCGTGCGCACCTCCTCGCCCTGCTCCTGGAGCCGTACCGCGACGGCGTGTGCGACCAGGCCGCCGAAGGACCAGCCGAGCAGCGCGTACGGGCCCGTCGGCTGCACCGTGCGGATGCGGGCGACGTAGTCGTCCGCCATCTCCGTGATCGAGTCGGGCATCCGGTCCGGCTCGGTCAGCCCGCGGGCCTGGAGTCCGTACACGGGCTGCTCGGGGTCCAGGTGGGCGAGCAGGCCGGAGAACGACCAACTGGTGCCGGAGCCCGGGTGGATGCAGAACAGCGGCGGTCGCTCGCCGCGGGGGCGCAGCGGCAGCAGCGGGTCGAGCGGGTCCCGAGAGGTGTCCGAGCCCAGGGCCCGGGCCAGGCCCGCCACGGTCGGCGCTTCGAAGACGCTCCGTACGGAGATCTCCACGCCGAGGTCCGAGCGGATCCGGCGGACCAGGCGGGTGGCGAGGAAGGAGTGTCCGCCGAGCCGGAAGAAGTCGTCGTGGACGCCGACCGCCTCCTGTTCGAGCAACTCGGCGAAGAGGTCGGCCAGCACCTTCTCCTCGGGGGTGCGCGGGTGCGCGAGCGAGGCCGCCGCGGGGCGCGGCGCGGGCAGGGCGCGGCGGTCCAGCTTGCCGTTGCGGGTCAGGGGCAGGGCGTCCAGTGCGACGAACGCCGAGGGGACCATGTACTCGGGCAGGCCGGCCATCACGTGCGCGGCCAGCGTCTCGTCGAGGGCCTCCGCGGGCAGGGGTCCGGCGCTCTCTTCCGGTACCACGTAGGCGACCAGGCGCTTGTCGCCGGGCGGGTCCTCGCGGACGACCACGGCGGCCTTCGCGACGGCCGGGTGGCGGACGAGCGCGGCCTCGACCTCGCCGGGTTCGACGCGGAAGCCACGGATCTTCACCTGGAAGTCGGCACGGCCGAGGTACCGGATCTGTCCCTCGCGGGTCCAGCGGACCAGGTCGCCCGTGCGGTACATGCGTTCGCCGGGCGCCCCGAACGGGTCGGCGACGAAACGCTCGGCGGTCATGCCGGGCCGCCTGAGGTAGCCGCGGCCCAGACCGGCGCCGGCGATGTACAGCTCGCCGGTGCGTCCGGGCGCGACGGGCCGCAGCGCCGCGTCGAGGACCCGGAGGCGGGCGTTGTCCACGGGGCCGCCCATGGTGGGCGCGTTCTCCCATTCCGCCGCGTCCTCGGGCAGCACCCAGCCGGTCATCACATGGGTCTCGGTGGGGCCGTACTGGTTGTGCAGGCGCCGGCCGGGCACCCGGCCGTGGAAGGCGCGCAGGGACTCGCCGGCCACCAGTGCCTCGCCGGACTGGACGATGTCGCGCAGTTCCGGCAGGTCCAGTCCGCGTTCGCGGGCCGTGTCGGCGACCGCCTCCACGACGAGGTTGGGTGCGAACAGCTCCTGCACACCGTGCCGGTCCAGCCATCGCACCAGGCGTTCGGCGTCGCGCCGCACGTCTTCGGGGCACTGCACCAGCGTCTTGCTGTACAGCAGCGCCGAGAGGATCTCCTGCACCGACACGTCGAACCCGATGGGCGCGAACTGGGCGGTGATCCGGTTGCCCGCGAGCAGCCCGTCCTGCCAGGCGACCAGGTTGGCCGGGCCGCCGGCCTGCATGACCACGGGTTTGGGGCGGCCGGTGGAGCCGGAGGTGTAGATGACGTACAGCGGGTGCCGGGGCAGGGCCGGCGCGGTGCGTTCCGTGTCGGTGACGTCGGTGCCGGGGAGCTTCTCCAGGGCGTCGCGGACGGCCGGGTCGTCGAGCAGGACGGTGCCCGGGCGTTCCCCGGGCAGGGTGGCGGCCACGTCGGAGGTGGTCAGGAGGACGGCCGGGTCGGCGTCGTCGAGTATGTAGCCGACGCGCTCGGCGGGGTGGGCCGGGTCGACGGGCACGTAGGCGGCGCCGGTCTTGAGGATGGCGCAGACCGCGGTCACCTGGAGCGGCGAGCGGGGCAGGGCGATGGCGACGTACGACTCCGGGCCCACGCCGCGGTCGACGAGCAGCCGGGCGAGCCGGTTGGCCCGCGCGTTGAGCTCGCCGTACGTCAGCCGTTCGACGGGGCCGGGCGTCCCGTCGTCCGCGACGGTCTCGTGCACGACGGCCGGGGTGTCCGGCCGTCGCGCGGCCCACTGCTCGAACAGTTCCGGCAGGGGCCGCCACGGGTGCTCCCGGGTGGTGTCGTTCCACTCGGTGAGGACCTGGTCGCGGTCCCGGTCCGCGAGGACGTCGATGCGGCGGACCCGGGCGGCCGGGTTCTCCACGACCAAGGCGAGGAGCCGCAGCAGCGCGTCCACGACGGAGCGGGCGGTGTCCTCGTCGAACAGGTCGCGGGAGTACTCCAGGGAGGCGATCATCCCGGCGGGCGTGCCGTCGGCGCCGCGCCGTTCCGCGAAGGAGAACAACAGGTCGAACTTGGCGGTGTCGACGGTGACGGGCTCGTTGGCGACGGTGAGCCCGGGCAGCCGCCCCTGTACGTCGGCGGCGGCCTGCTGGTCGTTGTTGTCGAAGGCCAGCTGGACCTGGTACAGCGGGTGCCGGGCCAGGGAGCGCTGGGGGTTGAGGATCTCCACGAGGCGCTCGAAGGGCACGTCCTGGTGGGCGTAGGCGGCCAGGTCGACGTCGCGGACCCGGGCCACCAGCTCGGTGAAGGTGGGATCGCCGGACACGTCGGTGCGCAGCACGAGGGAGTTGACGAAGAAGCCGACCAGTTCGCCGACGGCGTCGTCGGTGCGGCCCGCGATGGGCGTCCCGATGGGGATGTCCGTGCCGGCGCCGAGCCGGGACAGCAGCCCGGCGAGTCCCGCCTGGACGACCATGAAGAGGGTGGAGCGGGTGTCGCGGGCGAGCTTGGCGAGTCCGGCGTGCGTGCGCTCGGGTACGTCGAAGACCAGCATGCCGCCCTCGCCGCTGGACACCAGCGGCCGCTCGCGGTCGGCGGGCAGTTCGAGCTGCTCGGGCAGGCCCGCCAACTGCTCGGTCCAGTGCGCGAGCTGGCGGGCGAGGACGGAGTCGGGGTCGTCCTCGGCGCCCAGCATCGTCCGCTGCCACAGGCTGTAGTCGGCGTAGGTGACCGGCAGCGGCTCCCACCTCGGGGCGTGCCCGGTGTGCCGTGCCGCGTAGGCGACGGTCAGGTCGCGGCGCAGCAGCGGCATGGACCAGCCGTCCGCGGCGATGTGGTGCATGAGCAGCAGCAGGACGTGCTCGGTCTCGGAGATCTGGAACAGCCAGACCTTCAGCGGCGGTTGCGCCGACAGGTCGAAGCGGTGCCGCACGGCCTCGTCGAGCAGTCCGCGCAGCCGGGCCTCGTCGGTCGGCACGACGTCGACGGGGACGGGCGCGGGCGGCAGGGCCCGCTGGTACGGGCCGTGCGTGTCCTCCGCGAAGACGGTGCGCAGCGGCTCGTGCCGGGTGACGACGTCGGTGAGCGCGTCGCGCAGTGCGGCGTGGTCGAGGCGGCCGGTGAGGCGCAGCGGTACGGGCAGGTTGTAGCTGGGGCTGGGGCCCTCCACGTTGTGCAGGAACCACAGGCGCTGCTGGGCGAAGGACAGCGGGACGCGCGGCGGCCGCGGGAGGGCCGGGGTGATGCCGCCGCGGCCGTCGCCGCTGCGGTCCAGGACGGCGGAGAGGGCGGCGACGGTCGGTGCCTCGAACAGTTCGCGGATGGCGAGTTCGGTGCGCAGCGTCGAGCGGATGCGGCTGACGAGCCGGGTGGCCAGCAGGGAGTTCCCGCCCCGCTCGAAGAGGTTGTCGTCGATGCCGATCCTGGGCAGCCCCAGCACCTCGGCGAACAGGCCGCAGAGGATCTCCTCGCGGGGGCTGCGCGGGCCGCGGCCGAGGACGGCGGTGTCCCAGTCCGGGTCGGGCAGCGCCTTGGGGTTCACCTTGCCGTTCGGCAGCACCGGCAGCGCGTCCAGCGCCACGAACGCCGTCGGCACCATGTAGCCGGGCAGCGTCTGCGCCGTGTGGGCGCGCAGGGCCTCGGCGTCCGGGGCGGTGCCGCCGCCTGCCGCGGGCACCACGTACGCCACGAGGCGCTTCTCCCCCGCCGGGTCCTGGCGGACGACGACGACCGCCTGTCCGACGGCGGCGTGGCGGGCGACGGTGGCCTCCACCTCGGCGGGTTCGATCCTAAAGCCCCGGATCTTGACCTGGTGGTCGGCGCGTCCGACGAACTCCAGGACGCCGGCGGGGGTGCGCCGCACCAGGTCGCCCGTGCGGTACATGCGGGAGCCGGCCGGGCCGAACAGGTCGGGGACGAAGCGTTCCGCGGTGAGGGCGGAGCGTCCCGCGTAGCCGCGCGCCACTCCGGCGCCGCCGACGTACAGCTCGCCGGGCACCCCGTCGGGCACGGGCAGGAGGCCGCCGTCCAGGACGTACAGGCGGGTGCCGTCCATGGCGCCGCCGATGGGGACCGTGGAGCCGAGCGCGCCGGGCGAGGTCACCGCGTGGTGGGTGGCGTTCATGGTGATCTCGGTCGGGCCGTAGAGATTGGTGACCGTCAGCCCCGGGCAGCTCTCCAGGACGCGGCGGAACGCCTGCGCGGAGGCGGCGTCGCCGCCCGTGGTGATCTCGCGCATCCCGGCGAAGACCTCGGGCCGCTCCTCGGCGAGTACGTTGAACAGCGCGGTCGTGAGCAGGGCACCGGTGACGCCGTGCCCGGTGATGGTGCGGGCCACGGCGTCCACGTCGGTCTCGCCGGACGGGACGACGACGATCCGGTTGCCCGCGAGCAGCGGTATCCACAGCTCGTAGGTGGAGGCGTCGAAGGCGAGGGTGGCGTTCATCAGGACGGACGTGTGGGCGCCGGTGTGCCAGCGGCCGTCGAAGGCGAGTTCGGCGACGCCCCGCTGGGTCACCACGACGCCCTTGGGCCGGCCGGTGGAGCCGGAGGTGAACATCACGTACGCCGCCTGGTCGGGGTGTACGGCCGTCCCGGGGTCGTCGGCCGGCCACTTTCCCGCGTCCGGGTCGTCCACGACGATCACGGGCACCCCGAGCGCGTCGGCGAGTTCCTCGGCGCGCGGCGCGGTCGCCCGGTCCGTGACGACGGCGCGGGCCCCGGCCTCCTGGGCGGCGTCGCGCATCCGGTCCAGGGGGAAGCCGTGGTGGAGGGGCACGTAGTGGCCGCCCGCCTTGAGGACGCCGAGCACGGCGACCGGCACCTCGGGCGAGCGTTCCATCAGCAGCACGACCGCCGACTCGGGGCCGACGTCCGCGTCGGCGAGCCGGTGCGCCAGCCGGTTGGCGCGCGCGTCGAGTTCGGCGTACGTGAGGGTGAGGCCGTCGGTCACGACGGCGGGGGCGTCGGGCACCCGGCGGACCTGGGCGCGGAACAGCTCGGGCAGGGGGGCGTCGGGCACCTCGCGGGCGGCGCCGGCCGAGCCCTCCGGCAGGGTCGACAACCCGCCCGGCTCGGCGGCGGCGGTGATCCGGGCGACCGGGCTGTCGGGGGCGGCGGCCACGGCTTCCAGGATCCGCACCACCCGGTCCATGATGTGCCGGGCCGCTGTCTCGTCGTACAGGTCGGGGCGGTGGTCGAGGCGCAGCCAGATCCGCTCGCCGGGTGCCCCGATCAGGGACAGCGGGTAGTGGTTGGCGTCCCGGCTGTCGACGCGAGTCACCTTGAGGGCGGCGTCGGAGGCCCCACCGCCGCCTCCGGAGGGATAGTTCTCGAAGACGGTGAGGGTGTCGAAGAGTCCGCCCCGGCCGTCGGAGCCGATGGCCCTGCGGATGTCGGCGAGGCCGATGTGCTGGTGGGCCAGCAGCCGGGTCTGGGTGTCCTGGAGCTGCCGCAGGAACTTGGCCATGGGCTGCGCGGGCCGCAGCCGGGCGCGCATGGGCACGGTGTTGATGAACAGGCCGATCATGCTCTCGACGCCGTCGATCTCCGACGGCCGTCCGGAGACGGTGACGCCCGCGACCACGTCGTCCCGGCCGGTGAGCCGGGAGAGCACGATCGCCCAGACGCCCTGGAGGACGGTGCCCATGGTGAGGCCCTGCTCCCGTGCCCACTCGGTGAGGGCGTGCGTGGTCCGCTCCGGCAGCCGGACATTGACCTGCCCGGGAACCATGGACACCGTGCCGGCGTCGGGCGCGACCAGGGTGGGTCCGTCGAGGTCGCCCAGCGCCTCGCGCCAGGCGTTCTCGGCGGCGACCCGGTCCTGCCCGCGCAGCCAGGCGAGGTAGTCGCGGTACGGGCGCACCGCGGGCAGCCGCGACACGTCCCCCGCGCTGGAGTACAGGGCGAACAGCTCCCGCCACAGGACGGGCAGCGACCAGCCGTCGAGCAGCACGTGGTGGAAGGTCAGGACGAGCCGGTGGCGGTCCGTGCCGAGCGCGACCAGGGTGAACCGCATCAGGGGCGGTTTCGCGAGGTCCAGGCGGCGGGCGCGGTCCTCGGCGACGGCCCGGTCGGCCGCGGCGGCCCGGTCCTCCTCGGCGAGGTCCGTGAGGTCGATGTCGTGCCAGGGCACCTCGACCGCGCGGTGGACGATCTGGAGCGGGCGGTTGACCCCCTCGTAGCGGAAGCTCGTCCGCAGGTTGGCGTGGCGGCGCAGCAGGCCGTCCGCCGCCGCCCGGAGGGCGTCGCGCCGCAGCGGGCCCTCCAGGTCCACCACGAGCTGCACCGCGTACAGGTCGGGTGCGGTCTCGTCGTAGACGCTGTGGAAGAAGATGCCTTCCTGCAGCGGTGACAGCGGAAGGATCTCCTCAAGTCCCGACTGACTCATTACGCCGTCCTCCAGTCGTCTTCCAGCAGATCGATTTCGCTCTGGCTCAGCTCGACCAGAGGCATGTCCGAGGGGGTGTAGCCGCCGGTCTCCGGCCGACGGGCGTGCCGCACCAGGGCTTCCAGCGCCCGCACCCAGGCGTCGGCGATACGGCCGACCTCCTGGGCCGGGAGCAGGTCCGCGGCGTGGAGCCAGTGGGCCGTCAGCTCGGGGCCGCGGGCCCCGTCCCGGGTGACGGCCGCGAGGTCGAGCGCGTGCGGCAGCCGCATCCCGGGCGCCTGACCGCCGACACCGCCGAGGTCGGCGAGTACCGACCAGTCGGTGACGGCCTCGGTGGTGTCCGACTCGGCGAACCGGCCCAGGTAGTTGAAGCCGATCTGGGCTCCGGTGCGGGCGGCGAGCCGGGGTGCCGTGCGGGGGTTGAGGTAGCGCAGGGCGCCGTAGCCGAGCCCGTCGTCCGGTACGGCCCGCAGCTGCTCCTTGATCCGTTTGAGGACCTGCCCGGCGGCGGGCCCGCCGGCCATCGCCTCGGCCCGGTCGTAGCTGCCGGGATCGAGCCGCACCGGGTACATGACGGTGAACCAGCCGACGGTGCGGGAGAGTTCGCTGCCCGGCAGCAGGTGTTCGGCGCGGCCGTGGCCCTCCAGGTCGACCAGGATGCCGGTGTCGCCGCCGCCCCGCAGTTCCACCAGGGCCATGGCCAGCGCGGTCAGCAGCACCTCGTCGACGCCGGTGCGGAACGCCTCGGGGACGGTGGTCAGGACGGCCTCGGTGAGGTCGGGCGACAGGGTCCGGGCCAGGGTCGCGCCCCGCTCGTTCACGTCCAGGTCCGGGTCCAGGGGCCGGCGGCCCAGCCGGGGCTCGTCCCGGCTCAGCACCTCTTCCCAGTGGGCCAGTTCGGCCTCCCGGGCGGGGTCCTGGGCCCAGTCGGCGAGCCGCCCCGCCCAGCCCCGCAGGGAGGTGCCGACGGGCTGGAGCGCGGGCTGCCGGCCGCGGGCGACCGCGTGCCAGGCCTCTTCGAGGTCGGGCAGCAGGATCCGCCAGGAGACGCCGTCGACGGCGAGGTGGTGCACGCTCAGGAAGATCCGGCCGGGCTCGTGCGGGCCCCGGTCGAACCAGAGGGCCTGCACCAGCGAGCCGTCCCGCAGCGACAGCCGTCGGCGTGCGGCGTCCGCGTGCTCCGCCATCACCTTGAGGAAGGCGTCGTCGCCCAGACCGGCGCAGTCCACCCGCGCCACGCACTGCCGTGCGCCGACCGTGCCGGGTGCGGTGACCTCCAGCCGCCAGCCGTCGCCCGCGCCCGGCCCCTCGCCCGGTGTTCCGGGTTCGGTGGTGAGCCGCAGCCGCAGGGCGTCGTGGTGGTCGAGCAGGGCCTGCACGGTGGCGGTCAGCGTGTCCAGGTCGCAGTCGGCCGGGGCCTGCACGACCCGCCACTGGTGGAGCTCGTCTACGGGGCCGCCCAGTTCGGCGAACCAGTGGACGATGGGTGTGGCGGGCACGGGGCCGATGCCGGCGCCCTCCTCCTCGGCGGCGGCGCCGTCGGTCTCGGTGACGACGCGGGCCAGGGCGGCCGGGGTCTTGTGCTCGAAGACCTCCTTGGCGGTGAGGACCAGTCCGCGCCTGCGGGCCCGGCTGGCGAGCTGGATCGACATGATGCTGTCGCCGCCGAGGGCGAAGAACTCGTCGTCGGGGCCGACCTGTGGCAGGCCGAGGACGTCGGCGAACAGGTCGCACAGCAGGCGTTCGCGCGGGTCGCGTGCGGTGCGGCCGGGCTCGCCGCCGCCGAACTCGGGTGCGGGCAGCGCCCTGCGGTCGATCTTGCCGTTGGGGGTCAGCGGGAACTCGTCGAGGTCCACCAGGGCGGCCGGGATCATGTAGTCGGGCAGGGCGCGGCTGAGATGGGCGCGGATGTCCGCCGTGTCGATCTCGCCCCCGTCGCCGACCACGTACGCGACCAGGCGCCGGTCACCGGACCGGTCCTCGCGGACCGTGACCATGCCCTGGGCCACCGAGGCGTGCTGGGCCAGGACCGCCTCGATCTCGCTCAGCTCGACCCGGAAGCCACGGATCTTCACCTGCTCGTCGGCACGGCCGACGAAGACGACGCGGCCTTCGCCGGTGCGGCGCACCAGGTCGCCGGTGCGGTACATCCGGGTGCCCGGCGGGCCGAACGGGTCGGGCAGGAACCGCTCGGCGGTCAGGTCGGGCCGCCCGAGGTAGCCGCGGGCGACGCCCGCTCCGGCGAGGTACGCCTCGCCCGTCACGCCGGGCGGCACCGGGTTGAGGGCCGCGTCCAGGACGTGCAGGCGGTCGTTGGGGATCGGCCGCCCGGCGTCCGGGACGGTGTCACCGCGCAGCGGGTCGCTCATGGTGGTCAGTACGGTCGACTCGGTCGCGCCGTAGACGTTGATCACCCGCACCCCGGCGCGCCACCAGCGCTGGGCCAGCTCGGCGGAGAACGACTCGCCGCCCATGAGCACCCCCTTCAGCGTGCGGGCGCCCTCGGGGTCGAGGGTGGAGAGCAGGGTGGGCGGCAGGGCGGTGTGCGTCACCCGCTCCCGGGTGATCAGCTCGGCCAGTTCGTCGCCGCCGACGAGGCCGGACACCGGGCCGAGGACCATGGTGGCGCCGGTGAACAGTGTCATCACGAAGTCGCCGATCGCGGCGTCGAAGTTGGGCGACACCAGTTGCAGGACCCGGCTGCCGGGTTCGAGGGCCAGCTTGTCGACGTGGGCCGCGGCGAGCGAGGCGAGTCCCGTGTGGGGGACGATCACTCCCTTGGGCCGACCGGTGGAGCCCGAGGTGTAGATGGCGTAGGCCGCGCCGTCCAGACGCAGCGGGGCGGTGCGGTCGCCGTCGTCCGGCCGGTGGCCGGGGCTCGCGGCGACGGCGGCCCGGGTCCGCGGGCTGTCCAGCAGCAGCCGCGGAGTGTCGGCGGCGGGCAGCGCCCCGTCGGTGCCCGTGGTGGTCAGCAGCAGCGCGGGGCGTGCCTGCTCCAGCATGTAGGCGATGCGGTCGGCCGGGTAGTTGGGGTCGATGGGCAGGTATCCCGCACCGGCCTTGAGGAGTGCCACGAGCCCGACCACGAGGTCCTCGGTGCGGGGCAGGGCGACGGCCACGAACTGCTCGGGTCCCACGCCGAGACCGATGAGGTGGTGGGCGAGCCGGTTGGCCCGGGCGTCGAGTTCCCGGTACGTCAGGGTGGTACCGGCGTGCTCGACGGCGACGCCGTCCGGGGTGCGCCGCACCTGGTCCTCGAACAGCTCGGGCCAGGTGCGCTCGGGCAGGTCCAGGGCGGTGTCGTGCCACGCGTCGAGGACGAGGTCCCGCTCGGCGGGGGCGAGGACGTCGATGCGGTCCACGGAGGTGCCGGGGTCGGCCGCGACGGCCTCGAGGAGTCGCAGATAGCGGTCGGCGACGGCCCGTACGGTCGTCTCGTCGAAGAGGTCGGTGCTGTACTCGACGGAGCAGTACAGGTCGCCGGGCGTGCCGTCGGCGGACGGCTCCTCGCCGAAGCCGAAGAGCAGGTCGAAGGTGGCGGTTCCGGTGCCGACCGGGTGCGCCGCCACGCTCAGTCCGTGCCGGCCGGCCGTGCCGCCGGGCACGGCACGGGCCGTGTTGTTGAGCGACAGCACGACCTGGAACAGGGGGTGGCGGGCGAGGGTCCGCTCGGGGGCGAGGGCGTCCACGATCCGCTCGAAGGGCACGTCCTGGTGGGCGTAGGCGCTCAGGACGGAGTCCCGCACCCGGTCGAGGAGTTCGGCGAAGGTCGGGCCGCCGGACACGTCGGTGCGCAGCACCAGCGTGTTGACGAAGAAGCCCACGAGGTCGTCCAGGGCTTCGTCGGTGCGTCCGGCGACGGGTGCGCCGACGGGGATGTCGCTGCCCCCGCCCATCCGGTACAGCAGGGTGGCCAGGGCCGCCTGCAGCAGCATGAAGACGCTCGCGTGGTGTTCCTGGGCCAGGGTGTGCAGCCGGTCGTGCAGCCCGGCGGGCACCGGTATCTCGAAGCGGTCGCCCCGGTAGGACGGGGACGCGGGGCGCGGCCGGTCGGTGGGCAGCGGCAGTTCCTCGGGGAGCCCGCGCAGGGTGCGCGTCCAGTAGGCCAGTTGTGCGGCCGTCTCGCTGTCGCTGTCGTCCGCGTCGCCGAGCAGTTCGCGCTGCCACCGCGTGTAGTCGGTGTACGTCACCGGCAGTGCGGGCCAGTCCGGCCGGCGGCCGTCCAGGCGTGCGGTGTAGGCGCGGGTCAGGTCGCGTGCCAGCAGCGGGATCGACCAGCCGTCGGCGGCGATGTGGTGCATGAGCAGCAGCAGCACGTGGTCGTCCTCCGCCAGGGCGAACAGCCGCGCCCGCAGGGGGAGTTCCGTGCTCAGGTCGAACGGGTGCCGGGCCTCCCGTGCCAGCCGTTCGTCGAGGTCGGTCTCGGCGACGGGGACGACGAGCAGTTCCACGTCCGCGTCGGCGGCGTCGGCCACGCGCTGGTAGGGCCCGTCCTCGTCCTCGCCGAAGGCGGTGCGCAGCGTCTCGTGCCGGGCCACGACGTCGCGGACGGCCGCGGTCAGGGCGGCACGGTCGAGCGGTCCGGTGAGCCGCAGCGACAGCGGCATGTTGTAACCGGCACCGGGTCCTTCGAAGCGGTTGAGGAACCACAGCCTGCGCTGCCCGTACGACAGGGGCATCCGCTCCGGCCGGGGTCCGGCCGTGACGGCGGCGCGGGTGCCGGTGGCGCCCGGCAGGGCCGCCGCCAGTCCGGCGACGGTGGGTGCGTCGAACAGGGCGCGGACGGCGACCTCGGTGTCCAGGACGGCTCGGATGCGGCTGACGAGCCGGGTGGCGAGCAGCGAGTGTCCGCCGAGTTCGAAGAAGGAGTCGTCGATGGAGACCCGTTCCACGCCGAGGACTTCGGCGAACAGCGTGCAGAGGATCTCCTCGCGGGTCGTGCGGGGGGCGCGGCCGGTGCCGGCGGTGGGAGCGGGGGCCGGCAGGGCCCCGCGGTCGAGCTTGCCGTTCGCGGTCAGCGGCATCGCGTCGAGCACCACGAACGCCGACGGCACAAGGTGGTCGGGCAGGGTCCGGGCGGCCTGCTCGCGCAGTTCGCCGGGGGCCGGTGCGGAGCCGTCCACCGGGACGACGTAGGCGACGAGCCGCCGGTCGCCCGGCCGGTCCTCGCGCACCAGCACCTCCGCCGTGCGCACCTGCGGCAGGGCGGTGACGGCCGCCCGGATCTCACCGGGTTCGACGCGCACCCCGCGGATCTTGACCTGGTCGTCCGCGCGGCCGAGGAACTCCAGGTGGCCGTCGGGACTCCAGCGGGCCAGGTCGCCCGTGCGGTACATGCGCGCTCCGGGCTCGCCGAAGGGGCAGGGCACGAAGCGTTCCGCGGTGAGGGCGGGGCGCCCCACGTAGCCGCGGGCGACACCGGCACCGGCGATGTGGAGCTCGCCGCCCACGCCGGGCGGCACCGGGCGCAGTTCCCGGTCGAGGACGTACACGCGGGTTCCGGGCAGGGGCCGGCCGATGTGCGGGACCTCGCCGTCGGCGAGCGGCTCACTCATGGTGGCGGTGACCGTGGCCTCCGTCGGCCCGTAGGCGTCGATGACACGGCGGCCGCCGCGGATCCAGCGGGCGGCGAGGTCCACCCCGAGCGACTCTCCGCCGGTCATCACGGTCCGCACGGTCGCGGCGCGGTCCTCGGGGACGGTGGCCAGGACCGGCGGCGGCAGCAGTACGTGGGTGGCCGCCTTCTCGGTGAGCAGGGCGGCGATGTCCTCGCCGGGGAGCCGGTTGTCGGCGGGGCCGAGGACCAGGGTCGCACCGCAGACCAGTGTCTGGAGGATGTCGGCGACGGCTGCGTCGAAGCTGAGCGACATCAACTGCAGGACCCGGCTGGACGTGTCCAGGGCCAGGTTCCGGATGTGCCCGGTGAGCATCGAGCCGAGCCCGTGGTGGGAGACGGCCACGCCCTTGGGGCGGCCGGTGGAGCCGGAGGTGTGGATGACGTACGCGGTGTGCGCCGGGTGCACGGGGGCGGTCCGGTCGCTGTCCGTGAGGTCGCCCGCGGGCAGTTCGGCCAGGCGGGCCCGGACGGCGTCCGTGTCGAGGTCGACGATCCGGGGGGTGGCGTTCGCGCCCGGTCCGGTCTCCGCCGCCTGCCTTGCACGGGAGTCGGTGACCACGAGGACCGGTGCCGCGTCGTCGAGCATGTAGGCGATGCGGTCGGCCGGGTGCGCGGGGTCCACCGGCAGCCAGGCGGCACCGGCCTTGGCGACGGCGACCATCGCCACGACCCACGCGGTGCTGCGCGGCATGAGCAGGGCCACGAGCCGGTCGGGGCCCGCGCCCTCGGCGGCGAGCAGCCGGGCGAGCCGGTTGGCGCGGGTGTTCAGTTCCCGGTAGGTGAGCGGCCCGGTGTCGCCCTCCACGGCGACGTGGTCCGGGGTGCGGGCCACCTGGTCCTCGATGAGGGCGTGCAGGGTGCGCGGCGGCAGGGCGGGTCCGCCGTCGGCCCACTGCTCGCGTACGCGGTGCAGTTCGGCGGCGTCCAGCAGCTCCGCGGCCCCGATGCGCCGGTCGGGATGCGCGGACAGCGTGTCGAGCAGGCGGATCCAGCGGGCCGCGAGCGCGTCCGCCGTCGGCCGGTCGAACAGGTCGGTGCTGTATTCCAGGACGCCGTGCAGCCCGTCCCTGGCGGCCTCGGTCCGCTCCTGGAGTGCGAAGGTGAGGTCGACCTTGGCGGTGGAGGTGCCCACCTCGTACGGCGCGGTGGAGGCGCCCGGCAGCCGCAAGGTGTGCGACACCCCGGACTGGGCCGTGTTGTTGAGCGCCAGCGCGACCTGGAAGAGCGGGTGCCGGGCCAGCGACCGCTCGGGGGCCAGTTCCTCCACCAGGCGTTCGAACGGCACGTCCTGGTGGACGTACGCGGCCAGGTCGGTCTCCCGGACGCGGTCGATCAGCTCGGTGAAAGTCGGGTCGCCGGAGGTGTCGGTGCGCAGTACCAGCGTGTTGACGAAAAGGCCGACCACGTCGGTGACGGCCTCGTCGGTGCGGCCCGCGACGGGCGCGCCCACCGGGATGTCGGTACCCGCGCCGAGCCGGGTGAGGAGGGCGGCCAGACCGGCCTGGAGCACCATGAACAGGCTGGACCGGGTCTCGTCGGCCAACTGCCGCAGCCGGGTGTACAGGCCGGCGGGGATCTCCAGGGGTGCCTGGTCTCCGGCATGGGCGGTGGCGGCGGGGCGGGGCCGGTCGGTGGGCAGGTCCAGCTCCTGCGGCGCGCCGTCGAGCGTGTCGCGCCAGTACCGCAGCTGGCGGGCCAGCGGGCTGTCGGGGTCGGCGTCGTCGCCGAGGACCCGGCGCTGCCAGAGCGCGTAGTCGGCGTACTGCACGGGCAGCGGCTGCGGGTCGGGCTCCCGGCCTTCGCGGCGGGCCGCGTAGGCGGTGGCCAGGTCGCGGCCGACGAGGGGCATCGACCAGCCGTCGCCTGCGATGTGGTGCATGAGCAGGACGAGCACGTGCTCCCGCGCGGCACCGTCGGGTGTGTCCGTCAGGGTGAACAGGTGGGCGCGTACCGGGGGTTCGGTGCGGATGTCGAAGGGCCTGCGGACCGCTTCGGCGACCCGCTTGTCCAGTGCCGCGCGTGAGGTGGTCTCCACGTGGAGTTCCGGCGGGGTGCCGGCGTCGAGGACGACCTGGTGCGGTCCCTCGGCGTCCTCGGCGTACACGGTCCGCAGGACCTCGTGCCGGGCCGCGGTGTCGGCGAGGGCCTGTCGCAGCGCGCCGGTGTCGAGGGTCCCGGTGACCCGGAGCGCGGCGGGGATGGTGTAAGTGGCGGAGGGCCCCTGGAGGCGTTCGAGGAACCACAGCCGTGCCTGCGCGTACGAGAGCGGCAGCCGCGCGGGCCGCGGGTCGACGGCGGTGACCGGGCCGCGGCCGCGGTCGGCGCTGTCGAGGACCGCGGCGAGCCCGGCCGCGGTGGGTGCCTCGAAGACCTGGCGGACCGTGACCTCGGCCGCCAGGGCGGCGCGGATCCGGTTCACCAGCCGGGTGACGAGCAGCGAGTGGCCGCCGAGGGCGAAGAAGTCGTCGTCGACGGTGACCGCGGGCAGGCCCAGCACCTCGGCGAACAGACCGCACAGCAGCTCCTCGTGCGGGGTGCGCGGGGCCCGGCCCGAGCCGGTGCCCGCGGCATCGGCGGGTGCGGGCGCGGGCAGCGCTCGGCGGTCCAGCTTGCCGTTGAGGGTCAGCGGCAGCGTGTCGAGGGGCACGAAGGCGGCCGGCACCATGTAGTCGGGGAGCGCCGCCGCCAGGTGGCGGCGCAGCGTCGCCGGGTCCGGGGCGGCGCCGTCCTCCGGTACGACGTAGCCGACGAGCCGCCGGTCGCCCGGGGTGTCCTCGCGCACGACGACGGCGGCGCGGGCGACGTCCGGGTGACCGGCCAGGCGGGCGGTGATCTCACCCAGCTCGATGCGGAAGCCGCGGATCTTCACCTGGTCGTCGGCCCGGCCCAGGTACTCCAGGCTGCCGTCGCGGTTCCAGCGGGCCAGGTCGCCGGTGCGGTACATGCGTTCGCCGGGCCCCGCGAACGGGCAGGCCGTGAACCGCTCGGCGGTCAGGGCCGGGCGGTCCCAGTAGCCGCGGGCGAGTCCGGTACCGGCGAGGTACAGCTCGCCGGTGGAGCCCTCGGGCACGGGGCGCAGGCGGGCGTCGAGCACGTAGGCGCGGGTGTTGGCGACGGGGAGGCCGATGGGCGCGGTGTCGGTCCAGGCCGCGGTGTCACCGGGCATCGTGTGCGCGGTGACGACGTGGGTCTCGGTGGGCCCGTAGTGGTTGTGCAGCAGCCGTCCGGGGCGCCGGGCGTGGTAGTCGCGTATCGCGCCGCGCGGGGTGAGCGCCTCGCCGGCCTGCGCGATGTGGCGCAGGGCGGGCAGGTCGAGGCCCTGCTCGTCGGCCGCCCGGCAGACCGCGTCCACGACCAGGTTCGGGGCGTACAGCTCGTTGGCGCCGACGTGGTCCAGCCAGGCGGCCAGGGCGTCGGGGTCGCGGCGTACGTCCTCCGGGCACAGGGCGAGCGTCTTGCCGTACAGGAGGGTCGAGAGGATCTCCTGCGCCGACACGTCGAAGCCGATCGCCGTGAACTGCGCGGTGACGGTGCCGGTGCCGCCGCCGATGGCGGCGTGGTGCCACTCCAGCAGGTTCACCATGGCCTCGGTGGGCATCACGACGGCCTTGGGCCGGCCGGTGGAGCCGGAGGTGTAGATGGTGTAGGCGGGGTGGCCGGGCAGCAGCGGCGCGGTCCGCTCCGCGTCGGTGACGTCGCCGTCGGCCGGGCGGGTGCCAAGTCCGTCGGCTTCGGCTTCGGCTTCGGCTTCGGCCAGTTCGGGTTCGTCGCCGTGCAGCACGAGTGCCGGACGGCTGTCGGCGAGCATGAACGCGGTGCGTTCGGCGGGCTGGTCGGGGGCGATGGGCAGCCAGGCGGCACCGGCCTTGAGGACGCCGAGGAGCGCCGCCACCCACCGTGCGGAGCGGGGCATGGCGAGGGCCACGCGGGACTCGGGCCCCACGCCCCGGCCGATGAGGTACCGGGCGATCCGGTTGGCGCGGGTGTTGAGTTCCCGGTACGTGAGTGTGGCGTCCCCGTCGAGGACGGCGGGCGCGTCGGGGGTGCGGGCGGCCTGCCGCTCGAACAGGGCGGGCAGGGTGGTCGCGGGCACGTCCCGGCCGGTGGCGTTCCACTCCTCGAGCAGTCGGCGGCCTTCGCCGGGCGCGAGCAGGTCGATCGCGTGGACCGGCCGGTCGCCGTCGGCGGTGACGGCCTCGACGAGCCGCAGCAGCCGCTCGGTGATCCGGTCGGCGGTGACGCGGTCGAACAGGTCGCCGCTGAACTCGAGCGCCGCGTCGATCCCGGCGGGGCCGCCGTCCTCGGCGCGCCGCTCGGTGAAGGACAGCAGCAGGTCGAAGCGGGCCACGCCGGTGTCGACGGGCACGGCGGTGGCGGTGAGGCCGGGCAGGGCGCGCACCCCGGTGTCCCGCACGTGGTTGGTCAGGACGAGCAGGACCTGGAAGAGCGGGTGCCGGGCGGGTGAGCGCTCCGGGTTGAGTTCCTCGACGAGCCGTTCGAAGGGCACGTCCTGGTGGGCGTAAGCGGCGAGGTCGGTCTCCCGGACGCGGGCCAGCAGCTCGGCGAAGGTGGGATCGCCGGACAGGTCGGTGCGCAGCACCAGGGTATTGACGAACACGCCGACGAGATCCTCGACGGCTTCGTCGCCGCGTCCCGCGACGGGGCTGCCGAGCGGTATGTCGGTGCCCGCCCCGAGCCGGGACAGCAGTGCGGCGACGGCCGCCTGGAGGACCATGAACATGCTGCAGTGGTGCTCGCGGGCCAGTCGGTCGAGCCCGGCGTGGAGCCGGGCCGGTACGGCGAAGTCCACGCGGTCGCCGCGGTGGGTGGGCGAGGCCGGCCGGGGCCGGTCCGTGGGCAGGGCGATCTCCTCGGGAAGCCCGGCCAGCGCGGTGCGCCAGTGCTCGAGCTGCCGGGCTACGGGCGTGTCGGTGGCGGCGGCCGGGCCGTCGGCGTCGCCGAGGACGCGGCGCTGCCACAGTGCGTGGTCGGCGTAGCCGACCGGCAACGGCGCCCAGTCGGGACGGCGTCCCTCGCACCGGGCGCTGTAGGCGCGGTGCAGGTCGCGGGCGAGGACGGGAAGCGACCAGCCGTCGGCGGCGATGTGGTGCACGAGGAGCAGGAGCACGTGCTCGCGGGCGGCCGTGTCCGCGCGCTCGGGCAGCCGGAACAGCCAGGCCCGCACGGGGCGTTCGGCGGCCAGGTCGAATCCGTACCGGGCGGCCTCGGCGAGGCGGGCGTCCAGTTCGTCCGGCGTCACGTCGGCCGTCTCGGGTTCGAGGGGGGCGGTGTCGCGGACGATCTGGTGCGGGCCTTGGGCGTCCTCGGCGAACACGGTGCGCAGCGGCTCGTGCCGGTCGACGAGGTCGGTGAGCGCGGCCGCCAGGGCCGGCTGGTCGAGGGTGCCGGTGAGTCGCAGCGCGAGCGGCATGTTGTAGGTCGCGGAGGGGCCCTCGTAGCGGTTGAGGAACCACAGCCGTGTCTGCGCGTACGACAGGGGCAGCCGCTCGGGGCGGTGTCCGGCCGTGACGGTTTCGCGGGCACGGCCGGCGGTGTCCAGGCGGGGCGCGAGCCGGGCGACGGTGGGTGCCTCGAACAGCGTCCGCAGGGGCAGTTCGGTGCCGAGGACGGTGCGGATGCGGCCGACGAGCCGGGTGGCCAGGAGCGAGTGTCCGCCGAGGGCGAAGAAGTCGTCGTCGACGGTGATCCTCGGCACGCCGAGGACGTCGGCGAACAGGGCGCACAGGATCTCCTCGCGCGGGGTGCGCGGCTCCCGCCCGCCGCCGTCGGCGTCGTACGCGGGCGCGGGCAGGGACCTGCGGTCGAGCTTCCCGTTCGGAGTGAGGGGCAGCGCCTCCAGGGTGGCGAACAGGGACGGCACCATGTAGTCGGGCAGCGCCCCGGCCATGTGCTCGCGCAGTTCGGCGGCCTGGGGCTCCCGGCCGTCGGCGGGCACCACGTAGGCGACCAGGCGCCGGTCGCCGGGCCGGTCCTCGCGCACCGTGGCGGCGGCCAGCCGTACGTCCGGGTGCGTGGCGAGGGCGGCCTCGACCTCGCCGAGTTCGATCCGGAAGCCGCGCAGTTTCACCTGGTCGTCGGCGCGGGACACGAACCTCAGCCGTCCGTCCGGGGTGCGGCGGGCGAGGTCTCCGGTGCGGTACATGCGGGCGCCGGGCGCGCCGTGCGTGTGGCCGTACGGGTCGGCGACGAACCGCTCCGCGGTGAGGTCGCGGCGGTCGAGGTAGCCGCGGACGACGCCGGTTCCGGCGATGTACAGCTCCCCCACGACGCCCGGCGGGACGGGGCGCAGGGCGCGGTCGAGGACGTAGGTGCGGGTGTTGGCGATCGGGACGCCGATGTCGGGGGCCTGTTCGGCCCGCGCGTCGACGACGGATGCGGTGGACCACACGGTGGTCTCGGTCGGCCCGTACACGTTGAGGACGGCGGCGGCGTCGCGGCGCAGGGTGCGGGCCAGGGCCGCGGGCAGCGCCTCGCCGCCGGTCAGCACGCGGACGCCGGTCAGCGCGGTGGGCTCGCCGTCGGCGGTGAGCGCCTGCCAGAGGCTGGGGGTGGCCTGCATGACGGTGATGCCGTCGCCGGTGAGGCGCGCGCGCAGGGCGGCGGGGTCGCGGGCCTCGTCACCGTCGGCGAGGACGACTTCGGCGCCGTTGAGGAGGGGGCCGAAGATCTCCAGGGCGGCGATGTCGAAGCCGACGGTGGTCACGGCGAGCAGCCGGTCGCCGGGGGCGAGTGCGGCCCTGCGGCCCATGTCGTGGAGGAAGTTGACGAGCGCGCCGGACGGCACGACGACGCCCTTGGGGCGGCCGGTCGAACCGGAGGTGTAGATCACGTAGGCCGGGTGACCGGGGTGCGCGGGTGCCGTGCGGTCGGCGTCGGTCGGCTCGTGGTGGGGCCTCGCGGCCAGTTCCGCGCGCGTGGCGGGGGCGTCGAGGGCGACGATGCGGCTCGCCTCGTCGGCGGGCACGGCGGCGCTGTGCTCCTGGGTGGTCAGCAGGACCCCGGGCCGGGCCTCGGCCAGCATCAGGGCGATCCGGTCGGGCGGGAAGTCCGGGTCGACGGGAAGGTAGGCGGCGCCGGACTTGAGCACGGCGAGCAGGGCGACGATCAGCTGCTCGGTGCGCGGCAGGGCCAGCGCCACGTACCGCTCGGGGCCGCAGCCGAGCGCGATGAGGTGGTGGGCCAGCCGGTTGGCGGCCTCGTCCAACTCCCGGTAGGTGAGCGTGCGGCCCCGGGAGGTGAGGGCCGGTGCGTCGGGGGTCCGTGCGGCCTGCTGTGCGAACAGTTCGGCCGGGGACGCCGTGGGGACGTCGGCCGTGGTGTCGTGACCGCCGGTCAGCGCCTGGGCGCTCTCGGCCGGATCCAGCAGGTCGAGGTCCGCGACGGCGCTGCCGGGCGCCCGGGTCGCGGCGTCCATGAGGCGTACGAGCCGGTCCGCGAGCCGGCGGGCGGTGTCCGTGTCGAAGAGGTCGGTGGCGAACTCCAGTGAGCAGCCGATGCCCAGGGCGCCGTCGTCGCCGCGCCGCTCCCGGAAGGTGAGGTACAGGTCGAACTGCGCGGTGCGGGTGCCGACGTCGAGGGGCGTCGCGGTCACGCCGGGCAGCCCGGCCGTGGCCTCGCCGGTGCCGTCGGCGGAGGCCAGCATGACCTGGAAGAGGGGGTGGCGGGCGAGGGAGCGTTCGGGTTTGAGTTCCGCCACGAGGCGTTCGAAGGGCAGGTCCTGGTGGTCGTAGGCGGCCAGGTCGGCCTCGCGGACGCGGTCCAGGAGATCGGCGAAGGTGGGATCGCCCGAGGTGTCGGTGCGCAGGACGAGCGTGTTCACGAAGCAGCCCACGAGGCGTTCCACGGCCTCGTCGCCCCGCCCGGCCACCGGGGTGCCGATCGGCACGTCCGTGCCCGCGCCCAGCCGGGTCAGCAGCGCGGCCAGAGCCGCCTGCATCACCATGAACACGCTGACCCGATGGGCACGGGCCACCTCCGCCACCCGCGCGTGCAGCGCGGCCGGCACCTCGAACTCCAGGCGTTCACCGCGGTAGGAGGCGACCACCGGCCGCGGCCGGTCCACCGGCAGCGCCAGCTCCTCCGGCAGCCCTTCCAGGTGCTCCCGCCAGAACTCCAGCTGACCGCCCAGCAACGACCGGGGATCGTCGCCCGAGCCCAGCACCTCACGCTGCCACACCGCCACATCCGCGTACCCGAGCGGCAACGGCTGCCACACGGGAGCCGCTCCGTCGAGCCGGGCCGTATAGGCAGCGGCCAGATCCTCGGCGAGGACGCGCACGGACCAGCCGTCGGCCGCGATGTGGTGCACGAGGAAGAGCAGGACGTGGTCGTCGTCCGCCACCTGGAACAGCCAGGCGCGGGCGGGGAGGTCGCCGGTGAGGTCGAAGGGGTACCGGGCGGCGGCGGTCAGGTCCTCGTCGAGCCGTTCGGTGTCCGTGGCGACGACGCTCAGGTCGAGGGCGGCGTCGTCCCGGATCACCTGGTGGGGCCCGTCGGCGTCCTCGGCGAACACCGTGCGCAGCGGCTCGTGCCGGGCCACGACGTCGGCGAGCGCGGCCCGCAGCGCCTCCCGGTCCAGGCCGCCGGAGAGGCGGAGCGCCATGGGCAGGTTGTAGGTGGCGCCGGGTCCCTCGAAGCGGTGCAGGAACCAGAGGCGTTCCTGTGCGAGGGACAGCGGCACCCGGGCGGGCCGGGGCCGGACCGGCGTGACGGGGGTGCGGGCCGTGGCGGCGGTGTCGAGCAGCGCGGCCAGCTCGGCGACCGTGGTCTTCTCGAAGACCTGCCTGATGGAGAGTTCGGCGCCGAGGACGGTGCGGATGCGGGAGACCAGCCGGGTCACCAGCAGCGAGTGACCCCCCAGATCGAAGAACGAGTCGTCGACCCCCACCTCCGCGACACCGAGCACCTCCGCGAACAGACCACACAGGATCTCCTCACGCGGACCACGCGGCAACCGGCCCCCACCCACCCGATACTCCGGCGCAGGCAACGCACGCCGGTCCAGCTTCCCGTTCACCGTCACCGGCAACCCGTCCAGCACCACCACCGCCGACGGAACCATCCCCTCCGGCAACCGCTCCCCCACCCACGAACGCACCACACCCGCATCCACCACACCACCCACCACCGGCACCACATACGCCACCAGACGCACATCACCCCCACCCTCATCCCGCACCACCACCGCACACTGACCCACACCCGGCGCAGCAGACACCACCCCCTGCACCTCACCCAACTCCACCCGCTGACCCCGCACCTTCACCTGATCATCCACACGCCCCACAAACACCAGCTCACCACCGGACGTCCACCGCACCAGATCCCCCGTGCGATACATCCGCGACCCCGACACCCCGAACGAACACGCCACAAAACGCTCGGCCGACAACCCCGCACGACCCCAATACCCATACGCCAACTGCACCCCCGCCAAATACAACTCCCCCACCACACCCACCCCCACCGGCCGCAGACCACCGTCCAGCACGAACACCGACGTGTTCCACACCGGACGGCCCATGGGCACGGGGGCGGGGCCTCGCTCGTCTCCGCACTGGTGGTGGGTGACCTCGATGGAGGCTTCCGTCGGCCCGTACAGGTTGTGCAGGCGTATGCCGAGGGTGTCGGTGAACCGGTCGCGCAGTTCGCCGGGCAGAGCCTCGCCGCTGCAGAAGACCCGGGTGAGGGTGGTGCACTCGGCGGCGGCCGGCTCGGACAGGAAGGCACCCAGCATCGACGGCACGAAGTGCACGCTGGTGATGCGCTCCCGCCGGATCACGTCGGCGAGGTACGCGGGGTCGCGGTGGCCGTCGGGGCGGGCCATGACGAGTGTCGCGCCGGTGATGAGCGGCCAGAAGAGCTCGGGTACGGAGACGTCGAAGCCGATGGGCGTCTTCTGGAGCAGTCGGTCGTGGGGGGCCAGGGGGTCGACGGACTGGAGCCACAGGAGGCGGTTGACGACGCCCTGGTGCGGAACCACCACACCCTTCGGACGCCCCGTCGAACCCGACGTGTACATCACATACGCCGCACCCCCCGGCACCGCACGCGGCACGAAACCCCCACCACCGGACAACGCCTCGTCCACACACCCCACCGGCACCCCGTCCGGCACCCGCGACACACCCTCCGCCACCGTCAGCACCACCGACGGAGCCGCATCCTCCAGCACATACCGCACCCGCTCCACCGGATAACCCACATCCACCGGCACATACGCCGCACCCACCTTGTGCACCGCCAACAACGACACCACCAACTCCACCGACCGCGGCACCATCACCCCCACCCGGTCCCCCACACCCACACCACGCCCCACCAACCACCCCGCCAACGCACACGCCCGCGCATCCAACTCCGCATACGACACCGACACACCCCCGAACACCACCGCCACCGCATCCGGCGACCGACGCACCTGCTCCACGAACAGATCCGCCAACGACACCGACGGCACCACCCGCCCCGTCGCGTTCCACTCCACCACCACCCGCCGCCGCTCACCCGCCGACAGCAGTTCCACGGAGGCGACGGGCTGGTCGGGGTCGCGGACCAGGGCGTCGAGGACGAGGCGCAGCCGGTCGAGCACGGCTCGGGCCGTGTCGTGGGCGACGGCGTCGGAGCGGTAGTCGAGCCGGAAGCCGAGCCGGTCTCCGGGGGCGGTGACGAGTGCCAGCGGGTAGTGGGTGGCGTCCCGGCTGTCGATCCGGGTGACGGGCAGCGAGCGCGTGTCGGCGGCGCCGCGGCGGGCGGCCCCGCTGGAGGGGTAGTTCTGGAAGACGCAGAGCGTGTCGAAGAGTTCGCCGGTGACGCCGGACTGGCGCTGGATCTCGGAGAGCCCGAGGTGCTGGTGGGGCAGCAGGAGGGTCTGCTCGTCCTGGAGGCGCCGCAGCATCGCCGTGAGGGTCTCGGCGCGGCGGATGCGATGCCGCAGGGGCACCGTGTTGATGAACAGGCCGACCATCGACTCGACACCGGCGACCTCGGGCGGCCGGCCGTTGACGGTGAGGCCGGTCACGATGTCGTCCCGGCCGGTGACGGAGGCGAGGACGAGGGCCCACGCGCCCTGCACGACGGTGCTGAGGGTGAGGCCGTTGTCCCGCGCCCAGCGGAGCAGCGCGGCGGTGTCTCCTTCGTCGAGTTCGGTCCGCAGTTCGTCGGGGACTACGGGGGACCGGTCGGCGCCGGGGGCGACGAGGGTTGCCTCGTCGACGTCGGCGAGTGCGTCGCCCCAGGCACGCAGGGCCGCCTCGCGGTCCTGTCCGGCGAGCCAGGTCAGGTAGTCGCGGTAGGGACGCACGGGCGCCTGCTGGTCGGTGTCGCCGCCGTTCTCGTACAGCGCGAACAGGTCACGGGCGAGCAGTGGCTGGGACCAGCCGTCGTACAGCAGGTGGTGGCTGGTGAGCAGGAAGCGGTGGACCCCGTCGCCCAGCCGCAGCAGCGTGCAGCGCATCAGCGGCGGCCGGGACAGGTCGAAGCGTCGGGTGCGGTCCTCGGTGACGATACGGTCCGCCTCGGCCGCGCGCTCGGCCTCGGGCAGGGCGCTGAGATCGATCTCGCGCCAGTCGGGCTCGACATGGCGCAGCACGAGCTGCGCCCATTCGCCGCTCTTGCGCTCGCGGAAGCAGGCGCGCAGCGCGGCGTGCCGGCGCAGCAGACCGGCGACGGCCGCGCGCAGGGCGTCCGTGTCGAGGGGGCCCGCGCCGCTGTCGTCGGTCAGTTCGAACACGGACTGCGCGGTGTAGACGTCGTCGCCGGACCGGTCGTAGACGCTGTGGAACAGGAGCCCCTCCTGTAGCGGGGAGAGCGGCAGAATGTCCTCGATGGCCTTCGCCTGTCGGCTCATGTGTGCGTCTCCCACTCCTGCGTCAGCTCTTCTTCGAACTCGTCGATCTCGCGCTGGTCGATGGACGACAGCGCCACGTCGGACGGGGTCAGCCCGCCGGCGTCGGGACGTTCGGCGTGTGCGGCCAGGGCCTTGAGGGCCCGGAACCACAGCCGGGCCAGTTCCTCGGCCCGGTCCTCGGTCAGCAGTCCGGCCGCCCAGGTCCACACGGCCACCAGTTCCGGGCCGTGCGCGGTGTCACGGGTGGCCGCGTTCACTTCCACGGCGTGCGGCAGCGGCATGCCCGGATCGTGGTCGGATCCGGTGTCGACGCCCGCCACCACGCTCCAGTCGTCGGCGTCCGCGTCGGCGCCCACCGTGTAGCGGCCCAGGTAGTTGAACCCGATCCGGGGGCGGGGCCGCGCGGCGAGCCGTCGCGCCGTACGGGGGTCCAGGTAGCGGGCCAGGCCGTAGCCCATGCCCCGGTCGGGAACGGCCCGCAGCTGTTCCTTGACCCGCTTCACCAGGTCGCCGGCGGTCGGCCCGCCGGCCCAGGCGTCGGCCCGGTCCAGCGAACCGGTGCCGAGCCGCACCGGGTACAGGGCGGTGAACCAGCCCACGGTCCGCGACAGGTCGGCGCCACCGGCGAACTCCTCCTCGCGGCCGTGGCCTTCGAGGTCGACGAGGACGTCCCCCGCCTGCTGCCGTCCGTCGCCCTGTCGCCACTCGGAGAGGGCGAGGGTGAACGCGGCCAGGAGCACCTCGTCGGGTCCGGCGCGGAAGGCGGCGGGGACGGCGCCCAGGACGGCCGAGGTGACGTCCGGCGGCAGGGTCAGGGTCAGGTGTCCGGCGGTCGCGTAGGTGTCGCGGGCCGGGTCGAGGGCCGGGAGTCCGGCCAGTGGGTCGGGTGTGTCGAGGACGGCCTCCCAGCGGGCGAGTTCGGTGTCGGGCCGGGTGGCGGCCAGTTCGGCCAGCCGCAGCGCCCAGCCGCGCAGCGAGGTGCCCACGGGCTGGAGCGGCGGTGCGTCGCCCGCGCCGTCGGCCCGCCAGGCCTCGGCGAGGTCGGGCAGGAGGATGCGCCAGGACACTCCGTCGACGGCGAGGTGGTGCACGGCCAGCAGCAGCCGTCCCTGCCGGTCGGGTCCCGCGTCGAACCACACGGCCTGCACCATGGTGCCGTCGCGGGGGGCGAGCCGGGCGCGCGCGGCGGTGCCCTCGCTCACGAAGGCCCGGCGCTGTTCCTCCTCGTCGAGCCGGGACACGTCGACTCGGTGAAGGACGTCAGCGGCGCGTGGTCCAGGTCCCTCGGGGACCTCCAGCCGCCAGCCGACCGCGCTCGCTGCGCCGGTCTCGCCGGTGTCCTCGTCGTCGGTGTCGTCGGTGTCGTCGATGTGGAGCGTCATGCGGAGGGCGTCATGGTGGTCCAGGACTGCCTGCAGTGCGCGCTCCAAGCGGTCGAGGTCGGTCCCGGCAGGGGTGCGGATCAGCTGGGACTGGCTGAAGTGGTCGACGGGCCCCGCGAGTTCAGCGAGCCAGTGGTTGATGGGCAGGAGCGGTACGTGTCCGGTTCCGCCGGGTTCGTCGACCGGGCGGCCGGTGTGACCGTCGGCGTCGCGCACGGTGTGGGCGAGCGCGGCGACCGTCTGGTGCTCGAACACCTCACGGACGGTCAGCTCGAAGCCGGCGCGCCGGGCCCCGCTGACCAGTTGGATGGCCATGATGCTGTCCCCGCCGAGCGCGAAGAACCCCTCGTCGACGCCGATCTCGTCCTGGCCGAGCACCTCGCCGAACAGCGCGCACAGAGCCTTCTCACGCGCGGTGCGCGGGCCGCGACGACGGGTTTCGTCGCCGTACACCGGGCGGGGCAGCGCTCGTTGGTCGATCTTTCCGTTGGGTGTGAGAGGCAGGGTGTCCAGCGGCATGATCGCCATGGGCACCATGTAGTCGGGCAGGTCCCGCGCGAGGTGTTCGCGCAGCCGGGCGGTGTCCGGGAGGGCGGTGGTCCCGGCGGCCGGCACGGCGTAGGCGACCAGCCGCTTGTCCCCGGGACGGTCCTCGCGCACGACGACAGCACACTGCCCGACTTCGGGATGGCGGGCCAGCGTTGCCTCGATCTCGCCGAGTTCGATGCGGAAGCCGCGGATCTTGACCTGGTCGTCGGCACGCCCCAGGTACTCCAGTCCGCCGTCCCGCAGACGGCGTGCCAGGTCACCCGTGCGATACATCCGCGAGCCGTCACCGGCGAACGGGTCCGCGACGAACCGCCCCGACGTCAGTCCCGCACGGCCCAGGTACCCCACCGCCGGACCACGCCCACCGACATACATCTCCCCCATCACCCCGAACGGCACCGGACGCAGCCACTCGTCCAGCACATACACCCGAAGATCCGGAATCCCCCCACCGATCAGACTCCGCGACTGACCCGCCGCCAGCTCCGCACTCATCGGCAGATACGTCACATGCACAGTCGTCTCAGTGATCCCGTACATGTTCACCAGCACCGGCGAACGGTCCCCACGACGCGTAAACCAGTCCGCCAACCGGGACGGCTCCAGCGCCTCACCACCGAACACCACATACCGCAACGCCAGATCGGCACCCGGCCGCTCCGCATCCGCCTGACTCAACTGATGAAACGCCGACGGCGTCTGATTCAGCACCGTCACCCGCTCCCGCACCAGCAAGTCCAGGAAATCCCCCGGAGAACGACTCACCTCGTGCGGCACCACCACCAGCCGCCCGCCATACAACAACGCACCCCACAACTCCCACACCGAGAAGTCGAACGCGAACGAGTGGAACAACGTCCACACATCATCCGGCCCGAACCCGAACCAGCCATCCGTCGCCCCGAACAACCGCACCACATTCCGGTGCGCCACCACCACACCCTTCGGACGCCCCGTCGACCCCGACGTATAAATCACATACGCCGCCTGCTCCGGCACCAGACCCGCCCGACACCCGGCAGAACCAGCCACCGGCATCCCCGCCAACTCCGCCACCACCACCGGATCATCCAGCACCAGCACGGCACCACCGAAGGAACCGAGTCGTTCCACGACCTCGGCGGCCGTCACCACCAGCTTCGGCCGGCAGTCCTGCACCGTGTACGCGATCCGGTCCACCGGATACGCCGGATCCACCGGCACATACGCCGCACCCGCCTTCAGCACACCCAGGACCGCCACCACCAGCTCCACCGACCTCGGCAACGCCAGCGCCACGAAATCACCCGGACCCACACCCCGGCCCATCAGCACATGCGCCAACCGCTCCGCACGCGCGTCCAACTCCCCGTACGACAACGACTCGCCACCGCACACCACCGCCACACGCTCCGGCCCCTCGGCCACCCGCGCCTCGAACAACTCCGGCACCGTCGACCGCACACCCTCCGCACCCAACCCGGCCACCGGCACACGCTCCTCACCCACCAGCACGTCCACCTCACCGATGCGCGCCGAGGGACGTTCGGCGACCGCGGTCAGGACTCGGACGAACCGTTCGGCGATCGTGTCGGCGGTGCGCCGGTCGAAGAGGTCGGTGCGGAACTCGACGGCGCCGCGCAGACCGGCGGGTCCGTCGACGTCCCCCGGCCGTTCCTCCACGACGAAGGACAGATCGAACTTCGCGGCGCGGGTGCTGACGGGGTGCCCGGTCACGGTGAGCCCGGGCAGCTGTCCGACGGCGTCCAGCGCGTCCTGCCGGTCGGAGCCGTCGACGGTGAGCGACACCTGGAAGAGGGGGTGACGGCCCAGGGACCGCTCGGGGTTGAGCGCGTCGACGAGGCGCTCGAAGGGGACGTCCTGGTGGTCGTAGGCCGCCAGGTCGGTGGTGCGCACCCGGTCCAGGAGTTCGGTGAAGGCGGGGTTGCCGGAGGTGTCGGTGCGCAGGACGAGCGTGTTGACGAAGAAGCCGATCAGGTCCTCGAGTGCCTCGTCGTTCCGGCCGGCGACGGGGGTGCCGATGGGGATGTCGTGGCCCGCGCCGAGCCGCGTCAGGAGGGCGGCGAGCGCGGTCTGCACGACCATGAAGAGGCTGGCTCCACTGCTGTGGGCGAGCCGCAGCAGCCCTTCGTGGACCTGTGCGGGTACCTCGAAGGCGACCGCGTCACCGTCCTCGGACGCGACCAGGGGACGCGGGTGGTCGGTGGGCAGGGTGAGTTCGGCCGGCACCCCGGCGAGCGCCTCGGTCCAGTGGGCCAGTTGGCGCGAGATCGCGGAGTCCGGGTCGTCCTCGGAGCCGAGGTGCGTGTGCTGCCACAGGCTGTAGTCGGCGTACTGTACGGGCAGCGGCGTCCAGTGCGGTGCCCTGCCGTCGGCGCGGGCGGTGTAGGCGGTGGCGAGGTCGCGGGCCAGCGGCTGGAGTGACCAGCCGTCGGTGGCGGCGTGGTGGATGACCAGCATCAGCACGTGCTCGCGCGGGGCGAGGGCGTACAGCCGGGCGCGCAGCGGTGCGTCGGCGGTGAGGTCGAGACCGGTGCGCGCGGCGTCGGCGAGCACGGCGTCCAGTCGGTCCTCGGTGACGTCCTCGACGGGCAGGGCGGGCAGCGCCTCGGCCGGGTGCAGGATCTGCTGGCGGGGTCCTTCGTCGCCCTCGGCGAAGACGGTGCGCAGCGACTCGTGCCGGGTGACGAGGTCCCGCAGGGCCAGGTACAGGGCGTCGCGGTCGAGGTCGCCGGACAGCCGCAGTGCGGCCGGGATGTTGTAGGCCGGGCTGGGTCCCTGGAGGTGCTGGAGGAACCACAGCCGCTGCTGCGCGTACGACAGGGGTATGCGCTCCGGCCGGGGCTCGGCGCGGGTCAGCGCGGTGCGGGCCGCGTCTGCCGTTCCGAGCCGTCCGGCCAGTTCGGCGACCGTCGGCGCTTCGAACAGGGCTCGTGCGGACAGTTCGGCGCCGAGGGCGGCGCGGATGCGGCCGATGAGCCGGGTGGCGAGGAGGGAGTGCCCGCCGAGGGCGAAGAAGTCGTCGTCCACGGTGACCCGCTCGACGCCCAGGACGTCGGCGAACAGGCCGCACAGGATCTCTTCGCGTGCGGTGCGCGGGGCGCGTCCGGCGCCCGCTCCGTCGATCGGCCCGGGAGCGGGCAGGGCCTTGCGGTCGAGCTTGCCGTTGGCGGTGAGCGGCAGCACGTCGAGGGTGACGAACTGGGACGGCACCATGTACTCGGGCAGTGCGGCCGCGGTCCGCTCCCGGAGCGCGCGGTGGTCCGGTGCGTCGTCCGCCGGGACGACGTAGGCGACGAGCCGCTTGTCCCCGGGTCGGTCCTCGTGGACGACGACGGCCGCGCCCGCGACGGCGGGATGCGCCACGAGGGCCGCTTCGATCTCGCCGAGTTCGATGCGGAAGCCGCGGATCTTGACCTGGTCGTCGGCACGCCCCAGGTACTCCAGACCGCCGTCCCGCAGACGGCGTGCCAGGTCACCCGTGCGATACATCCGCGAGCCGTCACCGGCGAACGGGTCCGCGACGAACCGCCCCGACGTCAGTCCCGCACGGCCCAGATACCCCACCGCCGGACCACGACCACCGACATACATCTCCCCCATCACCCCGAACGGCACCGGACGCAGCCACTCGTCCAGCACATACACCCGAAGATCCGGAATCCCCCCACCGATCAGACTCCGCGACTGACCCGCCGCCAGCTCCGCACTCATCGGCAGATACGTCACATGCACAGTCGTCTCAGTGATCCCGTACATGTTCACCAGCACCGGCGAACGCTCACCACGACGCGTAAACCAGTCCGCCAACCGGGACGGCTCCAGCGCCTCACCACCGAACACCACATACCGCAACGCCAGATCGGCACCCGGCCGCTCCGCATCCGCCTGACTCAACTGATGAAACGCCGACGGCGTCTGATTCAGCACCGTCACCCGCTCCCGCACCAGCAAGTCCAGGAAATCCCCCGGAGAACGACTCACCTCGTGCGGCACCACCACCAGCCGCCCGCCATACAACAACGCACCCCACAACTCCCACACCGAGAAGTCGAACGCGAACGAGTGGAACAACGTCCACACATCATCCGGCCCGAACCCGAACCAGCCGTCCGTCGCCCCGAACAACCGCACCACGTTCTGGTGCGCCACCACCACACCCTTCGGACGCCCCGTCGACCCCGACGTATAAATCACATACGCCGCCTGCTCCGGCACCAGACCCGCCCGACACCCGGCAGAACCAGCCACCGGCATCCCCGCCAACTCCGCCACCACCACCGGATCATCCAGCACCAGCCGAGGCCCGGCCGCCGGCACGCGCTCGGCCACCTCCGACACCGTCACGAGAACCGCAGGCGCACAGTCCTCCACCGTGTACGCGATCCGGTCCACCGGATACGCCGGATCCACCGGCACATACGCCGCACCCGCCTTCAGCACACCCAGGACCGCCACCACCAGCTCCACCGACCTCGGCAACGCCAGCGCCACGAAATCACCCGGACCCACACCCCGGCCCATCAGCACATGCGCCAACCGCTCCGCACGCGCGTCCAACTCCCCGTACGACAACGACTCGCCACCGCACACCACCGCCACACGCTCCGGCCCCTCGGCCACCCGCGCCTCGAACAACTCCGGCACCGTCGACCGCACACCCTCCGCACCCAACCCGGCCACCGGCACACGCTCCTCACCCACCAGCACGTCGACGGCGTGCAGGGGCAGCTCGGGCCGTTCGGCGACCGCGGCGAGGAGGTCCAGGAAGCGGACGGTCAGGGAGCGGGCGGTGGCCTCGTCGAAGAGGTCGGTGGCGAAGACCAGGGCGGCGCGCAGGCCGTCGGGGTCGCCGTCGGGCGTGCGCCGTTCGGCGAAACCGAGGACGAGGTCGAACTTGGCGGCACCGGTCGTCGCGGCGTGCTCCGTGACGGTGAGGCCGGGCATGGCCGTGCCGATCCGCTCGTGGGCCGGTCCGTCGGTGTCGAAGGTGAGGACTACTTGGACGAGGGGGTGGCGGGCGAGGGAGCGTTCGGGTTTGAGTTCCGCCACGAGGCGTTCGAAGGGCAGGTCCTGGTGGTCGTAGGCGGCCAGGTCGGCCTCGCGGACGCGGTCCAGGAGATCGGCGAAGGTGGGGTCACCCGAGGTGTCGGTGCGCAGCACGAGGGTGTTCACGAAGCAGCCCACGAGGCGTTCCACCGCCTCGTCGCCCCGCCCGGCCACCGGGGTGCCGATCGGCACGTCCGTGCCCGCGCCCAGCCGGGTCAGCAGCGCGGCCAGAGCCGCCTGCATCACCATGAACACACTGACCCGATGCGCACGGGCCACCTCCGCCACCCGCGCGTGCAGCACGGCCGGCACCTCGAACTCCAGGCGTTCACCCCGGTAGGAGGCGACCACCGGCCGCGGCCGGTCCACCGGCAGCGCCAGCTCCTCCGGCAGCCCTTCCAGCCGCTCCCGCCAGAACTCCAGCTGACCGCCCAGCAACGACCGGGGATCGTCACCCGAGCCCAACACCTCACGCTGCCACACCGCCACATCCGCGTACCCGAGCGGCAACGGCTGCCACACGGGAGCCGCTCCGTCGAGCCGGGCCGTATAGGCAGCGGCCAGATCCTCGGCGAGGACGGGCAGACTCCAGCCGTCGGCGGCGATGTGATGGAGGAGGAGCAGCAGAACGTGCTCGTCCCCGCTCGTCTCGAAGAGGGTCACGCGCAGTGGCGGTTCGGCGGTGAGGTCGAAGGGCCGGCGGGTGGCGGTGGTCAGGTCCTCGTCGAGCCGTTCGGTGTCCGTGGTGACGACGCTCAGGTCGAGGGCGGCGTCGTCCCGGATCACCTGGTGGGGCCCGTCGGCGTCCTCGGCGAACACCGTGCGCAGCGGCTCGTGCCGGGCCACGACGTCGGCGAGCGCGGCACGCAGCGCCTCCCGGTCCAGGCCGCCGGAGAGGTTGAGGACGAGGGGGAGGTTGTAGGTGGCGCCGGGTCCCTCGAAGCGGTCGAGGAACCAGAGGCGTTCCTGCGCGTAGGAGAGGGGTAGGCGGTCGGGCCGGGGGCGGGCGGTCACGGGGGGACGAGCCTGGTCGGCGGTCGTCAGGGCGTCGGCGACACCGGCCACGGTCGGTGTGCGGAAGACGCGCTGGAGGGGCAGTTCGGCGCCGAGGACGGTGCGGATGCGGGAGACCAGCCGGGTCACCAGCAGCGAGTGACCCCCCAGATCGAAGAACGAGTCGTCGACCCCCACCTCCGCGACACCGAGCACCTCCGCGAACAGACCACACAGGATCTCCTCACGCGGACCACGCGGCAACCGGCCCCCACCCACCCGATACTCCGGCGCAGGCAACGCACGCCGGTCCAGCTTCCCGTTCACCGTCACCGGCAACCCGTCCAGCACCACCACCGCCGACGGAACCATCCCCTCCGGCAACCGCTCCCCCACCCACGAACGCACCACACCCGCATCCACCACACCACCCACCACCGGCACCACATACGCCACCAGACGCACATCACCCCCACCCTCATCCCGCACCACCACCGCACACTGACCCACACCCGGCGCAGCAGACACCACCCCCTGCACCTCACCCAACTCCACCCGCTGACCCCGCACCTTCACCTGATCATCCACACGCCCCACAAACACCAGCTCACCACCGGACGTCCACCGCACCAGATCCCCCGTGCGATACATCCGCGACCCCGACACCCCGAACGGACACGCCACAAAACGCTCGGCCGACAACCCCGCACGACCCCAATACCCATACGCCAACTGCACCCCCGCCAAATACAACTCCCCCACCACACCCACCCCCACCGGCCGCAGACCACCGTCCAACACGAACACCGACGTGTTCCACACCGGACGACCGATGGCGACGGCCTGGGTGCCCCGCTCGGCGGGCACGCAGGGGTGGTAGGTGACGTCCACGGACGCCTCGGTGGGGCCGTAGAGGTTGTGCAGTTCCGCGTCGAGGGTGTCGGTGAACCGGTCGCGCAGTTCGCCGGGCAGGGCCTCACCGCTGCAGATCACCCGGGTGAGGGTGGTGCACTCGGCGGCGGCCGGCTCGGACAGGAAGGCACCCAGCATCGACGGCACGAAGTGCGCGGTCGTGATGCGCTCGTGCTGGATGAGTTCCGCCAGGTAGGCGGGGTCGCGGTGGCCGTCCGGCCGGGCGACGACCAGCGTCGCCCCGGTGATCAGCGGCCAGAAGAACTCCCAGACGGAGACGTCGAATCCGGTGGGTGTCTTCTGCAGGACGCGGTCGTCGGCGGTGAGCGCGTAGGTGTCCTGCATCCACAGGAGGCGGTTGACGACGCCCTGGTGCGGAACCACCACACCCTTCGGACGCCCCGTCGAACCCGACGTGTACATCACATACGCCGCACCCCCCGGCACCGCACGCGGCACGAAACCCCCACCACCGGACAACGCCTCGTCCACACACCCCACCGGCACCCCGTCCGGCACCCGCGACACACCCTCCGCCACCGTCAGCACCACCGACGGAGCCGCATCCTCCAGCACATACCGCACCCGCTCCACCGGATAACCCACATCCACCGGCACATACGCCGCACCCACCTTGTGCACCGCCAACAACGACACCACCAACTCCACCGACCGCGGCACCATCACCCCCACCCGGTCCCCCACACCCACACCACGCCCCACCAACCACCCCGCCAACGCACACGCCCGCGCATCCAACTCCGCATACGACACCGACACACCCCCGAACACCACCGCCACCGCATCCGGCGACCGACGCACCTGCTCCACGAACAGATCCGCCAACGACACCGACGGCACCACCCGCCCCGTCGCGTTCCACTCCACCACCACCCGCCGCCGCTCACCCGCCGACACCACGGCGAGGGCGCTGACGGAGCGGGCGGGGTCGGCGCACACCTGGTCGATGAGGCGCAGGAGCCGGTCGGCGAGCAGGTGGGCGGTGTCGGGGCTGAAGAGGTCGGTGCTGTATTCCAGGCCGCCGTACATCCCGGCGGGTGAACCGTCGGCGGTGAAGCGCTCGCCGAAGTCGAAGGACAGGTCGAACTCGGCGGTGCCGGTGTGGCTGGGCAGCAACTCGGCGTCGAGTCCGGACAGGTGGCGCAGAGCGCCGATGCCGTCGTGCTGATAGGTGTTCTGGAAGGCCAGCATCACCTGGAAGAGGGGGCTGCGGGACAGCGACCGGGAGGGGTTGAGTTCGCCGACGAGCCGTTCGAAGGGCAGGTCCTGGTGGGAGTAGGCGGCGAGGTCGGTCTCCCGGACGCGGGTCAGCAGTTCGGCGAACGTGGGGTCGCCGGACAGGTCCGTGCGCAGGACCAGCGTGTTGACGAACACGCCGACCAGCTCTTCGAAGTCCTCGTGGACACGTCCGGCTGTCGGGGAGCCGATCGGGATGTCGTTCCCGGCGCCGAGCCGGGACAGCAGGGCCGCCAGGGCGGCCTGCATCACCATGAAGACGCTCACGTCGTGGGCCCTGGCGAGGGCGGTGATCCGTGTGTGGAGTTCGGCGGGAACGTCGAAGCGGTGGTGGTCTCCCGCGCCGGTGGGCACGGCGGGGCGGGAGCGGTCGCCGGGCATCGGCAGTTCGTCGGGGAGGTCCGCCAGGGCCTGCCGCCAGTACGCCAGTTGGCGGTCGGCGCGGCTGCCGGGGTCGCCGGGCTCGCCGAGGAAGGCGTGCTGCCACAGGGCGTAGTCGGCGTACTGCAGCGGCAGCGGCGCCCAGTCGGGGGCGTGGCCCTGCCGGCGTCCGGCGTACGCGGTGGCCAGGTCGCGGACGAGTCGTTCCATGGACCAGCCGTCGGCGGCGACATGGTGGACGACGAGCAGCAGGACATGTTCGGTGCCGGAGATCGTGAACAGTCGCGCGCGCAGGGGCGGTTCGGAGCCCAGGTCGAAACGTTCGCGGGCGGCCGCTGCGAGGGCGCCGTCGAGTGCGTCCGGGGTGACCGGCTGGACCGGCAGCGCGGGGTGTGAGGCGTCGGCGGGCAGCACGGTCTGGCGCAGGCCCTCGGGGTCCTCGGTGAGGAGGGTGCGCAGCGGCTCGTGCCGGGCGACGACGTCGGCGAGGGCGGCGTGCAGGGCGTCCCGGTCGAGGTCGCCGGTGAGCCGGAGGGCGGCGGGGATGTTGTGCGTGGCCGAGTCCTGGGCCTCCAGGCGGTCCAGGAACCACCAGCGGCGCTGCCCGTAGGAGGCGGGGACGCGTTCGGGGCGGCCGCGGACGGGGACGGGCCGGGCGTCGTCGGTGCTGTCGGTGTCCGCCGTGGCGAGGTGACGGGCCAGCCCGACCGGGGTGGGGGTGTCGAACAGTTGCCGGACGGACACGTCCGCCCGGAAGGCGGCGCGGATCCGGGCGGCAAGGCGGGTGGCCAGCAGGGAGTGCCCGCCGAGGGCGAAGAAGTCGCTGTCGGGGCCGACCTGGGGCAGCCCGAGGACGCGTGCGAACAGCTCGCAGAGCAGCTCTTCGTGCGGGGTGCGGGCGGCGCGGGCGGGGGTGTCGTCGGCGTATTCGGGCGCGGGCAGCGCCTTCCGGTCGAGCTTGCCGTTCGGGGTGAGCGGCAGGGCGTCCAGCAGCACGATCGCGGCCGGGACCATGTACTCCGGGAGGGTGTCCGCCAGTTGTTCGCGCAGCGAGTCGGGGTGGGCGCCGCCGGACGGAACGGCGTATCCGACCAGTCGCAGGTCACCGGGCCGGTCCTCGCGGGCGACCACGGCGGCCTGGGCGACCTCGGGCAGCCGGGCCAGTCGGCTCTGGACCTCGCCGAGTTCGATGCGGTGGCCGCGGATCTTGACCTGGCCGTCGGCCCGGCCGACGAAGACGAGGGTGCCGTCGTCCCGCCTGCGGACGAGGTCGCCGGTGCGGTACATGCGGGCGCCCGCGTCGCCGTGGAGGCTCGCGTGGGGGTCGGCGACGAAGCGTTCGGCGGTGAGGCCGGGGCGTTTCCAGTAGCCGCGGGCCAGGCCGGTTCCGGCGATGTACAGCTCGCCGGCGACGCCGGGCGGCACGGGGCGCAGGGCGCCGTCGAGCACGTAGGCCCGGGTGTTGGCGAAGGGGCGGCCGATGGGCACGGGACCGTCCTGGACGCGGGAGCCCGGTTCCAGCCGGTGGTCGAGGCAGTTGACGGTGGCCTCGGTGGGTCCGTAGGCGTTGTAGACGACCGCGTCGGGGTGGCGGCGGCGCCAGCCGTCGAGGACGGCGCCGTGCAGGGCCTCGCCGCCGATGACGAGGGTGTCGCTGGGCGACGCGGCGTTCGGCAGGGCGTCCAGGAGTTCCAGGTGGCTGGGGGTGACCTTCATGAACGTCGGCTGTCCGCCGGTGTGCGCGGTGTCCTCGTCCAGTTCGGCGACGCGGACGGTGCCGCCGCTGACCAGGGGCGTGTACAGCGCCGTGACGGTCAGGTCGAAGGCGACCGGCGAGTGCAGGAGGGAGGTCCCGGCGGCGGCCGGGTACTCCTGCCGGGCGCGTTGCAGGTAGGCGGCCAGCGAACGGTGTTCGACCACCACGCCCTTGGGGCGGCCCGTCGAGCCCGAGGTGTAGATGACGTACGCCGGGTGCCGGGGCAGCGGCCCCTGTGCGGGCTGGTCGGCGGAGTCCCGCGGGCCGGTGGCCGTATCGGGGTCGTCGACGAGGAGGCGCCGCGAGGCGGGTACGGGGACCCGGTCGGCCAGTCGGCTCTCGGTCACGACGAGGGCGGGGTCGCAGTCCCGCAGCACGTACTGGATGCGGTCCGCCGGATAGGTGGGGTCGACCGGCACGTAGGCGGCACCGGTCCGCACCACGGCGAGCAGGGCGACCACCAGGTCGGCGGAGCGGGGCAGCACCACCGCGACGAACGACTCGGGGCGGGCCCCCGCCCGGCGCAGCCGCCGGGCGAGGCGTTCCGCGCGGGCGTCCAGCTCGGCGTACGTCACCACGGTGCCGTCGACGTCCAGGGCCGGACGGGTGGGGGTGCGGCGCACCTGCTCGGCGAAGAGGGCGGGCAAGGTGGTGTCGGGCACGTCACGGGCGGTGTCGTTCCACTCGACGAGGGCGCGGTGCGTGTCCTCGGCGTCCAGGACGTCGGCCCGTCCGACGGGCAGGGCGGGGCCCTCCAGCACTTCGGTGAGGAAGCCGAGGAACCGGTCCCGGTGGGCGAGCAGCGCGGCGTCCTCGTACAGGCCGGGGTGCGCGTCGAAGTCGACGTGGATGCCGCCGGTGCCGTCGGTGGCCCCGCTGATGTGCACGGAGAGGTCCCTGACGCGTCCGGTGGACAGCTGGCGGGCGGTGACCGTGCGGCCGGCGAGGTCGATGGACAGGTCCTGGGCGACGAGGTTGACGACCGGTCCGGTGAGCGGGTGCGTCGCGGTACGGCCGAAGTCCCGGTGGAGGTCCTCGCCGCGGTAGCGCTGGTGCCGGACGGCGTCGCGCACCTGCGCGTCGGCCTGTGCGACCAGGTCCCGGAAGGTCGTGGCGGGGTGCACGTGCAGCCGCAGCGGCACCTCGTTGGCGAGCATGCCGGGGGTGGTGAGGGCGGTACGGCTGGTGCGGGCGGCGACGGGGAAGCCGAGGACGACGTCGCGCACCGAGGTGAGCCGGTGGAGGTAGGCGGCGACGGCGGCCACCAGGACGACGGTCCAGCGGGTGCGGGCCGCGCCGGCCGCCGCGGAGAGGGCGGCGACCTGCGGCTCGGACAGCCGGGCCCCGGCGCGCAGTTCGCTGTGGGCGGGCTGCGCGGAACCGGCCGCGAGGCGGGGCGGCTCCGGCGGGTCGGCGAGGGTGGCGCGCCAGTACGCGGCGTCCCGGGCGTGGGCCGGGGAGCCGAGGTAGGCGGCGTCGTCCGCCAGGAGGTCGTGCAGGGTGCCGAACGGGGTGGCGGGTGTGTCGGCGTCCTTGGCGTACGCCGTGTACAGCTCGGCGATGCGGCGGCAGTGGAGGATCTGCCCCCAGCCGTCGAGGGCGATGTGGTGGTACCGGAAGACGAGGAGGTGGCGGTTCGGGGCGAGGGTCAGCAGCGCGTGCCCGTACAGGGTGTCCTGGGCGGGGTCGACGGGTGTGGCCAGATCGTCCCGCATCCAGGCGAGGGCGGCGGCGTACGGGTCCTCTTCGCCGCCGAGGTCGACATGGCGCGGGGGCGCCGCCTCGGGAACGGTCCGCAGCCACAGGCCCTCGTCGTCTTCGGTGAAGCGGACGCGCAGCGCCGCGGTGTCCTCGACGGCGCGGACGACGGCTCGATCGAGCAGGACCGGGTCCACCGGCGCGTCGATGTCGAAGAACACGCCGCAGTTGTACAGCGGGCTGCCGGGCTGCAACTGCTGCGCGACCCAGATGCCCAGCTGTGCCGATGACGCCCGGTAACGCGGGGCCTCGCCCTTGGACATGCTCACATCCGCCCTCTCTCCGGCTCGTTCGGGACGTGCGCGCCGGTGCCCGGGACATGCCGTCGTCCCGGGCGGGCGCTGCGGTGCTGTGGTGCTGCGGTGCCGCGGATCAGCCGCCGTCGGCCATCCGTGCGGCGAGGTGGGCCGCGAGGAGCGCGACGGTCGGGTACTCCCAGGCCACGTCGGGGTCCACGGGCAGGCCCCAGCGGTCCTCGGCCTCCCCCGCCAGGGCGACCGCCTGGAGGGAGTCGAGGCCGTACTCGGCCATCAGGACATCCGGCTGGATCTCGTGACCGGCCCGGTCGAGGAGGACGCCGAGGCGCTCGGCGAGCCAGTGGCGTACCGCTCTCTCGGACACGGTGTGCGCGTGCGCGGTCATCGGGCACCACCCGGGGTGATGACGGTGGCGTACTCGCTGTCCAGACGTCCGGTGAGGAACAGCTCGCGCATCGCGGCCCGTTCGATCTTGCCGCTGGTGGTGCGGCGGACCGTACCGCGGCGCAGCAGCAGCACCGCTGCCGGGACGACGCCGAAGTCGCGGGCGACGGTCTGCCGGAGGGCGGCGGCCAGCGCCGTGAGGCGGGGCTCGCCGAGTCCGGCCCGCACCTCGTGGGTGACGACGAGGCCCTCCTCGAGGTCCCGGGGGTCGCTCGGGCGGACGGGCGCGGCGAACACGGCTCCCACGTTGGCGAGTTCCGGGTGGGAGGTGCGCAGTTCGTGTTCTATGTCCTGGGGGTACAGATTGCGGCCGCGGAAGATCATGACGTCCTTGATGCGGCCGGTCACGTAGAGCTCGCCGTCATGGACGGTGCCCAGGTCGCCGGTGCGCAGGTAGCCGGTGTCGCCGTCGGCGGTGGTCGCGCGGAAGGTGGCGTCGGTGGTGTCCGGGTCGTCCCAGTAGCCCTGGGCGACGTTGGGTCCGCGCAGCCACAGTTCGCCGATCCGTCCGGCGGGCAGGCGCCGGTGGGTCTCGGGGTCGACGACGGCCACGTCGAAGCCGTGGGCCGCGCCGTTGCTCGGGAGGTCGCGACCGCCCGCGGCGGTGGGCACCGGCCGGAACTCGCGTCTTGCCAGGGCGTCGCCGTCGACCGTGGTGACGAGGGGCTCGCGGGGCGGTGCGCCCGAGACGAACACCGTCGACTCGGCCAGGCCGTAGCAGGGTGAGGCGGCCTCGGGACGGAAACCCGCCGCGGCGAACCGCTTGGCGAACTCGGTCGTCGTGCCCGCCTGGACGGGTTCGGAGCCGTTCACGGCGTAGCGCCAGCGGGACAGGTCCAGGTCCTGGATCTGTTCGTCGGTCACCTTGCGGCAGCAGTAGTCGTAGCCGAAGTTGGGCGCGGCGGACCACACCACGTCGTAGGTGTCGATCATGCGCAGCCAGTGATGGGGGCGTTTGAGGAAGGCCGTCGGGTCCATCAGGACGCAGGTGCTGCCGTGGAAGAGGGCGGGCAGCGTCTGGGCCATCAGGCCCATGTCGTGGAACTGCGGGGCCCAGCCGCCGAACCGGGCGCCTTCGGGGACCTGGAGGGTGGTGCAGAGGGTGGCCGCGTTGGTGAGCAGGTTGCCGTGGCTGATCATCACCCCCTTGGGGGTGCCCGTCGACCCGGACGTGTACTGGAGGAGGGCCAGCGTCCCGCGGTCGGCGGCCGGCGGCTCCCAGCCGTCGGGGCCCGGCAGTCCGGTGTCGTCGGCGACGAGCAGGGGCAGCCCGTCCAGGCCCTCCTGGCGCGCCCAGTCCCGGACGGCGGGGAGGTCGGCGGTGTCGGTGAGGACGGCGGACACCCGCGAGTCGGCGGCGATCGCCTTGACCCGCCTGCGCTCGTGCGGAAAGCGGCCGGGCAGGGGGGCCGGTACGGCGACCATTCCGGCGTACAGACAGCCGACGAAGGGGACGATGAATTCGGCGGGCGGGCAGAGCAGCAGAATGCGGGACCCGTCGGGGAAAAGGCTGCGGAGCCGCATGGCGAGTTGCCGGGCGCGGGTGTCGAGTTCTGCGTGAGTGAGATGCAGGGCATCCCGCCGCTCCGGATCGCGCACCCATATGAGCGCGTCCTGTGCGGGGCGTTCGGCGGCCCAATGCCGAAGGATTTCCGTGGCATTGGCAGCGGTGCTGACTTCCGACATGACCGTCGATTCCTCGATTCTGCGGTCAGGAATTGATGCACGATCATCGACGGGCTGCGACGCTAGTCGGCCCGCGAAGTAGACGTCAAGGAACGGGATCTCGGCCGGGGCCGCGTCCCCTCCTTTTCCGTGGGTCCACCGGATGGCTGTACGCAGGGTTCTTAAGCCTGGGCTTCAGCAGTCACCGCGACGGCCAGCAGGATGTTTCACTCCCGCCTGAATGACCGTGGCGGTCGTCCGGGTGCGATGCGGAGCGGTTTCACGCCGCGGGCTGACGGAACCCGCCCGCAAGGCGCTGTTCACCATTTCCCGAGGTGCGCCCCGATTCCCGGACGCGCATGCCCAGCAGGGCCATTCCGAGGGGAGTCACGGTATGGAGAACGGTATTGCGATTGCGGTGCGTGGTGATGAGTCCGGACTCCCGCAGGACCGCGGTGTGCTGGCTGGCGCCCGCGGAGGAGATACCGAGTGTCTCGGCGAGTTCGGAGGTGGTGTGCGAGGCGGTGAGGGCGCGCAGGGCCGCCGCCCGCGTCCGGCCCACCAGCGCGCCGAGCGCCTGCCCGGTGTTGTCGGGCTCGTCCCACAGTCCGGCGGCCTGGGGGAAGTCCGGCGACACGGCGAACACCAGGGCGGCCCCGCCGTCTTCCGGCAGGGAGCGGATCAGCACCGAGGGCTGGTGCACCAGGAACAGGGAGGGCACCAGGACCAGTCCCCGTCCGTCCAGGTGGATGTCCCGGTCGGGTCCGGGCACTTCGAGGACCGGGCTCTGCCACTGGATCTTGGAGTGCAGGGTCTCCAGGAGCCGGTCGACCCCGCCGGTCATGGTGATGCGGCCGCGGGCGTTGCACTCGTGCTCCAGTTGGTTCAGCACCCGGTTCCAGTACGGGGCGAGGGCGTGCCGCCACACGTCCCGTACGGCGGCCAGGGCCTCGTCGGGCCCCAGGCCGAGGGCCCGCAGCGCACGGTCCCCCTCGTCGGAGGCCGCGTCGACCAGGCAGAGCAGATCACCTGGCGCCCGTAGCCGGCCATGGGGCGAGGCGACCATCGCGGCGAGCGCGGTGCGCTGGCGCAGGTGCTGGGCCAGCCGGTGACGCCAGCGCAGGTGCGCGGCGCTGGCGGGGCGGCCGAGCAGCCCCAGGGCGAAGACCGTCTCCGCGACCTGGCCGAGTGTGGGGCTCAGCCGGGTCCGTGCCAGGTCTTCTGCCGTGAAGTGGATTCTCTGCACTGTCCGTTTCTCCCCCGGGACGGTGTCCGGTCGCTGTGCGGCCGGTGCGGTACAGGCTGGTGCCGAAGCGTCGGTCGGCGGTCGCCGTCAGGCGGCCTTTCCGGCGTCCGCCTCCCGCAGCCCGAGGATCCGGACCGCTTCGTAGTACACCCTCGCGAGGCTGTCGCACTCGGTGCGGCGCTCACCGCTGTAGGTGGCGCACACCCGCTTCAGGTCCGCGTAGAAGGCGCTGTCCAGGCGGTCCTTGTTCGCGGCGAACTGGCCGGCCGCCTTGTAGTTGCGGTATCCGAAGTCGTGCCGGGCGCAGGACTGCGCGAACGGGTACCCGTAGGGATTGTCCGGGGACGTGGTGCAGTAGTCGGTGGACCAGTCGAATGCGTACGCCGCCCAGGCCGCCTGATTCTGTCGTGCGGCGTTCCACGCCTGATAGCTGGTGGCACTGGTCTGCGTCCATCGGGACAAGACCTCCGGTTTGTCGGCCGGAGCGGCCTGCGCCGGGGCGGCGGTGAGAAGTGCGGCGGCCACCGCGGCCACGGCCGCACCGGCGGAAAGACGCATCTGACGAAGCACGCTGGACACCTCCGGGAGACAGGGAACGGCTCGGGTGAGCCGGACGGGCGGAAAACACGCGGAGTCACTCGCGCCGCCTCAGTCTGCGGAACCCGGATATGCACGCCTTATCGAGCGACTATGGCGGCGGTTTGTTCGATGACCGGGAGGATTCGAACACCGGGGGCTCGGAAGCCGGTACGCCACGTCCGCGATGCGCCGGTGCGACCGTGTGAGAAACGGCGACGCGGAGGAAGACGGGCCGGGTTGCCCGCTCGATATCCGCCCGATGCGTCACGCATAGCTTCTGCACGCAGGATCGGCCGTGGAGGACACCGCCCTACCGAAGTGGAGGAGCCCGTGCCCCGGACGCGTGGTTCGCGTACTGCTCCGGGCAGGAGGGACCGGTTCACCCGGCGGCGGCCAGTTTGGCGGTCACGGTGATCCAGTCGTCGAGGACCTGCGCCGCCGTACCGGAGTCGACCGCCTCGGCGGCCCGTTCCCATCCCGCGGCGAGCCGTTCGGTGACGGTGCCTGCGCCGGGTTCCAGTGCGGCCAGCCCGGCCGCGGCCGACAGCAGCACCGCGTTCCGCACCGGGCCGGGTTCGCCGTTCAGGACCCGGCGGGCGACCCGGGCGTTGTGGACGCGGTCGCCGCCGCGCAGCGCGTCGAGCGGAGCACGCGGGACGCCGATGTCCAGGGGGTCGAAGCGGCTCTCGTGGACCTCGCCGTCCTGGACGGACCAGACGGTGGAGGTGGTGGTGACGGTCAGCTCGTCGAGTCCGTCGTCGCCGCGGAACACCAGGGCCCGTGTGCCACGCGCGGCCAGCACCCCGGCGATCAGCGGAGCCGTGCGGCGGTCGGCCACGCCGACGGCCTGGGCGGTGGGCGCGGCGGGGTTGGACAGCGGCCCGAGGACGTTGAAGACGGTGGGGACGCCGAGTTCGCGCCGGACGGCGGAGGCGTGCCGCATCGACGGGTGGAAGAGCGGGGCGAAGCAGAACGTGATGCCGGCCCGGGCGACGGTCTCCGCGGCGTGGTGCCCCGGCAGGCCGAGCGGGATGCCCAGTTCCTCCAACACGTCGGCGGAGCCGCACGCCGAGGACGCGGACCGGTTGCCGTGCTTGACGACGCGTGCGCCCGCGCCGGCCGCGACGACGGCCGCCATGGTGGACACGTTGACGGTGTGCGCGCCGTCGCCGCCGGTGCCGACGATGTCGAGCGTGGGGCCCGGCACGTCCACGGTGTGCGCGTGCGCCGTGAGCGACCGCACCAGGCCGCTGACCTCGTCGACCGTCTCGCCCTTGGCCCGCAGGGCGATCAGGAACGCCGCCATGCGGGCGGGGGTCACGGTGCCGCTCATCGTCTCGTCCATGGCCCACGCGGTGTCGTCGGCGGACAGGTCGCACCGGTCGAGCAGCGTGGTCAGCAGCGCGGGCCAGCCGGGTTCGTGCGCGCTTCGGGTCACGTCGGTTCTCCCTGGGGTCGGTTCGCCGCGCGGGCGCGGGCGGGCTGGGGGAGGCGGTGCGTCCGGTCCCAGTCTTCTCGGGGCGGTGAGCCGGTCTCCAGACCATTCGGAGTGGTCCTTTGCGGTCCAATCACCACAGGAGGGTGGAACATGAGCTGGCTGCCGTCGATCGAGGTGTCCCGTGCCGCCGACGAGTCCCTGACCGCGCAGATCCAGCGGGTGCTGAAGCGGGAGATCGCCGAGGGGGTGCTGCACCCCGGGACCCGGTTGCCGCCGAGCCGTCGGCTCGCCGACGACCTCGACGTCTCGCGCAGTGTGGTCGTCGAGGCATACGGGCAGTTGATCGCCGAGGGCTATCTGGAGGCCGTGCAGGGTTCGGGGACGCGGGTGGCGCGCCATCTGGCGCCGACGTCGGCGGCGGTCGTGCCGACGCTGCTGGACGAGGGCCGAGTGCCGGCCGTGCGCTGGGACCTGCGTTCCGGGCGGGCCAACGCCTCGCACTTCCCGTACCGCGAGTGGCTGGCGGGGTACCAACGTGTCCTGCAGACGGCCCGGCAGGGCGACCTCGACTATCCGCCGCTGTCCGGAGTGCCCCGGCTGCGTGAGGAGTTGGCCCGCCACCTGGGGCGGCTGCGGGGTGTGCGGACGGCGCCCGGCCGGGTCATGGTGGTGTCCGGGTTCGCGCACGGGCTGGGGCTGCTGTGCGCGGCGCTGCCCGGCCTCGGCATCGGCGAGCTGGCCATGGAGGAGCCGGGTCTGCTGCGGCAACGGGAATTCGTGCTGGAGGCGGGGATGCGCCCGCGAGGTGTGCCGGTGGACGACGACGGACTGGACGTCGACGCGCTGGCCCGCAGCGGGGCGCGAGCCGTGCTGGTGACGCCGTTCCACCAGTTCCCCACCGGGGTGGCGCTGTCCGCCGAGCGACGTGCCGCACTGGTGCGCTGGGCCCGGGACGTCGACGGCTACGTCATCGAGGACGACTACGACGGCGACTTCTGGTTCGAGCGCCGCAGCCGGCCGCTGGCCCTCCAGCGGCATGCCCAGGACCGGGTGGTGTACGCGGGTACGGCCTCCAAGACGCTGGTGCCGGGGCTGCGACTGGGGTGGCTGGCGGTGCCGGATCCGCTGCTGGCCCCGCTGGAACGGGTGCGGGCCCGCCGCGACCTGGGTTCCGACAGCCTGACGCAGTTCGCCTTCGCCGAGTTGCTCGACTCGGGGGCCTACGACCGGCACATGCGCCGACTGCGGGGGCGCTACCGGTCGCGCCGCGACACCCTGGTGGAAGCGGTGCGGCGTTTCCTGCCGCAGGCCCGGCTCGGCGGTCCGGCCGCCGGTCTGCACGCCTATCTGCGGTTGCCGCACGGCACCGACGAGGCCGCCCTGGTGGCGGCGGCGCTGCGCCGGTCGGTGCTGGTGCGCGGCGGGCGGGACTTCCACGGCCGCCCGCCGGGCACGGGCCCCGCGCTGGTGGTGGGGTACACGGCGCTGCCCCGGTCGGGGCTGACGGAGGCGGTGCGGGTCCTGGGCACCGCCTACGCGGAAGTGGCGGGCCGCAGGGCGCCCGCACCGGCGCGGATCGCGTGACGGCCTGCGGCCGGGCCCGGGAAGTCGGCCGGCGGGGCGAGTCCGTCGTGGGTGTCCGACGACCGCTCGGTGACTCGGATTTGGGGACCGGCCGGGTTGCGCGGGGCAGGCCGGTTTTGGTTAGGGTCGGTTGCAGTGCTTGGGAAGCAGGTGCTGCCCGCGGCCGGCGTGGAGGAGGCGGTCGCGGTCTCGTGCCTGCCAGACCGCATTGGAGCTTCCCATGGGCCATCTTTCCCAGCACCCGGGTGAAGAAGCCGCCCCGGCGTCGGCACCGGGGCCGGGGCCCGCCCCGCAGGGCCCGCGGTGGGAACAGTGACAGCTCGATCGACGCAACCGACGGCTGGGGCATGCCGGCGTCGCCCGTGCTCAGGACATCCTTGCCCGGCGGTACCGCCTCGAGTGCGCCGACGCGGCGTTCGAGCTGCTCAAGGCCTCGTCCCAGCGGTCCAACGTCAAGCTCCACACACTCGCCGACGCGGTCGTGCGCACCCCGGCTCCGGACCGGGACGCGACGACGTGGTTTCCCGGCAGGGCCCGTTCCGGCCCGCCCCGGCTGCCCGGGCTCCGCCTGGAAGCGGGCGCGCACGACAGCCAGGGTGCCGTGCTCAAGGCGACCCTGCACCGCCTGCTGACGATCACGCAGACACCGATGGGCAATGTGCAACTGGCGGAGAGCGGCCGGCTCCATCTGGCCCGGCACACCGGTCTGAACAAGTACTTCACCGACTTCTTCGCCTTCGTCGAGACGCCCACCACCCTGTGCGCGCAGGCGGCCTCCGCCCGTCGGCAGGTCACGGTGCGGGACGTGGGAACCGCGGCCGTGTTCGACGAGGCCTCCCGCCGGGCCATCCTGCAGACGGGCAGCAGGGCCGCCCACAGCGTCCCCCTGACCAGCGTCAAGGGCCGTGTGCTGGGCATGATCTCCTCCCACCACGAACGCCCCCTCACCGGCTTCTCCCGCCCCCAGCTCACCGCGTTGCACCAGACGGGAAGCGACGTCGGCCGGTGGCTGTCCTGGCACTGGGACACCGTGGTCCTGGACGCTCTGGAACGCCTCCACGCAGAAGCGCTCGGCGCCTGCGGCTGACCCCCTCCGCGAGGCTGCCGCGCCTGATGGCCCGGCACGGAACACCTGCCCGATGAAAACTTGCTTTGAATTCGAAGCAGGAGTACTGTCGTCCCCAGTTGCTTCGAATTCGAAGCACAGTGGACGGTTGGCGAAGGTGAGAAGCGCGATGAAGGCAGTACGTTTCCACGAGTACGGCGACCCCGGCGTCCTGCGCTACGAGGACGTGGAGCGGCCCCACCCCGGGGCCGGTGAGGTCCGGGTCCGCGTCGCCGCGACGTCGTTCAACTCCGTCGACGGCAACATCCGCGGCGGCTTCATGCGCGGCCCCATCCCGGTGGTGCTGCCGCACACCCCCGGCCTCGACGTCGCCGGTACGGTCGACGCGCTGGGCGAGGGCGTCGACGGCATCGCGGTCGGCGACGACGTCATCGGCTTCCTGCCGATGGACGGCGACGGAGCCGCCGCGGAGTACGTCCTCGCGCCGGCCGAGTCCCTGGCCCGGGCGCCCAGGAGTGTCCCCCTGGCCGACGCCGCCGCGGTGCCGGTGGTGGGTCTGACCGCGTACCAGGCGCTGTTCGACCATGGCAGGCTGACGGCCGGGCAACGCGTGCTGGTCAACGGCGCGGGCGGAGCGGTCGGCGGCTACGCGGTGCAGCTGGCCAAGAACGCCGGTGCCCACGTCATCGCCACGGCCGCCCCGCGCAGCAGCGAGGCGGTCACCTCGGCCGGCGCCGACGAAGTCGTCGACCACACCACCACCGACGTCACCGCGGCGGTGACCGAGCCGGTCGACATCGCCCTCAACCTCGCCCCGGTCGACCCGGCCGAACTGGCCGCGCTGGTCACCCTGGTCCGTCCCGGCGGGGTCGTCGTGAACACCACGGTCTGGATGCCCGCTCCCGGCGACGAGGAGCGCGACGTACGGGGCATCGACCTGTACGTCCGCAGCGACGCCGACCAGTTGGCGAAGCTGGTGGCGCTGATCGACGGCGGCGAGCTGCGCGTCGCCGTCGCCGAGCGGGTGCCGCTGGCCGAACTGCCGGCGCTGCACGCCCGCGCCGCCGAAGGCGCGGTGCACGGCAAGGTCGTCGTCGTCCCGCCCGCCGCCTGACCTCGGCCCCCGCCGAGAGGCACGCCGAGAGGCACGGACCGTCGCGCTCAGCCGAACCTGGCGGGGCCCGACCGGTGGGGCGGCCTGTCCGTGATCCCCCAGGCGGCGGCTCGGGCGGCGGCGGCCGCGCGGTTGGGGAGGCCGAGCTTGGCGAGGATGTGCTCGATGTGGGTCCCGACGGTGCGCGGCGTGATGTACAGCCGCTCGGCGATCTCCCGGTTGGTGCGGCCGGTGGTCAGTTCGGCCAGCACCTGGAGTTCGCGGGGTGAGAGCCCGCCGGGCCGTCGCGCATCGGCGGCGCGGTCGGCCGCGGCAGGGGCTTCGGGCGGCAGGCCCGCGCGGGGGTCGACGGCCGCGGCGAGGGCTTCGGTGAGCAGGGTGACCACGGCGCGCGCCGGATCGGGCGCGCGCCGCGGCCGACGGGTGCTGACGTTCAGCATGCCGACGTACCGGCCGTCGTCGGCGAACAGGCACTGGGCCACACCGTCCTCGACACCGAGGGGACTCAGCACCTGCTGGAAACCCGGGGACGACTCCAGGAGTTGCCGGGGGACATCCGTGAGCCAGAGGCCGCCCCGGGCCGGGTCGCGGAGCACGGGGAACACCGGGTCGTGGTGAAGGCGGGTCTCTATGTAGGCCGTGGCCGCCTCCGGGTAGCTCCCGGCCAGCGTGGTGTGGCGCCGCCGCAACGGGTCCCAGCGGGCCAGGGAGGCGTGGTCGTACTCCATCACCTCCGACAGCGCCGCCAGGACCGTACCGACGCCCGTGGCGCCGCTCATGGCGCTCCTGGCGACCGCGCGGACGTGGACGGCCGCGTCCAGAATTCCTGCCGTGCTCCGCTGCGCTGCCATCAGCCAAGGATGATCATGTGCGGGGAGTACGTCAATCGCGAAGGGCGTCGTGCACGACCTGCCCGTCCACGACGGTGAGGACGACGGGCATCGAGGGGATGTCGTGCGGGTCGGCGGTGAGCAGGTCCCCGTCGAGCACGCAGAGGTCGGCGACCTTGCCCCGCTCCAGGGAGCCCTTCCAGTCGTCGGCGAAGTCCTGCCAGGCCGCGTCGATCGTGTACGTGCGGAGCGCCTCGGCCAGACCGATGCGCTGCTCGGGGCCGCTGACCCGGCCGGCGGCCTTGGACTCGCGCAGCACCATGGTGGCGACGCCCTGGCGCCAGTCCGGGTGGGTGACGGGGGCGTCCGACCCGCTCGCGACGCGCACTCCGGCGTCGAGGGCAGCGCGGTAGGGCCAGGCGTACGCGGCCCGTCCGGGGCCGACGAACGCCTCCTCCATGTCGGCGACGGTCCACTTGATGGTGGGGTTCATGTTGACGCCGAAGCCGTGCTCGGCCAGCACCTTCATGCTGTGCGCGGTGAGGAAGTCGCCGTGGATGACGTAGTGGCGGGCATCGGGCCGCGGGTGCTCGGCCATGGCCGCGGCGAAGGCGTCCGCGACGGTGTCGATGGCCCTGTCCCCGGTGACGTGCACGCCCAGTTGGTGCCCGGCGGCGTGGGCGTGCCGGATCATGGCGTGGATCTCGGCGACCCGCTCGGCGTCGGTCTCGCCGCCGACGCACAGCGATCCGCAGCCGCCACCGACGTACGGCTCGTGCATCCACGCGGTTTTGTTGGGGACGATGCCGTCGGCGAAGACCTTGACGCCGTGGATGGCGAGGCGGCGCGGATCGGTGCCACCGGAGTCGGCGCGGGCGGTGAGGGCGCGGGCGAACTCCTCGGCGGTACTCGCCATACCGGTGGGCAGGAGGAGAACGCCGACGCGGGCGGTCAGTTCGCCGTCGGCCAGCAGCCGGCGGTAGACGTCGAGGGTCTGCGTACCGAGCGCGCCCCGCATGATGCCGTCGCCGCCGGGGCCGAGCCCGGGCTCGGTGTAGCTGGTCACTCCGAGCCGGGCGAGCGTGGCGAGGGTCGACCTGATCGCGTCGGTCCGCTCCTGTCGGCCGAGCGGCGGCAGCGCGTTCTGGACGAGGGCCTGGGCCCCCTCGTGGAGCAGCCCCGTCGGCTCCCCGGCTTCGTCCACGACGACGGCCCCGCCGGGCGGCGCGACGGTGTGCCGGTCGACACCCATGAGTTCCAGTGCCTTGGAGTTGACCCAGGTGGCGTGTCCGGAGAAGGAGTACAGAGCGACGGGGTGGTGGGGGCTCACGGCGTCGAGGTCGTGCCGCGAGGGCTGCCGCGACGGGTCGAGGGCGCATTCGTGGAGGTAGCCGGGGTCCCAGCCGTGCCCGGTGATCCACCGCCCGTCCGGAACCCGCCCGGCGGCCTCCCGTACGGCTTCGGCCACGTCGGCGAGGGAGGACACGGCGGGATGGCCGAGGTCGAGGGAGAGCGGCGGCGTCGCCATCCCGAAGGCGCATCCGTGCAGGTGGGAATCGTTGATGCCGGGAAGCAGCGTCGCCCCGCGCAGGTCGACCACGCGGGTGCCGGGTCCGACGAGCGGCGCGACGTCGTCCCGTTCGCCGACGTCGCTGATGATGCCGTCGGTCACCGCCAGGGCCGAGGCGACGGAGAACTCCGCGTCGACCGTGACCACCCGGCCGCCGAGAAACACCAGATCCGCGTACGCGTCCACAGAAGGTCCTTTCCGTCATCGGGCGCACGACGGCGAACCGCGAAACGATCTCCGAGGACTATGGCCACTCCCCCGGCCCCGGCACATCGGTCATCCCACCGATACGCGTTCTCCCAGCGGCGGGCACCCGTCTCGTGCCGTCGGTCCGTGCCGGGTTCAGGCTCCCTTCTGCCACAGGGGCCGGGTGCCCAGCCCCACGGTGTCCAGGGCGAGTTCGGCGTACATCGCGTTGGCCCAGGAGAACCAGGGGCGGGTGAACCGGCGGGGGTCGTCCTTGTGGAACGACTCGTGCATCTGGCCGGTGCCCGCGTCGGTCGAGAGGAGGGTCGTCAGGGCCTGCACGCGCTCGGCGGTGTCGTTGGCGGTCAGTCCCTGTACGGCGATGGCGATGGGCCAGATGTGCTCGTCGGGCGTGTGCGGGCTGCCGATGCCTTCGGCCGCCGTCCCCCGGTGCCAGGTGGGGTTCTCCGGCGAGAGGACGAACCTTCGGGTAGCGAGGTACAGCGGATCGGTGGTGGGGACGTGCGCGACGAGGGGCAGGGAGAGCAGTCCGGGCATGTTGGCGTCGTCCATCAGCACCGCGTTGCCGTTGCCGTCCACCTCGTACGCGTACATCGGGCCGAGGTCGGGGTGCCGCACGGTGCCGTGCCGTGCGGTGGCCGCTCGCAGCTCTGCCGCCAGTCGGGCGGCGTCCTCGGCGAGTTCGGTGTCGCGTGCGTGGTGGGCCAGTTCGGCGGTGCCGTCGAGAGCGGCGGCCGCGCAGAGGTTCGCCGGGACGTTGTAGCCGAGGGCGCACGCGTCGTCGCTGGGCCGGAACCCGCTCCAGGTCATCCCGGTCCGGGCGACCGGCGTGCCGCGTCCCGCGTTCGGCAACGTGTCGCTCGACGGGCCGTGCTCGCGGCGGAAGCGGTAGGTGGAGAGACGTTCGTGGTCCTGCTCCGTGCGCCACACCGCGATGACGGTGCGCGCGGTCCCGAGCAGCCCGGGGACGTGGTCGGTCCGCCCGGTCGCCGCCCAGAAGCGGTGGGCCAGCAGCAGGGGGAAGGCCAGGGAGTCGACTTCGTACTTCTCCTCCCACACCCAGGGGTCCCCGCACAGGTCCTCGGGATCGTGGGCCTGCCCGGAGGGTTCCGCGTTGAAGGCGTTGGCGTAGGGATCGTGGGCGATCTGCTGGAACTGACGGCGCAGCACGGCGAGCAGGAGGTCCTGAAGGGCGGGGTCGTCCTTCAGGAGCGCCAGGTACGGCATCATCTGCGTGGAGGAGTCGCGCAGCCACATGGCGGGGATGTCGCCGGTCACGACGAACGCGGTGCCGTCGGGCATCGGCCGGATGGTGCGGGCCAGGGTGTCGTTCAGACAGCGTGTCAACGTCCGGCCGAAGCGCGGGTCACCGAGGTCGTCCAGCCGGTGAACGGCCTCTTGGACGATCGGGTGGTCCGTGACGCTGGTGGGAAAGCTCATGGGTCGGCCTTTCGGCGGTCGGCGCGCGGCCGTCGGCGGTCGGAGGCTTCTTGACGAGGTGTCAGGCGCCGGTGGGCGGGTGCCCCGGCCCGTCCGCGGAGGGTGCGCCGTGGCGGACGACGCGCGTGGGGACGGTGACGCGTCGGGAGGCCCTCGGCGCCGCGTCGTCGTCCTGTTCGAGCCGGTTGATCAGGAGCCGCGCGGCCTGGCGGCCGATCTCGTCGGCGTCGTAGGAGACGAGGGTCAGCGGCAGACCGAGGACGTCGGACAGGTCGAAGTCGTCGAACCCGGCGACGGGCAGGGTGGTTCCGGATTTGTACAGGGCCCGGATCGCGCCCTGGCTGATGCGGTTGTTGGTGCAGAACAGCGCGGTGGGGCGTTCGTCCAGCCCGAGCAGGTCGAGGGTGGCGCGCTCCGCTGTAGCGGCGTCGACCAGACCCTGGCGGATGAGGGCGTTGTCCGGTTCGATGCCGACTTCTTCGTGTGCCGCCCAGAATCCGCGCAGCCGTTCGGCACCGGTGTACAGCGCCGGCGGGTTGCCGAGGAAGGCGATGCGCGTCTGTCCGTCGGCGAGGAGGCATGCGGTGGCTTCGCGCGCGCCGTGGAAGTCCTCGACCAGGACGCAGTCGGTGTCGAGTCCGGCGGGCGGCCGTGCGGCGAGGACGACGGGCACGTGCCGCATGGCTCGGGCCAGATGCTGCTGGCGGCTGCCGGCCGGGACGACGATCAGCCCTTCGACCTGGTGGTCCACGAGTCCGTCGATGAGTCCGGGTTCCCGGTCGGCCTGCTCACCGGAGTTGCTGAGCAGGACGCGCAGGCCGTACTCGGTCGCGACTTCCTGCACGCCGAGGGCGAGGCGCGAGTAGAACGGGTTGGCGAGGTTGGTGACGACGAGGCCGATCATCCCGCTGCCCCCGAGGCGGAGACTGCGCGCGGTCTGGTTGCGGCGGTACCCCAGTCGGTCGACCGCCGCGAAGACGCGCTCGCGGGTCGCTTCGGACACACCGGGGTCGTTCTTGAGCACACGCGAGACGGTCATCGCGCTGACCTGCGCCAGCTTGCCGACGTCATGCATGGTCGGCCCGCTGCCCCGGCGAGCGGTCATGCCCCTGCCCCTTCCTCTGCCTTCCTGCACCGGCGCCCCCGTCCTCATGACGCGTCCGGCGTGCCCCGCGCCCAGTGGGCGGCCCCGAGCAGGGGGGCCTCCTCGGGCTGCCGGGCCGGCAGAACGGGTATGTCCGGTCGGCCGGCCGACGCCGAGCCCGCGGTGAGCGCAGGGTGGATCAGGTCCCACGACCGGGCCATGGAGCCACCGACGACCACCGCGGTGGCTTCGAAGCGGTCGATCCATGGAGCCAGGGCCTGGCCGAGTGCGTCGAAAGCGTAGCGGAAGGCCTCCTGTGCGGCGGTGTCGCCCTTCCTGGCGCGCGCGGCCATGTCACGGACGTCGGGGAGGTGCCGGTCTCCCGTCACGGTGGCGAGACGGGCGTAGTTGGCGCGGATGCCGCGACGCGAGACCGTGTCCTCCAGCGGCCGGCCGTGCACCGTCAGGCGGTACGCGTGTCCGCCGGGCGGGACGAGGGGACCTGAGTGGACGGGGCGTCCGCCGGACAGGAACGAGGACCCCACACCCGTGCCCAGCGTCAGGCAGACGACGCGGTCGTGCCCTGCGGCGGCACCGGCACGGTACTCGCCGACGGCGAACGCGTCCGCGTCGTTGAGGAAGCACAGGCGCTCGCACCGGCCGGCCAGCCGCTCGCGCAGGCCCGCCCCGACGTCGACGCCGTTCAGGGATTCGAACTTGCCGACGTCGGCGAAGCGGCCGACGCCGGTGGCGTAGTCGAAGGGGCCGGGCATCGCCACACCCCAGCGCGGGTCGTGCCCGCCCGGCAGCGCCAGGGCGGCCTGGGCGATGGCGTCGAGGACGGCGTCGGCCTCCGCGTGCGGCCTGAGCGGCCTGCGGATCACCGGGGAGGGCGCGGGGCGGCTCGCGGTGGGGTCGACGAGGGCGGCGGTGACGTGCGTACCGCCGATGTCGAGCACCGGGACCGGTGGCGCGGCCCGCCTCGTGGGGGCCGCGGTCACGGTTCGACCACCAGTGCCTTGACGATCTGCACCTCGTCGCCGCCCAGGGCGCGGACGCGGTACGGGCCGACCGCGGCGGGGACCGTGAGGGTCTCCGCGAAGGCCAGGGTGTGCGTGCGGCCGTCGCGGGTCTCGATGACGGCGCCTTCGCCCGCGGCCACGTTGAGGATGTGGAAGCGCCCGGCGGTGTCGTCGGGCATGTCGCAGCCCTGCGACACGACGAGGCGGTGCACCGCGTAGAACATCTCGGGCAGCGCGCCCAGGACCTCCTCGCGCCAGCCCTCGCCGGAGCGCAGCGGACGCGGCTGCTGGACGAGGTCCTTCGTGACGTCCTCCCCGCGCCGGGCCGTGTCCAGGTTGGCGAATCCGTGCTCGTAGGGCAGGGGACGGGAGGCACCGGCGGCGTCCTTGCGCAGCCAGTCGTAGAGCCGCAGGGAGTACAGGTAGGGGGTCGCGCTCACTTCCAGCACCAGGTTGCCCGCGCCGGACGCGTGCGGTGTGCCCGCCGGAATCATGAAGAGCTGGCCCACGGTCGCGGGGTGCGACTGGATGTGCTGCTCGACGGGCATCGGGGTGCCGTTGTCTATCGAGTCCTCCACCTGGCGCCGCATGACGTCGAGGTCCGCCTCCCCGGTGAGGCCGAGCAGCACCTGGGCGCCTTCCTCGCTCGCGGTGACGTAGTACGTCTCGTGCTGGGTGTACGGCCAGCCGAACACCTCCCGCATGTACCGCTCGCGCGGGTGGAGGTGGAGGGACAGGTTGCCGCCGCCCATCGTGTCCAGGTAGTCGAACCGGATCGGGAAGGAGGTGCCGAAGGCGCGGTGCACGTCCTCGCCGAGCATGTCCTCGGGGTGTGCGACGCACAGCAGTTGGAAGGGGACTTCGACCTGGGCGGCGCCCTTGTCACCGATCACGACCCCCGCTTCGGGCGCGATCAGCTCGTAGCCGAGGGCCGTGTTGCCCGCCCGCGGGGTGAAGCCGAGTTCACTCGCCGCCCACTGGCCGCCCCACGGCGTGGAGTTGAAGTAGGGACGGGTGCGCACCGGGCCCCGGGCCAGGTGGGCCAGCGTGCTGCGCAGTGCGGCACCGTCCAGGGCGGCCGGGCCGGCCGGGTCCTGTACGTCGATCCAGCGGTCGATCCGTTCCGCGATCGCGTCGCGGTGCCGGTCGAGCACCGGCCAGTCGGTGTAGAACAGGCGCACCAGGTCGCCGGGCGCGGCGGCGCGGCCCAGGTTGACCCCGACCGGCAGCTCGCCCTTCGCCACGGCCGCCTCGGCGTACCGCTTCGGCAGGTCGGCGTACCACAGCAGGTCAGGTCCGCACAGTGACGCGCCGGGTCCGAACACCACCAGCACGCCCTCCCGCTCGGGCCGCTCGGGGCGCGGAGGGGAGTCGAAGAGGTCCGCGACCCGCGCCCGGGACAGCGGGGTGAAGAACGGGTCGTCGGTGGGGACGGGACGGGCTGCGATCCGCTCGTCGGCCGCCTCCGCGTAGTGGTCGCGCACATCGACCAGGTCGACGTCGCGGCCCGTGGCGCGTACGGCGCCCGCGAGGCCGTCGGCCAGCGCGGCCCAGTCGAGGGCCGCGGGACCCTCGACGGCCAGGACGAGCGGCCCCGGCGGCAGATCAGCGGCCAGGGCCGGCCAGCCGGTGGTCACCGTGCCGTCGACCGGCTGGTAGCTGGGGAGGGGGTCGTACGAACGAGACGCGGGCACATCTGCTCCTTACTCGGCTCCACTTGCGTTAACGATAACAGTGCTTGGCTGGAGGTGTCCACGGCCGATCAGTCACCTGATGAGGAGGCTTTGAGGCTCTTGACCTGCACCTTCAGCAAGTCTCTTGGCGCATTGAGATTCTTTTCCCTTCGGAGTCTTGCTACCAGCGGAATGGTGTCGTTAACCTCCACGCAACACACACCGGGGCTGCTCCGGGGTCTCTCCGACACCGCACACGTCCTGTGATTCACATCCGGCCATGCAGGTGGCCCGATTTCGTGAAGGTGATCAATGTCAGCATCGGGCAGGACCAGCAGTGCGGCCGTGCCGCTCGCTCGGCGCCGCTTCCTCACCGGGGTGGCCGCCGGCGCGGCCGCTCTGGCGGCCGGGGGCTGCGCGCGGGGAGCCAGCACGTCCGCGCAGCCGGGGACCACGAGCATTTCCAACGACAACGCCACCTGGGACGACGGCTACCGGGCGGCCGGCCGCGAGCTGAAGAAGATCACCGGATACACGCTCAGGCCGCTGTCGAATCCGTCGGTCACCTCGTACCAGCAGGTCGTTCAGATGACCTTGCAGACCTCGAAGTCCTCCGACCTCGTCAAGTGGGCGTCCGGCTACCAGCTCAAGCGCCTGGCACGCACCGGCGGGCTCACCGACCTGACGCCCGTCTGGGAGGAGTACGCGGCCAAGGGCTGGGTGCGCGGCACGTCGCGTGAGTCCGTCTCGTACCGGGGCAAGGTGTTCGGGATCCCGCTGTACGAGTCGTACTACGTGCTCTTCTACAGCAAGCCGGTGTTCGGGAAGCTGGGCCTGTCCGCCCCGAGCAGCTGGGAAGAGCTGCTGCACTGCGCCGAAGTCCTCAAGCGCAACGGGATCACACCGTTCCTCGCCAGCCAGGTGGGCGGCTGGCCGGCCATCGAGTGGTTCCAGGAGCTGGTCAGCAAGGTCGACCCCGGCTTCTACCAGAAGCTGGTCTCCGGCGAAGCCTCCTACACGGACGACCGGGCCCGCCGGGCCATGGACATCTGGCACGACTTCATGCGCAAGGGCTGGATGACCTCTCCCGACTTCGACCAGGCGCGCGGCCCCGGCGCGCTGAAGGAGGGCACGGTGGGCATGTTCCTGCACGGCACCTGGCAGGCGTCGGGCATGTCGGCGGCCGGGATGAAACCCGGCACCGACTACGGCGCCTTCATCCTGCCCACGGTGCGTCCCGCCACGCCGAAGAGCGTCATCGCCGAGTCGGGGGTGTTCGTGGTGCCCGGCCGCGCCTCTTCCCACGAGGCGGCGATGGCGAACGTCGGAGCCTGGCTCGACCCGTCCGTCCAGCGGGTGTGGAGCGACTTCCTCCAGGACAGCTCCGCCAACCCGAAGGTGCGCGCGTCCAATCCGGTGGTGGCCGGACTCCAGCGGGACGTCGCCCGCAACCGCCGGACGGCGCTGGTCCGCTACTGGGAGGCCGGCCCGCCCAGCCTCGTCCAGGGCAACACCAACGACCTCGGCGGCTTCATGGCCGGACAGACCTCACCGGCCACCACCCTGCGCCGGATGCAGGAGCGCGCACACGACGAATGGGCGGCCTGGAAGCGAGACGAAGCATGAGCACCTCAGTGACCGACCGACGCCCGCCGACCCCGGCCGGCGGACCGGGAGCGCCCCGGCGCACGATGCGGCGTCCCCCCTCGACGCAGAGGTGGGCCACCGCGCGTGAACGTGTGACGGCGGGCGGGTTCATGGCTCCGGCCGTCCTCCTCGTCGCGCTGTTCCTGCTGGCCCCCTTCCTCTGGACCGTCTACCGCAGCTTCTTCAGCGACACGCGGACCGCTCCGTTCAGCTGGTTCGACAACTACTCGCTGTTCGCGTCCGATCCGGCCCTGTCCCGTTCCATCCAGAACACCCTGATGTGGGTGGTGGGCACGGTCGCGCTGCCGTTCGTGCTGGGGCTCGCGATCGCCTGCATGACCAACGCCGGCCGGTTCTCACGCCTCGCGCGGCTGTGCGTCGTACTGCCCTACGCGCTCTCGGGGTCCGCGGTGGCCGTGGTGTGGAACTTCATGCTCACCACCGACGGCGCCGTCAACCAGGTCCTGACCGGCATGGGGCTCGACTCGCTGGCCCAGGGCTGGCTGCTGACCTGGCCGGGCAACACCGTCGTGATGATCCTCGCCAACGCCTGGCAGGCCACCGGCGTGGCCGTCATCCTCTTCCTGGTCGGACTCCAGTCCATCCCGCCCGAGACTTTGGAGGCCGGTGCCCTGGACGGCGCGAGCGGCTGGCAGCAGTTCCGCCACATCGTGCTGCCCCAGCTCCGCCCGGTGTCGATCATCGTGATCGGCATGAGCCTGGTCAACGGCCTCAAGTCCTTCGACCTGATCTGGGTGCTCACCCAGGGCGGGCCCGGGCGGGCCACCGAGACGCTCGCCGTGTCCATGTACAACGAGACCTTCCTCGAACTGCGGCCCGGCGCGGGAGCGGCGATCGCGGTCGTCCTCACCGTGATCGTGCTGGCCGCCTCCTGGCTCTACCTGCGCCGCCAGCTCGACGTGAAAGGCGTGTGACGATGTCCCTCGGCCGAGTTCTGCGCAACGCCGTCATCGCGGTACTGGCCCTGCTGTGGCTGGTGCCCACCTGGCTCCTCGTCGTCAACGCACTGGTGCCCGCGGCGAGTTACTCGGGCAGTCCGCACTGGCTGCCCCAGGACTTCGGGTTGTTCGGCAACATGTCCGAGGCCTGGGACAAGGCCAACCTGGGCCCGGCTCTCGGCAACAGCCTGCTGTACTCCGTGGTCAGCGCCGCGGCCGCCGCGGTGATCGCCGGTTTCGCCGCCTTCGCCACGATCATCATGCCCGTCAAACGGCAGGCGTTGTGGTTCTGGGTGATCTACTCCGGCACCCTGCTGCCCCTCCAGGTCTTCATCAGGCCCCTGTTCCTGTCCTACGCCCGCACCTCGCTCTACGACACCCAGACCGGTCTGGTGCTGATCTACACGGCGATCGCGGTCCCGTTCGCGTTCTTCGTCATGCGCAACTACGCCCTGACGCTGCCGCGGGAGGTCGTGGAGGCCGCCCGCATGGACGGTGCGTCGTGGTGGCGGGTGTTCTGGCAGATCCACGTCCCGCTGACCCGCTCCGCCATGATCGCAGTGTTCGTGTTCCAGTTCGTGGCCGTCTGGAACGACCTGATGTTCGGCATCACCATGGTCACGAGCCGCAACATCCGGCCCGTCATGGCCGCGCTCGCCGACCTGCAGGGCAACTACTCCAACGTCGGACCGCCCATCGTCCTGGCCGGCGCCCTCCTGGTGTCGCTGCCGACCGTGGTGCTGTTCTTCTCCGCCCAGCGCTTCTTCGTCAGCAGCCTCAAGATCCACCGCTGAGCCCGCACGCCTGCTCCTCCCCCGTCATCGCCGCGAAGGGAACACCCATGCTGCGCTCGCTCCTCCTCCGCGCCACCGCGCCCGCCCTCTGCGCCGGCCTGCTGTGGACCGCCGCCCCCGCGCACGCCCAGAGCCCCGCACCCACCCGCCCGGTCTCCTCCGACACCTGGGCCGACCGAGCCACCGGCACCTACCGCGCCCTGCAGCGGCACCTGTACGAGGGCCCCGGCGACCACGGGCTGTACCTGGAGCACACACCCCGGCAGGCCACCGACCCGGAGCACTCCTTCCTGTGGCCGTTCCGCGAGGCCGCCCAGGCCGCCGTCGACATGCAGCGGCTGCCGCGCACCGGGGCCGCCTACCGCCACGACGCGAGAGAGCGGTTCGACACGGCCGAGCTGTACCACACCGGCGGCGAGCGCCCGGGCTACCAGTCGTACCTGCCCGCCCCCCTGGGCACGGGCGGCGACGTGTACTACGACGACAACGCCGTCGTCGCCCTCAGCCAGCTCGACCAGTACGAGGAGACCGGCGACGCACGGTATCTGCGGCGGGCCGAGCAGGTCGTGCCCGTCGTCTCCCGGGCCTGGGACGGCGACGCCACCAAGGCGTGTCCGGGCGGCATGGACTGGTACGACGCGCCCGGCAACACCATCCGTGCCACCAACGTCACCGCTCTGTCGGCCCAGCTCGCCGCCCGGCTCTACGAGCACACCCGCGACCGCGCCTACCTCGACAAGGCGGAGCAGTGGTACGGCTGGGTGTACTCGTGCATGCGCACGGCACCCGGCCTGTACGCCAACGACCGCGGCGACGACGGCAGCACCAACGAGACGCTGTGGACCTACAACTCGGGCGCCATGATCGGCACCGCCACCGCGCTCTACCGCGGCACGGGTGACGCCCGGTACCTGAAGAAGGCGGTGGAGGACGCCCGCGGCTCCCTGGCGTACTGGACCGGGGGCACCCGCCTGCACGACCAGCCGGCCGTCTTCAACGCCTTCTACTTCAAGGACCTGCTCGACCTGGACGCCGTCCGCCCGGACCCCGCCTATCTGCAGGCCATGAGCACGTACGCGGACAGCACCTACAAGTCCAACCGGGACACCTCCACCGGCCTGTTCCGCTTCCAGCCCTCCAACGGCGGCGACTACGACCCCGCCGCCCCGGCCGCGACCCTCAACCAGTCGGCCATGGTCCAGATCTTCGCCACCCTCGCCGACGCCACCCACCGGGCCCACCGGACTTCCTGACGCGGCGGACCGCGCCCCCGCTCCCCTCGACGCAAAGGACCTTCACGCACCATGCCCAAGCCACCGCTGACCCGGCCGTCCTGGTGGGACTCCGACATCGCGCGCGACCTCCTGAAGGAGCGCGTGGCCACCACCGTCGGCCTCGGCGGCCTCCAGGTGCGGTTGTCGGGAGAGCCGCTGCTGCGCCACGACGGGACGGGCGGACTGCTGCAGTCCATCCGGCTCGGGGTGGGTCACCCCGGCGGCACCCACCCGCGACAGCGCGTCACCCGGGCCCGTGTCACCACCGTCGGGGGCACCCCCGTCCCCTGCGAGATCATGCCCGGGCCGGGAGACGACACCCGTCTCCTGGTCCCGGAAGTGGACGCGCCCACCCCGCTCCTCGTCGAACTCCCGGAACTCGAGGAGGGCACCCAGGTCGCCTTCGAGGCCCGGCCGCAGCGGCACTGGACGCTGCACCTGGTGCAGCACTCGCACCTGGACATCGGCTACACCGACCCGCAGGGCCGGGTGATGGCCGAGAGCCGCGCCTACCTCGACTCGCTCCTCGAACTGTGCCGCGACACCGACGACTGGCCGGAAGCGGCCCGCTTCCGCTGGGCCGTCGAAGGATTCCACTCCTTCCAGGACTGGCGGGCCAACCGGCCCTGCCGCCAGGTGGAGAGCTTCCTCGACCGGGTGCGCGAGGGACGCGTCGAACTCACGGCCATGCCGTTCAACCTGCACACCGAGACCTGCTCCACCGACGAACTGCACGAACTGCTGCGCCCCGCGACCGCGTTGCGCGACCGGCACGGCATCGACATCACCACGGCCATGCAGACGGACGTGCCCGGCCAGGTCGTGGGCCTGCCCGACGTCCTCACGGACCACGGCATCCGCTACCTGTCCGTGGCGCACAACTGGGCCGGCCGCGCCGTGCCCCACCTCGTGGGCGGGGAACACCTGCCCCGCCTGTTCCGCTGGCAGGCGCCGAGCGGCAACAGCGTCCTGGTCTGGCGGACGGACACGCCGCACGGACTGGCCTACATGGAGGGCTCGATCCTCGGCTTCGACGAGTCCTACGACCACGTCGACGACCTGCTGCCCGCCTACCTCGGCGCCCTGGCCAGCTTCCCCTACCCCCACCAGGGGCGCGGGATCCCCGGCTTCCCCGCCCTCGACCTGCCCGGGACCGCCGACCCCTACCCGTGGGACGTGCTGCACCTGCGGGTGCTGGGCAAGTTCGCGGACAACGGCCCGCCGCGCCGCATCATCTCCGACACCGTGCGCCGCTGGAACGAACAGTGGGCCTACCCGCGGCTGCGCGCCTCACGCAACCAGGACTTCTTCGAGGACGCCGAGAAGCGCGTCGGAGACCGCCTGGAGACCTACCGGGGCGACTGGAGCGACTGGTGGGTCGACGGCGTCGGTGCGGGCGCCGTACCGCTGGCGGCCACCCGGCGCGGGCAGGCGGCCCTCGCCGAGGCACAGACCGTGGCCGGGTACGCCCACCTGATGGGCGTACCCGACAGCACGGCCGTCGCCTCGGCCGCACCGGACGTCTACCGGTCCGCGTCCCTGTTCAACGAGCACACGTGGGGCGCGGGCGACCCCTGGACCCACGGCGACCACGGCCACGGGTCCGGCGAGAAGCAGTGGCACTGGAAGTACTCCCAGGCCATGCGCGCCCACGACGACGCCGAGACGCTCCTGGACGCCGCTTCCGCCCTGCTCGGTGAAGCCTTCGCCCCGTCCGACGACGCGGCGGCGTCGTTCTACGTCGTGAACACGTGCAGCTGGCCGCGCACCGAGACCGCACGCCTCTTCCTGCCGGAGAGCACGGTCGCGCTCGGCGACGCGGTACGGGTCCTCGACGGGCGTACCGGCGAGCCCCTGCCCTTCGCGGAGGAGGCGCAGAGCAACGAACGCCACCGGGCGGCCGGGCGGTTCCTGCACGTGCCGGTCGCGGATGTGCCGGCCTGCGGAGCCGTGCGCCTGGACGTCGTCACCGGCGCCGACTCCCCCGCACCGGCCGTCGGGGCGAACCCGCCCGCCGACGCCACCGTCCTGGAGAACGACCACCTGCGTGTGACGGTCGACCTGAGCGAGGCGTGCATCTCGTCCATCCTCGACAAGGCGACCGGACGCGAGCTGGTCCGCCAGGACGCCGTCGTCGGGTTCAACGGCTATGTGTACGACGAGTACGCCACGGCCGGCGCGTTCAACCACCAGTCCAGCAAGACCGTGGCCGACGACTCGATGCACCTGCTCGCCTCCCGCAGCACCGCGCCGCCCGCCGCCCTCGTCGACCGCACCACGGACGCCACCGGGCAGACCCTGGTCTACGAATGCGCCCCGGCCGGCACCCGTCGGCTCCGGGTGCGCGTGCACCTGCCGCACCACGCGGCCCGCGTCGACATCGAGAACCGTATCGACAAGAACGCGACCCTCACCAAGGAGAGTGCCTTCTTCGCCTTCCCCTTCGCCCTCGACGACCCCGCCGTGCACACGGAGGCCACGGGCGGCGTCCTGGGCTCCGACCGCGAGACCGTGCCGGGCTCCGCGACCCACATGCGCGCCGTCCGGCGCTGGATCAGCCTGAGCGACGGCACCCGCCACGCGGCACTGGCGACGGCCGACGCCCCGCTCGTGCAGCTCGGCGGGATCGCGATCCCCTACGTCCCCTACCCCCAGTCGCTGCCCCGGGCGGAGCCCGCCACCGTGTTCTCCTGGGTGCACAACAACGTCTGGGACACCAACTTCCCCGCCCAGCAGGCCTTCGACCACGTCTTCCGCTACAGCGTCGGCTTCGCCACGACCGCGGAGCACGACAAGGCGCGGGCCGACGAACTCGCCGTGCGCGTCGCCGCCGTCACCGGCCACCCCCTCGTGCCGGTACGCGCCCGCGCCCGCGCCGGGGCCGCATCCCCGGCGCAGGAGCGGTTCCTGGCCCTGGACGATCCCCGGGTGCGGCTGGTCGGGGTGACGGTGCCCGACGGCGGCAAGCTCCTGGTGCGGTTGCAGTCCCTGGCCGACACCCCCGTCACGTGTCGTCTGAACACCCCCTTCCCCGTCGTCCGCGCCGTCCGCACCACCTACCTGGGCCTGCCCCTGCGAGACATCGGCCCGGAGCCGGACGGCGCGATACCGGTCGATGTACCGGCGCTCGGAACGGCGGCCCTGGTCCTCGAACTGCCCTCCTCCGCCACCGGTGGGTGATCCGGGTCAGGAGTTCTGTTCCGACGGCGTTCACGCCCCCTGGCACAGGGACCGGACCTCGTCCAGCAGAGCCCGGTAGTCCTCCCCGTATGCCGCTACACCCGCGTACACGGCGTCGAGGGCTGCCCGGAGCGGGTCGACTGCCGCCGCGTCGAGGAGTGCGGGGAGCGCCATGTGGGGCTGGGACATGCGCAGGCCGGGGTCCGGCTCGCCGAGCGTGATGTGCACTCTGTGTCCCGCGCCTTCGCGGGCCCGCGGTGTCGGTGCAGCGGGAAGACTCGCGGGCTCCGCGCCGCCTGCGGCGGGACCCGCGATGCGGCGGGCCGGAGCAGGCCGGGCTGTTTGCGGTCGTTCGTCGTCACGGGCGGGCGGTCGAAACGGGGGCCGCTGGGGCGGGACGGCCCGGCCGACGGTCCGGTCCGGTACCCGCGGGTCGGCTGCCAGCGCCCGCCACGCCTGCTCCGGGTCGTCCAGAGGCGGTGGCAGGGGGCGGCCCGCGACCAGGGCGGCGAGTCCCGCGGAGACCCAGTCGAGCCGGTCCAGGCCGGCGGCCTCGCACGCACGGTGTGCGGCCAGCCGGGCAACGGCACGCTGGGTTCCCGCACCGGCGGCGTCGATGGCGTGGACGAGAGCCGGGTCGAAGTCCAGCAGACCGCGCACGTTGCCGCCGACCGCGCGCAGGGCGCGGCTCGGCGACTGTCCACCCCACTCCCGCAGTTCGAGGGCCAACCGGCGTTGCTCCGCGGCTCGTTCCTGTGCGAGGCGGGCCCGTCGTTCGGCCTCGGCGCGTTCGGCCGGTGACGGCGGAGCCGGTAACCGGCGCGCGTAGTCGTGCCAGTACGCGGCGATCGCCGTGGTCTGCTTCAGAATCCGGTCCGGCGCGGGTTCACCCGGCCAGAACTGCAACAGGTAACGGTCCACTTGCGGTTGCCCGTCCAGCCGGGTGTCCTGCCGGCGCGCCTCGTCCATGCCCCGGGCGCAGTACCGCACCCGGTAGTCGATCTCTCGCAGGCCCAGCTCCCGCACGGCTCCGCCTCCCCATTCGACGAGGGCGGCTCCGGCCGACGCAGGACGGAAGGAGGCCTCCACGACGTCCTCCCACGCGGGGTCCAGGTGCGGAGCCTGGTCGTGCACCTCGACGCAGAAGCCGACGCGTCCCGTGTGCAACCCGGTGTGCAGCCACAGCGCACCGGGTACCGCCGCTCCGCACAACCCGGAGTTCTGCCCGGCGAACGCCTCCGGCAGACCGGGACCGACGGCGTCCGGACCGCTCTCGACATAGATCTGGCTGTACTCGACACGGACCTCGCCCACGACCGGCCTGTGCACCATCGCCCCCCACATCACTGGAAATCCCCTGCACCCGGAACACTACGACGAGGCATGCAGGTCGGCGGCCAGGTCCGCGTACGCCTTCCACTCGGGGGTGGTGTATCTGGGCTCCGACTCCTCCGCGGCGACGAACTGGGCGCACTGGACCTTGCTGGCGCCCCGCAGGGTGCGGCTCGCGACCAGTTCGCCGTCGCGGGCTTCGAAGACGCTCACGGTGTACTCGCCCCGGGAGAACTCGACCGTCTGGGTCACGGCCGTAGCCGAGCGGTCCGGAGGTGTAGGAGCAGCTGATCTCTGTACCGGGGACGCTCCCGGAGACCTTGCTGCACATCACCAGCTGGACCGATTCCGGGGCCGGCTCGTGGTTCCGGTCGACCGGTTCCTTCGTGTCTGTCCCGGAGGACGAATGGGCAGCCCAGTCGTCCTCGATGGCGACCCACGGGTGCGGGCGGCCCGCGTCCTGCGGCTGGTAGGAGGCCGCACGCGGGAACGGCTCGCCGCTCTCCTCACTCTCGCCCTCACACATCCGGGCGAAGTCGTGCAGGTCACGCGGCAGATCACCGAGGACGGCGTCGTTGACCGGGGGCAGCAGCATCAGCGCCCACGCCAACAGGCCCGCGAGCCCCAGCGCCGTCGCGGCGCCGACGAGTCGCCCGCCGAGCCGGCGCCGGTCCCGAAACCGCGTCGAGCGGTGCACGGGAATCATGTGACCGCACCTCCTGGCCGTGCGCCCCGCCGTGGCGCGGTCCGCGCCCGGGTCTCCGGTCCCAGTGCACCGCGCCCCGCGTTGTTCACCAAGCGGGGCGCGGCACTGAACAACTGTCTTCAGCAGGTCGACGACCCGCGGGCCCGTACCGCGGCCGCCGGGTCCCAGCCGCGGCGGGGAACCGAGGCCAGCAGCAACCGGGTGTAGTCGTTCTCGGGCGCGGTCAGCAGCCGCTCCGTGGGACCCTGTTCGACGACGGTGCCCCGTCGCATCACCACCGTCTCGTCGGTGACGTGCTGGACCACGGCGAGGTCGTGGCTGATGAAGACGAGGGCCAGACCGGTGTCCTCGCGGATGTCGACGAGCAGCCGCAGGATCTGCGACTGGATGGACACGTCCAGTGCGGCCACCGCCTCGTCCAGGACGAGGACGCGCGGGTTCACCGCCAGGGCCCGGGCGATGGCCAGCCGCTGCTGCTGCCCGCCGGACATCTCGTGCGGGCGGGCGGCGGCCTCGCGGGGGCCGAGGCCGACCCGGTCCAGGAGTTCCTCGATCCGTCCGTCCGCGTCGGTCGCGCCGTGGAGGCTCAGCGAGGTGGACAGGCACTGGCGTGCGGTCAGCCGGGGGTCGAGCGAGAGGTACGGGTCCTGGAAGACCATCTGGATCTCCCGGGCCCGGGCGAGGCGTGCGGCGCGGCCTCGGCTCAGGCCCGCCGTCCGGTCCATGCCGTCGACGGAGACCGTTCCCGCGTCGGGCCGTACGAGTCCGACGAGCATGCGGGCGACGGTCGTCTTGCCGGAGCCGGACTCGCCGACGATGCCGAGCGACCCGCCCGTCGGCAGGGTGAAGGACACGTCGTCAGCGGCGACCAGGCTGTCGCCGTCGGGGAGCCGGTAGGTCTTGCGCAGCCCGTCGGCGATGAGCAGCGGCACGGCCGGGGACACGGCTTTCGGGGTGGTCACGGGATGTTCCTCACAGTCGCTCCGGCGGAGGCCGCCGCCGCTTCGGGCAGCCGGCGGCAGGCGGCCTCGCCGCCGTCGGGAAGTTCTGTCGCCTGCGGGGCCCACACCTCGCAGGCGGACTCGGCCTGGGGACACCGCGCGGCGAACGGACAGCCGTCGGACCCGTCCGCGAGCGACGGAGGCCGGCCCGGGATGGGCCGCAGGGGGCGGGACACGCCGAGTTCGGGTGAGCAGTCGAGCAGTCCGCGGGTGTAGGGGTGACGGGCGTGGTCGAAGAGGCTCCGCGCCGACCGGTGTTCCGCGATGCGGCCCGCGTACATGACGTACACGCGGTCGCAGTACGCGGCGGCCAGGTGCAGGTCGTGGGTGATGAACAGCATGCCCGTCTCGCGCCGTTGCCCCAGGTCGCGCAGCAGGGCGAGGATCTCCGCCTGGGTGGTGACGTCCAGGGCGCTGGTGGACTCGTCGGCCAGGATCAGGTCGGGACCCGCGGCCAGTGCACCGGCGATCACGACGCGTTGCAGCATGCCGCCGGACATCTCGTGCGGGTACTGGCGCAGGCGGCGTGCCGGGTCGTTCAGGCCGACGCTGTCGAGGAGTTCGACGGCGTGTGCGCGGGCGGTGCGGCGGTCGTGGTCACCGGTGCGCAGGAGGCGCTCGACGAGGAAGTCGCCGACGCGGTGGACGGGGTTGAGGGCCGAGCGCGGATTCTGGTGGATCATCGCCACGCGCCGGGCCCGGTGCTCGCGCAGCGCGGCGGGGGTCATGGTCAGTACGTCGGTTCCGGCGACCGTCACCCGCCCGTGCGCCGCGGCGTCGTCGGGCAGGACACGGAGTACGGCCTTGGCGGTGGTGGACTTGCCGGAGCCGGACTCGCCGACGAGGCCGACGACTTCGCCCGCGGCCATGCGCAGGGACACGTCGGCGAGGAGCGGGCGGGCGGCGCCGGGCAGGTGGACGGTGAGTCGGTCGATGTCGAGCAGCACGGGTTGGCTACCTCCTGGTTCCGAGCCGGTCGGCCAGGTGCACCCCGGCGACGTTGAAGGCCACGACGACGGCGGCGATGGCGGTGCCGGGCACCAGCGCGGGCAGCAGCGCGCCCTGCACGATGGCCGACTGCCCCTCCTGCACCATCAGTCCCCAGTCGGAGCTGGGCGGCTGAGTGCCGAAGCCGAGGTAGCTGAGCGTGGCCAGGCTCATCAGCGCCTCGCCGAAGAGGACCACCAGGTATCCGGCGATCGACCGGGCGAGGTTGGGCACGAGGTGGCGTACGCAGATCCGTGCGCCGCCCATGCCCTGCACCCGGTAGGCGTCGATGTAGGGCTTGGCGCGCTCGGCCAGGGCCACGCTGCGGGTGTACTTGGCGATGGTGGGCGCGAAGGCGAGGCCGAGGCCGAGCACCGAGGTGGTCATGCCGGTGCCGAAGACGGCGATGATCAGTACGACGAACAGCAGCCCGGGGAAGGCGTACATCACGTCGGTCAGCCGGGAGACGAAGGCGTCGATCCAGCCGCCGCGCCAGGCGGCCAGGGTGCCCAGGCTCACCCCGATGACGGCGGCGAGCGCCAGCAGCAGCACGGGGGCGACGAGACTGGTGCGCGCACCGTACAGCACCCGGGAGAGCAGGTCCTGGCCGGAGGCGTCGGTGCCGAGCAGGTGCTCGCCGCCGGTGCCGACCAGGGAGGAGGACAGGTCTACGGCGTCGGGGGCGTACGGCGCGAGCAGCGGGGCGAGGACGGCGGCGAGGACGACCAGGGCGAGGAAGCCGACGGCGACGAGCGCGGCGACCGGGCGCCGGGCCCGCCGTACGGTCCGGGCCGGTGCGGGGGCGTCGGCGGGTACGGCGGTCATGCGGCGCTCCTTGCGGACTTCAGGCGCGGGTCGAGCAGCGGGTGCGCGAGGTCCACGAGGGTGGTGACCACGACGTAGCAGGTGACCATGAGCAGGAGGACTGCCTGGGCGACGGGGAAGTCGTGGCTGTTGATGGCGCCGACGAGCAGGGAGCCGATGCCGCTGAGGCCGAAGACGGTCTCGATGGCCACGGTCCCGGCGAGCATCCCGGCGGTGACCAGACCGCACATGGTGACGATCGGGCCGAGGGCGTTGCGCAGCACATGGCGTCGGACGATCTCGCGTTCGGGCAGGCCCGAGGAGCGGGCCACGGCGACGTGGTCGGCTCCGTCGGCGTCGACGACGGCCTGCCGGGTGACCCGGCTGACGACCGCGAGCGCGCCCAGGGCCATGGCGACGGCGGGCAGGGTGAGGTGGTGCAGGGTGCCGGCCAGTCCTTCTCCGCTGCCGGTGACGGGGAACCAGCCCAGTTGCACGCCGAACAGCGCGACCAGGGCGATGCCGCCGACGAAGGAGGGCACGGACGCGGCGAGGGTGGTGGCGCCGACGACGGCCGAGTCGATCCAGCGGCCCCGGTTGAGCGCGGCGAGCGCGCCGGCGCTGACGCCCAGGACCACGAAGAGGACGGTGGCGTAGGCGACGAGTTCCAGGGTGGTGGGGAAGCGGGCGGCCAGCAGGTCGGCGACCTCGTCGCCGTACTGGAAGGAACGTCCCAGGTCCAGATGGAGGCAGTCCCACAGCCACCGGCCGTACTGGACGACCAGGGGTTCGTCCAGGTGGTACTGCTCGCGTACGGCGGCCAGGCGCTCGGGGGTGAGGGTGTCGCGGCCGCCCGCCAGGAAGACCGCGGGGTCGCCGGGGGCGGCGTAGATGGCGGCGAAGATGACGAACGACGACGCGAGGAGGGTGGCGAGGAGGCCGGCGAGTCGTCTGCCGATTCGGACGATCATGGCTCAGCCCTTCTTCGCGCCGAGCGACGCGGCCCACGGGTGGTAGAGGTACGCCATCGAGGCCGGCGGGCCGGTGAGCTTGTCGCTGAGGGCCAGGGCGGTGGGGGTCTGTGCCACGGGGATCCAGACGGCGGCGTCGGCGAAGCGGCGCTGGATGTCGACGACCAGCGCGGCTCGCTCGGCGTCGTCGAGGGTGCGCTTGGCCTGTTCGACCTTCTTGTCGTAGGCGGCGCTGCGGAAGCCGACCCAGTTGTTGGAGTCGCCGGACACGCCGTTGTCGTAGAAGCCGACGGGGTCGCTCTTGGAGATGTACCAGTCGGCGACCAGCACGTCGATGGCGGCGCGGGCGGACTTGTCGCCGTAGAACTCGCCGTACTCGGCGGAGGGCACGGTCTTGATCTGCGCCTTGAGGCCGATCTGCTGGAGTGCGGCGCGTACGCCGTTGGCGATGACGAGGCGTCCCTGTGTGCTGTCGGTGCCGATGACGATCGGCCCGTCGGGCTTGTGCTCGGCGTTCTGGACGAGCTTCCTGGCCCGGGCGATGTCGGCGGAGGTGGGCGAGGCGGGGGCGCCGGTCAGGTTCTCCTGGGCGGTGGAGAAGACGGACTTCTCGTAGCCCCAGGCGCCGGAGCCGACGGGAGTGGCCCAGGGCTGGGCCAGGCCGCCGTAGCCGGACTTGGCTATGCCGGTGCGGTCGAGGCTCAGCGAGAGTGCCTTGCGGATGTCGGGGTCGGCCAGTCCGCCGCGCTCGGTGGGGATGAGGTCGAGGGTCGCGGTGCTGGGCCCGAAGTGCAGGTCGATTCCCTTCTTGCCGTCGAGGGCGGCGGCCGTGCCGACGGAGTCGGTGTAGGCGCCGTCGGCGGCTCCGGTGCGCAGGGCGTTGACCATGGCGCTGTCCTCGGCCCAGCGGAAGACGACCTTCCGGGTCAGTGGCTTGTCGCCCCAGTAGTCGTCGTAGCGCTCCAGGGTGACGGAGTCGCCGGACTTCCAGGAGGCGAGCCGGTACGGGCCGCTGCACGCGTCGGTCTGGCCCGGTGTGCCGAAGTCCTCTCCTTGCTCCCGCACCCGCTTCTGCTGGTAGACGAGTCCGGCGTCGCCGGCGAGCGCCTTGGTGAACAGGGCGTCGGGCTCCTTGAACCTGACGGTGATCTCGTGGGCGCCGGTCTTCTTCATCGACGTCACGTTCTCGAACTCGTCGGCCTCGGACATGTCCGGGTCCGCGTGCCGGCGCAGACTGAACAGCACGTCGTCGACGGTCATGGCGGTGCCGTCGTGGAAGGTGACGCCCTCGCGCACGGTCAGGACCAGGGTCTTGGCGTCCGGCCGGGCGGCCCGGTCGACGAGCCACGGCCGTACGGTCATGTCGGGCTCCAACCGGTACAGGCGCTCGCACACGTTGGTGAGCACCGTGCGGCCCGCGCTGCCGCCCTGGGTGTCGAGGTCCAGGGAGTCGGGCTCGTCCTCCAGCAGCCAGTCGACGCTGTCCACCGCGCCGGTGGCCGCGGCCGTGGTCGGGGTGAGCTCCAACTGGGCCACGTCACGGCCCGTGTCCCCGGATCGGCCGGTGTCGGCGCCGCTGCACGCGGTGGCGAGTACCGTCAGGCCCGCCATCCCGAGGGCGGCGATCGAGGTCTTCAACTTCATACGGTGGCTCCTGAGCGGGAAGGGTGGTGCGGAGACTTCTCGTTTCTGCGGGGGTGGGGCTCCCGGTGGCCTGCGGGCCGGTCTAACGGGGGGCGTGGGGGCCGTCGTAGAGGTTCCAGGGCAGGTGCTGGTAGTCGCGGTCGCAGGGGGTGCCTGCGGTGACGTGGTAGTCGCCGGAGGTCAGGTCGACGCAGGAGGAGACGAGGGTCTGCCACTGCCGTACGGGCGACCTGCGCGGGTCGGGATGGGTGCACAGGGACTCGGGGAAGCCGAGGTGGTCCGACATGGCCTGCTGGATGGTCTTGCGGGACTCGTCGGGGCCCGTGGACTCGCGCAGCCGCCGCAGACCCTGCTCGGCGCGGGGGACCCGGACCAGGGAGTCGGCGGCCAGCGGCCGGTAGTCGGCGGCGAGCGCGGCGGGGATGCCGGCCTGGTAGTGGTTGCCGTGCACCAGCAGGCCGTCGGTGGGATACATCCAGCGGTGTCCGGCCGGGGTGGTCTCCACGTCGATGGCGAAGCCCTCCCGGCAGGTGAGCAGCGCGTTCCCGGCGATGTGGGCGCGGGTCCGGCTCAGCACGCGCAGGGCGTCGCTGATGTTGGACTGGTCCAGCACGCTGCGGCGGATCACCGTCTGCGGCAGGCCGACGGTGTCGTCGAAGCGTCCGCCCAGTCCGTTGGCGTTGAGCGCGATGCCGGCCGAGTTGGCGCCCTGGCGGCCGATCTGACCGGCCTCCACCTGCATGACGAGGGTCGGCTTCGGGGGCTGGACGACGCGCAGCATCACGACGGTGCCGGCCACCGCGGCCCGCCAGTCCCAGTTCTGTCCCGCCCATACATGGCCGTCGCCGCTCGCCGGTCCGTGGGCCGCGAAGGAGGTGCAGCCCTCGGCGGCCTCCTCGTCCTCGGACAGCCGGCTGAAGGTGGAGTCGTAGATGACCTCGCCGCGTGCGTTGAGCGCCAGTACGTCGAGCAGGCCCACGCCCGCTCCGTCGGCTATCCCCTGCATCTCCTCGACCAGTTCGGGAGCGTGCTCGCGCACGGGCTCCAGCCAGAGCCGGGCGCGGGCCGTGACCTGGTCCCAGGGCAGGCCGGACGCCTCACCGAAGGCTTCGGTGTAGTAGCCGATGGCCTCACCGATGCGGGAGCGCACCGCTTCGCCGTACTGCCGCCCGCGTTCCTCCGGTGTCCCGGAGATCTCAATGACCGGCAGGGCGTGGTGCATGACAGGACTCCTCGGGGGGCAACGGTGCTGTAACATCCGTTCCAAAGATGAACATCATTGGAACAAGTTGCTCAGAGCGTAACCACGAAACCGAGGAAGTCAAGAGACGTAATGGATGTTCCAGAGGCTGGCAGTGTGGGTCCGGGCGGGTTGGCCCGTCTGCGGACCGCGATCCGAGATCTGTGGGGCGAACTCTCCACGTCCGAGCGCACCGTCGCCCAGTACCTCGCGAGTGCGCCCGCGGAGCAGATCATGTTCGCCAGCGCCCAGCAGCTGGGCACCGCGAGCGGCACCAGCAACGCCACCGTCGTGCGCGCCCTGCAGCACTTGGGATACGCCGGGCTCCCGGCCCTCAAGAGGGAACTCGCCGCGGACTTCACCGCTTCCCAGGCGCCCGAGGTCCGCCTCAAGCAGCGCATCTCGCACGTGGGCCAGGACCTGGAGAGCATCTGGGGCGACGTGTTCGACGAGGCGCAGGAACGCATCGAGCAGGCCAGGCGTCTGACCGGTACGAAGTCCTTCGAACGGGCCGTCGAAGCGCTGGCCTCGGCCCGCGAGGTCCTCTGTTACGGCGTCGCCGCCTGCGAGGTCGGAGCCCGCCACCTCGCCCTGTCCCTGGGGCGGTTGGGGCGCCGCTCGCGGTTCAGCGGAGCCACCGGCTTCGGCTTCGCCGACGATCTGCTGCCCCTGTCCCAGGGCGACGCGGTGGTCGTCTTCCAGCCCGCCCGGCACCTGCACGAACTGACCGTGCTGGTGGAACGGGCACGAGCGGTGGGGGCCACCGTCGTCCTGGTCACCGACGAACTCGGGGAGCCGTTCGGCGACCGCGTGGACGCCGTGCTCACCGCACCGCACACTCCCACCGGCAACACCAACGAGTCCCTGACCGGCCTCCTGGTCGCCGATGCCCTGCTGCTCGCCCTGGCCACCCTGGACGAGACGCGCGCCGTCGAGCACTCGCATCAACTGACGGCCCTGCGAGAGCGGTTGGTACCGCCCCATCGGTGACGCGAAGGAGCCGACGGCCACCTTGGGCGGCCGTCGGCTCCTCGGACCGGGGGGCTGCCGCCCCGGGGTCAGGTCAGTTCTCGTTCACCAGGTCGTGCGCCGGTACGGTCACGGTCCGTGCGTCCGGCTTGCCGCCGAGCACGATCTTCCGCAGCGCGCTGTTGTTGTCGACGCTGGTCTCCTTGAGCCGCTTCTCGGGGTTGGCCAGCACCTGGATGTAGTACGTGCCGTTGGGCACGTCCGTGATGTCGAAGGACTGGCCCGGCAGGTCCTGGGAGTACGTGTCGCCGGAGCCCACGTCGAGCACCTCCCGCACGGAGATGGAGTTCTCCTCCCCGCAGGCGGTGGCCAGGTCGGTGTTGTACGGGTGCCAGTTGGCGTTCTTCACCGTGTAGTCGATCGCGTCGGTGTTGGCCAGGCAGAAGGCCTCCTTGCCGCTGCGCACGGCCTCCTTCTTGTCCGCCTTCAGCAGCCGGTAGCTGGCGAAGTCGGTGAAGTGCCAGTGCACGTGTCCCGGACGCGGGTCCCATTCCATGGTGCCGGTCGGGGTGTAGCCGACCTGCTTGCCCTTGGCGTCGTAGAAGTACTGGTAGGCGTCCATCTTGGCCTTGCCGGGCGACCGGAAGCCGTCCACCACCAGTTGCGCCGGACCGGCGTTCCACACGTTGGCGCTGAAGGCCAGGTAGTCCTTGCCGGGGATGTCCTTCTCCCCGTCGGTCACCACGATGCCGTAGGCCGGCAGCGAACGCAGGTCGGGCTTGGGGACGTCCGGGACGGCGGGCTTGCCCGCGGGCCGCTTCGCCAGCGGCTGGAGCGATGGGGCCTTGCGCGAGCCGTCGGTCTGGCCTCCCTTGTCACCGACCGCCATGGAGCGCGCGGCCTGCTGCTTCTTCAGCGCCCACGGCAGGGCGGGCGGCGCCGCCTTGAGCGGTCCGTGGCCCGCGTTGTACGAGGGGCTCGCCCCGCTGGTGAGCGGCGCCGCGGCCTGGGCGGGTGTCGGGGCGTGGCCCGGCCCGTGGCCCGCGTGCGCGTCCGGGGCCTGGTGGGCGGCTTCGTGACCGGCGTGCTCGCCCGCCGTCGCGGACCGGGACGCGGCCGACCCGGCGGCACCCTGGTCGTCCTCGTAGCTCCGCTCCACCACGGTCACCTTGACGGTGGCGGGCTTGTTCGCGATGCCGAACAGGTCGCGGTACTTCTTGGCGACCCCGACCTTGGCGGTGTAGGTCCCGGCCGCCAGGGAGACGGGCTCGGTGTAGGAACCCGCGTAGGTGTTGGCCGCCCAGCCCTTCTCGACACCCCACACCGAACCGAGGGTGAACGGGTTGGTGGGGCAGCTCTCCGGATACTTGGAGGTGGCGGGCGCGTCGGGGCGTACCCGGCCGCTGGCGTTGTTCGGGCAGAAGTCCTCGGTCTTGCTGAGAACCTTCTTGCCCGACTTGTCGGTGACCGTGATCTCCGCGAAGCCGGGCAGCCCCGAGAAGTCCTTCACCGTGCCCTTGGGCAGGGTCTTGGCCTTGGTCTTGCCGCCCTCGTACACGGTCTGGGTGACGGTCACCGGGTCCTTGTAGGACTTCCGGGTCACCTTCAGCTCCAGCGGCCTGCCCTCCGCGGTGAGGTAGGTGCCGAGGTCGAGGTAGACGCCCGGGTCCTCCTTCCAGGAGGTGAGCGTCAGTGTGCTGGTCGCGGCGATGAGGCTCAGCTTGGGCCCTGTCGCCGCTTTCGCCGGTTCCGCGGTGGCGGCCACGAGTCCGGCGGTCACGGCCATGGCGGCGACGGCCGTGGTGCCTGCGAGCAGTGGGCGCCGCAGCCGGATGGTGCGCGTTCTGGTCATCGATCCCTCGTCCTTCAGGTGCTGGGGGGGTGCGGTGGGAAGGAAGCAGGCGGGCACGTTGCTGTGCCCGCGCTGTGAGAGGGAGCGGCCGGATGCTCGGTTCTCCAGAAGGTGGGAAACCGTGGGAGGTTGGCCGGATCGCTGTGTTGTGGACGAAATCAGGCTGAAGTCGGGGATACGGGCCGCCTGTCGGCGGATGGTGCGCTATGGGGCCGTCACGCGACGACCGGAGCGATCGTGAGCGCGGAGGGGAGGTTAACGGCCCAGTGGCAGTTCGGCGAGGCCCTGCCAGCCCGTGCGGGTAAGGCCGACCACATGCAGGGTGTTGACCTCTGTGACGATCGGCAGGGCGGCGGCGGTGCGACGGGCGATGTCGGCGGCGGCCTGCGGGGCCGCGTCCAGAGCGACGGTGACGTGCACCGGCGGACGGGGACCGAACCGGCCGCCGTAAGGGACCTGAGCCGGGAACGCCGTGCGAACGGCGTCGGCCACCCGGCCCAGTTCGGGCACCGGGACACCGACGAACCCCCCGGTCCGTTCGACGGCAGCCAGTCCGACGGGGACCGGACCGACCGGCAGGGAGACCCGCAGCCGGTGCAGCTCCGACTCTCCGACCTCGTCGGCGGGCAACCAGGGATAGAGCAGCGCCGCGTGTGCGGGCACGCCCGGTCGCACCACCGTCCGGTCCACCTCGGCGGCCAACCGCAACAACGGCTCGGCGTCCGGCAGCAAGGCCAGCACCGCGGTCGTCCCCGTCCGAGCCATCTGCTTCCTCATCCCCCTTCGTGCACTGCCCTCATGAGCAGGAAGTGCCGGATCTCAGCGGCCAAGGAAGCCAGCTGCTCCCCGACCTCCACCCAGGTGGTCACCGATGCGCTCCAGCCCCCGGCCCTCTTCGGCCATGACCGAATGGCCCACGACAACCCGACATACCCGCCGGACCGGAACACGGCCGACACCGCCAAGTCCCGGTCGTCGCTCTGCCAGCTTCGCTCCTCGTCCCAACCCCGGTAGTCCGCGGCCAGCCCCTCCAGGAACGGGACGAGACCGCTGCCCCGGTTCCAGGCGACGACCTCGTCGACACGGGCGGTCAGACCCGGGGCCCACAGCTCAACGGCGTAGTGCACGGAATCCGCGTCCAGGCTGAACCGGTCGCGGAACGTCACGCCGACGGACGAGTTGTCCTGGCAGCGGACGGTGACACTGGGCTCGTCGTCGGTGTCGTCGCGTGCGTAGACCATGGGTGGAACGCTAATTCAGCACCGCGTGCGCAGTCATCCCCATGCGTCGCCGGTGAAGCAATAGCCTCCGTCCTGACGGCGGCCCTGCTGTTCAGGAAACTGAAGGGCGGTGGCCTCCCGGGAGCCTTCCGGCGGAGCACCCGGCCGACGGCCGCCAAGCTCCGTCCGGCCTCGCGGCATACCCGGTCGTGAACGGCGACTTCCCGCTCACGGATCTGTGAGGTGTCATCGCCCCGCGGCGTCCACCGCGGCGGTGATGAAGGAGGCGACCATGGTGCGTCGGTCGTCCTGCGACCACGCGAGGACGAGTTCGCTGTCGGGGGCGTCGGTCACGGGCCGGTAGACGAGGTCGGGGCGCATGGGCTGGGCGAGCGAGCGGGGCAGGAGCGCGACGGTGCGTCCCAGCCTGATCATGTGCAGGACTTCGGCCGCGTCTGTGACCTCGGGCCCCTGCCCGGCCTCGGGCGCTCCGGTCCAGCGCACGCCCTTCCAGCGTGGCAGCGTCTCCTGGGCGAGGTCGGCGAGAGTGACGGTCGAGCGGGAGGCGAGCCGGTGGTCCGGCGGCAGGATCGCGACCCGTCCTTCGACCAGCAGGGTTTCGTGGTCCAGGCCGGTCATGTCGTCGAACGGCGCGTAGAGCAGGGCGACATCGGCGCGGCCGTCGCGGACGTGGTCGGCGCGGTCGGTGGCTCCGCCGAACAGGATGTCCACCCGGCCGGCGTCGGGCCGACCGGCGTATGCGGCCAGGATGCCGGACAGGAGGTTCGCGTCACCGCCGGGTTTGATCACCAGGCGCAGATGATCCCGCTGATCCCCGGCCCGGCGGGTCTTCTCGGCGGCCGCGGCCACGGCGTTGAGCGCGTGCCGGCCATGATGCAGAAGCGTCTCACCGGCAGCGGTGAGGGCCACGTGCCTGCTGGAGCGCTCCAGCAGCCGCACGCCGAGCCTGGATTCCAGGCGCCGGATCGCTTTGGACAGGGCCGGCTGCGCGATCGCCAGGCCGGCCGCGGCACGACCGAAGTGCAGCTCCTCCGCCACGGCGACGAAGTACTCCAGCTCGCGGGTCTCCAGTTCGGCCATGCCGCAAGGCTACCGCTCGATCCATTCCCCTGAGGCATGGAAGGAGAACGGACAGATCTTGGACGGACGGGAAAGATGCCTGTTCTCTGGGGGCATGATTCACCACACGATGATCGTAGCGTTCGACAATCCGATTCCCACGAGTGAGCTGGACCAGTACCTCGAAGAGTTCGAGGAGCTCGTGATGCGTTCCGGGCTGGTCGAGTCGGTCGCGGCCCGGCATCACATCCGCGTCCCGGGCGACGACCACGCCCCGGTGGCCGTCGCCAGCGCCGTCCTGCAACTGCGCCTGACCGACCTCGACGCCCTGAACGCGACCTTCTCCATGCCCGGCGCGCTCGACCTCATCAAGCGATGGCAGTCCCGCCACCCGTACAAGGCCGTCTGGGTCAACCACGAGCCGCTGACCTGAGCCGCGGCTCCGAGGAGCGGGCTAGGACGCGTCCTCGTGGCCGCCGCGCAGGGAACGAATCATGCTCTGCAGGCTGCGGAACGCGTTCGCCTGCTCGGTCTCGGTCATACCGGTCAGCATCCTGACCTCGACGGACCGGACCGCTACGGTCGCCCGCTCCAGGCTCCGTCGCCCGCGCGGTGTGAGCCGCGCGGGCAGGGCCTTCCCGACGGGCGCCTGAGCGGGCCTGGTCACGTAGCCGTCCCGCTCCAGGTTCTGGAGCAGCACGTTCATCGTCTGCCGTGTCACGAACGCGCCCCGCGCCAGCTCCGAGTTCGACAGGCCCGGCCGTTGAGCCAGCAGTTCGAGGCAGGAGTAGTGCGTCACGCTCATCCCGAGTGGCCGCAGCACCTCCTCCATGGCTGCCCGCAGGGCGCTCGAAGCCTCTTTCAGCAGGTAGCCCAGCGATTTGTCCAGGTCGATGCCGGCACCGTTTTGACTCATGTCAGTATTCTGACATACGGTGATGCGTGTCAGAAAGCTGACATGAAGAGAAGGAGCACCACCATGCCCGCCACCGGCCCCGACTTCATCTCGCTCCAGGTACGCGACCTCGACACCTCGCAGGCCTTCTACGAGCAGTACCTCGGCCTCGTCCGCTCACCGGCCGGGCCTCCGCACGCCGTGGTCTTCGACACCAAGCCGATCGCGTTCGCGGTCCGCGACATCGCGCCCGGCACCGACCTCACCTCCGTCGCCCGGCCCGGCATCGGTGCCGCGATCTGGCTCCACGCCACCGACGTCCAGGCCATTCACGACGCCCTCGTCGCCGACGGGCACACCATCGTCTCCGCACCGATCGACGGCCCCTTCGGCCGGACGTTCACCTTCGCCGACCCCGACGGCTACCACGTCACCCTCCACGACCGCGCCTAACGGAAGGAAGACGGCATGGCCAAGGCGGTACGGGCCTCACTGGGCGAGATGTCGATCACGTGCCAGATCTGCAAGCACGACCTGTTCCGCGAACGGGGGGTGAAACTCAACAGCACGGGCGGGGAGTTGTTCAATCTGGCCTGGGCCGATGAGACCGCCACGGGGCTGATCTGCCTGCGGTGCGGTTTCGTGCACCTCTTCGTCAATCCGCGGATCGAACTGCACCGCGCCAAGGATTGAGGGCGGCTCCGGCCGCGGAACTCGATCACCAGGTGCTCGCAGCACCCCTCGACCATCGGTCGAGCGTCAGGAGATGGCGACGTCCGCCTTCGACCGGCCGGACCCCGCCGGCAGGGCCGGACGTCGCGCCTTCAGTCCCTCGATGATCAGGCCCAGCCCGTACTCGAAGTGGCGGTCGAAGTCCGTGCTGGCCAGCGCGGTCACGGCGGTGTGCAGGTGCGGGTACGAGCCGTCCGTCACCGCCGAGCGCAGCAGTCCGGCGGCGCCCGGTCCGCCGTTCTCCTCCGACGGGGCGGCCTGTTCCTCCAGGGTGTGGCCGACGGTGAAGTTCGACAGCGTGTAGAGCGTCCGGGCCGCGTCGTCCGCGGGGAAGCCCGCGTCGAGCAGGACGCCGACCAGCGCGTCGGAGAAACCGAGGACGTTGCCGCCCGTCGGGTGGGTTCCGGCGAACACCCGCGCTCCGTCACGGTGGTTGAGCAGTGCCGCCCGCAGGGCGCGCGCGAAGTCCGCCACCCGTTCGTGCCACGGGGCGCCGTCGGTCGCCAGGACCTTCTCGGTGACGCCCTCCATCATCTGCTCCGACATGGCCGTGAGCAGTTCCTGCTTGGTGGCGTAGTACCGGTACAGGGCTCCGGCCCGCACCTCCATCGCATCGGCGAGACGCCGCATGGTCAGGGCGTCGAGGCCCGACTCGTCCAGCAGTTCCAGTGCGGTGCGCAGGGTGCGGGGGCTGTCGATGCGCGAGGGGCGGCCCCGTGGCCGGGTTGACGAGGAATTCATGCCCCGCAGTATAGTGAACAGCGTTCACGTGAACGCTGTTCACTAATTGCGTGCGGCACGAGAGGGCGATCTGCCATGAAGGACGACGTGATCATCGCGGGCGGCGGCCCCACCGGACTCATGCTCGCCTGCGAGCTGGCCCTGGCAGGCGTGCGGACCCGGATCCTGGAGCGCCGTACCGAACCGCAGCGTGACTCCCGGGCACTGACCCTGCACCCACGCAGTGTGGAGCTGCTGGATCAGCGGGGTCTGCTCGACCGGTTCCTGCCGCTGGGCCGCGCGGTCCCCGGCTGGCACTTCTCCCAGCTTCCGACGCGGCTCGACTTCTCCCGGCTCGACTCCCGGCACGGCTACACGCTGTTCATCGCCCAGGCGCGCACCGAGGCGCTGCTGGCGGAACGGGCGGCCGAGCTGGGGGTGCGGATCAGCCGGGGCCACGAGGTCGTCGGCGTGCGCCAGGACGAGGACGGGGTCGAGGCGGACATACGGGGACCGGAAGGCGCCGAGACCGTCCGGGCCTCGTACGCGGTCGGCTGCGACGGTGGACGCAGTGTGGTGCGCCGGGCCGCCGGCATCGGCTTTCCCGGCACCGAGGAGACGCTCACCGGAGTCCTCGGCGACTTCGCGGTCATGGACACCGGCCCCGCGGCCCTGGACGCCGCCCGGGCCGCCGGCGTGCTGGTCGCGCCGCTGGAAGGCGGCGTCACCCGGCTGGTGCTGGTGGATCCGGAACGGATGCGGGTGCCGTCCGCGGAACCGGTCACCCTGGAGGAGTTCCGCCGGACCCTGCGCCGGATGTGCGGCAGCGACCTCGGCGTCGCCGACCCCCGCTGGCTCTCCCGCTTCGGCAACGCCACCCGGCTCGCGGACCGTTACCGCGCGGGTCGTCTCCTGGTGGCGGGGGACGCCGCCCACATCCACTTCCCCGCCGCCGGTCAGGGCCTCAACACCGGCCTCCAGGACGCCATGAACCTCGGCTGGAAGCTGGCCGCCGCGGTCCAGGGCTGGGCTCCGCCGGGCCTGCTCGACAGCTACGACACCGAGCGCCGCCCGGTGGGCCGCGGGGTGACCGAGAACACGGAGATCCAGACCCTGCTCATGGAGCTGACCCTGGTCCCCCGGTACGCGCGTCCCGCCGCCGCCCTGCGGGGCCTGATGAACGAACTCCTCGGCCAGGACGAGGTCAACCGCACGCTCGCCGGCCGGGTCTCCGCACTGGACACCGCCTACCGTCCCGCGGACCCCGACGCCGATCCCCTGGTGGGACGACGAATGCCCGACATCTCGCTGACGGCCGCGGGCTCGTCGGCCACCCGGGTCTACGACCTGCTGCACACCGCCCGGTTCGTCCACCTCGACCTGGCTCCCGGCCCCACCGCGACCGAGGGCCCGGAACGCGACGCGCGGGTCACCACCGCCCTGGTGACCGGCTACGACGACCGCCCGGACCTGCGGGGGACGACCGAGATCCTGGTCCGCCCCGACGGTCACATCGCCTGGACCACCCGCACCACCGACCCGGCCGCGCGCCGCGCCGAGCGGCTGACCGCCCTCGCTTCGGCGCTGGGCCGCCGACGCCCCCTCGACGCGTGCCCTACCCGTTGAGACGCCTGCCGATCGAGAGGAAGGCCTGAACGAGGGGGACCTGTGGGACCGCCGGGGAGACCACCTGGGAGGCGTAGTGGACGACGACCAGGTCCAGGGCGGGTGACACGAACAGGCGTTGGCCGTGGATGCCGCTGGCCATGAAGGATCCGTAGGGGTCGTTCAGGATCCACCACAGGTCGTGGTACGAGAGGGTGGGCGGCGAGTCGGGCGGTGCCGCGGGCAGGCGAACGCGGCGCGGGTAGCCGTCGGGGACACCCTCGACGAGGGCGGTCACGGCTTCCGGCACGATCTGACGGTCCCCGACGGCCCCGCCGCAGCGGACGAGTTCGCCGAGGCGGGCCACGTCGCGCGCGGTGGCGCTGAAGCCGCCGCAGGCCGCCTCGGCCCCGTCCGCGTCGACGAGGTAGTAGGCGTCCTCCTCCGCCCCGATCCGGGACCAGATCATCTCGCTCATCAGCGCCGAGGTGCTGAGGCCGGTGACCCGTCGCAGGACCTCGGCGAGCGCCTCGACGTTGCCGTTCTCGTAACGGAACTCGGTGCCGGGCTCGCCCGTGGCCCTGGCGGTGGCGAGGTGTTCGCGGATGGTCGCGGGTCCCGAGTAGCCGTAGGGGCGCAGTCGCGGAGCGAGGACGGCGAAGTAGCGCTGCGCCTCCAGGGCCTTGTCGTACGGGCGGCCGGCGTAGCTCATCCGCGTGCCCATGTGCAGCAGGTGGTCGACCTGGGCGTCTCCGAAGGCGGTGCCGGAGAGTTCGGGGACGTACGTGGCGACCTGGGCGCCGCGGTCGAGGTGTCCTTCATGGGCGAGGGTCGCCGCCAGGAGGCCGAGGTAGGACTTGGCGGCCGAGGCGTTGAAGTGCGGGACGTGGGCCTCGTAGCCGTGCAGGTACTGCTCGTGGACGAGCCTGCCGCGGTGCAGCACGAGCAGGGCGTCCGTCTCGGCCTCGGCGAGCAGTTCCGACAGCGTGAGAGTACGTCCGTGGGAACCGGTGACGGCGAGGTCGTCGAGGGCGCCGGACGATGAGGCGGGCAGGTCACCGGGTCCGCCCGGGCCCCGCCAGACGCGACGGCTGGGCATGATCTCCCGGCCCGCCGTGGTGTGCCGTCGCGCCCAGGCCGAGTCCGTGAATCCTCGTGCCCAGACGAGGTCCGCCAGTGAGTCCGTGCCGGTCACGTGTCGCTCCGCTCGTTCGGGATCAGCTCATCGCGAGGCCGATACCGTACACGCTGTTCGGAAACGGGGGAAGGGTCGGACCGGCATGTGGTGACTACTGGGGTCCGGTGCCCTGCCCGCCGGGGAGGTCGACGGCGCCGGGAGCGTCCACCGGGGTCAGGCCCGTCGCCCAGACCCGTCCGTAGAGGGACAGGTCGCGCAGGTGGGCGGTGATCTGCTCGGCGGTGTACCCCGTGTCGTTCTCGACCCACCAGCCCAGCACCGAGATGAGTTCGCCCGTCCAGGCGCGGGCGACGATGCCGAGCGGGATCCTCGGCTCCACGCCGAGCTGGCCCGCGCGGTCGCGGAAGGCCATCTCGGCGTGCGTGCGGATGAGTTCGGTGAACTCCCGCAGCGCCCGCCCGTCGCCCTCGCCCCGCAGGATCACCCGGTAGACGTCCCGCTCCTGGGTGGCGTGCTCGAAGATGTACTTGACCGGCAGGCCGGTGAAGCCCTGGGCGTGCGCCTGGCGCACGGCCGGCAGCAGACGCTCGCGGTCCTGTGCGAGGTCGCGGACGATGCCGACGAGCAGGTCCTCCTTGTCCCGGTAGTGCGCGTAGAAGGTGGCCCGGCCGATGTCGGCCCGCTCGGTGATCTCCTCGACGGTGATGGCCTGGAACCCCTTGTCCAGCACCAGTTCGACCAGGGCCTGGCGGAGCGCGGCGCGCGTCCGCCGGACACGGCGGTCTTCGGGCTTCATGTCCACTTCGATTCCTTCTCGTCACGACCGTTGACCTGACCCTAGCGCTGCCCGTACGTTGCCTGACAGCGAGATTGATATGGAACAGACTGTTCAGAAACTCTGGAGGCGGCGATGAACCTCGGTCGCTACGTACGCCGGACAGCCGAGCACCAACCGGACGCGGAGGCGGTGGTGTGCGGACCGGTCCGGCTGACCTATGCGGAACTCGACGACCACAGCGACCGGCTGGCGTCCGCGCTCACCGGGATGGGCCTGAGCCGGGGGGACCGGGTGGCCACGCTCGCGGCCAACCGCGCGGAGCTGGTCGTCACGGAAGTGGCGCTCTACAAGGCAGGCCTGGCCCGGGCGCCGGTCAACGCCCGTCTCGGCGACGGCGAAGTCGCCCATCTCCTGCGGGAGTCGGACGCCCGCGTCCTGCTCACCGATGCCGCACACCTGGAAACGGCGCGGCGGGCGGTGCCCGGCTCGGGCGTGAAAGCCGTCATCGGCTACGACGGCCCCGCCGACCTCGGTCCCGGCTACGCCCAGACACTCGCGGCCGCCTCCCGTGCGGCCGTCGACGTGGAGTGCGCCGAGGACGACATCGCCGTCCTCCACTTCACCTCTGGCTCCACCGGGAAGCTCAAGGCGGCCGTGCAGACGTACGGCAATCGGCTGGCCCTGCTGCGCAAGTCGGTGATGAACCAGGCCACTCGGGTCGGGCCGGGCGACCGGCAGATCCTCGCCGGCCCCGTCACCCACGCCTCCGGCATGCCGCTCATGGGCATCCTCTTCGCCGGCGGATGCGCGGTGGTGCTGCCGCGCTGGGACGCCGAGGAGTTCCTCGCCACCGTGGAACGGGAACGTGCCACCCACGCCTTCCTGGTCCCGACCATGGTCAACACCGTCCTCGCGCTGGAGAACGCGGGCGACCACGACCTCTCCAGTCTCCGCCACCTGACCTACGGCGCGGCGCCCATGTCACCGGCCCGGATCCGGGCGGCCTGGGACCTCTTCGGCCCCGTGCTCAGCCAGGGCTACGGCTGCGGCGAGACGACCTCCGGCGTGCTGTTCCTCTCCACGGAGGACCACCGCCGCGCCGTCGAGGGCGACGACGAGGAACTGCTGCTGTCCTGCGGCCGCCCGTCGGCCGAGGCCGAGGTACGCGTCGTCGACGACAGCGGCGTCCCGGTGGCGGACGGCGAGATCGGCGAGATCGCCGTCCGCGGGCCCGACGTCGTTCCCGGCTACCACAACGAGCCGGAACTGACCGCGCTCAGCTTCCGCGACGGCTGGTTCCTCACCGGGGACCTGGCGCGGCGACGTCGGGACGGCTACGTCTTCATCGTCGACCGCAAGAAGGACATGATCATCTCCGGTGGTTTCAACATCTACGCCGTCGAGGTCGAATCCGTCCTCCACCAGCATCCCGGCGTCTTCGAGGCCGCGGTCGTGGGCGTCCCCGACGAGCGATGGGGCGAGGCGGTCAAGGCCGTCGTCGTCCCGCGGGCAGGGGTCACGCTCGACGCGGAGGCACTGATCGCCTTCTGCGCCGAACGCCTGGCGCGCATGAAGAAGCCCCGCTCCGTGGACGTCGTCGCCGCGTTGCCCCACAACCCCAACGGCAAGATCGACCGCCGCGCGATACGCGACACCTACTGGTCCGGCGCCGAGCGCCGCGTCCACTGAACAGGGGAACACCCCATGCCTTACACCCTCACTCCCCGCTACGACGACAACCCCCGCCTGGAGGAACTGGTCGGCCGGCTGCGCGCCTATCTGACCGACGAACTCCTCCCCTACGAGCGTGCCCACGGCATCACCCCCGAGAGCACGCTGGACCGGCCCACCCTGGAAGGCGTCTGGAAACGCAGCGCCGAACTCGGCTTCTACGGCATCAGCCTGCCGCCGGAACTCGGCGGCCAGGGACTGAACTTCACCGAGCTGTGCGCCCTGAAGGAGGAACTCACCGCCTCCGGAGCGGCCTTGTCCCACTCGGTCCTCGGCGACATGGGCGGACCGCTGCGCGTCGGCGCGATCCTCGAGTACGCCACCGACGAGCAGCGCGAGCGCTATCTCCTCCCGGTCGTCCGGGGCGAGCGCGCCTGCTGCTTCTCCCTCACCGAGCAGGACGCCGGTTCGGACGTACGCCGCATGCGGACCACCGCGACGCGGGACGGCGACACCTACGTACTGAACGGGCACAAGGTGTTCAGCTCCGCCGCCCCGTTCGCCGACTTCGCGGTCGTCGTCGCCCGGATGGCGGACAGCGAGGAGACGTACAGCGCCTTCCTCGTCGACCTGGACACCCCCGGCTGCCGTGTCCTGGACGGCGCCGTGCCCATGTCGGGCCAGCGGATGGAGGGCGACCTCGTCTTCGAGGACTGCCGCATCCCCGTCGCGAACCTGCTCGGCGAGGTCGGCCAGGGGCTGCGCATCGGCATCGGCCGCATCACCCTCAACCGGCTGCTCCACTGTCCCTCCCTGATCGGGGCCGCCCGGCGCGCCTGGGACCTGTCCGTCGCCCACGCCAGGACCCGCGTCGCGTTCGGGCAGCCGCTGCTCGCGCTCCAGGCCATCCAGCACAAGCTCGCCGACATGGCCACCGACCTCTACGCGGCCCGCTCGATGGTCCTCGCCACCGCCGCGAAGGCCGACCGCGGCGAGAACATCGCGGTGGAGGCGAACATGTGCAAGCTGTTCACCGCCGAAGCGTGCTTCCGCACGGCGGACCAGGCCGTGCAGATCCACGGCAAGGACGGCCTGACCCGCGGTCACGAGGTGGAGCAGATCTTCCGGTCCCTGCGCATGTTCCGGATCGTCACCGGCACGTCCGAGATCCACAAGAACGCCATCGTCGAGGCAGTCGTCTGACCGGCGCCCCGGGGAGTCCGTCCGAGCCGGCACTCCCCGGGGCCTGCTCGGCCCGCATCCGCAGGAGTCACCTTGGCACCCCAACCCTCCGCGCCTCCCGCCGACCGCTCGGCGCGTCGGCCCGCCGCCCGTCCGCCCGACCGCCGCCGGGCCTGGCTGGTGACGGCCATGATCGTCACCTTCATGGTCATCAACTTCGCCGACAAGTCGGTCCTCGGCCTCGCCGCCGTCCCGATCATGGACGAACTGCACCTCAGCAACAGCACCTACGGGCTGATCTCCAGCTCCTTCTATCTCTTGTTCAGCCTTTCCGGACTGGTCGTCGGGTTCTTCTCCTCCCGGATCTCCAGCAGGACCATGCTCTTCGTCATGGCGCTGCTGTGGGCCGTCGCCCAGCTGCCGGTGCTGGCCGTGGCGGCGGTCCCGACCCTGATCGCGGGCCGCGTCCTGCTGGGGGTCGCGGAAGGCCCGGCAGCCTCGATGTCCATGCACGCGCTGTACAAGTGGTTCCCGCCCGAGCGGCGCGGGCTGCCCTCGGCCTTGCAGATCGGCGGCGCCGCGATCGGCACGCTGGTCTCCGCGCCCCTGCTCACCTGGCTCATCACGGATTTCGGATGGCGGTCGGCCTACGCCGTCCTGGCCGTCGTCAGCCTGCTGTGGGCGCTGGTGTGGTGGCGGACGGGCCACGACGGGCCGTACGACGAGACGCGTGTGCCACCCGCCGTCGACTCACGGCCCGTGCGGCGTCTGCCCTACCGCCGGCTGCTGCTGACCGGAACCACGGTGGGCAGCATCGCCGGCGCCTTCGGAGCCGCCTGGGCCCTCGCGCTGGCCCACGCCTGGCTGCCCGCCTACCTCAGGACCCAGCTGGGTCTCGGCCCCCAGACGGTGGCGACCGTCATCAGCGGCATCTCCGGTCTCAGCCTCGTCCTGCTGCTGACCGTCTCGCCGCTCGTGGACGCCCTCAAGGCGCGCGGAGTGTCCAGCCGCTGGTCCACCGGTGCCGCACAGGGAGTCTCGGTCTGTGTCGCCGGCTGTGCCATGGCCGCCTTCCCCTTCACCGACGGCGACGTCGTCCGCCTGCTCCTGATCGGGGTGGCCTTCGGCACGGTCGCCGTCGCGATCCCCTTGCACTACGTGACCGTTGCCGAGGTCGTGCCCCCGGCACAGCGCGGTGCCGTCTTCGGCATCGTCGCCGCGACGGGCACCCTCCCCGGCCTGATCGCGCCCTTCGTCACCGGCCACCTCATCGACGGTGCGGACACCGCGTCCGTCGGCTACACGACCGCGTTCCTCTTCGCGGCGGCGGTGATGCTGCTGGCGGGCGCCTCGGCCATCCTCGCCATCCGGCCGGAACAGGACGCGCGACGGCTCGGCCTGCTCCCCCTCGCGACCGACCCCGAGAAGGGTGTACCCGCATGAATCCGATGAACCGGCGCGGCTTCGTCACCGCTGCGGCGGGCGCCGCCGCGGCGACCGTGCCGCTGAACGCGCAGGTGTCCGAGGCGTCCCCCGGCCGCCCTGCCACCGAAACGCCGACTCCCACCCGCACCGGCGACCTCCCCTACGAGGACCGGTCCGATTTCGCCGACGCCGACCGCGGCTTCGTCGCCGCGTACACCGGCGGGCCGATCACCACGCCCTCCGGCAGCACCGCCTGGGACCCCGACGCCCACCGTTTCCTCGCCGACGCCACCGAGACCCCGCCGGCGACGGTGGACCCGAGCCTGTGGCGCCAGGCCAGGCTGCTGTCCCGCCAGGGGCTCTACCAGGTCACGGAGCGGATCTACCAGATCCGCGGCCTGGACCTGTCCAACATGACCGTCGTCGAGGGCGACACCGGCATCATCGTCATAGACCCCTTGACCTCCGCGGAGACCGCGGCCGCGGCGCTCCGGCTGTACCGCGCCCACCGCGGGAACCGCCCGGTCAGGGCCATGATCTACACCCACCCCCACGTCGACCACTTCGGCGGCTGCCGGGGCGTCCTGCCCGACGGCACCGACGGCGTACCCGTGCTCGCGCCGCGGGGGTTCATGGAGCACGCGGTCAGCGAGAACGTCTACGCCGGTCCCGCCATGTCCCGCCGTGCGGGCTACATGTACGGCTCCAGCCTGCCCACCGACGCCGCGGGACAGGTCGGCTGCGGCCTCGGGCTGGCGGTCTCCACCGGCACCGTCGGCCTGATACCGCCCACCCGGTACATCGAGGCCACCGGGCAGGAGACCGTCCTCGACGGGGTGAGGATCCGTTTCCAGATGACTCCGGGCACGGAGTGCCAGGAGGAGATGAACTTCCTCCTGCCCGACCTGCGGGCGGTGTGCATGGCCGAGAACGCCACCCACACGATGCACAACATCCTGACCCTGCGCGGTGCCCAGGTCCGCGACGCGCACGCCTGGGCGGGATACCTGACGGAGTCGATCGGCCTCTACGCGGGCGCGGCCGATGTGGCGTTCGCCTCCCACCACTGGCCCACCTGGGGCAACGACGGCATCGTCGCCCTCCTCACCCGGCAGCGGGACCTCTACGCCTATCTGCACGACCAGACCGTCCGCCTCATCAACAAGGGCCTCAACGGCACCGAGATCGCGGAGAGTCTCCGCCTGCCGCCGCAGCTGGAGCGGGTGTGGGCCAACCGCGGCTACTACGGCTCCCTCAGCCACAACGTCAAGGCCGTGTACCAGCGCTACATGGGCTGGTTCGACGCCAACCCCGCGCACCTGTGGGAGCACCCGCCGGCCGAGGAGGCGCGGCGGTGGGTCGAGTCCCTCGGCGGGCAGGCCGCGGTGCGGGCTCGTGCCCGGCACTACAGCGACCGGGGCGATCTGCGCTTCGCCGTGACGCTCCTCAACCACGCCGTCTTCAACGACCCGGACGACACCAGGGCGAAGCGGCAACTCGCCACGCTCTACGTCCGCTTGGGCCGGGCCGCCGAGAACGCCGTGTGGCGCAACTTCTACCTCACCGGTGCCCAGGAACTCATGCACGGGATCAAGCCGGTTCCCAAGCCCACCACGGGACCCGACCTGCACGGGGCACTGACGGTCGGACAGCTCGTCGACGGCCTGGCCGTGCGCGTCGACGGGCCCGCCGCGTGGTCGCTGCGGCTCGCCCTCGACTGGCACATCGGGGATGTCTACTGGCACCTACGGCTCGCCAACGGTGTGCTCACCTGGACCAGCGACGCGAGCCCCGCCCCCGACAGTGCGCTGACCATGACGATGACCAAGCCGCAGCTCCTCGCGCTGCTCGCGGGCAAGGGCACCGACGGCATCACGATGACGGGTGACGGCTCACAACTGGCGCAGCTCCTGGCGGTCCTGGACACCCCGGACCGCCGCTTTCCCGTCGTCACTCCCGCCTCGTGATCGCCGGGCCCGGTGCCCGCCGTCACTCGCCCCTGCGACCTCCTGGCCCCCGGCCCGGCCCGCGGCGGCCCTGCTGTGACAGAGCAGCAGGCAGACGTCGTCGTCACGCGCGGAGTCACGCAGGAGGGTGGTGAGCAGGTCGTCGGCGGCCGCGTCCATGTCCTGCTCCAGGTCTCGTGTGCTCGCCGAGGCCAGGATCCGGCTGAGGGCCTCGATACCGACGTCCATCCCCCGTGACCGGCGTTCGACCAGGCCGTCGGTGTACAGCAGCAGGGATGAGCCCGGCGGCAGTTCGGCGGTCTGGTCGGAGTGCAGCGCGAGGACGCCCTGGTTGGTCTGGTGCAGTTCGTGCCGGTACATCTCGACGAGCCGCGTCTGCTCGTCCAACCGGTCCAGTACGGCCGAGGTGTTGTCGTCCGCCTGCCAGAGCGCCTCGGAGAGGGGTGGCCGGCGGCCGGGCCCGGACCGGCCCGTGGGCCAGGGGGCAGACGAGTGGGGGCTCGTCCTGCTGGTCGGGGACGGGCTGGGCGATCGGCCGGAGCCGGACGGTGAGTTCGCCTTCCCGTCCGGCGGTGGCCTGCCGGATGTGGAGACCGACCTCCCACTCGCCCCCCTGGCGGACACAGCGGCGCAGCCGCGCGGTCAGGTCGGTGAGGAACCGGGCACGTGCGAGCGCGGGAGCCCGGCCCGTGATGACCACGTCCGCGACGGCGGCGCGTACCCACGCCCCGTCGGTGGCGGACACGATCTTCCAGGCGTCGGAAGTCACGGTCATGGATGTCCGTCTCCGGGGCCGGGGACCAGTACGGCCACGCTGGTGTCGTCACGCACGGGGCGAGCCGCGCTGCCGGCGTCCCGCAGGACGACCGCGGCCACCAGGGCCGGGTCGTGGGCCTGCAGCGTGGGGTCGTGCGGCGGCTCCCAGCGGCTGGGGAGTCCGTCGCTGTGCAGGACGAGCAGGCTGTCCGCCTGCCAGGCCTCCTCGTGCGGGGGCACCCTCGCGGGGAAGTGCGCTCCGACGATGCCCGGGTGGGAGGTCAGTGCGTGCCAGGAGCCGCCGGTGCGGAGCCGGGCGCCGGTGTCGCCGATACCGGCGAAGGAGAGCCGGGCCCTGTCCTCGTCGAGCTGCGCCACGCCGACGGCCGCGCCTCGCGTGTCGTGCAGGGCCGCGTGCAGGTGTCTGAGGATCTCGGCCGGTGGCCGGTCGGCGGTTCCGCGCAGCGCGTGGACGGCGGCGGTGGACGCCTGGGCCGCCGCTTCGCCGTGCCCGAGTCCGTCCGCGAGCATCAGGGTGAGCCGCGGACCCGAGCGCACCCAGGCGAAGGAGTCGCCGGAGTGCTCGGCATGGGCGAGGGAGGTGTTGACTCCCCCGGCCCGGGCTCCCGTGGCGGAGCGGACCGCCCGGGACCGGCGGCCCGCGGAGGGCAGGGACGGGCCGATGCGCGCCATGGCCACGGTGCCTCGGCCCGGTCGGCTGTGGAGGTCGAAGTCGCTGGATATGCGCAGACAGGTGCCCAGGCCCGCGCCGAGGGAGTCGGCGGAGGTGGTGTAGCCGTCGCGCAGGGTCGCCTGGATGTCGTCGATGCCGGGGCCGTGGTCGAGCGAGATGATCTGCACCTGCGGCTCGGCCTCCGCGAGGGTGTCGGAGGGGCCGGTCAGATTGATGATGATGCGTCCACCGCTGGCGTGTTTGACCAGATTGGTGGCCAACTCGGTGGCCACCAGGGCGGCGACGGCCGTGGAGTGCGCGTCCATGCCGCTGGCGGCGCAGGCGGTTTCCGCGGCGACGCGGGCGTCCCGGACCCGTGTGCTGTCCTGGAGCGGGACGTCCCAGACCCTGCTCATGATCCGCCCGTACGGGCCGTGGGGAGGACGGTGGTCCAGTCGGTGATGGTGACGGTGGTGCCCCGTCCGGGACGGCTGTCGAGGGTGAACTCCTGGACGAGCCGCTTGGCTCCGCTCAGACCCAGGCCCAGGCCGCCGCCGGAGGTGTATCCGTCGGTCATGGCCAACTCCGGGTCCGGGATTCCGGGGCCCTCGTCCGTGAAGGCCAGCCGCAGTCCGCGGCCGGCACCGTCTTCGAGGGGGGTCATCTCCACGTGTCCGCCGCCGCCGTGCACGAGTGTGTTGCGGGCCAGTTCGCTGGCCGCGGTCACCAGCTTCGTCTGCTGGACCAGGCTGAAGCCGAGTCCGGCAGCGGCCTGGCGCACTTCGTGACGGACCCAGGCCAGGTCCGCGTCCGAGCCGATGTGCAGACATGTCGTCGAGGCGGATGGGGCATGCATCACGCACCCCCTTCCGGGTGAACGTGGGGAGCGAACAGAGGGGCTCGTCCCAACAGGGACAGGGCCGCTTCGACGTCCAGGGCGGTCACCAGGCCGGGCAGGGTCAGGCCCAGCTCCACGAGGGTGATGGCCACGGCGGGGCGCATCCCGGCCAGGACCGTGCGGGTGGCCAGCAGGCTCGCGGCCGCCGCGATCTCGGCCAGGACGCGACCGAGGAAGGAGTCGACGATCTCCACGCCGGAGATGTCGATCACCACACCTCCCACCGGTGCCCCGCTGGAGGCGATGCGGCGGGCCACGTCGTCCTGCAGTTGCTCGGCCGCCCCGTCGTGCAGCTCTCCCTGCAACGTGACCAGCAGGACATCGCCCAGCGCGAGCACCGGCACGGGCACGGGCACGGACACCGTCGGGGAGGCGGAGAACCCGGTCACGGCGCGCTCGCTCCCCCGGCCGTACGTGGGGAGACGACGATGCCCTGCCTGGTGAGGGCGTGCGCCAGGGCGTCGGCCAGGGTGGCGCGCGTGGTGATCGACCCGAGGTCGATGCCGAGGTGGACGATGGTCTGGGCGATGGCGGGACGGATTCCCGAGACGATGCATTCGGCCCCCATCAGGCGGGCCGCGGCGACGGTCTTCATCAGGTGCTGTGCCACGAGCGAGTCCACGGTCGGCACACCGGTGATGTCGAGGATGGCGTACCGGGCCCGCTGGGCCACGATCGCTTCCAGCAGGTTCTCCATCACCACCTGGCTGCGGGCGCTGTCGAGTGTGCCGATGAGCGGCACCGCGACGATGCCCTCCCACAGTTGGATGACCGGGGTGGCGACCTCCAGCAGTTGCTCACGCTGGCGGGCGATCAGCTCCTCACCGGCGTGCACGGTCGTCTGCATCACCACGAGGCGGAGTGTGCCCATGAGGACGGTCAGCGCCAGCAGACAGGCGTTCGCCTGCTCGACGGAGTCCTCCTCGAAGTCGGCCCGCAGCAGTGCGCCGGCCGGCTCGCGCAGACCGGCGACCTCCTCGGCGATCTGCGACGGGCTCTGTCCGGCCCGGGTCCGGGAGGCGGACATCCGCCCCAACTGGTCTCTCACGGTGCCGAACCCAGGCGCCGTGACGTCCTCAAGCCGCCCGGTGCGGGCCACGTCCGCCAGGGCGTCCACCACGGCCTTGCACGCCTCGACCGCCTCGTCCCTCGAGACGGTGAAGACCGTCCGGAACAGCGCGGCGTCCGCCCATCGCTGGGCGATCTGCTCGCGGCGGCGTTCGAGGAAGGCGCCCAGTTCCCGCGCCGTCTCGGGGGCCGTGTCGTGCTCCGCCACCTGCATCGTCTCCCTGTTGTGTCCTGTGCCCTGTGTCCTGTGCTCCGCCGAATGGCAGACCATCCGGCAATTATTTCCAGATGACAAACGTTAGCGCGATGACTTGAGTCGAACAACACGCGATCGTCACAACTCGGCGGACCCGGACCGTCAGCCGTCCTGTCTTCCGTGCCAGTCCAGGCACATGACCAGAGCGTCGTCATCCGGCACGGCCTCGCCGCGGTGGCCGGTCAACTCCCGCAGGATGGCGCGCGGCACTTCCGCGGCGGGCAGCAGCCGGGTCGCCTGGATGGCCCGCGCGAGGGCCGCGTCGCCGTACGGCTCCCCCTTCGGAGAGGCCACCGCGTGAACGCCGTCGCTGACGCAGACAAGGCGGTCACCGGGCTCCACGCGGAAGTCCTGCACCATGTAGTCGGTCTCCTCGAACATGCCGAGGGGAAGCTGCGCCTCGAAGGACACCTGTTCCACCTTGCCGTCCCGCAGCCGCAGCAGCTGGGGCGAGCCGGCGTCCACCACGCTCGCCCGGCCGGCGGCCAGATCGAAGTCGAACATGAGGACGGACAGGTAGCAGCGCCCCTGGTACTGCGCGTAGACCGCCTGATCGGCCAGGGCGGCCTGGTCGGCGATGGGAATGCCGGCGCGGCGCGCGTTGCGCAGGGCGTTGATCGCCAGGTTCGTCAACAGGGACGCCTCGATGCCCTCACCCATGCCGTTGGTCACGTACAGCATCAAGTGGTCGGCGGTGGCGGACCAGTCGAAGTTGTCGCCGTAGATGGCGTAGGCGGGCTCCAGCTGAGCACCCAACTCGTACTCGGGACGCGAGCAGGAGCGGCCGGGCAGCAACTGCCACTGCATCTCGGCGGCCAGGGTCAGCCGGTCCCTGCGCCGCGCCTGCAGGTACAGGTCGGTGTCCCGTTCGGCCACCATCACCTCGTGCCCCAGCACGGAGGCGATCTCGGCCAGCTCGGACTCCCATTCCCGGGCGGCGTCGACTCCGGGCAGCGTGACGCTCAGCACACCGAGCCGGTCGCCGCGCACGCTGACCGGGAGATGCAGCCGCGCCCGCCCGTCCCTGCCGTCCTCGCGGTAGGGCTCCTGCGAGCCGAAGGCCCGCCCGGCGGGACTGTTGTGCACCGACACCGGCTCCATGGTGTGCGGGAGCACGGACACCGGCTGAAGCACGGTCAGGCCGTAGTCCGCCATGAACAGCTCGACGTCCTCCACACCGTACTGGTCGGCCAGTACGGCACGGATGGCGTCGAGCAGCTCGTGCGGAGCCGCCGTACGCAGGGCGCGCTCGGCGGCCACGAATCTGTTCATAATGGGATTTACACCTGTCTTTCGTCCTACGAAGAAACGCGTCTCGCTCACGGAGTGGGCATCGGTCGCCCCGGACCTCCTGTACTCCGCGAGTGCGCCTAGTACGCTGGCAGGCACCCCAGTGCCTGCGAGAGTGTGATCGTGACTGTCTTCCGCCGCCCGGAGCCCGACGAGGTCGCACGTGTGACCACGACGGCCGTTGAGCTGCTGGAGGTCGTGTGGGGGCGGGCTTCCACGGCGCCCACGTCCGCTTCCCAGCTGCGCGTGCTGCATATCCTCGAGCACCACGACGGCATCAACCTGCGCACCCTTGCGGAGTCCCTCGCCTCCACGCCACCGTCCACCAGCCGCCTGTGCGACCGCCTGCACGCGGCCGGGTTCGTCGAGCGGGTGACGCGTCCGGAGGACCGCCGCGAGGTGCGGCTGCACCTCAGCAGCCGAGGCCGCGCGTTCCTCGCCGATCTGCGCGCTCGCAGGGAGAAGGAACTGTGGAGGGTGCTCGCGGACATGCCCGCCGCCAAGCGAGTGGCCCTGCTGGAAGGGCTGGAGGCGTTCTGCGACACGGCGGCGGCGCAGATGCACGGTGACGTGACGGACTCCGACAGCCGCACCGCCTGACCCCGTCGAAGCATCTCAGGTCCCCTCCCCTCGTCCCGGCACCGGCGCTTTGTTGCTGGCGGCCATTATTGTCACACGGCAACTATGCGGGTGCGGTCCCTGTCTGTCCTTGCGGTGACCCGTGTACCCGCTCACAGCGCGTTCTGCCGCGACTGTGTGTTAAATCGCTTCACTCCTTGCGCGGCGAGGCCGTGCCGCCGGAAGTGCGCTCGTGTGGGTGAGCCTGCTCGGGATGGGGTGGGGCAGGCGCCCCCGATGGGATTCCTCGAAAGCGAACGCGTCATGGAGCAGTGGGTGATGAACGTGTGGAGCCGCTTGTCACCGGCTCGGCAGACCCACGGCGAGGCCCTGGCGACCATACTGCGGCAGTGCGACGAGAACACCCTGATCGTCGGTCGGCAGCGCGTCGTGGCACCCAACGCCTACGTCATCGAGCTGCTTGCGCAGACCCACCGCCAGATCTCGGACAGCGCGCTGCCCGTGGCGCCCGCCCTCGCCGCGCACGTCCGCCGCCACGCGGCCGAACGGGGGTACACCTTCGCGGGCCCCGTCACGGTTCATCTGCGCCCCGCGCCGGACGACCGCACCGACCGGTTCCGCGTTCACAGCCGTATTGCCCCGGCGAAGAGGCGATGAGGCGAAGAGGCTCTGTGGAAGAGGTGCTGCACATACGCCCGCAAGGGGGCGTTACGGGTTGAAATCCCGTCGGGCGGGCACACGCTGGGCCTGCCAGCACAACCGATCAGGACCGGGTGGTAGTGCATGACCGACACCGACACCACGCGTACTTTCACCCCCAGGGCTCCCGTCCGTACCGAAGGTGACAGCCCTTGCGGCATCGCTCACGCTCGTGACGTCACTCGTGCCTTCGTCGACGGGCTGGACCCGGCCCCGGCCGCCGAGACGGCGGAGACTCTCGTCCTCGTGGTCTCCGAACTCACCACCAACGCCGTGCGTCATGGCGGCGGTCGGTACACCCTCGAACTCACGGCGACCGCAGACGCGCTCAACGCCGCCGTCAGCGATCCCGACCCCACGCCCCCACGGGAGCGGACTCCCGACCTCGACGGCGGCACCGGCGGGTTCGGATGGCCCATGGTCCGCCGCCTCACCAGCAGGGTCACCGTCACCGCGCTCCCCGGACAGGGCAAGACCATCCACGCCCGCCTGCCGCGACAGCCCTGAAAGGCGGGCGACGGCGACGGCCCGTGCGTACGGTGCCTACCTGGGCAGGACGTCCGCGCCGGGCTCGTCCATGGCCGTGGCGTCGACGGCGGTCTGCGGCCGGCTGCCCCGGGCCCTGCGCACCGCGTAGGCGATCAGGACGACGGCCAGGCTGCCGATGCTGGTGAGCAGTTGGGTGCGCTGGTCGCCGATGACGGCCATGGCCACCAGGACGGCGGCGAAGGCGGCCATCACCGCCCACGTCAGGCAGGGGAAGAGCCACATGCGCAGCGACAGCCGTTCCGGGGCCTCGCGTTCCAGTCTGCGGCGCATCCGCAGCTGGGACGCCCCGATCATGAGGTACATGAAGATGGCGACGGCACCGGAGGAGTTCACCAGGTAGCTGAACACCGTGTCCGGGGAGAGGTAGGCGAACAGCACCGAGACCCAGCCGACCACGGTTCCGGCGAGGATCGCGCGGGCCGGGACGCTGCGCTTGTTCGTCTTCACGAGCCAGGCCGGCGCGTCACCGTGCGTGGCGAGGGCGCGCAGCATGCGCGAGGAGACGTAGACCGAGGAGTTGAGCACGCTCAGCACCGCGGTGAGGATCACGATGTCCATCACGAGGCCCGCGCCGGGCAGACCGATGATGTTCCAGGCCGCCACGTAGGGGCTGGCCAGCACCTTGGCGCCGTCCCACGGCACGATGGTGACGACCAGCACGATCGATCCGACGTAGAAGAGGATGATCCGCCAGATGATGCCCGTGGTGGCGCGGGCGACGGAGCGTTCCGGTTCCTTGCTCTCGGCCGCGGCGATGGTGACGATCTCCGCTCCGCCGAAGGCGAAGATGACCACCACGATGGCGGAGAAGATCGCGGTGAAGCCGTTGGGGGCGAAGCCTCCGTGCGCGGTCAGGTTCGAGAAGTCGAGCGACGCGCCCGGCCAGGCGCCGAAGACGTACAGTCCGCCGACGATCAGGAAGGCGACGATCGCGGCGACCTTGACCGAGGAGAACCAGAACTCGAATTCGCCGAACGACTTCACCGACAGGAGATTGGTCGCGGTCATCACGACCATGAGGCCCATCGCCAGTACCCACAGCGGCAGTCCGATCCACGCGTGCAGGATCGCCGCCCCCGCGACGGCCTCGACGGCCACGATGATGACGTAGTAGTACCAGTACAGCCAGCCGATGGTGAAGCCCGCCCACGGCCCGATGGCGGTGCGCGCGTAGTCGGCGAACGAGCCCGAGGACGGCCTCGCCACGACCATCTCACCGAGCATCCGCATCGTGCACAGCACGAGGGCTCCGGCCAGGCAGTACGAGACGATCGCGGCGGGTCCGGCGGTCTTGATCACCGAGCCGCTGCCGACGAACAGGCCGGCGCCGATCGCACCGCCGATCGCGATCATCGACATGTGGCGGTTGCGCAGCGACCGGCTGAGTTCCGGCTGCGGGTCCCGCGCTTCTCCGTGCGGTGCGGGGGAGGTCATTCCGCCGTCTCCTTCGCCTGTTCCGCGGCGTTGTCGGCGCGCAGCGCCACCAGGGCGTCCGCTTGGGAGAGTCCGCTCTCCTCGACCACGCCGCGCACGCTCTGTGCCTCGCGCACGAGGGCGAAGGCGACCCGTCCGCCGGAGTCGGTCCGATAGCCGTACACGGCGGGCCGCGGCAGGGAGTTGTAGGAGAAGTGCGAGGAGAAGTAGTACGCCCCGGTGTCGTACAGCGCCACCACGTCGCCCGGCTCGACGGCCGGCAGCTCGCGCCCGGTCGCCGTCAGGTCGCCGGCGAAACAGCACGGGCCCGCGATGTCGACGATCTCGGTCGGGCCCTGCTTGGGACGGCCCGTGGCGTCGAACACCCCGACGCGCAGCGGCCAGGCGTCCGGCATGAAGACCGTGCGGGTGGCCACCTGGGCGCCGGCGTGCGTGACCGCGATCCGCCGGCCGCCGGCCGCCTTGGTGTATTCGACGACCGAGCCGATGGTGCCGCTCTTGGCGAGCAGGGAACGGCCGAACTCGGTGATCAGGTCGTAGCGGCCGTCGAAGAGGCCGGGTACGGCGGTGCGGAGTTCGGCGACGTATTCCGCGTACGTCGGGCGGTCGTCCTCGCTGTCGAAGTTGACGGGCAGGCCGCCGCCGATGTCGAGTCCGGTGATCTGGGTGCGGCCCAGTTCGGTGTTGATGCGCTCGGCCAGTTCGTACGCCGCTCGCACCCCTTGGGCGATGAGCGGCAGCGGGCAGCCCTGGGAGCCCACGTGGGCGTGCAGCCGGTTGAGCCAGGGGCGGCGCGCGAACGCCTCGATCACCGCGTCGACGGCTCCCTCGTCGCGCAGCGCGACGCCGAACTTGGAGGTCGCGGTGGCGGTGCTCATCGCGCCGATGGCACCGGCGCCGACCTGCGGGTTCACTCGCAGTCCGATGGGCCCGGTGGCCGCTCGGCCGGCCAGCAGGCCGTCGACGCGGGCCATCTCCTGGAAGTTGTCCAGGTTGATCGCGATGCCGTGGGCCAGGGCGAACTCGAGTTCCTCGACCGTCTTCGCGGGGCTGTCGAAAACCAGCCGGTCGTAGGTGAACCCGGCCGCCAGCGCCTGCTCCAACTCCCCGGGCGAGGCGACTTCGCATCCCATGCCCGCGTCCGCGAGCAGCCGCAGCACGGGCACCAGCCCGCACGCCTTCGCCGCGAACGTGTGCTGCACCGCGGCCGGTCCCTCGAACGCCTCGTTCAGCGCCTCGACGGCGGCGAGCACACCGTCGACGTCGAGGAGACCGACCAGAGGCGCCCGCGGGCCCAGCAGGCCCTCCTCGACGGCCCGGGCGAGCGCGGCCTCACGGGCGCCGCGGCGCTGGTGGAGGGAACCGGAAGTCACTGTCAACACACTCCAGACACGTCGGTCGTGCACGGCGCTCGTCGGGCGGCCGGCCGTTGTCACGTGCACAGCTTCGTTCCGCGGAGCCCGTCGCGTCTTCGTTCCGTACGACCACGGTCGGACCGGAGTACTGTGCGTCGATACAACTAAATGATCATTCTGTGCGCCGTGCCAGCCGCAGCCCGATGTCCGCCAGGAACCGCAGGGTCGGGTCCGCCAGGTCGACGCCGAACAGTTCCCGAGCCCGCCGCAGCCGGTACCGGAGGGTGTTCGGATGCACGTTCAGGCGCCCCGCGGCCGTGCCCGTGTCACCGAACGCGTCGAGGTAGGCGGCGACGGAGGCGCCGTACTCCGAGCCGTGCGCCCGGTCGTGCTCCACCATCGCGTGCACGGGACCCGACAGGCTCTCCCACAACGGCGCGATCCGGTCGAGCACCCGCAGCGCGGACACCTCGGGAACCAGTTCACCGAAGGAGGCCACCGCGGACACCACCTCAGCTCCCGGCCGTCGCGCGGCCCGCTCCCCCAGCACCCGCACCACCAGCTCCGCTGCCTCCCGCGACGCGGGCAGCCCCGCCAGGTCGGCGGTCGCCGGGCCCACGCCCGCGAACACCACACCGCGCGGCACCGAGCGGGCCGCCGCCAGCAGGGCGCGCGCCGGGTCCGTCTCCTCCTCCCCCGCCGGAAGCAGGACGTACAGCCGCCGCCCCGACCGCGCCGTCACACAGCCCGGCCGGTACGCCGCGGCCTGCAACGCGAGCACGTCCAGCAGCCGCTGCTCGGCGGCTCCCCCTGCCGCCGCGGCGGGCCCGCCGGTCGGCTCCCGGCTGTCGTACGCCTCCGCGACCATCACCGCGTACGGCCTGCCGGGCACGATGCCGGCTTCGTGCGCGACGCGTGCCGCCCGGCCGCTCCCGTCGAGCAGCGCGTGCACCGCGCCCTCCCGCGCCCTGGCCGCGGCCCGGCCCCAGGTCTGGTGGTGGGACAGATGCGGCACGGCGGCCCGTGCCGCCGTGTGCAGCGCCGCCGCCGCGTCCTCGGCCAGCGGCCGGCCGTCGGCGGCGGCCCAGAGCGACCCGAGGACCTCCGATCCGTGGCGCACCGCGACGGCCAGCCGTTCCGCGTACCGGTCGTCGGCGGGCAGCCGTACGACGCCGTCGGTGCTCCACAGGGCCTGGAAGAAGCCGCTCTCACGCAGTTCGTCCACGCGCCAGCGCGGGACCTCCTGTCCGAGGATCGTCAGCCTGCGCATCGGGTCGGGCTCGTGGTCCATGCGCGAGTAGGCGAGCACCCGCGACTGAGGGTCCTCGATGGTGATCGCGCCGCCGACCAGGGTCGCCACCGTGTTGGCGAGCCCGGGCAGGTCACCGAGCCGCAGGCCCTCCACCCCGGTCGTCCCGGTCGGGACGCTGTGCGCCAGGGCGGTGCGCAGTTGGCCGAGCACCTCCGTCCAGCCCTGCCCCGGCCGCCGGGTGAGCAGCGCCGTACGCCCCGAGGCGGCCGCCTCCAGCAGCGCCGTCCGCGGGCCGCGGGTGCCCCGCCTCAGCACCACGGCCGCGGCTCCGGCCCGGTCGGCACCGCGCAGCACGTCGATCGCCTCCGGCGAGGCGGCGTCCACACCGACCGCGAGGAGGATCAGTCCGGACGCCGCCCAGGTCTCGTCGTCCCGCTCCTCGCCCGGGTCGTGCAGCACCACGTCGGCCACCGGCACGCCGGGGCCGCGCGGTGCCACGACGACATCCAGCATGCCGGGTGCGATCAGACCGAGGATCTGCTCCAGCGACGGCCCGCTGTCGGGCCGCTCGGGTTCCTGTGTTGCCATACGTCCATCATGGTCGGCCGTCGTCCGGCACCGTGCCGTCCTCCGAGGTCCCGGTGAGACGGCTGGCGAGGTGGTACCTCACGGTCACGTCCTGGTAGTCGTGCCCGGGCTCCACCCGCTGGGGCAGGTTGGTCCGCTCCGCGCGGGACACCGACTCGCGCGCTCCGGTGCCGGGGAAGGTGACCCGGGTCCGTGGCGCCTCCTCGAAGCGCAGACGGGCGCCGCTGACGACCGCGTCGAAGGAGATGGCGGGCCCGGGGCCCGCGAGGTGCCCGGCGGCGGTCTCGGCGGACGGAGGCGCCGGCGTGTCCGTTCACGGCGGCTCTTCGTGCTTCCTGGCAGCCCGGCGGCCGACGGGTCGCGCCGTCCCGGACTCGTCGTCGCGTGTGCGGCGCCGGCGGGTGGAGTCTCCGCCCTCGGCGTCAGGGCCGGTCCGTCGGGCCGTCCGGCGCGGCGCCACGCCGCCCGAGGAGGCGGTGCCGTCCGTGCCCCGGCCCGTACGAGTGGCGGAACCGGCCGCACCACCGGCCCGACGCGCGGCCTTCCCGGTCGCGTCCTCAGCCCGGGCCTCCGGTGAGGCGCGGCGCACGCTCCCCGCCGCGGACCGCCCGGTCTCCCCCACCGCGTCCACCGCGTCCGCGCCTGCCCCGCCCACCTCGGCGACAGCCTCGCCCGCCCGCCCGCCGACGCCCTCGACGGCACCGCCGACGTCCCGCGCCACCTCTCCGACGGCCTCACCGGCGCTGCCGCCGACGTCCTCGACCGCGGCCCCGGCCCCCTCTCCGACGTTCCGCACGGCGTGCCCGGCGCCCCGGCCCACGTCCTGCGCGGCCGACCCGACGCCGCGGGCCAGCTCCTCCAGGATCTGCGGATTGCGGTCGAGCGTGGTGAGAACCCGGTTGATGATCAGCGCGACGTTGTCCAGGCGGACCTTGAGCTGGGCCTGTGCCTCGACCCCTGAGATGCCCAGGTGGACCTGGCCGAGCGCGACGTCGGCACCCACGTTCAGTTTGAGCAGGTCGAGCACTTCGGCCTGGAGGGACACCCGGGCCCGCAGGTTCTCCACGTCGAGGTTGAGTTCGTCGACCTTGAGCTGGGGGACGTCCAGAAAGACGTCGGGGCCGTGCTCCTCCGGCGGCCGCTCCTCCGGCGGCCGCTCCTGCGTCGAGTCGTCGTCCCCGTTCTCGGCGTGCTGCTGCATCGCTGCGCCTCCACGAACTCGCCCTTCGGGATTTCATCCCTTTTGCACCAGTATGGCGCGAGCGAGCGTCGGGGGTCAGGCGTCGGTGACCGTCGTGCGCACCGGGGTGCCGATCTCCACGGTCCTGCTCACGGTGCACAGACGGTCGTGGGAAGCCTTGACCGCCCGGGGCAGGATCGCGCGGGCGCGCTCCGCTCCCTCGTCGTCCGGGAAGGCCACGGTGAACGCGACCTCGAGGTTGGTCAGGCGGTTGCCCAGGTCGTCGCTGACCTTGTCTCCCGTGACCGTCACGGAGAAGCGGGTGGGTTCCGCGTGACGGCCGGTCGCCTTGTCGACGTCCACGGCCGAGCACCCGCCGATCGCGGCCAGGAACAACTCGACGGGAGTGAACCCGGCGTCCTGGTCGCCGTCCGGGGACGTGCCGAACCGGATCGACCCGCCGCGGGTGTTGGTGGCCACGAACTGGCCGCTGCTGGTGCGTTCGACGATGACGGAACGTTCCGACTGTTCGCTCATGCCGTTCACATTAGCCACATCGACCCACCGGGGCGCAGGGACAGGTCGGCCGGTCCATGCGTGAGGGCGTACCGGCAGACGGCCTCTGAAACGACTGTTTCAGTAATGTCGACGGAAACGACCGCAGGGGCCGGGAGAGCGCCACATGCCGCAGCGAGATCAGCAGCACGTCGTCGTACGCCGCGCCGAGAGGCCCGGCGACCTGGGGTGGGTGGTGATGGCCCACGGCGAGACCTATGACCGGCAGTTCGGGTGGAACACCGATTTCGAGGCTCTGGTCGCCGGGATCGTCGCCGACTACGCCACCCGGCACGACCCGGCCCGCGAGGCGGGCTGGATCGCCGAGGTCGACGGCCGGCGCGTGGGCTGCGTCTTCCTCGTCGCGGGCGACCGTCCGGAGGTCGCCAGGCTGAGGATTCTCCTCGTCACCCCGGAGGGCAGGGGCCTCCGTCTCGGAACGCGCCTGGTCGGGGAGTGCCTCGCTTTCGCCCGTGCGGCGGGCTACGAGCGGGTGACGCTGTGGACCAACGACGTGCTCGTGGCGGCGCGCCGGATCTACCAGAGCTTCGGCTTCACCCTCGCCGACGAGGAGCGCCACCACAGTTACGGCCAGGACCTCGTCGGCCAGAACTGGACCCTCGACCTGCGTCCCGGAGCGCCGCGCTGAGTCCAGGTCAGTTGTTGACGTCCTCGTTGAAGTCGTCCGCGCAGGCGTCCCGTTCGCTCTGCGTGTCGGCGTGCTGCACGCAGTCGTCGAAGTCCTTGAACTCGTCCGAGTTCAGGATCGACGCGCCGATCGCGATGATCACCACGGAACCGATGACCCCGAGCACGCCCAGGACCGCTCCGAAGATGGACATCGTGCGGCGCGGCGCCCTGCCGCCCCGGGCTCTGCGCGCGCCGATGATGCCGAAGACCAGCGCGAGGATGCCGAGCAGCACACCGCCGATGACGGTCCAGAAGAGGACCACGGCCAGGATGCCGAGCACGAGCGCGGCGATCGCCAGTCCGTTACCGCGCCTGGCCCCCTCCCCGGTGTGCGGCTGCGTCGAGTCGGCGGGCGTCGTGGGGTGTTCGGGGAAGGACACGTCATCACGCTCATCTCTGGGTGTGTCACGGGGAGTTGTCGTGAACTGCGACTGCCCCGCCGAGCGTGACGGATGCCTGCCGCCTCGTATCGGAGTCGGTCGGCCCGCGTCGGCTGCCATCCGCCACAGCGGAGTGCGTCGGCGAGCGGGTCCGCCTTGCCGTAACCGCAAGGTTCCGTGCCCCGCTCGACGCGCCCGGGCAAGACTGCCGACCGGGGCGCCTCGCCATCGCTCCGCCGCCCGTGCTTGCCCCCACCCACCGACGCGCAGGAGTCCCGCACCATGCACGAGTACGACGTCACCGTGACGACCGCCGCCCCGCCGGAGACCGTGTGGAAGCTGCTGGTCGACGCCTCGAGCTGGCCACGGTGGTCCAAGGTGGACAGCCTGGACACGGCACGGTCGGTCGGCCTCGACCCGGACGGCGACGACGCCGTCGGGGCCGTCCGGGCCTTCCGGACGGGACGCACCGTGACCGGCGAAAGGCTGACCGAGAAGGTCGAGGGACGCCTGCCGGCCTACGAGGACGCGTTCAACGCGTCACTGCGCGACTATCGCGCGCGCATCGAGCTGAGCCCGGCAGCCGGTGACTCGGGCACGGTCATTCACTGGTACGGCGAGTACCGGACGAGCCGGCTGCTCGGCTGGTTCCTGCCTCGCTACCTGCAGAGGTTCATGCAGGGCATGGCGGAAGGACTGGCCCGCTACACCGAGGAGCGCCCCCTCGGCACGGACGAGCACCGCCCGACTTGATAGGCAAGTCCACACTTGCCTATCATCACGTCGTGGCCGACGAACTCTTCAAAGCCCTGGGCGACCGCACGCGCCGCATCATCCTCGACGAACTCGTGCAGAAATCCGGACAGACCCTGTTCGAGATCTGCTCGCGGCTGAGCATGAAGCACCGGTTGGCCATCTCCCGCCAGGGGGTCTCCCAGCACCTCGCCGTGCTGGAGGCCGCCGGGCTCGTGGAGTCCCGGCGCGAGGGCCGCTACAAGTACCACGACCTGAACACCGCGCCGCTGCGGCACATCACCGAGCGATGGCCGGCTCCCGGCGCGTCCGGACCGAAGGAGAACACCTCATGAGGATCCACCTGACCAGCCTCTTCGTCGACGACCAGGCCAAGGCGCTGGAGTTCTACACCGGGGTGCTCGGCTTCGTGAAGAAGCACGACGTACCGGTCGGCGAGCAGGACCGGTGGCTGACCGTCGTCTCCCCCGACGAGCCCGGCGGCGTCGAGCTTCTGCTGGAGCCCGCGGGCCACCCGGCCGTCAAGCCCTACCGCGACGCCCTCGTCGAGGACGGAATCCCCCTCGCCCAGTTCGCCGTCGAGGACGTGCACGCCGAGTACGAGCGCCTGAGCGCCCTGGGCGTCCGCTTCACCCAGGAGCCCCTGGAGATGGGCCCCGTCACCACCGCCGTCTTCGACGACACCTGCGGCAACCTGATCCAGATCTCCACCGAGCCGCAGTGACGGCGTGCCCCGGTCCCGGGGCTCCGGCAGGTACAGGTGCTCAGATCCGCCAGTCGGGGGCCAGAATCGCCCAGACCTGCTTGTCGTGACGCACGCCCTCGTACGGCCACGCCTCGCGTCGCACGCCCTCCAGGGTCATGCCGAGCCTCTCGGCCACCGCGGCACTGCGGTCGTTGTCCGCCCGGCAGTGCCATTCGGCCCGGTGCAGCCCCCGGGTCGTGAAGGCCCAGTCCAGCAGCAGGCCACAGGCCCGCGTGACCAGACCGTGGCCCTCGGCCGACGGCTCCAGCCAGCAGCCGACCTCGCAATTGCCGAAGGCGGCGTCGAAGTCGGTGAACATCACACCGCCGACCAGCACGTCCTCGCGCCAGATGCCGTACATGCGCGCACCGTCGCCCGCCTGGCGTGCGGCATACCGTTCGAGCGTGGCCCGGGCTCCCCCCACGTCGTCGGTGACGAACGCGGGCCCGACCCAGGGGCGGATGTGTTCACGGGCCCGGTCCAGATGACCGGCGAACTCCTCGGCGTGCCACACCTCCAGCGGACCGAGGCGAGCAGCGGCACCGATCGACACCGAGAACATGAGACCTCCCCCTTTTGCACAACGCTTGTTATGTCAATGTACCGTGACGGCATGCCACGCACCAAGGGAGATCACGAGGCCCGGCGGCGAGACGTCTCCGCGGCCGTCTGGCAGGTCATGGCCACCCGCGGTTTCGCCGGTCTGACCCTGCGCGCCGTCGCGGCCGAACTCGGTGCGACCACGGGCCTGCTCACGCACTACTTCCCCACCAAGCGCGCCCTGCTCGAACACGCCCTCGACCTGCTCGAGCAGCGCACGCTCTCCCGCCCCCGCCGCCGTGCGGGCCAGGGCCTGGCCGCCCTCAGGGACGCCCTGCTGGACATCCTGCCGCTGACCCCCGAGGCCACCGACAGCAACCGCGTCTGGGTCTCGTCCTGGGACGCCGCGCTCTCCGACCCCGCCCTGGCCACCGACTACGCCCGCAAGTACGCACAGGGCCGCGAAAGGCTGCGCACCCGGGTGGCCGCCGCACAGGAACTCGGTGAACTGCCCCCGGGCGACCCCGCACATGTCGCGGCGAGCGCGCAGTCCTTCGCACTCGGCCTGGTGGTCCAGGCCCTCTTCGACCCGCCGGCATTCCCGCCGGAGCGGCAGGTCGAGCTCCTGGACCGCTACCTGGCCGCCCTGGCCGCCGACACGTAGTCGGCAGGGCACGGCTGCCGCGGACGGCTCACTCGCTCGCGGGCCTCAGGACGTCGATCCTTCGCTGCTGGGCGGCCGTGAGGGCGCGGACCATGAGGGCGCAGGCGAGGGCGGCGCCGACGACGGCAGCGTCTGCCAGCAGCAACGGTGCGACGTGGGAGTAGGCGCGGGCGATGACGGCGTCGGTCGAGTCGGCGTACATCAGACCCACCCCGCTCAGGGCGCCGATCAGCCACAGACCCCACCACAGGTTCACGCTGCGCGGCAGGCGGGTCTCCGGGGCGCCGACACGGTGGACCTCCGCCACGATGCCGCGAGGCACCCAGAAGTTGACTATGGGCACGACCCAGCCGAGATAGACCCAGGGCAGGCCGTAGTGCAACCGCCGCCCGGACAGCGCACGCGCATTGTCGCGGACCCGCAGCAACCAGGCCAGAAAGGCTATGGCGCACACCACCGTGGCGATGTCACCACAGGCACTGACGAGGTGATAGGCGTCCTCCAAGCCGGTCAGCGGGCGGTGCCGGCCGTCTCCCTGGTCCGGCGGACCGGAGGGCGGCAGACCGGCCACGGCCAACCGGATCTGCCAGATGCCTCTGGCGGTCCAGGCCGCTCCCGCCACGGCAAGCGCCGCGACAACGCAGCGGGAGACTCCCCTGACCGAACTCAGGGCTGGCGGGTCCATGTCACCGTTCACCCGTCCATCCTGCCTCATGGCAGCGGACGCGGTCCCACCTGCCCCACCAGCCCGTTCCCGCCTCTGCCGGTGGCGCCGCGAGCCGGGGACAGGGACCTGATCGCCCATGTGGTCAGCCCGCCGTGCCGTCGAGCAGTCGGTTGTAGCGCAGCCGCAGGGCCCGTTCCGTGCCGGCCGACAAGGTGATCAGGGTCAGCACGATGTTGCCCCCGACCGACGGGTGTACCGGCGAGGTGAGGGCCCCGACGTGCTCGGCCACCGCGGGTACGGCGGTGATGTGTTCGACGAGCTGCCCGGCCAGAACGGCCAGCGAGACGACGAGCGCGGTCAGCGAGAAGGCACCGATCCCGCGGCTCAGCGCGGGGTGCGCACGGTCGAGGTGGGCGCGGCGCCCCTCGGCGGAGTCGCGGTCGGGGACCAGGAGGTGCTCGGTGCCCTTGGTGGTGACGTAGTGGCAGCGCCGCAACCCGAACTTGCTCAGCCGCACCTCGACGGTGCCGCCGGGGACCGGGAAGGCGGCGGGGAGCCTCGACCGGGCATGGTGCCTGCCGTCGAGGTACAGGTCGGCCTTGGCCTGCGCGGAGGTCTGGTCCTGCCCACGCCTGACGTCCACGGCGTAGACCGCCTGCCCGCCGCCGCCGTCCGGCAGCCGGAGATAGAACAGGGAGCGGTAGGGCAGCTGCCACCAGCGGAACGGCCGGAGCGGTCGTCCGTCCCCGGGGGTGATCCTTCGGGCGGCCCGGCGGTTTCGCATCTCCTCGAACATCTCCGGCTCCTCCGTCACTCGCTCACTTGCCCGGCTGCGCCGCGCAGGCGAGGTCCCGCGCAGGACGTTCTCCGGTGGTCAGGAACTTCGTCGCCGCGTCGTTGGCGCAGGCGTTGCGGCCGTAGGGATAGACGCCGTGGCCGCCCTGGTCGGCCGTCACCAGCGTGGCCCGCCCGCCGAAGGCCCGCCGCAGTTCCCGGGCGCCGGCGAGCGGGGTGCCGGGGTCGCGCTCGTTCTGCACCATCAGCACGTTGGACGGCCCCCTGTCGGTGATGCGCACCGGCGGTTCGGTCCGCTTCCGCGGCCAGAACGCGCAGGGGTTGATGCTCGCGGTGGAGCCGCCCAGCATCGGGTACTTGAGCCGGTCGACGGCGACGTTGCGCCGGTACTCCCGGAGCGTCCTCGGCCAGCGCGAGTCACCGCAGACCACGGCGAAACGTGAGGCCATGAGGTTCTCCAGGTCCGCGGGCGGCTCCGGAAGCGGCAGTTGACCGCCCGTGTCGGCCGCCTGCCAGAACTCGGCGAGCCGCGGCATGGAACCGTCCACGTAGAGCAGTTCGAAGGTGTGCGCGCGGAACGCGGTCCCGTCGACGTTCTGCTGCGGCTTCGCGTCCAGTCGCTCCGCCAGCTCGAAGAACTTCGCGCGGATCTGCTTGGGCGTGGTGCCCAGGCCGTATTCGGGGTGCGCGACGGCGAACGCGGCGAAGTCGGGGAAGCGGTCCTTCAGCCCGCGGGCGAACAGCCGCATGGCGGTGTAGTCGTAGCCGCCGGGCCCCAGGTTGCTGTCGAGCACGATCCGGTCACCGCGCCGGGGGAACAGCGTCGTGTAGACCGCGCCGAGGTAACTGCCGTAGGAGGCCCCGAGGTACGACAGCTTCGGCTCGCCCAGCGCCGTCCGGATGCGGTCCATGTCGCGTGCCGTGTTGGCGGTGGTGGTGTGCGGCAGCATCCACGCCGTCCGCGAGCTGCCGCACTGTTCGGCGATCTTCCGCGCGGGCCGGGCCTCCCGTGTGACGTCGGCCGCGGTGTGCGCGTACGGCGGGAAGTTGCCGCGCCACTGCTGCTCCTGCGTCAGGTTGCAGGTCACCGGCGTGCTGTGGCCGACGCCGCGCGGGTCGAAGCCGATGATGTCGTAGGAGTCGAGGACTTTCTGGGGCAACCCGGAGGCGGCGAGGACGGCCGGGTACAGGAGACCGGAGCCGCCCGGGCCGCCCGGGTTGGTCAGCAGGACGCCACGCCGCTGGGCGGGCTTCTCGCTCGCCAGCCGGGAGACGGCGATCTCGATCCGACGGCCGTCCGGATCGCGGTAGTCCAGCGGAACGCGGAGCGTCGCGCATTCCAGGCGGGGAGCGGCGGCACCCTCGGGGCACGGACCCCACTTCAGGGCGCCCGGCGGTGTCGTCGCCGCCGCCGACGACGACGACGGCAGCGCGGTCACCGTCAACGCGGCGGCGGCGAGCGCGAGGGACAGACTTCTGCGCATGAGGTGTCCTCCTGTGGGGGCTGACCGGTACGTGAACGAGTCTGTTCATCGGGCGCGGTGGGCACATCGGCCCGGCGGACCGGCTCCGCCTGCGACCGCGGGAGAGGCACCGGTTAGACCTGGGTCCAAGGCGCATCGGCCCTCGGTCTGATCCGCCGGTCGCACGGTGCGGTGACAATGGCCTGGTGAACATGGACGTTGTGCCGCGGCTCGGAGCGTGGCAGCACGCGTGGCGGCTGCTGGTGGCCGCGGTCGTGAGCGTGCCGATCTGGCTCGCGACCCTCGCGCTGATGCGGAACGGGCCCGGGGACCCGGGCGCCTGGATCCTCGTCGGCGATCCGCTGGTGGCCCTGGGCTGCCTGACGGCGCTCCGCTGGCGGCGACGGTGGCCCCGCACCGTCGCCGTGACGGTCACGATCGCCTCGGCCGTGTCGGCGCTCGCCACCGGCGCCGCGCTGCTGGCGCTGTGCTCGGTCGCCACCCGCCGTCGCCCGGTGGAGATCGGGGCCGTCGTCGTGGCCTACGTGGCCGCGTCACAGCTCGCCGGCGGGGTCTATCCGCTGCAGGATTCGGCCGAGGGGCTGTGGTGGGTCCAGGTCGTGGTGTCGGCGCTGACCGCGGGGATCGCGGTGGCCGCCGGCATGGCGGTCGGGGCACGGCGGGTCGAGGTGCGGTCCCTGCGCGAACGGGCGGAGAGCGCCGAACGGGAGCAGCACGCGCGGGCGGCGCAGGCACGGGCCCTCGAACGCAACCGGATCGCCCGCGAGATGCACGACGTCCTCGCGCACCGCATCTCCCTGGTCGCCATGCAGGCCGGGGTGCTCGACCACCGCGGCGACCTCTCCGCCGAGGAGAGCCGGGTCCTGGTCCGCGGTATCGCCGAGGGCTCCCACCAGGCGCTGGAAGAACTGCGGGAGGTCCTCGGCGTGCTGCGCGCCGATCCCGGGCGCCCGGAACCCCCGCAGCCCTCCCTCGACCGCGTTCCGGACCTGGTGGCCGACACCCGCGCCTCGGGTCTCGACGTCAGGCTCACCAGCAGCGTGGCCGCGACCCCGCCCGACGGCATCGGACGGACCTGCTACCGGATCGTCCAGGAGGCGCTGACCAACGCCGCCAAGCACGCCCCCGGCGCGGTCGTGCGGGTCACCCTCGACGGCGCCGCGGGCGGCACCCTCGACGTCGGTGTCCGCAACGGCCCGGCCCCGCTGCGCCCCGCACGGCCACCGTCCTCCGGCTTCGGCCTGCTCGGTCTCGGCGAGCGGGTCAGCGTCGTCGGCGGCGAACTCGGCCATCGCCCCACACCCGACGGCGGGTACGTTCTCACCGCCCGGCTTCCCTGGCCGGACGGTCCGGCCCACCGCAACGAAAGGGGCGCTTGAGTGGACACGCGACGCGATCCCGTACGGGTCGTCATCGTCGACGACGAAGAACTGGTGCGCATGGCCCTGCGGCTCGTCATCGACGGCGAACCGGACCTGACCGTCGTGGCGGAGGCGGCCGACGGGAGCGCCGCGCTCACCGCGGTGGCCGAGCACCGTCCCGACGTGGTGCTGATGGACGTACGGATGCCGGGCCGGGACGGGCTGGACACGACCCGGGAGCTGCTCGCCCGGCCGGCGCCACCGCGGGTGCTGATGCTGACCACCTTCGACTCCGACGACCTGGTGCTCGGGGCGCTGCGCGTCGGAGCGCTCGGCTTCGTCCTCAAGGACACCCCGCCCGCGGGCATCCTCGACGCGGTGCGGACCGTGGCGGACGGCAGCCCGGTCCTGTCCCCGGCGGCCACGGCTCGAGTGATCGCGGCGGCCACGGGCCCGGACTCCTCGCACGTCCGCGGCCGTTCCCGCGAGGAGGCGCGCGAGCGGCTGTCCGTGTTGACCGACCGGGAGCGGGAGACCGCCCGGGCCATCGCGGACGGGCTGGGCAATCCGCAGATCGCCGAGCGGCTGCGCATCACCGTCGCGACGGTCAAGGCCCACACCGGCAGCCTGTTCGCCAAGCTGGGGGTCGAGAACCGGGTGCAGATCGCGCTCCTGGTCCGCGACGCGGGGGATTCGCCGGAGGCGTGATCCGGCGGGGGGCGTGGGGTTCGGTCAGTCGTCGAGCGCGGCGGAAGGTGTCTGCCCGTTCTGTGCCTGCCGGGAGCGTTCGGCCAGCACCGTGGCCAGGTCCCGGACCACGTCCTCGTCGACGCCGCCCTTGCCCGCGGAAGCCGTCTCGGTCCACAGCAGGGTCGTGCCCACCCTGGTCTGGGTCACGGCGCCGGGCTCACCCCGGAAGCCGGAGGTACCGAACCGGGCGTCGCGCTCGTCGCCGACCGGGCCGAGCGCGAACGTCTTCGGCCGCGGCCCCGCCTTCTTGCTGTAGTGGCCGTCCCAGAGGACGTCGTAGGCCTCGCGGGCGGCCTGTTCGCTGTCGTAGGCGATGAGCAGGAAGTTGACCTGGGCGGCGTTGTCGTCGTGCCGGAAGGTCGAGACGCCGAAGAAGCGGGAGTTCTCGCAGCCCGCGTTGCCCTTGATGGGGCAGGCCTCTCGACGGTAGAGCTCGTCCGTCTCGACGGCCGTGGGCCGAGCGGCCTCCTGCCAGCCCGTCATGGACCCGCCGTCCGGCAGCGTCTCCCGCACCTGTTCCTTCGTGAGCGCCACCGCCTTGTCGTCCGCGCTGTCGCTCCCCGTGCCGCCGCCGCAGCCGGTCAGCAGCACGGCCGCCGCGGTCGCCAGGCACCACCCGTAGTGCTTCATGACCATGCCATCACCCCCGCGTGATCTTACGGGCATCGCGCGGACGGCACCCGCCCGGCCGCCCGAGCGGTGTGCCGTCCTCGGCGAGTGCGGTGCTCAGAGCAGGTCCCGCGGCACCGTTTCGTTCCAGGTGCGGGAGAACACGCGGCGGCCCGCCTCGTAGCCGTCGAGGGTGGCGTCCACGAAGAAGCTCTGTTCGTCGCACCTGAGCCGGGTGTGGGTCACGACGCGGACGTCCCAGTCGTCCCGCCCGAAACGCATGGTCCACGTCGACTCGCCGCGCGCCGAGGTGAAGTCGTCCGCCGTCGCCGCGTACCGCTCGTGGGCCCGGCAACCGACGTCCACGCCGATGTCGTCGCAGCGGATCAGGCCCCGGTCCTTGACGATGTCCAGTTCGGCGTCGTAGCCGATCAGGTCACGCCGTACCTCCCAGCGTTCCTCCGGAGGGGCCAGCGTGGTCGTCGTCAGCGGCGGCGTCCCCTCCGGCACGCCGAACGGGTCGGCGGGTGTGTCGTCGGGGCGGTGCGTCGGCCGGACGGGAAGGGTGAGGGTGCTGGACCGCTCGTGGACGCTCAGCTCGGCGGGCCTCGGCGGCGGCCAGGCGAGCGGCCAGTAGGAGGTGGACAGCGACAGCCGGATGCGGTGTCCGGGCGGGAAGGACTGCGCCACTCCGTTGAGGTGGACCGTGGCCCGGTAGCGGCGGCCGGGTTCCAGCGGCTCGGGCTGCTCGGTGCTCTCGCAGCGCGTGAGGTTGAGCAGCCCGTAGGTCACCCGGGTGGCGGCCCCGTCGGGGCGCACGTCGGACAGGCGCGCGGCGACCATGGCGACCGGTTCGGCGACCGACAGGTCGAGTTCGACGGTCGGTGAGCCCAGGATCTCCAGCGGTTCGGTGAGCGGATCGGTCTCGAAGACGAGGGAACCGCCGTCCTCCTCACGCTGGTCGTAGGGCAGGTCCGGGGGCGCGTTGTAGGAGGCCCACTTGCCGGCGAACTGGCCGACGGACAAGGGCGACCGCACGGTCAGTACGTCGCCTGCCGCGCTCCTCCCGCCCCGGTCGGACGACTGCTCCACCGGGTCCTCGATGCGGTGCCGGCTGAGCGGGTGGGTGACCGGGTGGACGTTCGGAGAGGGCCAGGACGGCTCCGCCACCCAGCGTCCCGGCCGTTCCTCGTACGACGTGGAGGGCGGCACGCTGTCCTGCATCCAGGTGCGCAGCATGGGGCCCTCCATGGCGCCGTTGTCGACGCCCTTGAGCCAGTGGTCCCACCAGCGCACCACCTCCTGGAGGTAGCCGATGGCGGGGCCCGGTTCGCCGAGGTGGGGGAACTTGTGCGACCAGGGGCCGATCAACCCCTTGCGGGGCACGTCCAGGTGGGCGAGCAGCCGGGTGACGGCGTTCGAGTAGCCGTCCGCCCAGCCGCTGGAGGCGAGGACGGGGCACTGTACGGCCTGGTAGTCCTCGGCGACCGAGGCGTGCCGCCAGTAGTCGTCGCGGCGCTGGTGCCGGAGCCACTCCAGCACCCAGGGCCGGGTGTGTTCCATGCGTTCGTGCCACATCTCGCGCCAGCGGTCACCGACCACGGCCGGGTCGGGCGGGCAGGTGGCGTAGGCGAACATGGTGCCCGCCTCGGCCAGGTTGTCGGACAGCATGGCGCCGCCCATGTAGTGCATGTCGTCGGCGTGCCGGTCGTCCGTGAAGGAGGCGATGACGATGGCCTTGAGGCTCGGCGGCCGCCTGGCCGCCACCTGGAGGGCGGCGAAGGCGCCCCAGGAGATGCCCATCATGCCGGTGCTGCCGTCGCACCAGGGCTGGTCGGCGAGCCAGGCCAGCACCTCCTCGGCGTCGCGCTGCTCCTGTTCCAGGTACTCGTCCCGCAGGACCCCCTCGGACTCGCCGGTTCCGCGCAGGTCGACGCGGACGCACGCGTAGCCGTGCCCCGCGATGTAGGGGTGGTGGACCGAGTCGCGGACGGCGGTGAGGTCCCGTTTGCGGTAGGGGATGTACTCCAGTACCGCGGGCACGGGTTCGTGGTCGGACGACAGGGGCCGCCACACCCGCGCCGACAGGCGGACGCCGTCGGACATCGGGATGACGACGTGCTCTTCTTCCTTTGTCTCGTGCGGCAGTTGGGTCACGTAACGCATGGGTCTGGCGTACTCCTTACCGTCGCGCTCCCGCGTCGGGCTCGTCGATGGTGAGCCCGAGGGCCGCCACGCAGTGGTCGTACTTCTCGCGCAGTTCGTCCTCGTCGTTCCCGCCGGTGAAGATGTGCGCGACCTCGTAGCTGTAACTGTCCTGCTGGGAGAGGTCGGACAGCCGTCGGCCCGCCTCGGGCAGGACGTGGATCCGCACGCCCGGCGTCTCCCGCTCGATCCGCGCGATCGTCTCGGGCGAGGGCACCTCGCGCACCACACCGTCCGTGAACCAGCGGTAGTACCACTTCGCGGCCATCGCGTACGGCCCCTGCCGGTACGGCATGGTCGGGTCGTCGCCCAGGGCGAGGGCCAGCATGGGGTGGTGGTTCGACACCCCGTCCACGTACTGGAACAGCTCGGCGTGCGACTGGGAGTGGCGGGGGTTGATCTCGAGCAGGTTGATCCGCCCACTGCTCGGGTCGTAGAAGTACTCCACGCTGAAGGTCGCCGAGTCGAAGCCGATGCGGCGCATCACGCGCTCGGTGACGTCGTGCAGCCGCCCGATCACCTGTGGGGGGAGGGTGGAGGGGTACTGGTGGCGCAGGAAGCACGCCGAGTCCGGATAGTCGATGGAGTCCAGCGTGCCGTAGACGGTCACCTCACCCTGGTGAACATAGCCCTCCACGGCGACCTGGATGCCCGAGCACTCCTCCTCGGCGAGGCACACCCGGCCGCCGACACCGTCCATCTCGGGCGGCAGGTCGATGCGGTCGAGGATGCGCTCGAAGGGGCGGCCGACGCGGGAGATGCCGTCCCGGATCTCCGTGACGGCCTTGCGGAACTCCTCCTCGTCGCCCACGCCGAAGGCGAGTTCGGAGGAGTAGGACAGTGCGGGCTTGAGCCACATCGGGAAGCGCACGCCCTCCGGCGGGCGTGGCGGGTCGCCCCGCAGGTCGACGCGGCCGAAACGCGGGTGGCAGTCGGTGACTTCCCGCTGTTCGAGCCGGCTCCAGTACTTGTGCTCGCACTTGACCACCGACTCCAGGCTGGTGGTGCGGGTGCCGTAACGCTCGCCGAGGATCGGCACCAGGGTGCTGACCGGGAAGTCCCAGTAGCCCACGATGGCATCGATGCTTCCCTCGAAGGCGTCCAGCTCCCGCTGGGCCTTCTCCAGGATGTCGGGCACCGAGACCTCGCCCTCCTGGAGCTCCTCCACCGTCAACAGGCCGTGGAAGCGCAGTGATCGGGCGCCCGGTACCGCCTGGAGCGTCGGCAGGTTCGCCTCGTCGAGGCCGACGACGAAGACGTTCTTCACATTCTCTTCAGACACGACTCTCCTCTCAAGATCGGCTGGGTACCCCTTCAAGCCCCGGACAACCTCCGGCCGTCGCCACCCGGTACGTGCGCGGGGCGGCGGACTCGACGTGCTCATGGGGTACCGGCACCGGAAGAGGTCCGGCCGTCACACCGCGCAGGCGCGGCCTTCCGAGGCCCACCAGGGCGGTTCGGCCTGGCTCTTGCGGGGCGCTCCTGGCCGGGCGCGCGCCCGGCCAGGGGACGCGTCTGCGGATGCGCTCCGTCGGCGGGCTACTAGCGCTCGGCCAGCTTCGCCGTCTGCGCCTCGATCACGGCCGTCGGCACCGCGGCGACCTTGCCGGAACCGAGGGTGGCGAGGTCGACCGTGTAGTACGTCGCCACGGTGTTGCCGGCACGCACCACCTCGGTGGTGAAGGTGGCCGTGCCCTCGCCGTCCATGTCCGAGTCGACGGAGAACGCGACGGACTCGTCGCCGCTGCCGGAGGACTTGGCCGCCGCGGCCCTCGTGATCTTCTGGGTCTCGCCCTGCCCCGTGAGGACGAATCCCCCCGAGCAGGCGTCGATGCCGTCGGTGACCGCCTTCAGGGCCTTCTCGGCGCCGTCGCCGTCGTAGGAGGAGAGGCCCACGAAGGTGACCTCGACCTTGAAGGCGTTCTCGATGTCGGCCTCGCTGATGTCCTCGGGGGACTTGGAGGCGGTGTCCGACGCGGGGTTCCTGGTGACGGAGTTGCTCGCGCCGGCCTGCGTGTCGCCGGGCGCCAGTGCGGCCATGGCGTACGCGAGCGGTGCGCACGCCGCCTTGTCGGTCTTCACCTGCTCCTTGGACTTGGGCAGCGCGTCGTCGCCGGGGTCGACCTGGTAACCCTGGAGGTCGCTCCCCGCCAGCAGGAGCTTCTCCAACTCGGCGGAGCCGACCGCCTTCGCGGCCGGGGCGGCGGTCTGCGTGGACGTCGACGAGGAGTCGTCCGGCTTCCCGGCCGAGCCGGTGTCCTGCGACCCGCCACCACACCCGGTGCCGAGGGCGAGCAGGAACAGGCTCGCGGTGACCGTCGCGCCCGCGCGCGCCCACGGAGATCTCTTCATGAGCGGATCATGAGGGGCTTGTTGGACGAACGTCAAGAGACACGAAGTCGCCCATGGAAGCGGCCGGTCGGAGTCGGGCCCGTGGAGCGAGTCCGGCGTCCGCGCCTTCCCGTCATCGGTCGGCCAGTCCCCGGAGCAGGGCGCCCAGGACGCGGTCCAGTCGTGGTTCGACCTCCACGACCGCGTGGGCGAGCCGGGGATCGCTGCGGTAGAGGGTCTGGATGTGCGGACCGGGCGTCGCCATCTGCCACAGCGCGCCCGCCAGGCTGGTGGCCGTCGCGATGACGTCCACGGCCTGGGTCTCCTCGATGCCGAGCAGCCGTCTCAGCTCGGCGCCGATGCGGCCGACCTCGTCGAGGGTCACGATCTTGAAAGCGCGCACCGACTCGATGGACACGTTCCGTTCGAGGTTGAGGGGCGCCTGGGCCAGCAGGTCGCAGAACAGGGGCCGGGCCGCCAGGGTGACCGCAAAGACCTGGGCGACGGCCTCCGGTGCGGCGCTCGGCAGTGCGCGCAGCCGGGAGCACAACTCCGCGGACCAGTCCCGCCACCCCTCGGCGGTGATCTTGAGGAAGATCTGTTCGCGGGTCTCGAAGTAGCGCAGCAGCGCTGACTTGTGCATGCCCACGGCGGCGGCGATGTCGGTCAGCGTGATCCCGCGGATGCCCCGCTCGGCGCCGAGGGCGCGGGCCGCTTCGAGGATCGCCTCTTCACGCTGCTGCTTGGCCTGCGCGCTGCGGGCGCGCTGGAATCCGGACCCGGTCATCCCCTCAGCATAGGGCAACCGCGTTGCATTATTAACGCAACGGTGTTTCACTACGGGTATGGAAGAACGCGAGCACAAGCAGCAGGTCTGGTTCGTCACCGGCTCCTCGCGCGGCCTCGGCCGCGCCCTGGTCACCGCCGCCCTCGACGCGGGCGACCTGGTCGTCGCCACCGCCCGTCGGCCGGATCAGCTCGACGACCTCGTACAGCGGTACGGCGAGGACCGCGTCCTCCCGGTCGCACTCGACGTCACGGACGCCGCCGGCGCCCGGAAGGCCGTCGACGCGGCGGTCAGCCGCTTCGGGCGCGTCGACGTCCTGGTCAACAACGCCGGGTACGCGAACGTGTCACCGATCGAGACGACGGACGACGCCGACTTCCGCGCCCAGTTCGAGACCAACTTCTGGGGCGTCCACCACGTCACCAGGGCCGCCCTGCCGACCCTGCGCGCTCAGGGCGGCGGCACGATCGTCCAGGTCTCCTCGGTCGGCGGTCGCGTGGGCGGATCACCCGGCATCGCCTCCTACCAGGCGGCCAAGTTCGCGGTGGACGGGTTCAGCCGGGTGCTCGCCGTGGAGGCGGCGCCGTTCGGCGTACGGGTCATGGTGGTCGAGCCGAGCGGATTCGCCACCGACTGGGCCGGTTCCTCCATGACGGTGCGGCCGGTGCCCGCGGAGTACGAGGACACCGTCGGCCTCATGAACCGGCGCATGCGGCAGAGCGACGCCGGGGCCGCGGGCGATCCGCGGCGCGCCGCCGGCATCATCGTCGGGGCGGTCCGCCGCGACAACCCGCCCTCTCATCTCCTGCTCGGCGTCAACGCCGTCGAGATGGCACAGGAGTACTCCCGTCGCCAACTGGCGGAAGCCACCGCATGGGAAGGCGTCAGCCGCTCGGCGGACTTCACCGAGCCCTACCCCGCCCCGATGCCCGCCGACGAGGCGGGACACGCAGCACGCCGCTGACGCGACGCGCGGCGGTGTCGACGGCCCGCAAAGCCATTGCGTCGTACGACTCTCACTCCCCGGGCGGCTGGTCCTCGCTGCCCCCCGTGCGGCGGAGCCGGTCGGTGCGCCGGGTGAGGGTGTCGACGCGGTCGGCCAGTTCCGGGTGGTGCGCGCAGAGGTGCTCGCGGGCACCGGACAGCGGCCCGATGAGCCCGGCGGCGTCGTCGCGACCCAGTGCCTGGACCAGCGGAGTACGGGCCCGGTCCGGCAGGCCCGCGAGTGCGGTGATCTGACCGGCGAGCTGACGCAGGTCCGCGGCGTTGCCCCGGGCCCAGGTGGTGACGGCGCGGTCGGCGGCGCGGCGGTCACGGGTGGCCTGGACACGCTGTTCGCCGGTACTGCCGGGGGCACCGGGGCGCAGGCGCAGGTAGCGGCGTTCGGCGGCCTGTCGGCTGGCGACGCCGAGGGGACGGGCGAGGTCGGCCCAGCTCGCGCCCGCCTCACGGGCGGTTTCGATCAGGCCCGTCTCCCACCCGGCGAGCTGGTCGCGCATCTGGCGCAGGAGCAGCAGTGCGGCGAGCGCCTGGTCGGAGCTGACCTCGTCACCGGCCTGCCTTCCGTGCCGCGGTGCCTGGGCACTGTGGACCGCCTCCTCGATCGCCGCCAGCGCTGCCTCGGCGGCGAGGAAGGACACGGGCTGGGGTGCGGATTCCTGCGGATCTGCGGCCATGCTCACCTCCCGGCACCGGTGTCACCCGTCTGACGACACCGTCGGTTGTCATCGTTCCGATGACATGCTACAAGAAAAGCAAGAACCAGCGCATGAGCGGATCCGCTCGAACTGGAGGTGACTCACGATGCTGATGCGCACCGACCCCTTCCGTGAGCTCGACCGGCTCACCCAGCAGCTGTTCCCCAGCACGTCCGGCACCTGGTCGCGTCCGTCCGCGATGCCCATGGACGCCTACCGCGAGGGGGACGTGTACGTGATCGCGCTCGACCTCCCCGGCGTCGACCGGGACGCGATCGACATCGACGTCGAGCGCAACATGCTGACCGTCCGGGCCGAGCGTCGTCCCGCCGCCAAGGGCGACGACGTTCAGATGGAGCTCTCGGAGCGCCCCTTCGGCGCCTTCTCCCGCCAGGTGGTGCTCGCGGACACCCTCGACACCGAGCACATCAGTGCCGACTACGACGCGGGCGTCCTCACCCTGCGCGTCCCGATCGCCGAGCGGGCCAAGCCACGCAAGATCTCGATCGGCGTCGGCACGGACCACAAGGAGATCTCCGGCTGAGGCGGAAGCCGCGCTCCCGGCGGGCGGCGGACGGGACGACCCCGTGCGTCCCCTCCCCCGCCCGCCCGCGGGTACGACCTCCCGGGGGAAGGAGGATCCCGATGACCATGCCGTGGAACGTGTTCCTCGACCAGGTACAGGAACGCGGTGAGTACCCGACCCGGGCCGAGGCCGACCGTGCGGCGCGCACCGTGCTGGCCCTCCTGGGCGCCCACCTGGTGGGCGAGGTGCGGGCCGAACTGGCCGCGCGGCTCCCGGAGGGCTTCGCCCTGATCCTGCTCAATCCGCTCCAGGCCACCGAGCCGCTGTCCGCGGACCGCTTCGTGCGGGCCACCGCGGCGTGGATCGAGGGGGCCACCGAACAGACCGCGACCTGGGACGTCGGGGCCGTGCTCAGCGTGGCCGCGGACGCGGCCGGCGAGGAGCTGACCCGCCGCATCCTGTTCCAGCTTCCGCCCGGATACGACCTGCTCTTCGGCCGTCCGCAGGACGGCACCGCCCGGAGCCCGGCCGGCACATGAGCCCGGCAGGCATGTCCGGAGACCGACCCTTCCCATTCCACTCAGAAAGGCACCCTTCACCGATGCAGTCCCAGACGGCGCCGACGACGATCACCATCACCGAGCCGGCCATGTCGTTCGTCCAGATGCTGGAGCAGGTCCGGTACCACGGCGCCTATCCCACCCGGGAGCGGGCCGAGGACGTCGTGTCCGCCGTCCTGGCCGCCCTCGGCCGCCGCGTCACCGGCGAGGAACGCGTCGAGCTGGCGGCGCGTCTCCCCCGCGAGGCGGCGCAGATCTTCGCCGCCCAGATCCCGGCAACCGACTCGATGACCGGCTGGGCCTTCGTCCGGGACCTCGCCACCCGCACCGGCGGCACCCTGGCCACCACGCGCTGGGACGTCGGCTCGGTCCTGGGCGTCGTCGGCCGTCTCGCCGGACCGGACCTGCTCGACCGCATCCTCGCCCAACTGCCCTCCGGCTACGCGATCCTCTTCGGGCGCGCGGAACTCACCCAGGCCGCCTGAGCCCGGCCGGTGCGGCCCGCTCGCACTCGGGCCCCCGCTCAGGGCAGAGGCGTCCCACCGGTCACGTTCATGATTTCCGCGGTGACGTATCCGGCCTCCTGGGAGGCGAGATAGACGTACGCCGGTGCCAGCTCGGCCGGTTGCGCGGGACGGCCCAGCGGGCTCTGCTTCCCGAACTCGGTCGTGTCCGGCAGCGTCGCCGGGATCAGCGGGGTCCACACCGGGCCGGGCGCCACCGCGTTCACACGGATCCCGCGTTCCGCGACCATCTGGGCGAGTCCCTGGGTGAAGGTCACGATCGCGCCCTTGGTCATCGCGTAGTCCAGCAGGTGCGGACTGGGCTTGTACGCCTGTACGGAGGTGGTGTTGATGACGCTGCCGCCCTCGGGAATGTGCGGCAGCGCGAACTTGGTCAGCCAGAACATGCCGTACAGGTTCGTCCGCATCACCCGGTCGAACTGCTCCGTCGTGATCGCCTCGATGCCGTCCGGCTGGGACATCTGGTAGGCCGCGTTGTTCACCAGGACGTCGATGCCGCCGAACTCCGCCACGGCCCGGTCGACCAGCGCCCGGCAGTTCCGCTCCTCACGGATGTCGCACGAGACGGCCACGGCCTTCCGCCCGGCGTCCTCCACCAGACGGGACGTCTGCCGTGCCTCGTCCTGCTCCTGCTCGAGGTAGGTGAACATCACGTCGGCGCCCTCACGGGCGTACGCCAGGGCCACCGCTCGGCCGATGCCGGAGTCACCGCCCGTGATGACGGCCCTGCGGCCCACCAGACGCCCCGACCCGCGGTACGACTCCTCACCGTGGTCGGGCGGCGGGTCCATCGGCCCGGTCCAGCCCGGGTGCGGCTGGTCCTGACCGGCGAAGTCCGGACGAGGGTACTGATCAGTAGGGTCCTGCTGGCGATGCGGGTCGTCCGCCACGTCGATCTCCCGTGTCTCGTCACTGCGCGGTCGGCGACCGGGTGCCCTGACCGGGCGGTCCCACTCAGGCGGAGGAGTCCAGCGGGTTGGCGGCCATGCGGTCCGCGAGTCCCGAGCGCACCGCGGCGGCCGCGGAGCTGTCGGGTTTGCGCGCCGCCTGGTCCCGGAAACACGCCAGGAACGACGCCGCGAGGTCCAGCCTCGGGTAACGGTCCAGCACCTCGTCGCGGAAGCGGGACGGGTAGGCGTCCGCCTCCTTGCCGACGACCTCGGTCGCGGTGGCGCGGGCCAGCAGGTGGCCCTCGGGGTCCGTGGCGGCCTCCACCTGCGGCCACATGTGGCGGACGATCACGTCCGACAGGCGCGCGCGGCGCTCGGCGGGCCATCCGGCCCCGGCGGCGAAGACACGGGCGACGTGCCCGCCCGCCTCCTCGAAGGCGACGGTGTGGCTGTCGAAGACCGGCACCAGCCCGATGTCGTGGAACAGTGCGGCGACGTAGAGGAGTTCCGGGTCGAAGGAGACGCCGTCCGCCGTGCCGCGGGCCGCCGCCCACACGTAGGCGCGCAGCGAGTGGTTGAGCAGGGCCGGGGAGAGGTGGGCGGCCGCCACCTCCAGGGCGGCCGCCGCCGTCGCCGTGCCGGGCACGGGAAGGGCGTCGAGCGCGATGTCGTTCACCGGGAGCCCGCCGCCACGGGGACGTCGGACGCGACGCGGATGATTGTCCGGCCGTGTCTGCCCCGGCCGGGGGCGAAGGCCGCCGGGGCTTCGGCCAGCGGGCGCACCTCCCCCACGGCCGGCTGGAGCCGCCCGTCCCGCACCCGCTGCATGAGTTCGGTGAGCCGGACCCGGTCGGGTTCGACGACGAAGAAGACCGCCCGGCCGTTCTCCGGCCCGACCTCGGGCGGCTCGGCGATGGTGACGAGAGTGCCGCCGGGACGTACGAGTGCGGAAGAGCGGCGGAGGACCTCCCCGCCGATGACGTCGAACACGACGTCGGCCTCTCCCGCGTCCTCCAGCCGCTCGGAACCGAGGTCGAGGAAGACGTCGGCGCCGAGGGCGAGAACGATGTGCCGGTCGGCGGCACGGCCGGTGGCGACCACCCGCGCGCCCGCCTCGCGCGCGAGCTGGACCGCGACCGACCCGACGCTTCCCGCGGCGCCGTGGATCACGACGGTCTGTCCCGCGGTCAGCCGTCCGTGGTCGAACAGGCCCTGCCACGCGGTCAGCCCCGAGACGGGCAGCGCGGCGGCCACGGTGTGATCGACGTCCGCGGGAAGGGGCGCCAGGTTGCGGGCCTCCACCGCGGTGTACTCGGCCAGCGATCCGTTGCGCGTCCAGTCCGCCATGCCGAACACCCGCTGGCCGACGGTGAGGCCGGTGGTGCCGTATCCCAGTTCCTCGACCACCCCCGACAGTTCGTGCCCAGGGACGCTCGGCGTCCGGTCGCGGCCTGCCCGGTCCGTCCAGGTACCGGGCCAGTCGAGCTCTCCGCGAGTGAAGCCCGCGGCATGGACGCGCACGACGACGTCGTTCTCGGCGGCGTGCGGGTGCGGCAGTTCCGTCAGGGCGAGCCCGTCGGCACCCGCCTCGCGGTCGTGGACGGTGATGGCTTGCATGAGGGGTCCTCGGGGGTTGCGGCGGTCGTCGGACCCACGATGCCCGTGCGCGCTCGCGTGGGGTCACCGTGCGTCGTCATCTCGACCGTATGCCCCTGCCGCTCCCCCCGTGTGGGCCATTCCGGCAGCGGTCGGATGAGCCACTTCACTGTGCCGTTGCGGCCAGTTCTGCGGCGACGCCGTCCAGCAGGGTGTCCAGGACCACCGGGTAGGCGCTGTGCGGCATGCGGGCCGCGAGGCGGTCGGCGGTCGCGGCGATGTTCGGGTGGGACTCGGCGGGCAGCCGGGCATAGGTGGACGCCCACATGTCCTCGTCGGCTCCGCGGGCTTCCTCCGGAAGGGCCAGGGAACCCGCGTCGAGCGCGGCGAAGGCCAGGGTCATGTCGATGAACGCGTGGTAGAAGCGGACCGCGGCCTCATCGGTGAGCCCGGCGCCCCGCAGGATGCCGAGGATCGTCTCGTCCACGGCGATCTCGCGCGCCCGTCCGCTCACCCGGCTGGCGGTGAGCACGGCGGCCTGGGGGTGGGCGAGGTAGGAGGAGTGCAGGGCGAGGCCGAGGGAGCGCAGCCCGGCTCGCCAGTCACGGCCCGCCGTCCATCCGTCCAGGGCCCGCCCCATCAGCTCGTTGCCGACGGCCCGGGCCAGATCGTCCATGCCCGTGAAGTAGCGGTACAGGGCGCTCGGGTCGGCGCCGAGCGCCGCGCCCAGCCGCCGGGCGGTCAGTCCGGCGGTGCCGTGCTCGCGCAGTACCCGCAGCGCGGTCTCCACGATGAGGGCCTCCGAGAGCACCGCGCCATGCCGTGTCGGCCGGCGCCTGCGTCGCGCCTCCTCGGGCACCACCTTCTTCGGCATCCGTCCCCTCCATTCGCGGCCCGGCCGGGCCGCGGCGCCCTTATGCCAACACGGTTGACCTTATAACAGGGGGTCCTGTTGCATCGGGGCGATCCGGAGGCAGCAGCCTCCCGTACGAAAGGTCTCCGTCATGCGCGTGCTTCTCGTCGGAGCGGGCGGTGTCGGCACCGCCGTCACCCGGATCGCCGCCCGCAGGGGGTTCCTGTCCCACATGGTCGTGGCCGACTACGACCACTCCCGCGCGCGGGCGGCGGTCGACGCGCTGTCGGGCCGGGGCGACCGGTTCAGTGCGCTGCGCCTCGACGCCGCCGACGAGGGCGCGGTACGGCAGGCGCTCTCGGAGCACCGGTGCGACATCCTGCTGAACGCCACTGATCCACGGTTCGTGATGCCCTTGTTCCGGGCGGCCCTCGCCGCCGGGACCCACTACATGGACATGGCCATGTCGCTGTCCGCTCCGCACGCCTCCCGGCCGTACGAGGAGTGCGGGGTGAAGCTCGGTGACGCGCAGTTCGAACTGGCCGGGCGTTGGGCGGAGTCGGGGCGTACGGCCCTGGTGGGTATGGGTGTGGAGCCGGGCTTGTCCGATGTCTTCGCCCGGTACGCCGCGGACGAGCTGTTCGACGAGATCGACGAGATCGGCGTCCGCGACGGCGCCGACCTGCGGGTGGAGGGCTACGAGTTCGCTCCCTCCTTCAGTATCTGGACCACGATCGAGGAGTGCCTGAACCCGCCGGTGGTCTACGAGAAGGAACGCGGCTGGTTCACCACCGCGCCCTTCAGCGAGCCGGAGGTGTTCGACTTTCCCGAGGGGATCGGGCCGGTGGAGTGTGTGAACGTGGAGCACGAGGAGGTGTTGCTGATCCCCCGCTGGGTGGACGCCCGGCGTGTCACGTTCAAGTACGGCCTCGGAGACGACTTCATCGCCCGGCTCAAGACCCTCCACGAGCTGGGCCTGGACTCGACCACCGAGGTGACCGTGCCGAGCGCGGCCGGGCCGGTGCGGGTCTCCCCGCGTGACGTGGTCGCCGCGTGCCTTCCGGATCCCGCGACCCTGGGCGACCGGATGACCGGCAAGACCTGCGCCGGTACCTGGGTCACCGGCGTCAGGGACGGCAAGCCCCGCGAGGTCTACCTGTACCACGTGGTCGACAACCAGTGGTCCATGCGTGAGTACGGTTCGCAGGCCGTGGTCTGGCAGACGGCCGTCAACCCGGTCGTCGCCCTCGAACTGCTCGCCACCGGTGTCTGGTCCGGCGAGGGTGTCCTCGGCGCCGAGGCCCTGCCGGCCCGCCCGTTCCTCGACCTGCTGACCGAGTACGGGTCGCCCTGGGGCCTGCGCGAACAGACATGAGCCGTGGGGGCGGCAGCCGGTGAGACCGGCGATCGCGGGTATAGGGGTGGCCGTCAGAACACCACCCCCTCCCGTGAGGAACCGAGGATGACCGACGACGCCTACCTCGTCCTGCTGCACGACACCGCTTCGACGCTCGGTGTCCCACTCGCCGCGGTCGCGGACCTCGCGTGCCTGGAGACGCCCGCGGTGCGCGCGTGGCTGGACGCGCAGGGGGTCACGGTCTCGTCGCCGGGTCTTCGCCTGCTGCCTCCCGAGGAGACGTCGGCCATCCCCGAGGAGGCCGAACGTCTTCCCGTCCCCCTCAGTGACGAAGAAATGAGCCGGGTTCGTCACCATGCCGCGCCTGAGGACGTCGCACGACTGGAGGAGGAGTTGCTTGCCTACCGTTCCCTCGTGGAGGGGCACGAGGCATTGCTCGTGCGTGCGCTGGCGGCCGGTGTGCCGGCCCACCGCGTCGCGGAGCTGACCGGCGAGGACCTGACCGCCGTGACAGCGATCGCCCGCCGCTAGGGGGCGACCGCTGTCACGGCGTCGCGCACCGCGGTGGAGCGGTGTCAGCCGATGTGCCAGGAGAAACTGCCTCCGTTGTTGGCGGCGACGGCGAACATCACGATCATGAGCAGGATGTCGACCACTCCCAGAGCGAGTGCCCACTTGGCCATCGCGGATCCGGTCTGACGCAGCGCCACGGCACCGAAGACGATGGCGAGCGGCCCCAGGACGATCGGCAGGATGAGGAGTCCGACGATGCCGCAGACAAGTCCGGCGATCGCCAGTCCGCTGGTCCTGCCGCCCTTTCGGGTTCCCGCTCCAGTTCTGCTGTAGGTCGACATGCTGTCTCCCGACTTGTCATGGATCGGTTGGTTTCTCCTTCGGTGTCCTTCGAGTTGCCTCTCGAGGTCGTTTCACACCCGCACGCCGTCAAATACGGGCGCTGCGGCGTGAGTTCGAGGCTTCGGTGGCGCGGCGACGGCGGAGTGGTGCTCCACGCCGTCGGCGCCGGTGATCTCACAGGGAACACATGCGGAGGGCGGTACGCCGCTCCGAGTGAAGTGCCAAGACGATACGTCTCGCCTTGCCGGTGCCGAGGTCCCTGAAAGCGGCACTCGATGATCGATGGGCCCCTAGGCTGCTGCCTCAACACGGGTGCCAGCCGGAGGGGGACGTTGTGCCACGGTCCGACGCAGCTGCCAGGACTCGTACGCGCCTGCTGTTGATGTACAACCTCACGCCGCAGGTGCAGGTGCCCGACGAGATGCTCCGTCCGTTGTCCCAGGCGCTCGGCCTTGGCCGGTTCACCGCCCATGTCGAGGCCGCCGAACTGCTGCTGCCCCGGCTGGTGCTGCACGAGCGCGTCGTCGAGATCACCCTGCCGTCGAGCGCGGTCCGGGTCGACGGTGCGGCCATCACCCTGGCTGTCACGCCCCGCCGGGACCCGCTCCTCTTCCTGGACATCGAGATCGCGGACGACGCGGACGGCTCGGACGCGATCGCCGAAACCCTCTACGCCACGTGGCAGAACCGCTCCGCCATCCGCGTCGAGGGAGTGCCGCTGACCGAGTGGCTCGACGGGCGGCTGCGGGCGTACGGCATCCCGGACCGGCCCGCCGACGGGCCGCCGCTGGAGTTCGGGCGGAACGTCCACCAGAGCGTGTTTCCCGGAGCGGCCCTCGCCCGCAGGCTGTTGGCCGAGCATGTCCCCGGCGACGCGGTCGGCCAGGACGTGGTGACCATCGTGCTGCGCGGCACGCTGGACAGCGGCACCGGCGCCACCCTGGGCATCCGGCGGCCCGAGACGCTGAACAACGCCGGCCAGACCATGGTGGCGCACGGCAGGGGTGTGTCGTTGATCGTCGGCTACGCGCCGCCGGTGGAGAACGCGTTCGGGCTGGCCGCCGCCGGAATCCTCACCGCGGTCGCGGCGGTGCACCGCATCCGGCGGCAGGCGTTCGAGGCGCTGGAGCTGGACCGGGCAGCCGCGGTCGAGACGACGGACGACGTCCGTGCCCTGGTCGCGCAGCTCTCGCGCCGGCTCAACGATCTCCAGCTCGATCTGAGCTTCAGCGTCGAGGTGTACGCCGACACGATCCTCATCCCGGAGCTGCTGGTCGAAAGCTTCCACTCGTCACTGCGCGACGTCTCGTCGCTGGCGGACGCGCTGGCCAACACCTCCCGCATCGTCGAGCGGGTGAACGCCGTGCTCGCCACCCGCCGCGTCGACCTCGAGACCGCCTCCCAGCAGTACGCCGAGGACCGGGACCGGGTGCTGGCCGCGGTGATCGCCGTCGGCTCGCTCATCGCGCTCCCGCCCGCGCTGCTGCTGGCGTACTTCGGCGTCAACAGCAGCGACGTCGACCCGAACCGGTCGATCCTGGACGTCCGCCACTACGGCGTCGCCTACGCGATGGCCTGGTTGCCGTTCCTGCTGCTGATCGCGGTCGGCCTGGTCGCACGCCGCCGTATCTCGCTGCGCCTGTCCGCCCCGGACGCCACCCCTCCCGAGCGAGGAGCCCGGCGTCCCCGGCCCGGACGGTCACGGCGGCGCGGCCGCGACGAAATCCGGTGAACCGGCGGAGATCAACTGATCGGCGCAGCACTGAATCGATTCGCCGGGTGAACGGGGCCAGCGTTCGCCACAACGGCTCTTCCGGGCTGTGAGTCTGGGCGTCGCATCGACAACGGATCGGCGGACACCGGCGGTTCCGGCCGGCGATCCCCTCATGTCTGGAGTTCTGCATGTCACTTCGTCGCATCGTGTCCAGCGCCTTCGCCTCCCTCGCGCTGGTACTCGCCTCCGTCGGCGCCGTCACCCTCACCGCCGGTCCGGCGGCAGCGAATCCCTGCGGCTTCTACGAGACCGCGTCCGACGCCTACTACCACCACTGCACCTCGGACGGCTCGCACATCGTCATCGAGATCGACGACTGGGGCCCCAACAGCGAACGGTGTGTGGTGCCCGGCGTGACCTGGATCGGTTCCAGCTCCGACATCGACGGCGCCTGGTACACCGGCCGCACCTGCTGAGCCGAACGGCGGGCACGGTCAGGCCCGGTGCAGCTCGGCCCTCCCGGGGGCCGGGCTGTCCGGCCGTGGCGTACGGCTAGGGTGGGCCCCGTGACGTTGGAACTCGTGCAGGTGAACTTCAAGGCCCGGGACGACGCGGCGCTCGGCCGGTTCTGGGCCCGGGCGCTCGGCTGGGGCATGTCGAGCGAAGGGCCCGGTGTCACCAACCTGGAACCCGAGGGTTTCGACTGGCCGGACCCGGCCGCCGTGTGCATCGATCTGGTCCGCGTGCCGGACCCGGAGACGGTCGAGTGCCGGGTGCACATCGAGCTCGCGACCACCTCCGAAGCCCACCGGGCGGAGCTGGTCACCCGCCTGGAGGCGCTCGGGGCTACGCACGCCGACGGGGGCCGGGGCGACACTCCGTGGAAGGTGATGGCCGACCCGGAAGGCAACACCTTCAGCGTCCTGGAGCCCCGCGAGCTGTACCGGGACACGGGGCCGATCGCCTGCGTGGTCGTCGACTGCGCCGACCCGCGGGCCATGACCCGGTTCTGGGGCGAGGCGATCGACTGGACCGTCCACGAGCTGACCGATGCCCGCGCGCTGCTGCGCTCCGCCAAGGGCGTCGGACCGTACCTCGAGTTCCGGCGCACGTCCGACGACGAGGCCGTGCGGAACCGGATCCATCTCGACGTGATGTCGGACCCGGTCGACGATCAGGCGAGGGAGGTCGCCCGGCTCGAAGGCCTCGGCGCGACCAGGGCCGACGTGGGCCAGGGTGACGTGCCCTGGGTCGTCCTGGCCGACCCCGCGGGCAACCAGTTCTGCGTCCTCGGCCGGGGCTGACGAGGCCGCGGGCGCACGGAGCGCCCGGCCCCCGCGTCCGCGACCGTCGGGTGTCAGCGGCGCTGGCCGAAGACCCGTCGGGCCGCGCCGAGATCCAGGAAGACGGTCTCCCCGGTCGCATCGTCCAGACCGTCGTTGTCGGTGAGGGCGTAGACGTGGCCGTCACCGCCCACCGTCAGTCCTTCGAGCTTCTCCTGCGTCCAGCCACCCGTGGCCCGCAGGTCGGGCAGCACGTCGTGCGCGAGCCTCTTCGGCAGGACCCGCAGGGGTCCCGAGGGCGCCGCCGACGTCGGCAGGCCGACCGTGTAGATCCGCTTGACCTCGGCGGCCGGGCCGTTCAGCTTGTCGCGCTCGATGACCGCGAGCCGGTCGCCGACCACGGTGATCTCGGAGAGCCCCAGCCAGTCACCCGGCGTGCTGGTGGATTCGAGCCGGTAGCCGTACCAGCTCCAGGTGCCTGCGGTCACGTCGTAGCGTCCCAGCCGTACGACGCCCGCCGGGTCGCCCGCGACCTCGCGCTGGAGGGCCGCCCAGACGATCTCGTGGCCGTGCCGGTCCGTGGTGGCGGTGACGCCCTCGAAGCCCTGCTTGCCGAGGCCCTCGGCGACGTCCGCGGGCAGCGGGACGACCTGCCGGGTCGCGCCCCGTGCGTCGAGCCGGACGAGCTTGTTGTCCGCACCCTTCTCGCCCTCGACGGCGAGCCAGAAGCCGCCCTGCGCCCGGGCGTGGACGCCCTCGGCGTCGTAGCCGACGGGGCGGCCGTCGGCGTCCTTGACGGTCAGCTCCCGGGTGACGACAGCGGGGCGGCGGGCCGTGTCGACGGTGAGGACGCGGGTGGTGGAGTACGCGGCGTCGGTGACCGTGTAGAGCTGGTGCGGCTTGCCGGGTACGGCGGACAGCGCGCCGAGCGCTCCCCAGCCGATGGGGGCGCCGTGGGCGTCGTCGGCCGAGACGATACCGGGGAACGAGGGGTGGTGGCCGCTGCCCCGGCCCAGGCGGAACAGGCTCACCGACGCGCGCACGCCCGCCTCGGCGTCGTCCTCCTCGCTGGAGACGGCGACCAGTCCGCGCGACGGGATCGGCAGCAGGCCCTCGGGGCCGTTGGTGGCGGGCAGCAGCTGGCGGAAGACCGGCCGGGTGGGCCGGCTGACGTCGTAGACCGCGACGAAGTTCCCGCGCTCGGAGCCAACGAAGGCGTAGGGCACGCCGTCGTACTCGGCGATCGCGATGCCCTCCGGCTCGGAGCCCTTCTTCCCGGCCCGGCTCTCGTCGTGCAGGCCGTGGCGGACGGCGAGCCGCTCGAAGCCGTTGCCCGCGTCCCAGGCCGGTTTGCCGGTGCGGCTGTCGAACACGGACCAGCCGCGGGTTCCGCCGCGCCAGTCGCCCTCGTTGGCGGTGGCGAGGTAGCGGTCGTCGATCCAGCCGACGGCGTCGGGCTCGCGCGGAACGTCCTCGATGGAGCCGGTCTGGTCGATCGTGCCGTCGTCGGCGGTGTCGATGCCGCGCACGGAGGCCGTACCGGCGCTGAACGCCTTGGTGATCCGGCCGGTCGGCAGGTCGATGAGGACGACGCCGTTGTTCTCCTGGAGCGTCACGGCGAGCTGGTCGCGGCCGTTGACGGAGACGTACTCCGGCTCCGGGTCGGTCGGTTCGGCAATTCCGGCCTCGGCCAGCACCGGCAGTGCCCGGCCGTCGGCCCGGGTCAGCGGAACCGCCCGGGTCCGCCAGTGCGCGGGCGTGGCGCCCCGGCCCAGGTCGAGGATCTGCACGAAGCCCGCCGGGGCCTGCGGCAGGTCGCCCTCCTCGCGGCCGGGCGGTGTCGCCTCCTCGTCCCGTTCGTTCTCGATCGCGATGGCGGCGTACCGCTTGTCCTTGCTCAGGGCGATCGAGTCGGGCTGCCCGCCGAGGTCGAAGCTCGCCACCCGCTCGCGGTCGCGCAGGGAGACGACGTCGAGCCGTCCGGAGGGCTGCGCGTGGCTCGCGCTGGTGTTGACGACCACCAGGACGTACTGGCCGGCCACGGTCACCGAGGTCGGCTCGTCCTCGGCGTCGCCGAGCCGGGCCAGCGACAGGGTGCCGAGGCCGCGCGGGTGGCCGGGGTCGCTGATGTCCAGGAAGCCGATCCGCCGGGCCACCGCGTCGGTGTGGACGAGGGTGCGGCCGTCCTCGCTGACCGAGGAGATCTCCGCGACGGTCCCCTTCGCCGCGTCCTCACCCGCCGGGCGGTTCTGGAAGACCGGGTAGGTGGCGGTGCGCTCGAACAGGCCCGGCCGCCGCTGCTGGTGCTGCTGTCCGGGGTGCGACCGCTCCGCGTGCGCGGCTCCCGTGGTCGCCAGGGTGCTGGCTGCCACGACCAGGGCGGCCAGCGCGGCGCGGGTTCTCTTGCTCTTGGGGGACATCTTTCCTCCGGTCCGGTCCACTCGGTCGCCGCACGCTTTCAGCCGAGGACGAGTGCTCCGGGGACGGCGGGTGAACGGCGGGCGAAGTCCAGGAGGCCGAGGGCCGGAGTCGTACGGTCGGCAAGGGGTACGCGGTGGCCCGGTCGTCCGGAGCCGTGGCCCGAAACCTGACACCGCATGACACCGCTCCGCACGCCGCGCAGAATGAGTCCCGTTGCGGGCACGGCGGGCGTCGGCGGAGGGAGAAGCGTGGGCGGGATCTCGTCGAAGGACGTCGTTTCCGGGATGCGGGAGGCGGCTCGTGCGCTGCTCGCCGTCCTGGAGCCGGAGCAGGTGCGTGTACTGCGTGCGGTGCCCGACCGGCTGGACGCGCCCGAGCTGCGCGAGTGGACCTATCTGCCGGGCCCGCGCCCCGGACTCGGCACCGAAGGACTGGACGAGCGGCAGCGCGAGGCGGTCGACGCGCTCCTGGCCACGGCGCACAGCGCGGCGGGAGCGGAGCTGGTGCGCGGGGCGATCGAGGTGGAGCGGCACCGGCGCGCCCAGCTGGGGCCCTTGGGCCCGGACCGCTACTGGGTGCGGCTGCTGGGCGACCCGGACGGTGACGAACCCTGGGGCTGGCGGATGAACGGCCACCACCTCGCCGTGCACGTGCTGGTCACGGCCGCCGGGATCCGGGTGACCCCGCACTTCGTCGGCTCGGAACCGGCTCGCGTCGGCAGCGGCCCGCGGGCGGGCCACCGGCTCCTCGGCCCTGAGGAGGACCTGGCCAGGCGGCTGGTCACGAGCCTGCACGGCACCGCGCGGGCGTCGGCGGTCTTCGCCGCCGTGCCGCCGGACGACATCCTGACCCGGGCCGATCCGTTCGCCGACCCGGACCTCCTTCCGGAGGGCCTGCCGTACGACCGCCTGGCACCCGGGCAACAGCGCCTGCTGGAGCGCCTGGTGCGCCGGTACCTCGACCGCGCGCCCGCGGCGTACGCCGAGGAGTGCTGGTCCGACGCCGTGACCCGTGGACTGAGCACCCTCTCCTTCGCCTGGGCCGGCGGCCTGGCGCCCGGCGACCGGCACTACTACTGCGTGCGCGCTCCGGACTTCCTGATCGAGTACGACAACACGCAGGACGACGGCAACCACGCCCACTCGGTCTGGCGGCACGTCCGCCACGACTGGGGAGCCGATCTGCTCCGCGGGCACTACACGGAGCAGCACGCCTAGGTTCTGTCTCTATGGTCAGCGCCGGGTCCAGATGAGGATGGCCGCAAGGTGGAGTGCGGCCGGCAGGCGATCGCGAGCTTGTCAGTTCGTGTGGCCAGGCCAAGCCATTGTTTGACGCGGTTGATGCACCGCTCGACGGCGTTCCGCTGCTTGTACGCGTCCGCGTCGAAGGCGGGTGGACGGCCGCCGAGTCGGCCTCGTCGCAGGCGGTGACCGACTTGCTCGGAGGGCTGCGGGACGACCGCACGGATGCCCCGGCGTCGCAGGTGGCTGCGGATGGCGCGGGAGGAATACGCGCGGTCGGCCAGAACGGCCAGGGGCCGCGTTCAGGGCCTGCCCGGCCACCACCCCGGTCCCCGTCGGCTGCGTGGCCTCCGCGACGCCGACACCGACATGTGGACCTCCACCGACGACTGCGTCGTGGAGGTCTCTGAGGGCACTTGCCGAGGAATCGCGGGCGGCGCGGACGTTGGCAATGCCACCGTCGTGTGATCAACGAGACCCGTTCCGGCAGCGGACCGGCCTCCCATGGCGGGACCTGCCTCCCTCATTTGGCAGCTGGAAGACGGTTCACGAGGGCCGGATCGACTGGAGCATGGTTGGCGTCGATTCCACGACCTGCCGCGCTCATCAGCACGCGGCTGGCGCTTCCGCCCACGTCCCGAAGCTCCCGGGACGGCGCAAGACCCCGGCGCGTCACCGCCCGGATGAGGCCTTGGGACGCTCGCGAGTCGGACTCACAAGCAAGATTCACCTTGCCGGAGAGGGGCGGTCGCCGTCTCGCCCGGCCCGAGCAGCACCGGCAACACCAGGCTGGCCACCTTGCCCTCGCCCGGCTGCATCCGCAGCGCACGGCCCACCGCCTGGACCAGGTCCGGCGTCAGCCGTATTCGGTCAAGTCGGTGGTCGTGGCCAGGTCGGTCACGATGTCGATGAGCCGGTGCAGGGCTGGAGAGGTGTTGCCCGGCAGCCACACCATCTCGGTGTGCGCGTACGCGTCCTTCAGCGGGACGAACACCACGCCGGTGCCACGAAGAGTGAGCGAGGAGCGGACCAGCCGGGTGACTCCGAGTCCGGCGGCTACCAGACCGAGGAGGTCCTGCACGCTGTCGGCTTCCTGGACGACGTTCGGTGTGAAGCCCGCCTCACGGAATTGTTCGCCGTAAGCGCGGTGCCACGGTGGCCATGAATCCCGCGGGGTCATTACCCAGGGTTCGTCTGCCAACTGGGCCAGATCCAGTTCCGCACGCTCGGCGAGGGGGTGGCCGGTCGGCAGGACCGCGCACACGGGCTCGGTCGTCAGAACCTTGGATGCCAGACCGGGAACGAGCGGGGGCCGGGTGAAGGCGACGTCCTGGCGCCCCGCGCGGATGCTCTCCACCAACTGCGCGATGCTCGTGGACTCCGTCGTCAGGCGAAGGTCCGGAAACTCGCGGTGCACGGCCCGCACGACAGGGGGCAGAAGCTGGTTGGTGACGGTCGTCAGGAACATGAGCCGGAGGCTCCCCACCTCCCCCCGCAGCGCCCGGGACACCACGGCGAATGCCTCGTCTGCCCTGTTCACGACGGAACGCGCCTCCTCGACGAACAGAGCGCCGATGACCGTCAGCTCCGTCCCTCTGCCGCCACGATCGAAGAGCCTGGCGCCGAGCCCGCGCTCCAGGGCGCTGATCTGCTGCGACAGCGACTGCTGCGCGATCATGAGACGCCGGGCCGCCCGCGTGAAGCTCCGTTCCTCCGCGAGGACGAGGAAGTAGCGCAATTGCCGCAGCTCAGGAGTGGTCACAGGATCAGACTGTAGCTCCGGCAGGCAATCTCTGTTGGACCGAACACGGCCCGTCGCCGACTGTGGTCACAGGACCTCAATCAGCGGACGGTACGGACCGGACGGCGGGCCCGGCACCCGAGGTGAGGAGCCGTGAGGATCCGGTTCCCAGCGATCTCTCCGGACGATGCCTCGCCTGGGAACACTCTGCACGATCAGGAAAAGGATCATGAACGCATCTCGCATCACCACTCCCTTCACCGCCGACTCCACAGCCGCCGAGATCACCGCCGGCGTTCGGCTCACGGGACGGCATGCCGTCGTCACAGGCGCCTCCTCCGGTATCGGCGTGGAGACCGCCCGGGCTCTGGCCTCCGCGGGTGCCGAGGTGACCTTGGCGGTCCGTGACATCGAAGCGGGCGAGAAGACGGCTGAGGACATCCGCTCCGCCACCGGGGGCGGACCGGTCCATGTCGCTCGGCTCGACCTCTCCGATCAGGGATCGATCGCCGCGTTCGTCACCGCCTGGAACACCCCACTGGACATCCTGATCAACAACGCCGGTGTCGCGGCGGTTCCGGAGGCGCGGACCCCGGAGGGATGGGAATTGCATTTCGCCACGAATCACCTCGGCCACTTCGCCCTCGCGAACGGTCTGCACCGTGCCCTGGCCGCCGCCGGCCGGGCCCGGGTCGTGTCGCTGAGTTCCAACGCCCACCTGCACGCACCGATGGTCTTCGACGACATCGGCTTCCAGAGGCGGCCGTACGACCGCATGCTCGCCTACGGGGAGTCGAAGACCGCGACTGCGCTGTTCGCGGTCGAGGCCCACAGGCGCTGGTCCGGCGACGGCATCACTGTCAATGCCGCGAACCCGGGTTCGGTCGTGACCAACCTCGGGCGTCACCTGACCGCCGAGGACGTCGCCCAACTGCCGGCCTACAACTACACAACGGCCGAACACGGCGCGGCCACCTCCGTTCTGCTCGCCACGTGGCCGGAGCTCGACGGGGCCGGGGGCCGCTACTTCGAGTACTGCAACGAGGCCTTGCCGTTCACCCCGGACAAGCCCACGCAGGGCGTAGCCGCACATGCCCTCGACTCCGAGGCGGCCGCCCGCCTGTGGCAGGTCTCGCTCGACATGCTTGCCACAGCACGGCGGTGAGGACCTTCACCAAGTTCCGTCGGCCAACCGCATCCCCGAGCGCGCCTTCAGCGAGGCCGACGACGAGGACGACACGGGCGGAACTCGTCCGGCAGGTCCTGCCAAGGCGTGCAGGTGCGGTACTTCCACGCGATGGCCTCCAAGGTTCGGCAGTGATCGGCCGGATGGACACAACCGATCAACTGACCAACCGCTCAAAGAGACACGCTCTAGCTGTATTGATCACGAGCGTTGTTGACGCCGACTGGGCTTGATCATGGCAAAGACCTCCGGTGTGGTGGAGCTGTCTAGGACTGCACCGCACGGAGGTCTTCATGTCCCACCGTAATGCCGACTGACCGTTCACGGCAGGCGGCTGCTCATCGAGCGTGTCCGCAGCGGCCGCCCCGTTGCACACGTCGCGGCCGAGATGGGCATCACCCGCGTCACGGCCCACAAGTGGGTCCGCCGCTGGAGGTCCGAAACGGGTCCTGACCGACAACGCTTGGCCCTTTCGCAAGAGCCTCGCCTGACAGCAGGCCCTGGCCGGCCTCGGCGCGGCCGGCAAGCTCACCCCCCCCCTACCCGCCCCAGACCAACGGCAAGGTCGAACGCTTCCACCGCACCCTGCTCGAGGAATGGGCCTACCAGCGGCCCTACACCTCGGATCACGAACGCATGGAAGCGTTCACCCACGGGCTGCACCGGTACAACTACCACCGGCCTCGCACCGGCATGGGCGGCCAAACACCCGCCAGCCGCGGCACCAACCTCTCCAGACAGCACGCCTAGCGCGTGCCCTTCCGACCGTCCAGCCGCTCCAGGAGCCGGACGGTCACGGTGTCCCCCTGCTCCTTGCCGATCGCCTTGCGCACCTCCGCCTTCACGGGCAGTTTGTGCGTGCCGTCGCCCAGGGCCATGAAGGAAGCCTGGAACGGATGCCCGTCGATCGTGCCCCGGACCTTCACCAGGCCCCGGGTGCCGAAGTAGCCGACCGACTCGGGCCACGCGACGTAGGTCCAGCCGCCGGTGGCGGGGCTCTTCAGCAAGGTCGCGGTGAATTGCTCGTCCATCGTGGATACCGCCTGTTCAGGAGTGATCGACCGCTGTCTCGGTGTTCACGGGTAGGACCGAGGCGCGCGGGAAAACTCATCGCCGACCACGAAGACCCCTCACTGATCCGCAGGACATGACCGCACCTTTTTATGATCCAGTATTGACAAAGTTTCACTGCACCTCATCAATATGTAATCCATGGTGCCCCACTGGCAAGAGGTGCGGCGCAGATACCTTCGGAGGGGAACCATGGGTGCCCACACCGCAGTTGCGCGACCACCGGGGTCCGCCCGCCCGGGCCCCGACCAGGCACCCGCCTCCCGCCGGCCGCGCAAGCGCCGCGACGACCGCAGGGTCGCCTGGCTGTTCCTGGCACCGGCGCTGGCGGGGTTCGCGCTGTTCTACGCCTATCCGACGGTGCGCGGCGTCTACTACTCGCTCACCGACTACAACCTCCTCGCCGCTCCGGAGTTCACCGGAGCGGAGAACTACCGCGACCTGGTGAGCGACGGGCAGTTCTGGAACGCGCTCAAGGTCACGGGCTACTACGTCGTGGTCAACATCGGTTCGCAGACCGTGCTGGGGCTGCTCCTGGCCACGCTCATGCACCGGCTGACCCGCTCGGTGGCCCTGCGCGCGATGCTGCTGCTGCCGTGGCTCGTCCCCAACGTGACCGTCGGCCTCCTGTGGCTGTGGCTGCTGGACACCAACCTCGGCTTCGTCAACCACGTCCTGAACGCCCTCGGCATGGGCACCACCGGCTTCTTCTCCTCCCCCGACTGGGCGATGCCGTCCATCGCCGCAGTCAACACCTGGGCGTACACCGGCTACACGGCGCTGCTGCTCTACGCGGGGATGCTGCAGATCCCCCAGCACCTGTACGAGAGCGCGTCCCTGGACGGCGCCGGTGAGATCCGGATGTTCACCAGGATCACGCTGCCGCTGCTGCGGCCGGTGCTCGCTCTGGTGCTGGTGGTGTCGATGATCGGCTCGTTCCAGATCTTCGACACGATCGCGGTGACCACCCGGGGCGGGCCGGTGGGCGCGACCCGGGTCATCTACTACTACATCTACGAGCAGGCCTTCACCTACTTCCACATGGGCTACGCCTCCGCCGTGGCCGTGATGCTCGCCCTGATCCTCGGCGTGCTGACGGCGGTGCAGATGCGCCTGCTGCGCGCGTCGCGCTCGGACCTGGCCTGAGGAGGCGGACGTGACACAGACACAGACACAGACTGCTGCCCCGGCGCGGGCGCGGGGCATCGCCCGTGCCCGGACCCGCGGGGCCGTGACGCCGGGGCGGGTCGCCGCATGGGTGGTGCTCGTGGTCGCGCTGGTGGCGACCGTCTTCCCGTTCTACTGGATGGTCCGCACCGCCGTGACACCGGCGGCCGACCTCTACTCCGACTCCACCGGGCTCGTCCCCCAGCACCCGACGGCGATCAACTTCCTGCGGGTCCTGGGCCTGACCAGCCAGGAGGAGGCCATGGCCGCCGGCGGGTCCGGCGCGCAGGTGGACTTCCTGCGCTACCTGCTCAACTCCGTGGTCTACAGCGGTCTGATCGCCGTGCTGCAGACGCTCTGCTGCGCCATGGCGGGCTACGCCTTCGCCCGGCTGCGCTTCCCCGGCCGCGACGCGGTGTTCGGCGTGCTGATCGCCGCGCTCATGGTGCCGCCGATCTTCACCGTCATGCCGAACTTCGTGCTGGTGAAGAACCTCGACTGGCTCAACACCTTCGCCGGCATGGTCGCGCCGAGCGTGCTGATGACCCCCTTCGCCATCTTCTTCCTGCGTCAGTTCTTCCTGTCGATCCCCCGCGAGGTGGAGGAGGCCGCGGTCCTCGACGGGGTGGGCGCCTGGGGCCTGTTCTGGCGGGTCGTGCTGCCGATGAGCCGTGGCCCGCTTCTCACCATCGGGCTCACCACCACCGTGTGGGCCTGGAAGGACTACCTGTGGCCCCTGCTGACCGGCCGGGACGAGGAGACCCGGGTCCTCACCGTCGCGCTCGGCATCTTCCAGCAGCAGTCGCCCAACACCTCGCCCGACTGGACGGGGCTGATGGCCGGCTCGACGCTGTCGGTGCTGCCCGTCCTCGTCCTGCTGATCCTGCTCGGCCGGCGTCTGGTCGAGTCGCTCAACTTCACCGGCGTCAAGTAAGCCTTCGCACGCGGCACGAGCAAGAGAGGCCCCTCTCCCATGACATCCCTGCGCCTGCGCGCCGGCGCGGCCCTGCTGTGCCTGGCCGCCTCCGCCACCCTCGTCTCCTGCGGCAGCGACGACGACGCGGCCGACGGCACCGTCACCCTCGACTACTGGCTGTGGGACGACCGGCAGTTGCCCGCCTACCAGGACTGCGCGGCCGCCTTCCACCGCTCCAACCCGGGCATCACCGTCGAGTTCACGCAGACGGCCTGGACCCAGTACTGGCAGAACCTCACCACCGAACTGGTCTCCGGTGACGCACCGGACGTGTGGACGAACCAGTCCACCTACTCGGCGACCTACGTCTCCGGCGGCCAGGTCCTGGACCTCCAGCCCTATGTGGAGCGGGACCAGGTGGACCTCTCCGGCTACCAGGCCGGACTCACCGAGCCCTGGGTCAAGGACGGCAAGCGCTACGGCCTGCCGAAGGACTGGGACACGGTGGCGCTGGTCTACAACACGGCGATGCTCGGCGAACAGGGCCTGGACGCCGACCGGTTGGCGAGGCTGACCTGGAATCCCTCCGACGGCGGCACCCTGGAGGAGGTCATCGCCAGGGCCACGCTGGACGACAAGGGCCGCAACGGTCTCGACCCCGGCTTCGACAAGGACCACGTCGAGGTCTACGGCTTCCTGCCCGAGTGGGCCGACGGCTCCCAGGGGCAGAACGGCTGGGGCGAATTCGCCGCCGCCAACGGTTTCCAGTACCTGGACAAGAACCCGTGGGGCACGCACTACCGCTACGACGACCCGAAGCTGGTCGAGACCATCTCCTGGTTCAAGCACCTGATCGACAAGGGGTACGCACCCCGTCTGGACCAGCAGTCGAAGATGGCCAACTCCGAGCTGCTCGCCGCCGGGAAGGGAGCCATGACGGTCGCGGGTTCCTACGCCATCTCCAGCTACACCGGTCCGAAGCTGGAGCGGCAGTTCGCCTTCGCGCCGATGCCGATCGGTCCGGCCGGGCGCAAGAGCGCCGTCAACGGTCTCTCGGACGCCGTCTGGGCGGGCAGCAAGCACAAGGAGGAGGCCTGGAAGTGGGTGAAGTTCCTGGCCTCGGCCGAGTGCCAGAACCTGGTCGCCGAGCGGGCCGTGGTCTTCCCCGCGCTCAGGTCCGCCACCGAGAAGGCGCTCGCCGCCCGCCGGGCCAGGGGCGAGGACGTCCACGTCTTCACCGACGCCGTCGCGGCGAAGGACGGCACGTTCCTGCTGCCCATCACCGAGAACGGCACCGAGATCGGTCCCATCGTCCAGGACGCCATCCAGTCGGCGATCCTCGGCCAGACCTCGCCGGAGGAAGCCCTCAGGACGGCGAACGACAAGGTGAACGACCTCTTCCGCTGACCCGCCGCACGGCAGCGCGTCGAACCGTTCCGCACCACCCCTCACCGCAACGCAAGGAGATACATGGCCCAGCTCGTTGACCTCGGCGACCGCCGCTTCGCCATCGAGGTCGAAGGCGAAGCCCCACCGCGGCCCGTCGACGGCGGTCTGCTGCTGCCGCCCGGCCGGGTGGCCCTGCTGCACGGTCTCGGCGACGCGCTCTTCTACCGCCACGGGCACAACTCCTGGAGCCCGTGCGGCTGGCGTCGGCTCTCCGCCGCACCCCTGCGCATCGAGAGCCGCGAGCGGCGGCTGACGGCGGACGACCCGGTGTGGGACGACCCGGCGCGCCACCACTCCTCCGCCGTCGCCGCTTTGGAGGGCGCGGACGGCCGGGTGCTGCTGCTCGGCGCGCTGGGCCTCGACGTACCGCGGCTGTCGGCGGACCTGGACACACTCTCCGGGTGGTACGAACACGCGGGAGCCCCCTGGTTCCTCGCCTACGGCGACGAGGAGAAGGTCTTCGCGGACTACGCCCGCCACCTGGGCGAGCGCATGGGACGCGGCAACGGGCGGGCCGGAAACGTGTGGTGCAGCTGGTACGCGTACTACGAGGACATCACCGAGGCACGGCTCGCCGAGGACATCACCGCCCTGCGCCATCTGCCCTTCGACGTCGTCCAGGTCGACGACGGCTGGGAGCGGGCGGTGGGCGACTGGGAGGCCAACGCCAAGTTCCCCTCCGGGATGCGGGCGCTGGCCGGGCGGATCACCGACGCGGGACTGCGGCCCGGGCTCTGGCTCGCGCCGTTCATCGTCCACCCCGACTCGCGCACCGCCCGGGAGCGGCCGGAGCTGCTGCTGCGCGGCGACGACGGCGCTCCGGTGGTCGCCGGCCACAACTGGGGCACCGGGTACTGGGCGCTGGACCTCACCTCCCCCGCGGCGCAGGAGCACCTTCGGGAGATCGTGCACCGGGTCGTCGGGGAGTGGGGGTTCACGTACCTCAAGCTCGACTTCCTGCAGGCCGGGGCGGTGCCCGGGGTCCACTGCGCGGACGCCGGGCGCGAGGAGGCGTACCGGACCGGGCTGCGGATCATCCGTGAGGCGGCGGGCCCCGACGTGTACCTGCTCGCCAGCGGCGCTCCGCTGCTGCCTTCGCTGGGCCTGGCCGACGGTGTGCGCAGCGGCCCGGACGTCGCCCCGATGTGGGAGCACTACGCCACCCGGGACCCGTCCGACGCCCTGGCCCGCAACGCCGTCGTCAACACGGTGCACCGGCTGTGGCAGAAACCACTGCTGGAGGTGGACCCGGACGTCGTGTACTTCCGCAGCCGCCTCAACCTGCTCACCGAACGGCAGCAGCGGTGGCTGCGCGACCTCGCCGACGTCTGCGGATTCCGGGCGGTCTCGGATCCGCCCGGGTGGCTGCGCCCGGACGAGCTGCGGACGATGACGGCGTATCTCGAGGCACGCCCGGTGGTGCACCGGCTCGGCCGTTACCGCTTCGCCCTGGACGGGCGGGAGGTCGACCTCACCCCGGCCGTCTCCGCGGAGGCGGAACAGCGGTATCCGATCGCCTGACCTCCGGCACGAACGCGTCCGCGAAACGGCGTTAGTAAACTCCTCAGCATTATCCAGCGGCGCGCACGGCAACCCTCGCAGGGAGTACCAAGCATGGCGACGACCGGAACAGACCTGTCCCGGATGCGCGAGATGAACCAGCTGTCCATCGTGTGGGCGCTGCGCGGCAACCCCCCGTCGACGGTCACCGAACTCGCGGGCCGGGCCGGTCTGTCGCGGCCCGCCGTGGACGTACTGGTGCAGGCCCTGGTCACCGAGGGCTGGGCCGTGGTGCAGGAGCCCGGGGTCGGCAGCGTGGTGGGGCGCCCCGCCCGCCGGTACCGCTTCCGGGCCGACGCCGGTCATGTGCTCGGCATCGACGTCGGCGTGCACAAGGTGCTGGCGGTCCTCAGCGACCTGGAGGGCAACCTCGTGGAGACGCTGCGCCGGCCGGTCGACCCGGACGCGCCGCCCGCGGCACGGCTGTCGGAGGTCGACCGGGTGATCGACGACGTCCTGCGGACCGGCGGGATGACGCCGGACGACGTCTGGGCGGTGACGGTGGGGGTGACCGGCCCGGTCGACGCCGCCGGCCGGACCAGCCTGTCCACTCCGCTGCCCGGCTGGACCGAGGCCGACCCGGTCGCCCACCTCGCGGCCCGCTTCTCCTGCCCGGTCCGGGTCGAGAACGACTGCAAGCTCTCCGCCGTGGCCGAGCGGTGGAAGGGCGTGGCGCAGGACGCCGACGACATCGTCTTCCTCCTCGCAGGGCTGCGCACCGGCGCCGGTCTCATCCTGGACGGCACCCTGCGGCGCGGGCACGGCGGCGCCGCGGGAGAGATCGGCGCCCTGAGGGCGGTGCGCTGGCTCACCGCTCCGGACCACCTCCAGAACTGTCCCGGGATCCCGGCCACGGCCGCGCCCGGCGAGGCCGCCGCGTGGGTCTTCCAGGCCGCCCGGGACGGCGACCGGGACGCGAGGACCGCGGTCCGCCGCTACACCCGCGACCTCGCGGTGGGGGTCGCCGCGCTGGTGCTGACCCTGGACCCGCAGGTCGTCGTCTACGGCGGCGGCTTCTCGCGCTCCGCCGACGTGGTCCTCGAACCGCTGCGCCGCGAACTGACCAAGCACTGCCTGCGCCTGCCGGAACTGCGCGCCTCCACGCTCGGCGACGAGAGCGTGGCCCTGGGCGGGGTGCGCCTCGCGCTGGACGAGGTCGACGCCCGGCTGCTGAGCGACGGACTCTCCGCGCCGACCGCGCCACGCCGGTAGGTGCCCCGCACACGACAACCACCACTCCCCCGCCGGGAACGAAGGGACAGCACGTGAGCCACCGTGACCAGACATCGAGGCCGGAACTGCGCGTCGGCGTGATCGGCGTCGGCCAGCGCGCGCCGGTGGCCGCGTTGGCGAACCGTCCCGGACTCGCCCGGGTCGTCTCCTGTGCCGATCCGGATCCGCGGGGCAGGGACGATGCCAGGTCCCTGTTCGGACCGGACGTGGTGCTGCACGAGCGGTACGAGGAGATGGCCGACGACGGCCTGGACGCCGTGTTCGTCCTCACGCCGGACCATGTGCACACGCGGCCCGCGCTGTTCTTCCTGGCCGCCGGGGTCCCGGTGTTCGTGGAGAAGCCGCTGGCGATCACCGTCGAGGACTGCGACGCCCTGCTGCGGGCCGCGTACGACTCCCGCGGCCGCCTGTACGTGGGCCACAACCTGCGCCATCTCCCGGTGCTGCGGCGGATGCGCGAACTGATCGACGACGGTGCGACAGGCCGGGTGCGCGCCGTGTGGTGCCGCCACTTCGTCGGGCACGGCGGGGACTACTACTTCAAGGACTGGCACGCCGAGCGGGCCAACACCACGGGGCTGCTCCTGCAGAAGGGCGCCCACGACCTCGACGTGATCCACTGGCTCGCCGGGGGCTACTCCAGGAACGTCGTCGCGCAGGGCGCCCTGTCGGTGTACGGCGACAACCCGCGGCGCGGGGCCGACGACCCGGCACCGGCGGGCGGGCGCATGCCCGACTGGTTCGACCCGGAGATCTGGCCGCCGTCCGCGTTGCGGGAACTGAACCCCGTCGTCGACGTCGAGGACATCAGCATGATGCTGACGCGCCTGGACAACGGGGTGCTCGCCAGCTACCAGCAGTGCCACTTCACGCCGGACTACTGGCGCAACTACACCGTCATCGGGGACGAGGGCCGTCTGGAGAACTTCGGCGACGGCATCGAGGGCGATCCCGCGACGATCCAGGTGTGGAACCGGCACCGTTCCGGCTACCGGCGCGACGCCGACCTCACCGTCCCCGTCCCCACACCGTCCCAGGACGACCACGGCGGCGCGGACCGGGCGCTGGTCGACGAGTTCCTCCGCTTCGCCGCCGCAGGGGGGCCGACGGACACCTCTCCGGTGGCGGCCCGTGAGGCGGTCGCCGCCGCGGTGGCCGCGACGACCTCGCTGCGCTCGGGCGGCACCCCGGTCGACGTACCCGCGCTGCCCGCGGAGATCGTCGACTACTTCCGGCGGCACCAGCCCGCGTAGCCTCCGCGACGGCGGCCGCGCACCTGCCCCGCGCCGTGCAACCGCCCGCTCCTGGCCCCGCCGGGGCGGGCGGTTGCACGGTCCGACACCTGTCGCGCACCGGCGTACGGGTGTACGGTCCGGCCCGAAGGCTTTGGGAGCGCTCCCAAACGCGCTCCGGTTTGTCATGCCCGCTTCATACGAGGAGGAACGCGTTGAAACGCCTTTTGGCCCTGCTCGCGACCGGAGCGTCGACCGTCGGCCTCACGGTGCTCGCCGGACCCCCGGCGCAGGCCGCGACCGGCTGCGCGGCCGAATACACGATCACCAACCAGTGGGAGGGCGGCTTCCAGGCGGGGGTGAAGATCACGAATCTGGGCGATCCGGTCAGCGGGTGGACACTCGGGTTCACGCTGCCGGACGCCGGACAGAAGGTCGTCCAGGGCTGGAACGCGACCTGGTCGCAGTCCGGCTCCCAGGTCACCGCCGGCGGCGCCGACTGGAACCGCACCCTGTCCACCGGCGCGTCGGCCGACCTGGGTTTCGTGGGCTCCTTCACCGGTTCCAACCCGGCACCCACGTCCTTCACGCTCAACGGCGTGACCTGCACCGGGTCCGTCACCGATCCGCCGACGGACCCGCCGACCGACCCGCCCGCGACCGGCACCCCGACCGCCGTCAACGGACAACTGCACGTCTGCGGCGTCCATCTGTGCAACCAGTACGACCGCCCCGTACAGCTCCGGGGCATGAGCACGCACGGCATCCAGTGGTTCGGCCCCTGCTACAACGACGCCTCCCTGGACGCACTGGCGCACAACTGGAAGTCGGACCTGCTGCGCGTCGCCATGTACGTGCAGGAGGACGGCTACGAGACCGACCCGGCGGGCTTCACCGCCCGGGTGAACTCCCTGGTCGACATGGCTGAGGCCCGCGGCATGTACGCGGTGATCGACTTCCACACGCTGACGCCGGGCGACCCGAACCACAACCTCGACCGCGCCAAGACGTTCTTCTCCTCCGTCGCCGCGCGCAACGCGCACAAGAAGAACGTGATCTACGAGATCGCCAACGAGCCCAACGGGGTGAGCTGGGCGGCCGTCAAGAGCTACGCCGAGCAGGTCATCCCGGTGATCCGGGCCGCCGACCCGGACGCCGTCGTGATCGTCGGCACCCGCGGCTGGTCCTCGCTGGGCGTCTCGGACGGCTCGAACGAGAGCGAGGTGGTCAACAACCCCGTGAACGCCACCAACATCATGTACGCCTTCCACTTCTACGCCGCGAGCCACAAGGACGCCTACCGCGCGGCGGTGAGCCGGGCAGCCGCGCAGCTGCCCCTGTTCGTCTCCGAGTTCGGCACGGTGAGCGCCACCGGCGGCGGTGCGGTGGACCGGGCGAGCAGCGTCGCGTGGCTGGACCTGCTCGACCGGTTGAAGATCGGTTACGCGAACTGGACGTACTCCGACGCCGACGAGGGCAGCGCGGCGTTCAAACCGGGCACCTGCGGGGGCACCGACTACAGCAGCAGCGGCGTACTGACCGAGTCCGGGGCCCTGCTGAAGAGCCGTATCAGCACCGCCGACGACTTCCCGACGAGCTGACCCCTGCCCGGCGGGGCTCCGGATTCGTCCGGGGCCCCGCGCGAATTGACTGATTGACGGCGGCGCCGGGTGGGCAAGGTGGCAGATGATGTCATGAGCACGACTCCTCTCCCCCACAAGGAGGTCGAGCATGCACGTCCGCACACTGACCGGACATCTCGTCGCCGCCGCACTGCTGTCACTGCCGCTGCTGAGCGGCGGCCAGGCCGTGGCCGCCGACGCGCCGGACGCCGCCGCGGACTCAGTGGCCGCGGCCCGAGTCCTCACCTACGACGCCAGCGGCTCCGCGGAGTTCAGGTCCGCGGTCGACCGGGGCGCGGCGATCTGGAACGAGAGCGTCGAGGGCGCTGAGCTGCGTCCGGCCACGGCCGGGCAGCGGGCCAACATACGCGTCCTGGCCGACGACGGCTGGCCGCGCGCGCTCACCACCTCCCTGGGCAACGGCACCGTCTGGATCGGCCGTCAGGCGGTGGACCAGGGCTACGACACGGTGCGCATCTCGTCCCACGAACTCGGTCACATCCTGGGGCTGCCGGACCGCAAGCCCGGGCCCTGCTCCAGCCTGATGTCGGGGTCGAGCGCGGGCACCGCGTGCACGAACCCGTACCCGGACGCGGCGGAGAAGGCGGAGGTCGAGAGCAACTTCGGCCAAGCGGCCGGTGCGCCGTCGGCGGTCGCCGAGTCGGTGCCCGTACTCGTCGAGGGCTGACCCGGCAGGGCCGTCGGCGTGCCCCGTGCGTGGAACCCGTGAAGAGTTCGAGCACACGCCCGGGGCTTCGACCACGGCAGCGGAAGACTCGTAGGACTCGCTCGGCGCTCATGGACAAGCAGGGCGCCGACCACGCGTTGGGAGACCGATCACCCATGTTCAGTCTGGTACGGAGAAGAGCGCGCAGGACGGCGCTCGCGCTCTCGGCCGTCGCGGCCCTCGTCCTCGGCGCGGCCACCGCGACCGGCGCCGCGGCGGCCCCCGCCCCCGTGAAGCAGGGGCCGACCTCGGTGGCGTACGTCGAGGTGAACAACAACAGCATGCTCAACGTCGGCAAGTACGCGCTGGAGAACGGGGGCGGAAACGTCTTCGACGTCGCCGTGATCTTCGCCGCGAACATCAACTACGACACCGCCTCGAGGACGGCGTACCTGCACTTCAACGAGAACGTGCAGCGCGTCCTCGACAACGCCGCCACGCAGATACGGCCGTTGCAGCAGAAGGGCATCAAGGTCGTCCTGTCGGTGCTGGGCAACCACCAGGGGGCCGGATTCGCCAACTTCCCGTCCCAGCAGGCGGCTTCGGCGTTCGCGAAGCAACTCTCGGACGCCGTGGCCGAGTACGGCCTCGACGGCATCGACTTCGACGACGAATACGCCGAGTACGGCAACAACGGCACCGCCCAGCCCAACGACAGCTCGTTCGTGCACCTGGTGACGGCACTGCGCGCGAACATGCCGGACAAGATCATCAGCCTCTACAACATCGGCCCGGCCGCGTCCCGGCTGTCGTACGGCGGCGTCGACGTCTCGTCCAAGTTCGACTACGCCTGGAACCCGTACTACGGCACCTGGCAGGTCCCCGGCATCGCGCTGCCCAAGGCGAAGCTGTCACCGGCGGCCGTCGAGATCGGCCGGACCGCGCAGAACACGGCCGCCGACCTCGCCCGCCGCACCGTCGGCGAGGGGTACGGCGTCTATCTGACGTACAACCTAGACGGCAGCGATCGCAGCGCCGACGTCTCCGCGTTCACCAGGGAGCTGTACGGCAGCGGGGCCGTCTACACGCCGTAGGGCGTCCGCGGGTTTCGACAACGATGTCAGAAACAGTGAGCGGTGAGCAGTGCCGTGAGGGCCGGGCACCGGTGCCCGGCCCTCACGGGCGCGGCGGGGCGGCTCGGGGGTCGCGGGTCGGCGCCGGACCCCACGGCGCCTCCAGCGCGGCCCGCAGCGCGGCGACCGCGTCCCGCCCGATCCGCTCGGCGAGTGTCTCCTCCAGGCCTCGCAGCACGAGGTCCGCCTGCTGATGCGCGCGCTGCCCCTCCGGGGTGCGCCGGATCAGCCGTCGCCGGGCGGAGGCGGGATCGGGTGCCTGTTCCAACAGTCCGAGGTGCACCAGGCCGTGGACCGCCTGGTGGGCGGTCTGCCGGGTGACGCCCATCCGGCGGGCCAGCTCCGACACCGTCGTGCCGTCCTCGTCCAGCACGCTGAACAGCCCCAGCTGCGTCGGCGAGACGTGGGACGCGCCGGTCTCTTCCAGCGCGGCGAGCAGGGCCTCGTCGAACCAGCGCCGGGCGTCACCCAGCAATTGCGGGAGGTTGCGGTCGGCGGAATGCATCAGTTCCTCACGGGCGGTGGGCGGCGGGCCGGTCCGTCGGCCCACTTGGCGGTCGGCGGCCCGTTGTGTCAGGCTACCTGACATCGAACGGACGCCGACACGGGAGAGCCATGACCATCGAGTACGCCACACGCTACCGGCGCGCCTCGCGCATCCCCGCCGAACCGGGCAAGCCGTACTTCATCGAGAAGGGCGAGGGCGACCGCGCCCACCTGTTCGGCGACCTGATCACGATCTACGCCGGCGGGGAGCAGACCGAGAACACCTTCAACTTCTTCACCGTCGAGGGCCCCAAGGGCGACATCATCCCGGCCCATCTGCACACCGACACCCACGAGGTCTTCTACATCACCCAGGGCGCGGTCCGGCTGTTCGTCGAGGACACCGAGGGCCGTCAGCAGGAGAAGCTGCTCACGCCCGGCGACTTCGGCTTCGTGCCCAAGAACTGCCGGCACGCCTACCGCATGGAGCGCCACCACAGCCAGGTCGTCGGTGTCGCCGCCGGTCCGGGCCGTACCTTCGAGCGCTTCTTCGAAACTCTCGGTACGCCCGCCGACGCCCTCGGACTGCCGCCCGAGCCCCACATACCCGAGCCGGAACGATTCGCCACCGTGCCCCAGCAGTTCGACGTGCGGTTCCTGCCCGACCACCAGTGGCGCACCCCGTGACCGCCGGGCGCAGCACCGTCCGCGAGCTGATCGCCGCACCCCATCCGGACGTCGCACCCCTGCCTCCCGCGGCCCGCTGCGCGCCGGGCGTCCGGGTGCTGCGGGGTGTCCCCTTCGCCGAGCGCGCGGGAAGCCGACCGCTGGAACTGGACCTCTGGCTGCCCGAGAACACCGAGCGGGAGGCACTCCCCCTGGTGCTGTTCGTGCACGGCGGCGCCTGGCTCCGCGGCCGCCGGGACGACATGGGCATGCGGACACGGGACTGGGACCCCGGACCGTTCGCGCGGATCGCCGCGGCCGGTGTAGCTGTCGCCTGCGCCGACTACCGGCTGAGCGGCGAAGCGCACTTCCCCGCGCCTCTCGATGATCTTCGCGCCGCGCTGCGCTGGCTCGGCCTGCGCGCCGCCGAGCTGGATCTGGACGTCGGTCGCACGGTGGTGTGGGGTGAGTCGGCCGGCGGCCACCTGGCCTCCCTCCTGGCGCTCACTCCGCACGTCGGACCGGCCCCCGTCGCCGCCGTGGTCTGGTACGGACCGGCCGATCTCACCACCGCCCGCGGCCCCTACGACCCACGATCGTCCACCACGCCGGAGGCCCTGCTGCTCGGCGGAGCACCGGCCGCGTCCCCGGAACGGGCGCGAGAGGCCAGTCCCCTGGCGCACGCCCATCCGGGAGCGCCTCCCTTCCTCCTCGTCCACGGCGAGGAGGACACCATGGTCGCGTGCTCGCACAGCCGGGATCTCGCCACGCGACTGGAGGAACTGGGCGCACCGGCGCACCTGCGCACCGTGCCGGGCGCGGACCACGGCTGGTACGGCCTGCCCGCTGCCCGGGTCGAGGAGATATTCGACCAGTCACTGCGGTTCACCAGGCGCTGCACCCGGCGGGCGGCCGGGGAGGGGTGAGCGTCAGTCCCCTACGAAGGCGCCACCGGCGGTTGTCGCCAGGCCGGGCCCGAGGGCGGCCGCGGGCGTCCAGGCCCCCGGCCGGCCCGATCCACCGGCCAGCAGTTCGGTGACCGTGGCGGTGACGTCGGCCGTGTACGCCATGCCCTCACCCGCGCGGAGCCATCCCTCGCGCCGGGTGCCGTCGGCCCACTCCACGACGGCGTGTCCCCAGGAGTGCTCGCGGGGACGGGGCGCGGCTTTGACCGTCACCGCGCCGAGAAGGCGGACGGCGCGGCGCCGCAGTGCCGGGACGGACAGCAGCCGGCCCAGCAGCGGGAGCAGGGCCCGCAGGAGCGGAGTGGTCGGGGCCAGGGCGGACGTGGCGGTGACGAACGGTGCTCCGCTGACCACGTGCGCCGCCATCAGCTCTCCGGACGCGACACCCGCCGACTTGGCCGAGGTCCCGTCCGGGAAGGCGAGCCGTTGGGGGTCGGCGCCGAGGCGCGCGCTCACCTGCCGTCCGTTCTCGTAACGCCGCCCGCCCGCGACGAGCGCGTCCACGATGCCGGTCGCGAGTGCGGTGCCGAGCGCACCCGCTTCCACCTCCGCCGAGGCCACGGAGTCGACCCGTACCCGGCGCGGCGCGGGGCGCTCCTCGCACAGCTTCGCCACCACCGCCTCCGTCGCCAGCACCCCGAATCCGGCGCCGGTGACCAGGGTGCTGCCCGCCCGTACCGCTTCGTCGTGCAGAGCGAGCAGCCCCTCCACGGCGGCCACGTCGTTGGCCTGGTCGACGTAGTGGCCGCCGCCGGACATGCAGGCACGGGCGATCACCGGTGCCGTGGTGGCGTAGTCGCCCATCGTGTTCACCACCACCCGCGGGCGCCCCCGGACGACCTCGTCCGCGATCCGCTCGGCCGAGTCGGCGACGACGGCCTTCGCGTCCGCGGGCAGACCGGCTTCGGCGCCGACGGCGGCCATCCGCTCCCGGCTGCGCCCCACCGGCACGACCGTCAGCCCCCGGGCGGCAAGACGCGCGGCCACGCCCCGGCCCACCCGGCCGGTCGCCCCGACGATCCACACCTCGTCGTTCGTCCCGTTCCCGTTTTCCGTCCCACTGGCCTTGCCGGTCTCGGTCATGTGTACGCCCCTGCCTGTTCCGGGCCACACCGGGGCCACACCCCAGTGACGACACACTGTGTCATGAGGGCAGGCTAGCACTGACGACACAGCGAGACATCACCTGTTAGAGTCGCCTCATGGCAAGGTGGGATCCGGGTGCCGAGCAGCGCCTGAAACGGGCGGCGCTGGAGCTCTACTCGGAGCACGGCTACGACAACGTGACCGTGACCGACATCGCCGAGCGGGCCGGGCTCACCCGGCGTTCCTACTTCCGCTACTTCCCCGACAAGCGCGAGGTCCTCTTCGGGGGCTCGGAGCGCCTGCCCCCGGCACTGGCGGAAGCCGTTCTGGCCACGGACCCCGACGCGGCCCCGCTCACCGCCGCCCTCGACGCGATGTCCCGCGTCGGCACCCTGCTCGCCGCACAGGTGCACGACGCGGCGGAGCGCCGGGCGGTCATCGATGCCAGCCCCGAGCTGCAGGAGCGCGAACGCACCAAGGCGGCCGCGGTCACCCGGGCGATCCGCGAGGCCCTGGTCCAACGGCAGGTCGAGGCCGACACCGCCGAACTCGTCGCGCAGCTCGCCACGGTGGCCTTCGGCAACGCCTTCCGGCGCTGGATCGACGCCGGGGGGCAGACGAGTTTCGGCAGCTGCCTGGACACGGTGACCGAACGTCTGCGGGCCGCCCTCGCCGAGACGTGAGCGGCGGGCAGTCGGGCAGTTGGGCAGTCGGGCGGGTCAGCGCAGTCCGGCGAAGAGGTCGTTCTCCGGTACGGCCGCACCGGTGGTGTCCCGGACCCGTACGAACGTCTCCATGCCCATCAGCTCGCCGAACCTCTCCTTGCCCATCCTGAGGAAGAAGATGTTCTCGCCCTGGCTGGCGTGCGCGGCCAGCGCGTCGAACTTCTGACCGCTGAACGCGGTGGTGTCGACCCAGGTGGTGATCTCGTCGTCGGGGAGCCCGATCTCGGCCATCGCGGCGGCCTCGGCGGGGTCCGGCTCCGGCATCTCCTCACCGAACTCGCGCATGACCTCGCCGAACCGCTGCATCATCGAGCGGGGCATCGTCGTCCAGTAGACCTTCGGTGTCAGCTCCGTCATCTCCAGGGCCGCCATCGTGATGCGGTGGGCCTGAATGTGGTCGGGGTGGCCGTAGAAGCCGTTCTCGTCGTAGGTGACGACCACGTCGGGCCGGTAGTGCCGCATGAGTTCCGCGAGTCTCGCGGCGCCTTCCTCGACCGGGGTCCGCCAGAAGGAACCGGGGGCGTCGTTGCTCGGCCAGCCCGCCATTCCGGAGTCGGCGTAGTCCAGCATCTCCAGATCGCTGATCTTCAGGACCTCGCGGCTCTCCTCGAGTTCCTGACGGCGCATCAGTGCGACGGCCGCCGGATCGTGCCCCGGATCACCCGGCTTGACACCCCCCGGTCCGTCACCGCAACCGCCGTCGGTACACGTCACGAGCACCGTGCGGACGCCCTCCGCCGCATACCGGGCCAGCACCCCGCCGGTTCCGGTGGCCTCGTCGTCGGGATGGGCGTGCACGGCCATGAGCGTCAAGGGTCGGTTCGTCATGAAAAAGGTCCTCCTGCAGGCATACGTCGCGCTCCGGGTACGGCGGAGGTACGGCGGCCCGGGCAAGCGGCGCCGCCCTCCGACCGTGCAACAGCAGGGGCCGGGCCCGCTGTTCCCGACCGCGTCCCTGTCCGCCACCCGGGGCACCGGCGGTCCGGCGACCGGACGGGGAGCGCCGCCGCAGTAGTCCTAGCAGGCGGCCGCTTCGTCCACCGTCGCCCGCACCTCGATGATCGCGTCGACTCCGGTGATCTCCAGGAGGCGCCGCAACTGCTGCGGCGGCGCGGCCACGCGGAGGTCGACCGCTCGGCGGGTGAGGATCAGCAGATTCAGCAGACTCGAGTCCGCGAAGGTGATGCCGGAAGCCTCCAGCACGACCTTCGGATGCTCCTGGGCCGCGACGCCCAGCACGTCCGCCAGTGGTCCGATCGAGCTCATGTCGTACGAGCCGCGCGCGGCGACGACCCAGGCGCCGTGCCATGCGTACTGATCCATCACGACCTGGTCCAGGGTCCGCGGCAGGCCGGCGTCGGCCTCGTCCGTACGCCCTGTGACCGCCTCATGCCAAGACACCTTCAGGTCCCTCCTGTGTCTCCCGCACGCGGGCCCCACCGATACACGCAGCGCGTAGCACGAAAAGTATGTCACGTATCTGGTTTCACGCAAGGTGCTCCGTAGAATGCACCGCATGGTGGAAGTACCTGAGTCTCACACCGGATGGACGTTCGTCACGAACCACGCGCGGGTGCTGGCGGCGATCGCCGACAACCCGAACATCCGGATCCGTGACATCGCGGCCCGCTGCCGGCTCACCGAGCGGGCGGTCCAACGGATCATCTCCGACCTGGAGCAGGACGGCTACCTCTCCCACACCCGCGACGGGCGCACCAACACCTACCGCATCCAGCCGGACCAGGTCCTGCGCCACCCCGCGGAAGCGGGTCTGACCGTGGCCTCGCTCCTCTCCCTGCTCGTACAGGACGAGACCGACCGCGGCCGGCGCGGCAGTGTTCGAGAGGGACGAAGGTAGGGCCGACCGCGCTTTTGCCGCTCCGCCTCTGGCCGTCGTCGGCCGGGCGGGCGGTGTTCAGCTCGGCGCCATCGGGCGGTCGGGGCGGGTGAGCAGCATGCGGGCTGATCCCCTTCCGTCACCTGGACCGTGGAGCCCCGATGAGCACAGAGGAACAGAGCAGTGGCCGCCGCCATCCCGAAAGACGCGTGTTGTTGCGTGCGGCGGTGGCCGTACCGGCGGCCGGTGCCGTGGTCGCCGGTACGGCCACCGGCCCGGCGGGAGCCGCCGAAGCGGCCGGGTGGTCCGGCGGCCGGTTCGACGCCGACAGTCCGCGGTTCGCGCTGGCGGTGCTGCCCGACACCCAGTACCTGTTCGATGCCGACAGCGCCGATCCCGCACCGCTGCGGGCGACGTTCCGCCACCTCGTCACCGAGCGGGCCGCGGCCAACATCGCGTTCATGACGCACCTCGGCGACGTGACCGAGCACGGCACCGAGGACGAGATCGGGCTCGCGGCCGACACCTTCCGCGTCCTGCACGGCCGGGTTCCGTACAGCGTGCTGGCGGGCAACCACGACATCCGCTCGTCCACCGACGACCAGCGCGGCGACTCCGCCTACCTCTCCGCGTTCGGGCCCGACCGCTACCGGTCCATGTCCACGTTCGGCGGTGCCTCGCCCGACGGCTACAACAGCTACCACCTCCTGCGGGCCGGGGGCCGGCAGTGGCTCGTCCTCGCCCTGGACTGGCGGGTCTCCGACCAGGGACTGGCGTGGGCGCAGGGGGTGCTCGACCGGCACCCGACCCTGCCGGCGGTGCTGACCACGCACGACATCGCCTGGTCCGGGGACGACGGCGAGGCCCGGCTGTCCGACCACGGCCAACGCCTGTGGGACGGCCTAATCAAGGGCAACGACCAGATCTTCCTGGCACTGGGCGGGCACTACTGGCCGCCCGGCCGCACGGTGCTGACCAACGACGCCGGGCACGACGTCCACGTCCACATCACCAACTACCAGGACCGCTACTACGGTGGCGCGGGAATGATCCGCACCTACGGCTTCGACCTGGCGCGCGGGGTCGTCGACGTGGAGACGTTCTCGCCCTGGTTCCTCGCGAGGGACCCCGCGGACCGTTCCCCGCTGGCGGCCGAGACGCTCGAACTCACCGGTCCCGCCGACCGGTTCACCCTCACCGTCGACTTCGACGAGCGGTTCGCCGGCTACGCTGCCCGGCCGGTGCCGGAGCCCCGGCCGGCCCGGGCCGTGATGCCCCGCGGCACGCTCGCCTACTGGCGCTTCGACGCGTCCGGGACCGACGCCGCCCAGCGGCAGGGTGCGCCCCTGGCCGACGGCACCGTGGTGAAGGATCTCACCGGCCGCGGAAACGACCTGACCGTGCGTCGGCTGCACGCCAGTGGCGCCGACGCGCTCACCTGGTCGCGGGACCACCACCGCGGTCAGCCCGCGCACGCCAGCCTCCGCTTCGACGGCGGGCAGGCCCCGGACCGCGGCGCCGTCCTCACCACCGCCCCCGGGGCGGCCCTGAACAGCGAGAAGTTCCCGCGCGGATACACCATCGAGACCTTCGTCCGGCTGCCCGAGCCGTTCGAGGGCGACCACGCCTGGATGGGCATCCTCAGCTGGGAAGGCCGCAACGGCGACGCGGGCAAGACGACCGGCTGGTCCCCGCTGGAGCCGACGTGCAGCCTGAACCTCTCCCCCGAGCGGTTCCTCCAGTTCGTGGTCTACCCGCACCGCCAGGACGCCGACCCCACGTCCTGGAGCCATGCGGTGCCGGTCGGGCGCTGGATGCACATCGCCGTCGTCAACGACGGCCGCCGCACGGTGATGTACGTGGACGGCTCGAAGATCGCGCGCAATCCGACGCAGCCGTCGACCGGCATCGCGACCCTCGGCAAGCCCTTCGTCCTGGGCGGCACGCAGTTCGACGAGCGGTTCGGGCAGGGCTTCTACGGCTGGATGGGCGACACCCGGATCGTGGGGCGGCCGCTGCCGGTGCGGGAGTTCCTCACTCCCCTCGGCTGAGCTGCTCCACGGTGGCTCCGGTGGGGTCGTCCGGGCCCGGCGTGAGGGGCACGGGCCCCAGGGACTCGCCCTCCCAGAGCAGCGCCCGCCAGCCCTGCTCGGGCGAGCCGGAGAGGATGACGATCCCGGTGTTCGCCAGGGGGTGCTGCTTGGCGTAGTCGACGTCCACGTTGTCGGCGCGCGCCGCCACCCACATGCGGATCGCGGCGCCGTGGCTGACCAGTGCGACGGTCTGCGCACCGGTCGCGTGGGCCTCGGCCACCACGGCGTCGAAACGGGCGAGTGCCTCCACCCCGTTCTCGCCCCCGGGCATACGCGGCCGGACGTCCCCCGCGGACCAGGCGAACGCGGTGTGCATGTAGATGCGCGCCGCGTCGTCGTCGCCGCGCATCTCCAGATCGCCGGCGGTCAGCTCCCTGATTCCGGCCCGGACCCGGACCTCGAGGCCGGTCGCCGAGGCCAGCGGGGCGGCGGTCAGCTGCGTGCGTACCAGCGTCGACGCGTACAGCGCGTCGATCTTCTCGGACGCCAGGGCGTCGGGCAGCGCCGCCGCCTGTTCCTGGCCGAGGGCGGTCAGACCGGGACCCGGCTCGGCCGTGTCCAGGAGGTGCTTGAGGTTGGACGGGGTCTGGCCGTGCCTGATGAGCAGGAGACGCATGCGACGGGGACTTTCTGCGGGACGACGGGACGACGGGGCCTCTCCACTCTGCCACGCGCCACGGGTGTCCCGGGTCTCACCAGTCGTGCACCGTGCCGTCCGCGAGACGGTTCACGGGCAGGTAGGCGGGTTCGTAGGGGAAGCGGGCCGCGGCCTCGTCGTCGAGTTCGACGCCGAGGCCGGGGGCGTCGCCGGGGTGCAGGAGGCCGTCCTCGAAGCGGTAGGAGGTGCGGAAGACCTCCAGCGTCTCGGGGGCGTGCCGCATGTACTCCTGGATGCCGAAGTTGTGCACGGCGAGGTCGAGGTGGAGGGCGGCCGCCATGCCCACGGGGGAGATGTCGGTCGGGCCGTGCATGCCGGACCTGATGCCGTACACGGCGGCCATGTCGAGCAGTTTGCGTACGGCGGTGATGCCGCCGGTGTGCGTCACCGCCGAGCGGACGTAGTCGATCAGCCGTTCCTGGAGGAGCGTGGTGTAGTCGTGGACGGAGTTGAAGACCTCCCCGATGGCCAGGGGTGTGGTGGTGTGCTCCCGGATCAGCCGCAGCGCGCCCTGGTCCTCGCCCGGGGTCGCGTCCTCCAGCCAGAAGAGGTCGTAGGGTTCGAGGTCCTTGCCTAGCCGCGCCGCCTGGATGGGCGTCATGCGGTGGTGTCCGTCGTGCAGCAGCGGGAGTTCGGGCCCGAAGGTGTGCCGGACCGCTTCGAACACGGTGGGCATGTGGCGCAGGTAGGCGCGGGTGTCCCAGGTCTCCTCGGTGGGACGCGGGTGGGCGGTGCCGGTGCGACGGGCGGGCTCGTAGTCGTAGCGGTCCCCGTCGCCCGCGGCGGAGGCGGCGACGCCGTAGACGGAGTCGAGGCCGGGGATGCCGCTCTGGATGCGGACGGCCCGGAAGCCGTCCGCCAGGTGCTCGCGCACCGAGTCGAGCAGTTCGGGTATGTCCCGGCCGGAGGCGTGGCCGTAGGCGAGGGCGCCGGTGCGGCAGGCACCGCCGAGGAGTTGGTACACGGGCATGCCCGCCGCCTTGCCCTTGATGTCCCACAGGGCGGTGTCCACGGCGGCGACGGCCGCCATGGTGACCGGGCCCCGGCGCCAGTACGCGCCCCGGTACAGGTACTGCCAGGTGTCCTCTATGGCGTGCGCGTCCCGCCCGAGCAGCAAGGGGGCCACGTGCTCGCGCAGGTATGCCTCGACGGCCAGTTCGCGCCCGTTGAGGGTGGCGTCGCCGAGGCCGGTGAGCCCGTCCTCGGTGGTGATGCGCAGGGTGACGAAGTTGCGCCCTGGGCTGGTGACGACGACATCGGCAGCGGTGATCTTCACGGGGGCGGTGCTCCTTCCGAGGCGCGAGCCCGGTGGTCAGGCCGGTGCCGTGATCACGCCGGGTCGACGCGGGACACCGTACCCCCGATGGCGAGGACGTACAGCTCGCCGTCGCCGCCCTGGGCGAAGGACACGACCTCTCCGCCGTTCACCCCGAGGTCGTGCTCGGCGGTCACCTCGCCGTTCTCGATCTCCAGGGAGCGCAGGGTGCCGTCGCAGTAGTCGCTGTAGACGTACTGCCCCTCGAGGTCCGCGATCGCCTCGCCGCGGTACACGTAGCCGCCGGTGACCGAGCAGCCGAGGCCGGTGCGGTCGTACTCGTGGACCGGCGGAACGTGGTTGGCGGGCTCGGTGCCGCCGCGGAAGGGGTGCGTGCCCTCCATCTGCGACCAGCCGTAGTTCTCGCCGCCCGCGCTGCTCGCGGGCGCCCAGTCGATCTCCTCCCAGTCGCTCTGGCCGACGTCGCCGATGAGCAGGTCGCCCGTTGCCGAGTCGAAGGAGAACCGCCACGGGTTGCGCAGGCCGTAGGCCCAGATCTCGCCCTTGGCGTTCGGGTCGCCGACGAAGGGGTTGTCCTCCGGGATCGCGTACGGGTCGCCGCCCTGGGGGTCGATGCGCAGCAGTTTGCCGAGCAGGGTGTCGAGCTTCTGGCCGTTGCCCTCGGGGTCGCCCCCGCCGCCTCCGTCGCCGAACGCGATGTAGAGGTGGCCGTCGGGGCCGAACTTGATGTCGCCGCCGTTGTGGTTGGACTCGGGCTGCTCCTGGGTGAGGACCGTCCGCCGGGTGTCCTCCTGGACCGTGCCGTCCTGGACGGCGAACTCGTCGACGGTGCTGGTGCCCTGGAGGTCGGTGTAGGAGAGGTAGAGGTGCGCGAAGTCCTGGTCGAACGCCAGGCCGAGCAGGCCGCGTTCGCCGTCGGTGGTGGTCTCGTCGGAGATGTCGAGCACGGGTTCGCCGAGTCCGTCGCCGTCGAGGATCCGGACGGTGCCCGCGCGTTCGGCGATCCACACCGTGTCCTTCGGTCCCGCGGCTCCGGCCGTCGGGTTCTCGGCCCGGGCGACCTCGGTCAGCACGACCTGCGCCGCGTCGCCCGGGGCGCGGGACTCGTCGGCGGACGCCGTGGCCAGAGCCAGGGTTCCGACGAGTCCCAGCGTGCCGATGATCGCCGATATTCGGGTGCGAACTTTCACCATGGCCTCCCGGAGGCGGTGAGTGGGGGGAAGTTCCGTCGCCGGCCACCACCGAGGATACGGGGCCACACCGTTCTGGCCTAGACCAATACGCGCTTCTTCCGGCCGACTTGGGGCCCTCTAGGACGCGTCCCGGCCGCCGGCCGGGGGCGGTCCGTCCAGGACCGTGGGAACGTACTCCAGCAACTGGAGCCGGCCGTCGAAGGTGCGGCTCTCGACGAGGTCGAGGGTGACGTCCGGGTACGCGTCGAAGATCCTCTCCTTGCCGGTCGCACCGGTGATGACCGGGAAGACGACCACGCGGAAGCGGTCGACCAGACCGGCTTCGAGCAGCGACCGGCACAGGCTGAGACTGCCGAGGGTGCGCAGGGGCCGCGTCCCGTCCCGTTTCATGTCCCGCACGGCCGCGACGGCGTCGCCCGGGACCAGTTCCGTGTTGGCCCAGGACAGCGGGGGCCGGAGGGTCGAGGAGAACACCACCTTGGGCATCCCGGTCAGCCAGGCGAACCCGGGATCGTCGGGCATCTCGCGGGCGAATCCGGACATCAGCCGGTACGTCGTGGCGCCCATGAGGCTGGTGTGCCGCTTCTCGTCGTCCCCGTCGAGCCAGGCGAGGTACTCGGGCCCCTCCATGCCCCAGAATCCGGGCCAGCCCTCGGCGGACGCGTAGCCGTCGAGCGAGATGATGAAGTCGACCATGAGGCTTGATGACATCGGTCTGTCCCTCCTGCGGCAGGTAAGCCGGGTGTGCCTACCGGATACGACCGTCGCCGGGCCCGGAAGTCATCGAAAAGGAGTGGACGGGGTGACGCCCGCAACGGTTGACTCCCCCTGGACCGTGACACCGCCCGAGGAGGTGAGACCCATGAACGCTGTATCGACGTGGGTGCTCCCCCTTCCCGTCATGGCCGGCGACTGACGCGGTGTCGCCGGGAGCGCCTCGACCACAAGGCACTCCCGAAAGGCCACACCCATGGACTCTGGGCAGTTCACCGCCGAGCCGTCGTCCAACGACACGGCCGGGCACGATTTCGACGTGATCATCGCCGGTTGCGGGCCGACCGGCGCGATGCTGGCCGCGGAACTGCGGCTGCACAAGGTGCGGGTACTCGTTCTGGAGAAGGACACCGAGCCCGTGTCGTTCGTCCGCATCGTCGCGCTGCACATGCGCAGCATCGAGCTGATGGCCATGCGCGGACTGCTGGACCGTCTCCTGCGGCACGGCAGACGGCGTCCGGTCGGCGGGCTCTTCGCCACCATCCCCGCGCCCGCGCCCGCGGGCCTGGACTCCGCGTACGCCTATCTGCTGGGCATCCCGCAGCCGGTCGTCGTACGGCTCCTGGAGGAGCACGCGGTCGCCCTGGGCGCGCGGGTCCGGCGCGGGGTCCCGGTCGCGGGTTTCGAGCAGGACGACGAGGGCGTCACCGTGGAGCTGGCCGACGGTGAACGGCTGCGGGCCCGCTACCTGGTCGGCTGCGACGGCGGGCGCAGTACGGTGCGCAAGGTGCTGGGTGTCGGCTTCCCCGGCGAGCCCTCGCGGAACGAGACGCTGATGGGCGAGATGGAAGTGGGTGTGCCCCAGGAGGAGATCGCCGCCGGGGTGGCCCGGGTCCGCGCGACCGAGCAGCGGTTCTGGCTGCGCCCCTTCGGCGCGGGTGTGTACAGCGTCGTGGTCCCCGCCGCGGGAGTCGGCGACCGCGCGGAACCTCCCACCCTCGACGATTTCCGGCAGCAGCTGCGCGCCGTCGCGGGCACCGATTTCGGCGTGCACTCCCCGCGCTGGCTGTCCCGCTTCGGGGACGCCACCCGGCTGGCCGAGCACTACCGGGTCGGCCGGGTGCTGCTGGCGGGTGACGCGGCGCACATCCATCCGCCCACCGGCGGACAGGGGCTCAATCTGGGCCTCCAGGACGCGTTCAACCTCGGCTGGAAACTGGCCGCCCGGATCCGCGGCCGGACGCCGGAGTCCCTGCTGGACACCTACCAGGGCGAACGCCGTCCGGTCGCCGCCGACGTGCTGGACAACACCCGCGCCCAGACGGAGCTGCACTCCGCCGAACCGGGCCCGCGGGCCGTGCGCAGGCTGCTCACCGAGCTGATGGACATCGACGAGGTGAACCGCCGTCTCACCGAGAAGATCACCGCGATCGGCATCCGCTACGACTTCGGCGAGGGCCCCGACCTCGTCGGCCGCCGCCTGCCGGACATCGAGGTGGCGCAGGGCCGCCTCTACGGTCTGCTGCACCGCGGTCGCGGCCTGCTGCTGGACCGCACCGGACGCCTGACCCCCGGCGGCTGGTCGGACCGGGTCGACCACCTCGCGGACCCCACCGCGGCACTGGACGTCCCGTGCGTGCTGCTGCGCCCGGACGGCCACGTCGCCTGGATCGGCGACGACCGGCAGGACCTGGAGCGGCACCTGTCCCGCTGGTTCGGCGAGCCCACCGGCTGACGCGACCCCGGCGGCCGGAGCGGCCCCCCTCCCATTGAGCGGGGGCCGGAGCGGCCTCCCGCTCAACGGGACGGCTGGACCTGGTCGAAGACGGCGAGGGCCGCGGCGGGGTCCGGGCTCACCAGCCGTTCCAGACCGGCCGCCGTGATCCTCGCCCACCGTTCGGCCCGAGCCCACATCCGCTCCTCGAAGGCGCGGACGGCCTCGTCCGGGTCCGCGGGCCCGGCGGCGAAGGCCTCGGCGAGTTCGGCGCCCTCCAGCAGGGCGAGGTTCGCGCCCGCCCCCAGGGGAGGCATCAGATGGGCGGCGTCGCCCAGGAGCGTCACCCCGGGGACATGGGTCCAGGTGTGGGACACGGGCAGGACGTACAGGGGGCGGTGGGCGAAGACGGCGCCGTGGCGCAGGAGGTCGAGGACGGGCGCGGTCCAGCCGTCGAACAGGGCCGACAGCTCCGACCGCACGGCGTCGGCGTCCGTCAGGTCCAGGTGGGTGTGCCAGTCCAGCGGCGCGCGGAACTGGGCGTACGCCTTGACCTGGCCGCCGCTGCCGCGCTGGGCGACGAACGCCCGGTTCACGCCGTACACGGCGACGGATCCGTCGCCGACCAGGCGGGCGAGGTCGGGGTGGCGGGTGTCGATGTCGTCCAGTGAGGTCTCGATCGCGGTGACGCCGGTGTAGTGCGGCGTCACCGGCGAGACCGCCGGGCGGGTGCGGGACCAGGCGCCGTCCGCGCCGACCACGAGGTCGAACGTCTCCTGCCGCCCGTCCTCGAAGTGCACCAGGACGCCGTCCCGGGTCCCCGGCACCACCTTCGCCACACCCTGCCCCCACCGGACGTCGAGGGGGCCGAGCAGCAGGTCACGGAGCTGCCCGCGGTCGATCTCCGGATTGGCCCGCTCGTCCGGACCCGGTCGCCAGTCGCGCAGCACGGTCCCGTCCGTGTCCAGGATGCGCATGGCCTGCCCCTCGGGGCGGGACAGGGCCCAAAACTGCGCGAGCAGCCCCGCCTTGTCCATGGCCAGCTGGCCCAGCCCTTCGTGCAGGTCGAGTGTGCCGCCCGCGGGGCGGGCGTCGGGGGCGGGATCGCGTTCGAGGACCGTGACGGGGTGGCCGTGGCGGTGCAGCACGCGGGCGAAGGCGAGTCCCGCGGGGCCGCCACCGACCACGGCGATACGTTGTCTCATGTCGATACACCGTATTGTCACCGTACGCCGTACCGCAACAGTACGGTGGGAGCATGACTGTCTGGGACCGGCCGGAGCCGCCGAACCGCCCTGTGCCGCTCGACCGGGAGCGGATCGTCGCCGCCGCGGTCGCGCTCGCCGACGAGGGCGGGCTGGCGGCGGTGTCCGTACGCAAGGTGGCCGCCCGGCTGGACGCCGGCCCGATGCGGCTGTACGGATTCATCTCCACCAAGGACGAGCTGTTCGACCTGATGGTGGACGCGGTGTACGCCGAGATCCTGCCCGAGGAGCGGCCCGGTGACTGGCGCGAGGCGCTGGGCGCGCTCGCCCACCGCACCAGGCGGGCCGCTCTGCGACACCCGTGGCTGGCCGATCTGCTCGGCGGCCGACCCGCCCTGGGCCCGAACGGCCTCGCCGTGAGCGAGGCGACGCTGGCCGCCCTCGACGGCCTCGCCGACGTCGACACGGTCATGCGTGCCGTGGAGACGGTCAGCGCCTACTTCACCGGCGCGATCAGGCGCGAGGTCGCGGATCTGCGGGCCGAGCGCGACACGGGGCTGTCCAAGGCCGAGTGGCAGCGCGCCCGTGGCCCTCACATGACGAAAATGCTGGCCACGGGCCGTTTTCCGGCGCTGGCCAAGGCCGTGCACGACGGCACGCACGTGGACGCCGAGGAGTCCTTCGCGACCGGCCTGGAGTGGGTGCTCGACGCCGTGGCCGCCAGGCTCACCTGAGCGCCATGGCCATGTAGAGGGCCTGTTCGCCCGACGCGGGTGTGCCGTCGTAGAGCGCCGTGTCCAGTCCGCAGAAGCGCAATCCCATACGCCGGTAGGCGTGGATCGCCGGCGCGTTGACGTGGGTCACCTCCAGCCAGAGGTGGTCCGCCCCGCACGCGCGGGCGAACTCGACGGCGTGGCCCATGAGTCCGCGGCCGACACCCCGGCCCCGGTGGGCCGGAGCGACCTCGATGTCCTCGACGGTCAGCCGCCGGTTCCAGGACGCGTAGGAGACGGCGGCGAAACCCACCGGCCGGCCGTCCGCGCCGACGGCGACGAACGTACGCCCGGCGTCGTCGCCCCCGGGCGTGGGGCCCTCGGCGTCCTCGGTGTCCCGGGGCGGGAAGACCTTGCGCAGGGGCGGGTCGACCGGGATCTCCCGGAGGGTGAAGCCTTCGTCGGTGACGGTCACCCGGAAGACGGTGTCGGTGGTGAAGGACCCGTCCAGCGCGTGGAGGGCGTCGATGTCCTCCGGCCGGGCCGTGCGGTACTCGTAGCCCCTGTCGTCGTCGTAGTCCCTGTCATCGTCGGTCGTCATGGCACGAACCTACGACGTGCCCGCCCTCACCGGAGCCGGGCGGGACCGGCGGGGACGGGCAGGAGCCGGTAGGCGTCCTCGTGCGTGACGACGCGGCCGGCGGTGGGCGGCGCGAAGTGGGTGCCCAGGACGAGGGTGTCCGTGTCGGCGAGCGAGCCGAGCAGCGCGCGGCGGGAGGCCTCGGACCGTTCGGGGTCGATGTCGACGCAGGCTCCGACGGCGGGGTGGGCGAGCTGGACGGGGTGGTGGACGCAGTCGCCGGTGATCAGGGCCGTCCGGCCGCGGCTGGTCAGCTCGACGGCGAGGTGGCCGGGCGTGTGCCCGGGGGTGGGGATCAGGCGCAGGCCCGGGACGACCTCCAGGCCTTGGGCGGGGACGTCGACGAGGTCGAGCAGCCCCGCCTCCTCCACCGGGAACACGGAGTCGCGGAACATCTGCCTGCGCGCCTCGTCCATGTCGTACCCGGCCCAGAACTCCCGCTCGGTGCGGGAGGTCAGGTAGCGGGCGTTGGGGAAGGTGGGGACCCATTTCCCGTTCTCGCGCCGCGTGTTCCAGCCGACGTGGTCGGCGTGCAGGTGGGTGAGGATCACCAGGTCGACGGAGTCCGGGGGGAATCCGGCGTCGGTGAGGCGCCGGAGGAAGTCGGTGCGCAGGTCGTGCCAGGCGGGGTTGGCCCGCTCCTTGCCGTTGCCGATGCCGGTGTCCACCAGGATGCGCGACCCGCCGACGGTGAACGCGAAGCTGTGGCTGTCGATGCGCAGGGTGCCCTCGTCGTCGGCGAAGTCGGGGCGCAGCCAGTGCTGTCCGGCGACGAGGTCCGGGGTGGCGTCGGGCAGCAGCCAGGAGCCGGTGGCGGCCGGCAGGGCGACCTCGTCGATGCGGTGCACGGGGACGTCTCCCACCGTCCAGTACGGGGCTGTGGTCTGGTCGGTGGCCGGAGCGGTGGTCATGATCGGTCGCTTCCTTCGGAGTGCTGCCGGTGGGCACGGGAACGCCCCCTCGACACTAAACGCTAAACGCAATCTTTTTGCTTTTAACCACCGTAGGACCTACAGTCCACCTAACGCAAACACTTAGCTTTTGAGCGTCGTGTTCTGCCCCGCCACCCCAACCCGAAGAGAGAACACCCGTGCCTTCCCCCGAACCCACTCCGCCGGAGGCGGCCCGCTGGGCCGCCCGTGCCGGACTCCCGTTGCCCCCGGACCGCCACGCCGCGGTCGCGGCCACCGCCCATCACATCCACTCCGTCGTCGCCGTCCTGCGCGAGCTGGACTTCGCCGACACCCCGCCCGCCCCCGCCTACCGCGCGGAACAGGAGACGCACGATGCAGCCGTATGAACTGACCCTCAGCGCGGCCGCCGACGCCGTCCGGACCCGGCGCCTGTCCCCCGTCGAGCTGGTGGACTCCGTGCTGGAGCGCGTCGAACGGGCGGAGCCGCACCTCCAGGCCTACGCCACCGTCACCGCGGAGCACACCCGCCGGGCCGCGCGTGCGGCCGAGGACGACCTCGCGGCCGGCCGCCACCGCGGCCCGCTGCACGGCATCCCGATGGGCCTCAAGGACCTCATCGACGTCGCCGGTATCGCGACCTCGGCCAGTTCACGGGTCCGCGCCGGTCACCGCGCTGAGGCGAGCAGCACCGTCGCCGCGCGGCTGGAGGCGGGCGGCGCCGTCCTCGTCGGCAAGACCCACACGCACGAGTTCGCCTACGGGCTGACCACCCCGCAGACCAGCAACGCGTGGGACACCGGCCGGGTGGCCGGAGGGTCCAGCGGCGGGTCCGCCGTCGCCGTGGCCGCGGGTACGGCCACCTTCGCCCTGGGCACCGACACCGGCGGTTCCATCCGGGTGCCCGCCGCGCTGAACGGGGTCGTCGGCCTCAAGCCGACGTACGGTCTCGTCCCCCGGCACGGCGTCACGTCCCTGTCCTGGTCACTGGACCACGTCGGCCCGATCACCCGCACCGTCGAGGACGCCGCCCTGGTCCTGGACACCCTGGCCGGACACGATCCCCGTGACCCCGCCTCCCTGACCGCGCCCGCCGCGCGGTACGGGCCGGTCGCGGGCACCGACCTCAAGGGGCTGCGGGTCGGCGTGCCGCGCAACTACTACTTCGACCACGTCGACCCGGAGGTGGAGAGCGCCGTCCGGGACGCGATCGACCGGCTCGAGGAACTCGGTGCACGTCTCGTCGAGGTCGAGATCCCCATGACCCGCTACATCCAGGCCACCCAGTGGGGCCTGATGGTGCCCGAGGCCACCGCCTACCACGAGCGCACGCTGCGCACCGTCCCCGAGCTGTACCAGGCCGACGTCCGCATCCTGCTGGAGGCCGGTGAGCTGATGCCGGCCGGTGACTACCTGCGCGCCCAGCGCGCCCGCACCCTCATGCGGCGGGAGTGGGCGGCCATGCTCCGGGACGTGGACCTGATCGCGGCCCCCAGCGTCCCGGCGACCGCCGTCGAGGCCGGTCAGGAGACGATCACCTGGGCCGACGGCACGGTCGAGGGCGTGTCCGACGCCTACGTACGCCTGTCGTCCCCGGCCAACATCACCGGCGTGCCGTCCCTGTCCCTGCCGGTCGGCCACGACGCGGCGGGACTTCCCATCGGCATGCAGCTGCTCGGACGACCGCTCGGCGAACGCGTCCTCCTGCGGGCCGGTCACGCCTACGAGCGGAGCCGGCCCGCCCGTGGGCTCGCGCGCGCCGCGTGACCGAGCACCGAACCCCTAGACGCAATGAATTTGCTTTAGGCTGGCCGTCATGAGCAGGCAGATGGTGCGTCCCGGCGGACGCAGCGCCCGGGTCCAGGCGGCGGTGCACGCAGCCGTGCGCGAGCTGGCGTCGGAGGTGGGGCGGGACGCCCTGACCGTACCGCTGGTCGCCCGGCGTGCGGGCGTGACACCGTCGACGATCTACCGGCGCTGGGGAGACCTGCAGGAACTGCTGTCGGACGTCGCGGTCGAGCGCCTCCGCCCCGACACCGCCCCCCAGGACCACGGCGCCCTGTACGCCGACCTGACGGCCTGGGCCGAGCAGTTCCTCGACGAGATGGCCTCCCCCACCGGCCGCGCCTACATCCGCGACGCCCTGCTCGGCGACCCGGACGGCAGCAACGCCGGGCAGTGCTCCGCCTACGCCGCCGAGCAGCTCGGCACCGTTCTAGCCCGCGCGGCCGGACGCGGCGACGACACGCCCGACGTCGAGACCGTCATGGACCGCGTCGTCGCTCCCTTGATGTACCGCATCCTGTTCCGCCCCGACGGGCTCGACGCCGCGTACGCGCGGCGGCTGGTCGCCCAGGCCCTGGGGCGGACCGGCCCCTGACCAGGGGCGCCCGCGCGACGTCGGCCGTCTCTCCCGCACGCGCGCCCGAGGCCCCTCCTGCGGGACGTGGCCGGAGGCGGTCCGGAATCCGTGTTCTCGGTGCCTCGCCGTCCTCCTCTGGGTACGGAACCCGGCAACAACGCCTCGACGAGAGACTGGACATGACTGGACACCAACCCGCTCACCACCCACCTCAACGCGTCGGCGTCGTCGCCGAGTCCTTGCCCGGGGAGACGCGCGTCGCCGCGACGCCCTCGACGGTCCGCCTGCTGCTCGGCCTCGGTTACGAGGTCGTCGTCGAGTCGGGAGCCGGCGCGGCCTCCGGATTCGGTGACGAGGCGTACGCCGAGGCGGGGGCGAGTACCGGCGAGGCCTGGGCCGCGGACGTCGTACTGAAGGTCAACGCGCCGACCGACGAGGAGATCGCGCGGCTGCGCGCGGGAACGACGCTGGTGGCGCTCGTCGCACCGGCGCAGCGGCCCGAGTTGCTGGACGCGCTCTGCGCACGAGACGTCACGGTGCTCGCCCTGGACGCGGTGCCGCGGATCTCACGGGCGCAGTCGATGGACGTGCTCAGTTCCATGGCGAACATCGCCGGATACCGGGCGGTGATCGAGGCGGCCCACGCCTTCGGCCGCTTCTTCACCGGGCAGGTCACCGCGGCGGGCAAGGTACCGCCGGCGAAGGTGCTGGTCGCGGGGGCCGGGGTCGCGGGGCTCGCCGCCATCGGGGCCGCCTCCAGTCTCGGCGCGATCGTGCGCGCCACCGACCCGCGTCCCGAAGTCGCCGACCAGGTGCGGTCGTTGGGCGGCGAGTACCTCGCGGTGAACGTGGCGCAGGAGGAGGGCACCGACGGCTACGCCAGGGCGACGTCGGCCGACTACGACCGTGCCGCGGCCCGGCTCTACCACGAGCAGGCCCACGACGTGGACGTCGTCATCACCACCGCGCTGATCCCCGGGCGGCCCGCCCCGCGCCTGATGACCGCCGCCGACGTGGCGGCGATGCGGCCGGGCAGTGTCGTCGTCGACATGGCCGCCGCGCAGGGCGGCAACGTGGAGGGGACCGTCCCGGGCCGGAGCGTGGTGACCGACAACGGCGTGACCCTCATCGGTTACACGGACCTGGCGTCCCGGCTGCCCGCCCAGGCCTCACAGCTGTTCGGCACCAACCTGGCCAACCTGCTGCGGCTCCTCACCCCCGGCAAGGACGGCCGGATCGTCATCGACTTCGACGACGTGGTGCAGCGGACCGTGACCGTGGTCCGCGCGGGCACGGTCACCTGGCCGCCTCCTCCGGTGCCCGTGTCGGCCGCCCCGCCCTCCACCGCGCCGGATGCGACGGCCGCGGCCGCACCGGTGGGCGCGAAGCCGTCCGGGATCGGCCCGGCGGGGCGCTTCGGCCTGATCGGCCTCGGCATGCTGGCGACCTTCCTGCTGGTCGCCTTCGCCCCGGCCCAACTGGCGGAGAACTTCACGGTGTTCGCGCTGGCCGTGGTCATCGGCTACTACGTGATCGGCAAGGTCCACCACTCCCTGCACACCCCGCTGATGTCGGTGACCAACGCCATCTCGGGGATCGTGGTGATCGGCGCCCTCGTGCAGATCGGGCACGAGAGCACGCTCGTCACCGTGCTGTCCTTCGTGGCGATCCTGCTGACGAGCGTGAACATCTTCGGCGGTTTCGCCGTCACCCGCCGCATGCTGTCCATGTTCTCGAGAGGCGAGCCCCGATGACGTCCATGACCGCCTCCCGCGCCGCCGACCTGGTGGCGGCCCTGCTGTTCGTCCTCAGCCTCGCCGGTCTGTCCCAGCACCGGACCTCACGCGCCGGCGTCGTCTACGGCATCGTGGGGATGGCCCTCGCGCTGGTCGCCACCGTCGTGGTCTCGGCGCGGAGCGTCTCCGCCGGGCCGGTCGCGCTGATCCTGCTCGCCATGGTGATCGGTGCCGCGCTGGGCCTGTGGCGGGCGCGGCGCGTGGAGATGACGCAGATGCCCGAACTGATCGCGGTGCTGCACAGCTTCGTCGGCCTCGCGGCCGTCCTGGTCGGCTGGAACAGCTACCTGGAGGTCGAGGCCCACGGCTCGCGGGGCAAGATCGCCGCCGATCTGATCGGCATCCACCACGCGGAGGTGTTCATCGGCGTCTTCATCGGCGCGGTGACCTTCACCGGCTCCGTGGTCGCGTATCTGAAGCTGTCCGCGCGGATCAAGTCCCGTCCGCTGACGCTGCCCGGCAAGAACGCCCTCAACCTGGGCGCGTTGGCACTGTTCGCGGTGCTGACGGTCTGGTTCACGGTCAGTCCGGGCCTCCCGCTGATGGTGGCGGTCACGGTGCTGGCGCTCGCCCTGGGCTGGCACCTGGTGGCCTCCATCGGCGGTGGCGACATGCCCGTGGTCGTCTCGATGCTCAACAGCTACTCCGGGTGGGCCGCGGCGGCGGCCGGATTCCTGCTCGACAACAACCTGCTCATCGTCACCGGGGCGCTGGTCGGTTCCTCCGGTGCGTATCTGAGCTACATCATGTGCCATGCGATGAACCGTTCCTTCCTCTCCGTGATCGCGGGTGGCTTCGGCATCGAGGCCCCGCCCGGCGACGCGGACGAGCAGGGCGAGCACCGTGAGATACGGGCGCACGAGGCGGCCGAGCTGCTCGCGCGGGCGCGGTCCGTGGTGATCACCCCCGGTTACGGCATGGCCGTGGCGCAGGCCCAGCATCCGGTCGCGGAGCTGACCCGGCGGCTGCGCGAGCGCGGGGTCGAGGTGCGCTTCGGCGTCCATCCCGTCGCCGGGCGGCTGCCCGGGCACATGAACGTGCTGCTGGCCGAGGCGAAGGTGCCCTACGACATCGTCCTGGAGATGGACGAGATCAACGACGACTTCGCGGACACCTCGGTCGTGCTGGTCATCGGAGCGAACGACACCGTCAACCCCTCGGCGACCGACGACCCCGCCAGTCCGATCGCGGGCATGCCCGTGCTGCGGGTCTGGGAGGCGGAGCAGGTCGTCGTCTTCAAGCGCTCGATGGCCTCGGGCTACGCGGGCGTGCAGAACCCGCTGTTCTTCCGGGAGAACAGCGGCATGCTCTTCGGCGACGCCAAGCAGAGCGTCGAGGCGATCCTGGAGGCCCTCGGGCCCGGACGAGGGTCCACGGCCCCCGCGCAGGGGGTGACGGCGGTGCGCTGACCCCGGTGGTTCAGGAGGGCGAGGCCGTCTCGACGGCACCGTCCGCCCGCGCGCCCTCACGCGCGGGCCGCTCGAACGCCCGGGCGACGGCGAGGCTGTCCTCGTAGACGTGGTGGCGGGTGACGAGGCCGTTCTCGATGGTGAGGTGGAGGGCGAAGCGGGCGCGGTACGCGCGTCCGGTGGGGCGCGCGGTCTGGCGGATCTCGCCGAGTACGACCGCGTCGTTCCCGTCGACGAGGATGCGCTCCACCTCGGTGGCGGCCTGCTCGGGCACGTGGTGCTCGGCGAGCTCGCGGTAGTGGGCCGCCGCGTCCGCCCGGCTGGACCGGTGACGGATCCACGGCGTGGCGGGACGGCCGTGCTCGGCCTCGGGCCAGTCGAGTCTCCAGTCGCCCTGTTCGGCGTACAGCTCGGCGATGTGCCCGCTGTCGCCCGTGCCGATCCTGCGCAGCAGCTCTTCCACCACGGTGCGGGTGTGCGTCGATGTGGCCGTGGACATGGCTGACCTCCTCCGGGGCCGCATCCCGTCGATGCGGCGAGGACACCCATCGTGTCGGCCCGCGCCCGGCGAGGCGATTACCTCCGACGTAAGGCCGGACGCGGACTCCTCGGGGCGGCCGGGCGCCCCGGTGGTCGGGCTTCCCGCACCGGTGCCGGGACCGCGCCCTCGTCAGGCTCGCACGCGCGGCCAGCCGGCCAGTCCCTCCGTGCCGGGAGGCTGCGCGACGGCCTCCTCCACGGTGTCGTGGAAGGAGAAGACCGCTCCCAGGCCGCCGAGGGCGAAGACGTGCAGGAGCCGCTGGTCGGAGCAGGCGATCCGCAGAGATCCGGCGTGGTTGCGGATGTGCTTGGTCACGGCCACGATCATGCCGAGTCCCATGGAGTCGATGAACGGGGTGTCGCACAGGTCCAGCACGAAGTGCCGGTGGCCGTCGGCGAGGCGCCGCGCCACCTCGGCCCGGACGAGCGGCGCGAAGGCGATGTCGATCTCGTCGTCGGCCCGGACGACCGTCCAGCCGTTCGCCACGTGGCTCCCGACCTGTACGTGCGGCCCTGCGACGCCCTGCTCACTCACGCTCTCGCTCCCCTGTCAGCCTGTCTGGTTTGTCCGTCTCATCCAGGAAACGCGTACGGCCGCGCTGTCACAAGGGCCCGGATTTCAGATGGTGAGCGAGAGCCCCCGGGACACCCGCTCCGCGGTGGTGAGCAGCGTCGTGACGGCGTCGTCGAGGCGGGCCGTGCGGTGGGCGTCCAGCGAGATGCCGAGCGATCCGATGGTGTCGCCCCGGCGGACGGGGACCGCCACGCACGCGGTGCCCAGGCGGTACTCCTCGATGTCGGTGACGGCCGGGCGGTGCGGGGAGGCGTCGAGGCGCCGTAGCAGCTCGGCACGGTAGGTGATGGTGCGCGGGGTGAGATCGTTCAGCGCGTGGCGGGAGAGGTACTCGGCGCGGGCCTCGGCGTCCAGCTCGCGCAGCACGCTCTTGCCCAGCGCCGTGGCGTGTCCCGCGTCCTCGAAGCCGACCCAGAGATCCACCCGGGGGGCCTTCGGCCCGTCCACGATCTCCGCGACCCGGATCTCGCCCTCCTCGTAGAGGGTCAGGTAGGCCGCGGCCGACAGGTCGTCCCGCAGCTCGGTGAGCGTCGGCCGGACCCTGCTGAGCGCCGTCTGGTCCCGGCTTCCCGCGTGCAGCGCGCCCAGCCTCTCCCCCAGGACGAAGGTGCCGTCCTCGAGTCTGCGCACGTAGCCGTCGTGGACCATGGTGCGCAGCAGGTGATACGTGGTGCCCAGGGCCAGGCCCGTCTCGCGCGCCAGCTGCTTGGCCGGTACGCCGCTCTCGTGGGCGCCCACGGCTTCCATCAGCCGGAACGCTCGCTGCACCGAGGCGATGAGCGTGGGGCCCTCCTGACCGCTCATTCCTCCACCCTGCGCCCCTCCGAAGGAATCCGGCAAGTGCGCTGCGCAGGGACGCGCCGACGGAAGTGATGAGTACGTGAGCTGAGTATCCGCGCTCATGTCCCGGTACGTGGCGCGGGCCACACTCCGAGGCATGACGAATCTTCCGCCCCCGGCCGAGGAGCTGCGGCTCCTCGACGCCGAGCTGCGGCATCTCGACGCGCGCCGCGCCGTCCTGCTGCGGCGCCGTGCGTGGCTGATCCACACGCTGCGGGCGGCCGCCGCTCCGCGGCCCGCCCAGGGCCCCGGGGCGCGGTCGAGCGGGTCGCCCACCGGGCCGGACACCGGTGCCGTCACTCACCGGCCGGAGGCCACCGCGCCGGGCGTGCAGAACGTGCTGCTGGTACTCGGTGGCGTACTGCTGACGGTCGCGGCGATCGCTTTCACCCTCGTCAGCTGGGGCCACCTGGGGATCGCGGGCCGCGCGCTGGTGCTCGGTGCGCTGACCGTGGCGGCGCTCGGCGCGCCGGTGGCGTTGCTGCGGCGCGGGCTGAGGTCGACCGCCGAGGCCGTGGCCGCGCTGGGAACGGCCCTGACCGTCCTCGACGCCTATGCGCTCCACGAGGTGGCGTTCACCGGCACGGACGGTGTCGGCTACACGGCCGCCGCGTCCGCCGTCCTGGCCGCGCTGTGGGCCGCGTACGGTCTGCGCCTCGGGCTCTTCCATCCCCTCCCGCTCGCCGTGGCGACCGCCCACCTTCCCCTGCTGCTGTGGGCGGTCGCCGTCGGCGCGGGCCCGCACACGCTCACCGCCGTGTTGCTGGCGACGGCGGCCGGCGGCACCGCCGTCGCGCTGCGCGCCGCTGCGGTGCCGGTGCGTGTGGTCGCCGTCGTCGGCGCGCTGGGCACGGGCGCCGTCGGAGTGCTGTCGGCCGGGTGGCTCTGCTGGAGCGCGTCCGGTCCCGGCACGGCCGCACGGGCGGCGGCGCTCCTGGCCGTGGCGGCGACGGTCGCCCTGGTGACCGGCCGCTTCGTCGCGTCCCGGGAGGTCGCCATGGGCGCCGCGGCGACCGCGGGTCTGTGCCTGGTCGCCGGGGCCGGAGGGGTACTGCGGGTCTCGGTACCCGGCGAGTGGACGGTGCCGGGGTGCCTGGCGTGCGCGATCGCCCTGCTGGCGGCGGAGCGTACGCCGCTTGCGCGGCCTCTGCGTCAGGGGCTGGTGCGCGCTTCGGCGGCGGTCCAGGGCTTCGCGGTGCTGTGGGCGGTCCCCCTGGTCGCCGGGAGCGTGCTCGGTCCGGCGGCCCGGGCCGCGACGCCCTGGTCCGGCGCGCCGCGAAGCATCCGGGACGCCGTGTTCACGGACGTGCCCCCGCCTCCGTACGCGAGCACCGTACCGCTGGTCCTCGCCGTGGTGGCCGGGACGCTGATCATGGCCGCCCGCCGCACGCGTCGGCGCACGGCCGTCATGGTGGTGGCCCTCGTCCTCGCTTGGGCGGCCGTCCTCGTTCTCCCGGTGGCACTCCAGCTGCCCTACACGGCGGGGCTGGTGGCGCAGGCGGCCGTGGTCGCGGCGGCCCTGGGCTTCGCGGTGCGGGCCGACCGCGCCGACAAGGGGCCCTCGCCGCTGGCCCTGACGGCCCTGCTGCTGGCGCTCGTCACCTCGGTCGACCTCGCCCTCCTGTCGCTGGCCTCCGAGGCCGCAACGCTCGGTGTACTGGTGACGCTCACGGTCCTGTTCGGTGCGGCAGGGCTCCGCCCTGGGTTCGCTCCGTTCACCGCGCCCGCCGCTCTCGGTCACGCCACGGCGCTGGCCTGCGCCCTCGGTGCGTCCGCCGGATTCGCCCCGCACCACACGGCGCTGCTGGTGCTCGCCGTACCCGCGGTCGCCGCCCTGATCGCGTCGCGGGCGGGTGGATCGCCCGCGACCGTGCCGGTCGAGGCGGCCGGTGGGGCCGCGGCACTGCTCGCACTCGCGCTCGCCGTGCCGGAGCCGCCGACGCTGGCTCTGGTGCTCTCCCTGTGTGGCGTCGTCGCCGCCGCCTCCGCGCTGCGTCCGGAGCGGCGGGCGGCCGGTTGGGCGGCGGCCGCGCTGTTCCTGCTGGCCGCCTGGGTGCGCCTGGCGGCGTGGGACGTCGGCACGCCGGAGGCCTACACCCTGCCGGTGACCGGGCCCGCGCTGGCCGTCGGGTTCCTGCGCCGGCGCCGCGACGCCGAGGTCTCCTCGTGGACGGCGTACGGTGCCGGGCTGGCCGCCACGCTGGTGCCGAGCCTGCTCGCCGCCTGGGACGACCAGCACTGGCTGCGGCCCCTGCTGCTCGGCGCCGCCGCGCTGGCGGTGACGCTGGTGGGCGCCCGGCAGCGGCTCCAGGCACCCCTGGTCCTCGGCTCGGGGGTGCTCGCGCTGGTGGCACTGCACGAGCTGGCCCCGTACCTCACCCAGGTCGTCGGCGCGCTCCCCCGATGGGCGCCTCCGGCCCTCGCCGGTCTGGTGCTACTCGTCCTGGGCGCCACCTACGAACAGCGGCTGCGGGACGCCCGGCGACTGCGGGAGGCACTCGGGCGGCTCCACTAGGGCCTGTCTGACAATTCCCGTCGTCGCCCGAAGGGCGGCCGCGCGGCGTCAGGTGCGTGCTCTGGGGGTCCCCCCGGCCGGAGGCTGGGGGAGTGCCGGCCCCAGACCCGCGTACTGGACGTACTCGGGTCTGGGGTCGGTGCGGCGAGTGGGGGTACCTCCCACGCCCTTCAGGCAGTGGGGGAGCGTGCATGGCGTCGCGCGGCAGACGGGAATTGTCAGACAGGCCCTAGGGCCACCGCGGGCACAAGTGAGTGGCCTCGTGTCGAACGCGTGCAGTTTTGCGGGCGGGGTCATGGAACCCGGACGAGGTCACCCATCTTGCCGTGGGTCGCCGATCGGCTTCGTGGTAACACGAAGTGATCAATTCGAAAGGGCCGACTCATGGGTATCTTCAGCCGTCGCCAGACCGCCACCGTCGAGCAGCCGACGGCCGCCGGACCGGAGCGGTTCGCCGCGGGGTCCGCGACAGCGGCGGCCACGCTCGATCCGGCCCTTCGCGCGCTGACCGGGCAGTGGACCATCGACCGCCCGCACAGCCGGATCGGCTTCTCCGTGCGCCACGCCATGGTCACCACGGTCCGCGGGGCCTTCACCGACTACGACAGCAGGCTCTACTTCGACGGGGCCCGCCCCTCCGAGTCCCGGGCCGAGCTCGTCATCCGCGTCGCCAGCGTCGACACCGGCGTGGAGCAGCGGGACGCCCATCTCGTCGGCAAGGACTTCTTCGACGCGCGGCGCCACCCGGAGATGACCTTCCGCAGCACCTCCACCGTCCAGGAATCCGCGGAGAGCTTCCGTATGACGGGAGACCTCACCATCCGCGACACGACCCGGCCCGTCGAACTCCAACTGGACTACCTCGGCTCGGTCGTGGACCCCTTCGGCTACGAGCGGGCCGGTTTCGACGGGACCACCACCATCGACCGCAGGGACTGGGGCCTGGTCTACAACCAGCGCCTGGAGGCGGGCGGCAGCATGGTGAGCGAGAAGGTCCGCCTGCAGTTCGACATCTCCGCGATCCGCTCCGCCTGAGCCCCACCGGGACCGCGGGCGCTCACACCGGCCGGGGCACGGCGCACGGGCGCAGGACCATGAGCGCGTCCTCGCGGGCCGCGACCATGGCGAAGGGAAACCGGTCGACCTCGAGACAGAGGGCGACGTCGTCGGGGTGGACGCCTTGACGCACCCCCTCCGCCAGCTCGGTCGCGGCCCGCGAGGCGGCGGCGCGGCGGAGGAAGGCGGCGGCGTCCGTACCGGCCCCGGCGGCCCTGCCCGCGATGTACTGGGCGCACGCCAGGTCTTCGTCGGCCCGCCCGTCCTCGCCGGTGACCACGAACGTGACGTGCTCGGCGGCGCGTTCCCGCAGGAGCCGGGCCGTCGCCTCCGCGACCACGAAGCCGGCGCACAGCACCAGCGACGCGTCCTGCACCGCGAGGGCACCCACCGTCCCCGCCGTGGTCTTCTGCACGACCGTCCGTCCGGCGAGGTCGGCGGAGCGCAGCAGGCCCGGCGAGTTGACCAGGTCGAACCCGGGCGCGGGCGCGCCGTCCTTGAGGGCCACGCGGTCCGGGTGGCGCGCCTTGAGAGCGAGGGCCTCGTCCAGCGACCCGGCAAGGACGATCTTCTCCGCCCCCCGGGCGAAGGCCCACGCGGCCACGGTGAACGCGCGCATGACGTCGACGACGACCGCCACGGACGGGGCCTCGGTCACTTCGGGTATGCCAACGAATCGAGTGTCCATCGCGGTCATGATCGCGCACGCCCCCTCATGATGGCCACCCCTCGCGGGTGCTCCCGGCGTCAGGGCGCGCCCACGAGACGGTCCAGCGGCGCCGCCAGGAGCGGGGCGAGCGCCTCGGCGTACGCCTCCGAGAGGTGGCTGTCGTCGCGGTGGACGGCGGTGTCGGCGACGACCACGGGGCAGACACCGGTGCGAGGGGCGCAGACCCAGGGGGTGGGGTCGATGACCGTGGCGCCCGTGGCGGAGGCGGCGGCCCGGACGGCCCTGCCGCGCGTCGCGTCCCGGGGCGCCTCCGGCAAGTGGTGGGCGCAGGCGTGCAGTTGCAGGGAGTTCCTCGCGGCGCAGTCGATCGGGTCGCCCTTGGGCCACGGGGTGTCGAGCAGGGCGGCGACCCGGGCGCCCGAGCCGCGCAGGGCGCGGTAGGTGTGCGCGAAGCCGGTGGTCCACTGCTGCAGGGGGTCGGTGGCGGGGCGTGCCGGGTCGCCCGCGTCCGAGGAGGAGGCGAGCACGAGGGCCGGGCGCAGGGCCCTGATCCGCTCCAGGGCGTTCGAGCGCCAGGTGTCGCAGGCGGTGTACGGCTTGTGGAGGTTGACGATGGTCACGTCGGCGACCTTGCAGGAGGCCTTCGTGAGCGGCACCAGTCTCCAGCCGCGTGCGTCCGCGAGCCGTCGCAGGGCCGGGAACCACTGTGCGGCGTGGGAGTCGCCGAAGAGGACGACCGTACGGGAGGAGGTCCGGTCTCCGTAGACGCAGGACCGCGGGCGGGTGGCGGCGCGGTCGACGTGGCAGCCGTCCCGGTAGAGCGCGGAGCGGGAGGACTTGACCCGCGGCAGGGGCGTCGCGAGGTTGCTCGGCAGGGCGCCGGGGGACGAGGCCAGGAGTTCGGCGAGGCGTGTCCGCGGGTCGGGGGTGTCGGAGAGGGCCCGCGCCAGGGCGGGGGCGGGGCCGCCCACCTCGATCGTCGGCGGCACCGCCGTCGCGGTGAGGGACAGCGCCGAGGCGCTCGCGGTCAGCGCGGCCCCGAGGGCCAGGGCGCGGCGCGGGTGCGCGCGGAAGGCGTGGTGGAAGCGGACGGGGTTCTCGACGAGGCGCAGGGTGAGCCAGGCCAGGGCCAGTGCCACGGCCGACAGCGCGAGCGCCGGCGGCACTTCGGCGGTGCCGTCGGCGCGGCCGAGTGCCGCCGGGGCTATGACCAGCAGCGGCCAGTGCCACAGGTACCAGCCGTACGAGAGTCCGCCGAGCCAGACGAGCGGCCGTCGCTCCAGCAGCCGTCCCGCGCCGTACGCGGTGGGCGCGCAGCCGCCGGCCAGGACGAGTACGGTGCCCGCGACCGGCAGGAGCGCGTGATGGCCGGGGAAGGGCGTTTCGTCGTCGTACCAGAGCGCCGCCAGCGTGACGCAGGCCAGGCCGAGCCAGCTCAGCGGGGCGGCGAGGGCGGCGGGCAGGCGGCGCAGCCGGGTGGCGGCCAGGGCCAGGAGCGCACCGGCGCCCAGTTCCCAGGCCCGGGTGAGGGAGCTGAAGTACGCCCAGGGCGCCGAGGTGTGCGTCACGAGGACGCCCGCCGCGAAGGAGACCACGCACAGGGCGGCGAGCGGCACCGCCACCAGTGCGTGCCGCCCGCGGGCGAGCCGCCAGGTGAGCAGCAGGAGCACCGGCCACACCAGGTAGAACTGCTCCTCCACGGCGAGCGACCACACGTGCTGGAGTGGTGAGGGCGGACTGTTCTGGGCGAGGTAGTCCGTACCGGCCGCAGCCAGCCGGAAGTTGACCACGTACAGCGCCCCCGCGAGGGCGTCGACCGCGTACTCGGCGAGCCGCGCCTTCGACAGGAACAGCCATGCCCCGCCCAGCGTGACGGCGATGACCAGCGACGACGCGGGGAGCAGCCGCAGCGCCCGGCGGGCGTAGAAGGAACGCAGCGACACCCGGCCGGTGGTGGCGAGTTCGCGCAGCAGCAGCGAGGTGATGAGGAAGCCGGAGATCACGAAGAAGACGTCGACCCCGACGTAGCCGCCGCCGACCCGCGACACACCGGCGTGGGAGAGCACCACCAGTGCGACGGCCACCGCGCGCAGCCCCTGGATGTCCCGTCGCGGGGGGTGGCTGTGGGGCGGCGCGGATCCACCGGCGGCCGGGACGGTACGTGCCGCGGTGGGCATGGTGCTGGTCATCAGGGGCTGGACTCCTCGGGGGGGGGGACGGACACGCTGCGCCTGACAAGATCAGCGCGCCGCGTCCCGGAGTTCCGCCGTCGTCGCCCGACTTGGCCTCGATCGGGAAGGTTCAACAGTGGGCAACCAGCGGTTCAGCCCCCGTCCGGCCCGGCGACCGGGAAGCGCCTTCAGCCCGTCGGCGGCCGGGAGCCGGGCCGGTGGTCCGGCACCGCGGCGTTGAAGCGCGCCGCGAGTGCGGCGGCCGCGGCCCGCAGTTCCGCTCCGCCGTCGATACGGAAGGCGAGCGGCACCCTCGCGAGCCATTCCTGCGCGTACATGTCCGGGTTGCGGGTGCTGCCGATCAGGACGCAGCCGTCTCCGAGGGGTTCGAGCCGGCCCATGGGCGGGCGGATCCAGGGGGCGACCTCGGCCGGCGGGGCGTCGAAGACCACGCGGGTGGCGAACTGCCATCCGGTGCCCAGGTTCTCCTCCAGCACCGCCACCGGGTCGAAGCCGACGGGCGGGTCGAAGCCCTGCGCGGTGCTCCGGACCCCGCCGATCCGGTCCACCCGGTAGGTGCGGACGGCGTCCACGCGGTGCGAGTGGCACAGCAGGTACCAGCGCCCGTGGCGGACCACGAGAGACCAGGGGTCCGCCTCCTCCTCCCATGTGTTGCCGGACTCGCTGCGGTAGGTGAGCAGTACGCGGCGCCGGTGGGCGACGGCCTCGACGAGGGAGCTGGTGACGGCGGGGTCCGGGTGGGCCGCGTACGGGTCGGGGGCGGCGGACGCGTACTCCCGCAGCAGCGCCGCCTGCCGCCCGACGCTCTCCGGCAGCGCCTTGACGACCTTGCCCAGGGCGGCCCCCACCAGGTCGTCGGCGTCGGTCACGGCGGGCCGGCCGCTGAGCGCCGCCATGACGAGCCCGAGGGCCTCGGCCTGCGTGAAGTGCACGGGCGGCAGTCTCGTCCCGCGGCCCAGCCGGTATCCGCCGTGCGGTCCCCGGGCCGACTCCACCGGGATGCCCGCTTCCCTGAGGATCCCCACGTACCGGCGTGCCGCTCGCTCCGTCACGCCGAGACGGTCGGCGAGTTCGTCGGCCGTCGTGGTGGGGCGGGTGCGGAGGATCTCCAGGGCGCGCAGGGCTCGCGCGGTCGGGCTCGGGTCGTTGGGCACCGGAGCAGGTTAATCCCGCGCGGCGGACGCCACGAGGGTTCTCGGTGAACATACCGGCAGTGGAACGTCCGGATCTCCTCCTACGGTGAGACCAGGCAACGAAGGGAACCGATCATGGACATTCTGCTCATCGGCGGCCTGTGGCTGGACGGGTCCGTGTGGGACCGGGTCGCGACCACGCTGGAGTCGCTCGGCCACCGCCCGGTGGCGCTCACCCTCCCGGGGCAGGGGGACGGCGCGGCGACCGCCACGCTCGACGACCAGGTCGCGGCCGTGCTGGCCGCGGTGGACGCCGCGCCCGGCAAGCCCATGGTGGTGGGGCATTCCGCGGCCTGTGCACTGGCCTGGCTGGCCGCCGACCGGCGGCCGGAGCGGCTGGCCAAGGTCGTACTCATCGGCGGCATCCCGACCCCGGACGGCCGGCCGTACGCCGACTTCTTCGAGGTCAGGGACGGGGCGATGCCCTTTCCCGGCTGGGAGCCCTTCGCGGGGCCCGATGCCGCCGATCTCGACGAGGCGGCCAGGCGTGAGCTGGCGTCGGCCGCGATTCCGGTGCCCGAAGGCGTGGCCAGGGGTGTGGTGCGGCTGACCGACGAGCGCCGGTTCGCCGTGCCGGTCGTGGTGGTGTGCCCCGAGTTCACGCCCGCGCAGGCGCGGAAGTGGATCGACGGGGGCGATGTTCCGGAACTCGCCCGGGCCGAGCGGGTCGACTTCGTGGACATCGACTCGGGCCACTGGCCCATGATCTCCCGGCCCGCCGAGCTGGCCCGGGTCCTGGCCGCGGCGGCCGAGACGGGCTGACGGGGCTGACGGGGCTGACGGGACGAGGAGACGGGCGTCGATGCGCCTGTGGTGGGCGGGTGGGTGCGAGCGCCCGGTGGGCTCAGTGGAGGCAGAGGCAGAACGGATGGCCGGCCGGGTCCGCGTAGACCCGCCAGTTGGCGCCCGGGCGGAGCTGGTCCGTCCGCTCCAGGACTGTCGCGCCGAGCGCGAGCGCCCGCTTCTCCTCGCCTTCGAGGTCGTCGACGTCGAAGTCCAGGTGGAGCTGCTGCGGACGGTCCTGGCCGGGCCATTCGGGCGCCCGGTAGCCGTCCACCCGCTGGCAGGCCAGCGGCGTTCCCTCGAAGCCGTGCACCTCGATCCAGCCGGAATCGTCCGGGTCCGCGACCACCCGTCCGCCCAGCAGTTCCGCGTAGAACTCCGCGAGCCGTACCGGATCGGCACAGTCCAGCGCGACCGCCTGCAGCTTTCGAATCACGTTCCGACACTCCTTGCTCTTGGGACTCTCGCGTCACGCCTCGCACGGGAGGGTTACCCGGGTCGGCGGGCCGCATGCACACCGGCCCGTACGTGGGCGAGCCGCACCCACGCCGCTACGCGGCCTGGTTCCTACGGAGACCACGCGCGCGTCAGGGTGTCGACGCGTCGACCGAACGCAGCACACGGAACCGACCGGGGCGCGCCGGGTCCCGGTCGACGACCTGGACCGGCGCCCAGGCCCATTGCCGGACGCCGCTGTCCGGCGTGCGGGAGAAGCGGATCCGTCCGCGGGTGCCCTCGACCGAGACGCGCGCCCAGGATCCGGCGATCCTCGCCCGGTCGGTGCCGTGCGACCGCAGCACCTCGGCCAGGACCGCCACCGTGTCGTAGCCCTCGAAGGCGACGAAGGACGGCGCTTCGGCCAGCCGCTCGCGCAGGGCCGTCCCGACGCGGGTGCCGAGGGGGCCGAGGCGCTCGGGCAGGTAGCGCAGGAACGGCACCCCGGCGCCTTCGTCACCCAGCGACGCCGCCCACGCGGCGAACTCCGGTTGCCCGGCCGGAGCACCGATCAGGATCTCGGCCAGGCGCGGGTCACCGCGGACGGACCGGACGACGGACACGGCCGGCTCGGGGTGGCCGACCAGCAGGAGCAGGGCGGTCGCGTGGCCCTCGACGAGCGCGTCGCACACCGACGCGGGGGTCGACTCGCGCATGTCGACCTCGATGACGGTGCCGCCGCGTGGCCCGAGGTGGTCGCGCAGGATACGGACGCCGGACGCCCAGTAGACGCTCGGCTGGGCGGCCACGGCGATACGACGGTGGCCCGCGGCGAGGAGGAAGTCCGCGTAGATCCGCCAGCCGTGGGACTGCGCCGGGGCGAGCCGCGCGACCCAGGGCGTCGGCTGTTCGGTGAGCGCGTCGAGCACGGCCGAGGAGCACAGGAAGGGCAGACCGAGAGCATCGGCCCTGGTGGCAGCGGCGCGCGCGACGACGCTGTGGTACTCCCCCGCCAGGGCGGCCACGCCCAGCCGGGCCAGCTCGTCCACGGCCGCCGCGGCCCGGTGCGGATCGGCCGCCGTGTCCCGGACCACCAGCTCGAGTGGTCTGCCCGCGATGCCGCCGGCGTCATTGACTTCGCGTACGGCCAGTTCCATCCCGGCGAGCAGGTGCCGGCCCGCCTCGTCCCAGCCCGGCCGGGTCAGCGGCGCGAGAGCGCCGATCCGCACACACGCGTCCATCTCGCCCCGCCCTGTCGGACCCACCTCGGTGATCATGCCCGACATTGCAGCCGCCACCGACGCCGGGGGCAACCGATTATGCGTCCCCTCGGCGCGCCGTCCCGCGCGGCCCGGCTGGACCGGAATGGGAGCAAGTCGGTCCGATCATCGGCGAGTTGTGGCAGTATCCGCTGTCATGTCACCGCTTGGCATGTCACCGTCCGGTCCGTGGTCGCGCGGGTTCCGTCGTCGGCTGTTCGTGGGGTTGCTCGTGCTGCTCCTGGCGGTCGGTGTCCTGGTGCCCGATGCCGTCGGGGCGGCCGGGACCGGTGGGTCGGGGACCGCGGCGACGCCCGACCGGGCCCGCTACGACGTGGACCTCCGCTCCGACGCCGACGGCAGCCGCTGGACGGGACGGCAGCGGGTGTCGTTCCGCAACGCGTCCGACCGGCCGTTGCACGAGGTGTACCTGCGTCTGTGGGGCAACGGCGAGGACGGCTGCGGCGGGGCCGGTGCGCCGGGTGTGCACTCCCCCGTGGTCGTGTCCGGGGTGCGCGGTGGCACGGCGGGACCGCTCGCGGTGAACTGCACGGCTCTGCGCATCGCCCTGCCGAGGCCCCTCGCGCACGGCGAGCGGGCGTCCGTCGCCTTCGACGTCTCGATCACGGTGCCCGAGCGCAATGCCCGCTTCGGCCGCGAGGGCGCCTTCCGCTTCCTCGGCAACGCGCTGCCGGTGCTCGCCGTGCACGACGCGAAGGGGTGGCACCTCGACCCGTACGTGGCCGTCGGCGAGAGCTTCTACGCCCTCACCGGTGACTTCCGGGTCCGTCTCGACCACCCGTCGGACCTGGAGGTACCGGCGACGGGCCGCACCGGGACCCGCCCGGCGGGCCCGGGCCGCGCGGTGACCGTCAGCGTCGCGGAGCGCGTGCGGGACTTCGCGTGGGCCGCGGGACCGTTCCGCACCGCGGCGGAGACCACGCCCGGGGGCGTGCGCGTCAGGTCGTACTGGGCGCCCGGCACCCCCGCCGCGGGCGTCCGCCTCAACCGCGCGGAAGCCGTCGCCGCCGTCGACCGGTTCGGCCGGGAGTTCGGCCGCTATCCCTACGGCGAGATCGATCTGGTGATGACCGCCGGGTTCGGCGGCGGCATGGAGTACCCGGGTCTCGTCCTGCTGGGCACCACGCAGGAGGGCAGCGCCGTCGTCCACGAGCTGGCGCACCAGTGGTGGTACGGCATCGTCGGCAACGACGAGTACGCCTCGCCGTGGCTGGACGAGAGCTTCGCCCAGTACGCCAACTTCCGCTTCTACGGCCTGGAGACCCGCGACTGCTGGGCGGACGTCTACTGGCCCGACGACGGCACCGTACTGACCGCCTCCATGGAGTACTGGTCGCGGCACCGCGACGCGTACCACCTGGTCTACTCGGCCGGACCGTGCGCCCTGGCCGACCTGGAACGCACCCTCGGCTCCGACACCATGGCGCGGCTCCTCGCACGCTACGCGCGGGACCACTGGTACGGCGTCTCCACCACCGAGGACTTCAAGCGGGCCGCCCAGTCCATGACCGACGTGGACCTCGGCCCCTTCTGGGAGAGCCACCGCATCAGGTGACGGCGGTTCAGGTCACGTCCAGGTCGCTGTACAGCATGTCGTGGTCCGAGTGCTCGGAGTGGACCACCCGGTGCTCGACGGGGGCGATGCCGCGCAGGAAGACGTAGTCGAACTTGCTCTGCCAGTCCGTGGTCGGCTCGCAGGTGCCGACGGGCGAGGGATGGCACTGCGGGTCGGTGTCCGTGGCCAGCGCCCACATCGGGTCGAGTTCGGGGGCGTCCGGCACGGCGTTGAAGTCGCCGAGGACTATGGCCCGGTCCTGCCGGGCGACTTCGGTGGCGAGGACGCGGACCTGGTCCTTCCTGAACTCCTCCTGGCGCCGCTGGGCGAGGTGCGTGTTGAAGACCCGGACGGTGCGGCCGCCCACCTCGGTGGTGACGGCGAGATATCCGCGGTCCTCGGACCCGCCGTCGGGGTATTCGGCGTTGACCCGGTCCGTCATCGGGGCCGCCGACAGGATGGCCTGGCCGAAGCCCCCCGGGTTCCACGGCGCTCCCCCGCAGCGGCCCCAGTTCTCCAGGACCGTCCCGTACTCGACGTGGTAGACCAGCCCGTGGAAGGCCTCCAGGTAGTCCCGGATCCGGTCGACGTCGCGGGCGCACGCCTCCTGCATGCCGACGACCTGGGGCGCGTGCGCGGCTATCTCCGCGGCCCGGTCGAGGTTGCTCGCGTCGCAGGGGTTGCACAGGTTCCACGTCATGACCCGGTTCGGTACGACGTCCTTGACGGCTTCCACGGGCAGCGACCTGCCCGACAGGGCGCCGCCGGGGCCGCTGGGACCCACCAGCGCCAGGCAGGCCAGCGCCACGGCGCAGACGAGCAATCGCGAACCGCCCCTTTTGAGCACCGCCGCCTCCTCGGTGTGGCCACACGTGGCAACTGACGTATCCACGGTCGAGGTTATGGCACGTCCTGGTGACGGCTCACCGGCATGTCCGGGAGTCGCCAGGCGCCGCCGCGGTCCTCCTTCGCGTGACGGGCGACGAATTCGGGGACGCGCAGGCGGCAGGCCAGTGCCGTGACCGCGTGGAAGGCGTCGACGGCCCGTGGGCTCCCGGGCATGCCCAGGCGCAGCAGGTGCGGTTTCACCTCGGCCTGGATCTCGTCCACGAAGGGCCGCAGTACGCGGTCGTAGCGGGCCAGGGCGGTGGGCAGGTCGTGGCCGTGCCGGTTGAGTTCGCCGGCCAGGACGTAGGCGCCGACCAGGCCGCCGGAGGTGCCCATGCCGCTGTAGGGGGACGCGCAGTGTGCCGCGTCGCCGACCAGGACCACACGCCCCCGGGACCAGGTGTCCGTGCGCACCTGCACGACCTCCTGGGAGTAGAGGCTCTCCGTCCCCCGCATGCCTTCGAGGAACCGCGCGGTCTGCCATCCCGCGTCGCGGAACCTGTCGGTCCAGAACTGTTTCTGGCGTTCGACCGGTTCCCGGTGGACGGCCGAGGCCTGCGCGGAGCGCTCCCGCAGCACGAAGTAGACCTGGGTCTCGGTCGGGTTGTGACTCCTGCGCATGATCATCCGGCCGCCGGGCGCGAGGTACGTGTCCCGGATGCCGCTGTCCGAGGCGGTGCGCGGGACGAACCAGTGGGCCATGTGCATCCCCGTGCGCCAGTACGGGTCGGGGGTGCCGGGCGGCAGGACCGCCCGGCGGATGCGCGAGCCCTGCCCGTCCGCGCCGACGAGCAGGTCGAACGCCTCGGACGAGCCGTCGGAGAAGTGGGCGACGACCCGCCTCTCGTCCTGCTCGAAGCGCTCCACACTCGTGCCGAACACGTGGTCCACGTCCTTGCGCGTCGCGTCGTGCAGGATGCGGACCAGGTCCCCGCGCATGATCTCGTACTCGGACGTCAGGGTCTGCCGGCCCCGGCCGGAGGTGTTGGCCATGATCGTCCCCCGTTTCCTGCCCCGACGGTCCACGAAGGCGACCCCCGCCTCGTCCACGAGCCTGCTCCTGACGGCGTCCAGGAGCCCCATGCGCTCGACGGCGTCGATGCCCTGCCCGCGGAGGTCCACCTGCGCGCCCGTGGCCCGCAGCGCGGGGAAGCGTTCGACGACGGTCACCCGGTGGCCGCCACGGGCCAGCCAGTGGGCCAGCGCCTCACCGGCGATCCCACCGCCGCAGATGAGGACCTTCAGGCGGCCGTTGCCCGGCGCCGGTGCTCGGTCCGTCATGCCGTACCTCTTTTTCTATCGGTGATAGGTACGCTTTGCAGAGTCATCTATCACCGATAGATTGTCAATGTGGCGAAGATGAACCGGGAGACGGTCCTGACCGAGGCGCTCGACCTGCTGGACGAGGTCGGTCTGGACGCCGTCAGCACGAGGCAGTTGGCCAGACGTCTGGGTGTCGAGCAGCCGTCGCTCTACTACCACTTCCGGAACAAGAAGGAGCTGCTCGGCGCCATGAGCGAGGCCGCGATGGCGCCGCACGCGACGGCTCCCCTGCCGACGCCCGCCGACGACTGGCGGGACTGGTTTCTGGAGAACACGCGCAGCTTCCGGCGCACCCTGCTGCTGCGCCGCGACGGCGCACGACTCCACGCCGGGAGCAGCCCCCGCGGGGCCGACCTCGGCCGGATCGCCCACAAGATGGCGTTCCTGACCGCGGCGGGCGTACCGGAGGAGCATGCGCGGACGGCGATGCTGGCCGCGGGCCGCTTCACCGTCGGCAGCGTCCTGGAGGAGCAGGCGGACACCGGCCCCGGCGACGGCGGGGACCGTACGGCCGCCGCGCCGCTGGACCCGCCCCTGGACGTACCGCCGATGGACCACGAGGCCTTCTTCGAGGCCGGGCTGGCCCTCATCCTCGGAGGCCTGGAGCGGCACGTGGGGCGCGCGGGGTGAGCCACAACCGTCGGTTGGGCGACGCCTTATGCTCGCTCCCATGGATACCGAGGCGGTGCGCTCGTTCGTCCGCGCGGCCGAGCTGGGACAACTGCGGCACGCGGCCGACGAGCTGGGGGTGACGCAGCAGGCCGTCTCGAAGCGGATCGCGGCCCTTGAGCGCACCCTCGACGTCCGGTTGTTCACCCGCACCGCCCGGGGGGTCGAGCTGACCCTCGACGGACAGGCCTTCCTGTCGCACGCGCGGAACGTCGTCGCGCACGCCGACCGTGCCGTCGCCGCGATCCGACGGGGCTCGCGGGCGCTGCGGATCGATGTCCTCGGCCTGCGGAGCGCGCAGGCCGTCATCCTGCACGACTACTGGCGCTCGCATCCGGAGACCGCACTCGACGTGGTGACGCTCAAGGTCGACGACCCGCGGCTGGCGGTGGCCGCCGTGCGGGCGGGCGACGTCGACGCCTCGTTCCGCTCGGTCACCGACCCGGCCGCCCTGCCGCGGGAGCTGCGGATGATCCACGCGTTCCACTCCCCGCTGGAACTCGTCGTCGGCCCGGGACACCCGCTCGCCTCCGCACGCACCGTGACACCGGCCCAGTTGCGCGGACACCGGATCTGGGTGCCCGGGATCGCACCGGGCAGCGAATGGGCGGACTTCTACGATCAGCTCACCGACGCGTTCGACCTCCGCGTGGACGCCGCGGGCCCGAACTTCGGCAACGAGGTGCTCCTCGACATCCTCGCCGACTCCGACGACGTGGCCACCCTTGTGGGCTCGCGCGACCGGTACATCTGGCCGACCGGCCACGACCTGCGCCGCATCCCGATCGCGCACCCGACGCTCGCCTACCCGCTCTCGCTCATTCTCCCCCGCGAGAATCCGCACCCGGGCCTGCGGGCGGTCGTCAACCACTTCGCGAGCCTGGCCCCGCTGCCCGAGGACACCTGGCTGCCCTCCTGGGCGGCGGCGCCGCACCGCGACGACGACGGCCGCGGCGTCGGTCACGCCCTGGGCTGACGGCACGAGATCCCCGAGGGGGCACGCGTTCCTCGCGTGACGCTACTGGTCCACGATCCCCTCGACGATGCGCAGCAACCGCTCCCCCGCCCGGTCGATGCTGCCGTTCTGCGTGCTGACCTGCGCCCCTTCGAGCACGAAGGTGATCTGGGCGGCGACCTGCTCGGGGTCGGGCAGTCCCGCCTCGGCGCACATGCGGACCAGTCTGCGGGTCTGGCCGGCCTTGTGCTCCTCGATCACCTGGCGCGCGGGGTGGGCGCGGTCGGGCAGTTCGGCCAGGGAGTTGATGAAGGGGCAGCCCCGGTACGAGAGCGCGGGCAGCCCGTCGGCGATGAAGCGGGCCAGGCCCAGGATCTGCTCCCGGGGCCTGCCGGGGTGTTCGGTCTCGACGCGGTCGAAGGCCGCCTGGTACTCGGCGGCCAGGATCCGCAGCCATTCGGCGACCAGCGCGTCCTTGGTCTCGAAGTGCCGGTAGATCGCCATCTTGGTCGTCTCGGCCTTCTCGGCGATCGCCTGGACACCCACCCGCCGGATGCCCTCGCTCTGGAACAGCTCCTCGGCCGCGTCGAGGATGCGCTCACGGGGCGGCAGCTTCGCCACTCTGCCCGGCCTGGCGGCGGTCGATGTCATGCGTGCTCCGTGACGTCCGGTCGATGGGTCCCTGCACTCCCTGTTACGGTACCAGTCCGTCCCACTCGATACCGCTCGGTATCGTTCGGGACTGTTGAGTATCGTCCTGCGTTCCGAGGGAGAGTGACAGTGAGAGTTTCCGAGTACGTGCGCCACGACGCGGTGGGTCTCGCGGAGCTGGTGGCCGAGGGCGAGGTGACCCCCGCCGAGGTGGAGGCCGCCGCGCGCGAGGCCGTGCGGAGGGTCGATCCGCGGATCAACGCCGTGGTGGAGACCTGGCCGGCCGACGACCGCCCGGCGCCCGGCAGCACCCCGCTGGCCGGCGCACCCTTCCTGATCAAGGACTTCGGGGTCGCGATGGCGGGTCGGCGCACCGAGCTGGGCAGCCGTCTGGCGGCCGGGCACGTCGCCCGCTCCGACTCCTTCCTGATGCGGCGCTTCCGCCGCGCGGGCCTGGTGACCTTCGGACGCACCGCGACCCCGGAGCTGGCCTACAGCATCACCACGGAACCGGTGCTGTACGGCCCGACCCGCAATCCGTGGGACCCCCGGCGGGGCGCCGGTGGCTCCAGCGGCGGCGCGGGCGCGGCCGTCGCGGCCGGTGCGGTCCCCCTCGCCCACGCCACCGACGCCGCGGGCTCGCTGCGCATCCCCGCCGCGTACAACGGCCTCTTCGGGCTGAAGCCCACGCGCGGCCGGGTCTCCCTGGGTCCCGCCCTCGACGAGGGCTTCAACGGCCTGGCCGTCCAGGGCAGCGTCAGCCGCACCGTGCGGGACAGCGCGACGCTGCTCGACCTGATACGCGGTCCGGAGCCGGGCGACCCCTACTACGCCGAGCAGCCGTCCCGCCCCTACGCGCAGGAGGTCACGCGCCCGCCGGGCTCCTTGCGCATCGGGGTCCTCGCCCAGGCCTGGGGTGGGCGCCGCACCGCCGCCCCGGTGGCCGACGCGCTGGAGCGGACCGTGCGCCTGCTGGAGTCCCTCGGCCACCGCACGGAGGAGGTCACGGTCGGCCTCGGTGCCGACTGGGAGGAGTTCGTGCTGGCCAACGCGCGTCTGTCGACCGCGAATGTGGCGGCTTCGGTCGACGACCTGGCCGCCGCCCTCGACCGGCCCGTCGACCCCTCGTCCCTGGAGCCGGCGACGCTGGCCGCCCACCGCTACGGGCAGCGGGTCAGCGGCCCCCAGTTCGTCGCCGCGCTCACGATCCGCAACCGCGTCGCCCGCAGTCTGGCCCGGTACTTCGCCAGCCACGACGTGCTGCTCACCCCCACGCTGCCGGAGCTGCCCCCGCGGCTGGGCGCCTACGGCGAGGGCGCGGAGGCGCTCGACGGCCTCGGCTGGATCGACCGGCTCAACGACCGCTCGCCGTTCACCATGGCGTTCAACGTGGCGGGCACACCCGCCATGTCCGTTCCGCTGACGGCGGACCCCGCAACGGGACTCCCGATCGGCATGCAGTTCGCCGCCGGGTACGGGCACGAAGGGCTCCTCTTCCGCCTCGCCGGACAGCTCGAGAGGGCCCAACCGTGGTCGGACCGGACGCCCGCCGTGTGGGCGGGGAACGTTCCTGTTCCGGTGGATTCCTGACGCTGCGGGCGCCTGCGACATATTCAGGTGCCCGCAGGCGCCCGCAGCGTTATCTTCGAGGCATGAACGTCATCGGCCGAAGCATCTTCGCGACCGCGCGAGCGACCAGCTCGCCGGTTGCCGCCGTCTGACCTTCCCCTTTTCCACCGGCGACCGGAAACGGCCCGTCGGTGGTTCCCGCGGCGTTCTGCCGCCCTCGCCTCGGTGCGAGGACCGCGCGGTTCCGTTCTCCGGTGCCTCTCCGCCTCGAAGCGAAGGAGTCACCCCATGGACACCGAGCAGCTGGTCCGCACGTTCGTCGAGTACTACGAGGATCGGGGTCACCGCCGGATCACCGGCTCGACCCTGCTGCCCGAGCCGGGCGACCCGGTGCTGTTCACCAGCGCCGGCATGCATCCGCTCACCCCGTACCTGGAGGGCCGCCCCCACCCGCTGGGCCGGCGGCTGGTCAACGTGCAGCGCTGTCTGCGCACCACGGACCTGGACGAGGTCGGCGACACCACCCATCTGACGGTGTTCCAGATGCTCGGCACCTGGTCGCTGGGCGACTACGAGGGCTCGCGGAGCCTCGACTGGGGCTACCGGCTGCTCACCGAGGGGCTGGGCGTCGACCCGGGCCTGCTGCACGCCACCGTGTTCGGGGGTGACGAGCAGGTCGGGCCGGACACCGAGTCACTGCGGCTGTGGCAGGAACTCGGCGTCCCCGTGGAGCGGACGGTGGAGGACAACTGGTGGTCCAACGGACCGGTCGGACCGTGCGGACCCGACTCGGAGATCTTCCTGTGGAGCGGTGACACCCCGCCCCGGTCCACCCCCACCGGCGACGACCGCTGGGTGGAGGTGTGGAACCACGTGATGATGCGCCACCGCCGGCTCGACGACGGCCGCCTCGTGCCGCTGCCGCAGCGCAACGTCGACACCGGCATGGGCCTGGAGCGCCTCGCCTCGCTCCTGCAGGGCAAGTCGTCGGTGTTCGAGTGCGACGTCTTCGAGCCGTGGCGGCGGCTGCTGCCCGCCCTGTGGCCGCTGGACGAACCGTCGTTCCGGGTGGTCTGCGACCACCTGCGGTCGGCCGTCGTGGTCGTCGGCGACGGAGTCCGGCCGTCCAACACCGGCCAGGGCTATGTGCTGCGCCGCCTGGTGCGACGGCTGCTCACCGTGCTGTGGCGGGACGACCCCTCGCGCGTACTCGGGGACCTGCCGGACGAGTTGGTCACGCACACCCTGGACCACTTCCGCCAGGACGCCGACCCCGCCCTCGTACGGCGCCTGCTGGTGGAGGAGGAGCGCCGGTTCCGGCGGCTCCTGGAGCGCGGCCGGAACGTGCTCGCCCGGCCCCGCTTCCGGGGCCCGCTGGGAGAGGAGGACTTCCACTACCTCCATGACACCCATGGTCTGCCGCGCGAGCTGGTGACGAGCCTGCGCGAGGGCGAGTAACCGGAGACGGGCGGTGTGGGAGCTGTGCGGTCGTGACGCCCCGTCAGCCGGTGCGGCGGGCGGGGCGCCTGCGGCGCTGGACGGCTCCGTAGGTCTCTTCGAGGGCGGTCGTCGCCGCGTCGTAGGAGCGCTGGGCGACCCCGACGAAGAGGCAGTCGATGACGGCCAGTTGGGCGATGCGGCTGACGGTGGCGCCGGAGCGGAACGGCGTTTCGCGCGCGCAGGTCGTCAGCACCAGGTCGGCGCTGGTCGCGAGCGTGGAGCCCGGGTCGTTGGTCAGGGCGATGGTGGTGGCTCCGCGCGCGGCCGCGGCCTGGAGGGGCTCGGTGGTGTCCTCGGTCTCCCCGGAGTGGGAGACGGCCAGGGCCACGTCGCCGGGCCCCAGCAGGGCCGTAGCGGTGAGTGCCGCGTGCCGGTCGCTCCAGATGAAGGCCATCCGGCCTATGCGGTGCAGCTTCTGGTGCAGGTCCTGGCCGACGAACGCGCTGGCCCCCACACCGAAGATGTCGACCCTGCGGGCCTCGGCCACCGCGTCGACCGCCCGGCCCAGCGCGTCCACGTCGAGTGCGGCGCCCGAGTCCTCCAGGGCCCGGACCTCGTTGTAGATGATCTTGCTGACTATCCGGTCCAGCGAGTCCGTCGGGCTGATGTCGGTGCCGCCGTGCGCCGCCCGTTCGCCGCCCAGCGCGTGCTCCCGCGCGGCGGCGGCGGCCAGCGCCAGGCGCAGCTGGGGGTAGTTGCCCGTGCCGATGGTGCGGCAGAACCGCATCACGGTGGCCGCCGAGGTGCTCGCCCGCTCCCCCAGCGCGTGGATGGACAGCTCCGCGACCTGCCCCGGGTCGGCGAGGACCACGTCGGCCACCCGCCGTTCGGAGGGGGCCAGGGAGGGCCGGGCCGCGCGGACGCGCGTGAGGATGTCGGCGAGCGGGGCGTCCTGGGCGGACGGCTCCGGCACGCGGGACGAGGACTGGCGGACCATGGCCCCTCCTGGATGTGGTGCACACAGGGTAAGGGGGTGGCCCGGGGAGGTCAAAAAGTTACGCGGTGAGCAACGCGACGTTACTTATTGACATCCGGAGGGCGGCGTTCCCATACTCGGACGGCGATCCGCGCCGGTCACCGACGACCCGGTGGCTCTCGGCGTGCCGGGTCCCTCGGGCAAAGGGCAGGCCGTATGACTTCAGTAGTGGCGGTAGATCTCGGGAAGACCGGTTGCCGCGCCATGCTGTGGAACAGCGCCGACTCGTCACGGGCCGTCAGTTCCGTGGCCGGTGCTCCCGGTCTGGCGGCGCCCGACGGGGTGGCGGCGGCCCGTGCGGCCGTGCGCGCCGCCGTCGAGCCGCTCCTTCGGGAACCGGGCGGTGCCCGGCCCGAGTCCGTCCTCGTGGGTGCCGCCGGAGCGGCCTCGGCCCCCGCCGCGGCCCGCTCTCTGGTCGGTGCCCTCCTGGCGGACCTGCCCGTCCAGGAGGCCGCCGTCACCAGCGACGCCGTCACCGCCCACGCCGGCGCGCTCGGCGGCCGGGCCGGTGTGGTGCTGGCGATCGGCACCGGCTCGGTCGCGGTCGGTATCGGCACCGACGGGACGTACGCGCGTGTCGACGGGTGGGGCCCCCTGCTCGGCGACGACGGCAGCGGCGCCCGGATCGGCACGGCGGGACTGCGCGCGGCCCTGCGCGCCCACGACGGGCGGGGCCCGGCCACCGTGCTGCTGGACGCGGCCGCCGGCCTCTTCGGCGACCTCGAAGGGCTGCCGGCGACCGTCGGACGGGACGGCAATCCCGCCCGTACGGCGGCCTCGTTCGCCCCCGAGGTGGCCCGCGCCGCCGACGCGGGGGACGCCGTGGCCTCGGCGATCGTCCGGGACGCCGCCGCCGACCTGGCCGAGACCGCGCTCGCGGCGGCCGGCCGGATCACCGCGGACGGCGGTCCGCTGCCGATGGCCGTCACCGGGGGTCTGACCGGTCTCGGCCCGGCCCTGATGGCGCCGCTGACCGCCGCCCTCACCGGTTCCGGGCTCCCCGTGCGGCTCACCTCCGCGCTCGGCGATCCCCTCGACGGGGCCCGGCTGCTGGCCGTGGACCGCGCGACCCCTCATGCCTCCCTCGTCGTCCGCGTCCGCCGGACGACCGCCAGTTCCCCTCTCCCCACGCCGGCGACCCCACCGGCCAGTGCCTAGGAGCAAGCGTGCGCCAGCTCGACCTCGTGGTGATCGTGGTCTATCTGATCGGGATCGCCTGGATCGGCCTGCGGAAGGCAGGCCGGCAGAAGTCGGCGAAGGACTACTTCGTCGGTGAAGGCCACATGCCGTGGTGGACGGTCTCCTTCTCCGTCGTCGCCACCGAGACCAGTGTGCTGACGGTGATCAGCGTTCCCGGCGGCGCCTACAGCGGCCAGGGGTTCGGCAACGTCGAACTGGCCCTGGGCTACGTCATCGGACGCGTCGTCGTGGCCACCGTGCTGATCCCCCTCTACAAGCGCGGCGGCTTCGTCAGCGCCTACCAGTACCTGGGCGACCGGTTCGGACTGAAGCTGCAAGGGCTCGCCTCGGTCACCTTCGTGTTCACCCGGCTCCTGGCCGAGGGTGTGCGGCTGTTCGCCTCCGCCATCCCCATCAAGCTGCTGCTCGACGAGTTCGGGGTGCACGCGAGCTACCGCGTGATCATCATCGTGATCACGCTGATCACCGTGGTCTACACCTACCTGGGCGGCATCAAGGCGGTCATCTGGACCGACGCCATCCAGATGGTCCTCTACCTCGGCGGCGCGGTCCTCGCCGTGGCGGTGCTCTCCGCCCACGTCGGCGGTGACGGCTACGCACGCGCCCTGGACGCCGGGAAGTTCCAGCTCTTCGACACCGACTTCGACCTGGCCCACATCCTCACCAGCCCGTTCGCCCTGCCCACGGCCATCATCGGCGGCGCCATCTTCGCCATGGCCTCACACGGTTCCGACCAGCTGATCGTCCAGCGCGTGCTGGCGACGAGGACGCTGCGCGAGGGCCAGAAGGCCATGATCGCCTCGGGTGTCTTCGTCACCATCCAGTTCGCGGCCTTCTCCCTGGTCGGCGCGCTGCTGTGGTCGTACAACCAGGGCAAGTCCTTCTCGGAGCTGGGACTGTCCAGCTCGGACAACCTCTACCCCGACTTCATCCTGCACGGGCTGCCCGTGGTGGTCTCGGGGCTGCTCGTGGCCGGCATCCTGGGCGCCGCGATGGGTTCGCTGTCCTCGGCGCTGAACTCCATGTCGAACTCGACGGTCGCCGACATCATCCACAGCTTCTTCCGCACCACACCCTCCGAGGAGGCGCTGCTCCGGCTCGCCCGCTGGATGACGCTGGTATGGGCGACGCTCATGGCCGTCTTCGCCTGCGCGTTCAGCGCGAGCACGGGCAACGTGTACCTGACCGGTCTGACCATCGCGGGCTACACCTACGGCGCGCTGCTCGGCGCGTTCCTGCTGGGGCGGCTCGTCAAGCGAGCCAACGAGGTCGACTCGATCGTGGCCTTCCTGGTCACCATCGGGGTGATGACGTACATCGTGCGCGGGGTGAAGATCGACGTCACCACGGGCGGGACCACGGTGTCCCAGGCGATCGCGGCCCAGTGGCTGGTGCCGATCGGCGTACTGATCACCCTGTTCGTCGGCGGTGTGCTGAGCCTGTTCCACCGGGCACCGGAGTCCGCCCAGGGCGCGGCGGTCGACGAGGAGCCGGGCGCCGGACCCGACCGGCTGACCTCGACGGCCGGCCGGAAGTGACCCCGTCCCGACCCGCCCAACCCCTCGCAGGAGTGCATCGTGCGTGTGATCGGCCTGATGTCAGGCACGTCCTACGACGCCATCGAGGCGGCCGCCGCCGACCTCGAACTACAAGGTGAGGCGCTGGTGATGCGCCCGCTCGGCCATCTCTCCGCGTCCTACCCGGACGAGCTGCGCGACCTGATCGCGAGCAGTCTGCCGCCGTCGGCGGCGACGCTCCGGGACGTCGCCCGGCTCGACACCGGCATCGGGCGGGCGTTCGCCGACGTGGCCGGGCGGGCCGTGCGCGAGCTGTGCGGGGGCGCCGCCGATCTGGTGGTCTCGCACGGGCAGACGATGTACCACTGGGTGGAGGACGGCGCCGTGCGCGGCACCCTCCAGCTCGGCCAACCCGCCTGGATCGCCGAGGCGACCGGTCTGCCGGTCGTCTCCGACCTGCGCAGCAGGGACGTCGCGGCCGGCGGTCAGGGGGCGCCGCTGGTGGCCATGACCGACGCCCTGGCCCTGGCCGCGCTGCCCGGCGTCCCCGCCGCCCTCAACCTGGGCGGGATCGCCAACGTCACCGTCGTCGCCCCCGGCGCCGCACCGCTGGCCTTCGACACCGGACCCGCCAACGCCCTGATGGACGCCGCCGTACGGCACTTCACCGGCGGTGCGGCCGAGTACGACGAGGACGGGCGGCGGGCCGGGGCGGGCCGGGTGGACCCGGTGCTGCTGCGGGTGCTGCTGGACGACCCCTACTACGGCAGGCCGGCTCCGAAGAGCACCGGCAAGGAGCAGTTCCACCTGCCGTACCTGCTGCGGGCGCTCGCGGCGGCGCCGGTCGCGGAACCCGACGACGTCCTGGCGACCCTGGCCCGGCTCACCGCCGTGACGGTCGCCGACGCCTGCCGCGCGCACGGCGTCACGCGGCTCGTCGTGTCGGGCGGCGGCGCGCACAACCCCGTGCTGATGGGCATGCTCGCCGAGGAGCTGCCCGGGGTCGTCCTCTGCTCCAGTGACGCGCTCGGGCTGCCGTCCGACGCCAAGGAGGCGCTGGCCTTCGCCCTCCTGGGCTTCCTGACCGTCAACGGCCTGCCCGGCGCCATCCCCTCGGGCACGGGGGCGCGCCGGGCGACGCTGCTCGGCAGCATCACACCCGGGCGCGAGCCCCTGCGGCTGCCCGCGCCCGCCAGCGAGCCGCCCCGGATGCTGCGCGTCACCGGCGACCTCGGCTGAGCGCCTCCCGGGCCGGGGACGCCTCAGCCGAGGTCGCCGGTCCGGGCCTGCCGCCACAGGTCGACGTCGCCGTCGACGACGGCGTACTTGTCGATCTCGGCGAGTTCGTCGTCGCCGAAGGAGAGGTTGGCGAGCGCGGCCACGTTCTCCTCCAGTTGCTCGGGCCGGGAGGCGCCGATCACCAGCGAGGTGACGCGCGGATCGCGCAGCGCCCAGGCGAGCGCCATCTGCGCGAGGCTCTGGCCCCGGCGGGCGGCGATGTCGTTGAGGGCGCGCAGCCGCCGGACGGTGTCCTCGGTGAGCCAGCCGGTCGCGAAGGACTTGCCCTGGGTGGCGCGGGACCCCTCGGGCACGCCCTCGAGGTAGCGGCCGGTCAGCAGCCCCTGGGCGAGGGCGGTGAACCCGATGACGCCGAAGCCCTCGTCGGCGGCCGCGTCGAGCAGGCCCTCGGTCTCGATCCACCGGTTGAGCATGTTGTACGACGGCTGGTGGATGAGCAGCGGCGTGCCCAGGTCGCGCAGGATCGCCGCGGCCTGCCGGGAGCGTTCGGCGTCGTAGGAGGAGATGCCGACGTAGAGGGCCTTGCCCTGGCGCACCGCCGTGTCCAGCGCCGTCATGGTCTCCTCCAGCGGGGTGGAGGCGTCCAGGCGGTGGGAGTAGAAGATGTCCACGTAGTCCACACCCATGCGCTTCAGCGACTGGTCGAGGGAGGCGAGCACGTACTTGCGGGAGCCGCCGCCCTGGCCGTAGGGGCCGGGCCACATGTCCCACCCGGCCTTGGTGGAGATCACCAGCTCGTCGCGGTACGGCGCCAGGTCCTGCCGCATGATCCGGCCGAAGTTGATCTCGGCGGATCCGTAGGGCGGGCCGTAGTTGTTGGCGAGGTCGTGGTGGGTGATGCCGAGGTCGAAGGCGCGCAGGGCGATCCGCCGCTGGGTCTCGAACGGCTTGTCGTCGCCGAAGTTGTGCCAGTAGCCCAGGGACAGCGCGGGCAGGTCGAGCCCGGAGCGTCCGGTGCGGCGGTAGTGCATGGCGCCGTCGTAGCGGCTGGGGTCCGCGACGTGGTTCATGGGTGTTCTCCGGTGGGAAGCGGGGGGTCGGACGCGACCGTCGAGCCACGGTGGCATCGTGGGCACCGTCAGTTTCTCACCGTCGTCGACGACGTGATCCGGCAGGAGAAGCACGGCTCAGGTGGACAGGGTGGTGACCGCGTCGACTCCGTAGGTGCGGGCGTAGCCGTTCTCCGTGCCGACCAGGAGGTCGACGACTTCGAAGTACCGGTCCCAGAAGGGCGTTTCGCGCAGGGCATCGACGAGGAGCTGGTAGGCGTGGTGGTCGCGGGCCTCCCAGACCCAGACGTCGGTGACGCGGGCGGAGTAGAACTCCGTGTCGTAGAAGCGTGACCGGACGCCGGTGGTCCTGGCCTCGACGACGGGGACGACCTCCGTGGTGAAGGCGCGCACCCGCTCTTCGACGGTCATGGCGAGCCACTCGGGCGTGGTCTTGACGAGCATGAACGCGGTGACCGGGGTGCCGGCCGTCTCTACGGACATGGTTGCTCCCTGTGCGCAGTGGGGTTTCGGAGTGGGGTGGGGTGGAGGTGCTGGGGGTTCAGGAGAGGACCGCGGGCCCGAGGGTCTGGGTGACCCACTCCTCGAAGGTGGTCGGGGTGGCCGTCTCCGGTGTGCGCGTGACGCCCGCGTCGAGGCCGTCGTCCTTGGCCCGCTTCATGTCGACGATGCCGTCCACGAACTCCTTGTCGAGGCCGTGACCGACCAGGGCGGAGCGCAGGTCGTCGTACGCCTGGCGTTCGTAGCGGACGGGGCGGCCGAGCCGCTCGGTCATGATGCGGGCCAGGTCGGCGGGCGACAGGTCCCGCGGGCCGAGCACCGGGACGCTGCCGGTGCCGGTCCAGGACCGGTCGAGCAGCAGCCCGGCGGCCACGGCGGCGATGTCGGCGACGGCCACGAGGGGCGCCTTGCGGTCGGCGTCGAGGACGTCGGTGAAGCAGCCGTGCTCCCGGATGGAGTCGGCCTCTTCCAGGAGGTTCTCGAAGAAGGAGGGGTTGGCCAGGGCCCGGTAGGAGACGCCGGTCTCCCCGATGAGGTCGTCCACGGCGAGGGACGCGGTGACGAGTCCGGCGCGCCCGGCGACCGGCGTGCCGCGGCCGAGTGCGGAGACGCCGACGACATGCCCGACGCCGTGCGCGACGAGGGCGTGGGCGGCGGGGAGGGAGAAGCGCCGGTAGGCGTCGTCGGGGGTGCGGGAGGAATCCGGCGGGACGAGCCAGAAGACGGCGTCGGCGCCGTCGAAGGCCCGGTCGACTACCGCGGGGTCGCCGTGCGAGCCGGTGACCACCTCGACGCGCTCGCGCACCGGGGCGGCCAGGCGTGCGGGGTCGCGCACGATCACGCGCAGTTCCTCGCCGCGTGCGGGGGCGGACTCCAGGAGCAGGGGCAGCAGTCGGCGCCCGATGTTCCCGGTGGGAGCAGTGATGACGATCATGAAAACCTCGTGGGTCGTGCCGTTCGGGTACGCCCTCATCCTGCGAAGCCGCGAGGTGTTGCCACAATGGGAACTTCAGCAAGGGATTGTTGCCTGGAACGGAACAACACTGGTGAACAGCACTGATTCACTCGCGCCGGTCATCGACGCCAACCTCGTCGTGGCTCTCGACGCCCTGCTGGCCGAGCAGAGCGTCACCCGCGCCGCCGCCCGCATGCACACCTCTCCGGCGGCCATGAGCCGCACCCTCGGCCGCCTCCGCCGGATCCTCCAGGACCCCCTGCTGGTCCGGGCCGGGCAGGCCATGGTGCCGACCCCGAGGGCGCTGGCCCTGCGGGACGAGGCCGCCACGGTCGTACGACGGCTCGGTGCGCTCCTGACCCCGGCCACCGGAGTCGACCCGGCCGCACTGCGCAGCACGTTCACCCTCCAGGCCGCCGACCTGGTCGGCGCGGTCCTCGCCGCCGGACTGCTGCGGCTGGCCGGGCAGGAGGCGCCAGGGGTCTCGCTGCGGTTCCGGGCCGAGGAGCTGGAGGCCGGGCCCGCGCTGCGCGACGGCCGGGTGGACCTGGAGGTCGGGGCGATCGACCACGTGGATCCGGAGACGCGCGTCGAGGAGCTGGCCACGCTGCGGATGACGGCGGCCGTCCGGCCCGGCCATCCGCTGGCCGAAGGGCCCCTCACTCCGGCGCGGTTCGCCGCCGCCGAGCATGTCGCGGTCAGCCGCCGCGGCCGGTTCGACGGTCCCATCGACACCGCCCTCGCCGAACACGGCCTCAGCCGTCGGGTCGCGGTCGTCCTCCCGGGGCACCTGTCCGCACTGTCCCTCGCCGCCCGCACCGACGTCGTCGCCCTGGTGCCCGCCGTGCCGGACGGCGCGGACTCCCCACCGAGCCCCCTGACCGAGCAGGCCTCGCTCCTCGGACTGCGCCTCCTCGACATCCCGCTGCCGCTGCCGCCGGTGACGATCGGCATGGCCTGGCATCCCCGGCACACCGCCGACGGCGCACACCACTGGCTGCGCGCCGCCGTGCGCCGGGTGCTGCTCGCCCAGCCGTCCGGTTAGCGCGGGTGGCCCCAGCCGCTCGCTCCGCTTGCGAGGGTGGGGCGGCGGCGGAGACTGATACGGACGACGGCACTCCGGAAGGTCCTGGACGGACGGGCGAGCACGCCGACCGGATTGGCGCGACCGCTCCGGGGCACGCGTGCTGCGGGTACCGCGTGGACCGAGGCCCCGGGCACCGCTCGGGCGTCTGTGGGACCGCCTCGCCGGGCAGGGCGGAGCGGGTCCCGTGCCCCGTGCCCCGTGTTCGTGTCGCGCGGTCCTCGGGCGTCAGCAACCCCCCGACGAAAGGCAGTCTCATGACGGACACCCCGCCTGCCACCACCACGGACTCCGGCGCACCGGTGGAGAGCGACGAACACTCGCTCACCGCCGGTCCGGCAGGGCCGGTCCTCCTCCAGGACGCCTACCTCATCGAACAGATGGCGCAGTTCAACCGGGAGCGCATCCCCGAGCGCCAGCCGCACGCCAAGGGCAGCGGCGCCTTCGGCCACTTCGAAGTGACGCACGACGTAAGCGCCTACACCAAGGCGGCCGTCTTCCAGCCGGGCACCCGCACCGACCTGGTGACCCGCTTCTCGACCGTCGCGGGCGAGCGCGGCAGCCCGGACACGTGGCGCGACCCGCGCGGCTTCGCGGTGAAGTTCTACACCAGCCAGGGCAACTACGACATGGTCGGCAACAACACGCCGGTGTTCTTCGTCAAGGACCCGGTGAAGTTCCAGCACTTCATCCGGTCGCAGAAGCGCCGGGCGGACAGCAACCTGCGCGACCACGACATGCAGTGGGACTTCTGGACCCTCTCGCCGGAGTCGGCGCACCAGGTCACCTGGCTCATGGGCGACCGCGGCATCCCGCGCACCTGGCGCCACATGAACGGCTACACCTCCCACACCTACATGTGGATCAACGCCTCCGGCGAGCGCTTCTGGGTGAAGTACCACTTCAAGACGGACCAGGGCATCGAGTTCTTCACCCAGCACGAGGCCGACCAGATGGCGGCGGCCGACACCGACTACCACATGCGGGACCTCTTCGAGCACATCCGCGACGGCGACTTCCCGAGCTGGACGTTGTACGTGCAGGTCATGCCGTACGAGGAAGCCGCGGGCTACCGGTTCAACCCCTTCGACCTGACGAAGGTGTGGCCGCACGGCGACTACCCCCTCATCCCGGTCGGCCGCATGACGCTGGACCGGAACCCGACGGACAACCACGCCGAGATCGAGCAGGCGGCCTTCCAGCCCAACAACCTGGTCCCGGGCATCGGCCCGAGCCCCGACCGCATGCTGCTGGCCCGGCTCTTCTCGTACGCCGACGCCCACCGCCACCGGATCGGCGCGAACTACCAGCAGCTGCCCGTGAACGCCCCGGTGGTCGACGTCCGCACCTACTCCAAGGACGGTGCGATGGCCTACCGGAAGACGACCGATCCGGTCTACGCGCCGAACTCCAAGGGCGGTCCGGCCGCCGACACCGAGCACTTCGGCACGCCACCCAGCTGGGAGACGGACGGGGCCATCACCCGCACGGCCTACGTCAGCCACGCCGAGGACGACGACTGGGGGCAGCCGGGCACCCTCGTGCGCGAGGTGATGGACGACGCGGCCCGGGACCGGCTGGTCGACAACGTGGTGGACCACCTCCTCAACGAGGTGACCGAACCCGTGCTCCAGCGGGCCTTCGAGTACTGGTCCAACATCGACCGGACCATCGGCGAGCGCATCGCCAAGGGGGTGCGGGCGAAGGCGGGCGAGAAGGACTTCAAGGCGGCCGAGCAGCGCAATCCGGCCCGGCAGTCCATGCAGGACAAGGCCTGATTCCTGCTCCCCCTGGACTCGGAACAATCACCTCGCGGGGCGCACGCACCGGCTGCTGGCGTCCGCTCCGTGCGTTGATCTGCCGTGCGGCGGCTTCGGCCGCCGCGGACGGAGTGACCGCCCTCGTGTCGATGGGACTTCGAGGGCGGTTCGGCATGTCCCCCGTCAGGCAGTCCGGAGGTCCGCACGTGTCCGCACCGCACCCGATGTCCTACGAGGCGTTCGTCGCCCGCGCCACCGACGACCCCGACGTCGTCGGTCTCGTCCTCAAGGGGTCCCACGCCCACCAGGGCATGGCCACCCGGTACTCCGACCACGACCTGTACGTCATGGTCGCCGACGGGTCGGAGAACGACCTGACCGCCCTCGACGGCTTCCGCTCCGCCCGGCTGGACCTGGTCGTCGTGACGGTGACGGAGTTCGACCGGCTCGACGGCTGGGAGCGCTACGCGCTCGCCCGGGCCCGGGTCCTGCTCGACCGCCTCGGCGGGCGCGTCACGAGGATGGTGGCCGCCAAGGGGCGGCTCGGCGCCGCCCAGGCCGCGCGCACGGCGGCCGCCCGGCTCGACGCCTACGCCAACTCCCACTACCGGTCGCTCAAGAACGCCCGGGACAGGCATCCGCTCGCCGCGCGGCTCGACGCGGCGGACAGCGTCGGCTTCCTGCTGGAACTGCTGTTCGCCCTCGACCGCCGGCCGCGCCCCTACAACAAGTACCTGGCGTGGGAACTGGACCGCTTCCCGCTCCCGGGATGGGACACGCGCGATCTGCTGGCGACGCTCGGAAGGATCACCGGGGCCGGTGACGTGCGCGCGCAGCGAAAGCTGTTCGGCCGGGTCGAGGTCCTGGCGCGCGCGGCGGGGCACGCGGCGACGCTGGACGCCTGGGGCGACGACCTCGAGCTGATGCGACTCAGTGAAGACAGTGACTGACATCGCGTGTTACTGTCGATGACAGCGACTGTCATTGACGGTTCCGGCCGCCCTGCTCCCGCCGCTCGCGCCCGTGTCCGGTGGTGTCGGCAGTCGCCACGTACGGGCATACCTGGAGGAATCTCATGCGTGTTTTCGTTACCGGCGCATCCGGCTGGATCGGCTCGGCCGTTGTTCCCGAGCTGATCGGGGCGGGCCATCGGGTCGTGGGACTCGCCCGTTCGGACGCCTCGGCCGAGGCGCTCACCGCGGCGGGGGCCGAAGTGGTCCGCGGCACCCTCGACGACCTCGACGTCCTGCGGAGCGCAGCCGCCGATTCCGACGGGGTGGTGCATCTGGCCTTCAAGCACGACATCGCGTTCTCGGGGGACTTCAAGGGCGCCGGAGAGGCCGACCGGCGGGCCGTCGAGGTGATCGGCGAGGCGCTCGCGGGATCCGACCGGCCGTTCACGATCGCGTCCGGGACGCCCGCCATTCCCGGCCACGTGGCGACCGAGCGCGACGGCCACGACCCGGACCCGGCCGCGGCCGCCCGCGGCGACGCCCAGCACGTGCGGGGCGCCACCGCCGAACTGGCCCTCTCCCTGGCGGCCCGCGGGGTCCGCTCCTCCGTGGTGCGGCTGGCGCCGACCAATCACGGCGAGGGGGACAACGGGTTCGTCCCTGCCCTCATCGCGATCGCCCGCGACAAGGGCGTCTCGGGCTACATCGAGGACGGCACCAACCGCTGGTCGGCGGCGCACCGCCTCGACTCCGCGCGGCTGTTCCGCCTTGCGCTGGAGCAGGCCCCCGCGGGCTCGACGCTGCACGCCGTCGCGGAGGAGGGTCTGCCCGTGCGGGAGATCGCCGAGGTGATCGGCCGGCAGCTGGACCTGCCGGTCGAGTCGGTCCCGGCCGCCGAGGCGGGCGCCCACTTCACCTGGCTGGCGGGACCGTTCGCAAACAACCGCGCGGCGTCCAGCACCCTGACCCGCGAGCTGCTGGGGTGGGAGCCCGTCCAGCCCGGACTCGTCGAGGACCTGGAGCAGGGCCACTACTTCAAGTAGCCAGGTCCGGTCCGGGCGTCAGACCAGTTCGGGCTGCGGTTCCGCGGGGCGCGGCGGTTCCGGCTGCCGCACCGGCGCGGCCTTCGCGTCCCACAGCCTGGTGGTCCGCACATAGCCGAGGATCACGGAGGCCATCGCGAGGACGAGCAGCGGCCCGGCCGCCCACGGGTGCTCGGCCATCTCCACCGGCAGATACCGGTACGACACCAGCAGCACCGCGAACACCGTCGTGCCGTGGGCCACCAGGCGGACGGCCGCGCGGTCCCAGCCCCGCGCGAACGCGCGCATCGCGGCATCGACGGTGAGCGCGAACACCACACCGGCGATGAGGTCGGCGCCGTAGTGGTAGCCGAAGCCGAGGGTCGCGGTGAGGGTGGCGACCAGCCAGAAGGCGCCCGCGAACCGCATGGCCCGGGACCCCCTGCGGGAGTGGAGGAACAGCGTCGTGGCCCATGCCGTGTGCAGGCTGGGCATGCAGTTGCGCGGCGTGATGTCGTCGAACGGGATCGCGTGCGGGGCGCCGCCCGGCGGCAGGGTGTCCGGCCACAGGTTGGCCACCGCCCACTGGCCGCCGTCGGCCCCGTAGGCGAAGACCGGCCCGACGACCGGGAAGACCATGTAGACGGCGGGCCCGAGCAGGCCGATGACGAGGAAGGTGCGCACGAGGTGGTGGCTCGGGAACCGGCGCTCGACGGCCACGTGCCGCAGTTGGTACAGCCCGACGAGGGCCGCGGCCAGGGGCAGCTGGCCGTAGACGAGGTGGAGCACGTGGTTGCCGACCGGTTCGGTGGCCTCGACGAACCGGCCGACCAGCCACGAGGGGTTGCCCAGCGCCTGGTCGGCGGTGGCCACGTACGGGTCGAGCACCGCACCCCGGGTCTCCGAGGTGATGAGCAGCCAGGTGTCGCCCGTCTTGTGCCCGGCCACCAGGAGCAACCCCAGCCCCACGCCCTTGAGCAGCAGGGCACGCTCACCGCCCCGGCGCCGCGTCACCGCGACGACCGCGCAGCCCAGGACCACCCACAGCGCGCCGTTGCCGAAGTTCATGTCGGCGCCGACCGCCCAGCGCACCAGCCAGAAGACGAGGTCGACGCCGATCGCGGCGCCGGCCGCGACCAGGCGCTGCCGCCAGGTCAGCACCACCATCGTCAGGGCGAGGCCGGCGTACAGCAGCGGCCCCGAGTCGGGGGCGAAGACCACTTCTCGCGCCTGCTCGGTGATCGGGCCCCGCACGCCGTAGTGGCGCGCGGCGAATTCCAGCGCGATGAGGAAACCGAGGGTCACCACACCCGCCGCGGTCCACAGCACGGCCCGCGGCCGGCGCGACGCGGTGAGCACGGAATCGAGGTCTCTTCGCGAGGATATTCGTGTTGGTGTGGTTTTCAATTGTTTGGCCCGTTTGCTAGGGGTCGGACAAATGGCTCGCTCGTGCGGATCGTCACGAGTTCGAACATGCTAACGGCACCGCTCGGCCGACCCCCGGACCGCCGTCAGGCCGTGTGCTGGTACGACGGGTAGGTCAGGTAGCCCGCGTCTCCGCCCTGGTAGTACGTGGCCTCGTCCACCGGCGCGACGGGCAGGCCCGTGCGGAACCGCTCCACCAGGTCGGGGTTGGCGATGAAGCCGCGGCCGAAGCTGATCAGCTCCGCTCCGAGTCCGAGCCAGTGGTCGGCGTCCTCGCGCCCGGCCTGCTTGGGTCCCATCGGGAGCACCGGGTTCATGACGAGCGTGCCCGGCCACAGGCGGCGCAGCGCGACCAGCAGGTCCTCGTCGGCGGTGGCCTCGATGTGGACGTAGGCGATCCCCAGGCGCGCCAGCTCGGTCAGCAGCTCGGTGTAGAGGTCGAGCACCTCGGTCTCCTCGACGCCCCAGAACGTCCCCGCCGGGGAGAGGCGGATGCCGGTCCGGGCGGCGCCGACGGCCTCGACGGTCGCGGACACGGCCTCGACGGCGAAGCGGATCCGGTTGGCCACCGGACCTCCGTAGCGGTCGGTGCGCAGGTTCGCGTTCGAGGACAGGAACTGCGAGATGAGGTAGCCGTTGGCGCCGTGCAGCTCGACTCCGTCGAAGCCCGCGTCGACGGCGCGGCGGGCGGCGAGGGCGTAGGAGCGCGCGTGCTCGGGTATCTCGGCGGTCTCCAGCGCACGGGGCGTCGGTGCGGGCTGCGGCCCGCTCGGGGTGAACACGTCCCCGACGGCGGCCACGGCCGAGGGCCCGACCGGCCGCATGCCGGTGGTGTCGGGGTGCGAGACGCGGCCGCCGTGCATGATCTGGGCGATGATCCGTCCGCCGTTGGTGTGCACGGCGGCGGTGACGGAGCGCCAGGCGGCGACCTGTTCGTCGGTGTGCAGTCCCGGCGTCCCCGGGTTGGACTGCCCGACCAGGCTCGGCTGCACCCCCTCGGAGACGATCAGTCCTGCGGTCGCCCGCTGGGCGTAGTACGTGGCCATCGACGGTGTGGCCAGGCCGCCCTCGGCGGCCCGCACGCGTGACATCGGGGCCATGACCATCCGGTTGGGCAGCGTCAGTTCGCCGAGCCGGTAACTGTCGAAGAGGGACGTCATGTCAGGACTCCTTGGTCGTCCGCGGGCCCGGATCTCGGGCACGACGGCTACGCTAGAACCTGACACTGACGTCAGAGGCAAGTATGTGTGCCGCGGATCACAGCAGGGAGCAGGGCATGCGGATCGGGGAAGTGGCGGCGCGGGCCGGGGTCAGCGTCCGTTCGGTGCGCTACTACGAGGACCAGGGCCTGCTGGCCAGCACACGCAGCGCCGGGGGCCAGCGCCAGTACACGGAGCACGAGGTCGAGCGGGTCAGGTTCCTCCAGCGGCTGTACGCCGCGGGCCTGTCCAGCCGCACCATCTTCGAACTGCTGCCCTGCGTGGACGCGCCCAGCGCGGACCACTCCGACGCCGCGCTGGAGCGCATGGCCGAGGAGCGGGACCGGCTGACCGAGCACATCGCCGACCTCATCCGCACCAGGGACGCGCTCAACGCCCTGATGACGGCGGCCCGCGAGTACCGGGACGCCGAGTTTGCCTAATCACGTTAGGCAAGCTCATAATCTTCACCGGCTGCCGGGTGAGCGATACGACGGAGGACGGGCGTGGCTCGGGTAGGACTGACGACCGAGGGTCTGATCAGGGCCGGGGCCGAGACGGCCGACGAGATCGGCTTCGAGAGCACCACTCCGACGGAGCTGGCCCGGCGGTTCGGCGTCCGGACCGCGAGCCTGTACTCGCACGTGCGCAACGCCCACGACCTCAAGACCGGGATCGCGCTGTTCGCCCTGGAGGAACTGGCCGACCGGGCCTCCGAGGCGGTGGCCGGCCGGGCCGGGAAGGACGCGCTGACCGCGTTCGCGAACGTCTACCGCGACTACGCCCTGGAGCACCCGGGCCGCTTCGCCGCCACGCAATTCCCCCTCGACGCGGAGGCGGCGGCCTCCAGTGCCGGGGTGCGGCACGCCCAGATGTCGCGGGCGATCCTGCGCGGGTACCACCTGGCGGAACCGCACCAGACCCATGCCGTGCGGCTGCTGGGCAGCGTCTTCAGCGGCTACGTCGGTCTGGAGGCCGCGGGAGGGTTCAGCCACAGCGCCCCCGACTCGCAGGAGAGCTGGACGGAGATCCTCAACGCGCTGGACGCCCTGCTGCGGACCTGGCCGACCACGTCCTGACCCCACCCCCGGACACCGGAGCCGCGTCCCCTCGGGGTCAGGACCGCGCGGCGGTGAGGGAGAGGGCGTACAGGGCCGTCGAGGTGAAGTCGTCCGCCGGTTCCACCGTCTGCCAGGCGCGCACGTCGTCGACGTAACCGGCGCCGCGACCGTCGAACGCGGACCACGGCCCGCCGTCGGGGGTGTGGGAGCAGGGGCGCGCCCCGTCGAAGGTGTCCGGGTCCTTCAGCAGGTCCGCTTCGTTGGGCCCGTTGACGACGGCGCCGCGCAGGATGTCGCCGCGGCCGGTGCGGCTCATGGCCAGGTTGGCGACCTGGTGCTGGAGGCAGTGCGGGTAGAGGTCGCCCGCGCCCACGACGAAGCTGGTGCCCCAGGCGTTCGCCCCGAAGACCCAGGCGCGTTGCCGCGCGGCGAAGTCGTCGTACCGGTGGTCGCCGGTGACGCGGGCGTACAGTTCGGCGGTCGCGAGCAGTCCGAAGGTGTGGGGAACCGCGTCGAAGTCGCGGGGTACGACGCCCGACCGGAAGGGATCTCCGGCCGCGCGCTGCCTCCCCGTCTCCACCTGCCGCCGCAGCTCCGCCTCCAGTGCGGTGACGAGGCCCGCGTCGGGGTCCGCCGAGGTCAGCACGTCGGCGTGGGCCAGGGCACTGACGTCGGCGGGGCCCAGGACGCCGCCGCGCTCCTCGCGCAGGGCCGCGCGGGCCCAGGCGGCCGCCTCGTCGCTCCACCGGGAGCCGCGCGCGTCGCCCAGGGCGTCCGCGCCGCGGGAGAGTTCGACGGCCGCCCACTCCAGGTCGTCGCGCCAGGAGTGCTCCTGGTAGAAGTCCGCGGGCGTGGTCGTGACCAGCGCCCCCTCGGCGGGCCGGGTGTCCGCCCGCTCGTAGACGGCGGCCGCCTTGTCCAGCCACGCGCGGGCCCGCGCCGGGTGGTCCCGGGCCTCGGTCTGCGCGGCAAGGGCGAAGGCCGCGCTCACCCGCCCGGCGAGGTTGGGGCTGATGGGCTCCCCGGGCCGGTTGGCACGGAAGACGGGCCGGTACTTGATCAGGTAATCGGGGTCCCCCGGTCGCACGGTGAGCCGGTCGTCCTCCTCCGGCAGCCGCCACACGTCGTGGTCGCCGCGCACCTCCTCGCCGCCGGACCCGAGCCCCACCTGCGCGTAGAGCGTGCCCGTCCTCCCGTCCCACATCCGGTCCAGCCAGCGCAGTCCGTGCCGTGCCTCCTCCCGCAGCCCGGGCACCGAGGGGGTGTCGCGGACGGTGCTCAGCATCTGGGCGACCACGTAGGACGCCGTGTGCGTGAACTTCAGGAAGTCACCGGCGTCGAACCACCCGCCCGAGACGTCCACGGGACCGCCGACCGGGGTCGGTTCCGCGGCCGAGCCGGTGCGGGCCGGCTCGTAGACGCGGGCCCGCTCGTCGGTCAGGTGCGAGGGCACCCGCCCGGTCGCGTCGGCCAGTACGTCCTCGCCGTCCCGCTGGGTGCCGAAGAAGCGCACGGTGTCCGCGCGCAGCGGGTCCAGCAACCGCCGGGCCGGTGCCACCCGGAAGCGCACCTCCGGGTCCCCGTCCGCACCGGCCAGACGCAACCGGTAGGTGCCGGTACGGTGCAGCGACGAGAGGTCGATCGTGCGCACGGCGGTGTACGTGCCGTTCCAGCCCCCGAGGGACGGACCCAGGCCGCCGTGCCCGACCGTGCCGCCGCGCTCGTCCAGGACCTCGAACTCGGCGTCGGCCAGTGTGTCCCGGTCCCCCATGACATAGGCGAACTTCGCCTCGCCGGACGCGTATCCGACCTGGTTGACGCGGAGGGCCACCGGTGCCGCGTCCCGGCCCTCGGAACACGCGGTGAGGCAGCAGGCCGCCAGGACGGAAGCGGTCACGGCCGGCACGGTGCGGGCCGACGGCGAGAGCACGTGGTTCATGGTCGACAGTCTGGTCGATGGCACGACCGCGGTGTCGCCGAGGAGGCGGGGCGGGCCGGGGTGCCGGTCGGGGGCGGGACGGCGAAGTGGACGTCCGTGCGGATAGGCTCTGGTCCGCCAGCCCGCCAGGACCGCCACAGGAGGAGTCGGCCATGGGCCCACAGGACCCGCAGGAGGCACCGGCCGCACCGGACACCGCCGAGCGGCTCCGGGCGATCGGCGACGAGTTGTCGGACCGTTTCTACGAACGGGCCGACGTCGTCCGGACGCTGCTGGTGACGCTGCTGGCCGGTCAGCACTCGCTGGTGCTCGGCCCGCCGGGAACGGCCAAGTCCGAGCTGGCCCGGGAGCTGACCGGCCGGATCGTGGGGGCGTCCTACTGGGAGATCCTGCTGTCCAAGTTCACCGCGCCGACGCGGATGTTCGGGCCCATCGACGTGGCCGCGCTGGCGCGCGGGGAGTACCGCCAGGTCTACGAAGGACGCGCCACCACCGCGCACGTCGCGTTCATCGACGAGATCTTCAAGTGCTCCACGGCGGCGCTGAACGAGACGCTGGGCTATCTCAACGAGCGGATCTACCACCCCGAGAGCGGCGGCGAGCCCGTCCGCTGCCCCCTCATCGGCGCGATCACGGCGAGCAACGAACTGCCCGACGGCGAGGACTCGGCCGCGATCTACGACCGGCTGCTGGTGCGGACCGAGGTCAAGTACCTGGAGGACCCCTCGAACTTCGCCGCTCTGGTCCGCTCCGCCGTCAGCCGTCCGGCCGCGCCGAAGCGGACCACCGTGGACCTGGCCGCGCTGCGGCACGCCGTGGCCGAGGCCGTGCCCGCCGTGGAGGTGCCCGACGCGATCGTGGACGCGGTGTGCACCCTGCGGGCCGCGCTGCGCCGCAAGGAGCTGATCGCCTCCGACCGCCGCTGGCGGCAGGCGGTGGGTCTGCTCCAGGCGTCCGCGTACCTCGACGGGCGCCCCTCGGTCGCCGACAGCGATCTGTCGGTCCTGACCCACGTGTTGTGGGACTCCCCCGCCGAACGCCCGACCGTCGAGCGCGAGGTGCTGCACCTGGTCAATCCGGACGCCAAGGAGGCCCTCGACCTCGCCGACACCATCGAGGAGCTGGAGACCCAGCTCGACGCGATGGCCGGGCAGTCCCGCGAGGCGCTCAGTGAGTGGGTCATCAAGAAGGCCCACAACCAGCTGGCCATGGCGGGCAAGCGGCTGGAGAGACTGCGCGAGGAGGCGGTGGTCGCGGGCCGCTCCACCAGCGCCATCGACCGGGTCACCGGACGCCAGCGCGCCGTACGCGCCCGGGTGCTCACCGAGGCCCTCGGCGTGGACGCCAGCACCGTGCAGGCCCAGCTCTGAGCACGGGTGGGGACGGCACCGTGGACGACGGCACGGAGGTGGACGCGGGCGGGGCGGCGAGCCGGCTCGGCGTACTGACCGACCTGGCCGGGGTGTGGCTGGCCCGGTCGGCCGCCGCCACCGTACGGCACACCGGGGCCGTGGCCGCCGACCGTTTCGACCGCGTCGCCTGGCGCGACACCTGCGAACAGTCGGCCGCGCTGCGCGAGTTGGCCCAAGAGCTGGGCGAGCACCACACGCACACCGCCGACCTCCTCGCCGACGTCTTCCTGGCCGCGTACAAAGCCGCTCCGCGCCTGCGCGAGCCGCGCGAGATGACGCCCTCCCGGCTGGTCAACCACCGCATCGTCACCGCGCTCCTGGACTCGCCGGACTTCGCCGAGCTGCACCGGGAGACGGTCGGCGACCCGTACGCCGCCGCCATGGCCGTGCTCGCCCAGGGCACCGCGCTGCGCCGGATGCTGGACGACTCCCGGCCCGCCGGGGACCAAGACGAGCGGGCGGAGCGGGCCCGGCGGGAGGCCGAGGACGCGGCGGACGCCGTGGCCGAGGCGCTCCGGCACGCCGCCGAGGGGGCCGACGAGGACGGCACCGTGCCGGGACCGGCGGCCGAAACCGTACGACGCGCGGTGCAGGACGCGGAGGCCGCCGCGGAACGGGCCGCGTCCGACGCCGCCCGGTCGCTCGCGGTGGCCGTGCCCGGCGGCGTCCGTGCCGCCGCCCGCGGTGCGGTGGCGAAGTCGGCGTCGGCCGCCCGGCAGGAGGCCGCGCTGATGCGGGCCTGGGGCGTCGGTTCCGGCGAGCTGGAGCGGATGTCCTTCGACGAGCGGGCCCGGCTGGCCGAGCGGCTGCGCACCGGCCGGCTCGCCGAGTGGGCCGAACTGATCGGCCGTTTCCGGCAGATGGCCGACGGGGAACGGGCCCGCAAAGTGGAGAACACCACCGGCGAGCTGATCGGGGTCACGCTCGGCGACGACCTCTCCCGCGTCATCCCGTCGGAGCTGGCGCATCTCGGACTGCCCGGACTGCGCGCGGTGTTCGCCGCGCGCTACGCCGCCGGGGAGCTGATGCTCTACGACAGTCAGGGCGAGCAGTCCACCGGCCGGGGCGCCGTCATCGCGTGCGTGGACACCTCGCACTCCATGTACGAGGCGGGGCCCGGCGGCATCACCCGGGAGGCGTGGGCGAAGGCGTGCGCGCTGGCGCTGCTCGACCAGGCCCGCCACGCGGGGCGTGACTTCGTCGGCATCGTGTTCTCCGCCGCGGACAAGCTCCGCGTCTTCCGCTTTCCGGCCGGCCGGCCCGCGGACCTCGCCCGCACCCTCGACTTCGCGGAGACCTTCCTCGGCGGCGGCACCAGTTACCAGCGGCCCCTGTCGGCGGCGGGCGAACTGCTCGAGGAGGAGTTCAACGACGCCGCCCGCACCCGGGGCGACATCGTCATGCTCACCGACGACGACTGCGGCGTCACCGAGGCGTGGATGCGGGACTGGAACGAGGCCAAGCGCCGGCTGGGCTTCCGGGTCTTCGGCGTGGGCATCGGCGCCCCGCGCGTCGCGGCGGCCGGCTCGGTCCTCGCGGCGCTGTGCGACAACCTCCGTTCCGTCGAGGACTTCACCGACGTGCACGCCGCCGCGGACCTGTTCCGCGTGATCTGACCCGGCCGCCCCAGGCCGCACGCCGGGCGGTCACGGCTTGCGGGCCACCGCCCCGTACATCGCGATGTCCTCGTCCCGGATGCCCTGCTCCCCGGTGCCGTCCGGACGCCACTTGTGGACCTGGACGATGCCCGGCTCGGTCAGCTCCAGTCCCTCGAAGAACTCGTGGGCCTCGTCGATGGTCCGCAGCCGCATCGGCATGTCGCGGGCCGCGTACTCGCGTGCGACCCGGCCCACCTCCTCGGGGGCGAACTCGGCGGTGCCGATGGTCATGGCCAGGTAGCTGCCCGCGGGCAGGGGTTCCAGGAGGCGGCGGACGATGCCGACCGCGTCGTCCTCGTCCAGGACGAAGTGGACGATCGCGATCACGGTGAGTGCGACGGGCTCGGCCAGGTCCAGTGTCTTGCGGAACTCGTCGGATTCGAGCACGGCCTCCGGGTGCTGGAAGTCCGCCTCGATGTACGTGGTACGGCCCTCGGGCGTGCTGGACAGGAGCCCTTGGGACAGGGTGAGGACGATCGGATCGTTGTCCACGTAGACGACCCGTGACGCGGGGGCCACCGACTGGGCTATCTCGTGCAGGTTGGGCGAGGTGGGGATGCCGGTGCCGATGTCGAGGAACTGGCGGATGCCCGCCTCCTCGGCCAGCCAGCGCACCGCGCGGTTCATCCAGTCCCGGTTGGCGCGCATGTGGACGGGCAGCGCGGGCCATTCCCGGGCCATCGCGTCACCCGCTTCGCGGTCGGCGGGGTAGTAGTCCTTCCCGCCCAGGATGTAGTCGTAGATCCGGGCCGAGTGCGCGTGCTCGGTGTCGATCCGGTCGGCCGGCCATCCGCTGTCGGACATCGTTCGCCTTTCTCCGTGGGGGTTGTGCGGTACGAGTGGAGGTCCTCACAGCTCCTTGCGCAGCGCGCCGAGGAGTTCCTCGGTGCCTCGGGCGGGCACCGCCTGGGCGCCCAGGCGGTCCAGGGCCTCGCGGTAGACCACCACGTCGTCGCCCTTGTCCAGGTAGACGGCGCCCACCAGCCCGCCGAGGTAGACGATGTCGGGGAGTTCGGGGGCCCGGAACCGGAAGAGGTCGAAGGCGCCGGCGCGCATGGCGGGGTGCGGGCCTCCGGCGAACGGCATGATCTGAAGGGTCACGTGGGGCAGCCGGCCCACCTCGATCAGGTGGTCCACCTGCTGCCGCATCACCTCGGTGCCGCCGACGGGCCAGCGCAGGACCGTTTCGTCCATCACGACCCACAGGCGGGGCGGCGAGGGGCGGGTGAGGATCTCCTGGCGCCGCATCCGCAGGGCCACCCGCCGTTCGGTGTCCACGGTGGAGGCGTGCGGGTTGCCCGCGCTCAGCAGGGCCCGCGCGTAGTCGGGGGTCTGCAGCAGTCCGTGCACGAACCCGGCCTCGTAGGCGCGGATGTGCAGGGCCGCCTGTTCCAGGCTCAGGTAGGCGGCGAACCAGTCCGGCATGACGTCGCGGTAGGTGTGCCACCAGCCGCGCTTGTTGGCCTCGCGCGCCGACTTCAGGAAGGTGTCGATCTCCTGCTGGTCGCGGACACCGTAGACCTGGAGCAGCTTCTCCACGTCCGGGAGGCGCAACCGTGCCACCTTCGCCGCCTCGAGCCGGCGGATCGTGGAGTGGCTCACCCCGATCGCGTCACCGGCCTGCTCGAAGGTGAGACCGGCGCGGGTGCGCAGCTCCTCCAACTGCCTGCCCAGGATCATCCGCAGCACGGAGGGGGCACCGCCCCAGTCGGTCTCCGCGGTCACACCATCTCCCCTTCGCCGTCCCGCGCCCGGGCCCGGACACGCCAGTCTGTCACGGGCGTCGTCCCGCCGCAGGAGCATGCACCTGGGGGCTGCAATTTTCAACTTGCCGGTTGCGCACCGTTGTTGGCGGATGACACAGTGGCTCCACCGCCCCCTGCCCTTCTCGACCCGCGTTTCACGACCGATGCCCAGGACCGTCCTGTTGGCGACACGTCCCCCACCCCCACGGGACGGTCTCGCATGACAACGTTCTCCTGACGTCCGTCGCGGCCAAAGGACCCACCCCCCATGGACCTGCAGCACACCCGTGATCCACGTCCGTCCGCGGCCACCGTCCGTGACCGCTCGTGCTCGTCCGGCACTCCCCGTCCGCCCCGCCGACGCCGCCCGGGCCCGGCCCCGCTCAGCCTCCCCGTCGGGCTCCGCGCGGGCCTGGGGCACGACGCCGTGGGCACCTCCGCGTCCCACGGCGAACGCATTCTGGCCCGCCTGCCCCGTGCGGGGTGCGTGTTCGCCGACGAGGGGCGCTGGTGGTGGATCGTCCCCTCCGGATCCGACATCGGAGTCGCGTGGCCCTCCAGCGCCCCCTATGTCGTCGGCGACCCGTCCTGGACCCGGGCGCGGCCGGACGCGCGGACGGCCGGACCGCGCCTGATCCACGGTCCCGACGGCGACTCGCCCTACACCGCGCCCATCCCGTTGTACTTCCTCGTCTGCCGGCTCGCCGGTGTGCCGCCGCGCTGGTCCCTGGCGCCCTGAAGGCCCTACTCGAAGAACTTGAGGCTCCAACCGGTGTCGCTGGTGGGGCCCGGCACGTTGGCCCGGCTGTAGGTGGTCCCGCCCCACCAGCAGAAGGTGCCGGTGTACCAGTACCGGTTCTCCCAGGCGTACGGCGTCCCCTTGGCGACCGCGTGGAACATCAGCGGGAACCTGGGCCCGGCGGGCGGGCTGGTGGCGATGTCGCCGTCGAGCAGGACGAAGCTGTGGTGGCCCGGCCCGTCGACGTAGAGGGTGGGGTCCCAGCCCGCCATCATCGTGGCGCGGTGGGACCCGAACAGGCAGCCGTTGGACTTGTACCAGTCCCACACGTACGTGGGGTCGCCGCCGGAGCGCAGCCTCAGGTCGGCCAGGCAGTACTGGTCGCTCCAGCTGCCGTTGGCGGAGTAGGCGATGTGCAGCTGCCCGTTCGGGTCCTTGATCGGCTCGGGGCCCTCGTTGATGAACGGGTTGCCCACCACCCGCTCCCAGCTCTCGCGCGGCTGCGAGATGACGTACCGCGCGCCGGTCGGTGCGGTCGGGCTGCTCATCCGCGCGATGTAGAGGTTCTGTTCGACGTTGGTGTCACCGGCCCAGCCCGACCAGACGAACCAGCGCTGTCCCTCGAAGGTGAACAGGGTGCCGTCGATGGCCCACTTGTCGTCCGGCAGCGCCAGTTTCGTCTCGGCCGTGTAGCCGCTGTCGGCGACGGCGGAGCTGATCACGTACATCCGGTGGGCCGCTCCGCGCCCGGCCGAGAAGTAGATGTAGTAGCGACCGCCGTCCCGCACGATCTCGGGGGCCCACACCTCGCCCCGGTCGCGGGTGTCCGACCAGACCTGCCGGGCGGGCGCCGCCGCCAGCGCGGCGGTGGACGCGGCCTGGCGTACGGCGATGCCGCCCCCGGTGGACTGCACCGAGACGTAGGTCCCGCCCACCCGGATCACGCTCGGGTCGGCGGCCCGCAGACCGGTCCGGTCCGCCCGTGCGGGCCCCGCGGAGGCCACCAGCAGCAGGAAGGCGACGAGGACGCCGGACAGCAGGGCGGCGACGGCACCGTGAAGGCGGCGGGAGAGCTTTCCGGTCCCGCTCGGTGGCATTCCGGTCAGGGTCGGCATGTCCCTCCGCTTCCACGGGCCGTGATGTACATCGATGGAAGTAGGCAGCGGGTCCAGGATCGTGAGTGACAGCGGACATGTCAATGGCCGCACCGCAACACCCGGACACGCACGGCATGGGGACGTACCGGACCTTCCTCCACTTCACCTTCCGAACCTGGAGGGCCTTCTTCCGATTGATCTCGTTCAACTAGTTGACATGCACAGGGAAGGACTAGAACGCTGCAAGTCCCCCACACCAAGGAGGACCGTGTGCTTTCCCCACGCAAGCTGACGGCGTCCCTGGCCGTCGCGGCGTCGATCGGCGCCGTCGCCGTAGTCGTCGGGCCGGCCGAACCGGCTTCGGCGGTACCGGACACCATCCCGCTCACCCTGAAGAACGACTCGGGCAACGCCGAGCAGGTCTTCGTCTACGTGATCGGCACCGAACTCGCTTCCGGGAAGCAGGGATACGCCGACGAGAGCGGCGCCTTCCACGCCTGGCCGGCCGGTGGCGCCCCGCCGGTCCCCGCCCCCGACGCCTCGTTCGCGGGGCCCGCAAACGGCGGGTCAAAGACCGTTCAGCTTCCGAAGTTCTCGGGCCGGGTCTACTTCTCGTACGGCAAGAAGCTCGACTTCCGGCTCGCCGAGGGCGGCCTCGTGCAGCCCGCCGTCCAGAACGCCGACGACCCCAACCACGACACGCTGTTCAACTGGACCGAGTACACGCTCAACGACTCGGGGCTGTGGATCAACTCCACCCAGGTGGACATGTTCTCGGCGCCCTACTCCGTCGGTCTGACGGCGGGCGACGGCTCCACCAAGCAGACGGGTTCGCTCAAACCCGGCGGGTACAAGGCGGTCGCCGACGGTCTCACCCAGCAGGGCGGCGGCTGGGAGGGGCTGGTCCAGACGCGGAGCGACGGCTCGCCGCTGCGCGTCCTGGCCCCGGGGCACGGCATCGGCTCCGGCGACCTGCCCGCCGACGTGATGGACGACTACATCAACCGGGTCTGGAGCAAGTACGCCACCGACACGCTGACGGTGACGCCGTTCAAGGAGCAGCCGGACACGAAGTTCTACGGCAAGGTCAACGGCGACAGGATGGACTTCACCGACGGCAGCGGCGCGGTGGTGACCTCCTTCGAGAAGCCCGACTCCGACTCGGTCTTCGGCTGCTACAACAAGCTCGACGCCCCCAACGACCAGGTGCGCGGTCCCATCTCGCGGACCCTGTGCGCCGCGTACAACCGCTCCACGCTGCTCACCAACGCCGAGCAGCCCGACGCCGACGCCTCCGGGTTCTACCAGGACGACGTCACCAACCACTACGCCCGCCTCGTCCACGCGCAGATGCGGGACGGCCAGGCGTACGCCTTCGCCTTCGACGACGTCGGCAACCACGAGTCGCTCGTGCACGACGGCGACCCCAAGGACGCGGCGATCACGCTGGAGTCCTTCGACTGACCGGGCCGGCCCCACCCGCGCCCGAACCGACGCACCACCTTCCCCCCACCCCCGCGCCCGCTCCCCTCTCGTGGGAGCGGGCCCACGAAAGGGAGAGACATGGCCTCCCCACGACTGCTCCGCGGTTGCCTCCTCGCCGCCCTGTCCGCCACCCTCGTCGCGGCCGCCGCGGTGACCCCCGCCCAGGCGGAGCACCGGCCGGACTCCGCCGCGGCGGTGACGTTCTCCGACACCTTCGACGGACCCGCCGGCTCCGGTGTCGACGCCGCCAAGTGGCAGCTGGAGACCGGTGACAACGTGAGCAACCACGAGCGGCAGTACTACACGCCCGGCACGGACAACGCGAAGCTCGACGGCCAGGGCAACCTGGTGATCGAGGCCCGCCGCGAGAACCCGGGCAACTACCAGTGCTGGTACGGCACGTGCGAGTACACCTCCGCCCGGCTGAACACCTCCGGCAGGTTCACCGCGACCTACGGCCACGTCGAGGCCCGGATGAAGATCCCGCGCGGGCAGGGCATCTGGCCCGCGTTCTGGATGCTGGGCCAGGACATCGGCGAGGTCGGCTGGCCCAACTCGGGCGAGATCGACATCATGGAGAACGTCGGCTTCGAGCCGTCCACCGTGCACGGCACCCTCCACGGCCCCGGCTACTCCGGCTCGGGCGGCATAGGCGCGGCCTACACGCTGCCGAACGGCGAGGCGTTCGCGGACGCCTTCCACACCTTCGCGGTGGACTGGGCTCCGGACAGGATCACCTGGTCGGTCGACGGCAACGTCTACCAGACCCGTACGCCGGCCGACCTGGGCGGCAAGGACTGGGTCTTCGACAAGCCGTTCTTCCTCATCCTGAACCTCGCGGTCGGCGGCTACTGGCCAGGCGACCCCGACGGCTCGACCACCTTCCCGCAGCAACTGGTGGTCGACGAGGTGAAGGTGACCACGAGCGACGGCTGACGGCCCCGGGCCCCGAAGGGGACCGCCGCCGCCTCCCCGAGGTGGCGGCGGTCCCCTTCCCGTCGTCCCGTCTTCGGGACTGCCGCTGACCCATCTCGCCCGTTCACCCTCGCGCACCCGGGCGTGACCGGCGCGATCGTCGGACCACGCACGATGGACCAACCAGGTCCTCGTGCCGCCGGTGCTCCAGCGCTCGGAGCTGCGCCGCAGGCCCGTGGGCGAGCGGCGCGCCGCCTGATCGTCTCAGGGGTACGTGGTCCGGGCGACGTCCCCGGCCGGGGCATCCTCGTCCGGGGCCGCCGGGGGCGGGAAGATCAGGTCTTCGAGCGCGTCCGCGGCGAAGAGGAAGGCCATCATCACGACTGGCAGGAGCAGCGCGAGCAGAATCACAGGACCTCCCGGTGGGTCGGTCTGTGGGCTTCGTGGCCCGGCTTCCAGGATGCGCCCGAATGGCGGAACCCGCACGACGGGAGCCGACGGATCAGGACTGACGTCCGCCGAACTGCCAGGGGTGCACCTCGACCTCGGCGTACCGGTCCGCCGTCAGCAGGGCCCGTGCCGTCTCCGGGTCCGGTGCCCGCACCAGCGCCGCCGTACCCAGCCAGGTGTCGCCGTCGTCGGACAGCAGGGGGCCGTAGGCGATCAGCTCGTCCCGTCCGGGCGGCACCTCCAGGTCGGCGGCCGCACCGGCGCCCAGGCCGAGCACCAGGAACCTGTCTCCCTGGGTCCGGCCACCGGGGAAGTCCCACATGGTGCGCCCCAGCGTGTTGCGCCACCTGCGCAGCAGCACGTCGCGGTAGACGCCGGCCTGGTGGCCGGGCTCGTCGAAGGCGAACGCCCGGGCGGCCGCGGGACCGGGCAGGTCGAGTACGTGCACACTGCCCGTGGGCACCTCGCGGTCCGCGGTGAGGGTCGGGCCGCGCGCGATCATCTCCGCGGCGTACCCGTCCATGTAGGACCAGTGCGCCTCGAGCAGCTCCTCCCGCAGGGGCAGGGAGCCGGCGCGGTCGCGGTGGTAGCAGAAGAACTCCATGCGCTCAGTCTGGGGCACGGGCACTACCTCCGGTGATCCTTTGGCCAGTCGTTCACGCATATGCAGAACGAATGTGCGGCACTACCTCTGCCCAGGGCATGCCGTTGGGTACGTATGGAACCTCCCATCGAGATCAACCACAGCGGCGTCGGGGACTGGACCATCGTGGAGATCCGCGGCGAGGTGGACGTGTACACCGTGCCGGTGATCAAGCAGTACATGATCGAACGGCTGGCGGACGGGCACCGCCGGTTCGTCGTCGACCTGCGCGGAGTGGCGTTCATCGACTCCATGGGTCTGGGCGTGCTGGTCGGCGCCCTCAAACGGGTCCAGTCGGTGCGCGGCGAACTGAAGCTGGTCATCACGGACGCCCACACCAAGCAGCTCTTCGCCCTGACCGGCCTGCGGCACGTCTTCCCCATCTACGACTCCGTGTACCAGGCGCGACGCACCTCCTAGCGAGGCGCCTCCCGACGAGGCGCTCTTGACTGGTTGCCCGCCCGCCCTCATATTCACCAACACCCCGTCAACAACCCCCCAGAGGTGACCGTGAGAAGCCTCAGACCCTGGGCTGCCCTCTGCGCAGCCGCCGCCCTCGCCCTTCTCACCACCACACTCGCTCCCTCCCCCGCCCCGGCGGCGGCGTCCCCGCCGGGCGCTCCGGTCTTCGCCACGCACTCCGCCCGGGCGGCGCTCGCCCGGCTGCTGCCGCGGCACGTCTCGCAGTTCACCCTGATTCCCGCCGGCCGCCCCGCATCGGGAGACTGGTTCAGCGTCTCCGGCCGCGCCGGCCACGTCCGGGTCCGGGGCACCAGTCCCGCGGTGATCCTCAGCGGCGTCAACTGGTACCTCAAGTACACGGCCAAGGTCGACATCGGATGGCCCGGACGCAGCACGGCCAAGCTGCCGCGCACCCTGCCCGCACCCGAAGGCACCGTCCGCCGGACCGCCTCGGTGCCGCACCGCTTCGCGCTCAACGACACCGACGACGGCTACTCCGGCGCCTACCGCGACTGGGCCTCCTACGAGAAGCAGATCGATCTCCTCGCCCTGCACGGCGCGAACGAGGTCTTCGTGCAGATGGGCGCGGACGCCGTCTACTACGAGACGCTCCAGGAGTTCGGGTACGCGAAGGAGGAACTCAGGTCCTGGATCCCGGGCCCGGCGCACCAGCCGTGGTGGCTGATGCAGAACATGTCCGGCTTCGCCGGTCCCGTCTCCGAGCGGCTGATCGAGGACCGCGCCGCACTCGGCCGCCGGATCGCGCACCGCTTGCGCGAGCTGGGCATGACCCCCGTACTGCCCGGCTACTACGGCACCGTGCCACCGGGCTTCACGGACCGGAACCCCGGTGGCACGGTCGTCCCGCAGGGCCAGTGGGTCGGCTTCGAGCGGCCCGACTGGCTGGACCCGCGCACCGACGTGTTCCCCAGGGTCGCCGCCTCGTTCTACCGCCACCAGCGTGAGCTGTTCGGCGACTCCACGATGTACAAGATGGATCTGCTGCACGAGGGCGGACGGCCCGGGGACGTCCCCATCGGCAAGGCCGCCCAGGCCGTGATGAAGGCGTTGCAGACCGCGCGTCCCGGTGCCGTCTGGACCCTGCTCGGCTGGCAGAACAACCCCTCGACGCAGATCATCGACGCCGTCGACAAGAGCAAGTTGCTCATCGTCGACGGCCTGTCCGACCGCTACGACGGCCTCGACCGCGAGACCGCCTGGCACGGCGCGCCCTACGCGTTCGGCACCATCCCCAACTTCGGCGGTCACACCACCGTCGGCGCCAACACCGCGGTGTGGGCCGAGCGTTTCGACCAGTGGCGCACCAAGGCCGACAGCGCGCTCGCGGGCATCGCGTACCTGCCGGAGGGCACGGGCGGCAATCCGGTCGCGTACGAGCTGTTCACCGAACTGGCCTGGCGCACGGGCCCGGTGGACCACGAGGCATGGTTCGCCGCCTACGCGGAACGCCGCTACGGCAGACCCGATCCGCACGCGGCCCGCGCCTGGGAGCTGCTGCGCACGGGCCCGTACAGCATGCCGTCCGGCACCTGGAGCGAGGCCCAGGACAGCCTCTTCACCGCCCGTCCCCGGCTGACGGCCACCTCGGCGGCCAGCTGGAGCCCCGGCGCGATGCGCTACGACCCGGACACGGTGCGCCGGGCGCTGGCCGAGCTGCTGAAGGTCGCACCGGCCCTGCGGACGACCGACGCCTACCGCTTCGACCTGGTCGACGTCGCCCGCCAGGCGCTGGCCAACCGCAGCCGTTCCCTGCTCCCGGAGATCAAGGCCGCCTACGACGCCGGTGACCTGTCCGCGTTCCGCGCGGGGGCGGCCGAGTGGAAGGGCGACATGGTCCTGCTGGACCGGCTGCTGGCCACCGATACCCGCTTCCTGCTCGGCCCGTGGCTGGAGGACGCCAGGTCCTGGGGACGCACCGCGGCGGAGAAGGACACCGCCGAGTTCGACGCCCGGTCCATCCTCACCACCTGGGGCCACCGCTCGGGCAGCGACTCGGGCGGCCTGCGTGACTACGCCAACCGGGAGTGGTCCGGGCTGGTCTGCGACTTCTACGCGAAGCGCTGGTCGACGTATCTCGACTCCCTCGACACCGCGCTGGTCACCGGACGGCCACCGGCCGCCGTCGACTGGTTCGCGCTGGAGAACGACTGGAACCAGCGGCACGACCGCTATCCGGTCGAGCCCTCGGGCGACCCCGTGGCGACGGCCGGCGAGGTGCTGGACGCGCTGCCCGCCGCGGTGCCGTCGGCGGCGTCGTCCGGGAGGGCGCGGTGAGGCGCGTGAGCGGCAGAGCCGCCGGTGTGGTCGTGGCCGTGCTGAGTGGTCTGGCCCTGGCGGCGACGTCGACGACGGCGCAGGCCGCGACGGGACCCGACGTCATCGCCCACCGCGGCTCCTCGGGCATGGCACCCGAGAACACCGCCGCCGCCATCGACCTCGCCGTCCGCCAACGCGCCGACTACGTCGAGATCGACGTACAACGCACCAAGGACGGCCACCTCGTCAACTTCCACGACTGCACCATGGAACGCACCACCGACATCGAAAACCTCTACCCCGACCGCCCCAGCTACCGCGTCTCCGACTTCACCTGGAACGAACTGCGCCGCCTCGACGCCGGAACCTGGTTCCACGACGACTACACCGGCGAACGCATCATCACCGTCGACGACGTCATCCGCCACATCCAGCACACCCGCACCGGACTCCTCGCCGAGATCAGCCCCTGCAGCCAGTACGGCACCACCATCGCCACCGACCTCGCCGACACCCTGCGCGACAAACCCCGCTACGTCCGCACCGCCCTCGCCCACCACCGGCTCGCCGTCCAGTCCTTCCAGACCGACGACGCCCGCACCTTCCACACCGCCCAGCCCGACATCCCCATCGGCATCCTCGACGCCGACCGCCCCACCGACACCGAACTGACCGAACTCAGCCAGTGGGCCGACCAGGTCAACCCCCAGCACACCGTCACCGACCAGACCCTCGTCGACCGCATCCACCAACTCGGCATGGACATCAACGTCTGGACCGTCGACGAACCCGGCGCCATCCGCAAAATGGTCGGCCTCGGCGTCGACGGCATCATCACCGACTACCCCCAGACCCTCACCCAACGGGGGTGACACGGCTCAGGGACGGGTGGCCCGGTCCAGTTCGACGAGGACCGAGTAGTACGCGCGGCCGGTCGCGCGGTCCATGCCGATCTCGCACATGCGGTTGGCGGACAGGTGGGCGTCGTAGGGGCGCGAGGTCACCTCGGCGGCCTCCTTGGCCGTCGCCGAGGCCGTCAGCTCCTTGTGCAGCATGCCGCGGTCGCCCGCGAAGGCGCAGCATCCGGCGTCGTCCGGGACGACGACCTCGTCGGCGACCGCGTCGGCGACCGCGCGCAGTTGGTCCACGTCGCCCAGGTGCTGCATCGAGCAGGTCGGGTGCAGCACCGCCGAACCGGTCGTCCGGCGGATCGTCAGCCGCGGCAGGAGTTCCTCGGCGGCCCAGACGACGGAGTCGATCACCTCGAGGCGCTCGTGCAGTTCCCGGTTGGCGTGGGTGAGGTAGGGGACGACCTCGTGCCGGATGCCGAGCGTGCAGGACGAGGCGTCGACGACGAGGGGGATCCTGCCACCGTCGGTCCAGGCCCAGGCGGCCTCGACGACGCGGTTGGCCATCACGGTGTTGCCGTCCGCGTAGCCCTTGGAGTGCCAGATCGTCGAGCAGCAGGTGCCCGCGACGTCGTCCGGGATCCACACCGGGCGGCCGGCGCGGGCCGAGACGTCGACCACGGCCTGCTGGAGCGAAGGGGTGCCGTCGCCCTCGGGCCCGGCGAAGATCCGGTTGACGCAGGCCGGGTAGTAGACGGCGCTCGCTCCCGTGCGGGAGGTGGGCGGTGCGGTGCGGGCGGCGGCGCCCGGGATCTCCGGCAGCCACTCGGGCAGCAGATCGGGGCGTACGGCCTTGCGGGCGAGGCCGGTCGCGGCCTCCAGCAGCCGGTCGCTGATCCGGTCCGCCGCGCCGACCGCGAGGCGTGCCGACGCCTCCACCGCCCTGAAGCGCTTCGCGGTGAGGGCGGCGATCCGCTCCTCGCGCGGCGAGTGCCTGCGGTGGCGGAAGTCCTTCATCATGGCGCCGGTGTCGATGCCGACCGGACAGGCGATCGCGCAGGTGGAGTCGCCCGCGCAGGTGTCGACGGCGTCGTAGCCGTAGGAGGCGAGGAGTTGTTCCTCCACGGGTGAGCCGTCCGGCTGCCGCAGCATCTCCCGGCGCAGCACGATGCGTTGGCGCGGAGTGGTCGTCAGGTCGTGGCTGGGGCAGGTGGGTTCGCAGAAGCCGCACTCGATGCAGGGGTCGGCGAGCGGCTCGATGCCGGGGATCGTCTTCAGACCGCGCAGATGGGCTTTCGGGTCGCGGTCGAGGACGACCCGGGGCGCCAGTACGCCTTCCGGGTCGATGAGCCGTTTGAGGCGCCACATCAACTCGGTGGCCCGGGGCCCCCATTCCAGCTCCAGGAACGGGGCGATGTTGCGTCCGGTGGCATGCTCCGCCTTCAGCGAGCCGTCGAACCGTTCCACGGTCATCCGGCAGAAGGCGTCCATGAACGCGGCGTACCGGTCCACGTCGGCGGGCTTCGACGCGTCGAAGGCGAGCAGGAAGTGCAGGTTGCCGTGGGCGGCGTGACCGGCGACGGCCGCGTCGAAACCGTGCTCCGCCTGGAGTTGGAGCAGAGCCTCGCAGGCGTCGGCCAGCCGGGACGGCGGGACGGCGAAGTCCTCCGTGATCAGGGTGGTGCCCGCCGGGCGGGAGCCGCCGACCGCGGTGACGAAGGCCTTGCGGGCCTTCCAGTAGCCGGAGATCACCTTGGCGTCGCGGGTGAACCCGTTGGTCACCGAGGCGACCGGCGCGACCAGTTCCAGCCGTTCGACGACCGCGGCCGCCGCCCGCTCGAATGCCTCCTGCCCCGCCTCGTCGGGGGCCCGGAACTCCACCAGCAGTGCCGCCGTCTCCCGCGGCAGACCGGCCCAGTCGGCCGGTACGCCTCGCACACTCACCGAGGCGCGCAGCGTGTTGCCGTCCATCAGCTCGACGGCGATCGCCCCGGCCTCGTTGAAGAGGGGTACGGCCGCCGCGGCGGCGGTCAGCGAGGGGAAGAAAAGCAGCCCGCTGGAGACCCGACGGTCCAGCGGCAGGGTGTCGAAGACGACGTCGGAGAGGAACCCGAAGGTGCCTTCGGAGCCGACCATCAGCCCGCGCAGGATCTGGACGGGGGTGGTGCCGTCGAGGAAGGCGTCGAGCCGGTAGCCGTTGGTGTTCTTGATCTCGTACTTGGCGCGGATGCGGGCGGTGAGGGTCTCGTCCGCCTCGATCTCCGCCTTGAGCGCGAGCAGCCCCGCGCACAGCTCCGGCTCGGTCCGCGCCAGCGCCTCGTCCGCGTGCGGGTCGGCGGTGTCGACGACGGTGCCGCTCGGCAGTACGAAGGTCAGTGAGGCCAGCGTGCGGTACGAGTTGCGGGTGGTGCCCGCGGTCATGCCGGAGGCGTTGTTGGCGACGACCCCGCCGACGGTGCAGGCGATGGCGCTGGCCGGGTCGGGCCCCAGGATCCTGCCGTACCGGGCGAGGGTCGCGTTGGCCCGCATGACCGTGGTGCCGGGGCGGATGCGGGCCCGCGCGCCGTCGTCCAGGACCTCGATGCCGGTGAAGTGGCGGCGGACGTCGACGAGGATGTCCTCGCCCTGGGCCTGGCCGTTCAGGCTGGTGCCGGCGGCGCGGAAGACGACCTGGCGGCCGTGGTCGCGGGCGTACGCCAGCACCGCGGCCACGTCGTCGACGGTCTCGGGGAGGACGACGACCTGCGGGACGAAGCGGTAGGGGCTGGCGTCGGAGGCGTACTTCACGAGGTCGGAGATCTTCCAGAGGACCTTGTCCGGGCCCAGCAGCGCGGTCAGTCCGGCGCGCAGGGGTTCGGGGGTGCCCGTGGCACCGGCGTCGGGCACCCGGTCGGCGGACGCGACGCGGTCCGTGCCGGGACGGAGGCTTTCCGGCTTGGGCTCCAGCAGGGGCATGACGTTCGACTCCCACACGGTCTCGATCGGTGCTGCTCAGCGTACGACTGCCGGGCTCGCCGGCCCGCGTGGGGCCGACGAGCACGAGCGGTTCACCCGGGCAGGTCCGGGCCGGGCAGGAGGGCGACCACGTCGATCTCCACGAGGATGTCCATCAGGTCGGACCCGACCGTGGTGCGCACCGGGCAGGATTCCTCGAAGAACGCGCGGTAGGCCGCGTCGTACGCGGCGAAGTCCCGCCGTAGGTGTTGCAGGTGTGCCGTGACCTTCACGACGTCCCGCAGGGACAGACCCCGCGCGGCGAGGACCGCCGCCACGTTGCGCAGCACCTGTGTCGTCTGTGCCGCGACGCCCTCGGGTACGGCGCCGGTGGCGGGGTCCTGCGGGCCGAATCCGGCCGTGAACAGGAACCCGCCGGCCACCACCCCCTGGGAGTAGGCGCCCGCGGGACGGGGAGCATCGGGCGTGTGCACGACCTGCTTGCCGGTCGGCTCGCTCATCCGGTCAGGTCACCGTCCCGCTCGTTGACGCCCGCGTAGTGGCGGAGCTTGTCCTCGTCCACGCTCACGCCGAGGCCCGGCCCCGGCGGCACCCGCAGCCGGCCGTTCTCCAGGTGCAGCGGCTCGATGATGTCGTCCGCGTGCAGGTAGTACATGCTGTCGATGGCCCGCGAGAGGACGGGGGTGCTCGACACGACGGCCAGGTGCGCGGCGGTGGCGATGCCGAGTTCACCGCCGCTGTGCAGGTTCATGCCCAGGCCGAAGGTCTCGCAGTGCGCGGCGAGGGCCTTGGTCGCGGCGATGCCGCCCCACTTGTAGACGTCGCCGTGGATGACGTCGACCGCGTTCAGCCGCATGGCCGGGGCGAAGTCCTCGAAGCGGACGACGCACATGTTGGTGCACAGCGGGATGCGCACCTTGGCCTTCACCTGGGACATGCCCTCGATGCCGACGCAGGGGTCCTCCAGGTACTCCAGGTCGAGTTCCTCCAGGGCGATGCCGGCGCGGACCGAGTCGGGGACGGACCAGGCCGCGTTCGGGTCGACGCGCAGGTTCACGCCGGGCAGCGCCTCGCGGACCGCGCGCAGGATGGCGACGTCGCCCGCGCAGTCCCTGGTGCCCTTGAGCTTGACGGCGTCGAATCCGCCTTCGTCGACGACGCGGACCGCGTGCTCGGCCATGGCCTTGGGCAGGTCCGCCGAGGTCGCGCCCTGGGCGTCGGCGCGGGTGATCAGCGCGGTGATCGGGACCTCGTCGCGGACGGCGCCGCCCAGCAGGTCGGTGACGGACTGGCCGGTGGCCTTGCCCATCGCGTCCCAGCAGGCGACGTCGACGGCGGCGATCGCCGCGTAGCCGAGGTAGCCGTGGAAGAAGGGCACCATGTGCTGCTTGCGGTGGAAGCCCTCCAGCGCGAAGGGGCTGGTACCTATCAGGTCCGGGACCATCCGGCGGACGATCGCGGCGACCGGCGCGCCCCACATCGTCTCGCCCCAGCCCTCGACGCCCGCGTCGGTGCGCACGCGCACCACGGTGCGGGTCTCCCCGGTCTTGGTCTCGAAGGAACTGGTGAAGGGGTTGACGAGTGGGAGGTTGACGACCCACACGTCGACGTCGGTGATCTTCATTGCTTCTCCTCGCATCATCGGGGTCACCGGCTCGCCGCATCGAAGGCCCGGATCGCACGGGCCAGTCCCCGCGCCCGGTCGTCCAGGAGCCGGCCGCCCCGGTCGGCGTCGGCGGCGGAGGCGTCGTCGGTGGAGCCGTCGACCCGCTCCCACTCGCCGTGCCGTTCGACGGTCAGGCCGGGGTGGGGCGGCTGGTCGAACAGCGGGGGCGGTTCGACGGGGGTGCGGGCGGGCACGGGGGTGCGCACCAGTTCCGGGCGGGCCGCCAGCATGAGGGACGTCTCGAACCATCCGGCGTGCCCCGGGCTGACGTCGGGCCGTCCGGCCCCCTCCTCGCCCTCGGTGAGGGTCCAGTACGAGCAGGCCGCGACCGTGACCCGGGCGCGCAGCGCGAACCGCTTCACGGCGAGCCGCATGATCTCGTCGTTGCCGCCGTGGCCGTTGACGACCATGACGCGTCGGTACCCGCTGGTCACGAGCGAGTCGAGGACGTCGTCGAGTACGGCGCCGAGGGTCGCGGCGGAGAGCGAGACGGCCGCCGCGAACAGATGGTGCGGGCTGTGCCCGAAGGGCAGCGCGGGCAGCCGCACCACCTCGGGTGCGGGAGGTGCGTCGTGGTCGAGGAGGGCCAGCGCCCGGTCCACGACCTCCTCGACCAGGAGGGTGTCGGTGCCCATCGGCAGGTGCCCGGCGTGCTGCTCCTGCGAGCCGATGGGCAGCAGGGCGATGCCCTGCTCGCCGGCCCGGCGCACCTCCCGCCAGGTCAGTTCGGTCAGTCTCGATTGGCTCACGGTGCTACCTCTCCGAAACGGGGCCATGGCAGAGTCGGCGCATGGTCCACAAAAGTTCTCCGTTGCGACTGGTCCCGGATGCCGCGGAGCAACCGGCCGCTCCCGCGGCATCGCGGCGGCTCGGTGCCGTCGAGCTGGTGCCCGGCCGGGTCAGGGCGGCTGTGGTGTCCATGGCCGGGCGGGTGCTCGACCGCACCGAGTCCTCGTACGACGCGGCCACCGCGACCCCCGCGGACATCGACGGGGCACTGGCCCAGGCGGCCGGTGTCTTCGCGGCCCAGGAGGTGCAGGGGATCGGGGTGGCCGCCGCCGGGCTGGTGGACCCCCTCACGGGGCTGATCCTGGAGGTCAACGACGTGCCGGCGCTGCACGGCTATCCGGTCACGGAGCGGCTGGGCGCCCTCACCGGGGCCGGGGTGTACCTGGAGCACCGGGCGCGGCTCCAGGTGCTCGGCGACCGCTGGTTCGGCGCGGGCCGCGGGCGGCGCACCTTCGCCTCGGTCTCGACCGGCGAGGTGCTCGGGGTGGGTGTCCTCTACGACGGCGAGGTGATGGCGCCGCCCGGCGGACGCAGCGGCGCGCACATGACGGTGTCGGCCAGCGGCGAGCGCTGCACGTGCGGGAACCGGGGTTGCTGGAAGACCCTGGCCACCACCGGCTGGCTGCGGTCCAGGGCACGCGCCGCGGGGCTCGGGGAGGCGATGTCGCTGGCCGAGCTGGTGCGTGGCGGGGACGCGCTCGCCGGGCGGGTGGTGGAGGAGTACGCGCACAACCTGGCGCTGGGGCTGGTGAACGTGCAGCAGCTCTTCGCGCCGGGCCTGTTCATCCTGCACGGTGAGGCTCGGGAGGGCGGCGAGCGCTTCCGCACCGTGGTGGAGGAACGGCTGCGGGACGCGGTCGCCTTCGCGGGGGCGGAGCAGCCGAGGGTGCTGGTCGGCACCGCCGCGGTCGACGACGTGGCGCTCCTGGGCGGGGCCGGTCTGGTGCTGTCGCACCTCTAGCGTGGGGCGGGTCATCGGCTCGCTTCGCCCGTCGGTTCGTCCGTCGCCGCCCCCGTCGGTTCGTGCGTCGCTTCGTCCGTAGGAGCGGACGCGCGTGCCGCGGCCCGGCGGCCCCGGCGCGGGTCGAGGACCGGTACGGCGTCGAGCAGCTGCCGCGTGTAGGGGTGCCGCGGGGTGCGCAGGACCGCCGCCGCCTCACCGACCTCGACCAGGCTCCCGCGGCTCATCACGGCGACCCGGTCGGCCACCTGCGCCACCACGGCGAGGTTGTGCGAGACGAAGACGTAGGTGAGGCCCAGCCGCCGTTGCAGGTCCGCCAGGAGGTCGAGGACGGTCGCCTGCACGGAGACGTCCAGGGCGCTGGTGGGCTCGTCGAGCACCAGCAGCCGGGGGTGCAGCGCCAGGGCCCGGGCGATGGAGACGCGCTGGCGCTGGCCGCCGGAGAACTCGTGCGGGTAGCGGTCCTGGATGCCGGCGTCCAGGCCGACGGACTCCAGGAGTTCCCCGACCCGTTCCCGGTTGCGGGCCCGGGCGCGCCGTCCGCGTGCCTCGGGGTCGTGGGTGACCAGGGGTTCGGCGACGATGTCGGTGATGCGCATGCGGGGGTTCATGCTGGAGTAGGGGTCCTGGAGGACGACCTGCATCTGGCGCCGTACGCCGCGCAGTTCGGACGCGGTGAGGGCGGCGAGGTCCCGGCCGTCGAAGCGCACGCCGCCGGCGGTGGGTTCGAGGAGTCCGAGGAGCAGCCGGGTGAGGGTGGTCTTGCCGCAGCCGGACTCGCCGACCAGGGCCAGGGTCTCGCCCTCGTGGACTTCGAGCGACACGTCGTCGACGGCGACGTTCGGGCGCCTGCCGCCGAACTCCTTGCGCAGGCCGGACAGTTCGAGGAGCGGGCGGCCGGTCGCGGGGCCGGTCCCGGTGGTGCCGGTGGTCCCGGTCGTGTCGGTGCTCATGCCGCCTCCAGTCGCGGGGTGGCCGCCAGCAGCTTGCGGGTGTAGGCGTCGGCCGGACGGTCGAACACGTCGAGGACGTCGCCGGTCTCGACGACCTTGCCCTTGTTCATGACCACGACGCGGTCGGCGGTCTCCGCGACGACCGCGAGGTCGTGGGTGATCAGTACGACGGCCATGTCGTGCTTGTGCTGGAGGGTGACCAGGAGGTCGAGGATCTGGCGCTGCACGGTGACGTCCAGGGCGGTGGTCGGCTCGTCGGCGATGAGGAGGCGGGGCCGGGCCACCAGCGCGGTGGCGATCATCACGCGCTGGCGCAGGCCGCCGGAGAGTTCGTGCGGGTACTGGCGGTAGCGCAGGGCCGGGTCGGGGATGCCGACCTCGTCGAGGGCGGCCAGCGCGGCCTCCTTGGCCTCGGCGCGGGACATGCCGGTGTGGTGCCTGAGCACCTCGGCCACCTGGGCGCCGACGCGCTGGAGCGGGTCGAGGCAGGTCATCGGGTCCTGGAAGACCATGGCGATGTCGCGGCCCCGGACCCGGCCGAGTTCCTTCTCGGACAGGCGCAGCAGGTCGCGCCCGTCGAAGCGGATCTCGCCGCTCGCGTAGTGGCACGGCGGGCTCGGGTTGAGGCGCAGCACGGACAGCGCGGTGGCGCTCTTGCCGCTGCCGGACTCCCCCACCACGGCGAGGGTCTCGCCGGCGCGGACGTCGAGGCGGACGTCCTGGACGGCATGGACGACGGACCCCTCCAGGCGGAAGTCGACGCTGAGGCCGTCGATCTCCAGGAGCGGCGGCCGCTCCATGGTCTGCCGGGGTGTGTCGGCCGTCGGTCGGTCGGGGCCGGTGGTCGGTCGGTCGTTGCTCATCGGCGGTAGGCCTTCGGGTCCGCGACGTCCCGCAGGGCGTCTCCGGTGATGTTGATGGCGAGGGAGGTCAGCATCAGCGCGATGCCGGGGAAGACGGCGACCCACCAGGAGGTGCCCAGGTAGAGCTGGCCGTCGGAGAGCATGCCGCCCCAGGTGACCGTCTCCTTGGGGACGCCGAGGCCGAGGTAGCTGAGGGAGGCCTCGGCGACGATGGCGGCGGCGACGTGCAGGGTGCCGATGGTGGCCAGGGGTGCCATCACGTTGGGCAGCAGGTGGCGGCGCATGATGGTGACGTCGGTGACGCCGATCGCGCGGGCCTCGGTGACGAAGTCGCGGGTGCGCAGCGACATCACCTCGGAGCGCACGACGCGGGCGTAGGAGACCCAGCCGGTGAAGCCGAGCACCACGATCACGACCCACAGGCCGGAGCCGAGGAAGCCGACGACGGCGAGGGCCAGCAGCAGCGAGGGGAAGGCGAGTTGGACGTCGGCGAGTCGCATGAGGGTGCGGTCGGCCCAGCCGCCGAAGTAGCCGGAGGCGAGGCCCACGACGGTGCCGACGACACCGGCGAGCAGTGCGGCGCCGGCGCCGACGAGCAGGGAGACCCGGGTGCCGTAGACGACGCGGGAGAGCATGTCGCGGCCGAGCTGGTCGGTGCCGAGGAGGTGGGCGCCGCTGCCGCCGTCCTGCCAGGCGGGCGGCCGCAGCCGCAGCAGGAGGTTCTGGGTGTTGGGGTCGTAGGGGGCGAGCAGGGGCGCGAACAGGGCGGCGACGAGCAGCAGGGCGAGTACGGCGAGGGCCACTGCGGCGAGCTTGTTGCGCAGCAGGCCGCGCAGGACGACGGAGCCGGAGCCCGAGCCGCCGGACGGCTTGTGCTGCGGGGTCGTGTCGGTCGCGGCCGGTGACAAGACGGTCATCGGGACGTCCTCACCCTCGGGTCGAGGAAGCTGTAGGAGAGGTCGACGAGCAGGTTCACCACGACGAAGGTCGCGGCGAAGAACAGGACGGTGGCCTGGACGAGCGGGAAGTCGCGGTTGGAGATCGCCTCGACGGTCAGCTGGCCCACTCCGGGCCAGGAGAAGACCCGTTCGGTGAGGATCGCGCCGCCGAGCAGGTTGCCGACCTCCAGGCCGACGACGGTCACCACGGGCAGCGAGGCGTTGCGCAGTCCGTGCCGGACCACCACCTGCAGCGGTCCGAAGCCCTTGGCGCGGGCGCTGCGGATGTGGTCGGAGGACAGGACGTCGATCAGCGAGGAGCGCAGCAGGCGGGCGACGACGGCGACGGAGTACACGGCGAGGGTGACCGCGGGCAGGACCAGGTTGGCGAGGGTGCCGTAGCCGGAGGCGGGCAGGGCGCGCAGCCAGACGGCGAAGACGAGGATGAGCAGGATGCCGACCCAGAACGGCGGGGTGGACTGGCCGAGCAGGACGCCGGTCATCACGGTGTTGTCGGTGCCCCGGCCGCGGCGCATGGCGGCGACGATGCCCGCCGGGATCGCGATGACGAGGGTCACGGCGAGGGCGGCGGCGGCCAGTTCGATCGTGGCCGGCAGCCGGTCGGCGAGGATCTCGCTCACGGGCTGGCCGTAGACGAGGGAGTCGCCGAAGTCGAGGTGGAGCAGTCCCCAGAGGTAGTCGAGGTACTGGGAGAACAGCGACTGGTCCAGGCCCAGGGAGTGGCGCAGCACCTGCTCCTGTTCGGCCGTGGCGTCCGGCGGCAGCAGGATCTTCACCGGGTCGCCGGACAGGCGGACGAGGAAGAAGGCGACGGTCGCCGTGCACAGCAGCACGAACAGGGCGGTGAGCAGACGCTTGGCCACCCCGAGGAGCAGCCCCGTCCGGTCCGTGCGGCGGGTCGGCGTGTCCGCCCGGGTGGGCGGCTTGTCGAGGGTGAGGGCGCTCATCGGGACACCTCCGCGCTCTCCATGGCGAGGACGCCCGCGGCTCCCGGCGTCCAGCGGGGCCGTTCGTTGCGGGCGTAGATGTTGTCGATCTGGTAGAGGAAGACGAAGGGTGCTTCCCGGCGCATCAGCCGTTGCAGGTCCGAGAAGGCCGCTTCGCGCTCCGCGGGGTCCTCGGAGAGTTCCTCGGCGTCGATGAGGCGGTCGGCCTCGGCGGAGTGCCAGCGGCTCTGGCGGCGGTCGCTGCGCACGTTGGACTGGACGATGCTGGCACCGTCCATCGTCCAGACGGTGCTGGCCGCGAGGTAGATCGGGCCGAGCGCGCCGCGGTTGTCGGAGGTGAGGCGGGCGGAGTAGGTGCCGGGGTCGAGCAGGTTGACGCGGGCGTCCACCCCGGCCCTGGCGAGGAGTCCGGAGAGGGCCTCGGCGACGTTGGCGTCGACGTTGGAGGCGGTGAGCGTGGTGGAGAAACCGTGCGGGTGTCCGGCTTCGGCGAGCAGCCGCCGCGCGGTGTCGACGGAGCGGGTGAAGGGCTTGACGGTGGGGTCGAAGCCGAAGGAGCCGCGCGGGACGAGGGCGGGCGTCTCGGTGGCCTTGCCGCCGAGCACGGCCTTGATGAGCAGCGGGACGTCGATCGCGTGGTTGAGCGCCTGGCGCACCCGGCGGTCCTGGAGCGGGCCGCGTTCCAGGGTGTTCAGGGACAGGTAGGCGGTGCGGATGCCGGTGTGGCCGTCGATGGTGATGCCGCCGTAGCCGTCGAGTTGCTGGGCGGCGTCCGGGGTGAGTCCGGCGACGAGGTCCACGCCGCCGCTCTGCAGGGCGGCCAGGGACGACGAGGCGTTGGGGGCGGGGCTGAAGACGAGGCCGTCGACGGCCGGACGTCCGTTCCAGTGGTCGGCGTAGGCGCGCATCCGCAGTTCGTGGTCGCGCTGCCAGCTGGTGAAGGTGAAGGGGCCGGTGCCGACGGGGTGGTCGGCGAAGGCCGCGTCGCCCACTTCGGCGAGGTGGCGGGGCGGTACCACGACGCCGCCGAACAGGGAGAGTTTGGCGGGCAGGATGGGGTCGTGCACGGTGGTGTGCAGGTCGACGGTGAGCCGGTCGACGACGGTGACGCCCTTGACGAAGCGCAGCTCGACGATCGGTGACTTGGTGGCGGGGTCGAGCAGTCGCTCGATGCTGAAGGCGACGGCCCGCGCGTCGCACACCTCGCCGTTGTGGAAGGTCACCCCGGGGCGGAGGGTGAAGCGCCAGGTGCGCGCGTCGGTGGCTTTCCAGGACAGGGCGAGCCTCGGGTGCAGCCGGTTGTCCCGGCCGCGGGTGGTGAGGGTGTCGAACATGTTGACCAGGACGTTCATGGACACCATGTCGCCCTGCTTCTGCGGGTCCAGGGTCTTCGGGTCGCCCGGCTGGGAGACCCGCAGGACGTTGCCGGCCCGGCCCGCGGCGGCCGTCGTGCCGCACGCGCTCAGGAGCGCGGGAGCGCTGAGGGCTCCGAGCAGGAGACCGCCGGTCCGCAGGACGTGGCGTCGGCTGGGACGGCTGCGGTCCACCGTGCGCCCCTGAAGAATTCGTTCCATTGAACAACACCTCCGTTCCGTCAGATGGAATGCGGTTGGGTTAAGCTAAGCGACATGGTGAAAGCGGTCAACACCCGGTCGGTCGACCAGGAACTCGCGAAGGGCCCCGTAGACAAGGCGATGGAGGTGCTCGATGCGCTCGTCCAGCCCGGTGGCCCCCACCGGTTGGGGGAGATCGCGCGCCGCACAGGACTGACCAAGCCCACCGTCCACCGGCATCTGCGGACCATGGCGGAGTACGGCTTCGCCGAGCCCGCCGAGGGCGGCAGCTACCGTCCGGGACCCCGGCTGCTGGGCCTCGCGGCGGCGGCCCTGAGCGACAGCCGGGTCCTGGAACTGACCAGGCCCGCCCTCGCCGACCTGCGCCGGCGCACCGGCCACGTCGCCTTCTACGCGGTGCGCCACGCCTCCGACGCCGTGTATCTGGAGCAATCAGAACCGGCGCGCGAGTACCGGATGGGCACCCGGCCCGGCCACCGGTCGCCGCTGTACAGCTGCGGCGTGGGGCTCGCCATGCTCTCCGCGCTGCCCGCCGAGGAGGCCGCGACGGTCCTGGACGCACCGGACCTGGAGGCACGCACGCCGAACACGCCCACCGACCCGGCCGCGCTGCGGGCGGTGCTCGCGCGGGCGGCGCTGTGCGGCTATGCCGTGGACGACGAGTACGACGAGCCGGACGTGCGGTCGGTGGCGGCACCCGTGCTGGACGCGGAGGGCCGCGCCGTGGGTGCCATCGGCATCGCCGGACTGACCTTCACCCTCGACCCCGGCAGTGTGGAGGTGTTCGGCCCGATGGTGCGGGCCGCCGCGCGCACGGTGTCCGCCGGGCTCGGCGCGCGCACCCCCCAACTCGGCGTGGTGGACCCGGCCAGGGGCGGTGAGCAGGCATGACCGCCCTGGCCGAACTGCTCACCGACGGACGGAAACGGCGCATCTACTCCGGCGCCGCCTGGTCCGTCGGAGGCCCGGACGGACCACTGGACCGGGGCTGGACCGGCACCCGCCGCTGGGACGGACCGGCGCTGGACGGCGACGACGTGTGGGACCTCGCCTCGGTGACCAAGCCGATCACCGGACTCGCGGTCATGGCGCTCGTCGAGCGCGGCGCGCTCGGCCTCGACGACACCGTCGGCGCGTACCTCCCGGACTACCGGGGCGGCGACAAGGCGGAGCTGACCGTACGTCAACTCCTCGCGCACACCTCGGGGATACCGGGGCAGGTGCCGCTGTACCGCGACCACCCCACCCGTGCGGCGCTGCTGGAGGCGGTGCGTCTGCTGCCGCTGACCGCACAGCCGGGCACCCGCGTCCAGTACTCCTCGCAGGGCTTCATCATCCTCGGCCTGATCGCCGAGGCGGCGGCCGGAGAGCCCCTGGACGCGCTGGTGGAGCGGCTGGTGTGCGCGCCGCTCGGCCTGCGGGACACCGTCTTCCGCCCGGACGCGGGACGCCGGGCGCGGGCGGTGGCGACCGAGGACTGCCCCTGGCGCCGCCGCCCGGTCGTGGGCGAGGTCCACGACGAGAACGCGGTGGTGCTCGGCGGGGTCGGCGGCCACGCGGGGCTCTTCTCCACGCTCGCGGACATGGAACGGCTCGGCGCCGCCCTCGCCGCCGGCGGCCGTGGCCTGCTGCGCCCCGACACCTTCGCCCTGATGACGGCCGCCCACACGGACCACCTGGCGCTGCGGCGCGCTCTCGCCTGGCAGGGCCGCGATCCGGTCGGCTCCCCCGCCGGGGAGGTGTTCGGCCCGGACTCGTACGGCCACACCGGCTTCACCGGCACCAGCCTGTGGGTCGACCCGGCCACGCGGCGCTACGCCGTGCTGCTCACCAACCGGGTGCACCCGACGAGGACGGGTGACGGGATCGTCGCCCTGCGCCGCGCCTTCCACGACGCCGCCGCCCGGACAATCCCGTTGGCCGCCGAGGCCCCGCACGGTGTGGAATGAGCCGGTGAACTCCTCCGCACCGCGCGCCGAACGCCCCGAACGCATCCGCCCCGCCGCCCAGAGCCTGACCGGCGTCGGCCTCGCCGTCCTCGATCCCGCCGGCCGGGTCCTGCTCGGACTCGGTCACGACGGACGCTGGGAGATGCCCGGCGGCAAGGTCGACGCGGGCGAGGACTTCGAGACGGCCGCCGCCCGGGAACTGGCGGAGGAGACCGGGCTCGTGGCGGCCCCCGCCAACGTGCGGGTGCTGGCCGTACTCGTCGACGGCGTGGGCGGGCTGACCCGGGTGACCGCCGCGGCCGTCACCGAGCGGGCGGCCGGTACGCCCCGGGTCACCGAGCCCGACAAGATCGAGCGCTGGGAGTGGTTCGCCCGCGAGTCGGTCCCCTCCGCGCTCTTCCCGCCGTCCGCCTCGGTCCTGGACTGCCTGTGGCCCGGTGGGGAGCGGCGGGGTGCGGAGGCAGTCCGGCACTACGCGGTGGCCGGGTCCGCCACGTCGCGGTGGTCATCATGACGAGCTGACGCTCGCCGCCCGGCCCCGTCCGGCGCCACCACCGACATGCTGGGCGACCTGGGTTTCGCCCTCCGACCGGTCGTCGTCGGCGCCGTCGCCCCGGGCGACGCGGGGCCGGCCTTCGCCGCGAACCCGTCCGGGGCTCCGGGCTGCGCGGCACCGACGCCCTTCGCCACGGCCGCCGAAGCCTTCGGGCGGCACGGACCGGGCGAGCCGCATTGCCCCGCATGCATTGACATGAACGCGCCCCAGCGCAACGCTGAGAGCGCTCTCAGAATCGGTACGGACCAATTCCCCCACACCCGCACGGAGGTGGAGAGTGCTCTCCCGACTCAGACACCGTCTGCTCGCCGTGGCCGCGGCCGCAGGCCTCACCGGCGCCCTGCTCACGTTCGGCGCCGCACCGCCCGCGGACGCCGCGGTGCCCGCCACCATCCCCCTGAAGATCACCAACAACTCCGCCCGCGGCGACGCCGTGCACATCTACAACCTCGGCACCTCGCTGACGACCGGTCAGCAGGGCTGGGCGGACGAGAACGGCACCTTCCACGCCTGGCCCGCCGGGGGCAATCCCCCCACTCCCGCACCGGACGCGTCCATCGCCGGACCGGCCGCGGGACAGACCAAGACCATCCGGATCCCGAAGCTGTCGGGACGCATCTACTTCTCCTACGGCCAGAAGCTGGACTTCCGGCTGACCACCGGCGGCCTGGTCCAGCCCGCCGTCCAGAACCCGAGCGACCCCAACCGCAACACCCTCTTCAACTGGTCGGAGTACACGCTCAACGACGGCGGGCTGTGGCTGAACAGCACCCAGGTCGACATGTTCTCCGCGCCCTACACGGTCGGCGTGCAGCGCGCCGACGGCAGCGCGATCAGCGCCGGGCAGCTCAAGGCCGGTGGCTACCGCGGGGTGTTCGACGCGCTGCGGGCCCAGCCGGGCTGGGGCGGGCTGATCCAGACCCGGCCGGACGGCACCGTACTGCGGGCGCTGGCACCGCTGTACGGGGTGGAGACCGGGGCGCTGCCCGCGTCGGTCATGGACGACTACATCAACCGGGTCTGGCAGAAGTACACGACGACCACGCTCACCGTCACGCCCTTCGGGGACCAGCCGAACACCAAGTACTTCGGACGCGTGTCGGGCAACGTCATGAACTTCACCAACACCTCCGGCGCGGTCGTCACCAGCTTCCAGAAGCCGGACGCCTCCAGCGTCTTCGGCTGCCACCGGCTCCTGGACGCGCCCAACGACCAGGTGCGCGGGCCGATCTCCCGCACCCTGTGCGCCGGTTTCAACCGCTCGACGCTGCTGAGCAACCCCAACCAGCCCGACCCCTCGGCGGCGAACTTCTACCGGGACTCCGTGACCAACCACTACGCCCGGATCATCCACGAGCGCATGGCCGACGGAAAGGCGTACGCGTTCGCCTTCGACGACGTCGGCAACCACGAGTCGCTGGTGCACGACGGCAACCCGGCCGAGGCCCGGCTCACGCTCGCCCCGCTCGACTGAGCCGGCGGCGGGCACACGTCCGCCCCCGTCCCCCGCCGGTGCGGTGGAGGACGGGGGCGGACCCGTGATCAGGCGCCGGGCAGTACGCCGGTGCGGGCGACCTCGGAGTACCAGCGGGCGCTCGCCTTGGGAATGCGGGTGCCGGTCGGGTAGTCGACGTAGACGGCACCGAAGCGCTTGCTGTAGCCGTGGGCCCACTCGAAGTTGTCCAGCAGGGACCACAGGAAGTAGCCGCGCACGTCCGAGCCGTCCAGGATGGCCTGGTGGACGGCGGCCAGGTGGTCGCGGACGTAGGCGATCCGGGCGGGGTCGTTGACCTGCCCCTCGGGGTCGGCGTAGTCGTCGAAGGCGGCGCCGTTCTCGGTGATGACCAGCGGCAGCCGCGGGAAGTCGGCGGACAGCCGGCGCAGCAGGTCGTACAGGCCGGTGGGGTCGACGGCCCAGCCCATGGCGGTGGTGGCGCCGGGCGGCTGGTGGAAGGCGACCCGGTCGGCCCCCGGCCAGGGGCTGTGGGCGCTGTTGCCGTGCCCGTCGGAGGTGTGCGCGGCGCTGCCGTCGGTCTCGGAGACGACGGTGGGGGTGTAGTAGTTCACGCCGAGGAAGTCCAGCGGCTGGTGGGCCTGGCGCAGGTCGCCGTCCTGGACGAAGGACCAGTCGGTCAGCTCGGCGGTGTCCTTGAGCAGGTCCTCCGGGTAGGCGCCGTTCAGCATGGGACCGGTGAAGACCCGGTTGGCCAGCGCGTCGATCCGGCGCACCGCGTCGGCGTCGCCGTCGCTCGCGGTGAGCGGGCGGACGTGGTGGATGTTGAGGGTGACGGAGACCTGGGCGTCGGCGCGGACGCGGTCGCGCAGTGCCTCGACGGCCAGGCCGTGCGCCAGGTTGAGGTGGTGGGCGGCGCGCAGGGCGGCGACCGGGTCGGTGCGGCCGGGCGCGTGCACGCCGGAGCCGTAGCCGAGGAAGGCGCTGCACCAGGGCTCGTTGAGGGTGGTCCAGGTCTTCACCCGGTCGCCGAGGGCGTCGGCGGCGAAGGCCGCGTACTCGGCGAACCGCTCGGCCGTGGCACGCTCGGGCCAGCCGCCCGCGTCCTCCAGTTCCTGGGGCAGGTCCCAGTGGTAGAGAGTGGCGACGGGCTGGATGCCCTTCTCCAGCAGCTCGTCCACCAGGCGCCGGTAGAAGTCCAGGCCCTTCTGCACGGCCGGGCCGCGGCCGGTGGGCTGGATCCGGGGCCAGGCGAGGGAGAAGCGGTAGGCGCCCAGGCCGAGTTCGGCCATGAGGGCGACGTCCTCGCTGCGGCGGTGGTAGTGGTCGGTGGCGATGTCACCGGTGTCGCCGTTGCGGACCCGGCCGGGGGTGCGGGCGTAGGTGTCCCAGATGGACGGCGTGCGGCCGTCCTCCCCGGCGGCCCCCTCGACCTGGTAGGAAGCGGTGGCGGAGCCCCAGAGGAAGCCCTTGGGGAAGGTGCGGGCGGCGTCCGGGGCGGACGCGGTCTGGTGTGCTGCGGTGACCACGTAAGTCCTTTCGGGTGGGGATGCTGGGTACGGCGGGGGGCGACGGATCAGCCCTTGACGGCGCCCGCCATGATGCCGCTGACGATCTGGCGGCCGAAGACGACGAACATCGCCAGCAGCGGCAGCGTGCCGAGCAGCGCGCCGGCCATGATGAGCGACTGGTCGCGGACGTAGCCCGCGCTGAGCTGGGTGAGCGCGACGGGGACCGTCGGGTTGGTCATGTCGAGGACCACGAACGGCCAGAAGAAGTCGTTCCACGCGTGCACGAAAGTGATCATGAACAGGACGGCCATCGCGGGCCGCGCGATGGGCAGCACGATGCTGAAGAAGATCCGCAGCGAGTGCGCTCCGTCCACCCGTCCGGCCTCGACGAGTTCGTCCGGCAGCGCCTCGGTCAGGTACTGCCGCATGAAGAAGACGCCGACCGCGCTCACCAGCGTCGGGAAGATGACGGCGGGCAGCTGCTGCGACCAGCCGAGGTCGGCCATCATCATGAACAGCGGCACGACGGCGAGCTGCGGCGGCACCATCATGGTCCCGATCACCAGCATGAGCAGGGCGTTGCGGCCCTTGAACCGCAGCTTGGCGAAGGCGAACCCGGCGAGTGTCGCGAACAGCACCGTGGACAGGGCGATCACCCCGGCCACGATGAGGCTGTTGACCATGGCCTTGCCCATCGCCGCCTCGTCCCAGGCCCGGGCGAGGTTGCTGAACAGGTTCGGGCCGGGCAGGAACGGCGGCGGCGTCTGGCTGACCCGGGTGTTGTCGGTGGACGCGGCCACCATCGTCCAGTACAGCGGGAAGATCGACAGGATCGCCATGATGGCGAGCAGTACGTAGGCCAGGGGGCCGGCGTGGTGCTGGCGGCCGGCGCGCTGGCGCAGCAGCCGGCGGCCACCGCGGCCGCCCTCCTTCGCGGCAGGGGTCCGGGCCGGGGCGTCGGTCCGGGCCGGGAGACTTTGAGTGGTCATGACGACTCCAGGTCAGGACGTGCGGGAGCGCAGGCGCTTGATGACGCGCTGCACGACGAAGACGAGGACCAGCACCATGAACATCGCCCAGGCGACGGTCGCCGAGCGGCCCATCTGGTAGTTCTTCCAGCCCTCCTCGTACAGCAGCAGGCCCAGCGTCTGGTACTGGTTGTCCGCGCCGCCGGTGACCCCGTTGGGCCCCTGGCCGAAGATCAGCGGCTCACCGAAGAGCTGGGTGGCGCCGATCGTGGAGAGCACGATGGTGAAGACGATGGTGGAGCGGATCCCTGGAACGGTGACGTGGATGAACTGCTGCCACCGGGAGGCGCCGTCGAGGGAGGCCGCCTCGTACCGGTCGGCGGGGATGGCCTGCATCGCGGCCAGGTAGAGCAGCGCGTTGTAGCCGGTCCAGCGCCAGATGACGATGGTCGAGATCGCGACCTGGGCGGGCCACTTGTCGGCCTCCCAGTCCACCGGGTCGATCCCGACCGAGCCGAGCGCCCAGTTGATCATGCCGAAGTCGCGCTCGAAGATCATGGTGAAGACGAGGGCGGCCGCGGCGACCGAGGTGGCGTAGGGGACCAGGGAGGCGACCCGGAAGAACAGCGAGGCGCGCATCCGGTAGTTGAGCAGATGGGCCATGCCGAGCGCCATCATCAGCTGCGGCACCGTGGAGATGACGCCGATGGTGATCGTGTTCTGCAGCGCGTTCCAGAACCGGGAATCGCCCCACAGCTCGACGTAGTTGTCGAACGCCACCCACTCCATGACATCGAGGGTGGCCAGCTCCACGTCGTGCAGGGAGATCCACGAGGTGTAGATCAGGGGGTAGAAGCTGAACGCGGCGAAGATGACGAAGAAGGGCGCGACGAACGCGTACGGGGCGCCCTTGATGTCGAGCCGGTGCCAGAGCGCGCCGCGCCGCCGGGGGGCGTCCCCGTCCCCGCGGGGGGACGGACGCGCAGGCTCGCCCCCGGCCAGGGCCTTGGTGGTGGAGGTGGCCACCGGACTTCCTTCCTGAGTGCGGTTTGAGTGAGCCGGGCGCCGGGCCCGCCGGCCAGGACCTGTTCCTGGACGCGGGCGGGCCCGGTCGGCCTCGGGAGCGTGCGGTCAGCCGACCGCCTTCTCGATGCGCTCCCCGGTGGTCTCCCACGCCTCGTCACGCGTGGCGTCGCCCTGCTCGATCAGGGCCAGACCCTGGGAGAAGGTGTCCTTGATCGTGCCGTCCTTGCGGCCGAGGACCTGCTTGTCCGGGATCTCCTGGGCGGCGGCGCCGAAGATCTGGCCGATCGGGGCGCCGCTGAAGTACTCGGACTTGGCGTTCTTCACTTCGGGGCTGTCCAGCGCCTCGCGCGAGGACGGGATGTTGCCGATCTCCTTGAAGATGTGGGCCTGCTGCTCGGGCGCGGTGAGCCAGGCGACGAGCTTCTTGGCCTCCTCCTTCACCGGGCTCTGCTCGACGACGCCGAGGAAGGAGCCGCCCCAGTTCGCACCCTTGGGCGCCTTGGCCACGTCCCACTTGCCCTTGTTCGCGTCGCCGGCCTTCTCGCTGATGTGGCTGAGCATCCACGCCGGGCACACCGCGGTGGCGAAGGTGCCGTTGGCCAGGCCCGGGTCCCAACCGGGCTGGAACTGGCGGAGCTTGGCGGTCAGACCGTCCTCGGCCGCGTCGGCGGAGAGGTTCCACGCCTCCTTGACGGCCGGGTTGGAGTCGTGGATCAGCTCGCCGTTCTCGTTGTAGTACTGCTCGGGGTAGCCGTAGACCATGGCGTTGAACAGGCCGCTGGCCGCGTCCATGTACGCCACGTCGCCGCCCTTGAAGTCCTTCTTGAAGGTGCGGCCGACCTCGACGTACTTGTTCCAGTCGCCCGCCCACAGCTTGGCGACCTCTTCGCGGTCGGTGGGCAGGCCCGCCTTCTCGAAGTAGTCCTTGCGGTAGCAGACGGCCATCGGGCCGATGTCCGTGCCCAGGCCCAGCACCTTGCCGTCCTTGGTGCTGATCTGGGACTCCTTCCACGGCAGGAAGTGGTCGGTGCCCGCGACCTCGGCGAAGTCCGCGAACTTGTCCGCCTGGGTCTCGGTGATCTCCTTGGCCCGGCCGATCTCGATGCCCTGGATGTCCTTCAGGCCCTTGCCCGCGGCGAGCCTGGTCTGCAGGGCGGTGTAGTAGGTCTGCTCGTCACCGGCGATCTCGGCCTTGATGTCGACATCGGGGTTCTCCTTCTCGTACTGCTCGAGAAGGCCGGTCTCCTTGATGCCCATCACCCCGTACATGCCCATGGTGATGGTGACCTTGCCGTCCTTCTTGCCACCGCCGGTGGCCGAGTCGTCGCTGCCGCCGCAGCCGACGACGAGCGCCAGCGCGCCCACGGCCGCGGCCGTCGCCACCGCCCTTCTGCGCAATGAACCGAGAGTGCCCATGGATCTCCTCCTAGCGACGACGCTGACACATCGGAGTGACGAGTTCTGCGATGACTACTGCGATGGCTACAGCGGCTACAGCGATGAAAGACAGCGGCTCGAACACGGGGTGGGAACGTGCCCAATTTTGGTGGGCACGTTCCCACCGGCGCATCGAAGACTCGTGGGAACGGGGCCTGTCTGTCAATAACTTGAAAGCAACTTGTCGCAAGCGCCCCCGCGCCGCGTTCGTGTCCCGGAGCCCGGGGGGTGCTCCGCCGATCGCGGTGTCTGCAAGAATTGCCGCAGGTCACCTCCGCGGCAGGCAGCGCCGCCGCGGCCGCCGAGGGGGGAGTACATGACCGGCAACCGCCGTCCAACGATCAAAACGGTCGCCGCCCGCGCCGGCGTGGGCCGCACCACGGTCTCCCGTGTCGTCAACGGCTCGGAGCTGGTCAGTGCCGATGCCCGGGAGAGGGTCCTTGCGGCGATCAAGGAACTGAACTACGTTCCCAACTCGGTCGCCCGCGGCCTGGTCACCAACCGCACCAACGCCGTTGCCCTGGTGATCCCGGAGTCGGAGAGCCGGCTCGGCTCGGAGCCGTTCTTCGCCGCGCTCATCCGCGGTGTCAGCGGCGCCCTGGCCGTCAGCCGCACCCAGTTGCAGCTGATGCTCGTCCGCGACCAGGCCGAGCGGGACCAGCTGACCGAGTCGGTCGCGACCCGCCGGGTGGACGGCGTGCTGCTGGTCTCCGTGCACTCCGAGGACCGGCTGCCGGGCATGCTGGAGGAGATGGGCCTGCCCACGGTGCTGGCCGGCCGCCGCGACGCGGGCGAGCGGCTGAGCTACGTCAACTCCGACAACGCCGGCGGGGCGGCCGCCGCCGTGCGGCATCTGCTGGGCGGCGGACGGCGCCGGGTCGCCACCATCACCGGACCGCTGGACATGGACGTCGGCCGCAGCAGGCTCGCCGGCTGGCGCGCCGCGCATGAGGAGGCGGGGGTGCCTACGCCGGAACTCCTCGTCGAGGCGGGTGACTTCACCGAGGAGGGCGGTGCGAACGCCATGCGTTTGCTTCTTGAACGCGCCCCCGACCTGGACGCCGTCTTCGCCGCGTCCGACCTGATGGCGGTCGGCGCCCTGGCCGAACTGCGCCGGCTGAAGCGCCAGGTTCCGGGGGATGTGGCCGTCGTCGGTTTCGAGGACTCCGTCCTGGCCCGCCACACCAACCCGCCGCTGACGACGGTGCGTCAGCCGGTGGAGGAACTGGGCCGGACCATGGCCCGTATCCTCACCGACATCACGCAGCACGGCGCGCCCCGGCAGCAGATGACGCTGCCGACGGAGCTGGTGGTGCGCGAGTCGTCGTAGGCCCGGACCCTCGCCGCGGGGAGCGCGACCGGTGCCCCGGCCGGGGTGGTCACGAGGCGGCTTCCTGCCGCCGCAGCCGCTCCAGGACGCGCCCGCGCAGCAGCTCGTACTCCTCCCGCAGTCGGCGTATCTCGGGCGGCCGGGGGACGACGGTGGCGCCGACGACGGTCTCGTGCGGGCCGAACTGCTCCCGGGTGAGGTCGATCTCCACGCCCATGCCCAGCCGGTTCCACCAGTGGAAGTCGACCCGCTCGCCCGCCACGTGCACCTCGCCCCGGATCAGCTCGCCGCCCAGCAGGTCGTTGAGCACCATGGCGGTCACGCCGCACTGGTCCCGGGCGGGATTGTCCTCGGTCCACTGCGACCGGAACTCCGGCGTGCTCGTCTCGGCACTCCAACTGCTGCGGACGGCACGCTCGACATCGGCGAGAAGCAAGGGTTTCATGCCGTCCATGGTGTCGGCGGGCACTGACAATCGACCGCGGCCGGGCGATCAGCCGGTGTCCGGCAGCGCCTCCGGGCGGTCCGTCCCGTCCGCCTGCCGCCGGGCGCGCCGGGTGTTCTCCTCGCGCGCCGCGTCCAGCCACCGCCACGGTCCGCTCTCGTCCAGGCCGAGGCCCGGGCGGGCGAGCCGGTGGGGGACGCGGCAGGTGGCGCCGGGCGGGGTTCGCCGAGGCCGCCGTTCCAGGCCTGCCCGCACGGGTCGACGTACCATCGGTGCCCGCCCGGCACCAGGTGGGCGGGCACGGTGAGTACGGGTTCGAGCAGGACGTGGAGGCGGGGCAGGGCGCAGGGCGGGCGCACCGGCCGCACAGGGGAATCACGGGTGCCCGGGCGCCGCCGCTCCCGACGGGCCGTGGCTGCCGGGAAGGGGTGGCACGCCGCAGGGCCTACGGGGTCAGCACGATCCGGCCGAAGACCTCGCCCGCGTCCATCTTCCGGTGCGCCGAGGCCGCCTGGTCCAGGGGCAGCACCTCGTGCACGACGGTCTCGAACTCCCCCCGGCCCGCGGCGGCGAACTGCTCGGCCCGCACGGCCCGCAGGTCGGCTTCCGGGACGGTGGCGGCGCTGAACGTGGCGAACGACATCGACTTCTGGAAGGACGCCATCAGCTGCGTGCCGAAGTCCGCGGGTGGCTGCCCCGCGACGGCGCCCACGACCACCATCCTGCCGTTCGGCGCGAGCCTGCTGAAGAAGGAGGGCAGTTCGGCGCCCGCGACGATGTCCAGGATGACGTCGAAGGACTCGGGAGCGTCCGCGTCGCCGCGGCCGGAGCGGTCCAGGACGTGGGTCGCGCCGAGCCCGCGCAGCCGCTCGCCCCGCGCGGCCGACGAGGTCGTGACCGCCACCGCCGCGGCACCGCCCCGCGCCGCGAGCTGGACCGTCATGATGCCGAGGCTGCCCGCCGCGCCCCGCACCAGCACCTTCTCGCCCGCGGTGAGGTGGGCGTGGGCGAGTCCGAAGTGCGCCACCACCCCGGCGCTGCCGAGGGTCACCGCGTCCAGGGCGGACAGCCCCTCGGGGAGCGGGAGGACGTCGTGGACCGGCGCGGTCGCCTGCTCGGCGTAGCCACCTCCCACGCCGGTCAGCGCCCACACGCGCCGGCCGGTCCAGGAGGCGTCGACGCCCGCGCCGACCGCCGTGACGGTACCCACCACCTCCCCGCCGGGGACATGCCCCTCCTGGAACCCGTAGGAGGCGAGCGCGCCGCTGCGGATGGCGACGTCGGCACCGCTCACGCCGATCGCCTCCGTCGCCACCAGCACCTGTCCCGCGGCGGGCACGGGGACGGGGAGGTCGACGACCGCCATCCCCTCGGGCCCGCCGAACGCCCGGATCGCCACTGCCTTCATTCGCCACTCCTTGCTCGTCGAAGCCGTGCCGCCATGTCCTCGGGCACGGGGGCCGTGTCCTTCGGACGTTAACGGGCGCCCCCGTCCACTTCGCTAAAGTGAGAGTGATGACCGATCATTTGCCTCGCACCCTGCGCTCCGACGCCGAGGACAACCGCGCGCGCATCCTCGACGCGGCCCGCGCGCTGTTCGCCGCCCAGGGGCTGCGGGTGCCGATGCGGGAAATCGCCCGGCGGGCCGGTGTCGGGCCCGCCACGCTCTACCGGCGTTTCCCGACCAAGCAGGAGCTGATCACCGAGGCGTGCAGGGATCAGCTGCGCGCGTGCCGGGCGGTCGTGGACGAGGGCCTGGCCCACCCTGACCCCTGGGCCGGATTCTGTCTCGTCGTCGAGAAGACCTGTGAGCTGCATGCCCGGCACCTGGGCTGCTCCGAGGCGTTCATGGCGGCCTACCCGGACGCGAGGGACTTCACCGCCGCCCGCGCGTACTCGCTGAAGTCCGTCGGTGAACTGGCCCGTCGGGCCCAGGGAGACGGCGGTCTGCGCCCCGACTTCGTGCTGGACGACCTCATCCTCATGATCACGGCCAACCGGGGAATCCACGCCCTGCCGACGGCCGCCCGGGTCGCGGCCTCCCGGCGCTTCGCCGCGCTGGTGATCCAGGCGTTCCGGGCCTCCCCCGGGCACGCGCCGCTCCCACCCGTGCCACGGTTGGCGCCCGCCTGAACCCGACTGGCCCAGTCCGGCCCCGGCGAGCGTTTCCCCCCGGGCCCTCGTTCGTTGGGCCGCACATGATCAAGAAGCTTGCCTGCGTCTCCGTCATGGCCACCGCCCTGCTGGTCTCCGCTCCCCTCGCCGAGGCGGCTCCCGGGCCCGATCCGGCCGCCGGTGTTCCCGGTGGTCCGCTCCTGAACGGTCTCCTGGGATCGCTGGAGGTGGGACACCCGGCCACCTCGCCGCAGTCGCTCCTCCCCCAGGGCATCCTCGGCAGGTGAAACGCATGAGGCGGAGGGGGTGATTGCGCGCAATCGCCCCCTCCGCCTCCGATGACCGGTTCGGCGCTCCGCTCCACCGGCCCCTCCCGGGCCCGCCAGACCGCGGCAGGCTTCCCGTAACCACCGTCCGGGAGTCTCCAGGGAGTCATTCAACGTGGGAGGCTCCAGTGAAGTTCGCGAGCAAGAGGCGTGCCGGTGCGGTCGTGGCCGTGCTCAGTGGTCTGGCCCTGGCGGCGACGTCGACGACGGCGCAGGCCGCGACGGGACCCGACGTCATCGCCCACCGCGGCTCCTCGGGCATGGCACCCGAGAACACCGCCGCCGCCATCGACCTCGCCGTCCGCCAACGCGCCGACTACGTCGAGATCGACGTACAACGCACCAAGGACGGCCACCTCGTCAACTTCCACGACTGCACCATGGAACGCACCACCGACATCGAAAACCTCTACCCCGGCCGACCCAGCTACCGCGTCTCCGACTTCACCTGGAACGAACTGCGCCGCCTCGACGCCGGAACCTGGTTCCACGACGACTACACCGGCGAACGCATCATCACCGTCGACGACGTCATCCGCCACATCCAGCACACCCGCACCGGACTCCTCGCCGAGATCAGCCCCTGCAGCCAGTACGGCACCACCATCGCCACCGACCTCGCCGACACCCTGCGCGACAAACCCCGCTACGTCCGCACCGCCCTCGCCCACCACCGGCTCGCCGTCCAGTCCTTCCAGACCGACGACGCCCGCACCTTCCACACCGCCCAGCCCGACATCCCCATCGGCATCCTCGACGCCGACCGCCCCACCGACACCGAACTCCTCCAGCTCAGCCAGTGGGCCGACCAGGTCAACCCCCAGCACACCGTCACCGACCAGACCCTCGTCGACCGCATCCACCAACTCGGCATGGACATCAACGTCTGGACCGTCGACGAACCCGGCGCCATCCGCAAAATGGTCGGTCTCGGCGTCGACGGCATCATCACCGACTACCCCCAGACCCTCACCCGGCGGTAGCGGGGCACGGGAAACCGGCGCTTTGACACACATCGTCTTCGGGCGTTGACTGTCCGTACGGCGCAGCGCATGCCGCTCCGGGGAACCCGGTGATCCAAGCAACCCAGGAAAGCGGCACACGACATGTATGACCAGACGCGCGCACAGCAGCCCGCGGACCGGGACCAGAACCGCACCGAGCGCCGTCCCGCGGCACCGGACGCCCTCCTGCCGTCGGAGGAACGGGACGCGGTCCTGGACCGCCTCCGCAAGGCCATCAACACCTTCGCCGACGCTCCGCACGACGCGCTGGAGGAGGCGGAGGGCGCCTTCGACGACGCCGCGGCTCACCTCGCGAACGCCCTCGCGGAACGGCGTCGGGCCCTGCACGAGGCTTGGCAGGACCAGGACCCCGAGGCGCACGGCGAGGAACTCCGGCTCGCCCTGCGGCAGTACCGGGAGCTCACGCAGCGGCTGATCCGCATGTGACGGCCGCGTCGTTGGCGCAGCGGAAGCCGAGGTTGCCGGACGAGGAGTCCGGGGTGTTGGAGGAGCGGGCGGCGACCCGGTAGCGGTTGCAGTAGGAGTCGTGGCACAGGTAGGAGCCGCCGCGCAGGACCCGTGCCGTCCCGGTCGCGGGCCCGTGCGGGTCCGCGGCCGGGGACTCGGCGTAGTACGACGGCGAGAACCAGTCGGCGCACCATTCCCACACGTTGCCCGCCGTGTTCCACAGGCCGTGGCCGTTGGGCCGGTAGGACTTGACCGGCGCGGTGGTGAGGTGACCGTCCTCGGCCGTGTTGACGTGGGGGAAGCGGCCCTGCCAGATGTTGCAGCGCCACCGGCCGCCGGGAGTCAGCTCGTCGCCCCAGGGGTAGCGGCGGCCGGCCAGTCCCCCGCGGGCGGCGTACTCCCACTCGGCCTCGGTGGGAAGCCGCTTGCCGGCCCATCGCGCGTAGGCGGTGGCGTCGTTCCAGGAGACGTGGACGACGGGATGGTTCTGCCGCCCGGTGATGTCGGAGCGGGCACCCTCGGGGCGGCGCCAGTGGGCGCCCCGCACGTTGATCCACCAGGGGGCGCCGGCGGCGTTGCCGAGGACGTCGGCGTCGGAAGCGGCGACCACCAGGTGGAAGACGGCCGAGGAGCCGAAGCGTTCGGCGTCGGTCACATGGCCGGTCGCCTTGACGAAGGCGGCGAACCGGGCGTTGGTGACGGCGGTCTCGTCGATGTGGAAGGGCCTCAGACGTACCGTGTGCACGGGTGTCTCGCCGTCGGCCGGATATCCCTCCCCGAAAGCGTCCCCCATGGCGAACTCACCGCCCGGCAGACGCACCTGGCCGCGTGTCGAGCGCGGGCGGGCGGCGGACTCCGGCACCGCGGGGGGCGCGCCGGGCGCGGCGTCCACGGCGACGGGTGCCGTCGCGGGGGCGCAGCACGGGCGGTGAGTGCTGGTCATCGGTCCTCGAATCGTTCGCGTGCCCGGGCCTGCTACGCCTTGTACGTGGACTCGTCGAGCCCGCTCAGGGTCGGGTCGTGTCCCACCTCGCCCACGTCGTACATCGACGTCATCCAGTGGTAGAAGTTGTCGCCGCGTGCCCGCAGGACGTCGTACAGCCGGCGCATCATGCGGCCGCGGACCTCCGCACGCTCCGGATGGGCGTAGACGTTCTGCAGTTCGTCCGGGTCGGTGTGCAGGTCGTACAGCTCGTTGACGGAGTCGGGGTTGACGACGAGTTTGTAGCGGTCCTCGCGCAGCATGCGCTGCGGGTAGGGGAAGTGGTGGCCGTGGAACTCGCAGACGATGTCCTCGTCCCACTCCACCGCCTCGCCCCGTACGAGGGGCAGCAGGCTGCGCGAGTCTACGGCGGGTTTCGGGTCGAGGCCCGCCAGTTCGAGGATGGTGGCGGTGCAGTCGAGGAGGCTGACGAACTCGTCGCGCACCTGGCCGCCGGGGGCGCCCGGGACCCGGAGCAGGCCGGGGGTGCGGTAGATGTCCTCGTACATCGCGGGGCCCTTGTCGTGCAGCCGGTGCGAGCCGGTGAACTCGCCGTGGTCGCAGGTGAAGAACACCGCTGTGTCGTCCACGAGGCCGAGCCGTTCCATGGCCGCCATGACCCGGCCGATCTGCTTGTCGATGAGGGCGACGTAACCCCAGTAGACGGCGATGAGCTTGCGGGTGGTCTCGATGGGCATCGTGTCGAAGGTCCAGTGCGCGCTGTAGTTGCGCTGGACCGGGGGTTTGCCCTCGAAGGTCTCGGACACCGACCGCGGCAGCTCCACGTCCGCGGGGTCGACCAGGTCGAAGTACTCGTCGGGCAGGATGTACGGCAGGTGCGGTCCGAAGAAGTGCAGGGCCAGGAAGAAGGGCTGGTCACGTTCGTGGGCGTCGGCGGCGTACCGCTCCAACTGCTCGATGGCGCGGGTGGCCAGGTAGTGCTCGAAGGTGGCCTCGACGGGCTGGTGCAGCCGGGCGGCGAGCAGGTTGCCGGGGCCGCCGTTGGGCAGGGTGCCGCGGACGCGGTCGCTGATCTCGTACGGGGGCAGTCCGCGTTCGGTGAGGTAGGCGAGGTAGTCCGGGTGGTCGACGGGGTTGTGCCAGCCGGGCAGGTCGGGTCCGTCGAAGCCGTAGTCGGCCGCCGTGCGCCGGTTTCCGGCGTGCCACTTGCCGAACAGGCCGCAGTTGTAGCCGTGTTCACGCAGGGCGCGGGAGAAGGCGAACTGGTCCTCGGCCAGGTCTTCGAGGTAGCCGACGTTGCGTTCGTGGTTGGCGAGGAGCTTGTGCCGGAAGGGTGCCTGGCCGGTCAGGAGACTGGCGCGGGCCGGGGTGCAGATGGCGGTGGGGGTGTACCAGCGGTCGAAGCGGGTTCCCGTGGCGGCCAGTTCGTCGAGCGCGGGGGTGTGGGCCAGCGGGTTGCCGTAGGCGCCGAGCGTGTCCGTGCGGTGCTGGTCGGTCATGAGGAAGAGGATGTTCTTCCGGGACGCGCCGGGCCGGGGACCGGGCTGGTTCGCTTGCGTCACTTGCCCGCTCCCGTGAAGAGGTCGCCGGTGTAGTAGGTCTTCGGGTCGACGGGCTTGTCGAGTTTGCCGGCGTCGACGAAGTAGTCGTTCATGCCCTTGAGCCAGGTGACGACGGTGCCGTCCCGGGTCAGCTTGTCCAGCTCCGCCACGCTGAGCACCTTGTTGTTCGCGGCGTCCGCCTTCACCTGGTCGACGGGGATCTTCAGCTTGTCGGCGGTGAGCTCGATCGCCTCGTCGGTGTGCTCGGCGCGGAACGTCATGGCCTCGCGCAGCACGGCGAGGACCTTCTTGGTCTTCTCCGGCTGGTCGGCCACCACCTTGTTGCCCGCGACGAACGCCGTGGGGAAGGAGACGTCCTCTTCGAAGTCGGCGTTCTTGGCGAGTTCGACCAGGTCGGGGACCTGCTTCTTGATCGTCGCCGCGGCCGGGTACCAGAAGCCGGCGCCGTCGACCTGGTGGGAGGAGAAGGCGGAGACGATGGTGGACGGGTCCATGGGGACGACCTTCAGGTCCTCCTTGGTCATCCCGGCCTTCTCCAGGGCGAGGGAGAGGATCATGTCGCCGGAGGTGCCTTCGGGCACGGCGACGGTTTTGCCCTTGAGCTGCCGCATCGAGGTGATGCCCGGCTGGGCGAGGACCCGGTCGGAGTTGCCGAGGGTGTTGATGGCGACGACCTTGGCCTGGCCGGAGGCGGGGAGCCACATGGCGCCGGGGCCTATGTAGCCGAAGTCGAGGTTGTCGGTGCCGAGGGCCTGGATCTGCAGCGGCCCGTTGGTGAAGACCTTGGCGTCGGCGGAGAGCCCGTGCTTCTTCCACAGGCCCTTGGCCTCGGCGATGGCGATGAGGCTGGCGCCGTTGAAGTCGTTGATGTAGCCGAAGCGCACCTTGTCCGAGGAGCCGCCGGAGGACGAGCCGCCGCCGCATGCGGCGAGCAGCGCCAGCGCGGCCACGCCGACGAGGGTGGTGGTGAGGCTTCTGCGGGTGAGGGCGGGTGACATGGCGGTGAGTCCCTTCCGGGTCACGACGTCGGGGAGGGGGAACCGGAAAGGGCGGCGGTGCGGCCTTCCTGGTGGTAGACGGAAGTCCACACGCGGTTGCGCAGCGCGGCGAACTCGGGGCTGAGCCGGAACGCCTCGTCGCGCTCGACGCCGGGGTCGACGTCGACGACGTCGTAGACGCGTCCGGGGCGGGCGGCCATCACGATGACCCGGTTGGCCAGGAACACGGCCTCGTCGACGTCGTGGGTGATGAACAGGACCGTGCGCTTGTCCCGGCTCCAGGTCTTGAGCAGCTGTTCCTGGAGCTTGACCCGGGTGAGCGCGTCGAGGGCGCCGAAGGGTTCGTCCATCAGCAGGATCGAGGGGTCGACGGCGTAGGCGCGGGCGATGGCGCAGCGCTGGCGCATGCCGCCGGAGAGGGTCTTGGGGAGCGCGTCGGCGAAGCGTTCCAGTCCGACCAGTTCGATGAAGTGCTTGGCCCTCGACCGGCGTTCGGCTTTCGGGACGCCGGTGGTCCGCAGGCCGAACTCGACGTTCTGCCGCACGGTCAGCCAGGGGAAGAGGGCGTACTGCTGGAAGATGACGCCGCGCTCGGGTCCGGGGCCGAAGACCGGGGCGCCGTCCACCAGGGCGCGGCCGGAGGTGGGCGTCTCCAGTCCGGCGAGGATGTTCATCAGGGTGCTCTTGCCGCAGCCCGAGGGGCCGACGACGGTGACGAACTCGTGGTCGGCGATGTCGAGACAGACGTCGTCGAGGGCGGTGAAGGTCTCCCGGCCCAGCGCGAAGGTCTTGGTGACGTGCTGGACGGAGATCTTGGCGGGTGTGCTGGTCATCGGCGTTCCTGCCATCGGGTGAGCCTGCGTTCGGCGAGGAGGAGGACGCGGTCCATGAGGAGACCGAGGATCCCGATCGAGATGAGCCCGACGAAGATGGTCGGGAGGTCGTAGTAGAGCTGGGCGTTCTGCATGCGGTAGCCGAGGCCCTCCTGGGCGGCGATCAGCTCCGCGGCGACCAGGGTGGCCCAGGCCGAGCCGAGGCCGACCCGCATGCCGACGAGGATGAAGGGGGTGGACGCCGGCACCACCACGCGGGCGAAGATCGTGGCGTCGCCCGCGCCCAGCACCCGGGCGGCGTCGATCAGGGTGCGGTCGACGTTCACCACGCCCTGGAAGGTGGAGATCACGCAGGCCAGGAACGCGGCGAGGAAGATGACGAAGATCTTCGGGGTCTCGTCGATGCCCATGGCGACCACGGCCAGCGGGATGATCGCCAGCGGCGGGATGGTGCGGAAGAACTGGACCCAGGGTTCGATCAGTCCGCGCAGGATGCCGTACCAGCCCATCAGGAAGCCCACCGGGACGGCCACGGCCGTGCCCAGGGCGAAGCCGACGAGGACCCGGGTCAGGCTGGCCAGCGCGTCGTCGGCGAGCGTCCCGTCGCTGATCAGCGTGGCGGCGCGGTCGACGACCTCGGGGGGTGTCGGCAGCTTGAAACCGGCGGACGCGAGGGCCCACCAGATGGCGATGCCGAGCGCGACGGACACGGCGTTCAGGGCGAGGGGCAGCCCGCGCCGCCGTGAACGCGGCCGTTCCGGCGCGGACTTGGCGACGCCCGCCGTGGTGTCGCCCGCTTCGGCTCCGGGCGGGGCGCCGGACCCCTGCTCGGGCCGCGGCTGCCGCTGGTCGGCGCTCCGCTTGTCAAGGACGGACATGGGCGGCTCCTTCGGTGGCGGAGTCGGGTGCATCGGAACGGCCCTTCACGTCGGCGGTTTCGGGATACCTCGCCAGGAGGGGTGAGCTGTGGAAGACCGCGGCGAGCGCGCCGATGGCGCCGTCGTCGTCGGAGAGCCGGGCCGCGGCCACGACGGGACCGGCGGACGCGGTCGGGAAGATCTCGGCGGCGAGGGTGGCGGCGACCTGTTCCACGAGGACGGGCGCCAGCCGGGTGATCTCGCCGCCGATGACCACCTTGGCCGGGTTCAGCATCATGGTCGCGGCGCCGACCACCCGGCCCAGTGCCCCCGCCGCCTCCCGCAGGACCCGGTCCACGACGGGGTGGGCGCGGCGCACGGCGGCCGCGAGGTCGTCCAGGTTCTCCAGGCGCAGGCCGAACTCCCAGCAGGCGGCGAGGATGCCCGGCACCGAGGCGACGGTCTCCAGACAGCCCCGCTTGCCGCACCGGCAGGGGCGGCCCGCCGGTTCGACGGTCACGTGCCCCAGCTCCCCGGCCAGTCCGGACGAGCCCGTCACCAGCTGGCCGCCGACGACGAGACCGCCGCCGACACCGTCCGACAGCCGCACGTACACCAGGTCGGCGACGCTGTCGGCGCCGCTGATCGCCTCGGCGAGGGCGGCGAGGCGGGTGTTGTTGTCGACGATCACCGGGGCGTCGAAGCGTTCGGCGAAGGCCACGTCGACGCCTTCGGGCGCCGGGCGCAGGACGGTGGTCCCCGTGGTGGCGCGGGGCCAGGCCGCCCCCTCGGGGGCCGGGTAGGGGCCGGGTACGCCGATGCCGATGCCCTGCAGCGCCCCGTAGTGGACGCCGGCCTCGCCGCTCAGCCGGTCGACCAGGTCCAGGGCCAGTTCGGTGCGGGTCCCCCAGGTCGCGGTGTCCTCGTACCGGACGGAGCCGGAGACCATGACCTCGTGCGCGGCGTCGGCGACGACGACGTGCACGCGGCGGTGGCCGAAGTCGACGCCCATGAACTGCGCCGACGCCGGGTCGAGCGCCAGCCGTTCGGCCGGTCGCCCGCTGCCCTCGCGGCGGGAGGCGTCGGTGTCCACGACGACGATGGCGCCTCGTTGCAGGAGGTTGCCGGTGATCTCGGACAGGGTGGTGCGCGACAGGCCCACGACCCGGGCGATCTCGCCCCGGCTCATGGCGCCGTTCTCCTGCAGCGCACGCATGACGCGCTCTTCGTGGGTCCGCCTGACCAGTGCGTGCACTCCGCTGGGCATCTGCATGCCGGTCAAGGTAGGGAGGCTCGATTATTCCGTCAACACTCCGACAGAAAGATGCAATGAAGCGTTCACAATGCCTGGTGGGAAGCGGCCCGGGTGTGGCGCTCGCACGCGATTATTCGTCCGCCCTGTTGACGTAAATGTGCGGGCGTTCGCATGCTGTGCGCCATGCCCCCGTCCCGCGGCTCGTGTGCCGCGCCCCGGTCCCCGGACGGGGACGACGAAGGAGAACCCGACTGATGACCGATGCCGAGTACGGACTCCACCGCCGATCCCTGCTGGCCGGCGCCGCCGGTGCGGGGGCGGCGTTCACCCTGCCCGCGGGCGCCGCACAGGCGGCTCCCGCCGCTCCCACGGCGGCCGGAGGGTCCCGGCGGCACCCGCGGAACTGGCCCGACCCCGAGCCGTACGGCGCCGCGGACACCCGGGCCGACCTGTGGCCGAGACAGGACAACTCGTTCGTCCTCCCGCTGGAGCTGCGCCCTCGCGACGAGGAGCGCGGCACGGTCTGGATGCGCGACACCTACGTCAACTGCTTCGTCGTCGACGGACGCCCCCTCTACGTCGCCACCGGCACCACCCGGGTGCCCGGACTCGACGTCGCCGCTCCCTGGAACGACGGCATCTTCGTGTGGCTGGCACCCTCCCTCAAGGGCCCGTGGCGGCTGGCCGACACGACCGGCATCCGGCCCGGGGCGGAGCGCGGCAAGGTGTGGTCGCCCGAGTTCGCCGGGGAGAACCGGCCGGGCCGCACGGTCGTCGCGCCCTAGCAGGAGTACTGGTACGACGAGCAGTTCGGCAAGCGGGGCCAGGCCTGGGCACCGGAGCTGCACCACTTCCGCGGCACCTGGTACATCGTGGCGTGCATGGGCGACCACTCCCGCAAGGTGGGCTCGTTCATGCTGGTGAGCGAGGGCGGCGTCGAGGGACCGTACCGGCTGGTCGAGGGGAACCTGGAGAAGCCCTTCGGCGACTCGTTCATCGGCGGGCCGAAGTTCATCGAGCCCGGCGCCTACCACCACATCGACGGCGGCCTCTACTCCGAGGGCGACGACGCGTGGCTCGTGCTGCACAACGACCTGTACGCGAAGTTCCGGGACGACATGGAGGACATCGTCACGACGACGGACCTGCCCCGGTTCCAGCAGACGCCCTACTCCCCCGAGCCGTATCTGGAGGGCGCCTACGTCTTCAAGTACCGCGGCAAGTACCACCTCGTCCACGCCGCCTGGGACCGCACGTCCGTCAACGCCGACGGCACCGTCCGGCACGCCTACGACGTGCCCGCCGCCGGGCGGGTGCAGTACCAGTACGACGCGGTCGTCGCCGTGGCCGACCGGTTCGAGGGCCCGTACACGAAGCGGTACACCGCTGGTGTCGGCGCCGGTCACAACAACTTCTTCGCCGATCACCGCGGCGGCCTGTGGGCGACGTACTTCCTGAACCCGGCCGCCGGTTACTGGTCCGGCGCCTCGCGCGTCGCCCAGGCCGCGGTGCCCGGTGTCGTACGGCTCGAATGGACCGGCCCGGCGGACGGCCGGCTGTACGTGAAGCGCGCGCCCGGAGGGCCCGGCGACCGGGGCTGAGCAGGGGCGACGCCCGGGCCGCCGCCCCTCGCATGCCGTCGCGGCGGTACGGGCGTAGTGTCCAGATATGGGTGGTGTTCGGGGTGGCCGGCGTCGGGCAGCCCTGCCGACGTGGACGCGGGCGGACCGATGGCGGACGCGGGCGGACCGCTGATGGACTCCGCGATGGCGGCCGTGGTGCGGGCGAGCGGTGCGTTCGGAGGAATCCTCTACGTACTGCCACCGGGCGAGAGCGCAGTGTGGCAGGTCCTGGTCACAGGGCTCCCGCAGGAGATGGCCGCCCCGTGGCGGCGCGTCGGGCTGAAGGATCCGATGCCCGTGGCGGACGCCGTCCGCGAGCGCCGTCTGGTGTGGGCGGGCGGCCGCGAGGAGATGGCACGCGAGTATCCGCGGCTGGCGCTCGTCCTGCCGTACGACTTCGGGCTGGCGGCCGCACCGCTCGTCTCCGGCAGCGCCGTCCGGGGCGGGCTGGTGCTGCTGTGGCCCGGGAGTCACCCCGCGCGGCTGAGCGCCGGTGAACAGGACGTCGTCCGGGCGGGCTGCCGCCGCCTGGGTGACAGCCTGCAGCGGGCGCTCGACCGCGGTGAGTCGCTCCTGCCACCGGACCGGCCCCGGACCCTGCCGCCCGCGGCCCCGCGCACCCCCTCCCCCGCCGAGGCGACCGCGCTGTCCGCGTTCGTGGACCGCCTGCCCGGCGGATCGTGCGCTCTGGACCTGGACGGGCACCTCACCTTCGTCAGCCCCGGGGCGGCCGAGCTGCTCGGCGTCGACCGGTCGCTGCTGGTGGGCGCCCTGCCCTGGGAGGCGCTGCCCTGGATGGATGTGCCGCACGTCGAGGACCGCTACCGGGCCGCGCTGGTCAGCCGCAGACCGCAGACCTTCACCGTGCTGCGCCCGCCGGGGACGTGGCTGTCCTTCGAGCTGTACCCGGACGCCACCGGGCTGAGCGTGCGCATCACCCGCGGCAGCCCGGACGCGGAGGCGCCCCCGTCCCGGTCGGTCCAGACCTCGGGTCCCAGCCGTGCCACCGTGCTCTACCACCTGATGCACCTGGCCTCCACCCTGACCGAGGCCGTCAGCGTGCAGGACGTGGTCGAGCAGACCGCCGACCAGCTGATGCCCGCGCTCGGAGCGCAGGGCATGGTGGTGATGGCCCCGGCGGAGGGCCGGCTCAAGGTCGTCGGGCAGCGCGGCTACAGCCCGGAGCTGCTGAGGCGCTTCGACGGGACGCCCCTCACCGCGGCCCTCCCCGGCGTCGACGTCATGGCCACGGGGGTCCCGGGGTTCTGGACGACCTTCGAGGAACTCCACCAGGCCTATCCCGCCATGACGCACGAGGACGGGATGGCCGCCTGGGCCCTGCTGCCGCTGATCGCCTCCGGCCGCCCCATCGGCTCGCTGCTGCTCTCCTACCGGCGGCCCCACGTCTTCCCGCCGGGCGAACGGGCCGCCCTCACGTCGCTGGCGGGCCTGGTCGGGCAGGCCCTGGACCGCGCCCGGCTCTACGACGCCAAGCACGACCTCGCCCACCGCCTGCAGTCCGCCCTGCTGCCCCACACCCTCCCCGACGTGCCCGGGCTGAACGTCGCCGCCCGCTACCTCCCGGCCGCCCGGGGCCTGGGCATCGGCGGCGACTTCTACGACGTCATCCGGCTCGACGAGCACACCGCGAGCGTCACCATCGGCGACGTGCAGGGGCACAACGTGGACGCGGCGGCGCTCATGGGGCAGGTCCGCACCGCCGTGCACGCCAACGCCACCGTGGGGGCTCCCCCCGACCGCGTCCTGGCCCGCACCAACCGCCTGCTCACCGACCTGGACCCCGACCTGTTCACCAGCTGCGCCTACGTCCACCTCGACCTCGCCACCCACCGCGCCTGCGTGGCGCTCGCGGGGCACCCGCCGCCCCTGCTGCGCCACGCGGACGGGCATGTCGAGCCCGTGCACGTGCCGCCCGGACTGCTGCTGGGCATCGAGCGGGACGCCTGGTATCCCGCGCTGGAGTTCCCGCTGCCGCCCGGCAGTGTGCTCGCCCTCTACACCGACGGACTCGTCGAGGCGCCCGGGGTCGACCTCGACGACGCGATCGCGGCCCTCGCCGGGCTCCTGGAGCACGGCGACCCCGGCGACCTGGACGCCATGGCGGACGCCCTCATCCGGCACGCGCCCACCCCGGGGGACGACATCGCCCTGGTCCTCGTCGGGCCGCCCGCCCGGACGGCCGGGCACTCCCGGGGCCACTCGATCGTTTTCCCGGGCAAGAAGGACGAACGCCGGTCGAGACGGGCCGGCAGCGGAGGAGAAGACCCTTCATGAAACACCAGAGGGTGCGCGATCTGATGAGCGACGCCGTGGTCCGCGTGCAGCGGGGCACCCCGTTCAAGGAGATCGCCCACCTGCTGCTGGAGTACGACATCACCGCGGTGCCGGTCGTCGACGGGGAGAACCGCCCCGTGGGGGTGGTGTCGGAGGCGGACCTCCTGCAGAAGATGTGGGGCGGGGAGCCCGACGGTTCCCCGGAGCACGCCGAGTGGTCCAGGGCCTCGGCCGCCAAGGCGGGCGCCACTGACGCGGACGGGCTCATGACCTCGCCCGCGCTCTCGGCCCGGGAGGACTGGAGCGTCGTGGACGCGGCCCGCGTGATGGCGCGGCACCGCATCAAACGGCTCCTGGTCGTGGACGAGGACGGGCGGCTCGCCGGGGTCGTCAGCCGGAGCGACCTGCTGCGGGTCTTCCTGCGCACGGACCGCGCGATCCGCACCGAGATCATCGAAGAGGCCCTGGTCAAGGCGCTCGGTCTGGCGCCCTCCTCGGTGCAGGTGGATGTGACGCACGGTCATGTCGTGCTCAGCGGGCGGCTTCCCGACCATGTGTCCGCCCCGCTGCTCGAGGAACACTGCCGGAGCGTGGACGGTGTCGTCGCCGTGGAGTTCCGGCCGGCCGGCGAGGCCGGTGCCGAGGACGCGGCGGCCGTCGGTTCCTGACCTGCCCCCAGGCGAACTCCCGCCCGTGCCCGCTTCCCGGGGGAGGGGACGCGGACACGGGCGGAGTGCGGGGCCGGAGCGGATCAGACTCCGGTCGAGTCCTTCACCCCGGACGGCTGGGCCGGCGGCGCCACGGCGGGGGCCGGCGCGGGCGCGGGGCCGCCCTCGCTGAGACCGAACCGTCCGTGGAACCGGCGCAGGAACGGCGGCGCGTACCAGGCGGACCGGCCGAGCAGGCGCATGGCGGCCGGTACGAGGACACCGCGTACGGCGACGGCGTCGATGAGGATGGCCAGTCCGCTGCCCAGCCCGAACATCTGCATGAAGCTGATCTTCGCCGTCCCGAAGGCGAAGAAGCTCACCGCGAGCAGACAGGCCGCCGCGGTGACGATGCGTCCGGTGTGGCCGAGGCCGTCGGTGACGGCCGTGCGGGTGTCCGCGCCCTGGTCGTGCAGCTCCTTGATCCGGCTGGTGACGAACACCTCGTAGTCCATGGAGAGGCCGAAGGCGATGCAGAACATCAGCACCGTCATGGACGCCTCCATCGGCTGCGGTGTGACGCCGATCAGCGAGGCCAGGTTGCCGTCCTGGAAGATCCAGGTCATGACGCCGAGAGTCGCGCCCAGGCTGATCACGTTGAGGACCAGCGCGCGCAGCGGCTGCACGACACTGCCGGTGAACAGGAAGAGCAGGACGAACGTGGTCAGGGCCACCAGGCCCAGGGCGAGCGGGAGCCGGCCGCTGATGGAGTCCTTGGAGTCGACCAGTTCGGCGTCCCCGCCGCCCACCAGCGCCTCGGTCCCGGCGGGCGTCGCGACGGCGCGCACCTCGTGGACCAGTTCCTGCGCCTGCTCCGACCGGGGCGCGAGGCCGCTGACGACGGTGACGCGCTGGGCGTCGGGGCGGCTGAGGGCCGCGTTGCCGGGACCGGTCGCCCTCGGCTCTCCCTTCGTGTAGGTGCCCGTGCCGGTCTCGACCCGGACCACGCCTTCGAGACCGGACAGTTGGGCCGCGTAGGAGGCCGGCGGTGCCTCGTCCACGGAGGCGTCGATGACGACGTGGAGGGCGGCGGCGTCGTTGCCGTCGAACTTCTCCCGCAGCACGGAGGCGACCTGGCGGCTCTGCGCGTCCTCGGGCAGCACGCGTTCGTCGGGGGTGCCCAGGGTGATGCCCAGCAGCGGGCTCGCCGCCACCAGCAGGACGGCCAGCACGGGCAGCGCGGTGAGCGCGGGACGCCGCATCACGGCGCCGGCCAGCCGTCCCCACAGGGGCGCCCGGGTGGCGGCGGTGCGTGCGCGCCTGGCCCACGGCAGCCGCCCGCTGTTGACCCGGTGGCCCAGGACGACGAACAGGGCCGGCATCACGAAGAGCGTGCCGACGGCGGCGATGGCGACGACGCCGACCCCGGCGTAGCCGAACGAGCGGAGGAAGTACTGCGGGAAGACCTGGAGCGCCGCGAGCGCGACGGCCACGGTGGCGGCCGAGAAGGCGACCGTGCGGCCGGCGGTGCGCACCGTGTGACGGACGGCGTCGTCCACGGTGGAGCCGGTCGCGAGCCGCTCCCGGAACCTGCTGGTCATCAACAGGGCGTAGTCGATGCCCAGGCCGAGTCCGAGGGCCGTGGTCAGGTTGGTGGCGGACACGGACACGTCGACGAAGCCGCCGAGCAGGGCGAGTTCGGCGAAGGTGCCCGCGATGGCGATGACCGCGATGGCCAGCGGCAGGAGGGCTGCGACCACGCTGCCGAAGACGACCAGGAGCAGCAGGAGGGTCAGCGGTACGGCGATGGCCTCGGCGAGCACGAGGTCCTTGGGCGTCTGCGTCTCCATGTCGTTGCCGACGGCGGTGCCGCCTCCGGCCCGGACGCCGAGCCCGCCCTCGTGGGGTCCGGTGTAGTCGTCGATGACGGTCTTGGCGTTCTCCCGCTGCTGGGTCTCGTCGCCCTTCACATGGGCGAGCACCAGGGCCTCGCGGCCGTCCTCGGAGCGCAGGGCGGGCTGCTTCGCGTCCCAGTACGAGACCACGTTCTCGAGGTTCGGGTCGTCCCTGAGGTCGGCCACCAGGGCCCGGCCGCCGCGCTCGGCCTCCGGCGCGTCGACGCGCGACTCGGGGGCGCGGACCAGCAGGACCAGGTTCGTCTCCCCGCCGAACTTCTCCTCGATGGCCTTGGAGGCCCTGGTGGACTGGGAGGCCGGGTCGTCGTAGCCTCCCCCCTTCAACTTGCCGAACGCACCGGCTCCGACGGCGCCCATGAGCGCCACGGCCACGACGGCGACGACGAGTACCAGCCGGGACCGGCGGATCGCCAGTTCGGCTATGCGTTCAAACACGCACGTTCTCCCTTGTTCCTTGCGGTGAAGACGGTGAAGACGACGGAATGCGGCCGGAGTCGGGGCCTCAGGAGGGCCTGCGTCGCCGCACCACGACGTTAGTGAGAGGCCGTGCGCTTTGGCAGTGTGAGATTTACCTAACAGTGTTCGGCTTCTTGACGCCCCGTCAGTCGGGCCGCCCTAGGATCGCCGCATGTCCGCAGACCGGCACACCACCACGGCCCCCGTCTCCCTGCGCGAGCGGCGCCGCAGCGCCGCGGCCCGCGAGATACTCGACGCCGCCGAGCAGCACATCGGCCGGCACGGGCCCGCGGCCCTGTCGCTGCGCGCGGTCGCCCGCGGTCTCGGCATGACCGTGCAGGCGCTCTACCACTACTTCCCGAACCGCGACGCCCTCGTCACCGCCCTGATCACCAAGGCGTACGGCGACCTGTCCGACGCGTTGCAGGCCGCCGCCGACGGCGCGGGCGAGGACCCCCGCGCACCGCGCCTGGCCGTGGTGGCCGAGGCCTACCGGGACTGGGGCGTCGCCCACCCGGAGCGCTTCCAGCTGCTCTACGGGACGCCCCTGCGGTACTACGCGGCACCCGCCGAGGGGCCGACCACGCAGGCGGTCCGCCGGATGGGTGCAATCTTCCAGCGCGAACTGTTCGCCGGATTCACCCCGGCGCAGCTAGCCGCGGCCGAGGTCCCCCCGCTCTCACCCCCCTACCGGGAGCATCTGGAACGGCTCCCCGTGCACGCCCAGGGCGATCTGCCGCCCGCCGCGGTCTCCCTCTTCCTGAGCGCGTGGGGCCACGTCCACGGCCTGGTCGTCCTGGAGGTGTTCGGGCACACCGCGTTCCTCGGCGACCATCAGGCGGAGGTCTTCCGCACGTCGGTCCGGATGCTGCTGGAGGACGTCCACCGCCGCATCCCCGCGGCCTGACCGAGCGCCGCGCTCTCAGCGGTGCCGGTCGCCGTCCCGGCCCTCAGCCGTCCCGGCCCTCGCCGGAGGAATCGGGGGCCGACAGGGCCTCGATCTCCGGGTGGTCGCGCAGCGCGGCGATGACCGCGTTCACCGCGGCGCGCCGCGGGGTGCCGCGCCGGACCACGACGGCGACGTTGCGGTGCACCGGCGGGCTCAGCCGCCGGGTGACGACGGCGTGGTCCGCCGTGACCGCGAGGGCGGGCAGCAGGGCGATCGAGCCGGTCGTCTCGACGTGCCGCAGCAGCATGAGGTAGTTGCTGAACCGGCAGGCCACCCGGGGTTCGAACCCCGACTCGCGGCACAGCCGGACGGTCAGGTCCGCCATGTACGACTGCGGCCGGTCGCAGGCCCAGGTCTCCTCCTTGCACGCCGTGAGGCTCACCGCGGTGCGCGAGGCCAGCGGATGGCCCTGCGGCAGCACCAGGACGACCGGGTCGCTGCCGAGCGACATGACTTCGAGGTCCGCGCCCCACGTCAGGCCGGTGTAGTCGGTGGTGGTGACGATGACGTCCGCCTCGCCGGAGCGCAGGGCGGGGCCGCTCTCGTGCGGCTCCATCTCCACGAGTTCCAGGCGCAGGTGCGGATGGGTGGTGGCCAGCCGGTTCGCCGCCGGGACGGCGAGGCTGTAGATCGCGCTCTGGAACACGGCGAGCCGCACGGTCCCGATGGGCTCGTCGTTCAGGGCGCGCAGCTCGGCCTCGACGTCGGCCATCCGGTCCAGGATCTCCCGGCCCCGGCGGGCCAGCAGGAGTCCGGCCGGGGTCAGCCGCACCCGCCGCCCGGTCCGCTCGATCAGCCGGCACCGGGTCTCGGTCTCCAGCACCGCCAGCTGCTGGGAGACCGTCGACGCGCTCAGGTGCAGCGTGTCGGCGACCGCGCGGACGGTACCGAGCGTGTCGAGCTGGCTGAGCAGATGCAGTCGTCCGGAGTTGAGCACGCTGTGATGCTACGGCGCAAACCCGGCTTTCTGTACGGTTCTGACGTACAGCAGCGTCGATTCTGTGCGATGGACACGCGCAGCGGCGCTTCCCTACCGTCGTTCGCATGCCTTCCGAGACTTCCGGCGCCGACCCGGGGCGCCACCTGATCCGTTACTCCGGCCACGCACCCTTCTCGCCGGAGGTCGTCGTGCGTGCCGCGGGCACGTCCGTGTTCACGGAGAGCGGCCGCGAGCTGCTGGACTTCACGTCCGGTCAGATGAGTGCCATCCTCGGGCACTCCCATCCGGCGATCGTCTCGACGGTGCGCGAGCAGGTCGCGCACCTCGACCACCTGCACAGCGGCATGCTCAGCCGCCCGGTCGTCGAGCTGGCCCGCCGGCTCGCCGGGACGCTGCCGGAGCCGCTGGAGAAGGCGCTGCTGCTGACCACCGGGGCGGAGGCCAACGAGGCCGCGGTGCGGATGGCGAAGCTCGTCACCGGCCGCCACGAGGTCGTCTCCTTCGCCCGGTCCTGGCACGGCATGACCCAGGCGGCCGCGAACGCCACCTACAGCGCCGGGCGCAAGGGCTACGGCCCCGCCGCGCCGGGCAACTTCGCGCTGCCGGTGCCGGACCGCTACCGCCCCTCCGTCGTCGACGCGGACGGCGAGCTGGACTGGCGCCGCCAGCTGGACCTGGGCTTCGAGATGATCGACGCCCAGTCGGTCGGCAGCCTCGCCGCGTGCCTGGTCGAGCCGATCCTGTCCTCGGGCGGCGTCGTCGAGCTTCCGCCGGGCTATCTCGCCGCCCTGGCCGACAAGTGCCGCGAGCGCGGCATGCTGCTGATCCTGGACGAGGCCCAGACGGGGCTGTGCCGGACCGGCGACTGGTACGCCTTCGAGCACGAGGGCGTCGTCCCGGACATCCTCACGCTGTCCAAGACGCTGGGCGCGGGACTGCCGCTGGCCGCCGTGCTGACCAGCCCGGAGATCGAGCGGCGGGCGCACGAGCGGGGCTTCCTGTTCTTCACCACCCACGTCAACGACCCGCTGCCCGCCGCGGTGGGCAACACCGTCCTCGACGTCCTGGTCCGCGACCGGCTGGACGAGCGGGCACGCACGCTCGGGGCCGCGCTGCGGGAGGGCCTCGACAAGCTCGCCGCCCGCCACCAGGTCGTGGGCGACGTCCGCGGCCGCGGGCTGCTGCTGGGCATGGAGCTGGTCGGGGACGACGTGCTGGGCGAGGGCGGAGCCGACCGGCTCGGCGCCGCCGTCACCCGGCGCTGCTTCGACCTGGGTCTGCACATGAACATCGTCCAGCTCCCGGGAATGGGCGGGATCTTCCGGATCGCGCCCCCGCTGACGGCGAGCGACGACGAGATCGCCCGCGGCGTGGCCGTCCTCGACCAGGCGCTCACCGACGCCACCGCGGACCTGTAGCACCGAAGGCCCCGGTGGCCTGGGTTTCCAGGTCACCGGGGCCGCACGTGAGGTGCCGGGGATGTCAGACCCCGGCCGTCTCCGGCTCGCGGGTCGGCTCGGCGGGCGCGGCGGTGTCGCCCAGCTCCCGGTGCAGCTTCTCGCCCTCGACGTCGACGTTCGGCAGGACGCGGTCCAGCCACTTGGGCAGCCACCAGGCCTTGGTGCCGAGCAGGGCGAGCACCGCGGGCACGATGGCCATGCGGACCACGAAGGCGTCGAAGAGCACCGCGATCGCGAGGCCGAAGCCCATCATCTTGATCATGGCGTCGTTCTCCAGGATGAAGCCGGAGAAGACGCTGATCATGATGATCGCGGCCGCCGCCACGACCCGGCCGCCGTGGGTGAAGCCCGTGGTGACGGATTCGGCGGCGGACTGTCCATGGACGTACGCCTCGCGCATTCGGGTGACGAGGAAGACCTCGTAGTCCATCGCCAGACCGAAGACCACGCCGATCATGAAGATGGGCATCATCGACATGATCGGGCCCGGCTGGTCCACGCCGAACACGTCGGCGAGCCAGCCCCACTGGAAGACCGCGACCACCGCGCCGAGCGCCGCGGCCACCGAGAGCAGGAAGCCCAGGGCCGCCTTCAGCGGGACGAGGACCGAGCGGAAGACCAGCATCAGGAGGAGGAAGGCGAGCCCGACGACCAGCGCCAGGTAGGGCACGAGCGCGTCGTCCAGGGTCTGCGAGAAGTCGATCGTCATCGCGGTGGCGCCGGTGACCAGCATGGTCGCGCCGGTGTCGGCCTTGATGCCGCCGGACAGCGAGCGGATGTCGTGCACCAGCGACTCGGTGGCGACGTCACTCGGGCCGGTCTTGGGCACCACGGTGAGGACGGCGGTGTCGCCCTCCTCGTTGAAGCTGGCCGGGGTGACCGCCGCGGCCTTCCCCAGTCCGGTGATCTTCTCGCTCACGGCGTCCGCGGCGGCCTTCGGGTCGTCGGCGTCGCGCGCGTCGACGGCGATCATGAACGGGCCGTTGAATCCTGCGCCGAAGGACTCGGACAGCATGTCGTAGGCCTTGCGCTGGGTGGTGTCGGGGGCCGAGCTGCCTTCGTCCGGCAGGCCCAGTTCCATGCCGGCCGCCGGTACGGCGATCACGCCGAGGCCGAGGACCGCGGTCAGCAGCACGGTGACCGGGCGCCGCTGGACGAAACGGGCCCAGCGGGTGCCCAGCTTCGGCTTGCCGGAGGCGGCCCGCGCCCCGGCGGGTGCCTTGCGGTCCTTGCGGCTGAGGGCCTTCTTGCCCGCGAAGCCGAGCAGGGCCGGGGTGAGCGTCAGGGCGATCAGCACGGCGATGCCGACGGTGGCGGCTGCGGCCAGGCCCATCTTGGTGAGGATCGGGATGTTGACGATGGCGAGCCCGGCGAGGGCCACGACGACGGTGAGTCCGGCGAAGACGACCGCGGAGCCCGCGGTGCCGACCGCGCGTCCGGCCGCCTCCTCGGGGGCGCGGCCCTCGGCTATCTCGGCCCGGTAGCGGGAGACGATGAACAGGGCGTAGTCGATGGCGACCGCGAGGCCGATCATCATGGCGAGCGTGGAGGTGGTGGCGGACAGCTCCAGGGTGCTGCCCAGCGCCCCGATGGCGGAGATGCCGATGCCGACACCGATGATCGCCGAGAGCAGCGGCATACCGGCCGCGACCAGTGAGCCGAAGGTCAGCAGGAGCACGATCGCGGCGACGCCGATGCCGATCAGTTCGGCGGTGCCGCCCATCTCCTGCTCGGCCACGACCGCGTCGCCACCGGTCTCGACGGTGTACCCGCCCGCGCGGGCGCTGTCGGTGGCGGCGGTGAGCGAGTCCCGGGCCTCGTCGGTCAGCTCCATCGCGTTGACCTTGTAGGTCACGGAGGCATAGGCGGTGGTGCCGTCCTTGCTGACGGCGTTCGCCTTGAACGGGTCGTCCACCGAGGCGACCTGCGGTCCGGCCTTCAGGTCGGCGACCAGGTCCTGGACCCGGTCCTTGCCGGACCCGTCGGATATCTTCGCGCCCTCGGGAGCACGGATCACGACGCGGGCCGTGGCGCCCTCGGCGCTGGCGGCCGGGAACTGCTCGTCGAGCAGGTCGAACGCCTTCTGGGACTCGGTGCCCGGCATGGAGAAGGAGTCTTCGGGCGGGGCCGGCGCGGCGGACGAGGCGACGCCGGCGCCCACGAGTAGGGCCACCCACAGCAGGGCGACGAGGCCGCGGCGCCGGAACGCCCTCCGGCCGAGTCGATAAAGAAACGTAGCCACCTTTTGGACCAATCCGTCGGGTTACGGGCAGGACGAAGACCCGGCACATGGGGGGAAGGCGGACGCGCTCACCGGGGTACACCTCCATGCTCGCCCGGGGATCCGGGCGTTTGATCCGACCCTGGGTCTGGACTGGCGTACTGCGTCGGGTGTAGTGGGGTGCCGCACCCCTCACCCCTCGGTGTAGATCACGAAGATGGGTGTACTCCGCATTTCGTTGCCGGGGGCAGCCGACGTCTCTCAGCCGGTGACCGGTGTGGCGTTGCCGCCCGCCGGTGCTGACCCTGACGGGGACGACGGGGGCGACGACGTCGACGGCCCCGCCGCCCGTGTAGCGGCCTCCGGGGCGCTCACCGTGTCCGTGGCGCTCGCCCGGATCTCGAAGGTCCAGTTGGAGAACCCGGACGGTTCCGGGCCCGCCGGGCGAAGGGCCGTACCGAGGCGGTCGCCACCGTCGCAGCGCCGGCCGGGTTGTGGGCGGCCGTCCCCCGGCCGCGAACCGGGGAGGGCCGGGTCGACGAAGGCCGCCTCACGCCGGAGGAGGCGGCCTCCCACCCCCAGCGGTCGCTGCTGGTGCGGGCGCTGGGCGGCGGCGCCGACGGCACCGCCGAGATGCGCCTGCAGGACGTCCGGCCCGGGGATCGCTACCTGCTCTGCTCCGACGGCCTGTCGACGGTGGTGCCGGGCGACGGGATCCGCCGGGTGCTCGCCGCCCCCGGGGAGCCCGGGCGGGCCGTCCGCGAACTCGTGGCGCTCGCCAACGGGTCCGGCGGTCCCGACAACGTCAGCTGCGTCGTCGCCGACGTCGTGACCGGCGGGTGACACCCGGCCCGCCCTGCCCGGGCCGCCCGCCGCTCAGGGCGCCGCCCCGACCCTGACCCGGTCGCTGCCGCCCTCGGAGAGGAAGGACGCGAGGGCCCGCCCCTCCTCGGTGACCTCGGCACGCTCCGGCCGGGTGAGCGGGCGCAGCGGGGTGACGGTCACCGTGTCGCCCTCGACGGTCCAGGTCGCGGAGACCCGGCCGTCGACGAGGACGAACCGGGCGCCGGTGACCGACAGACCGCGGTGTGCGTCGTCGATGACGCGGCGTCGGTCCTGGTAGCCGAGGACCGCGTTGTCGAAGGCAGGCAGGTACCGCACGGGGGCGGGGGTGTCCGGGTCGGGTCGCGGCGCGGCGGGCAGGTCCAGCAGTTCCCGGCCCCGCTCGTCGCGGAAGGCGACCAGCTCCCCGCGCACCGCCGCGACCGCGGCCGGCAGCCCCGCGAGCCCGCACCAGGCGCGCAGGTCCGCCGAGGCGGCCGGCCCGAACGCGGCCAGGTAGCGCCGTACGAGCGCCGCACCGACCGGATCGGTGCCCGGCGGGGCCGGCGGGTCGACCTCGCGGCCCAGCCAGTGCGCGACCGGGGCGTTGCGCACCCCGGCCCTGGTGCGCCAGAGTCCGCGCGGGGGCAGCTGCACCGTCGGGACGAGCGCGGCGACCAGCATCTCCCCGAGCGGCCGCGGTCCCACCTCCGGCCACCGTCCGGCCACGGCCCGCGCCAGTTCGCCCATGGAGCGGGGCTCGCCGTCGGCCAGGACCGCCCGGCCCGCCGCCGCGAGCGCGTCGAGGTCGACCCCTTCGAGTTCGCGGCGGTAGGTGCCGAGGACGCGACCGCGCAGCATGGCGTCGTGGCGTGAGCGCCAGGCCAGTACGTCGTCGGCGGTGACGAGGTGGACGGTGCGGCGCATCAGGTGGGTGCGCACCACCCGACGCCCGGTCAGCAGGTCGTCGAGTGCCCGCGGTGCGAAGTCGCGCAGCCTCGACCACAGACCGACGAACGGTTCCTGCGGCTCCTGTGCCTGCATGCCGCCGAGATGCGCGACGGCGTCCGGCACCGGACGGTCCGCGCGGTCGAGCAGCAGCTGCCGGGCGAGTGCCGCCCGGTTCAGCGACCGGGCGTCGAGCACGCTCACGCGTTGTACTCGCTCACCACGTCCAGGACCCAGGTGACGCCGAACCGGTCCCGCAGCATGCCGTAGAGGGGCGCCCACTGCGCGGCCCCGAGCGGCCGCAGGACGGTGGCGCCCTCGGCGAGCCTCTCCCAGTACGCGGTGATCTCCTCGGCGCTCTCGCCGCGGACCGAGACGAAGAACGCGTTCTCGCCCTGGTTGAACGGCAGGTCGGACGGCACGTCGTAGGCCATCACGCTCAGGCCGTCGGCGGTGGCCACCTGGCCGAACATCACCTGGTCGGCCGCGGCGGGGTCCTGGACGTTCCCGGCGTCCTTGTAGGTCACCACGGTCAGGTCCCCGCCGAACGCGGACCGGTAGAAGGTGAGTGCCTCGCGGGCGTCGCCGCGGAAGTTCAGGTGGGTCACGGCTTGTGCGGTCACGACGGGCTCCTTGCCCTCGCGGTGGGGCGGCCCATGGAGCGGGCCGCCGCGGGGCCGGTCCGGCCTCGCGGTACCGACTCTGCTCCGGGTAGCGGTCAGGTTGTGGCCGCTATGTGCGGCAGCATGGTGGTCATGCAGAAGACCTCGGCCCGGTTGCTGTCCCTGCTCTCGCTGCTCCAAGCGCGCCGGGACTGGCCCGGGCCGGTGCTGGCCGAGCGGCTGGACGTCAGCCCGCGCACCCTGCGCCGCGACGTCGACCGGCTCCGCGAACTGGGCTACCCGGTCCGGGCGGTGAAGGGGCCCGACGGCGGATACCGCCTGGACGCCGGGACGCGGTTGCCACCGCTGCTCTTCGACGACGAGCAGGCGGTCGCCCTCGCCGTCGCGCTGCGCACCGCGGCCGCCACCGGGGCCGGGATCGAGGACGGCGCGGCACGGGCGCTGGCAACCCTGCGCCAGGTCATGCCCGCCCGGCTGCGGCACCGGATCGACGCCCTCCAGGTCACCTCCGTCGAGCGGTCCGCGTCCCGGCCGCAGCCCCAGGCGGACCCCGGGGTCCTGATGGCGCTCAGCGCCACCGTCCAGGCCCGCGAGGTGCTGCGCTTCGACCACGCGCCGGCCGACCAGGCGCCGGCCCGCCCCGCGGACACCGCGACCGAGGCCGCGCCGCCCCCGCGCCGGGTGGAGCCGCACCATCTCGTCACCCGGGGCGGGCGCTGGTACCTGGTGGCCTGGGACCTGGACCGCGAGGACTGGCGGGTCTTCCGCGCCGACCGGGTGACCCCGCGCACGCCCACCGGACCCCGCTTCACCCCGAGGGAGCTGCCCGGCGGGGACGTGGCCGCGTTCCTGACCGGCAGGTTCCGCGGCTCCGACGGGTCCTCGGACTGGCCCTGCCGCGGGGCGGCCGTACTCCACCTGCCCGCCTCCGCGGTGTCCCCGCACGCGTCCGACGGGACCGTCGAGGAGCTGGGGCCCGACCGCTGCCGGCTCACGACGGGCTCCTGGTCGTGGGCCTCGCTCGCCGCCGCCTTCTGCCTCTTCGACACCGACGTCGAAGTCGTGGGCCCGCCCGCGCTCGCAGAGGCGTTCGCCCGGCTGGCCGACCGCTGCGCCAGGGCCACCGCGGGGGACGCCCGGCCGCGCTGAGCGCCGGTCACCGGGCCCGGGTCACACCCGCTGGGCCCGCTCCGCGTTCACGGTCTCGGTGGCCGGGCCGCCGGTGGCCACGACGCGCGACCGGCTGTGCAGCCGCAGGGAGACGGCGACGAAGCCGATCGCGACCAGGGTCATCGCGCCGCCCGCCCAGGCGGTGGCGGCGTACCCGAGGTCCGCGTCGATCACCGTGCCGCCGAGCCAGGGGCCGCCGGTGTTGCCCAGGTTGAACGCGGCGGTCGTCGTCGCGCCCGCGAGGGTGGGCGCGGCACCGGCGACGTTGAACATGCGGGCGTTGAGCGCGGGCGCGGTGTAGAACGCGGAGACGCCGAGCAGCAGCGACAGGACGATCACGGCGGCGGGGCTGGAGGCGAACAGCGCCAGGGCGGCCAGCAGCACCGTGGACGCGGTGATGCCGGAGAGCAGGACGCCGAACAGGTGCGCGTCGGCGACCCGGCCGCCGATCGTCGTGCCGATCAGCGCGCCGACGCCGAACAGCGCCAGCACGGTCGGCACCCAGCCGTCCGCGAGGCCCGCCACGTCGGTGAGCAGCGGCGCGAGGTAGGAGAAGGCGCAGAAGACGCCGCCGGCCGCGAGTGCGGTCACGACGATGGACAGCCAGACCTGGCGGTCCCGGTAGATCGCCAGCTCGCCCCGCAGCCGGGGTCGCCGCTCGGGCAGCGGGATGCGCGGGATCAGGGTCACCACGCCGACGAGCGCGACGGCGGACGCGCCGCCCACGGCCCAGAACGCGGACCGCCAGCCCAGGTGCTCGCCGAGGAAGGCGCCCACCGGGACGCCGAGCACGTTGGCGATGGACAGTCCGCCGATCATCACGGCCATCGCACGGGCCCGCGCGGTCACCGGCACCATCGCGATCGCCACGGCCGCGCCCACCGCCCAGAACCCGGCGCAGGCCAGGGCGCTGACGACCCGGGAGACGAACAGGACCTCGTAACCGGTCGCGAGCGCGCCCGCGACCTGGCCGACGCCGAACACCGAGATCAGCGCGACCAGCGTGGTCTTGCGGGGCAGTCGCAGGGTCGCGACGGCGAGCAGCGGCGCGCCGACGACCATGCCGATCGCGAACGCCGATATCAGCAGACCGGCTCGCGGGATCGACACGTCCATGTCGTCGGCGATGGGCGGCAGCAGCCCGGAGAGCATGAACTCGCTGGTGCCGAGCGCGAAGACGGACAGGCCGAGGATGTAGACGGCGAGCGGCATGCGTCCGGCCGTGGGCCGTGGGGAAGAATCGGGCATGACAGGTGTCAACGGAGCCCCGCTTCCCGCCATTCCCGCGGCGGGCTCCGTCTCACGATGCGGCTACGGGGTCACGCGCTCCAGCCGGACGACGATGCCCTTCGAGGTGGGCTGGTTGCTGATGTCGGCGACGCTGTCGAGCGGGACCAGGACCTGGGTCTCCGGGTAGTACGCGGCGGCGGAACCGCGGGCGGTGGGGTACGGGACCACCTCGAAGCCCTCGGCGCGGCGCTCGGTGTCGTCGTGCCAGACGCCGACCACGTCGACGCGGTCCCCCTCGGCCAGGGACAGGGCGTTCAGGTCCTCCGGGTTGACCATGACCACCCGGCGGCTGCCGTGGATGCCCCGGTAGCGGTCGTTCAGGGTGTAGGGGATGGTGTTCCACTGATCGTGGGAGCGCAGGGTCTGCAACAGCAGGTGGCCCTCGGGCAGGTCGGGCGCGCGCCAGGTGTTGCGGGTGAACATGGCCTTGCCGGTGGCGGTGCGGTAGACGCCCTCATTGACGGGGTTGGGCAGTCGGATGCCGCCGGGGCGGGTCACGCGCCGGTCGAAGTCGTACAGGCCGGGCACGATCCGGGAGATCCGGTCGCGGATCGTGCCGTAGTCGGCCTCGAAGTCCTCCCAGACCACGTTCCCGGGGCCGGTGCCGAGGGTGCGGCGGGCGAGCCGGCACAGGATGGCGACCTCGCTGAGCAGAAGCGGGGAGGCCGGCTTGAGCCGTCCCCGGGAGGTGTGCACCTCGCTCATCGAGTTCTCCACCGTGACGAACTGCTCGCCGCCCGCCTGGTGGTCGCGTTCGGTCCGGCCGAGGGTGGGCAGGATCAGCGCGGTCCGCCCGCAGACGGTGTGGGACCCGTTGAGCTTGGTGGAGACGTGCGCGGTCAGGCGGCAGCCGCGCATGGCCTCCTCGGTGACCGCGCTGTCGGGGGCGGCCCGCACGAAGTTGCCCGCGACGCCGAGGAAGACCTTGATCCGGCCCTCCCGCATCGCCTTGATCGAGTTGACCGAGTCGAGTCCGTGGGCGCGCGGCGGGTCGAAGCCGAACTCGTCGCGCAGGGCGTCCAGGAAGGAGTCCGGCATCTGCTCCCAGATGCCCATCGTGCGGTCGCCCTGGACGTTGCTGTGGCCGCGCACCGGGCAGGCGCCGGCCCCGGCCCTGCCGAGGTTGCCGCGCAGCAGCAGGAAGTTGACGATCTCCCGGATGGTGGGGACGCCGTGCTTGTGCTGCGTGATGCCCATCGCCCAGCAGACGATGACGCGTTCGCTGCCGAGGACCTCGTCGCGGACCCGCTCGATCTCCTCGCGGGTCAGACCGGTGGCGGCGATGACGTCGTCCCAGGAAGTCTGCCGGGCGTGCTCGGCGAACTCCTCGAAGCCGCTGGTGCTGTCCCGGATGAACGCGTGGTCCAGGACCGTGCCGGGCCGGGCGTCCTCGGCCTCCAGGAGCAGCCGGTTCAGCGCCTGGAACAGGGCGAGGTCGCCGCCGGGCCGGATGTGCAGGAACCGGTCGGCGATCCGGACGCCCTGGCCGATCACCCCGCGTGCCTTCTGCGGGTTCCTGAACCGCAGCAGTCCCGCCTCCGGGAGGGGGTTGACCGCGACGATGCGGGCGCCGTTGCGCTTGGCCTGCTCCAGCGCGGAGAGCTGCCGGGGGTGGTTGGTGCCGGGGTTCTGTCCCACCAGGAAGATCAGGTCGGCGTGGTGGAGGTCGTCGAGGCTGACCGTGCCCTTGCCGGTGCCGAGGGTTTCGTGCAGGGCGAAGCCGCTCGACTCGTGGCACATGTTGCTGCAGTCGGGCAGGTTGTTGGTGCCGTACGCCCGGGCGAAGAGCTGCAGGACGAACGCGGCCTCGTTGCTGACCCGGCCCGAGGTGTAGAAGACCGCCTCGTCGGGGCTGTCGAGCGCCTTCAGTTCCGCGGCGAGCAGGTCGAGGGCGTCGCGCCAGCTGATGGGCTCGTAGTGGTCGGAGCCGGGCCGCTTGACCATCGGCTCGGTGAGGCGCCCCTGCTGGTTCAGCCACAGGTCGGAGCGGCGGGCCAGGTCGGAGACGGGGTGCTCGCGGAAGAAGTCGGCGGTGATCCGCCGTGTGGTCGCCTCGTCGTTGATGTGCTTGGCGCCGTTCTCGCAGTACTCGTTGCGGTGCCGGTGGCCGGGTGCGGGGTCGGCCCAGGCGCAGCCCGGGCAGTCGATCCCGTCGACCTGGTTCATGGTCAGCAGGTCCACCGCGGTTTCCTTGGGGGACGTCTGCTCCAGGGAGTACTCCAGCGCGTGCACCACCGCGGGCACGCCCGCGGCCCAGGTCTTGGGCGCGGTGACGGTCAGGTCGTCCCGGGGTTCTTCCCTGGGCGGCTTCTTCATCGGGGGATCGCCTCTCGTTCGCTGTGTTCCGGTGCGGGGTTCTCAGCCCACGGGCCAGACCGCCACCCGGCTGCGCGGCGGCTCGGGCTCCCCGGGGCGCAGCTGGCCGCCCCGGATGGTCCCCCGCCAGGCGCCGCTCGCCTCGCCGTGCCCTTCGATGTACGCCTTGAAGTGGGCGAGTTCGCGGCGTACGACGCGGCCGGCCGCCCCGGGGACCGCGGTGAGCACGCCGGTGAGGCCGCGCGGCCCGGCCGACAGCCGCACCGTCATCGCCGTGCCGTCCTGCCCGGTGGGCCGGAACGTCACCTCGCCCCGGTGGCCGTGGCGCTGTCCGAGGCTGCGCCAGGTCAGGTGCGAGTCGGGCACCTGGTCCACGATCTCGGTCGCGAACTCCCGGCGGAGGGGGCCGAGTCCGACGACCCACAGGGTCACGGCGGGCCTGACCTGTTCGACCCGCTTGACGGTGGTCATGAACCGCGGGAAGCACTCGAACTGGGTCCACTGGTCGTACGCGGTGCGCACCGGTACGGCGATCTCGATCGTCTCCTCGACGGTGTTCACGTGCCGCTCGCCTCCGCGGGTCGTGCGGTGCCGGTCTTCTCGACCGAGCAGTGCAGGGAGTCGTCGACCACGTCGGCGACGATGGTGTCGCCGGGGTCCGCCTCGCCGCCGAGGAGCAGGTCGGCGACGCGGTTGTCGAGTTCGGTCTGGATCGTGCGCCGGAGCGGGCGGGCGCCGAACTCGGGCTGGTGGCCGTGGGCGATCAGCAGTTTCTTGGCCGCCTCCGTGACCTTCAGTGTCAGGCCCTGGGCGTGCACGCGCCGTTCGCTGCGGGCCAGCAGGTGGTCCACGATCCGGGAGAGGTCGTCCTGGGTGAGGCCGTGGAAGACGATGATGTCGTCGATGCGGTTGAGGAACTCGGGCAGGAAGCGCGTCCGCAGCTCCTCCATCAGCTCGTCCTTGAGGTCGGTCACATCGCCCTGGTGGTCGAGGATGCGGTGGGCCCCGATGTTGGACGTCATGATGACCACGCAGTGCCGGAAGTCGACGGTGCGGCCCTGTCCGTCGGTGAGGCGGCCGTCGTCGAGGATCTGCAGCAGCGTGTTGAAGACGTCGGGGTGGGCCTTCTCCACCTCGTCGAACAGGACCACGCTGTAGGGCTGCCGGCGGACCTTCTCGGTGAGCTGGCCGGCCTCCTCGTAGCCGACGTACCCGGGAGGCGCGCCGACGAGCCGGGCGACGGTGTGCTTCTCCTGGAACTCGCTCATGTCGAAGCGGATCATGCGGTTCTCCTCGCCGAACAGCAGCTCGGCGAGGGTCTTGGCCAGCTCGGTCTTGCCGACGCCGGTGGGGCCGAGGAAGAGGAAGGAGCCCACGGGGCGGTCGGGGTCGCCCATGCCGGCCCGGTTGCGGCGCACGGCCCGCGAGACGGCGGTGACCGCCTCGTCCTGGCCGACGATCCGGGCGTGCATCTCCTCCTCCAGCCTGAGCAGCCGCTCCTTCTCCCCCGCCGTCAGCTGGGCGACCGGGATGCCGGTGCGGCGGGAGATCACGTCCGCGATGTCGTCGGCGGTGACGGAGACGACGCCCTCGCGGCGCTCCTCGATGCCCGCGAGTTCGCCCTCCGTCTCGGCGATCTCGCGCTTCAGCTCGCCCGCGCGGGCGTAGTCCTCGGCGGCGACGGCCTGCTCCTGCTCCCGGCGCAGCTTCGCGATGCGGTCCTCGCGGCTGACGACCTCGGTGGAGCGGCTCGCGCTGCGCAGCCGTACCCGGGCGCCCGCCTGGTCCATGACGTCGATCGCCTTGTCGGGCAGGAAGCGGTCACTGACGTAGCGGTCGGAGAGTTCCGCCGCCGCGGCCAGGGCTCCGTCGGCGAAGCGGACCTGGTGGTGCGCCTCGTAGGCGTCGCGCAGGCCCTCCAGGATCTGCACCGTCTCCTCGACCGAGGGCTCGGGGACCATCACGGGCTGGAAGCGGCGTTCGAGGGCCGCGTCCTTCTCGACGCACTTGCGGTACTCGTCGATCGTCGTCGCGCCCACCACGTGCAGCTCGCCGCGCGCGAGGGCGGGCTTGAGCATGTTGCCGGCGTCCATGGAGCCCTCGCCGGTGGCCCCGGCGCCGACGACGGTGTGCAGTTCGTCGATGAACAGGATGATGTCGCCGCGGGCCTGCTGGACGTCCTCGATGACCTTCTTGAGCCGCTCCTCGAACTGTCCCCGGTACTGCGCGCCCGCCACCATGCCGGACAGGTCGAGGGCGACGACCCTCTTGTCCTTCAGCGTGTTCGGGACCTCACCGGCCACGATGCGCTGGGCCAGTCCCTCCACGATGGCGGTCTTGCCGACGCCGGGCTCGCCGATCAGCACCGGGTTGTTCTTGGAGCGCCGGGAGAGGATCTCGACGGTCTGCTCGATCTCCTCGGCCCGGCCGACGACGGGGTCGAGTTTCCCGGCCTTCGCCTCCTCGGTCAGGTCCCGTCCGTACTCGTCCAGCGTCGTGGCGGGCTTCCCGGCGCCGTCGCCCTGGGTCCCGCCCGAACGGGCGGCCTGCTCGGTGAGCCCTTCCAGCTTGCCGATGTCCTGCCCTTCCGCGCCCAGCAGCCGCGCCGCGCCGGTGTCGCCGTCCGCCAGCAGGGCGCCCAGGATGTGCTCGGGGCCGATGTAGGAGACGCCGGACGCCCGGGAGCGGGCGTAGGCGGTGGCGAGGGTGCGCTTGGCGGCCGGGGTGAGGCCCGGCTCGGCGGACGGCTCGCCCGCCTCGCGGGGCAGGATCTCGGCGATCCGGGACGCGAGCGTGTCGGGGTCGGCGCCCGCCCGGGCGAGCAGTCCCCGCGCGGGCTCGACCTTCGTGGCCGCCCACAACAGGTGCTCCGTGTCCAGGTCGGACGTCCCGTCCTCCAGCGCCCGCCGGGCCGCCAGGTTGAGGAGTTCCTGCGAGGACTCGGTCAGCATCCGGCCGATCGGCACGCGCTGCACCGCCGGGGGCGAGGAGGCGGGCGACGTTCCGAAGAACCGGTTGAACAGATCACTGAACGGATCGGAGGCACCGAAACCGAACGACGACATCGACATGACAGCTCCTGGGGCGGTGGCGAGTCGGTTCCACCGAAACCCCATGTCGGCGGCTCCGCAAGCGGAGCGGCCGCCGCGCGGCGGCGAGGACCCGTTGTCAGTGGTGGGCGGCATGATTTCGCCCATGCCCACTCCTGTGACTGCTCCTGCCGCAGTGATCGTCGACGCCACCGCCTACGCCCAGGCGGTCGAGGACGCCGCCCGCGCGGCCGCCGCCTACTACGCGGGCGGCACCTCCCCGCTGGACGACGACGCCTACGACCGGCTGGCGAGAGGGATCGCCGCGTGGGAGGCCGCACACCCGGACGAGGTGCTGCCCGACTCCCCCACCGGCAAGGTCGCCGGCGGCGCGGCCGAGGGGGACGTGCCGCACACGGTGCCGATGCTCAGCCTGGACAACGTGTTCTCGCCGCAGGAGTTCACCGCCTGGACGGCGTCCCTGGCCCGGCGCGTCGACCGCGAGGTCACCCGGTTCGCCGTGGGCCCCAAGCTGGACGGCCTCGCCGTCGCCGCCCGCTACCACGAGGGCCGCCTCACCCGGCTGATCACCCGGGGCGACGGCACGGCCGGTGAGGACGTCTCGCACGCGATCGGCACCGTGGAGGGACTGCCCGAGACGCTGGCCGAGCCGGTGACCGTCGAGGTGCGCGGTGAGATCCTGATGACGACGGCCCAGTTCGAGCACGCCAACGAGGTGCGCGGCCGGCACGGCGGGCAGCCCTTCGCCAACCCGCGCAACGCCGCCGCGGGCACCCTGCGGGCGAAGGAGCGCGCCTACACGGTGCCGATGACGTTCTTCGGGTACGGCCTGCTGGCCCTGCCCGGCACCGACGCGGCGCTCGCGGGGCGGCTGGACGAGTCGGCGTACAGCGAGCTGATGGAGACGGCGGCCGGGCTCGGCGTGCACACCAGCGCCGGTACCGCGGTGCCGGACGTGGTCGTCGAGACGCCCGAGCAGGTGGTGGCCCGGGTCCAGGAGATCGCCGCGCTCCGTGCCGAGCTGCCGTTCGGCATCGACGGGATCGTCGTCAAGGCGGACCTCGCCGCCGACCGGCGGGCCGCCGGGTCGGGCTCGCGGGCGCCGCGGTGGGCGGTCGCGTACAAGCTCCCGGCCGTCGAGAAGATCACCCGGCTGCTGGAGGTGGAGTGGAACGTGGGCCGCACCGGCATCATCGCCCCGCGCGGCGTCCTGGAACCGGTGGTCATCGAGGGCTCCACGATCACCTACGCCACGCTGCACAATCCGGCCGACATCACCCGCCGCGGGCTGCGGCTGGGCGACCACGTCATGGTCCACCGCGCCGGTGACGTCATCCCCCGCATCGAGGCTCCGGTCGCCCATCTGCGGACGGGCGAGGAGCAGCCCATCGTGTTCCCCGAGGCGTGTCCGCGCTGCGGCTCGGACATCGACACCGGTGAGGAGCGCTGGCGGTGCGCCCAGGGCCGCAACTGCCACCTGGTCGCCTCCCTCGCCTATGCCGCCGGGCGCGACCAGCTCGACATCGAGGGCCTGGGCGGCACCCGCGTGGTCCAGCTCGTCGAGGCGGGCCTCGTCGCCGACCTGGCCGATCTGTTCCTGCTGCGGCGCGAGCAGTTGCTCGGTCTGGAGCGGATGGGCGAGACCAGCACCGACAACCTGCTCGCCGCGCTCGCCCGGGCCAAGGAGCAGCCGCTGTCCCGGGTGCTGTGCGCGCTGGGTGTCCGGGGCACCGGCCGCTCCATGTCTCGGCGCATCGCACGGTACTTCGCCACCATGGACCACATACGCGCCGCCGACGCCGAGGCCATGCAGCGGGTCGACGGCATCGGGGTGGAGAAGGCCCGCTCCGTCGTCGCGGAGATCGCCGAACTCGCCCCGCTCATCGACAAGCTCGCCGCCGCCGGCGTCAACATGACCGAACCCGGCGCGACCCCGCCCCCGCCCGCCGACGCGGACGGCGAGGACGGGGAGAACGGGGCGCCGTCCGCCGCGGCGGGGGACGGCGGCCCGCTGGCGGGCATGAAGGTGGTCGTCACCGGCGCGATGACCGGAACCCTGGAGCGGCTCAGCCGCAACGAGATGAACGAACTCATCGAGCGGGCCGGCGGACGCTCCTCCTCCAGCGTCTCCAAGAACACGACGCTCGTCGTCGCGGGTGAGGGGGCGGGCTCGAAGCGGGCCAAGGCGGAGCAGCTCGGCGTCCGGCTGGCCACCCCCGAGGAGTTCGCCGCGCTCGTCGCCGACCTGCTCGGCTGAGACCACCCGCGTGGGCGCTCAGGGGTGTTGGCGACACCCCCGGGCCGGGGGCCAGTCCCAGTGATCTTCCTTCCGGGCCCTGGAAGGGTCATCGGTGAACGGACACCGTCCACCCGCCGCCGGGTGGCCACGAAGAGGGGGAAGACCCATGCACCGCAAGCGCCTCGCCGCCGCAGTCCTGCTCGCCGCCGCGCTCACCGGGGCGCTCGCGCCCGCGGCGGCGGCCCACCCGGCCCACCGCCCCGACCCCGTGCAGCGTCAACTGGACCTGCTCACCGCGCGCGACGGCGTCCCGGGCGCGCTCGCGTACGACGGCAGGACGACGCGTACCTCGGGCGTCGCGGACCTGGACACGGGACGGCCGATGACCGACGAGCGGGGCCGGTTCCGGCTCGCCAGCGACACCAAGGCGTTCACGGCGACCGCGGTGATGCGCCTGGTGGCGGACGGCCGGCTGGACCTCGGCGACCGCGCGGGCTCCTACGTGCCCCGACTGGCGGACAGCCCCGTCACCGTACGGCAGTTGCTGAAGCAGACCAGCGGGCTGCCGGAGTACACGGCGCTGGTGGACTGGACCCGGCCGGGGACGCCCGAGGACTACCTGGCCCTGGCGCTCGACGCGGACCCCGTCTTCGAGCCCGGCACCGACTGGGGCTACTCCAACACCAACTACCTGGTCCTCGGCATGGTGATCGACGAGGTCTCCGGGGTCGGCTTCCGCACGTACGTGGAGCGCACGATCCTGCGCCCGCTGCACCTGGACGACACCTACTGGCCCGCGCCCGGCGAGCTGGGCGTGCGCGGCCCGCACGCCCGGAACTACGGCGTCCATCCCGCGCACCCGCAGGACGGGAGGGTGGACGTGACCGAGCTGCCGGGCCACGAGTTCGGCGCGTCCGGCGGCCTCGTGTCCACCCCCGTCGACCTCAACGCCTTCTGGGACGGTCTGCTCGGCGGCCGGCTGCTGCCCGGCTGGGCGGTCCGCCTGATGACGCGGGACACCACCGACATCGGCGGCCGCGACGTCTACCCCGCGGGCAGCCGCTACGGGTACGGCCTCGCCTCGGTCCCGCTCAGCTGCGGCGGCGTCTACTGGGGCCACGGCGGTGACCTGCCCGGCGGCTCGGTGGGCGGCGGCCGGGCCACGGGCGGCCGGGGCACCGTGACCGTCTACACCACGACGTGGGCGGCCGAAGGCGACAGCCTGCGTCACCTCCAGGGCGCCGTGGACGCGGCCCTGTGCGCCAAGCGGCGCTGAGGAACGCCCTTCGGACGGGGCGAACAGGAGTGTACGTTCGTACGCCCCGACGGGTAGGCTCCCGCGCATGACTGTTGACGTACTGCGCCGGCCCGCCCTGGCCGATCGGCGGGCTCGCGTGGCCGTCGCCGTGCTGTTCTTCACCAATGGGGCCCTGTTCGCCAACCTGCTGCCGAGGTATCCGCAGATCAAGGCGGACCTCGGCATCGGCAACGCCGCCTACGGACTGGCCGTGGCGGCGTTCCCGGCGGGGGCCATCACGGCCGGGCTCGCGGCCGGGGTCCTGGTGCGCCGGTTCGGTTCGGCGCGGGTGGCGGTCGGCGGCACGCTGCTGACCGGGGCGGGCATCCTCGCCGCGGGCCTCGCCAACTCGGTGGCGGTGTTCGCGGGTGCGCTGTTCCTCGCCGGGGCGATGGACGCGTTCACCGACGTCGCGCAGAACGCCCACGGCCTGCGGGTGCAACGCCGTTACGGACGATCCATCATCAACTCCTTCCACGCCATCTGGTCCGTCGGCGCCGTCACCGGCGGCTCCATGGCGGCCGCCGCGATCGCGCTGGGCGTCTCGCGGGGCCCGCACCTGCTCTTCTCCGCCGTGGTGTTCGCGGTCGCGGCGTGCGTCGCCCTGCGCTACTGCCTGCCGGGTCCGGAGACCGAGGCGGAACCGGCCGTGGAGACCGGCACGGAGGACGGCGCACCGCTGCCGACGCGGGCCCCGGCGGCGGGCCCGCGCACCGGCTGGGTGCTGGCCGCGCTCGTCCTCATCGCCACAGCAGGCACCCTCGTCGAGGACGCCGGCATGTCCTGGGCCACCCTCTACCTCTCCGACTCGCTGCACGCGACGGCGGCGCTGGCCGCGTCCGGGTATGTCGCCCTGGTCGGCGCGCAGTTCGTGGGCCGGATCGTCGGCGACCGGCTCGTGGACCGCTTCGGCCAGCGCGCGGTGGCCCGCTCCGGCGCCCTGATCGCGGCGGTCGGCATGGGTCTGGCGCTGGCCGTGCCGACGGTGCCCGGCACGGTCCTCGGGTTCGCCGCGGCCGGGTTCGGGGTGGCGACGCTGGTACCGGCGGCGATGCACGAGGCCGACGAACTGCCCGGCCTCAAGCCCGGGTCGGGGCTGACCCTCGTCTCCTGGCTGATGCGGCTCGGCTTCCTGCTCTCCCCGCCGGTCGTGGGGCTGGTCGCCGACGCGACGAGTCTGCGGGTGGGCCTGCTGGTGGTGCCGCTCGCGGGGCTCCTCGTGCTCCTGTGCGCAGGAGTGCTCCAGCCCCGGCGCCGCTGAGCCGCACCGCCGGGCAACCCGACCCGGCCAAGAGTGTACGTTCGTACGCTTTCGGGGGTAGGATCGGGCGCATGCCGACGGACCACTTCGCGGGCGACTCCCGCACCAACCTGGAACGCATGCTGGCGGGCGACCTCTACATCGCCGACGACCCGGAGATCGCCCGCAGGCAGCAGCAGGCCGTGCGGCTGGCCGCCCGCTACCAGGCCGCCTACGCCGAGGACGCGGAGGCCGCGCGGCCGCTCCTCGCGGAACTGCTCGGCTCGCTGGGGGCCGAGGCGCAGGTGCGGCCGCCGCTGTACGTCGACTACGGCAGCAACATCACCGTCGGGGCCCGCACCTTCGTCAACTACAACCTGACGGCGCTGGACGTCGCGGCGATCACCATCGGCGAGGACTGCCAGATCGGGCCGAACGTCCAGTTGCTGACCCCGACGCACCCCCTGGAGCCCGGCCCCCGGCGGGACAAGCTGGAGGCCGCCCGCCCGATCGTCATCGGCGACAACGTCTGGCTGGGCGGGGGCGCGATCGTGCTGCCGGGCGTCACCATCGGGGACAACGCCGTCATCGGGGCCGGTGCGGTCGTCACCAAGGACGTGCCGGCGAACGTCGTGGCCGTCGGCAACCCCGCCCGGCCGGTACGGAACGTGTAATTCTGCTCCCATGGCAACCGGACACACGGACCCGCAGCGGCGGGAGCGCATCCTCGCGGCCACCCTCGACCTGATCGCCGAGGAGGGCATCGCACGCGTCTCCCACCGCAGGATCGCGCAGCGCGCGGGGGTACCGCTCGGCTCGATGACGTACCACTTCAGCGGCATCGAGCAGCTGCTGCGGGAGGCGTTCGGCCGGTTCACCGATCACATCGTCGCCGTGTTCGACGAGCATCTCGGCGCCGCCGCGGACCGTGACCAGGCCCGCGAGGCGGTGGCCGACCTCGTGCACGAGCTGTCCGAGGACAGCCAGCGCGACCTGGTGCTCACCCAGGAGCTGTACACGCTCGCCGCGCGCCAACCGGCCTACCGGGAGCTGACCCACGAGTGGATGCGCCGCAGCCGCGTCCACCTGGAGAAGCACTTCGACCCGGACACGGCCCGCCAGCTGGACGCCCTCATCGAGGGTCTGACGCTGCACCGCGCCCTGGCCCGCGAGCCGCACGGCCGTGCCCTCACCGTGGCGGCCATCGTCCGGATCACCACCACGGACCGCCGCTCCCCCGAGGGCAACGACACCCCCTAACGGCCCGTGCGGCGCGGGCCTGACCCCCGTGCCGCACGGGCGTCCCCGTCAGCAGACGCCGTCGCCCGGCTTGGGGTTGCCCAGGCCGAACAGGGGCCGCAGCTTGAGGCCCACCCAGGTGCCGGCCAGCGCGAAGGCGCCCCACAGCCAGCCGCTGAGGCTGCCCGAGGCGATGCCCGCCAGGTAGGCGCCGATGTTGCAGCCGCCGGCCAGCCGGGCGCCGATGCCCATCAGCACACCGCCGAGCACCGCCGCGACGGCGGTACGCCACGGGATGCCCCGGTGCAGCGCCCAGGTGCCGCCGAGCGAGGCGGCGACGGCCGCGCCGATCATGATGCCGATGTCGGTGAGGCTGGTCTTGTCGGCGAGCACCGGACCGGCCAGCATCTCGGCGTTGCCGGGCCGCTGCCACCAGGTCCAGTTCTCCGGGTGTCCGCCGAGCGCGCCGACCAGCTCCGAGCCCCACAGGCTGAAGGCGCTGGTGACGCCCCAGGCGCCGCCGGAGACCAGCAGGACGCCCGCGCCGAGCACGGCCAGCGCCAGGGCGCCGACGGCCAGCGGCCAGGAACCGCGGACGGCACGGACGGCCGCCCGGCGTGCCGAGGGCACGGCGCCCAGCGGCGGCGGGTTGCGCCGGGCCTGGACCCGGCGGCTGACCAGCACCACGAGGAGCAGGGCGCCGATGGTCACGGCCCAGGAGCCGAACCAGCCGAGGTGCTCGGACAGCACGACGGGCTCCCAGGCGGGGAGGTCCTTCCACAGGTCGAACTGCCAGGCGGCCAGCGTGGCACCGGCGACGAAGCCGCCCAGGGTCAGCACGATCGACGTCTGTCCCGAGCCGACCGCGAACAGGGTGCCCGAGGCGCAGGCGCCGCCGAGCTGCATACCGATCGCGAAGAGCGCCGAACCGGCGAACAGGCCGACGCCGATCGGTCCGGCGGACGGCGCGGGCTGGGAGCCGAACAGCCCGGTCTCCGTGCCGATGACCAGCGCGAACAGGGTGGCCGTGGTGCCCAGGAGCAGGGCGTGCGCCCGCAGCCCGGAGCCGTTGCCGACGGCGACCAGCTGCCGCCAGGCGGAGGTGAAGCCGAACCGGGAGTGGAAGAGGGCGACGCCCAGACCGAGGCCGAGCAGGAGCAGCACGCCGGGCTTGGCGCCGTGCGCGGACCACACGTAGGCGGTCAGGGCGGCGGCGAGCAGCCCGGACACCACGAGCGGTGTCCGCCGCACCGGGGGCAGGGGCGGTGCCGCGGGACGTGCCGAGGAGGTGGGCGAGGGAGCGAACAGCGGGGTGGACGCGCGCGGCGGCGCGGCCGGGGTCGACCCGGCCGGAGGTGCGGTGGTCACGGAAGTTCTCCGGGGTGGTGTGCACGGGGACGGCGGACGCTGGTGGACCGGTGGCGCGGGGAGCGCGGCCGGTCCGGGGGTCTCAGCGGCGACAGAGGCCGTCGTCGACGCACCACGCCGAGCACGCGAAGAGCGCGAGGCACAGCAGCGGAGCCGATGCATACATGCGTACGAAGATACGGAGGAGTGTGCTCCGTATGCCACGCCGTCTCGCCATGCGGATGGCGGACGGCGTGGCCTCCGTGTCTTTCCGGACGACGCCGGTCCCGCCGGTTACAGGGTGCGCTCCAGGCGGTCGGCCATCAGCTGGACGAACCGGGCGGGCTCCTTGGGCCGACCGCCCTCGGCGAGCACCGCGAGCGCGTGCAGCAGCTCGGCGGTCTCGGTGAGTTCCGCGCGGTCCCGCCGGTCGGTCCAGGCCCGGTTCAGGGACTTCACCAGCTGGTGCTCGGGGTTGAGTTCGAGGATCCGCTTGGCGTTGGGCACCTCCTGGCCCATCGCCCGGTACATGTTCTCCAGGGCCGGCGTCAGCTCGCCCGCGTCGGAGACGACGCAGGCCGGGGAGACGGTCAGGCGGTGGGAGAGGCGGACCTCCTTGACCTCCTCGCCCAGGTGCTCCGTCATCCAGCCGAGCAGCCCGGCGTACTCCTCGCCCTGCTTCTCCTTCTCGGCGTCGCTCTTGTCCTCGTCGGTGCCGGACAGGTCGATCTCGCCCTTGGCCACCGAGCGCAGCGTCTTGCCGTCGAACTCCCCGACCGCGTCGACCCAGACCTCGTCGACGGCGTCGGTGAGCAGGAGCACCTCGACGCCCTTGGCCCGGAACGCCTCCATGTGCGGGGAGTTCTCGATGGCCTGCCGGGACTCGCCCGTCATGTAGTAGATGTCGTCCTGTCCGTCCTTCATCCGCTCCACGTAGTCCTTGAGCGCGGTGGGCTCGTCGGCGTCGTGGGTGGAGGCGAACGAACAGGCGGCGAGGATCGCGTCCCGGTTCTCGGAGTCCGTCACCAGGCCCTCCTTGAGGACCGCGCCGAACTCGCGCCAGAAGGTGGCGTAACGGTCCGGCGCCGACGTCCTGAGGTCCTTGACCGTGGAGAGGACCTTCTTGGTCAGCCGGCGCTGGATCATGCGGATGTGGCGGTCCTGCTGGAGGATCTCGCGGGAGACGTTGAGCGAGAGGTCCTGCGCGTCGACGACGCCCTTGACGAAGCGGAGGTAGGGCGGCAGCAGTTCCTCGCAGTCGTCCATGATGAAGACGCGCTTGACGTAGAGCTGGACGCCGCGCTGGTAGCCCTGGGTGAACAGGTCGTGCGGGGCGTGCGAGGGCACGAACAGCAGGGCCTGGTACTCGAAGGTGCCCTCCGCCTGGAGCCGGATCGTCTCCAGCGGGTCGCGCCAGTCGTGGGCGATGTGCTTGTACAGCTCGTGGTACTCGTCGTCGGACACCTCGTCGCGCGGGCGCGCCCAGAGGGCCTTCATCGAGTTGAGCGTCTCGGGCTCGCGGGCCTCGGCGCCGTCGTCGCCGTCCGCGCCCGGCTCCGGCAGCAGCCGGACGGGCCAGGTGATGAAGTCCGAGTACCGCTTGACGATCTCCTTGATCTTCCACGTGGAGGTGTAGTCGTGGAGCTGGTTCTCGGAATCGGCGGGCTTGAGGTGGAGCGTGACCGCGGTGCCCTGCGGGGCCTCGTCGAGCCGCTCCAGGGTGTACGTGCCCTCGCCGCGCGAGGTCCACCGGGTGCCCTCGGTCTCACCGGCGTGCCGGGTGACCAGGGTGACCTCGTCCGCGACCATGAAGCCCGAGTAGAAGCCGACGCCGAACTGGCCGATGAGCCCGTCCGCCCCGGCCGCGTCCTGGGCCTCGCGCAGCTCCTGGAGGAACTTGGCGGTGCCCGAGTTGGCGATCGTGCCGATCAGCCGGGTGACCTCGTCGTACGACATGCCGATGCCGTTGTCCCGCACGGTCAGGGTGCGGGCGTCCTTGTCGACCTCCAACTCGATGTGCAGGTCGCTCACGTCGGCGTCGGGGGCGTCGTCGCGCAGGGCGGCGAGGCGCAGCTTGTCCAGCGCGTCGGAGGCGTTGGAGACGAGCTCGCGCAGGAAGACATCCTTGTTCGAGTAGACGGAGTGAATCATCAGCTGGAGCAGCTGACGCGCCTCTACCTGGAACTCAAACGTTTCGGTCGTCATGGCTGGTGCGTACCTCACAGGTCCACGGAATCGTCTGCACTGGTGAGGGCAACTCTAGAACAGCGCGGGCGGCTCTCGGCGCCGGTCAGACGACTTCCGCGCCCGTCTCCACCGCCCAGTCCGCCAGTGCCTGCGGCGGATTCAGCCGCCGCGTCCGCTCCTCGTCTCCCTCCTCGGACGGCACCTCTACGGTGACGACGACGCAGTGCCGGTCGGCGCCCGTGCCGAAGAGCCCCTCGACGTCCAGCCGGGCCATGGCCGTCTCCATCGCCCGCAGGCGCAACTCGAACTCCGCGTCCGCCTCGTCGTCCGGCAGGTCGAAGAGCTCGCCCCGGGCCTCGAAGAGGGGCCGGACCGGTTCCAGGTGCTGCTCGCCGTAGCAGCAGAACGGCGAGTCGGCGTACGACCACTTGAGGTCGCCGGGCGCGCACCCCTGGCGCGCCGACTCCTGGGCCAGGGCCTCGTGGGACCAGGCGGACAGGGCTGGTCCGTAGGCCTCGCCGGAGGTCACCAACGTGCAGTAGTAGAACCGGTGGCCGGGGTGTTCGCGGAACAGGTCGAGCAGGGCCGCGCGGGCCGCGCGGTGGACGGCGTCGGCCAGTTCGGACTCGGTGGGGTGCACGGCGGGCCTCCGGGGCGGGCGGACAGGACGTCTGGGTCGCGGGAAGCGTAACGGCGGGCACCGACAGGCGGGCCCGGCGTCCGGCCCCGCGCAGGTGCCTGCCCGCCTCCCTCCCCGCTAGCCGTGCAGCGACCGGTACGCCGCCACCGCACCCGGGTGCAGCGGCACGCCGCCCGTGCCGATGAGGCTGCGGACGTCGAGGAACTGGGCGCCGACGGCGTGGTCGGGCACGAACGCGGGGGCGCGCCGGACCAGGAGGCGGGTGAGGGCACCGGCGACGGCGGGGTCCAGGTCGGGGCGGCACACCAGGAGGTTGGAGACGCCGACGGTCGCGACACCGGCCGACGAGCGGTAGGCGCTCTGCGGCAGGGACACCTCCTCCAGCCCCGATGCGGCCCGGCCGTCCCGGCCGCCGGCGAGACCGGGCAGCAGGCCGGCGAGCGGGAGGAAGCGCAGGCCGGGGTCGCGGTCCAGTTCGGAGAGGGTGGGCAGCGGCACGCCGCCCGCGACCAGCAGTCCGACCACGGAACCGGCCCGCAGGGCCGCCGCCGCGTCGGCCAGGCGCAGGTGCCGTACCGGGACGTCGGTGCCGGGCGAGAGACCGGCGGCGCTCAGCAGCCGGGCGCCGAGGTGGGCCGCGCCGGAGCCGACGGCGCCGAGCGAGACGGGGTGCCCGGCCAGGTCGGCCACGCCGCGCACGGGGGCGTCGGCACGCACGGCGAACTGGAGGTACGTCTCGTAGACCCGGCCGATCGCCCGCAGGGGCACCGGCCGCGGGAAGAGCCCGGTGCCCTGGGCGGCGCGGGCCGTGTCGGTGAGGACCAGGCCGAGGTCGGCCCTGCCGTCGCGGAGCAGTTCGATGTTGGTGATGCTGCCCGCGGTGGTGCGGACGCTACAGCGCAGCCCGGGGTGTGCCGCTTCCACCTGTTCGGCGAGGAGGCGGCCGAAGGCGGCGTAGAACGCGGTCGGCTCGCCGGTCGCCAGCCGCAGCGGACCGCCCGGTCCGGAGCGCCCGTGCGCGAGATCACCGGCGAGCACACCACCGAGGCCACCCGCGGCGGCGGCACCGAACGCCGCACGCAGGACGGTACGCCGGTTCACCGGGGGGCTCCTTCGGCGGGCGCGCCCGGTACGACCGCGCGGGCCCGCAGGCCGTGCGGGTGCGCGGGGGCCAGTTCCAGGCGGCCGCCGCGGCCCGCGAGGAGCTGTTCGGCGATGGCGAGGCCCAGGCCCGTACCGGACGTCCCCCTCTGGCGGGCCGAGCGCCAGAAGCGGGTGGTGGCCCGGTCGATCTCCTCCGCCCGCAGTCCGGGACCGTCGTCGGTGACGGTGACGACCGCGTACGGGCCCTCGGCGGCGCAGCGCAGCCGGACGCGGGCACCGTCGCCCGCGTACTTGATCGCGTTGTCCAGCAGGATGTCCGTCACCTGGGCCAGTTCGCGGTCGGTGCAGGCCGCCGGGACCGGCCCGGCCGCCTCCGCGGTGAGGCGGACCGCGGCGCGGCGCGCGACCGGTTCCCACAGGCGGTGTTGGTTCAGCGTGACCTCGGCGGCGTCGCAGTGGGCGCCCGGGTCGTCGGTGACCGTGAGTTCCCCGGCCCGGTGCTCGGCGGCGGCGAGGGCCAGGATGTCGTCGAGCAGGGTCTCCAGCCGGTCCAGTTCGGTGTTGACCCCGGTGTAGGTGCGGTCGGCCGTGGGCCGCAGGTGGCTCTGGAGGGCGTCCACCCGCAGCCGGAGGGCGGCCATGGGGTTGCGCATCTGGTGCGAGGTGTCGGCGACCAGTCGGCGCTGCTGTTCCAGTGCGGCGGTGACGGTGCGGGCCATGCGGTTGAAGCCCGCAGTCAGCTGGCGCAGCTCGGGCGGTCCGCCGACGGAGACGGAGCCGCGCTGCCCCGGGCCGCCGGGGAGGGTGTGATCGGGCGGGAGCCCCGCCGTCAGCTCCCCGACCGCGCGGTCGAGGCGGCGCAGCGGGCTGACCACCCAGCGGGTCGCCGCCCGGGCCAGGACCGTGCAGGCGAGGGCGACCAGCGCGGTGCCGGCCAGGACGGCGGCCCAGCGCCGGGCGATGTCCCCGGCGGCCGTGTCCACGTCGGCGCGCAGCACCACGGCGCCGGAGACCTGGGTTCCGGTGCCCGCCGGGGTGGCGAACATGCGGTGCCCGCCTGACCAGGGACGCAGGGCGCCGCGCGGGTGCGCGGTCTGGTTCCGCAGGGCCGCGTCGATCAGCCGGGCGACGGCGGGGTCGGCGGCCCGCATGCCGCCGGTCTGGACGACGGGGTGCCCGCTGATGTCGGTGACGACGAGGGGTTCGCCGTAGAGCCGGGTGTAGCGCCGGGCCTCGGCGGTGACCGCCGAGGTGTCGCCGTTGCCGGCCGCCCGGTCCATGAGGGACGCGAAGCGGTCCAGGTCGGAGCTGCGGGCGAGGACCAGCTGCTGGGTGCGGTCGGAGGCGGTGAACAGCAGCAGCGGGACGGCGAAGGCGGCCACCGCCAGCACGCCGAACAGCAGCAGCACGGTCTGTACCCGGGTGCGCACGCGCCGGTCCTCAGTCGCCGAGGCGGAAGCCGAAGCCCCGGATCGTGGTGAGCAGTTCCGGGCGGCCCAGCTTGGCCCGCAGCTGGGTGAGGTGCACGTCCAGGGAGCGGGACACGGCGTGGTAGGCGTCGCCCCACACCTCGTCGAGGACCTGCTCGCGGCTGACCGCCGTCCCGGCCCGGCGGGCCAGCACGGCGAGGACGTCGAACTCCTTGGTGGTCAGCTCCACCTCCGTGCCGTCGACGCGGACCTGCCGGGCGTCGAGGGCGATCTCCACGTCGCCGACGCGCACGGTCCGGGCGGTGCGCGGCGCGTGGGCGGCGGCGGTGCGCCGGGTGACGGCCTCGATGCGGGCCAGCAGCTCGGTCAGCCGCACCGGCTTGACGAGGTAGTCGTCGGCGCCGAGCCGCAGCCCCCGCACCACCGAGCGCTCGTCGCCGCGCGCGGTCAGCACCACCACGGACAGGTCGCTGACCGCCCGCAGCCTGCGCAGCACCTCCAGGCCGTCGACGTCGGGCAGGCCGAGGTCGAGGAGGAGCAGGTCCGAGCTGCGATGATAGGTCAGCACGTCCTTGCCGCGGGTGACCCGCCGGGTGACGTGGCCGTGGTCGTACAGGACCTCCACCAGTGCTCCGGCGACTCCGTCGTCGTCCTCGGCCAGCAGTATCTGCACCCTGCCGCCTCCCTTCGGCGGCGTCCGCGTCGACGCCGCCCGTGTACCGGACCGGTTCGGTTTCGGAATGTCCTCGTCCGAATGTAGACCACGTCCGGCGAAGCGTTTCGCCTGGTCCGCGTGGTGGACGGGGCCGGTGGGCGGCTTTGTTAAGGCGAGGTTAGTTCTGTGTCCGGCCGTCTCCCGGCCACCCCGCGGCCGGGGAGAGGCTGCCGCGGTCGACGACGACCCGACCCCGAGGACGCAGCACATGATCATCGACTGTCACGGTCACTACACCACGGCCCCGCCGGCCCTGGCCGCCTGGCGGGAGCGGCAGACCGCCGCCCTGGCCGACCCCGCGGCGGCGCCCTCGCCCGCCGACCTGAGGATCGGCGACGACGCACTGCGCGAGAGCGTCGAGCCGCACCAGTTGCGGATGATGGACGAGCGCGGCGTCGACGTGACCGTCTTCTCGCCCAGGGCGTCGTTCATGGCGCACCACGTGGGTGACTTCCGCACCTCGGCCGCGTGGGCGGCGCTCTGCAACGAGCTGTGCCATCGCGTCGCCGGGCTCTACCCCGAGCGCTTCGCCCCCGCCGCGATGCTGCCCCAGTCGCCGGGCGTCGACCCGGCCACCTGCGTCCCGGAGCTGACGCGCTGCGTCGAGGAGTACGGCGCGGTCGCGGTGAACCTCAACCCCGATCCCTCGGGCGGTCACTGGACCGCTCCCCCGCTCACCGACCGCTCCTGGTACCCGCTGTACGAGAAGCTGGTCGAGTACGACGTCCCGGCAATGGTCCATGTCAGCACGAGCGTGAACCCGGCCTTCCACACCACCGGCGCCCACTACCTCAACGCCGACACCACGGCCTTCATGCAGCTGGTGCAGGGGGACCTGTTCGCGGACTTTCCCACCCTGCGGCTGGTGCTCCCGCATGGCGGCGGGGCGGTGCCGTACCACTGGGGCCGCTTCCGCGGTCTGGCCATGGCGCTGGGCAAACCGCCGCTGGAGGAGCACGTCCTCGGCAACGTCTTCTTCGACACCTGCGTCTACCACCAGCCCGGCATCGACCTGCTGCTCGACGTGGTCCCGGCCCGCAACGTGCTGTTCGCCTCCGAGATGATCGGCGCGGTGCGGGACGTGGACCCGTGCACGGGCCACCACTTCGACGACACCCGGCGCTACGTCGAGGCGTCCGGCCTGTCCGCGGAGCGGCTCGACGCCGTGCGGGAGCACAACGCGCGTTCCGTGTACCCGCGCCTCGACGCGCTGCTGAAGCGGCAGGGGCGCTGACATGACCATCCTCGCTCCCAAGACCCCCGGCTGGCTCGACTGGCACCCGGACCCGTCCAGGCCCTCCTTCCGGCTGCCGCCCGGTACCGTCGACGCCCACTGCCATGTCTTCGGCCCCCAGGCGGAGTTCCCCTTCGCGCCGGAGCGCAAGTACACGCCCTGCGACGCGGGCAAGGAGCGGCTCTTCGCCCTCCGCGACCACCTGGGCATCGACCGCACGGTGATCGTGCAGGCCACCTGCCACGGCGCCGACAACAGCGCCATGCTCGACGCGGTGCGGGCGAGCGGCGGCCGGGCGCGCGGTGTCGCGACCGTCCGGCAGGACGTCACCGACGCCGAGCTGCGGGCGCTGGACGCGGCGGGGGTGCGCGGGGTGCGGTTCAACTTCGTGCGCCGGCTGGTCGACGCGTCGCCCAAGGACGTCCTGCGCACGATCGCCCGGCGGATCGCCCCGCTCGGCTGGCACGTCGTCCTCTACTTCGAGAGCGCCGACCTGCCCGACCTGGAGGACTTCTTCACCTCGTTGCCCACCCCGCTGGTCGTGGACCACATGGGGCGCCCGGACGTGACGAAGCCGGTGGACGGCCCCGAGTTCGCACGCTTCCTGCGCTTCACCGACCGCGGCGACGTGTGGGTCAAGGTGTCCTGCCCCGAGCGGCTGAGCGTGACCGGTCCCGCCGCGCTGGGCGGGGAGCGCGAGCCGTACGCCGACGTCGTGCCCTTCTCCCGCCGCGTCGTCGAGGAGTTCGGCGACCGGGTGCTGTGGGGCACCGACTGGCCGCACCCCAACCTCACCGGCCACATGCCCGACGACGGCCTCCTCGTCGACCAGGTGCGGCGGATCGCCGTGACCGAGGAGCAGCGGCGTCTGCTGCTGGTGGACAACCCGGCCCGCCTGTACTGGCCCGGCGACCGGTGAGCCGCTCCCCCGCCCGGCCGTCGCCGTCCCCGACCCCCGCGACAAGGACACCCTCATGCAGCACGCCAACGCGCTGAACCGGCTGGACCGGCTGCCGGTATCCCGGTTCCACAAAGTCACCCTGCTCGCCGTCTCGTTCGCCTACTTCTTCGAGTTCGCGGACATCAACACCTTCGCGACCACCGCCCCCAAGCTCGTCGACCTGTGGGGCATCTCGGTCGACCAGGTCGCCTACGTCACCTCGCTGTCGTTCGTCGGCATGTTCCTCGGCTCGGTCGTCGCGGGCACCGTCGCCGACCGCCTGGGCCGCAAGCGGACGCTGCTGCTGACGACGCTGTTCTTCGGCGTCTTCTCGTTCGCGTCGGCGTTCTCCTGGGACCTGGTGTCGCTGACCGTCTTCCGGGTGCTGACCTCGGCGGGGCTCGCGGCGATGACCGTGGTCGCGGTCATCTACGTCAACGAGATGTACCCGTCGGCCGTGCGCGGCAAGTACCAGGCGTACGCCATCGTCATCGGCATCTGCGGCACCCCGGTCACCAACCTCGTCGCGAGCGGGGTCGTACCGCTCGCGGACTGGACCTGGCGCCTGGTCTACCTGTGGGGCTCGCTCGGCATCCTGCTGGTCCTGTTCACCCGGCACCTCAAGGAGTCGCCCCGGTGGCACGAGAGCCGGGGGGACCACGCGAGCGCGGACGCCGTACTGCGCGACATCGAGGCGTCGGTGGCCGCCGAGCACGGCCCGCTGTCCGCGCCCGCGCCCCCGGTCGAGGAGGAGCCGGTGACCAAGGCTCCGCTGCGGCTGCTGCTCCAGCGCAAGTACCTGATGCCGACGTTGCTGCTCACCGTGTTGTGGGTCACCCAGACCATCGGGTTCTTCGGCTACTCGAGCTGGGCTCCGACCCTGCTGGCCAAGGAGGGCTTCAGCGTCGAGAAGTCGGTCTTCTACGTGGCGCTGACCACGGTCGGCGCGCCGCTGGGCTCGTATCTGGCCGCCCTGGTGACCGACCGGTTCGAACGCAAGTGGTGCCTGGCCGCGTTCGGCACGCTGATCGCCGTGTGCGGGCTCCTGTACGGCCTCACGTTCAACCCGGTGCTCATCATCGTGTTCGGCTTCCTGGTCAACCTCTTCGAGCGCGGTTACACGGCACTCGGCTACGCCTACTCGCCCGAGCTGTTCGACACGCGCGGACGGTCCCTGGGCACCAGCGTGTCGTACGGTCTTGGCCGCCTGTCGAACGCCGCGGGGCCGCTGATCGTGGCGGCCCTCTACAACGCGCACGGCTACCGGAGCGTCTTCTACTTCATCGCCGGCACCTGGCTGCTCGGTGCGATCGCGCTGAGCGTCTTCGGACCGCGCACCCGGGCGGCGCGGACGGCCGCCGTGCCCCGCAGGGAGCAGGACCCCGTGGCGGGCTGATACGGCGTCAGACCACCTCGGCCAGCTCGCTGCGCAGCGCGGTCGCCTTGCTCAGGAGGCCGCGCATGACGACGACGAGCAGGGCGAAGGCGGCGCCGACACCGGTGCAGGCGACCGCGGCGCCCAGCGCGCCGAGCATCTGCATGCCGTCGTCGGGAGCGGGGATCTCGGCGACGGCCAGGTGGCAGGCGACTCCGAGCGCCAGGAGCGTGGCCACGGCCGTGGCCCCGATGACGGTGTCGACCCAGCGGAACGCCCGCCGGGTGAAGACGGCGTCGCGCTCGACCATGTCGAGCAGCATCCACACCGCGCCCAGGACGACCTGGACGCAGACGACGCCGAGGATCGCCACCGTCGCGTAGGGCACGGCGAAGGGTTCGTAGGGCGGGAAGCGTTCGACCTCGTCGGACGCCGTCGTGGGGATGACGACGACCTGCCCGAAGAGGCCGAGCAGGATCGCAGCGGCGATGCCGGCCCGGAGCGCGGCGATGATCAGACGGTGCATGCATCGATCTTCAATGGGAATCGATCGAAAATCAATCGACTCAGCCCGACAACTCGACCCGGCAGCTCGGCCCGACGGCGGGGCCACGAAGTCTGCGAGAAGTTCCGTCAACAGCGTTGACTTGGAGTCAACAGCCCTGCACATTACTTAAAAGTAGAACCGCTCGGTAACTCCGCTGCCGCCTCCCGAAGAAGAGAGAGCACATGCCGAAGCATGCCCTTCGCCGTGTCATGACCGCGACAGCCGCCGCCGTCGGCGCGCTCGCCCTCGGCGTCACCGACGCCACCGCGCACGCCGCGCCCGCCACCCTCGACTACGTGGCTCTCGGCGACAGTTACAGCGCCGGATCGGGCGTCCTGCCCGTCGACCCCACCAACCTGCTCTGTCTGCGCTCGACGGCCAACTACCCCCATGTCATCGCGGACGCGACGGGCGCCCGGCTCAAGGACGTCACCTGCGGCGCCGCCCGGACCGCCGACTTCAGGCAGGCCCAGTACCCGGGCGTCGCGCCCCAGTTGGACGCGCTGGGCACCGGCACCGACCTGGTCACGCTCACCATCGGCGGCAACGACAACAGCACCTTCATCAACGCCATCACGGCCTGCGGCACGGCGGGTGTCCTCAGCGGCGGCAAGGGCAGCCCCTGCAAGGACAAGCACGGCAGCTCCTTCGACGACGCGATCGAGGCCAACACCTACCCCGCCCTCAAGGCCGCGCTCCGCGACGTCCGCGCCAGGGCTCCGCACGCCCGGGTGGCGGCCCTCGGCTACCCGTGGATCACACCGGCCGCCGCCGACCCGTCCTGCTTCCTGAAGCTCCCCCTCGCCGCCGGTGACGTGCCCTACCTCCGCGCCATCCAGGCACACCTCAACGACGCGGTCCGGCGTGCCGCCGAGGAGACCGGCGCCACCTACGTGGACTTCTCCGAGGTCTCCGAGGGCCACGACGCCTGCGAGGCACCCGGTACCCGCTGGATCGAACCGCTGCTGTTCGGGCACAGCCTCGTTCCGGTGCACCCCAACGCCCTCGGCGAGCGGCGCATGGCCGAGCACACGATGAACGTCCTCGGCCTGGACTGACCTCCGGCAACCCCCCGCGTACGCTTTTCCCGTGCCGTCCCCCCGCCTGCGCCGCGTCGCCGTCCTCGTGCTCGAAGGCGCGAAACCGCTCGACGTCGGCATCCCGGCGCAGGTCTTCACGACCCGCGCGAGCATGCCGTACGAGGTGCGGGTGTGCGGGGCGGCGCCCGGCCTGGTCACCGGCGGGGACGGCCTGTCGTACCACGTCGCCCACGGTCTCGAGACCCTGGCCTGGGCCGACGTGGTCTTCCTCCCCGGGTACCGGTCCCCCGACGTCGAGGACCCGCCGCGGTCCGTGATCGACGCGCTGACGGCGGCCCACGACCGGGGGGCGCGGCTCGCCGCCATCTCCACCGGCGCCTTCGCGCTCGCCGCCACGGGCCTGCTCGACGGCAGACGGGCCACCACCCACTGGCACTACACGCGGGCCCTGGCGGCGAAGCACCCGCGCGTGCGGGTCGACGAGAACGTGCTGTTCGTGGACGAGGGCAGCGTCCTGACGTCGGCGGGCGCCGCCTCCGGCATCGACCTGTGCCTGCACATCCTGCGCGGCGACCTCGGGGTGGCCGCGTCGAACCACGCGGCCCGTCGCCTCGTCGCGGCCCCCTACCGCAGCGGCGGTCAGGCCCAGTACGTCCCCCGCAGCGTGCCCGAGCCGCTCGGCGAGCGGTTCGCCGCCACCCGTGAGTGGGCGCTGCGCCGGCTCGCCGAGCCGCTCACCCTGGAGACGCTGGCCCGGCACGCGGCGGTGTCGGCGCGCACCCTCTCCCGGCGCTTCGTCGAGGACACCGGGTACACGCCGATGCAGTGGATCATGCGGGCGCGCATCGACCTGGCCCGTGAGCTGCTCGAACGCTCCGAGCGCGGCGTCGAGCAGATCGCCGCCGACGTGGGGCTGGGCACCGGCGCGAACCTGCGGCTGCACTTCCAGCGCATCCTCGGCACCACCCCCAGCGAGTACCGGCGCACCTTCGCCCGGGGCGAATAGCCGAACCGCGCGCCACGGCCCTCCTGTGGCGTGATCCTTTCGAACCGTGGCACTCACGCCGCTGCCACGCGCACCGGGCGTGCGCGAGCCTGGGGGCGAAGGACACGGTGGCGAAACGAAAGGGACACACCACTCATGACTCGCATCGGCATCAACGGATTCGGCCGCATCGGGCGCAATGTGCTGCGCGCACTGCTCGAACGCGACACGAAGCTCGAGGTCGTCGCCGTCAACGACCTCACGGAGCCCGCCACCCTGGCCCGCCTGCTCGCCTTCGACTCGACGGCCGGCCGGCTCGGCCGCCCGGTGACCGTCGACGGGGACACCCTGGTCGTCGACGGACACCGCATCAAGGTCCTCGCCGAGCGCGAGCCCGCCCGGCTGCCCTGGGCGGAGCTGGGCGTCGACATCGTGCTGGAGTCGACCGGCCGCTTCACCTCCGCCGACGCCGCCCGCGCCCACCTGACCGCGGGCGCGCGGAAGGTCCTGGTCAGCGCCCCGTCGAGCGGCGCCGACGTGACGCTCGCGTACGGCGTGAACACCGACGCCTACGACCCGGCCGCGCACACGATCGTCTCCAACGCGTCCTGCACCACCAACGCCCTGGCGCCGCTCGCGGCGGTCCTCGACGAGCTGGCCGGTATCGAGCACGGCTTCATGACGACGGTGCACGCCTACACCCAGGAGCAGAACCTCCAGGACGGTCCGCACCGGGACGCCCGCCGCGCCCGCGCCGCCGGGGTGAACATCGTGCCGACCACCACGGGCGCCGCCAAGGCGATCGGCCTGGTGCTGCCGGGCCTCGACGGCAAGCTGTCGGGCGACTCGATCCGTGTGCCGGTCCCGGTGGGCTCGATCGTCGAGCTGAACACGGTCGTCGCCCGCGACGTGACGCGCGAGGACGTCCTGGCGGCCTACCGCGCCGCCGCCGACGGGCCGCTCGCCGGTGTGCTGGAGTACTCGGAGGACCCGCTGGTCTCCTCCGACATCACGGGGAACCCGGCCTCCTCGATCTTCGACTCGGCGCTGACCCGTGTGGACGGCCGCCACGTCAAGGTGGTCGCCTGGTACGACAACGAGTGGGGCTTCTCCAACCGCGTGATCGACACCCTCGGACTGCTCGCCACACGCTGAACGGGCAGCCGGTTCGGCATCACCGGGGGTCACACGTCACAATGGTGCGATGAGCAATTCCAAGGTTTACTTCGACATCGACATCGACGGCCAGGATGCGGGCCGCATCGTCTTCGAGCTCTTCGAGGACGTCACCCCCAAGACGGCCAAGAACTTCCTGGAGCTGGCCACCGGCGAGCACGGCTTCGGTTACGCGGGGTCCCCGTTCCACCGTGTGATCCCGCAGTTCATGCTCCAGGGCGGTGACTTCACCGCGGGCAACGGCACCGGGGGCAAGAGCATCTACGGCGAGAAGTTCGCGGACGAGAACTTCCAGCTCAAGCACACCGAGCCGTACCTCCTCTCGATGGCGAACGCGGGCCCGAACACCAACGGCTCGCAGTTCTTCGTCACCACCGTGCCCACGCCGTGGCTGGACGGCAAGCACGTCGTCTTCGGCAAGGTCGTCGAGGGCACGGACGTGGTCGACAAGATCGAGGGCTACGGCTCCTCGCCGTCGGGCAAGACCTCCAAGAAGATCACGGTGCGCGCGTCCGGCAAGCTGTAGGGCCGATCGGCCCTACCAGGACCTGAACCGACGGGGGTCCATCGCACACGGTGCGGTGGGCCCCCGCTCCGTCCCGTCTGGTGGGGTGCGCCGGGTGGTGCGACGCTGGGGTGGAGGAGCGTCCGAGGAAGGCAACCCCGGGAGGACCGATGGGACGGGACGTCCCGGCGCTGGTCTTCACCCGCGAGGACCGCCGCCGGTACCGGATCAAGATGCAGGACTGCCTGGATGCCTTCGCGCAGATGCTGCGCGAGTCCCGGTTCGACACCGAGCGGCCCCAGGTCGGCCTGGAGATCGAGCTGAACCTGGTCGACGACCGCGGCGAACCGGCCATGCGCAACAGCGACGCCCTCGAAGCGATCGCGGACCCCGCCTGGTCCACCGAGCTGGGCCGGTTCAACCTGGAGATCAACATCCCGCCCCGGCAGCTGACGGCGGGCGGCCCCGACGCCTGGGAGACCGAGATCCGCGCCGCCCTGAACCACGCCGAGGACCGCGCCGCGTCGGTCGGCGCCCATCTGATCATGGTCGGCACCCTGCCCACGCTGCGCCAGTCGGACGTCGGCGAGGCGGCCCTCTCGGAGAACCCGCGCTACCGGCTGCTCAACGACCAGGTGTTCGCCGCCCGGGGCGAGGACCTGCACATCGAGGTGGACGGCGTCGACCGGCTGCGGACCTACGCGGACACCATCACGCCGGAGGCCGCCTGCACCAGCACGCAGTTCCACCTCCAGGTCGCCCCGGAGGAGTTCCCCGACTACTGGAACGCCGCCCAGGCCATCGCCGGTGTCCAGGTGGCGCTCGCGGCCAACTCGCCCTTCCTGCTCGGCAAGGAACTGTGGCACGAGAGCCGCATCCCCCTGTTCGAACAGGCCACCGACACCCGGCCGCAGGAGATCAAGGCCCAGGGGGTCAGGCCCAGGGTGTGGTTCGGGGAGCGCTGGATCAACAGCGTCTTCGACCTCTTCGAGGAGAACCTCCGCTACTTCCCGGCGCTGCTGCCGCTGTGCGACGAGCAGGACCCCGCGGAGACCCTCGACCGCGGCGACATCCCGGAACTGGGCGAACTCACCCTCCACAACGGCACCATCTACCGCTGGAACCGGCCCGTCTACGCGGTCGCCCACGACAAACCGCACGTGCGCGTGGAGAACCGGGTGCTGCCCGCCGGACCGACCGTCGCCGACACCCTCGCCAACGGAGCCTTCTACTACGGGCTCACCCGCGCCCTGGTGGAGGAGGAGCGGCCGGTGTGGTCGCGGATGTCCTTCTCGGTCGCCGAGGACAACCTGCACACCGCGGCCCGGCACGGCATCGAGGCACACCTGTACTGGCCCGGAGTGGGCGAGGTGACGGTGCCCGAACTGGTCCTGCGCCGACTGCTGCCGCTGGCGCACCGGGGACTGGAGCTGTCGGGCATGGACTCCGCCTGGCGGGAGCCGCTGCTCGGCATCATCGAGCAGCGGTGCGTCACCGGCCGCAACGGCGCGGTCTGGCAGAAGGAGATGTTCCACCACATCGACGCCACCGGACGGCCGGGCCGCCATGAGGCGCTGCGCCGGATGACCCAGCAGTACATGGACTACATGCATCTCAACGCCCCGGTCCACACCTGGCCGGTCGACTGACGTCCGGGGCGCCGGAGGGCACTAGGGAGGCGACACAGCGATGTGCCGATGGCTCGCCTACTCGGGGACACCCGTCCTCCTGGAGTCCCTGCTCTACCAGCCCGAGCACTCGCTCATCGACCAGAGCCTGCACGCCCGCATGGGCGTCGAGACGACGAACGGGGACGGGTTCGGCGTCGGCTGGTTCGGGCCGGAGATGCATACGCCCGCGATCGTCCGGGAGATCGGCCCGGCCTGGAGCAACCGCAACCTGCGGGAGATCGCCGGGCATGTCCGCTCGCCCCTGTTCTTCGCGCACATCCGGGCGTCGACGGGCAGCCCGGTGCAGCAGACCAACTGCCATCCGTTCCGCCACGGCCGCTGGATGTGGATGCACAACGGCGCGATCGCCGAGTTCCACCGGCTGCGCCGGGACCTCGCGCTGGCCGTCGACCCGCGGCTCTTCCTCGACATCGAGGGATCGACGGACTCGGAGATGATGTTCTACCTGGCGCTCACGCTCGGCCTGGAGGACGACCCTCCGGCGGCCGTGGCCCGGATGGCGGGGCTGGTGGAGGAGATCGGCCACGAGCACGGCGTGGAGTTCCCGCTGCAGATGACGGTCGCCGTGACCGACGGACGCCGCCTGTGGGCCTTCCGCTACTCCAGCCAGGCCCAGTCCCGGTCGCTCTACTACAGCAGCCGGGTGGAGAGCCTGCGCGCGCTCCATCCCGACCTGCCCTTCCTCAAGGAGGCGTCCGACAGCACCCGGCTGATCGTGTCGGAACCCCTGGGGGACCTGCCCGGGGTGTGGAACAAGGTGCCCGAGAGCAGCTACGGCGTCGTCCAGCCCGAGGGGGACGAACTGCTCCCCTTCGTTCCCCGCCAGCCGTGACCCTGTTGACACGGACGGGCGAAGATCACACAATCGGTGCCATGACCACATACCGGTTCGGCACCATCGCGGAGTGTCCCCGCGTGCCCGAGCGGACCGGATGTGAGCGCTCCGGCCTCTAACGGCCTTCTTCGCACCGACCGTCCGACGCCTGCCGCGTCGTAGACCGTCGGCATTCTCTCCGGTCCACGGCCCGGAGTACTCGTAGCACCCTCTTTCCCCGGCCGTCCGGCGGTGGCCTCGCGCCACCCCCCGGCCGGGATGTCACGCGTACCGTCACACAAGGGGAGGACTCCCATGTCCGTCACGTCCGTCGGTCCGAGCACCGTCCTGCGCGAAGCACGCGTCCCGGGGGACGGAATGTACGAGGGCCGGCGCATCCTGCGCCGCCTGCCCGAAGGGTGGCAGGACCGGCCCTACGAGCACTTCCAGGTCGTCCCGCGGGCGCGCACCATCGGTGCCGAGCTGCGGGGCGTCGACCTGTCGCGCCCCCTCACCCCCGTGCTGCGCGAGGAGTTGAACCGCGCCCTGCTGGAGTGGAAGGTGCTGTTCTTCCGCGCCCAGCACCTCACCTCCGAGCAGCAGCGCGACTTCGCCCGCAACTGGGGCGAGCTGGAGACCAATCCGCTGCTCGCCGCCGGTGCCAGCGACGACGTGGTCCGGTTCGACAAGGGCGCCGGGGCCGCGCCGACGTACGAGAACGTGTGGCACACCGACGTCACCTTCCGTGAGCGCCCCGCGCTCGGCGCGGTGCTCCAGCTGCGCGAGGTGCCGCCGTTCGGCGGGGACACGATGTGGGCGGACATGGCGGCGGCCTACGACAACCTGCCCGGGGAGGTGAAGGACCGCGTCGACGTCGCCCGCGCCGTGCACGACTTCATCCCGGGCTTCGCGCGGTTCTACGGCCCCGAGCGGCTGCTGCCGCACCAGGACCTGTTCCCGCCGGTGGAGCACCCGGTCGTGCGCACGCATCCGGAGACGGGGCGGCGCATGCTGTTCGTCAACACGTCCTTCACCACGCACATCACCGGCATGGACCGCGACGAGAGCGACCGGCTGCTGCGGTTCCTGTTCCAGCAGGCGCACGTGCCCGAGTACCAGGTGCGCTGGCGCTGGCAGCCCGGGGACGTCGCCTTCTGGGACAACCGGGCCACGCAGCACTACGCGGTGGGTGACTACGGGTCCGAGCGGCGGGTCGCCGAGCGCGTCGCCATCGAGGGCGACCGGCCCTTCTGACCCGCGTGCACGGGGGGCCGGAGGCGGTGATCGGGCCTCCGGCCCCCGTGCGGGCTACGCCTCCGGCTCCTCGATGGCCGCCGGACGCAGTTGGGCGGCGCGGACGCGGGCGACGTCGAGCTTCTCGCCCCGGTCGAAGCGGTAGATGCCGTTCTGCTCCTGGAAGACATCGGTCAACTGGGTGTAGCAGTAGCCGAACATGTCGCGGTCGCCGAGCAGGACCTCGGTGAGGCCGCTGAACCGCTCGTGGAACTCGTCCTCGTTGCGGACGCGTTCCCCGTAGCCCCAGGAGACGGTGCGGTCCTCGCCGGAGCGGTCGGCCGCCGCCTCGGGGTCCCACCAGATGCCGCCGAACTCGCTGACGAAGTACGGCTGGCCCCGGTAGGGCTGGGAGTAGGGGGCGCCGCTCTCGTGGGCGTTGACGAAGGGCTCGTCCTTGGCCAGGCCGGACATCAACTGGCGGAAGACGGCGGGGTCCTGCTCGTAGTGGTGGGAGTCGTAGATGTCGGTCTCGGCGACCCGGTGGGCGTAGCCGGACGCGTCGACGACCGGGCGGGTGGTGTCCATGGCCTTGGTGGCCAGGAACATCGCGCGGGTCACGTCGTCGAGCTGGGTGATGCGGTCGTGCAGCTTCTGGTAGGTCTCGTTGAGCGGGCACCAGCCGATGATCGAGGGGTGCGAGTAGTCGCGCTCCAGCGCCTCCAGCCACTGGGCGACGTAGGAGGCGTCGGGCTTCTGGTTGTCGCCCGAGGAGCCGCCCGTCTCGCAGCCCCAGTCGCCGAACTCGCCCCAGACCAGGTAGCCGAGGCGGTCGGCGTGGTGGAGGAAGCGCTCCTCGAAGACCTTCTGGTGCAGCCGGGCCCCGTTGAACCCGGCCGCCATGGCCAGCTCGATGTCCCGCACCAGGGCCTCGTCGGTGGGGGCGGTCATCAGCCCGTCCGGGTACCAGCCCTGGTCGAGGACGAGGCGCTGGAAGACGGGGCGGCCGTTGAGCAGGACGGCCTTGCCGCGCAGGCCGACGGCGCGCAGTCCGGCGTAGCTCTCGGCGCTGTCGACCACCTGCCCGGCGGCGTCGAGGAGTTCGAGGCGCAAGTCGTACAGGTGCGGGTCCTCGGGTCCCCACTCGCGCCGCCGGTCCTCCGGCACCGGCAGGTGCAGGCGCGGGGCGAGGTCGAGGTCGGCGCGGGCCTCGGCGCGACTCACCTCGCCGGCGGCGTCGCTGAGGACGGCGCGCACCCGGTGTCCCGGCCGGTTGCCGGACAGGGGCAGTTCGAGGTGGAAGGCGGAGCCGGCCAGGTCGGGGGTGATCCGGGGGCGGCGCAGGTGCGTGACGGGGACGGGCTCCAGCCAGACGGTCTGCCAGATGCCGGTCACGCGGGTGTAGTTGCAGTCGTGGTTGGCGTACTTGATCGCCTGCTTGCCGCGCGCCTGCGGGCCGGACTTGGGGTCGCGGGCCCGCACGGTGATCACGACCTCCTCCCCCGCCCCGGCGATGTCGCCGAGGTCGGCGGTGAAGGGGGTGAAGCCGCCGCGGTGCCGGGCGACCTCCTTGCCGTCGGCCCACACGGTGGTGTCGTGGTCGACGGCGCCGAAGTGCAGCAGGACGCGGCGTCCGGCCCAGGCGGCGGGCAGGGTGAGGGCCCGCCGGTACCAGACGGCCTCCAGGAAGTCGGTGTCGCCGATGCCGGACAGCTCGGACTCGGGCGGGAAGGGGACGAGGATCTCCTCGCGCAGCTCGCGGTCGAGCAGACCGCGTTCGAGGCCGCTGTCCCCCCGGTCGGTCTCGAACTGCCAGGCGCCGTTCAGGTTGAGCCAGTCGCGGCGCACGAACTGCGGTCGCGGGTACTCCGGGCGCGGTACGGAGTGAGTGGGCACACATGCTCCAGTCGATCGGTGGGCCGGGCGCGCGAACGCCGGGCCCGTGGGTACAGCCGGTCGGGTTCAGGAACCGCCGAGGCCGGTGGTGGCCACGGAGTTGACGATGCGTCGCTGGAAGAGGAGGAAGACCACGATCAGCGGCAGCGCGGCCAGCAGGGCGGAGGCCATGGACTGCGCGTACTGGACGCCGTAGGCGTCCTTCACGGTGGCCAGGCCCACCGGGAGGGTCATCAGGTCGGGGTCGTTGGTGACGATGAACGGCCACATGAAGTTGTTCCACGCGCCGATGAAGACGAAGATCGCCACCGCGGCCACGATCGGCCGCGAGAGCGGCAGCACGATCGACCGGAAGACCCGGAACTCGGAGGCGCCGTCGATCCGGGCCGCCTCCTCCAGCTCCTTGGGGATGGCGTCGAAGAACCGCTTGAGGATGAAGACCATCATGGGTGCGACGACCTGGGGCAGGATGACCGCCGCGTAGGTGTCGACCAGGTTGAACAGGGTCATCTGGTCGAACAGCGGCACGACGAGCAGCTGCGGCGGGACCATGATGGCGGCCACGGTGACGCCGAGCAGCCCTCGGTGGCCGCGGAAGGTGCCGCGGGAGAAACCGTATGCCGCGAGGGTGGAGACCGCGACGGTGATGAGCGTGACCAGGGCGGAGATCAGGAAGCTGTTGAAGGCCCAGACGGTGACGTTGCCGCGTTCCAGGATCTGCTGGTAGGCGTCCAGGGTGAAGGCGCCCTTGAACGGGGACAGCCCGGTGGTGTTGATGTCCTCCTCGCTCTGCACCGAGGTGATGACGGCCCACACGAACGGCAGCAGCCAGACGACGGCGAGGACGACGAGGGCGGTTCCGGCCAGGACGCGGGGCAGCCGGCCGTGGCCGAGCAGCAGGGGCGAGCCGGTCGCTTCGCGGGGTGGACGGCGCCGGGGGCGGAGGGTGGTGGCGGTTGCGGACACGGTCAGTCCTCCCGGCGGAAGAGGCGGAGCTGCACGAGCGAGACGAGGACGATCAGGGCGAAGAAGAGGTACGAGACGGCGGAGGCGTAGCCGAGGCGGTAGCCCGTGAAGCCCACGTCGTAGACGTACTCCAGGACCGGCCGGGTGGAGCCGTTGGGTCCGCCCTTGGTGAGGATGTAGATCTGGTCGAACACCTTGAGGGAGGCCAGGACCTGGAGCATGGCCACCAGGCCGGTAGTGCGGCGCAGCTGGGGCAGGGTGATGGACCACAGGCGGCGCCAGGCACCGGCTCCGTCGAGGGCCGCCGCCTCGTCGAAGGTCGTGGGCAGGGACTGGAGTGCCGCGAGGTAGAGCAGGAAGTTGAAGCCGACCGTCCACCAGACGGTGAGCGCGGCCACCGACCACATGGCGACGGACTCGTCGGACAGCCAGCCGACCGGTGCCATGCCGAGGGTGTCCAGGAGCTGGTTGGCCATGCCCAGTTCGGGCTGGTAGAGCCAGGTCCAGATCATGGTCACGACGGTCACGGGCAGCAGGTAGGGCGCGAAGAACGACAGGCGCCAGGCCCACTGCCCGGCGAGCCCGCTGTGCACCAGCAGGGCCATCGCGAGCGCGACCAGCACCAGCGGGACGCTGGAGATCACGGTGAAGAAGACGGTGTTGCCGAGGCTGCTCCACACGTCCGGATCGCCGAACGCCTCGGTGTAGTTGTCGAAGCCGACGAAGCTCGTGTCCCGCAGGGCGAGCGAGCTGTCGGTGAAGCTCATCCAGAGCCCCTGCACGATCGGCCAGACCATGAACAGGCCGAACACGAGCAGGAACGGCAGGACGAAGACGAGCCCGTTGCCGGTGCGTATGCGGCCGAGGGCGGTGCGGCGGCCGCCCGGGGCGACCGTGGGCGGGTCGGTCTGCTCCTCGGCGCCGAGGGGTGCGGTGGTGGTCACGTCGGTCACTCCTTTCGCTGGTCAGGCCACCGGGTTGGGCTGCCGCAGCAGCGTGTCCGCCTCGCGGACCATCTGCCGCACCGCCTTCTCGGGGGTGGTGTTGCCCAGCAGCGCCGACTGGAGCGGCTGGCACATCCGGTTCTGGAAGTTGGAACCGGCGCCCGCGAACCAGTTGGGCGGGTCGAGCACCGCCACCTCGGCGGCGTCGGCGTAGGAGGACTGGGGGTCGAGCGCCGCGTACTCGGGCTCGGCGAGGACGGGCTGGTAGGCCGGGATGTGTCCGGCGCTCGCCCAGGTGAGGCTCTGCTTGAGTATCTGGGCGACGTACCGGTGGGCCTCGCGGCGCCGGGCCGGGTCGGGGCTGTCCTGGTGCGGGAGGACGAAGCTGTGGCTGTCGGTGTAGACGGCCGGCTTCTCGAAGACCTGCGGGAACGGTGCGGCGCCCAGCTCCAGGCCGGACTTCTTGAGGGTCGGCAGCTCCCACTCGCCGAGCATGGCCATGCCGCCGCGGCCGCTGCTGAACGCGGCCAGCGCACCGTTGTAGTCCAGGTTGTTGGGGTTGGTCTTCCCGTCGAAGAGCCGTGTCATGAGGGTGACGACGCGTACGGCGGCGTCGACGTCGATCTTCGGGGGTCCGCCGTCGGGCAGGTCGAAGGCGGCGCCGGTCTGGGCGTAGAGACCGGCGAACAGGCGCCAGTTCTGCGCCGTGTCGGTGACGTGGCCGAACAGGATGCCCGCTTCCCCGGTCGCCTCGGCGAGGGCCCTGCCCGCCTCCAGCAGGGCCTCGGGCGAGCCCATGGGGGCCAGTTCGCCGGAGGTGTCCAGGAGTCCGGCCTTCTCGGCGGCCTTCTTGTCGTAGAACACGATGAAGGGGTGGACGTCCAGCGGGATGGCGTAGACGGTCCCCTCGTGCTGGGTGCGCGCCCACACGGCCGGGGTGAAGTCCTCGCTGGTGACGCCGTGTTCGGCGAGCAGGTCCAGGTCGAAGGCGTCCACCAGGCCGCCGGGCGCGTAGCCCGCCAGCCGGGACAGGTGCATGGCGGCCACGTCGGAGGCCCGTCCGCCGGCCGCGGACATGGCCAGCTTGGTGTAGTACGACGGGCCCCAGTCCAGGATCGTGCGGTCGATGTCGAAGCCCTCGGCTCCCCCGGCTCCCTTGGACACGGCCTCGATCATGTCGTCCATCAGCATGCCGTCGCCGCCCTGGAAGAGGTCCCAGACGCTCAGCGAGGACGCCCCGGAGGCCGAGGCCGGGGAGGCGCAGCCGGACAACGGGCCCGCGGCGAGCAGGGCGCCCGCCCCGGCCATGGCGTTGCGCAGCAACCGGCGGCGGCTGGGGCGGTGGGCCGGGTCGGACACGGCCGGCACCCCCTGGGCAGGCAAACGGGAACTCATCGCGGACCTTTCGACGGCCGGAGCTCATGCGGTGGCTAGTTTTTACATCGATGTACATTGGCTGTAAAGAGCTGAGCGGAAGTGGACCTGCGCCGAATCCCTCCCCCGCGCCGGGACATAGACTCGGGCGGCGCGAAAGAAGCAGGAGGTCTCGGTGGCACGGCCCAGGATCAAGGACGTCGCACGTCATGCGGGCGTTTCGGAGAAGACGGTGTCCAACGTCATCAACGACTACGCCCACGTCTCGGACCGGACCAGGCAGGTGGTGCGCGAGGCCATCGATCACCTCGGCTACCGGGTGAACCTGGCCGGCCGTCACCTGCGCAAGGGCCGAACCGGCATCATCGCGCTCGTCGTCCCGGAACTGGACATACCGTACTTCGCGGAGCTGGCCCGGCATGTCATCCGGGAGGCCGAGCAGCGGTCCCTGACGGTCCTGATCCACCAGTCCGGGGCGGACCGCGCCCATGAGCTGGCGGCGCTGGCCGGGTTCGGTTCCACGTTCGTGGACGGCATCATCCTCAGCCCGCTGGCGCTGACCGCCGCCGACCTGCAAGGCCGTACGGGCTTCCCGCCCACGGTGCTGCTCGGGGAGCTGCTGGAGGAGGGCGCCGACCATGTGGCCATCGACAACGAGCGTGCCGCACGCGAGGCGACCCGCCATCTGATCGGGCTCGGGCGCCGCACCGTCCTCGCCGTCGGCGGGCGCGACGACTCGGGTCTGGGGACCGCCCAGGCCCGCACCCGGGGCTACCGTGCCGCCCTGGCGGAGGCGGGCCTCCCCTACGATCCGGCCGCTCTGCTGCCGGTCGGCTCCTTCCGGATGCCCGACGGCGCGCGGGCCGTGTCGCGGGCGCTCGCGGAGGGTGCCCGGCCCGACGCGCTGCTCTGTCTCAACGACCAGCTGGCGCTGGGCGCGTTGCGGGCCCTGCACGAGCACGGGGTCAGAGTGCCGGAGGACGTCGCCGTGATCGGCTTCGACGACGTGGAGGGCGGGAGGTTCAGCGTCCCGACGCTGAGCACGGTGGCGCCGGACAAGGCGGCGGTGGCCAAGGTCGCCGTACAGCTGCTCCAGCACCGCATCGAGGAGGCGACGGCGCCGGACGGTGCCGTGTCGGGGGTGCAGGCGCCGCAGGACCGCATCGTGGCCCACCGGCTCGTCCTCAGGGAGAGCACGGAGGGCCACGAGCGGCGCTGACGTTCCGGTCGGCCGGGCGGGCGGCAGGGGTCAGTTCGTGTAGACCTCGGCCCGGTCGACGCTCACGAAGGACGCCCCGGACTGGGAGTTGTGCTCGCCCAGGACCCGGATCCGCAGGGTGTGGCCGCCGTTCGCCAGCCGTGGACTCGTGTACTGGACCGCCTCACCGACGCGGATCGGGTGGTGGAAGTCCACCCGCTGCTCGGGCCCGCCGTCGATGCTGATGCCCGCGTAGCCGTTGCCGGTGTCCTTGACGGAGAGCAGCATGATCCGGGTGCCCGTGAAGGAGAAGGTGGCCGTGGCACCCGCCCGGTCGCTCCAGTGGTCGTCGCTCCAGAAGCACTGCGCGGCACAGCCCGAGCCGGAGTTCCAGGAGCCGGTGTAGGTGACGCCGCCGGGGCCGCCGGCCCGGCCGTCGTCGTTGATCCAGTAGGTGCCCGAGCCGGGATCGCCGGAGGGCAGGTCCTGGGTGGCGCCCATGGCGAGCGGACGGCCGAAGTCGGGTGTGCCGTCGGCCCGCCAGGTGAACTTCTGCGCCCGCGTGGTGCGGTTGGTGTAGGTGTTCACCGAGGTGGTCTTGGCGTGGTAGACGATCCAGTCCTCGGTGCCGTCGGGGGACGTGAAGAAGGCGTGGTGGCCCGGCCCGAACACGCCCCGGTCGTCGGCCCGGGAGAACACGGCGCCCTGGTGCTGGTGCCAGTTCCCCGGCACCAGCGGGTCGGCGTCCAGCGGCATCGACATCATCCAGACCTGGTAGTCCGGCTTGCCCGTGTCGCAGGTGGAGTACGTCATCCAGACCCGGCCGTTGCGGTAGAGGAACTCGGGCCCCTCCCGCACCTCGGGGCAGCCGCCCGCCGCGTCGATCGCGACCGCGTCGCCGGAGACGGTGTACGGGTTGGACATCGGGGCGATGTTGATCCCGTTGTGCTGGTACTGGTTGATGCCGCTGTAGGCGAGGTAGAGCCGCCCGCCGAGCCGGAGGATGCCCGCGTCGATGGCGAAGTCGTCCGCGTGGTTGGGCGGGGCGAGCTTGGCCTTGAAGTGGTACGGGCCGGTGGGGTCGTCGCGCTCCGACTCCAGGACGTACAGCCGGTGGTGGTCGTCCACGCCGTCGTCGGCCGTGTAGTAGAGGTACCAGCGGTCGCCGAAGCGGTAGAACTCCGGGGCCCAGATGTTGCGGTTGCGGGACGGGTCGGTGTCGGTCCACACGGTGACCGGGTCCGCGGCCGGCAGGGTGCCCAGGGACGGGGAGCGCCACATCCTGATGCTGCCGCCCTGCGTGGTGGTGAGGTAGTAGTCGCCCTTCCAGTGCGTCATGAAGGGATCGGGTCCGCTGTTGAGCGGGTTGCGGAAGGTGCCCGCCGCCGCGGCCCCGGCAGGGGGCGCGGATGCGACGGCGGGTGTCGCGGCGGCCGGTCCTGCGAGCCCGGACAGCAGGCCCACGGCCAGAGCGAGAAGGACGGCGAGGAGGCGGCCGAGGCGGACACGGGGGCGGTGTGCGGGGCTGGGAAGCACGTGGGGGTCCTCTCCCGAAGCCTTTACATCGATGTAACGGCGAGGCGTCAGGTTAGGGACGGTCCATGGGGCTGCCAACAGGGCCAAAAATGGTATTCCATTTGCCGCAGACCCCTTGACGGTGCGGTTTGGCGAAAACTACGTTCTGTTCACCGGAAAGCCACTTCCGCTTTGTGAAACTCTCCAACTCCCCGCACCTGATCCCAGGAGTCCCGTATGACTGCCCTGGAAGACCGCCGTTCGTCCGCCGGGACCGGCGACACCGCCACCAGCTCCGGCCTCTACACGTACGACCTCGCCCCGACGAAGCGGGAAGGCCGCCGCTGGGGCGCCTACAACGTCTTCACGCTCTGGGCCAACGACGTGCACAGCCTGGGCAATTACGCCTTCGCCATCGGACTGTTCGCCCTCGGTCTGAATGTGTGGGGCATCCTCGCCGCCTTCGCGCTCGCCTCCGTCCTGCTCTTCCTCCTGCTCACGCTCTCCGGGTTCATGGGCCACAAGACGGGGGTCCCGTTCCCCGTCATGAGCCGGATCGCCTTCGGCATCAAGGGGGCGAAGATTCCGGCCGCCGTCCGCGGCGCCGTGGCCATCGCCTGGTTTGGTATCCAGACCTATCTGGCGTCCGCCGTGCTGAGCACCCTCCTGGTCGCCATGTTCCCCTCGTTGGCGTCCCTGGACACGAACTCCCTGCTCGGCCAGTCGACGCTCGGCTGGATCACCTTCCTGGTGCTCTGGGCCCTCCAGGTGCTCATCGTCAGCTACGGGATGCAGATGATCCGCCGGTACATGGCCTTCGCCGCGCCCACCACGCTGCTGACGATGTGCGCCCTCGCGGTGTGGATGTTCGTCCGGGCGGACGGGTCGGTCTCGGTGTCGGTCGACGCCCCGCTCACCGGCGGCGCGATGTGGCTCCAGGTGCTCCAGGCCGCCGCCCTGTGGGTGGTCATCTACGGCACGTTCGTGCTGAACTTCTGCGACTTCACGCGGTCCGCCCGCAGCCGCGGCTCCATCGTCCGGGGCAATGTGATCGGCATCCCGGTGAACATGCTGTTCTTCGCCGTCATCGTGGCGGTGCTCAGCGGAGCCCAGTTCACCCTCGACGGGCGGGTGATCACCAGTCCGACGGACATCGTCAGGACGATCCCCAACATGTTCCTGCTGGCCGTCGCCTCGCTGTGCCTCATCGCCCTCACGGTGGCGGTGAACCTGCTGGCCAACTTCGTCGCGCCGATCTACGCCCTGGTCAACCTCTTCCCGCACCGGCTGGACTTCCGCCGCGCGGGCCTGGTGAGCGCGGTCCTGGGCCTGGTGATCACGCCCTGGAACCTCTACAACAGCCCGGTCGTCGTGAACTACTTCCTCGGCGGGCTCGGCGCGCTGCTCGGCCCCCTGTTCGGCGTGATCATGGCGGACTACTGGCTGCTGCGGAAGTCCCGCGTGAACGTGCCGGCCCTCTACACCGAGGACGCGGGCGCCGAGTACCACTACCGGCGCGGCTACAACCCGCGGGCCGTCGCCGCCTTCGTCCCCAGCGCCGCGATCGCCGTCGTCGTCGCACTCGTCCCCTTCTTCCACGCCGCGGCCGGGTTCTCCTGGTTCATCGGAGCGATCATCGCCGCCGCGCTGTACGCGCTGATCGCCGACCGCGCCTCGGTCTTCCGTGACGTGGACGGCGAGGCCATCGCCGTCGCCGCGGAGTAGCCCCGCACTCCCCTGCCCCGACCCGCCCCGTCGCATCCCGCCCGTCGCATCCCGCCCCGTCCGAGCAGAAGGCCCAGGCCCCACCCATGCGCATCCTCGTGGTCAACGTCAACACCACGCAGTCCATCACCGACGCGATCGGCAAGCAGGCGGCCGGCGCGGCCTCCGAGGGCACCGAGATCGTGCCGCTGACCCCGGCCTTCGGCGCGGAGTCCGTGGAGGGCAACTACGAGAGCTATCTCGCCGCCGTCGCCGTGATGGAGGCCGTGCGCGCCTACCCGGAGCCCTTCGACGCGGTGATCCAGGCCGGTTACGGCGAGCACGGCCGGGAGGGGCTCCAGGAGTTGCTCGACGTGCCCGTCGTCGACATCACCGAGGCGGCGGCGAGCACCGCGCAGTACCTGGGCCGCCGCTACTCCGTCGTCACCACCCTCGACCGTACGGTGCCCCTGATCGAGGAGCGGCTGGAGGTAGCCGGACTGAGCGCCAGGTGCGCCTCGGTGCGGGCCAGCGGGCTCGCCGTGCTGGAGCTGGAGCGGGACGAGCAGGCGGCCGTGGACGCCATCACCGAGCAGGCCGCCCGCGCGGTCGAGGACGACCGGGCCGAGGTGATCTGCCTGGGCTGCGGCGGCATGGCGGGCCTCGCCGAACGCGTGGTGGAACGTACCGGTGTCCCCGTGGTCGACGGGGTCGCCGCCGCCGTGACGGTCGCCGAGTCCCTGGTCCGGCTCGGTCTGTCCACGTCCAAGGTGCGCACCTACGCCCGGCCGCGCCCCAAGCGGATCGTCAACTGGCCCCCGCAGGCGGGCTGACCCGTCCGCGCGCCGTCCCGCCCGGGCCGCCCGCGGGCCCCGGGGTATTCTGACGGGCCGCCCGAGAGCCGCTCCGCACGGCGCGGTCGGCGTGCCGGGAACGGGAAGACAGACGAAGGACGGCGATGGCTGCGTCAGAGGGCTTCACGCCCGAGTCCGAGCGGGTCACGCGGCGGTTGCGCGACGAGATCATCGACGGTGTGCGGGCCCCCGGCAGCCGCCTGGTGGAACGGGAGCTGGCCGAGTCCCTCGGCGTGAGCCGGCTCCCCGTCCGCGAGGCCCTCAAGACCCTGGTGTCGGAAGGACTGGTGACCCCGCGGCCGCGGAGCTGGGCGGTGGTGCGGGAGTTCACCACGAGCGACATCGCCGACCTGGACGAGGTCCGCTCGGGTCTGGAGACCCTGGGGTTCCGGCTCGCCGCCCAACGGCACACGCGGGAGGGGCTGGAGCGGCTGCGCGCGACGGTGGACGCCGAACTCGACGCGGCCCGCGCGAACGACGCGGTGCGGGCCCGCCGGGCGGCCGCCGACTTCCACGAGACCGTCGTCTCGCTGGCCGCCAACGAGCTGCTCAACGAGCTGGAGCGGGTCCTGCGCAGCCGGCTGCGCTGGCTCCTGGGCCAGCACGACGACCTGCTGGCCGTCGCCCTGGAGCACGAGGCCCTCTACCGGGCCATCGCCGCCCGCGACGTGGACCACGTCCAGGAGCTGGTCCTGCACCATCTGTCGACGAGCCGCAGCGCGGCCCTGGGCCACCTGGCGCAGGAGCGCTCCTAGGCTCTCAGCCGGGCCGCCCCCGGTGGTCCCGGGTGAACCGGGACGGCGGGATGCCGAAGGTGCGGGTGAAGGCGGCGGTGAACGCGGCGGGAGAGGCGTAGCCGAGGCGTCCGCCGACCTCACTGACCGAACCGGACCGCAGCAGCGGCACCGCCGCGAGCAGCCGGGCGCGGCCCCGCCAGACGGCGGGACTGTCGCCGGTCTCGGCCCGGAAGCGCCGGGTGAAGGCGCGCTCGCTCATGTTCGTACGCGCCGCCCAGGCGGCGTTGGTGACCCCGGTGTCCGGCGCGGCCAGATACTCCCGGCACAGCGCCGCCAGGTCGGCGGAGGCGGGGATGCGGACGTGGAACGGGAGCGGGGCGCGCGCCGCGATCTCGTGCAGGAGGAGGTCGGCGACGCTGCCGTCCCGCCCGGACAGGCTGTAGTCGGGCTCGAACTCGACGGCCGCCAGGAGCAGTTCACGCAAGAGCGGCGGCACGTCCACGACCGTGCAGGTGCCGGGCCACCACGGCACGGCGTCCGGCTCGATGTACAGGCTGCGGGTGCTCACGCCGAGCATCCGCACCCGGTGCCGGGTGGCGGCCGGGATCAGGACGGCGCGCTCGGGCGGCACCGTCCAGCTGCCGTCGTCGGTGTCGACGACCATGACGCCGGTGGCGCCGTACAGGAACTGCGCGCGCCGGTGCTCGTGCCAGTCCAGGACGTGTCCGGGCGGGTAGTCGGTGCCGATCGGCAGCACGGCCCGGTCCACGTGGTCGACGTCGGCCAGGGGGACGTTCTTCACCCGCCCCACCCTACGGCCGTCCTGGCCGGGTCGCGAAGGAATGGTGCCGGGCATCGAATGCGGGCGGGCCGCCGGGCTGGTGGAGTGGCCGGTGTGGATGTTGTGGCTCTGCTCGGAATCGGGCTCCTGACCGGTGTGACCACCGTGCTGTTCGGCTTCGGCGGCGGTTTCGTCGCCGTCCCGGTCGTGGTGTGGGCGGACTCCGTCCTCGGCGCGGACGCGATCCGGGTGGCGACGGCCACCTCGGCCGTGGTGATGGTGGTGAACGCGGCGTTCGCCACCGCGGTCACGCCCCGTCGGGTGCTGGCCGGTCTCCGGGGCGGCGGTCCGCTGCTCGTCCTGCTCGGCGTCGGCGCCGCGGCCGGGGCGCTCGCCGCGCGCCACGCCCCGGCCGGGCTGATCCGCTGGGCGTTCGTCGCGTACGTCGCCCTCACCGTCGTGGACCTGCTGCTGCGCCCCGGCTTCCTGCGTCCGCGCGCCCCGGCCGAGGTGGCCGTCGGCGCGCCGCGTCCGCTGCCGGCCGTCGTCGGCGCGCCCGTCGGCGCGGTGGCCGCCTTCCTCGGCGTGGGGGGCAGCGTGATGACCGTCCCGGCGATGCGGCGGGCCGGGCACACGATGCGGGTGGCGACCGCGCTGGCCAACCCGCTGACCCTGGCGATCGCGCTCCCGGCCGCCGCCGTCTTCCTGGGCTCCTCCGAGGACCCGGCCCGCGGCCACGCGCACCTGACCCTGGTGGGTCTCGTCGACCTCCGCGCGGCCGGGGCACTGCTCCTGGGCGCCCTCCCGGTGATCGCGGTGCTGCGCCGCCGCCCGCCGCACATCCCCGACCGCCTCTACGCCTGGACGTACGTCGCGCTGCTCGCCGCGGTGGCGGTCGCCATGGTGCTGTGAGGCACCGTCAGGCGATCACGGCCTCCCAGGTGTCGACCGCGAAGTGGACGGTCATGCCGTGGCGGCCGTACAGCCGCGGGGCGCCCGTCGCGTTGGCGGTGTCGACACCGAGGCCCACCGTGTCGCGGCCCCGTGCGGCGAAGGCCGCGAAGGCGTGGCGCAGGAGGAACCCGCCCAGGCCGCGGCCGCGGGCCTCGCGCAGTACGCCGATGCTGCGGATCCAGCCCATGGCCTCGCGGTCGTCCCGGGCGAGCAGGAATCCGGCGTCGCCCAGGTCGTCGGTCTCGGCGATCCACACCAGGGACCAGTCGAGGCCCGCGGCGTCGATGTCGTCGAGCCACAGCCGGTAGGGGCGCGGCTGGAAGTCGAAGTGCTGGGCGAACGACCGCTGGTACAGCTCGTGCACCCGGACGCGGTCCGCCTCCGTGGCGCACGCCCGCAGCCGCACGCCGGCCGGGGCCTCGGGCGGGAGGTCGGCCGCCGGGTCCAGCGCGCGGCGCAGCACGTGGTGGGTGCGCACGACGCTCCAGCCGCGCTCGGCGAGGAGCGCGGTGTCGGTCGTGGGCCTGGCGTTGAGGTGGAGGTGGACGACGGCGCGGTCCGCGCCGTTGGCCCGGGCCTTGGCCAGGGCACGGGCTTCCATGGCCACCAGCATGCGCAGCCCGGTCGGCTGGTGGTCGGGCAGCACGTAGTGGTCGATGTCGACGCGCTCGGCGCCGGACTCGTCCCACAGCAGCCCGTACGCGACCAGCCGGCCGTCGTCGAAGGCGAGCCACGAGTCCTGGGTCAGGTCCGTCTGCTGGTGCTTGAGGTCGGCTTCGACGGTGTGCTGGTCGGTCTCGGGGCGGCCGATCTCGATCCGGTCTATCTCGTTGAGGAGTGCGGTGATGGCGGGGGCGTCGGCGAGGGTGGCCGGTCGCAGGTCGGCGGGGGACATGAGGAGCAGATTCGGGCACGGCGGCGGGTGACCGCAACGGATTATCCGCGCCGGAGGCGACCGGATGACGTACGACGGCGAACCGGGGGCATACGGATGTCCCGAGGCCTTCTCTCCCCCGCCGACCCACGGGAGTCCCCTGTGACGCCGAGCCTGCGCACCGCCCGCGCGTGCCGTGCCGCCGCCGTGCTCCTTGCCGCGGCCGCCGTGTACGCGGCCACCCACCACTCCTGGCTCGCCCTGCCCGGCCTGTACACCGCCGCCGTGTTCGCCTGGTGCGCCGCCCGTGAGGGCGCCGCGCACCGGCGCAGGGTCGCCCTGGCCCGGCAGGCCGAGCGGCTGGCCCGGCCGGGGCCGGCGGATCCGTTCGCGCACGGCCTCGAGCCGTGCTGCGCGTTCTGGCGGCACTCCGACGGTGTGGTGCACGGACCGGAGTGCGTCCGTCCCGCGGCCGCCCGCCTCCCGCTCCCCGAGGACTGCTGCGAGCGCTGGTGGACCTCGCTCGGCGCCCGGCACGACGCGGGCTGCCGTCGTCACACGGGTGCCCCGGGCCGGGGCCGCGCCCGACCGGCGTCGCAGTAGCGGGGTCAGGGACCGAGCGCTTCTGGCCCCAGCGCCGTCCGCAGGGCCAGCGGGGTGGCGGCGGCCCAGGCCTGCGGTGAGCAGGAATGGGGGTAGGGAACCGGCGCCGCGGTCGCCGCGCGGTCGTATCCGGCGAGCACCTCGGGCAGCCGGTGGCCGTGGTGGGCCGCCGCCGCGACGAGTCCCTCCGCGACGGTGCGCGCCTGCGCCGCGAGTCCCTGGCGGGCCAGGCCCAGGACGATGACCGCGTTGTCGTGCGGCCACGCGCTGCCCCGGTGGTAGGACAGCGGGTGGTACGGCCGCTGTCCGGCGGCGAGCGTCCGGATCGCCCAGCCGGAGAAGAAGTCCGGCTCCAGCAGTCGCCGGCCCACCCGGCGGGAGCGCTCCGGGTCGAGGATGCCCGACCACAGCAGGTGCCCGGCGTCCGAGGCCAGCGCGTCGACCTGGCGGCCGTCGCCGTCCAAGGCGAGTGCCGGGAAGTCCGCCTCCGGCATCCAGAAGTCCGCGGTGAAGCGGTCCCGCAGCCGGGCGGCGGTCTCGCGGAGCCGACGGGCGTAGGGCTCGTCCTGCCAGACGTGCTCGGCGAGTTCGGCGGTGCGCAGGAGTGCGTCGTAGGCGTGGCCCTGTGCCTCGCAGACCGCGACGGGCCCCTCGGCCTGGGTTCCGTCGCGGAAGCAGACGGCGCCGGCGGAGTCCTTCCAGTTCTGGTTGACCAGCCCGCCGGGGTCCAGGTCGTACACGAGGTAGCCGTGCTTCTCCAGGCCGCCGTCGGTGAGCATCCAGTCCACGGCCCGGCGGGCGTGCCGTTCCAGGCGTTGTGCCAGGGCCCGGTCGCCGGTCGTCTCGTGGTGGGCGTGGAGCAGGACGAGGAAGAGCGGGGTGGCGTCGACGGCGCCGTAGTACCGGCCGTACGGGACCTGCCGGAAGTGGGCGAGTTCGCCGTGCCGGGTCTCGTGGACGATGCGTCCGGGCTGCTCGCCGCTGAAGGGGTCGACGGGTTCGAGAAGGAGAGCGGCGTCAAGGTGAAACTCGTCGGGGTCGACGAGAAGCAGATGCCGCAGCTCATCATGTCGGCGGCGGCCTCGGGCACCCTGCCCGACGTCATCGGCGCCGCCCCCATGGGCCAGGTCTGGCAGATGTACAGCAACGGCCTGCTGAACACCGACATCCCGAAGCGGATCGTCGACGGGCTGGGGCGCGACACCTTCAACGCCAACGCGCTGGAGCTGACCTCCGACGGCGGCACCAGTCTCGGTGTGCCCTCCGACGCCTGGCTCCAGCTGCTGGTCTACCGCAAGGACCAGTTCGGGCAGCAGGACCTGCCCGCCCCCGACACGTACGCGAAGGCGCTGGCCGCCGCCAAGGCTCTCACCACCAAGGACCACGACGGCATCTCGGCGGCCACCGACCCCAGCGACGCCTTCACCTCCCAGAGCTTCGAGAGCCTCGCCCTGGCCAACGACTGCCAACTGGTCGACGACCGGCACGAGGTCGCCCTCGAACCCCGCGCTGCCAGGAGGCCTTCCGGACCTACGACCAGCTGGCCCGCGGCTACGGCGCCCCGGGCACCCAGACCATGGACTCCACCCGCGCCACCTGCTTCGCGGGCCGGTCCTCCATGGTCATCTGGTCCTCGTTCCTGCTCGACGAACTCGCCGGACTGCGCAAGGACGCCCTGCCCAGCTGCCCGCAGTGCGCGAAGGACCCGCGGTACCTGTCGGACAACAGCGGCATCGTCACGAAGAGGTCGCCGCCCTCAAGAAGTCCCTGCAGTAGCCGCCCGCCGCCTGCACATCACGAAGGTCTCTCATGCCCACAGCCCCCGCCGGCGCACCGCAGCGCCGGGACACCAGCCGCCGGTCCACGGACCCGTCCGAGGACCGGTCCCCCGCCCCGGGCCGCCGCCCGCTCACCGCGAGCCGGCGCGCCAACCGCGCGGGACTCGCGTTCGTCTCCCCCACCTTCCTCGTCGTCCTCGTGGTGGTCGTGCTGCCCATCGCGTGGACCGTGCTGCTGGCCTTCCAGAAGGCCAGGCTCGTCGACATCCAGGGCATGGGCCTGTTCGGCAACTGGTCCCTGGACAACTTCTCGCAGGTCTTCGACTCGGCCGGTTTCTGGTCCAGCCTCGGCACCACCCTGCTGTACACGGCGGGCGCCACGCTCGGCTCCGTCGTGCTCGGCCTGGTCGCCGCGCTCGCCCTGCGCAAGCCGTTCGAGGAGAGGTTCTTCGGCGTCGCGCGCTGGATCGTCATCGCGTTCCTCGCCGTGATCACCCTCCTGCCGTTCTACTACATGGTGCTGCTGTCGCTGAAGCCCATCGACGCGCTGCTGCTCGACCCCGGCTCGCTGTGGATCTCGGCCAAGGACTTCACCCTCTCCACCTACCGGGACGTGCTGCGCTCCACCGACGACGGCGGCCAGGGCTTCCTGAAGTTCCTGCTCAACTCCGCGCTGGTCTCCCTCGGCACGGTGGTGCTGACCCTGGTGGCCGCCGTGCCCGGCGCCTACCCGGTGAGCCGGCTGAAGTTCTTCGGCCACCGTCAGGTCAGCGCGCTCTTCCTGGCCGTCTACATGTTCCCGGCGACGCTGCTGGCCGTGCCGCTCTTCGTGATCTTCGCCAAGATCGGCCTCTCCTCCAGCCTGGCCGGTCTCGCCATCGTGTACGTCGCGCAGACGGTGCCGGTGTCGATCTACATGCTGAAGAACTACCTCGTCACCATCCCCGCCTCCATCGAGGAGGCGGCGGCGCTCGACGGGTGTTCCCGCCTGCAGACCATGCGCAAGGTGATCCTGCCGCTGGCCCTGCCCTCCCTCATGGCGACCGGCCTGTACGTCTTCATGATCGCCTGGAACGAGTTCCTCTTCGCGCTGCTCTTCCTGGCCGCCGACCCCGGCCAGTGGACCGTCTCCCTGGGCCTGGCCCAGCTCTCCAACGGCATCGAGGTGCCCAAGACCGTCCTCATGGCCGGTTCCGTGGTGCTCACGATCCCCGTGGTACTTCTGTTCTTCGCCGCCGAACGCCTGCTCACCGAGGGGCTGACCAGCGGCGCCGACAAGAGTTGAGCCGTGGGGGACTCCATGATGACGTCAAGTCAGGCCAGCGCCGGCGAACTGCTGCACCTGATCCGCAGCGGCCGCGCCAACACGCGGGCCGACCTCCAGCAGGCGACCGGCCTGTCCCGCTCCACCGTCGGACAGCGCCTCGACCTGCTCAACCGCGCCGGATGGCTGCGCCACAGCACGGGTACCTCCACCGGCGGCCGCCCCTCGCACCCGCGGTACCGCCCGCGGTCCAGGCCGAGCTGGCGCCGCTGGCGGCGAAGCGGGGCAAGGACCTGCTGCTGGAGAAGCCGCTCGGTCCCGATCTGGCCGCGGCCCGCCGGGTGGCCGACGCGGTCGCCGAGTCCGGGGTCGTCTCCCAGCTCGTCCTGACCAAGCGCTATCACCCGGCCACGCGGGCCTTCCTCGAAGCCGCCCGCTCCTTCGAGGCGGTGGGGGCACGCTCCTGCTACCTCCACGGCGCCTTCCTGGGGGGGGAGTTCGCCACCGGCTGGCGCCTGGAGCACGGCGCCCTGCTCGACCTCGGCCCCCATCTGCTCGACCTGCTGGACGCCGCGGTCGGCCCGGTCACCGCCGTCCGCGCCACGGGCGATCCGCGCCGCTGGGTGGAACTGACCTGCGAGCACGAGAACGGCGCCGTGAGCCAGGCCTCGCTGTCCGGTTCCGTGGCCGTCCCCCGCGCGCTGACCCGCGTCGAACTCTTCGGTCCCGCCGAGCCGCTGGTCTACGACACGGCCGGCATCGACCACGAGGAGTGCTGGCCCGTCCTGCGCCACGACTTCGCAACGGCCGTCCGCACCCGTACGCCGACGCCGGTCGACGCCGGGCGTGGCCTGTACCTGCAGAGCCTCCTCGACCGGGCCGTGCACGGCTAGGAGCGGTCAGTCGAGGACGGCGGTGGCCTCGACCTCGATCAGATGCTCGGGCACATCCAGTGCCGCGACGCCCAGCAGGGTGGCCGGCGCGGCCGGGGTCACCCCCAGCCGGGCGGCCGCCCGCTCGATGCCCTCCAGCAGGAGGGGCATCTTGTCCGGCGTCCAGTCGACGACGTGGACGTTCAGCTTGGCGACGTCCGCGAAGGAGGCACCGGCCGCCGCCAGAGCGGTGGCGACGTTGAGGTAGCACTGCTCGGCCTGCGCGGCCAGGTCTCCTCGGCCGACGGTGGCGCCGTCGGCGTCCCAGGCGACCTGCCCGGCCACGAAGACCAGCTTCGATCCGGAGGCGATCGACACCTGCCGGTAGACGTCGACCGCGGGCAGCCCTTCGGGGTTCACCAGGGTGATGGCCATGTCTTCGTTCTCCTTGCCCATGTGCTCTCTCGTGGTTACTCGGGAACCGTAGGAGAGTGGCCGCCGACATGGAAGAACGCACTTTTCGGTGACTGGGGAACCCCGGGGTGACCGAACAGCTCAGCGGATCGCGCGGCGTGGATCAGGCGCGTCGGCGGTCGGGGCGGAAGACGGCCAGGCGCAGGACGACGAAGCGTACGACGGTGACGGCGACGGACGTGACGGCGAGGACCGCGGTCTCGGCGGCGGGCGAGGCGTCGGGCCGCCGGTGCGTGAACCACAGCACGGCACCGGAGGTGACCAGGTAGCCGAGCAGGAAGAGGCCGCCCGCTCCGAGGTGGGCGCGGGCCGGTTTCGTGGCGGCGTGCCGGAACGTCAGCCGCCGGTTCGCCTCGGTGTTCAGCACCGTCAGCACGAGGAGGGAGACCAGGTTGGCGACGGCCGGGGGCGACCAGGGGCGCAGTCCCCAGTAGAGCAGCGCCTGCCCCGCGGTCGACGCGACGCCGATCGCGACGAACCAGCCGACCTCCCGCGACCACACCGCGCGCCCCCCTGCAGCCGACCGATCCCCGAACGTCCCGGTGGCGCAGCGTACTACGACCCCACCAGGCGCTTTGCCTTTTCTTTGCCCTTAGGGAACCCTGTGGTCCCCGGGTGCGTTCATCGTGGTGACCGCGGGAGACCGCGGCCGGGGACAGACCGATTCGCAGCAACAGAAGCCGAGGTGGCACGAGTGGCTATGTGGGACAAGATCAAGGACCAGGCCAAGACCTTCCAGCAGTCCCAGGGCAGCACTCGGGGAGCGAGCGGATCCGGCCAGGGATCGCACGGACCCGCCGGGGGCGGCAGGCCGGGCTCGTCCTCCGGCGGTTCCAAGGCCCAGCTGATCGGGATGTTCAAGTCCCAGCTCGCCTCGGCCAAGAACGAGCTGAAGAGCGGCGCCTACCGCGACGCCAGCATGGCCATGTGTGCGCTGGTCGCCGCCGCGGACGGCCGGGTGGAACCGGCCGAGCGGCAGCGCGTGGAGGAGCTGATCGTCTCCAACGAGGTGCTGCAGAACTTCCCGGCGGACCAGCTCCGCCAGCGGTTCAACCAGCACGTGGACCGGCTCCTCGCCAACTTCGAGCAGGGCAGGGCCGAGGCCCTCCAGGTGATCGCCAAGGCCGCCAAGAAGCCCGCGGAGGCCCGTGCGGTCGTCCAGACCGGCATGGTCGTCGCCGGGGCCGACGGGACCTTCGAGCAGGCCGAGCAGTACGCGATCCGCGAGGCGTGCACCGCGCTGAACATCCCGCCCTCGGAGTTCGGCGTCTGATCCCGCGCCCCGCGAGCGCCGTCGGCCGGGAAAGGGGTTTGACGGCCGTCCGCGGCGAAGGGTCGGATGTGGGCCATGAGTTCAGGGCAGACGCATCCGGACCCGCGCCGCGTCGACGAGCGTCTGGTACGGCGCCTGATCGACGGGCAGTTCCCGCGGTGGGCGGGGCTGCCCGTCGAGCGCTTCCCCTCCGGCGGGACGGTCAACGCCATGTACCGGCTGGGCGGGGACATGGTCGTGCGGCTGCCGCTGATCGAGGGCGGCGTGGCGGACGTGGCGACGGAGCGGGCGTGGCTGCCCCGGCTGTCGCCCCTGCTTCCCACGGCGGTGCCCGAGGTGCTGGGGGAAGGGGTGCCGGCCGAGGGGTACCCGGGGCCGTGGTCGGTCTACCGGTGGCTGCCCGGGGAGATCCCCGAGGCCGGAGCGCTCACCGAGCCCGTGCCGCTCGCGCAGGACCTGGCCGCCTTCGTGGCGGCGATGCGCGCCATCACCCTGCCCGACGCCCCGAAGGCGTACCGCGGCGGGCCGCTCGCCACGCTGGACGCGCCGACGCGGGCCGCGCTCGACGAGCTGCGCGCCCTGCCCGAGGAGGGCGTCGACTGCGACCGGCTGGCACGGGTGTGGCAGGACGCGCTCGGCGCACCGGCCCACGAGGGGCCGCCCCGCTGGCTGCACGCGGACCTTATGCCGGGCAACCTGCTGGTGCGCGGCGGCAGGCTGTCCGCGGTGATCGACTTCGGGTGCATGGGGGTGGGCGATCCGGCCTGCGACCTCTTCCCGGCGTGGAATCTGCTGCCGCCCGGCGCGCGGCAGGTCTTCCGCGAGGCCCTCGGCGTGGACGACGCGACCTGGCGGCGCGGCCGGGGCCGCACCCTGTCCCAGGCCCTGATCGCCCTGCCGTACTACCGGAAGACCAACCCCGCGATGGCCGGCAACGCCCGCCACGTGATCCGGGCGGTGCTGAGCGAGAGCCGCTAAGGCGCGATCCCCACGCCCTCGATCCTGCTCCACGCCCGCTCCTGCGCGGCCGTCATGGCGGGCCAGGCCAGACCGCCCGGCCGGGGCCGCACCCGTGCGGCGTACGGAGCCGGGTGGAAGTCCGGGTCGTAGAAGCACCCCTTGCCGTACCTCGCGTCGAAGGCGGCGCAGGAGGCGGCGACCGACCGCGGGCTCGGCTTGCGGCCGGTGCGCACCCAGGAGTCCAGCGCGGCCAGGGAGTTGGCGTACTCGGAGTCGCTCAGCGCGCTGTGCTCGTGTTCCCGGGTGAAGGTCTGGACGAGGTTCCGGTCCCGGCCGGCGCCGCGGAGCGTGGCGCGGTAGGCCGCCTCGTGCTCCACGAAGGCCGTCGGGTCGTCGATGGCGTGCAGGGTGAGGACGGGGAGCGGGACCCGGCCGGTGAGGTCGCTGTCCCAGGACAGGTCGCGCCGTGCGGTGGGATCGGCCGAGAAGCGCTCGACGCCCGCGTTGAGCGCCTTGTCGTCGTGCGAGCCCGTGTAGCGCACCCCCCGGTTGCTCCAGGGATTCCGTCCGCCGAGCCGGTGGGTCACGATGTCCCGGAAGGTGAAGGTGGCGAACCGCAGATGTGATTCCAGGGTGCGCTCGGGGATGCCCGTGACGGCGAGGATGTCGTCGAGGTTGCGCTGCTGGAGCGCGGTCCGGTCGGCCGGGTCCGAGCCGTAGCCCGTGCACTCCTCGAGGCGGGCGCGCAGCCCCGCGGTCGTCATCGTGGAGCCGGGGCGCAGGCCCTGCCACAACGGGTACCGCGGCTCGGTCGGACGCGGGTGGTTGTGGCAGTAGTACTGGTAGACCACCCGCAGGTCCACCCGGTAGTCGTAGCCGCGCGAACCGCCGCCAAGCACGCCGTTGGTCAGCAGCACCCCGTCGTAGGCGCCGGGGCGGCGGCCGTAGGTCTCGGCGGCCTTGGCCGCGACGTTCCCGCCCCAGGACTGGCCGTGCAGGTAGGTGCGATCCGGGCGGCCGAACCGTTCGGTGAACAGGCGGCGCACGTTCTCGGTGTCGGCGGCCGCCATGCGGACCCCGTAGCCGCCGCGCCGGTAGGAGGAGGCGGCCCAGGCGTATCCCTGGTCGACCATCACGGCCCAGCGTTCCAGGTCCTCCGTGCTGCGGGCGGGGTCCGAGGCGTCGCCGAGGTCGGGGCCGCCGTGGGCGTGCACGACGAGGGACCCGTTCCAGCGGTGGGGCACGGCCATCGCGTAGTGGGCGCCGTTCGCGTCCTGGCCGGTGTAGCAGGTGGCCTTCTCGGCGAGGGCGGGCGGGCAGTCGGCGGCCACCGGCTGCTCCGCGGACCGCGCGGGGGCGGCGGAGACGTTGCCGAGGGTGCCGAGGAAGAGGGCGGCGAGCGCGGCGGCGACCACCGCCGGGCGGCTTCCGCGGCGGGTGGGCCGGGTGTCGTGCCCGGTAGCGGGGGGTGTGGTCAAGGTACGGCTCCTGTACGTGCTGCGGGCCGGCGCGAAGTTGCGCGGCGAGCCGGGATGTTAGGAATCGCGCGCAGCCGGAGCCACCCCTTCGGCCGTTGCGTTCATAGTGTTCGCCGGACTCCGCCGTTCCCGGCCCGCCAGTCGTTCCTGCGTGGCCTCTTGACGCCCCATTGGTCTCTACCTATCGTCACCGCCCAGTCGAACGTTCAGAACACCACTCAACGTTCACATACACGAACGGATGGACCCCCCACATGTCCTCTGCTCCCACGCGCCGTCACCGCAGATCCCGCGCCGCGCTCCTCGCGACCGTCACCGCCGCGCTCGTCGGCACGCTGCTGGCCGGTCCCGGCCCGGCCACCCCCCGCGCGGACGCCGCACCGGCCGCGTTCACGCACCCCGGAGTCACCGTCTCCCGGGGGCAACTCGACTTCGTCCGCGCGAAGGTCGACGCCGGGGCCCAGCCCTGGAAGGGCGCCTTCGACCAGATGATGGCAAGCAGGTACGCGGACCCGAACCGCACCCCGAAGCCCCGCGCGGTGGTCGAGTGCGGTTCCTACTCCAACCCCAATTACGGCTGCACCGACGAGCGCGAGGACGCCATCGCGGCCTACACCAACGCGCTGGCCTGGTACTTCACCCGTGACGAGCGCTACGCCCGCAAGTCCATCGAGCTGATGGACGCCTGGTCCGCCGTGATCCGGGACCACACCAACAGCAACGCCCCGCTGCAGACCGGGTGGGCGGGCTCCTCCTGGCCCAAGGCCGCCGAGATCATCAAGTACACGTACGGCGGCACATGGGCGAACTCCGGCCGCTTCGCCACCATGCTCCGCGACGTCTACCTGCCCGAGGTCATCAACGGCTCGCACTCCAACGGCAACTGGGAGCTGACGATGACGGAGGCCGCCGTCGGCATCTCCGTCTTCCTGGAGGACAAGGCGTCCTACGACCGGGCGATGGCCAGGTTCCGCACCCGCACGGCCGCGTACGTGTACCTGGAGTCCGACGGGGACCTGCCGAAGACGGTGCCGAGTCAGAACCTCGACACCCGGGACAAGATCGTCAAGTACTGGCAGGGCCAGTCCACCTTCGTCACCGGCCTCACCCAGGAGACCTGCCGGGACTTCACCCACACCGGGTACGGCATCTCGTCCATCTCGCACGTCGCCGAGACGAGCCGGATCCAGGGGCAGGACCTGTACGGCACCGACGTCGGCGAGCGGCTGCGGCACGCGCTCGGCTTCCAGGCCAAGTACCAGCAGGGCGCGGGCGTCCCGGGCTGGCTGTGCGGGGGCGCGCTCCACCTCGGCCTGGGCCCGGTGACCGAGGTCGGCTACAACGCCCTGCACAACCGCCTCGGCTTCGCCATGGACAACACCGAGGCGCTCACCGAGCGCACCCGCCCCTTGGGCACGAACAACCTGTTCGTCGCCTGGGAGACCCTCACCCACGGCGACAACCCCGCCTGAGCGGGCGCGGGCCGTCGCCCGGTCAGCTGTCGTAGTCCACGGTCAGCTTCTCGGAGACCGGGTACGACTGGCAGGTCAGGACGTAGCCGGCGTCGACCTCCGCCGCCTCCAGCGCGTAGTTGCGGCGCATGTCGACCTTGCCGTCGGTGACCAGGGCCCGGCAGGTCCCGCAGACCCCGCCCTTGCAGGCGAAGGGCAGGTCGGGACGGGTCTGCTGGGCTCCGTCGAGGACGGACCGGTCCCGGGAGAGCGGGGCGGTCGTCGAGCGGCCGTCCAGGGTGACGGTGACCTCGCTGACGGGGCCCTCGGGGCCCCTCTCCTCGTGGCGTACCTCCCGCACGGGCTCGTCGTCGGCGTAGAACAGCTCCCGGTGGACACGCTCGGCCGGGACGCCCAGGCCGGACAGGACCTGCTGGGCGTCGGCGACCATGCCCTGCGGTCCGCACAGCCACCAGTGGTCCGCGCTCTCCACGTCCAGCAGGGAGCCGATCAGCGCCGCGAGCCGTTCGGCGTCCAGGCGCCCGGAGAGCACCTCGGCCTCGCGGGGTTCGCGGGAGAGCACGTGGGCGAGGTGGAAGCGGGTCGGGTGGAGGTCCTTCAGGTCGGCCAGCTCGTCGGCGAACATCACCGTGTCGGTGCGGCGGTTGCCGTAGAAGAGGGTGACGGTGGAGCGGTCGTCGGCGGCGAGCACCGACTCGGCGATGGACACCATCGGCGTGATGCCCGAACCGGCCGCGACCAGGACGTGGTGGCCGGGGGTGGAGAGGTCGGGCGTGAAGAGGCCGGTGGGCGCCATCACCTCGACGGTGTCGCCCGGCCGCACCTCGTCGACCAGCCACGCCGAGAACAGCCCGCCCGGCACCACCCGCACGCCGATGCGCGGCGCCGCACCGGCCGGTGCGCAGATCGAGTACGAGCGGCGCTCGTCCCGGCCGTCCACCTCGCGCCGCAGGGTGAGCGACTGACCGGGCGCGAAGGCGAACTCCCCGGCGAGTTCCTCGGGGATCTCGAAGCTCACCGCCACCGCGTCCGCGCACAGCCGCTCGACGGCGGCGACGCGCAGACGGTGGAAGGCGGGCCGGCGGCGGGTGCGCACCGGTGGCGCCGGGACGGGGGCGGTCGGGGCCATCAGATCTCCTTGACGTACTCGAACGGCTCGCGGCAGGCCCGGCAGCGCCACAGGGCCTTGCAGGACGTGGCGGCGAAGCGGGAGGTCTCCTCGGTGTCCGCCGAGCCGCAGCGGGGACAGGGCACCGCGGGCCGGGTGGGCGACAGCACCAGGGAGACCGGGCCGCGGGGTGCGGCGCCCGGTGGGGCGATGCCGTGCTCGGCGAGCTTCCGGCGCCCCGGCTCGGTGATCCAGTCGCTGGTCCAGGGCGGGTCCAGGACGGTACGGATCTCCACCCGCGGGTACCCCGCCTCGCGCAGCCGCGCGTCGACGTCCGCCCGCATCTCGGCCATGGCGGGGCAGCCCGAGTAGGTGGGGGTCAGGCTGGCGACCACGGTGCCGTCCCCGGCCACCTCGACGTCGCGCAGGACGCCGAGGTCGGCGAGGGTCAGCATGGGCAGCTCGGGGTCGGGCACCTGCTCGGCGACCTGCCGGGCGCGGCGGGCGTCCAGGAGCGCGGGGCCTTCGGTCACCATGTCGCCTCCGGGTGGGCGCGGGCGACGCCCTGCAGCTCGGTCAGGAGCGGCGCCAGGTGTTCGGTGTGCTCGCCGGCGCGGCCGGAGCCGGCCGGCGGCCGGTAGACGGGCAGGGTCAGTCCGGCGGCCTCGGTGACCTGGCGCAGGTCGTCGGCGACCTCGTCCCGGACGTCGTAGGCCGTGTGCAGCTCGCCGAGGTACGGGGCGATCCGGTCCAGCGCGGCCCGCATCCTGCGGTGCGACTCGTCCGTGCCGTCGCCCAGGCGCACGCACCACTCGGCGGCGTACTGCCGGTGGTATGTCAGCTCCTTGACGCCCTTGGCGGCGACCGCCGCCAGCACCGGGTCGGGGTGGGCCTGGAGCCGCCGGAAGTGGGCCAGGCGCCAGCTGGAGAGCACCAGCAGCCGGACCACGGCGAACGCGAAGTCGCCGCCCGGGAGTTCGGCCAGGCGGACGTTGCGGAAGTCGTCGGCGTCCCGGAAGTAGGCGTAGGCGTCCTCGTCGCGGCCGGTGCCGTCGGCCTGTCCGGCGCGGGAGTAGAGCAGGCGGGCCTGGCCGAGGAGGTCGAGCCCGATGTTGGCCAGCGCCACCTCCTCCTCCAGCTCCGGCGCGCGCGTGACCCACTCGGCGAGCCGCTGCGCCGAGACCAGGGCGTCGTCGGCGAGCGCCACGCACTCCGCGGCCAGCGCCGCGGCGTCGACGCCCTCGGGCACGGTGGTGTCCACTCCGTGCAGCGGGTCCTCGAAGCCGGTGCCGTAGGCCCAGCGGGTGTCGTCCTCGTGCCCCTCGGCCAGGGTGAGGTAGACGTGGTCGTCGCTCATGCCCTGCTCCTAGATGTGGGGGACGTCGTCGGGGATGTCGTAGAAGGTCGGGTGGCGGTAGACCTTGTCGGCGCTGGGGGCGAAGAACGGGTCCTTCTCGTCGCGGGTGGAGGCGGCGATGTGCTCGGAGCGCACCACCCAGATGCTCACGCCCTCGTTGCGCCGGGTGTAGAGGTCGCGGGCGTGGGTGAGGGCCATGGTGTCGTCGGCGGCGTGCAGCGAGCCGACGTGGACGTGGTTGAGGCCGCGCTTGCCGCGCACGAACACCTCGTACAGCGGCCAGCCCTGCTTGCCGGGATTCTCGGTGCTCATGCCGCCGCTCCCCTCTCCGCGCGGGCGGCCTGCTTGGCGGCGTGGGCGGTGGCCGCCTCGCGCACCCAGGCGCCCTCCTCGTGGGCGGTCCGCCGCCGCTCCATCCGCTGTTCGTTGCAGGGCCCGTCGCCCTTGATGACGCGCATCAGCTCGTCCCAGTCGGGGGTGCCGAAGTCGTGGTGCCCGCTCTCCTCGTTCCAGCGCAGCTCCGGGTCGGGCAGGGTGACGCCGAGCTTGACGGCCTGCGGGACGGTCATGTCGACGAAGCGGCGGCGCAGTTCGTCGTTGCTGTGCCGCTTGATCTTCCAGGCCATCGAGCGGGCCGAGTTGGGCGAGGCGTCGTCGGGCGGGCCGAACATCATCAGGGACGGCCACCACCAGCGGTTCACCGCGTCCTGGACCATCTCCCGCTGGGCGTCGGTGCCGCGCATCATGGTCATCAGCAGCTCGTAGCCCTGCCGCTGGTGGAAGGACTCCTCCTTGCAGATGCGCACCATCGCGCGCGCGTAGGGACCGTAGGAGCTGCGGCACAGCGGCACCTGGTTGCAGATCGCGGCGCCGTCCACGAACCAGCCGATCACGCCGACGTCGGCGAAGCTGAGGGTCGGGTAGTTGAAGATCGACGAGTACTTCTGCCGGCCCTCGATCAGTCGCTCGGTGAGGTCGTCGCGGTCCGCGCCGAGGGTCTCGGCCGCCGAGTACAGGTAGAGGCCGTGTCCGGCCTCGTCCTGGACCTTGGCGAACAGGATCGCCTTGCGGCGCAGCGACGGGGCCCGGGTGATCCACTCGCCCTCGGGCTGCATGCCGATGATCTCCGAGTGCGCGTGCTGGGCGATCTGCCGGATCAGCGTCTTGCGGTAGCCGTCCGGCATCCAGTCCCGCGGCTCGACGCGCTGGTCGCGCGCGATCGTCGCGTCGAAGTGCTCCTGGAGCCCGTCCGGCGCGTCCGGGGGCGGCGCCTCGGCGGCGTGTGTCGTGGTCATCGTCACCAGCTTCCCAACCGACCATTCGTTCGGTACCAGTGTGACGTGTTTCCGTGCGCCGGGCAAGAGCCGGACCGCCGCCGGTCACACTCTTGACAGCGTCGCCGCGTGGCTGGATTACTTGGCCGTGCCGTGAGCTAACCGAATGGTCGGTCGGGAGACAGGGTGGTGGGTACGGTGTCGCAGGCCGTTGAACAGACGCCCACGGAGGCGATGTTCTCCGCGGACGAGGCCTCCAGGGGGCTCGGCATCGAGCTGCTGGAGCACGGCGCGGGCAGAGCCGTGGTCCGCATGACCGTGACCCCGGAGATGGTGAACGGCCACCGGATCGCCCACGGCGGCTTCCTGTTCCTGCTGGCCGACACCGCCTTCGCCTGCGCCTGCAACAGCCACGGCCCGGTGACCGTGGCGGCCGGCGCCGACATCGTCTTCGTCGCCCCGGCCCGCGAGGGCGACGTGCTCGTGGCCCTCGCCGAGGAGCGCGCCCGGTACGGACGCAGTGGGATCTACGACGTGAGCGTGCGGCGCGGTGACGAGGTGATCGCGGAGTTCCGCGGCCGCAGCCGCAGCGTGCGGGACGACGGGCGCGGCCGCGGCGCGCGGGACGAGACGGCGCGCGAGACGCCGGGCACGACGACGAAGGAGTCGCGATGAGCAGCGAGCCGACGACCGGGGCGGCCCCGGCCCCCCGACCGGGCGAGCCCCTCCCCCACGACCTGCTGGACGACGCCGAGCGACTGTCCGGACAGCAGCTTCGCGAACTCCAGCTGGACCGCCTGCGCGCGACCCTGCGGCACGCCTACGACAACGTCGAGCTGTACCGCAAGAAGTTCGACGCCGCCGGGGTCACGCCCGACGACTGCCGCACCCTGGCGGACCTGTCCCGGTTCCCCTTCACCACCAAGGCGGACCTGCGGGACACCTACCCCTTCGGCATGTTCGCCGTCCCGATGGCCGACGTGCGGCGCGTGCACGCCTCCAGCGGCACCACCGGCCGCGCCACCGTCGTCGGGTACACGGACAACGACCTGTCCATGTGGGCGGACGTCGTGGCCCGTTCGATCCGCGCCGCGGGCGGCCGCCCCGGTCACAAGGTGCACATCTCCTACGGCTACGGCCTGTTCACCGGTGGCCTCGGCGCGCACTACGGCGCCGAGCGCGCCGGCTGCACGGTGATCCCCGCCTCCGGCGGCATGACGGCACGCCAGGTGCAGATCATCCAGGACTTCCGGCCCGAGATCATCATGGTCACCCCGTCCTACATGCTCACCCTGCTCGACGAGTTCGAGCGCCAGGGCGTCGATCCGCGCACCAGCTCCCTCCAGGTCGGCATCTTCGGCGCCGAGCCGTGGACCGAGGAGATGCGGCGCGAGATCGAGGAGCGCATGGACATCCACGCCGTGGACATATACGGCCTGTCCGAGGTGATCGGCCCCGGCGTGGCGCAGGAGTGCGTCGAGACCAAGGACGGGCTGCACATCTGGGAGGACCACTTCTACCCCGAGGTGGTGGACCCGCTCACGGACGCCGTGCTGCCCGAGGGCGAGGAGGGCGAGATCGTCTTCACCTCCCTCACCAAGGAGGCGCTCCCGGTGATCCGCTACCGCACGCGCGACCTGACCCGCCTGCTGCCCGGCACCGCACGTCCCGCCTTCCGCCGGATGCGGAAGGTCACCGGGCGCTGCGACGACATGATCATCCTGCGCGGGGTGAACGTCTTCCCCACCCAGGTCGAGGAGATCGTGCTGCGCACGCCGGGCCTCGCCCCGCACTTCCAGCTCCGGCTCACCGAGCGCGGCCGCATGGACCACATGACGGTGCGCGTGGAGGCCCGGCCCGACGCCGGTGCCGACCAGCGCGAGGCCGCCGCGAGAGCGATCGGGCAGGGCGTCAAGGACGGGGTGGGCGTCACCGTGGAGGTGGAGGTCGTCGAGCCGGAGACCCTGGAGCGCTCGCTCGGCAAGATCCGCCGGGTGTGGGACCTGCGGGGCGCGTGAAACGTGAGCACGGACACGTCGGTTCGCCGGTCGTGCTGGTGTGCGGGAAGAAACGGATGGGCAGTAAAGGCATGATCGGGGGAGGTTGAGTACATCCTGGGGGGACATCCCGTGCGTGTGTGTGTGATCGGTGCAGGCCTGTCGGGGCTGGCGGTGGGCCACGCCCTGAAGGAGCGCGGCATCTCCTTCGTCTGCCTGGAGAAGGCACCCGACGTCGGCGGGATCTGGCGCCAGCCGGGGGCCGGTGAGCGGGGCCCGGGCTATCAGTCCCTGCACCTGAACACCGCCAAGCAGCTGACCGGTTACGCGGACTTCCCGATGCCGTCCTCGTATCCGCTCTACCCCCGGCACAGCCAGGTCGCCGCCTATCTGCGATCCTTCGCCGAGTGGGCCGGGCTGCTCGACCACGTCGAGCTGCGGACCGAGGTGCTGTCCGTCCACCAGGAGGCGGACGGCACCTGGACGGTCGTCAGCCGGGGCGCGGACGGCGCGCGCAGCTCGCGCCGCTTCGAGCAGGTGGTCGTCGCCTCCGGACACCACACCGACCCGGCCCTGCCCGACCCGCTTCCGGCCGGCGCGGAATCCTTCGCCGGAACGATTCTTCATTCCCTCGACTACCGCGACGGCGGCGACTTCACCGGCCGGCGCGTCGTCGTGGTGGGCCTCGGCGCCTCGGCGGTGGACATCGCCGCAGACCTCTCCCGGCACGCGGAGCGGACCCTGCTCTCGGTGCGCCGGGGACTGCACATCGTGCCCAAGCAGCTCTTCGGGATGTCGGTCGACGAGATCGCCGAAGCCCCGTGGTGGAACGAGATGTCCTTCGCCGAGCGGCGCCAGTGGGTGGAGCAGGCCCTGCTGGTGGCCCGCGGCCGCCTCTCGGACTACGGCCTGCCCGAGCCCGACCATCCGGTCTTCTCCTCCGCGACGACCCTCTCGGACGAGATCCTCAGCCGGATCCGGCACGGGGCGGTGACCCCCAAGCCCGCGATCGCCTCGTTCGAGGGCGACCGGGTCGTGTTCACGGACGGCAGTTCCGAGACCGCCGACGCGGTCGTCTACTGCACCGGCTTCCACATGACCTTCCCCTTCCTGCCCCCCGGCTGCCCGGTGGCGGCGGACGGCTCGGTCGAGCTGTACCGACGGGTCGTCCCGGCGGACCGTCCCGGCCTGTACTTCGTGGGTCTGGTGCGGCCCGTGGGCGCCATCACCCGGCTGGTGGAGGCCCAGGCCCAGTGGGTGGCCCGGCTGGTCGACGGCGCCGCCGCGCTGCCCGCGGCCGAGGAGATGCGCGAGGAGATCGGCACCTACCTGGCCGGCATCGTCCAGCGCTACGGCCGGACCGAGGGCGCCTCGATCCAGGTCGACGTGGGTCCCTACCTGGCGGAGTTCCGCGAGTCGCTGCCCGTGTGACCGTCCCGCCGGGCGTCCCCGGCCACGACGCCCGGCCGCGTCCGCACAGGGCTCCCGATGGATCGCACCGGGAGCCCTGTCGTGTGCGGACGGCCCGCTCAGCGGACCGACACCGGTCGGCGGACGGCCTCCACGACCGGCGGCCGGACCGCGTACGCCTCCGAAGAGAGGTACGCCGTCACCCGCGGCGCCCGCCCCCGCTGGTGGGCCAGGGCCAGGTAGGCGATCAGGCCCACCCCGTCCTCGGGCCGCCGCGCGGTGAGGGCGGCCAGGGCACGGTCGAGCACGGAGGCGTCCGCGCCGTGCTGGCGCAGCACTCTCGTCGCCCGCGCCAGGGCCTCCCCGTCGTGCCGGACGTAGTCCCGCACCGGGATGTGCAGGGTGAAACCGCTCGGCCGCCCGCTACCGGTGTCGGTGAAGGAGTGGCAGGACAGGCCGGGCCGCCCGCCGAGCCCGGCCGTGCCGGGGCCGAAGCCCGCGGCCGTGCGGAAGAAGCCCTCGACCGCCGCGGGCCCGGGGCCCGAGTCCATCCGGGACAGGTGCCCGGCCTGGCTCGCCGTGAGCCGGTCGTGGCGCACGTAGACCTTCGCCCGGGGCTCCGCCCAGTCCCCGAGGTCCAGGGCCAGGAACGGATACCCGTTGCCCGGAGGCAGGCTCTCGAAGGCCCGGCGGTGCCCGAGCCGGTTCAGGGCCTCGCGCACCGTCGCGGCGGAACGTTCCTCCCCGCCTGCCGAGGGGTTCAGATAGACCTTGACCCCGGGCACGCCGCCGGGCCTGAGTTCCAGCGCGCACCACAGGGCGAAGGGGCCCTGCGGAGCGGGTGGCAGGAACAGGTCCTGGAGTGCGTCGAGGGCGTCGGTGGTGAAGTGCCAGCGCCGCGCCATCGTCCGGATCGCCTCGAGTCCGGCACGGCCTTGGTGAACCAGGCTGTCTGCGCCGCAGCCCGGTTCCACGAGAACCCGCATGGCGGGTGCCGCGTCCGGCCGGAAGGAGAGGGAGAACTCGACGGGGGTGTGGTCGTCGGACAGGAAGGTGCGGGCGGGCGGCGCCGGACTCAGCGGCCGCTCGGCCACCGGTCCCAGTGCGTCGGTCAGGACCTGTGCGTAGGTCTCGACGTCGGTCCGGGACAGGCCGGCGACCGCGCCGAGTCTTCGCAGCTGACCGCCGGTGAAGGAACCGAGCGTGGGGGTGCCCCACGGGTCCGTGCCCGTCGGTGCGGCGGTCACCGGCCCGTCCCCGGCCGAAGCCGCACAAAGCGATACCCGCCCCGGGGGGCGGGTATCAGTGGGTCCGGCGCCGGGAAAGCGGCGTTCGTGGATATGTGGTCCACGACACCTCCTTTGACTCGTGAGCAACTTGAGTACCGCGTTGCTCACTACCCGTGCCGTTCGATCTCTATGCGAAAGGGGCGGATCGGGAGGGTGTTGCGCACATCACCGTGTCAGCCAGTTGAGGAACTGGCTCCACATTCCCTTGGGTTCGGCCGGACGGGCCGCACCGGCGGCCTTCTCCTGCTCGGCCGCCGCTGCGACCGGCCCCGGTTCGCCGCGCCGCGCGGAACGCACCGGGGTGAACCGGGCCGGAAGCGTGGCCAGGGCCCGGTTGAAGGGTCCCGGACGCCACGTCAGGCTGTCCTCGGGTACGGCGAGTTCGACGTCGGGCAGCTCGTTGAGCAGGTGCTCGACGGCCGTGACCGTGATGTGCCGGGCCGGTTCCTTGGACGGGCAGGCGTGCGGGCCCGCGCTCCAGGCGAGGTGGGCGCGGTTGCTGCCGGCCTGGCGGGAGGCCTTGAGGGTCGGGCCGGTGTTGGCCGCGGCGAAGCTGACCAGGACGAGTTCGCCCGCCTGCAGGTGCTGACCGGCGAGTTCCGTGTCGGCGGCCGGGTAGTGCGGGGCGTAGTTGGCCATGGGCGGGTTCTCCCACAGCGTGTCGTCGAGCGCCTCGTCGATCAGTCCGCCCTCGCGGGCGTACCGCTCGTGGGTCAGGAGCCGGTGCAGGGTGTTGCCGAGAAGGTTGCGCAGGGGTTCGGCGCCCGCGCCGAGCAGCAGGGCGAGCTGGTGGACCATCTCCTCGTCGTCGAGCCGGGCCTCGTGCTGCATCAGCCAGGAGGTGACGTCGTCACCGGGCTTGCGCCGCTTGAGCGCGACCAGTTCCCCCACGGCCTGGAAGAGCACCGCGGTGGCCTTCTCGGCGTTGACGCCGTCGAACATGCCGGAGATGCCGAACAGCACCCGGTCGCCGATGTCGGCGGGGCAGCCGAAGAGTTCGTTGAACACGAACAGCGGCAGCTGCTTGGCGTAGTCCCCGAGCAGGTCGGCCGAGCCGCGGGCGGCGAACTGGGAGACGAGGTAGCCGGAGATCTGCTCGGTGCTGCGGCTCAGCCGCCGGGTGTCCACCCGCGCCATGCTGTCGGTGACCGCCTGGCGCAGCCTGAGGTGGTCGGCGCCGTCGGCGAACATGCAGTTGGGCCGGTAGGCCAGCAGCGGTGTAACCGGGCTGTCCGGGCTCACCTTGCCCTCGTTGAAGGCCCGCCAGCGGCGCGCGTCCTTGCGGAAGGTGCCGGAGTCCTGCAGCAGTTGGAGCGCCGCCGCGTAGTCGGTGACCAGCGTCGCCTCGACGCCCGGGGCCAGTTCGACGGGGGCCGCGGCCCCGTAGTGGCGCAGGTACTCGTAGTACGCCTGCGGGTCGGCGGCGAACTCCGGCCCGTGCAGCGGGACCCGGGCGCCGGAGCCGTGGGCCGGGCAGCCGGGCGGCGGCACCGGGGCGGTGTCGTGGGCGTTCATGTCTGCTCCCAGCTCCTAGCGGGTGCGGTCCAGCAAGTAGCGGACGAGGGTGGTCAGTGCGGCGGCCGAGGACTTCTCGTCGCGGGCGTCGCAGGTGACGACGGGGGTGTCGTCGAGCAGGTCGAGCGCCTCGCGCAGCGCCCGCTCGTCGCGCAGCGGCGTGCCGTCGAAGTGGTTGACGGCGATGGCGTAGTCGAGCCCGTAGTGCTCGATGAGGTCGATCACGGGGAAGGAGTCCGCCAGCCGCTCCGGGTCGACCAGCACCAGGGCGCCGAGCGCGCCGCGGGCCATGTCCTCCCACATCTGCACGAAGCGCTGCTGGCCGGGGGTGCCGAACAGGTACAGCACGACGCGGTCGCTGATGGTCAGGCGACCGAAGTCCATGGCGACCGTGGTGGTGGTCTTGCCCTGGACCCCCTTGAGGTCGTCGACCGACTCGGCGGCCTGCGTCATCGTCTCCTCGGTGGACAGCGGCTCGATCTCGGAGATGGAGCCGATGAGGGTGGTCTTGCCCACCGCGAAGTGCCCGACGACGAGGATCTTCACCGCCGTCTGGGTCGCTCCCCCGCGTACGTAGTCCCGCTCATCCAAACTTGGCGCGGAGCCCATTGAGGACCTCCTCCAGGATCTCCTTGTCCGCGAGGCGGGCGCGGGCCACCGGCGGGCGGGTCATGAGGTGTCCGCCTTCCATCAAGGAGGCCAGCAGGATCCGCACGACACCGAGCGGGAAGTGGGTGTGTCCGGCGATCTCGGCGACCGAGAGGTAGCCGGCGGAGCAGAGGTCGAGCAGGCTCTGCTCCTCGGGGGACAGCCGGGCCGGCCGCTGCGGCTGCCCGGCGGAGGCGGTGACCAGGGTGATGAGGGACAGGTCGTCCTCGTCGGGCAGGCCGCGGCCCTTGGTGATGACGTACGGCCGCACTAATTCCGGCGCCTCGGGCTGCCAGCCGTCGTGGCCGGTCATGAGCGGGCGCCCAGGTTCTCGCGCGGCGGCGTCGTCAGCCGCTTGCCGAGCTGGGCCACGAGTTGCTGCATCCGGAAGGTGATGTCCGCCATGTCGACCTCCGGGGAGGCGGACACGCCGAGGTAGGCGCCCTCGCCCGCGGAGATCAGGAACACCCAGCCGCCGTCGAACTCGACCAGGGTCTGCCGCCACGTGTGGGTGGGGTCCTCACAGAAGAAGGCGAGCGTGCGGCTGAGCGACTGCACGCCGCTCATCGCGGCGGCGACCCGGTCGGCGTCGTCCTTGTCGAAGTCCTGCGTCCGGGCCATCAGCAGGCCGTCGGCGGAGATCAGGACCGCGTGCAGGGCCCCGGGAATCTCCAGGGCGCTGTCGAGCATCCATGACAGATCGTCGTTCACGAGACCTCATGTCCTTCGCTGCTTGCACCAGGTGTTTCGCTCGTCCGGCCGGCGTCGTCCGGGCTCGCCGGTTCGGTGCCCCGGCCGGACTGCGTTCCGCGCTGGAAGGCACCCATGATCTGTGCCTGCTCGGAGTCGGAGCGGCCCGCCGCGCGCGGGGCGGAGGCGCTGCCGGGCACGATGGCCATCGGCCGCTTGCGGCGGCGCCGGGGCAGACCGTCGCCGGTCTCGGCGGAGGCGAGCGACGCGGCCTCCGGTCCGCCGTCCGGGACCGGCCGGGCGGTGCCGCGGGCGGCCGGGGCGGGTGCCTTCTTCTCCGGCATGGCGGTGAGCAGTTCGTGCGGCAGCAGGACCACCGCCCGTACACCTCCGTAGGGGGAGGAGGAGTCCACCGACACCTCGAAGCCGAATCGTTCGCACAGCAGGCCGATGACGGCGAAACCGAACTGCGGCGGGTTGCCGAGCCCCGCCACGCCCGAGGCGCGCTCGGTGGCGAGGAGCTTGTCGGCGCGGGCCCGCTCCTCGTCGCTCATGCCCACACCCGCGTCGTCGACCACGACGCAGATGCCCTTGGGGACGGTCCGGATGTTGATCTCGACGACGGTGTCCGGGCTGGAGTAGCTGGTGGCGTTGTCGAGCAGCTCGGCGAGGGCCAGGGCGACGGGTTCGACGGCCCGGCTGGTGATGCCGAAGTCGACCTGGGAGAGGATGTCCACCCGGCGGAAGTGCCGGATGCGCCCCTGGGCGCTGCGCACCACGTCGTAGACGGAGGCGGTGTCGCGCCGCCCGCCGAGCCAGCCGTCGCACAGCACGGCGATGGACTGGGCCCGCCGGCCGAACTGCGAGTTGGTGTGGTCGATCTCCAGCAGGTCCTGGAGGAGGGCCGAGTCGCCGTACTTGTTCTGCAGCCGGGAGAGCACCAGTTGCTGTTCGGCGGCGAGGCCCTGAAGGGTCCGCATGGCGGACTTCAGCACCGTCTTGGTCTCGTCCTCGGCCCGCTCCTGGGCGGCCTGCACGGACTTCCCGTAATCGTTCTCCAGCTCGGTGTAGTGATCCCTGAGCCCCTGGACCTGCTGCCGCAACGCCCGTGCCGCCTTGCGCTGGCGGCTGATGAGCACGGCGGCGGCGACGAGGGCGACGAGGGCGACCCAGAGCAATGGGTTCCCTGTGTATTCCGTCATAAGACTCTCTTCAGGCGACTGACAGCCGGCTTGCTGAATTCCCGTCCGTGCGGGCGGCCCGGCGGACTGCCCGCACCGGGGGGTAGCTGCCCGGACTGCCCCTTACGTCGGGGATGCCGTCTTTCACCCATCCGCCCGCTCCGCAAACGCGGTGATCGTATCACCGCATGATCAGCTGAATTCACGTCAAGAAGTGGCCGTACATGAGCGGTTGGGACCGGCGGACACGCCGACCTGGGCGGTGGGTACAGTCGGCCCCGTGAAAGCTGCACAAGACACCTTCCGGCCGAGTACGGGCCCGGCGCCGGGCGGCACGGGGTGACACCGGAGGCCATGGCCGCGGTGTTCACGGCGGGCGTCGGGGCCGGCGCCATCAACAGCGTCGTGGGCTCCGGCACGCTGATCACCTTCCCGGTGCTGCTGGCCACGGGCCTGTCGCCGGTCACCGCCACCGTCTCCAACGCGCTCGGCCTCATCCCCGGCTCCATCAGCGGGGCCATCGGCTACCGCAAGGAGCTGCGCGGGCAGGGTCGACGCGTCCTGAAGCTGGGTGCCGGGGCGCTGCTGGGCGGCCTCGCGGGCGCCACGCTCCTGCTGACGCTGCCCGCCGACGCCTTCGAGACGATCGTGCCGGTCCTGGTGGGCCTCGCCCTGCTCCTTGTGGCGTTCCAGCCGCAGATCGGCAGGCTGGTCCAGCGCCGCCGGGCCCGCAACGGCACCTCCCCCCGCCGCGACGGCGGCCCCCTGCTCTTCACCGGCCTGACGCTGGCCAGCGTCTACGGCGGCTACTTCACCGCCGCCCAGGGCATCATCTACCTGTCCCTGATGGGCATGCTCCTGGACGAGCCCCTGCAACGGCTCAACGCGACCAAGAACGTCCTCGCCGCCGTCGTCAACACCGTCGCCGCGCTCTTCTTCCTCTTCGCCGCCGACTTCGAGTGGACCGCCGTGGGGCTCCTCGCGGTCGGCTCGGGCCTCGGCGGCTACGTCGGCGCGAAGGTGGGCCGCCGCTTCAGTCCCGCGGTCCTGCGGGGCCTGGTGGTGACGGTCGGCACGGTCGCCCTGGTGCAGCTGCTGCTCCGGTAGGGCCCGCCGGCCACCCCCGGAACGCGCTGGGCCGCCCCGGTCCCGTCCCCTCCGGCATAACGCCGCGTTATGCGAAGCCGGGATTGTTCGGACGGCGGCCGGGCCCGACATGCTGTGGACCCCCACACATCAGCACGCGCCCAGGCGCGTGTCGTCGGAATCGAGGAGCCTTGCGAACAACGAGACTCGTCCCCGCCCTGCTGGCCGCAATCGTGGCCGCGCTGCTGTCCGCCCTCACGCTCGCGCCGTCCGCCTCGGCGGTGGAGCCCCGGCCCGGTGACGGCGGCCCCCAGCCGATCATCGGCGGCGGCTACGCGCAGAACGCCCCCTGGGCGGCCAGGCTGTTCTCCAACGGCACCCAGACCTGCAGCTCGACCATCATCTCCCCCACCTGGATCCTCACCGCCAAGCACTGCGTCAGCGGTGGCAACCTGTCCTTCCGGATCGGCAGCCTCGACCAGGGCTCCGGCGGCACGGTGGCGAGCGGCGTCCAGACCGTCACCAGCCCCTCGGCGGACCTCGCGCTGGTCCGGCTCGACCGGTCCGTCTCCGCCTCCTACGCGCGGCTCGGGCAGCCGGGCACGGTGCGGGTCGGCCAGACCGTGCAGGTCTACGGCTGGGGGGCGACCTCCCGGTGCGGCTCGGAGATCAACTGCCAGTCGCAGTACCTCAAGGTCGCCAACCTGAGCGTGACGCGTGGGTGCTACGACGCCTACAACGGCCAGGCGATATGCGCGCGCCCCGGCGACGGCATCACCGCGGGCGGCGACTCCGGCGGTCCGATGATGGCCGGCGGCATCCAGGTGGGCGTCGCCTCGACCAGCGACCGCCAGACCACCACGGCGTACACCAACGTGACCGCGTACCGCTCCTGGATCCAGTCGGTGGCGGGCGTCTGACGCCTCCCGCCCTCCGCCGCCGGTCCCGCGCCCGGTGCCGCCGCTCACCGTCCAGGGAGCGGACGGCCCGGGCAGTCGGGTGGTGAGTACATCTAGTGTTCGGGGTGTACGACCGAGGGGCAGCGCGCGCGAAGGAGTCACGGCATGACCGGCCAGACAGCCAGTTCCAGCAGGGACGAGCACGAGGCGGCCGTGCTCCGGCTCCAGGACGTGAGCGTGCGCCGCTTCACGACCGACCAGCTGATCCTCGACGCCGTCGACTGGACGGTCCGGCCGGGCGAACACTGGGCCCTGCTCGGGGCCAACGGCGCCGGGAAGACCACCCTGCTGCGACTGCTCGGCGCGCTCATGCACCCCACCACGGGCACGGTCGAGGTCCTCGGCAGCAGCCTCGGCCGGGTCGACGTCCGTGAGCTGCGGGCGCGCATCGGCCACGTCAACTCCGCCCAGCGGGTGCCGCAGGACCTCACCGCCCACGCGGTCGTGCTCACCGGCCACAGCGGCACCGTGCAGCCCCTGTGGCGGACGTACGACGACGAGGTCCGCCTGCGGGCCCGCGACCTCCTGACCGAGCTGGGCGTCAAGGAGCTGACCGACCGGCCCTACGGCGTCTGCTCGGGCGGGCAGCGGGCGCGGATCCTGATCGCCAGGGCGCTGATGGCCGATCCGGCCCTGCTGCTCCTGGACGAGCCGTTCAACGCCCTGGACCTGCCCTCCCGCGAGGATCTCGTCGAGGCGATGCACCAACTGGCCGAGGGGAGGCCGCAGTTGGCCACCGTGACGGTCACCCACCATCTGGAGGAGCTGTTCCCGGCCGTCAGCCACGCCCTGCTGCTGCGCGAGGGCCGGGTCCTGTCCCGGGGTGCGGTGGACGAGGTCCTGACCGACTCCCTGCTGACCGCCTGCTTCGGCCGGGACATCACGGTGGCCCGGCGCGACGGCCGCTGGTCGGCCTACTCGGGCCGCCGCGTTTCCGGAACATGACACGCCCACGAAGGTGTCGTTGCACTACCGGCGGAGCCCACCGGTAGCCCTTGACCGGGTTTCACCCCCTGGTTAGCGTCCACGGCATGCGGACATCCCGGCAGTTCACGAAGCGGCGCGCCATCGATCTGATGCGCGTCGCCACCGCGGTGTGTAGCTGAACCCCACCGCCCGGCTGCCCCTTTCTCCCGTATCCCGTGAAGGCCGTCATGACCTCTCGCACACCCATGCCCGGATTCCGGCGCCGTTCCGTCCTGGCCGCACTGGCCCTCCCGTTCGCCCTCGCCTCCTGCGTGACCCCGGCCCAGTCCGCGGCGGACGGCAGGGACGTCTCGGACGAGCGGATCCCGGCCGCGGTCGCCCGCGACACCACGCTCACCGTCGGGGCGCCCGACCTCAAGGTCGCGCTCGAACTCTCCGGACAGATCGACGAACTGCCCTTCGAGGTGAAGTGGGCCAACATCAGCGGCGGCCCCCAGTGCTCGGAGGCCTTCCGCGCCGACGCCCTGGACGTCTGCTCGGCCGCGGACATCCCGTCGATCAACGCGCACTGGACGGGCCTCGACACGAAGCTCGTGGCGGTGAAGTTCCGCACCGATCCGCTCGAGAACCCCATCTACGAACTGGGCACGGCCCCGGGCTCCGGCATCAGGACCCTCGCGGACCTGCGCGGAAAGAGGATCGCCTACAGCCCCGGGCAGGCACAGGGGGCACTGGTGCTGCGCATCCTCCAGAAGGCCGGGCTCACCCAGCAGGACGTGGAACTGGTCGAACTGGCAAGCACCGGCGACGTCTATCCCACCGCGCTGGGGAACCGCCAGGTGGACGCCGCCCCCATCGCGGACGTCAACATCAAGCGCTATCTGGCGAACTACGGCAAGGAGGGCGGCGCGACGATCAAGCACGGGCTCCGGGACGACCCGGCACACCTGTGGGCGCTGACCGACTCCGTCGCCGACGCGCAGAAGTCGGCCGCCGTCCGTGAACTGGTGAAGTTCTGGGCGCGGGCGCAGACATGGATCGACCGGCACCCGAAGGAATGGGTCGCGGGCTATTACGTGAAGGACCAGGGCCTGGACCGCGAGGACGGCGAGTACCTCGTGCGGCGAGCGGGCCACCCGGACCTTCCCGCCGACTGGACCGAGGCCATCCACCGCCAGCAGCAGACCATCGACCTGCTGGCCGAGGAACAGGACCGCGAACCGTTCGACGCGGGCCTGCTCTTCGACCGCCGCTACGAGGCGGTGGCCGCCCGGGCCGTCGCCGGTGAGGGGACGTCGTCATGACCACCACGACCTTGGGCGAGCAGGCACCGCCGGCGGCGCCGCCCGCACCGGCCGCGGTCCACACCCGTCGCTCCCGCCGCGGGCGCCCGGGCCCGGGCAAACCCGTCCCGTACGGCTGGGCGATCGGCCCGGTGCTGCTGTTCGCCCTCTGGGCGGCGGGCTCGGGACTCGGTCTCCTCGACGTCCGCAGCCTGCCCGCACCGTGGACCGTCGCCGGCACCGCGGGCGACCTCATCGACAGCGGCAAGCTCCAGTCCCATCTCGGCACCTCCGCCCAACGCGCCCTTCTGGGCCTGCTGTTCGGGGTCGCGGCCGGACTGGTGCTCGCGCTCGTCTCCGGTCTCAGCCGCGTCGGCGAGGCGGTGATCGACGGCCCGGTACAGATCAAGCGGTCCATTCCCTCGCTCGCCCTGATCCCGCTGCTGATCCTCTGGTTCGGCATCGGCGAGACGATGAAGGTCGTCACGATCGCCCTCGGCGTTCTCGTCCCGGTCTACATCCACACGCACAACGGACTGCGCACCATCGACAGCCGCTACGCGGAACTCGCCGAGACGGTACGCCTGGGCCGGTTCGCCTTCGTCCGGCACGTCGTCCTCCCCGGCGCCCTGCCCGGCTTCCTGCTCGGCATGCGCTTCGCGGTGACCTCGGCCTGGCTGGCCCTGGTGGTGGTGGAGCAGGTCAACGCCACCAGCGGCATCGGCTACATGATGGAGCTGGCCCGGACGTACGGGCAGACCGACGTCATCATCGTCGGTCTCGTCGTGTACGGCCTGCTCGGCCTGGCCTCCGACGCACTCGTACGACTCGTGGAGAGGAGGGCCCTGTCATGGCGGCGCACGCTGGCGGGCTGAGGACGACCGGGGACCGCTCGGCGGTCCGCATCGAGAACCTGGTGCGCTCCTTCGGCGACCGCAGAGTGCTGGACGGGCTCGACCTGTCCATCGCGGCCGGTGAGTTCGTGGCGCTCCTCGGCCGCAGCGGCTCCGGCAAGAGCACGCTGCTGCGGGCCCTGGCCGGACTCGACCACGAGGTGGCGGGCAGCGGCGACCTCACCGCCCCCGAGCAGGTGTCCGTCGTCTTCCAGGACGCACGGCTGCTGCCGTGGAAGCGGCTGCTCGACAACGTCGTGCTGGGCCTGTCCGGACCCTTGGCCGGAGACCGGGGGCGCGACGCGCTCGCCGAGGTCGGGCTCGCCGGGCGCGAACGGGCCTGGCCCGTGGAGCTGTCGGGCGGTGAACAGCAGCGCGTCTCGCTCGCCCGGTCCCTGGTGCGCGAGCCGCGGCTGCTGCTCGCCGACGAACCGTTCGGCGCGCTGGACGCGCTGACCCGCACGCGGATGCACACCCTGCTGCGGCGGCTGTGCGAGCGGCACCGGCCCGCCGTACTGCTCGTCACCCACGACGTCGACGAGGCCATCGCGCTCGCGGACCGGGTCGTGGTGCTGGACCGGGGCCGGATCGCGGCCGACCTTCCCGTGCGGCTCTCGGCGCCGCGCCGCCCCGGCGGCACCGCGTACGCGGCCCTGCGCGGCCGGCTGCTCGCCCACCTGGGCGTGGACGTCACCGAGGACACCGGCAACGCCGAGGAGGAGAAGGCGGCATGAGCACCCGGACACTGCGTCTGAACCTGTTCGTCTACCCGGGCGGACACCACGAGGCCGCCTGGCGGTACCACGGCACCGACCCGGAACGCATCCTGGACATCGGCTTCTACCAGGACCTCGCCCGCAGGGCGGAAGCGGCCGCCTTCGACGCCGTGTTCTTCGCCGACGGTCCGTCCCTGGCGGACAACGTGCGCTACGCCAGCCGCTTCCGGCTCGAACCGTTCACCTGGCTGTCGGCTCTCGCCGCGGCCACCGAACGCATCGGCCTGATCGCCACCGCCTCGACCACGTACACGGAGCCGTACAACCTGGCCCGGCTCTTCTCCTCGCTCGACCATCTCAGCGGGGGCCGGGCGGGCTGGAACATCGTCACCACCGGCGCCCCGCAGGCCGCCGGGAACTTCGGCCTCGACGCGCACCCGGTGCACGCCGAACGGTACGAGCGCGCCCGGGAGTTCGTGGAGGTGGTGACGAAGCTGTGGGACAGCTGGGAGGACGAGGCACTCGTCGTCGACCAGAAGTCCGGCGTGTTCGCCGACACCGACCGCATCCACACGATCGACCACACGGGCCCGCGGCTGCGGGTGCGCGGACCGCTGAACCTCCCCCGCTCCCCGCAGGGCCGCCCGGTGTACGTCCAGGCGGGATCGTCCGAGGACGGCCGTTCCTTCGCCGCTGCCTACGCCGAGGCCGTGTTCACGGCGCACCAGACGCTGCGCGGCGCTCAGGAGTTCTACGCCGACCTCAAGGCGCGGGCCGGGGCGCTCGGCCGTGACCCGGACCGGCTGCTCGTCCTGCCCGGCATCAGCCCCTTCATCGGTTCGACCGAGGCGGAGGCACGGGCGCTGCACAAGGAGTTCGACGAACTCACCCAGCCCGAGTACTCGCTCCAACTGCTGCAGCGCCTGCTGGGTCTTCGGCTGAGCGCCGCCGAGCTGGACGGTCCCGTGCCCCGGCAACTCGTCGAGACCCGGGGCGAGCGCGGCAACGGCAGCCGCTTCCGGCTGGTCCTGGACATCATCGACCGCGAACAGCCCACGGTGCGCGAGCTGCTGCACCGTCTCGCGGGCGCCCGCGGCCACCGCGTGGTGGCCGGGACACCCGAGCAGGTCGCCGACCAGCTCCAGGAGTGGTTCGAGCACGGGGCGGCCGACGGCTTCAACGTCATGCCGCCCTGGCTGACCGGGGGCTTCGACCTCTTCGCCGATCAGGTGGTGCCGGTCCTGCGCGAGCGGGGCCTGTTCCGCGCGGCGTACGACGGCACCACGCTGCGCGACCACTACGGCCTGCCGCGACCCGCCGCCGCACCCGTCCGCTGAGCGCGGGCGAGCGCGGCCCCGGGCCTAGGCGCAGCCCCAGGCGGACATCCCCTGCATGCGGGCCAGGCGTTCAGCCACGGCGATCTGCTCGGCGCGGCTGGCGAGGTCCGCGCGCGGGGCGTACTTGAGGCCGCCGGCCGCGATCCAGCTGGAGCGCGCGAACTGCAGCCCGCCGTAGTAGCCGTTGCCGGTGTTGGCCTGCCAGTTGCCGCTGGACTCGCAGGCGGCGATGGCGTCCCAGTCGGTGCGCGGGGGCACCGACGGGGCGGCCACCGTCTGACCGGTGGCGCCGAGGGCGGTCGCGGCGACCAGGGTCACCGCGGCGGTGCGGATCCTGCGGCCACGCGAACCACGCACGTCGCTCTGACGATCATTTCGTCTACAGATCATACGAAGACAGTTACACCAGGCGGCCGCCGGTCGCCGCGCCGACGGCCGCGTCTTGGGCCAGTCGGAGCACACGTCGTCCCCCGCCCGCCGCCCGTCTCACGGTGCCGACCGGATGCGCTCCGCGCCGTCCGGCACCGTCGCCTCGGCGGCGAGGTAGTCCGGGACCGCCTCCTTGTCGACGAGCCGGTTGAGGCGGCTCGGGACGTCGAAGCCGATCAGCAGGATCACCACGAGGGTCAGCGAGAAGGTGAGCACGGCCAGCGACTGGCCCAGGGACATGCTCGACGCGAGCTTGGCACCGAGCACCGGGGCCACCGCGCCGCCCAGCGCGCCCACGTTGTAGGTGAAGCCCAGGGACGCGGCCCGGGTCTCGGTCGGGAAGTGCCCGGCGATGAACTTGGGCAGCAGCCCGGAGATGCCCTGCATGCAGGCGAGCATGAGGAACAGCAGGATGCCCAGCTGGAGTTGGCTGTCGCGGATCGCGAAGACGGGGAAGACGAAGGCGACACCCACCACCAGGGTGCAGGCGTACGCCCTGCGGGTGCCGAACCGGTCGCCGACGAAGCCGGTGACGACGCAGCCCGCCATCGTGCCGAACCCGGCGTAGTAGAGCGCGTCGCTGACCTGTGCCGGGGTGAAGCCCAGCTCGGTCTTGAGGTAGGTGGGCAGCAGGGCCTGCACCGGCCAGCTGTAGAGGAAGGCGCAGAAGACGGTGACGCACAGCGCGACGAAGAGCACCCACCGCTTGCGGCCGCCCAGTTGCACCGCGAAGGCGACGAGGCAGGCCGTCGCCAGGACGGACAGGACGGGTACGGCGCCCGCGCCGAGCGGGGTGAACACCGCGAAGAGCGAGCCTGTGGCGACGAGAGCGAGCACCGTGTTGACCGTCGCCCGGCGGGGACCGGCGAACAGCGGCCGGAAGGGGTTGGGCCGTTCACCGGTGGCCCCCACCCGTGCCTCCCAGTCGTCGGCCTCGGGCAGCGCCCGGCGCACCCACAGGGCGACGACGACGGGGAACAGGCCGATGTAGAACAGCCAGCGCCAGCCGTGCCCGGGCACCACGTGCTCGTAGACCTCGGCCGCCAGGACGCCGCCCAGCGAGAAGCCGGAGATGAGGAAGCCGGAGGCGCGGTTGCGCAGCCGGGCCGGCCAGCTCTCCAGGACGTAGGTGGCGCTGGCGCTGTACTCGCCCGCCATGCCCATGCCGATCAGCAGGCGGGCCGTGAACAGGCTGGTGTAGTCCCAGGCGAAGCCGCAGGCGAAGGTGCCGACCGAGTAGAGCAGGATGCTGGCCACCATGGCGCTCTTGCGGCCGAACCGGTCGCCGAGCGCGCCGAGCACCGCGCCGCCGAGCCAGCGGGTGATGAAGGCTCCGGACACGAGGCTGGCGGACTCGACGGCCGACAGTCCGAAGTCGTCGGCGATCTCGGTCAGTACGAGGGTGATGAGGACGAAGTCGAAGCCGTCGAGGAGGTAGCCGATCCAGGCGGCGAAGAAGGACTTCCACTTCTCCCGGGTGATCTCGCGGTACCAGGGCTGGGAGGTCGAGGTGGTGCGCGCAGATGACATGGCGATCCTATGCGGGTGGGGAGACGCGCGTCGGGGACGGGGACGGGGACCGGGTGGGCGAGGCTGGGTTCAGAGGAGTCCGGCCTCGGTGAGCCGGTCGCGGACCCGGGCCACGGCCGGCGCGTCGAGCGGTACCTGCGGTGCGGCGGTGGCCGGGCAGTCGATGAGACCCAGCAGGTGGGCCGCCGCCTTGAAGGCGCCGAGCGCGCTGGAGCTGCCGCCCATCAGCGCGGGGTCGCCCGCGTCGGTGAGGGCGAACAGGGCGGCGAGCCGGTCCTGTTCGGTCCTGGCGGTCGCCCAGTCCCCGGCCCGGGCGGCCTCGTAGAGGCGTACGTAGCCGTGGGCGTCGACGTTGCCGAGGCCGGGCACGACTCCGTCGGCGCCGGCGAGCAGCGCGCCGTCGACGGTCAGCTCGGAGCCGGTGAGCACGGTGAAGCCGGGGGTGCGGCGGCGGAGTTCGACCAGCAGGCGGCGCAGGGAGCCCTCGTCGCCGCTGGAGTCCTTGAGTCCGGCGAGGGTGCCGTCCCCGGCCAGGTCGAGGACCACGTCGCGGGGCAGCTTGGTGTGTACGGCGACCGGGATGTCGTAGGCGAACAGCGGCAGTCCCGAGCCCTCGCGCACGCGCCGGAAGTGGTCGGCGATCTCCACGGGGTGGGTGCGGGTGTAGAAGGGCGCCGTGGCCACGAGCGCGTCGGCGCCCGCCCGGACCGCGTCGGCCGCCCGGTCCAGGACGCGGGCCGTGGTGGTGTCGATGATCCCGGCGAGGACGGGGACGCGGCCCGCGGCGGCGTCCACGGCGGTCTCCAGCGCGGTCAGCCGCTGGGTGTCGGTGAGGTAGGCGGCCTCGCCGCTGGACCCCAGCAGGAACAGGCCGTGCACCCCCGCCGTGATCAGGTGCTCGGTGAGCCGGCGCACGGAGGCGGTGTCCACCTCGCCCTGGGGCGTGAGGGGGGTGATGACCGGGGGGACGACGCCGCTCAGCGGCGTGGGGATGGGCATGCGGTACTCCAGGTCGTACTGTCCTCGCCCCGGGCCGCGGCGGGCAGCAGCGCGCCGGAGCCCCAGGTGACGGGGGACGTAGGATGTCCCACGTCCTGTTAGAGTGACACATGTCGGAGCAGGGGATGTCAAGGGTCGAGAGGGGACGTCACATGGGCTCGGTCGCCGCCGACGCCGAGGAGAAGATCAAGGAGCTGATCGTCGAACAGGGCCTCGGTCCCGGCGATCCGCTGCCCACCGAGACGGAGCTGATGGAGCGTTTCGGCGTCAGCCGCAACTCGCTGCGGGAGGCGCTCAAGTCCCTCCAGGCCATGCACATCGTCGAGATCCGCCGCGGCTTCGGGACCTATGTCGGGTCCATGTCGCTGGAGCCGATGACCGAGGCCATGGCCTTCCGCACGGTGGTCGGGCACCGCCGCGGCCACGGCAGTCTGCTGGAGCTGCTGCAACTGCGCGAGGCCCTGGAGGCGGGACTCATGCACCAGCTCGCCGGACGGCTGCCCGAAGAGGATCTGGCCGAGCTGGACGCGCTGGTGGAGACGATGCACACGGAGGTGCGCGAGGGAGGCGAGATCGTGTCCCGCACCGACCGCGCCTTCCACCGGGTGCTGCACCGCTCGCTCGACAACGACCTGCTCAGCGAGCTGCTCGACGCCTTCTGGAGCGCCTTCCACCGGGTGCGCGCGCAGGCGCGGGGGCTCGGCTCGGCGGCCGACGGCGAGGAACTGGCCCGGATGCACGCCAGGATCGTCGAGGCCGTGCGCGCTGGTGACGCGAAGGCCGCGGAGACGGCCGTGCACCGGCACTTCGACGACATCCGCGGGCGGCTGTCGCAGCACTGACCGGGTTGGCGGACGCCCCTCGTTCGTGTGAAGAAGCGCGCGGGAGTCGCCCAGTCGGGTGACGGCCGGGCGGACGCGTCGCCGCGCGCGCTTACCGTTTCGCGGTGACCTCGATCTCCACTGACCCGCGCCCCCTGCGAACCGCCGACCTCGGCACGCTCGTCATCATGTCCTGGAGCCGTGAGACGCCCGACGGCGACGTCCCCTTCCTCCTCGCCTGCTCCCTCGGTGACGGGGAGGGCGGCCCGGAGGCGACCCCGGCCGCCGTCGAGGGGCTGCTGAGCCGCGCCGGAATCGCGGTGGGCGACGCCACCGTCCTCGACGCCACCGTCCTGCCCGATCTGCCGGTCGGCCTGCTCGTCGTACCGGGCGCCGCGGCCCTCACCATGCCGGGGGTCAACGCCCAGTTCGCCCCCACCCCGCAGTGGCGGGCGGCGGTCGACCGGCAGGGGTACGCCTGCCTCATCTTCGCCACGCGCCCCTGGTCCGGGGGCGAGCCGGGCGACGGTGCGGCGGTCGCCGCCTTCGCCAACCACGAGGACACGCTCTCCTCGGCGGCGCAGGTCGTCCTGCCCGTGCGCACCCTGCGGAGCTGAGGCCGCCTCACGTCCACAGCTCGCCGCTGTCGCAGACCCGGGCGCCCATGTTCCGTTCCATCATGCGCAGCGCCGCGTCCGCCAGGTCGGCGTGGATGTGGGCGACCGCGTCCCGCGGGACGATGACCTGCAGATGGCGGATGTGCGCGTCCAGCGCCGAGTACAGCACGCACTGCTCGGTCACCTGCCCGCACAGCACCAGCCGGTCGATCCCCTGCTGGTGCAGCAGATAGGTCAGCGGGGTCTCGAAGAACACCGAGTGGCGTGCCTTGACCACGAAGAGGGAGGACTCGTCGGGCTTCAGCGGCTCGACGAGCCGGGAGTGCGGTCCGGAGAGGGCCTTGTCGAGGATCTCGCCGTGGTGCGAGCGCCACTCCCCGAAGTTGTCGTTGACGTAGATCACGGGGACGCCCTGCCGCCTCGCCCGGTCCAGCAGTCCGGTCACATGCGGCAGTACGGACTCCACGGCGGGGATCAGGGACTCGGCGTCCTGGTGGTCGTAGGTGTTGATCATGTCGATGACGATCAGCGCGGTCTTGCCCATGCCGCCCAGGGTGCCACCGGACGGCGGTGAAGCCCCTCTGCACCCGCCGACCGCGGGTCGGTGTGCCCCCCGGCTCACCACAGGGCCCGCTCGGACGGCCCCGTCCCGTTTTCCTCGGGCGGAGGCTGCTCCCAGGGCGCCGGTCCCCCGCCCTCGCACCAGTCGCGCAGCCGCTCCTCGTTCACGCAGACTATGCCGCACCACTCGGCGTAGTCGGCGGCCGGTGCGGTGAAGTCGCTGCTGGTGACGAGGACCGCCACGTCGGCCCCGTGCACGGTGAAGCAGGTGCCGCCGAAGCGCTGGAGGTCCTGGGAGCCGACCTTGTTGTCGTCGCCGTAGCGCTTGCACTGGATGACGACCCGCCGGCCGTCGGGAGCCACCGCCAGCACGTCGGCGCCGAGATCGCCCGCCCCACCCACCACCTCGACGTCGGTGCAGCCGTCGCGCCTGCACAGGTCCGCTATCGCCTCCTCGAACTCGTAGGGGTCCAGCTCCCCCAGGTCGGCGGCGACGACGGCCACGCTGGTCTCCTCGCCGGGCGCGGACCGCGTCGGCGGTGCCTCGCGCTCCACGTCCAGCGCGTCCAGCGTCGTCGCCGTGGCCGCCGTCAGGGCGTCCGTGGTACACAGGGCCGCCCGCGCGGCGGTCCGCCGACTCCGTGCGCTCCGGCTCAGGAGAACGGCCGTGACCACCCCGACGACCAGGACGAACACCCAGACCGGCCGCCGCTGCGCCACGTCGAACGCCATGCGCACGACCCATCCCACCAGGACCAGGGCGATGGCGGCGAGGCCGAACGTCACGGTGGTCGCCCGCAGGTCGAAGCGACGCCCTGTGCGCCGCTCGCTCACACGGTGTTCAGGCACGGTCACGGTGGTCGTTCCTCCCCGGGTGGCCGACATGAAGATCATGTAGGCCTTGTGCCCACGAACCACCGCTTCAGCGCCGGTTCATGACACGCCGTCGGATGGCTTATCCCCGTCGCCACGGAATATTTCCGGCATATCTTTCGGAATATGAAGAAATGCCATGTCGTGTACCTGGTGTGCACCGCAGCCATGATCGGGACGGGGATCGGCGCGGCCCCGGCGTCCTCCGTCCCCCGGACCCACCTGGTCCACCCCGGGGAATCGATCCAGAAGGCGGTGGACGCCGCCGAGTCGGGCGACACCGTTCTCGTCACCACCGGCACCTACCACGAGAGCGTGAAGGTGAGCACCCCCGGTCTCACCCTGCGGGGCATGGGCCGTTCCACGGTCATCAGGCCCAGCACCCAGAAGGCGGCCGACAACACGTGTGCCGAGGGCGGCAACGGCATCTGTGTGATCGGCACGAAGGACGAGAACGTCAAGGGCGTCACCGTCTCCGACCTGACGGTGACCGGGTTCACCCGTACCGGTGTGTTCTCGATGGCCACCGACGGGCTGACGGTCCGGAACGTCAACGCGGTGAAGAACGGCGTCTGGGGCATCGCCCAGGAGCGGTCGGTCCACGGCATCATCCGCGGCAACACCGCCCGCGACAACGGCGACGCGGGCATCTTCCTCGCCAACACCGTCAAGACCGAGGAGGGCGCCGCCGACACCGAGGGCACGGAGGTCGCGCACAACCGGCTGGAGGGCAACCGGATCGGCGTCACCGTCCGGCGCCTGCGCAACCTCGCCGTCGCGGGCAACCACATCACCGGCAACTGCGCGGGCGTCTTCGTCGTCGGCGACGAGAACGCGCCCAAGGCCGGTGACCTGGTCGTGCGCGACAACCACGTCGTACGCAACAACAAGTCGTGCCCGAAGACCGACCGGCTGGAGGCGCTCCAGGGTTCCGGCATCGTCCTGACCGGCGTCGAGAAGGTCCTGGTCGCCGACAACACGGTCGAGGGCAACGCGGGCAAGTCGTCGATGTCGGGCGGCATCGTCCTGGCCGCGAGCGTGGTGGGCACCGCCAACGCGAAGAACGAGGTCAACGGCAACCGGCTGAGCCGGAACTCCCCCGCCGACCTGGTCAACGCCGGGACCGGCGACACCGGCAAGAGCAACACCTTCACCGGCAACACCTGCGGCGCCTCCAAGCCCGCGGGCCTGTGCTGAGCCGGTCGTAACCACCCGTGGACCGAAGACGGCCCATGGACCGAAGAAGGAAGGAAAGCGGCACATGACGACCGCACAGACCGCCCCACCCCCGCCCATGCGGCTGCGGGAGCTCGTGTTCGGGGCGGCATGTGCCGCCGCCCTCCGCGCGGCCGCACGGCTCGGCGTCGCCGACGCGCTCGGCGAGACCCCCACGGCCGTGGAGGACCTCGCGGCCGCGGTGAAGACCGAACCCAAGCCGCTGCGCCGACTGCTGCGCGCGCTGACCTGCTACGGCGTCTTCACCGAGCACAAGAACGGGACGTTCGCGCACACCGACATGTCCCGGCTGCTGCGCGAGGACGACCCGCACAGCCTGCGCAACATCACCCTGTGGTGCACCGAACCGTGGACCTGGGACGCCTGGCCGCTCCTCGACGAGGCGGTGCGCACCGGCTCCAACGTCGTCGAGGGCCTGTACGGCAAGGAGTTCTTCACCTACCTCAACGAGGACGCGCCCCAGTCGGCCGAGGTCTTCAACCGCGCCATGACGACGTCCAGCCGGCAGTCCGCCCAGGACGTCGCCGCGCTCCTCGACCTGTCGGCGAGCAGCTCGGTCGCCGACATCGGCGGCGGCCAGGGGCACGTGGTGGCGAGCCTGCTGGAGAAGTACCCGGCGATGCGGGGCACCCTGCTCGACCTGCCGCGGGTGGTGGAGAACGCCGACCCCCGGCTGCGCGAGGGCGGTGCGCTCGCGGACCGGGTCAGTATCGTGCCGGGCGACTGCCGCGAGGCCATCCCGGTGCGGGCCGACGTGTACGTCATCAAGAACATCCTGGAGTGGGACGACGACAGCACCGCCCGCGCCCTGCGCAACGTCATGGCGGCGGGCGGCCCGGGTGCCCGGGTCGTCGTCATCGAGAACCTCGTCGACGACACCCCGTCGATGCGCTTCAGCACCGCCATGGACCTGCTGCTGCTCCTCAACGTCGGCGGTGCCAAGCACACCACCGACAGCATGGTCGGCCGCCTGACCGAGGCGGGGCTCGTCATCGACGACATCCGTCCGGTCAACCCGTACCTGCACGCCTTCGACTGCACCGTGCCCGAGTGAGTCAATCGCGGACGCACACGCGGGCCGTTCAGGCGTCCGGCGCGCGCCGGTCGGTGACCAGCTCCATCCGGGCGCCCTCCAGCGCGCGGACGAGTCCGCCGCCCGTCGGGGAACCGGCGTCCGTGAAGCCGTCCAGCAGGGTCGTCAGCTCGGACACCGGGTCGGCGTCCGGCAGGCCGAGGGTCACCGCGGGATCGCCGTCGTGGAGGTCGCCGCGTACGTCGACCAGCCGCACCACGACGTCGTCACGCTGGAAGATGGTGCTGCACAGGACGGGACTGCGCGGATCCCTGGCCGCCGCCTCGTCGTGCTCGGCGAGCAGCTGGGCCAGCCGCATGCCGCAGCCCGGCCGGGCCGGGTACGACAGCGCGTGCCGCTGCGCGTCGCCCCGCTGCTCACCGGCGGTGACGTGGTGGACGGCGGGCAGCGCCGCCCGCGTGTAGAACACCCGGGCGGACTCCGGGTCGCCGAGGTCCCGGTCCTGTTCCAGGTACGGGTTGATGGCCTCCTCGACGGCCCGCACCTCGGGCTGTTCGGCCACGTGCCGCAGGGCGGCGAGCAGGTCGCCCCGCACCTCGATGGCCCGCACCACCCGGTTGCCGTGCAGGAAGAGGGAGGTGCGGCACAGGCGCGTGGTGTCGTCGACCCGCGGTTCGGGCGAGGCGTAGTCGGCGAGGATCTTGCCGACCGCCTCCTCGCTGCCCGGCTTCACCGTGAAGGTGAGCGCGTGCCGGAGGACGCCGTCGCCGACGCGCGGCTCGGCCTGCAGTCCGCCCCGGGCGTTGTCGGCGCCGGCCGTCGGACGGCCGGTCTCGCGGACCACGTGGAAGCGGAGCGACCGGGTGTCCCGCACACAGCTGTGCAGCGGCTTGACCATCCGCACGTGCTCTTCGCTGCTCACCCAGTTCAGGAACGGCGGTGCGCTCTCCCACTCGCTGGTGATCAGCCACTGGGAGGGGTTCTCGATGGACTGGCACAGCTGCTCACCGATGTGCCCGGGGACGGACTCGACGTGGCTGCGCAGGTTCTCGTACGTCTCGAGGAACTGCTGCTGGGCTCCGTCGTAGACCTCCACCAGCAGGATGACCCGCAGGCGGGAGCCGTCGAACACGGACTGGGAGACCTGGTGCGCCAGCTGTCGCGTCAGCGGTTCGGAAGCGATCGGTTCGGAAGCGGGGGTGGACGTGGTGGTCATCTGGCGCACATCTCCTTCGCGGGGGCGGAACTGTACGTCGGCCGCGGTGATGCGACGCCGGCTTGCCTCGATCCTGTGCCCGGCCCCGACGGCACGCGACCGGTGTGCACTGCGCGGGTGACCTGTGCCGCGGGCGACCGGTGCCGCGTACGGCCGGTGAGCGCGGGCTCAGGCGAGGTGGGCGAAGACGACCAGGTTGTCCGTGTAGTCCTTGACCTTGTGGTCGTAGTCGCCCGCGCAGGTGATGAGCCGTACCTCGGGCCGGGCGGCGTCGCCGTAGACGCGGTCGCTGGGGAACTCGTCCTTGGCGAAGGTCTCCAGGCCGTCGACCACGAAGGTCGCCTCGCGCCCGTCCGCGCGCCGTACCTGGAACTTGTCGCCCTTGTCGAGCTGGTCGAGGCGGGCGAAGACGGCGGGCGACGTCTTCGTGTCCACGTGCCCGGCGATGATCGAGGTGCCCTTCTCGCCCGGGGAGACGCCCTTGGCGTACCAGCCGACGAGGTTGGTGTCACCGGCCGGCGGCGGCTGCAACTGCCCCTTGTCGCCGATGGCGAGGTCGGTGAAGGGGGCGTCGACCGAGATCTCGGGGATCAGCAGGCGCACCGGCTTCGACCGGGGCAGGGCGGATCCCGCCGCGCCGGTCGCGGGCGGGGCGGACGAGGCGGTCGTGCCGGGGTGGGCGGGCAGCGGGGGTCGGGCGGGGTCGGCGGACGTGTCGTTGCCGCCGACCAGGCTCACCGCGAGGATCAGCAGGGCCACGGCGCACAGCACCATCAGGCCGGAGCGGGAGCCCTGACCGGTCGTCGTCTCGTCGTCGGCGGGGGCGGGGGCGGAAGGGGGGACTGACATCGGGGACGACCTCACTGGGGCACGGCGGCGGGGGCGGACACGATGGGCGGGGAGCGAGCCGGGCCGCCCCGTGGTTCCTGGGTGGCGGCCCGGCTGCTATCGCGCCCGGCACGGCTTACGCCACCCCGTTGACCGACTTCTTGCGGCGGACGGCGTACAGACCGGTCGCGGCGACGGCCAGGACGGCCAGCCCGCCGGCGGTCGTGGTCGGCGTGGCCAGGCCACCACCGCCGGTGTGCATGCCACCGCGCGGCTTCTCGTGCTCGCCGCCGCCCCGGGAGCCCTCGCCCTCGTCCTGGCGGTAGGTCTGCGAGCCGCCTTCCTTGGACTCGGACTCGCGGCCGCCGGACTCGCGGCCGCCGCCGTCCCAGTCGCCCTCGTTCACCGCGGCCAGCGCACCGCCGCCGGTGTGCATGCCGCCACGCGGCTCGTCGTGCTTGCTTCCGTCCTCGTGCTTGCTTCCGTCCTCGTGCTTGCTTCCGTTGTCGTGCTCCTTGCCGGAGGAGGCGTCCTCGTGGTCCCAGTCGCCCTCGCTCACCGCGGCGAGCGCGCCGCCGCCGGTGTGCATGCCACCGCGCGGCTCGTCGTGCTTGCTTCCGTTGTCGTGCTCCTTGCCGGAGGAGGCGTCCTCGTGGTCCCAGTCGCCCTCGCTCACCGCGGCGAGCGCGCCGCCGCCGGTGTGCATGCCACCGCGCGGCTCGTCGTGCTTGCTTCCGTTGTCGTGCTCCTTGCTGTAGGAAGAGTCGTCGTGGTCCCAGTCGCCACCGGCCGCCGCGTAGGCACCGGGAGCGCCGAGGACGAAGACGGCCGAGGCCGCCGCCGTGGTCAGGACCATGCGAGCAGAACGCATCTGAGGTTCCTTCCGTCACGACCGGGCAGCTGGTGCTTCGTCAGCTGAGGGGACCCGGCCCCGACGTGAATCACCGTCAGCCCACCGCCCGTCTCGCACCACTCAAGGCGCTCAGCCGGGTGAACACCCCGCCCGTTCGGGTGCCGGGACCGCTTCCGCGTCGGCTGTGAACTGGTCCGCACGGCTGTGGAGTTGGGCCGGTCCGGACGGGGCGTCACCCCGCGACGGCCGGTCACCCCCGCGCGACCCCGATCCGCTACTCCGCCGACTCCGGGTGGGTCGGGTCCTGCACGTCGGCCTCCTGGCGCCGGGAGCCGGGCGCGGCCCGGTCGGGGGCGGCCTCGCTCTGCCCGGACTGGGGCGGCGGGGGCGGCTCGGTGTCGCCGGGGGCGCCCATGCCGGCGGCGGGCACGCGCAGGGCGAGCAGGGCGACGTCGTCCCCGCGGGGCGCGATGCGCGCGAGCAGTTCGTCGCAGAAGGCGTCGACGTTCCACCTGTCCACCCGCCCGGCGAGTACGCCGGCGTGGTGGCGGAGCTGCTCCATGCCCACGTCGATGGGGCGCTCCCGGCTCTCCACCAGGCCGTCGGTGTAGAGCAGGAGGAGGCTCTCCGGCGGGAGGTCCTCGCGGGTGTCGGGCCAGTTCAGGCCGAGGCGCAGGGTGGCGCCCATGCCGATGAGCGGGCCGTGGCCGCCCTCCAGGAAGCGCGTCGCGCCGTCCCGCGTGATCAGCAGGGGCGGGGGGTGGCCGGCGTTCACCCAGTGCAGGCACCAGGGGCCGCCCTCGGCGCCTTCGACGCGGGCGAAGACGAGGGTGGCCATGGGCGCGTCGCTGGTGTTCGTCACGGCTTCGTCCAGGCGGCGCATGATCACGCTGGGCGGCTCCTGGTGGTCCCAGGCGAGGGCGCGCAGCATGTTGCGGACCTCGGCCATGTGGGCGGCGGCCTTCAGGTCGTGTCCGACCACGTCCCCGATGACCAGGGCCATCACGCCGTCGCCGAGGAGGAAGGCGTCGTACCAGTCGCCCCCGACCTCCATGGCGCTCTCGGCGGGCCAGTAGCGGGCGGCCATCCGCAGGTGGTCGACCTGCGGGAGCGGGGTCAGGAGCTGGCGCTGCATGGTCTCGGCGACGTTCTGCTGCTCGTGGTACAGCCGGGCGCTGTCCAGGACCATTCCGACGCGGCGGCCGATGTCGGCCAGCAGGGCGACCTCGGCCTCGGTGTGGGCGGGGCGCGCCCCGGCACGGGCCACCGTCAGGATGCCGTAGGACCGCTGCCGGGTGCGGAGGGGGACGACGACGGCCGCGTGGCCGCCGAGCCGCTCGAACAGCATCCGGTGGGTGGCGGCGAGCGGGTGCTCGGGGTCCTGGAACAGCTGGTCGGCGCTGAGCGGGACGGGCCGGTCACCCTTGAGAAGCAGGGTCAGCGCGGCGCGGGCCTGGTCCGGCAGCGCGGTGATGGGGCCGCGCAGGGGTCCGGCCCGGTCCGGCCGGTCGCTGCTGCGGACGGCCACCCGTTCCAGTACGTCCGACGGGCCCGAGCAGACGTCGACCGCCGCCCACTGGCCCAGTTCCGGCACCAGCAGCCGCACGAGGCGGCGCAGGGTGGTGGAGGTGCGCTCGGTGGGGACCAGCACGGTGGAGATCTCGGCGACCAGGTGCAGCTGCGCGGTGAGGTCTTCCAGTGCGGTGGTCCGCGCCTCGGTCTCCTCGGCGGCGCTGCGGTGCAGGCTGAAGTCGTGGAAGACGAGCACCAGCCCTTCCTGCCGTCCCCCGCGGACGAAGGGGGTGGTGGCCCAGATGATGGGGACCGTGGTGCCGTCGGCCCGCTGGAAGTACTCGTCGCTCCCCTCCTCGGAGGGCACCCCGTGCAGGGGGCGGCGCAGCGCGCAGCGCTCGCGGGGCACGGGGCTGCCGTCGGCATGCCGGTGCAGGAGGTCGTGCGCGTCGTGCCCGAGCATCTCCTGCTCCGACCGGCCCAGCAGGTGCTCGGCCCAAGGGTTCACCGAGGTGATCCGGGCGGTGGGGCCGAGGGTGAGGACGCCGGCGCCGAGGGTGCGCAGGACGGCGCGGGAGAAGTCGGGCTCCGGCGCGCCGTCCGCCCCGTCCGACGTGTCGTGTTCTGGTTCCTCGCCCTCCCGGTGGCCCGCCCAGCGTGACGTCACGACCCTCACAGCCTTCCGATGCCGTCCATCCCGCCAGGTTCCCCCGGCGGGCGGGGATGAACCGCTCCGCGCGGCCGAAGGGGGGAGGTCCGGGCGCGTAATCCGGTCGCTCCGCCGGGCCGGACGCCGTACCTTCGCGTGATGCCCGAACTTCGAACCGATCGTCTCGTGCTCCGCGACTGGCGGACGTCCGACCTGGACCCGTGGGCGGCCATGAACGCCGATCCGGTGGTCCGCGAGTACTTCCCGGGGGTGCTGACCCGGGCCCAGAGCGAGGCGTCCGTGGCCCGCTTCCAGGCCGACCTCGACCGGCGGGGCTGGGGCTGGTGGGCGGTGGAGATCGCCGCCACCGGTGAGTTCATCGGGTTCGCCGGGCTCGATCCCGTGGAGGACGGCATGCCGTTCACCGGGGTGGAGGCGGGCTGGCGGCTGGCCCGCCCGGCCTGGGGCCACGGCTATGCCACCGAGGCCGGGCGGGCCGCGGTGGTCCACGCCTTCGAGGGCCTCGCGCTGCCGGAGGTGCTCGCGGTGACCGCGGCCGGCAACCTGCGCTCGCGGGCGGTGATGGACCGCCTCGGCATGACCTACGACCCGGCCGACGACTTCGACGACCCGGAGATCCCCGAGGGCAGCCCCCTGCGCCGCTCCGTCGTGTACCGACTCCGCGCCGGGGAGCGGTAACCGGGCGCCGCCGCGTACAGCCCCGGTTGCCCGGGGGCGACCGGGGGTCCGCAGGGCGGAGGGGTGAGATGGCGGCGGCGCGAGCGCCGTACGCGCTCACGACGGGGGCCTGCCGCCGCGCAGACCAGCGACACGCCACGGCACAGGCCGAAGGCCGTCGCCACGCAGGCCGTAGGCGCGTCGTCCCGTGCGGCGGCGGAGGCCGACCGGCCGAGGAAGCCATACCGCACAGGCAGAGGCGCGTCGCCCCCGCCCGGCGGCGGGGCAGGCCGACCGGCCAACGGCGTCGCGCCACACTGGCCGACAGCGTGATGCCGCGCGGGCCAGAGGCACGCAGCCGCCCAGACCGTAGGCGCGTCGCCGCGTGCGGCGGTGGGGTGGGCTGATCGGCCGAGAGGGCCGTACCGCGCAGGTTGAGGGCGTGATGCCGGGCGGGGTGGAGGGGCGGTGCCGGGTGTGTCAGGCCGGGTGGCTGAGGGGGGTCGTTGTGGTGGTCAGGTCGTCGGCGAGGCCCACCGCGGCCCGCATGCGCTTGCCGACCGGTTCCCGGTGCACCTCGAAGCTCTCGCAGACGGCCATGACGATCTCCAGCCCGTGCCGGCCGATCCGGCCGGGGTCCGCGGTCGCGGGCACGGGCAGCACCGGGGCGCTGTCCCACACCGTGACCTGCACCCGGTCCCCGGTCAGTTCGAGGTCGACCAGCGAGGGGCCGGGCGCGTACTTGCAGGCGTTCGTCAGCAGCTCGCTGACGACCAGTTGCACCACTTCCACCGCGCGGTCGGACACCGCGGCGCCCTGGGCCGCGTGTACGCGTGCCAGGAACTCGCGCGCCAGTTCCCGGCCTCTGGCGATGTCGCCGGGCATGCCCTGGTACTCCGCCGAAACCTTGACCGGTGCGTCACTCAGCCGGTCCCCCGTGTGGGCAGCCCCGTCCATCCGATCCGCCCTCTTCCTGAGCCTTGACCGTTACGCCAGCCCGTCTACCCCCGAATCCGGCAAACATCACCCGTCCCACCGCGACCCGTGCGGCGCGCCGGCGCTAGGCGTCCGTCGGGCGCAGGACCAGGCAGAGGAAGCCCAGGGAGTCCCGGTAGCCGCGCAGCCAGCCGTCGCGGTGGGCGGTGGCCGTCTCGAGTGCCTGAGCGCGGTCCGGGTCGGTGGGGTGGTCCAGGGCCCAGGCGGCCAGCGCGCCCGTCCAGGACCACTCGTAGTCGTCGAGTTCCGCGCGGGTGCTGATGTGCCCTCCCACGGGCGTCCAGCCGTCCGCGACGACCCGCTCCAGGGTGGTCGGCAGGTCGGTGAGGTCGCCGAGCAGCTCGACGGCCTCCGGAGACGGGTCGCGTTCCCAGAATCCGTCGCCGACCAGGACGCGTCCGCCGGGCGCAAGGTGCTCGCGTGCGGCGGCGAGGGTGGCGGCCAGGCCCCCGAAGGCGTGCGTGGAGCCGACGCACAGGACCAGGTCGAAGCGGTGCGCGGCGGGGAACCGCGCGGCGTCCGCACGGTGCAGGGTCAGCCGGTCCGCCACCCCGAGCCGGGCCGCGGCCTCGCGGGCGTGGCCGAGCGCGCTCTCGGAGGTGTCGACGCCCTCGGCCGTGAGGCCAGGGTGTCCGGTGAGGGCGCGCAGGAGCCACTCGCCGCCGCCGCAGCCCAGGTCGAGGACGCGTGCGCCGTCACCGGGGACCGCGCGGGCGAGGAGCCGGCGCACCGAGTCGTCGTCGAGCGGTGCCGCGACGGGGTGGTCGGTATGGGCGAGTCGGGAGATCTGCTGACGGTCCATCGGCGGAGCCTCGCACGGCGGCCCGGACGGCGCACCCGATTTCCGGGCGGCGACGGCCGGGCGGGTCCGGGGCCGTCCGACTCGGCGGATTCGGGGGGTGGTCGGCGTCGGACGGATGGCCGATCCTGTCGTCGAGCCGCAGCGGTCGCCGGGGCCGCACGGCCGGACTTGGGGGTGGGCACGTGGTGCAGGACGGGCGAGTCTCCGCGCGGAAGGCCGACCGGGGGCGGGCCGGGCCGACGTGCCCGGTGGACCGGGCGGCGGACGGGACCTGGCAGGTGCACGATTTCGCCGTCGCGCGGGCGCTGCTGCGCGCTCCGGGCACCGTGCAGGCGGGTCTCGGCGTCGAGACGGTGGAGAAGCTCCCGCCGCGCGTCCGCCGGCCCGTGCTCTACCGGGACGGCCCCGAGCACCGGGAGCACCGCAGGCAGACCGCCCGGTACTTCACTCCTCGCCGGGTGAACGAGCACTACCGCGGGCCGATGGTCCGGATCGCCGAGGAGCAGCTGGCCGTCCTGCGCTCGGCGGGCGAGGCCCCGCTCTCCGATCTGGCCTTCGGTCTGGCCATCGGCGTGGTGAGCGAGGTCGTCGGGCTGCGGTACGGCAGGCCCGGCATCCGCCGCAGGCTGGAGCGGTTCTTCCCCGAGGAGTTCGGCGAGCCCGGACTGACCAGTGTCCGGGGCCTGTACTGGCTGGTGCGGCAGAACACCAACTGGCTGCGCGTCCACCTGGCCGACGTGCGCCCCGCCGTCCGCGCGCACCGGCGCCGTGCGCACGACGACCTGATCTCCCACCTGATCGCGGAGGGCTGCTCGGACGTCGAGATCCTCGGCGAGTGCCTGACGTTCGCCGCGGCCGGCATGGTCACCACGCGCGAGTTCGTGTGCCTGGCCGCCTGGCACCTGTTCTCGGACGACGAACTGCTCGGCCACTACCGGTCGGCGGACGAGACCGGGCGCCTCGCCGTCCTCCAGGAGCTGCTGCGGCTGGAGCCCGTCATCGGGCGGTTGCGCAGGCGGGCCACCGAGCCGGTGGAGCTGCCCTGTCCCGACGGGCCGGTGACGGTGTGCCCCGGCGAGTACGTCGAGGTCCACCTGGACGACGTCAACACGGACCCGGGGGCCGTGGGCGAAGAGCCGCTGCTCGTCCGCCCGGAACGCGCCGAGGCGGTCGGTGCGGGGCTCTCCTTCGGCGACGGACCGCACCGATGCCCCGGCGCGCACATCGCGCTGCTGGAGACGGACGTGTTTCTCAGCCGCCTGTTCGCCCTCGACGGGGTCCGGATGACCGCTGAGCCGCGCGTCGCCTTCCAGGAGGCCATCGACGGCTACGAGATCCGCGACCTGACCGTGGCGCTCCCCCGGGCCGGTCGCGGCTGACCGGCCCGGGAACGACCGACGTACGGCGTCGGCGGTGCGGTGTCAGCCGCCCAGGGCGCCCAGGACGACGTCCTTGGCCTCGTCCTGGACCTGCCGGAGGTGGTCCGCGCCGAGGAACGACTCGCCGTAGATCTTGTAGACGTCCTCGGTGCCGGAGGGGCGGGCCGCGAACCAGGCGTTCTCCGTGGTCACCTTGATGCCGCCGATCGGGGCGCCGTTGCCGGGTGCCTCGGTGAGCACGCCGGTGACCGCCTCCCCGGCGAGGGTGTCGGCCGTGACCTGGGCCGGGGACAGCTTGGCCAGCCGGGCCTTCTCCTCGCGGGTGGCGGGGGCGTCGATGCGGGCGTAGGCCGGTTCGCCGAACCGGGCGGTGAGCGCGGCGTAGTGCTCGGAGGGGGTCTTGCCGGTGACGGCGGTGATCTCGGAGGCGAGCAGGGCCAGGATGATGCCGTCCTTGTCGGTGGTCCACACGGAGCCGTCCCGGCGCAGGAACGACGCCCCGGCGGACTCCTCGCCGCCGAAGCCGAGGGAGCCGTCGACCAGCCCGTCCACGAACCACTTGAAGCCCACGGGCACTTCGACCAGGCGGCGGCCGAGGTCGGCGGCGACCCGGTCGATCATGCCGGAGGACACCAGTGTCTTGCCCACGCCCGCGTCGGCCGGCCAGTCGACGCGGTGGGCGTAGAGGTAGGCGATGGCGGTGGCGAGGTAGTGGTTGGGGTTCATCAGGCCGCCGTCGGGGGTGACGATGCCGTGGCGGTCCGCGTCGGCGTCGTTGCCCGTGGCGATGGTGAAGCGGTCGCGCCGCTCGATCAGGGAGGCCATCGCGTGCGGGGACGAGCAGTCCATCCGGATCTTGCCGTCCCAGTCCAGCGTCATGAACCGCCAGGTCGGGTCGGCGAGCGGGTTGACCACCGTCAGGTCGAGGCGGTGCTGCTCGGCGATCCTGCCCCAGTAGGCGACGGAGGCGCCGCCCAGCGGGTCCGCGCCGATGCGCACGCCGGCCGAGCGGATCGCGTCGAGGTCCAGGACGTTCGGCAGGTCGCGGACGTAGGCGTCGAGGAAGTCGTGGCGGCCGGTGCCGGGGGCGGCGAGCGCCCGCGCGTAGGGGATGCGCCGTACGTCCTTCAGCCCGGCCGCGATGATCTCGTTGGCCCGGTCCTGGATCCAGGAGGTGGCGTCCGAGCCCGCGGGACCGCCGTTCGGCGGGTTGTACTTGAACCCGCCGTCGGCGGGCGGGTTGTGCGAGGGCGTGACGACCACGCCGTCGGCGAGGCCCGAGGTGCGGCCCCGGTTGTGGGTGAGGATGGCGTGGGAGACCGCCGGGGTGGGGGTGTAGCCGTCCGCGCTGTCGATGCGGACGGTCACGTCGTTGGCGGCGAACACCTCCAGTGCGGTGACCCGCGCGGGCTCGGACAGGGCGTGGGTGTCGGCGCCCAGGAAGAGCGGGCCGTCGGTGCCCTGTGCCGAGCGGTACTCGCAGATGGCCTGGCTGGTGGCGGCGATGTGGTCCTCGTTGAACGCCGACGCCAGGGACGAACCCCGGTGTCCGGACGTCCCGAAGGCCACGCGCTGCCCCGGCTCCGCCGGGTCCGGGTGCAGGGCGTAGTACGCCGTCACCAGCCGGGCGACGTCGATCAGGTCCTCGGGGCCGGCCGGCTGGCCGGCTCGGTCGTGCTGCATGCGCCCACTCCTCCGCATAGGTCGGGACTTCGCTCGCGAGTCCCATCTTCCCCTGTCCGGGCAGTGGTGCCGTACGTCGCGGCCGGTGTCAGATCCGGCCGCCGGTGAGGCGGGTGAGGGGACCGTGCGTGTGGCGTCCGGCGCGGCGGCCCATCGCGTACGACGCGGCGGTCACGGCGGTGAGGCCGGCGCCGACCCCGGCGGCGACGAGCTTGCGCTGGGCGACCACCGTCCAGGCGGTCTTGGCCGTGGCCGCGACCTGCTCCGAGGTGGCGACGACGGCCTGGCGGCCGGCCGCGACGCCCTTGGCCGCCGTCTGCACGGCGCCGTTCGCCGCGTCGGCGGAACGCTGGGCACCGGCCTTGGCCGCCGACGCGGCGTCACTCGCCTTGCCCGCGGCGGCCTGTCCCGCCCGTGCGGCGGGCGCGGTCGTCTTCTCGGCGGCGTCGCGAGCCTTGGACTCGACGGTCCGCGTGCTGGTGGGCTTCTTGCTCGTGTCCTTGTTCGGATCGCTCATGGACACCGCCTTGCCCCTCACCGCGTCGGCAAACGCGTCCGTCCCGCTCCGGTGCGCCACCGGCCGGTCCCGGCACTCAACGAAGCTTTGCCGCAGGGGTGTTGTCCCGATCACCGCCGCGGCCGGTTCACCGCCGCGGACCGGGCAGGTCGCGCGGCTCCAGCCGCTCCTCGACCGCGGTGTCACCGTCGCGTACCACCACGTAGGCGCCCTTGCCCGGGACTTCGGTGACCGCCTCCACCAGTTCGGTGCCGCGGTAGACGAGGCCGACGCCGTCGTCCGTGCAGTGGGCCGTCGGGAGGGTGCCGTCGGCGACGAGCCGGTGGATCAGGGGGCGGCGGCCCGGGTCGACGTCGTAGTGGACGCCGTTGCCGTAGGGCAGGAAGCCCAACGCGTCGGTGATCGGGCGCAGTTCGGGACCGAAGGAGTCGGTCGCGCCGCCCCGGAACCAGCACAGGGAGCCCGCGCTCACGCCGCTGAGCACGACGCCAGCCTCCCAGGCCTTGCGCAGGACCCGGTCCAGGCCGTGCACGCGCCACACGGCCAGCAGGTTGGCCACCGATCCGCCCATCACCCAGACGACGTCCTGGGCGAGCACGGTCTCCTCGACGTCCTCGACGTTGGGCATCGGGAACAGGTGCAGCGGTGTCAGGTCGAACCCAGCGACGCGGGCGGCCTCCGTCATGCGGGCGGTGAAGTGCTCGGCGTCCCCTATGGCGGTGCCCACGTACAGGACGCGGGGGCGCCGGCCGTGCGCGCCCGAGAGGTCCACCGCGTGGTGGACCAGGGCGTCGAAGGCGACCATGGTCCGGCCGCCCGCGCGGTGGCCGCCCGAGGTGGCGAGGATGGTGGGTTCCGGTGCCGTCATGGCGGTGATCCTAACGACGGCTCGACGGCGGCAGTTGGGCCGCGCTCACCTGCTCGCCCAGCACCTCGGCCAGGAACCGCACGAGCCAGCGCTGGGCCGGGCTGCGGGAGGACTCGTGCCGTGCGTACAGGGCGATCTCGATGGGCTCGGTCTCGAACGGCAGCCGCACCAGGCGCACCCGGTGGGAGGCGGTGAAGACCTCGCCGACGTACTCCGGGACGATGGCCACCAGGTCGGTCTGTTCCAGCAGGTAGGGCAGCATCGAGAAGCGGGTGGCGTCCACGGCCACCCGTTCCAGGAGCCCGTGGGCGCCCAGCAGGGCCCTCGGCGTGACGTGGCCGCTCGGCCCGAAGACCGTCGCGTGGTGCTCGGCCGCGAGGTCGGCCGGTGTGACCGCGTCGCCCCGCACGCGCGGATGGTCGGCCGCGACCATCAGGACGTAGCGCTCGCGGAAGAGCGGGATGCGCACGGTGAGGTGCGAGGTGATCACCGGGGTGGCCACGAACGCGTCGAGGTCGCCGCGGCGCAGCTGCCCCTCGGCGTCCTCCACGTCGAAGGGGCGGACGGTGAAGGAGACCCCCGGCGCCCGCTCGCGCGCGGCGGCCACGAGTCGCGGCAGCAGCGTGGCCTCGCCGAGGTCGGACAGGGCGATGGTGAAGCGGCCCGACATGGTCCCGGCGTCGAAGACGTCGCCCTGGCGGACCGTCCCGTCGATCTCCGCCAGCGCGCGCTGGAGCGGCAGGTACAGCCGTCGTGCGCCGGCGGTGGGGGTCAGCCCGCGTCCGTTGCGGCGGAACAGCTCGTCGTCGAAGTGCCGGCGCAGCTTGCCCAGGCTGTAGCTGACGGTGGGCTGCGTGACGTGCAGCGTCTCGGCGGTGGCCGTGACGCTGCCGGTCTCGTAGAGCAGCACGAAGACGCGGGCCAGGTTGAGATCGAAGGTGCCCATATCGACGGACTCTATATCGGAGTGGCGAAACATCTATTGGTGCCCATGTCGCGGGGTGCCTAGCGTGTGCCGCGTCACTTCGAAAGGAACGCCCGTGCCATCCGTGCGCCGTGTCTCCCACGATTTCCTGGAGCGCCAGGGCCTCACCACCGTCTTCGGCAATCCGGGCTCCAACGAGCTGCCCTTCCTCGCCGGACTGCCCGACGGCTTCCGCTACGTCCTCGGTCTGCACGAGGGCGCCGTCGTCGGCATGGCCGACGGCTACGCCCAGGCGACCGGCCGCCCGGTGCTGGTCAACCTGCACGCCGCCTCCGGTTCCGGCAACGCGATGGGTGCCCTGACGAACGCCGTCGCCTCCCGTACGCCGCTCGTGGTGGTGGCCGGGCAGCAGGTGCGCCCCGCCATCGGCCCGGAGGCCAACCTGGCCAGCGTCGACGCCCCCGCCCTGATGAAGCCGCTGGTCGGCTGGGCGGCGGAACCGGCGTGCGCCGGGGACGTGCCCCGCGCGCTCGCCCAGGCCGTCTTCGAGGCGCGGCTCCAGCGCCGGCCGACGTATCTGTCGGTGCCGTACGACGACTGGTCGGCCGAGGTCGACGGCAACGCCCTGGCCGTGCTCGACCGGCGGGTGCTGCGGGCCTCGGTGCCGGACGGTGAGCAGCGCCGGTGGCTCGTGGAGCGGGTCGCCGCGGCCCGGCGCCCCGCGCTCGTGCTGGGCGGGGACATCGACTCGGCCGGCCGCTTCGACGACGCGGTGCGGCTGGCCGAGCGCCTGGGCGGTCCGGTGTGGGCGGCGCCCTCGCAGTTCCGGCTGCCGTTCCCGAACCGGCATCCGCAGTTCCGGGGTGTGCTGCCCGCCGGGATCGCGCCGGTCTCGGCGGCGTTCGAGGGCCACGACCTGGTCCTCGTGCTGGGCGCGCCGGTCTTCCGCTACCACGAGCACCTGCCCGGCCGGTACCTGCCCGAGGGCACCCGGCTGATCCAGGTGACCGAGGACGCCTCCGCCGCCGCGCGGGCGCCGATGGGCGAGGCGCTGGTCGCCGACCCGGGTGCCGTCATCGACGTACTCCTGGAGGCTCTCGACGCCGCCGACGGGCCCGCGGAGCCGTACCGGCCGGTGCCGGAACCGCTCACCGCCGAGGGGCCGGCGCTCCACCCCGAGCAGGTCTTCGCCGCGCTGCGCGAGGAGATGCCCGAGGACACCGCGTACGTCGTCGAGTCGACGTCGACCAACGCGGCGTGGTGGCGCCAGATGGACCTGCGCCGTCAGGGCTCCTACTACTTCCCGGCGGCCGGCGGCCTCGGTTTCGGGCTGCCCGGCGCGGTCGGCGTCGCGATGGCCCAGCCCGGCCGTCCGGTGGTCGGCGTGATCGGGGACGGCTCGGCCAACTACGGCATCACCGCCCTGTGGACGGCCGCGCAGCACCGGGTACCGCTGACCGTCGTACTGCTGCGCAACGGCACGTACGGGGCGCTGCGCTGGTTCGGCGGTCTGCTCGGGGTGCCGGACGCGCCCGGGCTCGACATCCCGGGCCTGGACTTCACCCGCATCGCGGAGGGCTACGGCGTCCGCGCCCAGCACGTCGGCGGGGTGGCTCAGCTGCGCGCCGCACTCGCCGAAACGCCGGACCACCCCCGGCTGATCCAGGTGGACACGGCACTCACCACACCTTCTTGAACCCAACGCGAACCCGACCGAAGATCCCGACGAGAGGGAAGACGATGACACTCCTGGACAGCGCCGTCTGGGGCGGGAAGTTCCACAGCGACGGCTGGCAGGACTCCCCCACCGAGCAGCCGGTCACCGAGCCAGCCACCGGCGACCGGCTCGGCACGGTGGGCCTGGCCACGGCCGCGGACGTGAACCGCGCCGCCGCCCGGGCCGCCGAGGCCCAGCGCGGGTGGGCGGCGACCTCGCCGCAGCGGCGGGCCGCCGTGCTGCGGCGCGCGGGCGAACTGTTCACCGAGCACGCCGCCGAGATCGAGGACTGGCTGGTGCGCGAGGCGGGCTCCGTGCGGTCCAAGGCGGGCTTCGAGGCGGGGCTGGCCATCGGCGAGTGCTTCGAGTGCGCCGGGCTGCCCACGCATCCCCAGGGAGAGGTGCTCACCTCGGAGGACGCCCGCTGGTCGCTCGCCCGCCGCCGCCCCGCCGGAGTCGTCAGCGTGATCGCGCCCTTCAACTTCCCGCTCATCCTCGGCCTGCGTTCCGTGGCCCCCGCGCTGGCGCTCGGCAACGCCGTGCTGCTGAAGCCGGACCCGCGCACCGCGGTGAGCGGCGGTGTCGTCATCGCCCGGATCTTCGAAGAGGCGGGGCTGCCGGCCGGTGTCCTGCACCTGCTGCCGGGCGACGGGTCGGTCGGCCGGGCCGTCGTGGAGGCGCCCGAGGTCCGGGTGATCTCGTTCACCGGATCCACCCCGGTCGGGCGGGCCATCGGCGAGCAGGCCGGACGGCTGCTGAAGCGGGCGCACCTGGAGCTGGGCGGCAACAACGCGCTGGTCGTGCTCCCCGGCGCGGACGTGGCGAAGGCGGCCTCGGCGGGTGCGTTCGGGTCGTATCTGCACCAGGGGCAGATCTGCATGACGACCGGCCGGCACATCGTGCACGAGTCGCTGGTGGAGGAGTACACCGCCGCGCTCGCCGCGAAGGCCGAGGCCCTGCCGGTGGGCGACCCGGCCCGGGAGGACGTGGCGCTCGGACCGATCATCGACCGGCGGCAGCTGGAGCGGGTGCACGGCATCGTCACCGACAGCGTCGCGGCGGGTGCCAAGGTCGCCGCGGGCGGCGAGATCGACGGCGCGGGCTACCGCGCCACCGTGCTGACCGGCCTGACGACGGACATGCCGGCGTGGCGCGAGGAGATCTTCGGCCCGGTCGCCCCCGTCATCTCCTTCTCCACGACGGAGGAGGCCGCGCGGATCGTCAACGACTGCGAGTACGGGCTCTCGGTCGGCATCCTCGGCGACGTGGGTACGGCGATGAAGCTCGCCGACCGGATCGACTCCGGCAAGGTGCACATCAACGAGCAGACGGTGAGCGACGAGCCCAACGCCCCCTTCGGCGGGGTCAAGGCCTCCGGCACCGGCTCCCGCTTCGGCGGCGCCGCGGCCAACGTGGAGGCGTTCACCGAGACCCAGTGGCTCACGGTCCGCCCGGACATCGCCGACTACCCGTTCTGATCCCTCCGGTCACCCGTACCGGTCCCGCCCGGCCGCCCCGGCCGGTCCGGCTCCGCTCACTCACACCCGTCCCCGGGGGGAGAGTCATCATGGCTTCCACCACCACGTCCGGCGCGCCCGCGCAGACCGGCCGCACCGCCGGCGGCACCTGGACGGTGGTCCTGTGCTGGATCACCGTCCTGCTGGAGGGCTACGACCTCGTCGTCCTCGGCGCCATCATCCCCACCCTGCTCAAGACCCACCACCTCGGCATGACCGCGGGCGACGCCACCACCATCGCGACGCTCTCGCTGGTGGGCGTCGCCATCGGCGCGGTCTGCGTCGGTCCGCTGGCCGACCGGCTGGGCCGCCGCCGCCTGCTCATCGGCTCGGTCGTGCTCTTCTCGGTCCTCACGATCGTGGTGCCGCTGGCGAACTCCGTCGCGATGTTCGCCGCGCTGCGCCTCCTCGCCGGTCTGGGCCTGGGCGCCTGCATGCCGGTCTCGCTCACGATGATGGCCGAGCACATGCCCGCCAGCCGTCGGGCGCGGGCCAGCACCCTGACGATGACCGGCTACCACACCGGCGCGGTGATCACCTCGCTGCTGGCGCTGCAGGTGACGGACAACTGGGAGATCCTCTTCTACCTGCTCGGCGTCGTCGGCCTCGTGATCGCCGCGATCCAGTGGTTCAAGCTGCCGGAGTCGGAGGCCTTCGTGCGGGCCAAGGAGGACGGGGCACACCGCGTGCCGTTCACCGAGCTGCTCAAGCCCGCGTACCTGCGTGCGGGCATCGGCATCTGGGTCGCCTCGTTCATGGGACTGCTGCTGGTCTACGGCCTCAACACCTGGCTGCCGAAGCTGATGAACGACGCGGGCTACCCCGTGCCCACGGCCGTGACCCAGCTCCTGGTGCTGAACATCGGCGGCGTCGTCGGCCTGGTCCTCGGCGGGTTCGTGGCGGACCGGCGGGGCATCAAGGGCACCACCATGGTCTGGTTCGCGGTCTCGGTGCTGATGCTGGGGTGTCTGAGCATCAGGATGGAGAGCGACCTGCTGCTCAACGTCGTGGTCTTCTTCACCGGTGTGTTCGTCTTCTCGGCCATGGTGCTCGTCTACGCGTACGTGACGCACTTCTACCCGGCGTCCGTGCGCGGCACCGCGCTCGGCTCGGCGTCCGGGATCGGCCGGATCGGCTCGATCGTCGGCCCGTCGATCACCGGCGCGCTGGTCGCGTCGGGGGTCGGCCACCCGTGGGGCTTCTACTTCTTCGCCGCGGTGGCGGTCCTCGGCTTCCTGGCCGTGCTGACGCTGCCGCGCGGTGGTGGGGAGCCGGCCGAGGCCGCGGCGCCCGTGGCACCCGCGGCACCGGCCGGGTGACGCCCCTGACGGCATGAGGAACGGGAGCAGTGGGCCGCGCGGCCCGCTGCTCCCGTCGGTGTCGAAGGGGGTGACTCAGTCCTTGTCGACCTTCTGGCCCAGCACCTTGCCGTTGGCCGCGTCGACGGTGACGGTGGTCTTGTTCCAGTTGCCCTTGTCGACCACGTCGACGCCCCAGACGACCTGCTGGTTGTCGTTGTCGTCGAGTTCGACGTGGGTGACGGTGCCCTTGGCCTTGGCGGTGGCCGCCTTGACCGCCTGCTCCGGCGTCTGCTTGGCCTTGTCCAGCCACTCGGTGACCTGGGTCTTGTCGTCGGGGTCCTGGTCCGGGTCGGCCATGGTGCGGAAGACCTTGCCGTTCACCGCGTCGATGTCGATGCGGTGCAGGGTGCCGTCGGACTGGGCGACCTTGGCCTCCCACTCCGGGGCGCCCTCGCTGGGCGCGGGGTTCGGCATGCTCGGGCTCGCCGAGCCGGTCGGCGATCCGGTCGGCGACGCGGTGGCGTCGGCCTCCGTGCGCTTGAGTTCGAGGTCCACGAGCTTGCCCTCGGGGACCTCCTTGACGGCGGTGGCGGCGGCCTTGTCCCAGGTGACCTTCGTCGCCGAGACGAGGTCCTTGCGCTCGGTCTGGTCCGCGTTCATCGAGGCCGACGGGGAGCCGGTGGGGGACGCGGTATCGGTGCCGGTCGGGGAGGGGGACTCGGTCTGAGCCGCCTCCGCGACGCTGGAACGGTTCGTATCGGCGTTCGTGCAGGCCGTCAGCAGCAGGACGGAGGCGCCCAGGGCACCGGTCACGGCCAGCGAACGCAAGGGGGGAAGTCGTCGTGCAGAGCTCATGATGCTGTCCGTAACCGCTCCGTCACGCAGACACACCGGTCCGGTATGAAAATCACCCTATCGGCCGGGTTGGGGCGATCCTGCCGGGAGCGGGGCGCACGAAGCCTTCAGCGGGCCCGTACGAACTCCACCCGGCCGGTGCCCGTGGCGGCGGTCACCGGGCAGCGGGGCAGCGTCCGGATCCCGCCTCCTTCCAGCCACTCCCGGTATGCGGTGGACTGGCGGGCGACCTCCCAGTACGCGTCCTCCAGCGCCGGGAAGACGGCGTCCAGCTCGGCCCGGGTGCGGGCGGCCAGCAGCAGGCGCACGCCGAGGGGGTCGCCGTACAGGCGCCGTACCGCCATGTCGGGGCGGGACTGGGAGCTGGGCTGGCAGACCGTGACGACCTCGCCGGTGGCGACGAGGGAGGCGGCGGTGTGGTAATCGCCGTGCAGCACACGGGGGTTGAGGCCGACGGCGCGCAGCATGCGGTGCACGCCGTCCCATTCGCCGTCGACGGTGGGGTCGACCATCCACCGGTCGTCGGCGAGATCGGCGAGCCGGACGACGGGGCGGACGGCCGCGGGGTGGTCGGCGGGCAGCATGACGAACTGCGGTTCGCGCTCGACCAGGACCCGCAGCCGCAGACCCTCGGGGATGTGCAGCGCACTGCCCTCGACCTCGTGCACGAAGGCGACGTCGAGCTGCCCTTCGGTGACCCGGCGCAGCAGCGCGTTGGCGGAGACGTCCATCTGCAGGGTGGGCTCCAGGCCCGGCCGTCTGAGTCGGCGCAGCCAGCCGGCCAGGGCGCGGCTGGCCGTGGAGCCGACCCGCAGCCTGCTGTCGCCGCCGGCCGCCGCGGCGCGGGCCTCGCGGACCAGGGTGCTCATGTCGGCCAGCAGCGGCCTGGCCCGCCCGAGGACCGTCCGGCCGAGCGGGGTGGGTCGGCAGCCGGTGCGCTCCCGGGTGAACAGGGGGCCGCCCAGGGCCTGTTCGATACGGGTCAGCTGGGTGCTCAACGTGGGCTGCGCGACGCCCAGTTGGCGTGCCGCCCGGTGCAGGCTGCCGGCGTCGGCGATGGCGCACAGTGCGCGTAGGTGCCTCACCTCGAGCTCCATGCAGGGAGCGTAAAGCGGAACAGTTGGTTGCGCCAGGTGAACAAAACGCGGCGGAACAGGGCGAGTTCTGCACACTGGTCAAAGCCGCAACGGGTGGCCGGACGGGGGGTGATAGCCCGGTCCTATCACCGGTTGCCATCATCACAGCGGGCTCACGGGCGCCCCACACTCGCCGATGACGACTTCTCCCCACTCCCCCACTCAAGGAGTCATCGATGCGTATCAGCCTGCCCCTGCTGTCCACCGCGGTCGGTCTCGGACTGACGGCGGCCGTGCTCGGCACCGGCCCCGCCGCGACGGCCGCGGCGCCCCAGGAGCCGGTCCGGGCCGCCCAGCTCGGTTACCAGCCCTCGGCCGGTTCGGGCGAGGACGCGGCCGCCAACCGGGCGTTCTTCGAGGCGGTCGTCAAGTCCGTCGCCGAGAAGCGCGCCGCCAACCCGTCGGCCGCCGCGGCCGTCACGGTCTACTACAGCGCCACCAACGCGCCGAGCTTCCGTTCGCAGATATCCCGCTCGGCCCAGATCTGGAACAGCTCGGTGTCCAACGTGCGGCTCGCGGAGTCCGGTTCGGGTGCGGACTTCGCGTACTACGAGGGCAACGACTCGCGCGGCTCGTACGCCTCCACCGACGGGCACGGCAGCGGGTACATCTTCCTCGACTACCGGCAGAACCAGCAGTACGACTCGACCCGCGTGACCGCCCACGAGACCGGGCACGTGCTCGGCCTGCCCGACCACTACTCCGGGCCGTGCAGCGAGCTGATGTCGGGCGGCGGCCCCGGCCCGTCCTGCACCAACCCCTACCCGAACGCCAACGAGCGCAGCCGGGTGAACCAGCTGTGGGCGTACGGCTTCCAGGCCGCGCTCGACAAGGCGCTGGAGAAGGCCTCCCAGCGCTGACACCGGCGGTGGACCCTCGTGGGGGCGGCCCGGCCGGGCCGCCCCCACGCACGTACGCGCTCCCCTCCCCGTCGCTTGCGCAACGTCCCCGGGGGTAAGCGGTGTTCACTCTGCAGTGAGATACCGAAGGAGACGGACGTGGACGAGCGGAAGGCACCTGTCGACGACGGTCTCGGCGATCTGGAGCCGGGCACGAGACAGCGCACCCAGTTGCGCGGTCGCGTCGCCGACATCGCCTGGACGGCGTTGTGCGTGGTGCTCGCGCTGTGGGCCGTGTGGAGCGCCGTCGATCTCGCGCGCGGCGCGACGGCGTGGGTGTACTGCGCGATGGCCTGGGTGCTGCTCGCCGTGGCGCTGAGCCTGCGGGCGGCGGCGGTCCGGCGCAGGACCTCGCTGTAGCGCAAGCGGTTCCCGGCCTCACGAGGAGGTGGGCAGGGCGGCGCCCACGGCCCGGTGGACGGCCCGGGCGAGCCGGGCGCCCCACTCGGAGCGGGGACCGGCGAAGGCGTGCACCTCGACGCCCTCGCGCGGGGACCGGGCGGCGACGCACACCGCGTCGGTGGGGGTGCCGGAGCAGTCGAGACCGGCGTCGAGCAGCGCCTGGACCTTGGCCTCGGTCGCCGTCATCACGGCGTTGACCAGGGCGGCGTCGCTCAGGGCGACGGGCAGCGCGGCGACGATGTTGACGGTTCCCGGAAGCGCGGCCCCGGTGGCGCACTCCTGCGGCGCGGCCGCCCAGCCGCGTACCGAGATCCCGGCGGTCGCGAGGGCCTCCGCCCCGCCGTCGTGCGCCCGGCCGTGGGCGGACACGTCGGCGGCGGTCATCAGGCCCACGCCCGGCCCGCGGGCACCGGCGGCACGGGCCAGGACGGCCAGGTGCCGTGCGGGGTCGGTGCGCCGGTAGCCGTGGGCGACCTGGGCGTTGAGCACCCAGGCACGCTCGGCGATCCCGCCGCCCAGCACCGCGCTGCTGACCATCCGCCAGCCCGGCCCCGGGCTCCACAGCAGGGCGTGCAGCCGTTCGCCGTCCTCCACCCGGGTCAGGTGGCGCGGGTCCAGCAGACGGGCGGCCCCGGTGCGGGACGGCGGCAGGAGGGCGGGCACGGGTCGGGACTCCCAGCGGTGATCGACGGAGGTCGGCGGAGGTCGGAGGCGGACCGGACGATCGTACTCAGTGCCGGTGTCCCGGCGGCCGCCCGGCCGGTGCGTCGCGGGGCGCATTGCGGAGCCGGGTCAGGGCACCTTCACTGAACACAACTTCGCCGCCAGGCGACGGATCGGAGGCCGCGATGCTGTCCCACACCCTGGAGCATGGGGTCCTGGTCATCACGGTGGACCAGGACCCGGGAATCGACGGGCGGGCCACGCTGACCACGCACATCACCAACCTGGTCGACGCCCATCAGCCGACCCCCGTCGTCATCGTCCTGACCGACCGGGCGGGCGGCCACGCCGCGGTCAGCGCGGTGCTCCGGGCGCACCAGTGGTGCGGGCGGCTCGGTGTCCTGATGTCGGTGGTGACCCACAGCGCGCCGGTCCGGCGGCTGCTGGAGGCCAACGCCGACAGCTCGGGGCCGCGCCTGGTGGTGCACGCCCGCGTCGACACCGCGATCAGCACCGCGTTCACCGCGGCGGCCTAACGCACGTACCGGAGTTCTTCGGCGGCCCTCGGCGGCCCCGTCCGCCGTTACTGCCGCCCGAGCCAGAGGTCGGGGCCGAAGACCTCGTAGTGGATGGCCTCGGCGGGCACCCCGCGGCGCAGCAGGTCGCCGCGGACCGCGCGCATGAACGGCACCGGCCCGCACAGGTAGACCGTGAGGCCCTCGGGCAGGTCGAGGCCGGTGAGGTCGGCGCGACCGGTGGACGCCTCCGGCGCCCGGTCGCCCGGCTCCTCGTACCACAGGTGGAGCCGGGCGCCGGGCAGCGCGCGCACCAGGTCGAGCTGCTCCTGCCGGTGGGCGTGGTCGTCGGGGGTGCGGTCGGCGTGCACGACGGTCACCGGACGGGTGGCGCCGGCGGCGGCCAGGTGGTCGAGCATGGAGAGGATCGGCGTGACGCCGATACCGGCGGAGGCCAGCAGCAGCGGGCCGTCGTGCTCCGCCAGGGCCAGGTCGCCGGCGGGCAGCGACACGTTGAGCACGTCGCCCTTGCGGGCGTTCGCGTGCAGCCAGGAGGAGACCTCGCCGTCCGGCTGTCCGTCCCCCCGGACCCGCTTCACGGTGATCCGCCGGCCGGAACGGCCGGGGGCGTTGGACAGGCTGTACTGGCGTATCTGCCGGGCGCCGTCGGGCAGTTCGACCTGGACGCTGACGTACTGGCCCGGCTGGAACGGTACGACGGGGCGGTCGTCGGCCGGCACGAGAACGAAGGAGACCGCGTCCGCGCTCTCCTCGACCCGGTCGACGATCTCCATGGGGCGCCAGACGTCTCCGTCCGCGACGCCCTGCTGCGCGTAGAGCCGCGCCTCCAGGGCGATGAGCGCGTTGGCCATCAGCCAGTAGACCTCGTCCCAGGCCCGGGCGACCTCGGGGGTGACGGCGTCACCGAGCACGTCGACGACGGCGGCCATGAGGTGCCGGTGGACGATCGCGTACTGGTCGGAGGTGATGCCCAGCGAGGCGTGCTTGTGGGATATGCGCGAGAGCATCACGTCGGCGCGTTCGTCCGGGTTCTCCAGCAGCAGACCGGCGAACGCGGCGACGGAGCCCGCCAGGGCCCGCTGCTGCTCGCCGTTGGCCTGGTTCCCGCGGTTGAACAGGTCCCGCAGCAGTTCGGGGTGGGCGTCGAAGAGCTTGCGGTAGAACAGGTCGGCGATCTCGCCGATGGCCGCTCCGACAGCGGGGAGAGTGGCTCGGACCACGGGAACGGACTGTTCGGAGAGCACAGCGACTCCTTAATTGGTAGATGAGATTCGTGTTTTACTGCACAGCCGGGCACCCCTCGGGGCCGCCCCCGGTCATCCCGAGGGGCGGTCCGTCAGGCCGATCAGGACCGGGCCCGCCGGGGAGGCCACCAGGTCGGTCACGGTCAGCGGGTCGAGCGCGGCGTAGAACGCCTCCTGGGCGTCGCGGAGCGCCCCGCGCAGTCGGCAGGCCCCGCGCAGCGGGCAGGGGTTGTCACCCTCGCACTCGACCACCTCGGCATCGCCCTCGAGTTCGCGCACCAGCCAGCCCACCGAGGCGCGCCGCCCCAGGTCGGTCAGGATCAGTCCGCCGCCGCGACCGCGCCGCGCCTCCACCACACCCAGGTGCTGCAAGCGGGTGATGGCCTTCGCGGCGTGCGTGTACGGCACACCGACGACCTCGGCCACCTCTCGGGTGGCCATCGGTTCGTCCCCGTCTCTCACGACCGCCAGGCGCATGACGGAACGCAGCGCCAGGTCGGTGAACTTCGTCAGCCGCACACCGGGAAGCTATCAAATACGCATGCTAGATTCGCCTTTACCCGGGGTACGGGCCCTGTGCGGTGCGTCACTGGACGGCCGCACCCGGGGCACACCGCCCAAGAGGACGGCGTGCGGGCACGGTTGGGCAAACGGATCGGCGACATCTGATGGCAGTGGAAGACGGCGGCTCCCCCGGCACGGCGGCGGGCCCTCCCCTCCCCCGGGTGCTGTGCGACACGGCGTCGCTCGTGGCCCTGGGCGCCGACGCGCCGACCGGAGCGCTGTGGAAACTGGCGGAACCAGGACGGCAGCTCGACGCCAACGTCGTCCGCCTCCCCGCCGGAGGGCGGGTGGACGCCCACACCGAGCCCGACCTCGACGTCCTGCTCCTCGTCCTGGACGGCGCGGCCCGCCTCGACTCCGCCGACGGCGGGCAGCCCCTGCGCACCGGCGTCCTGACCTGGCTGCCGCACGGCTCGTCCCGGGCCGTTGAGGCCGGCCCGGACGGGGTGACGTACCTGACCGTGCACCGCCGGCGTCCCGGTCTGCGCATCCAGCCGCCGGAGGCCGCCGACCGGCTGCGGCAGTCCCTGGGCGGCGACGGTGTCTGATCAGACGGGGCAGGCGTCCTGGGCCGGGGCGCCGCTCCGTGCCCCGAGGGCGCTCACCGCGTCTCGGCGCGCAGCTGGGTGAGGGACCGGGCGGTCAGGGGCCTGGGCTCCTCGTCGGGGTCGACGAGGACGACGGTGCAGGTGGCGGCGTGGGTCAGGGCGCTGGTGAAGCTGCCCTCGGCGAACTGGGCCAGCGGACCGCGCGGCGAGCGGCCGACCGCGACCGTGCGGGCCCCGGCCTCGGCGGCGTGCCGGGCCAGGGCGCGGCCCGCGGCGGCGTGGTCGCCGACGCCGGTGAGGATCTGGCCGGTGGCGGCCACCCCGAGGCCGCCCAGCCGGTCGAGGTGCGCGGTGACGGCGGCCTCGGCCTCCGCCTCGGTCTCGGTGTCGGCGGCCTGCTCCTCGACGACGGCGGTCTGCCGTACGTGCACGACCTCCAGTGGGCTCCTGGTGTCGCGGGCGAGGCGAGCCGCGGCGTCCACGACGGCGGCCGACTCGTGGTGGGTGCCGACGGCCACGATCACGGGCGGCGCGTCGGTCGGCGCCGGGGTGCCGACGGGCGTCAGCGTCGGGGGGACGGGTTCTCCCGCGCCGGTGTCCGCCTCGGCCCGGCGGAGCAGCCGGTGCCCGCCGGCCAGGACCGGGACGGCGAGGAGGAAGGTGGCGGCACCGAGGTAGAAGGGGACGCTCAGGTCGGAGGCGTCGGCGAGCTTTCCGGCGACGTAGGGGGCCAGTCCGCCGCCGATGAAGCGCAGGAAGCCGTACGCGGAGGAGGCCACGGGACGCTCGACCGGCGAGACGAGCATGACGGCCTGGGTGGTGAGGGTGTTGTTGATGCCGATGAAGGCGCCACTGACGACGACCGCGACGATCACGGTCGTGGGGTCCGTGACGCCCACGGCTATGACGGCCATGACGATGGCAAGGCCGAGCAGGTTGGCGTAGAGGACGGGCGCGGTGCCGTAGCGGGCCTGCAGGCGGGGCGCGAAGAAGACGCTGAAGGCGGCGACCAGCAGACCCCAGGCGGTGAAGACCAGGCCGAGTTCGTGGGCGTCCAGCTCCATCGGGTACGGGGCGTAGCCGAGCATGGTGAAGAAGCCCCAGTTGTACAGCAGGGCCATGATGCCCATGGTCAGCAGGCCGCGATGGCGCAGGGCCTTCAGCGGGGCGAGTGGTGACGTGACCCGCTCGGGCCTGGGCAGGTCGGGGACGAAGGCGAGGGTGGCGATCAGGGCGACGGCCATCAGGGCGGCGACGCCGAAGAACGGGCCGCGCCAGCTGATGCCGCCCAGCTCGCCGCCGAGCAGGGGGCCGACGGCGATGCCGAGGCCCAGGGCGGTCTCGTAGAGGATGATCGCGCCGCTGAAGCCGCCGCTGGCGGAGGCCACGATGACCGCGAGGGAGGTGGCGATGAAGAGGGCGTTGCCCAGTCCCCAGCCCGCCCGGAAGCCGACGATGCCGTTGATGGAGTCGGTGGCACCGGCCAGGGCGGCGAAGACGACGATGACGGCGAGGCCGGTGACCAGGGTGCGCTTGGCGCCGATGCGGCTGGAGACCCAGCCGACGAAGAGCATGGCGACGGCGGTGACGATCAGGTAGCTGCTGAACAGCAGGGAGACCTGGCTGGGCGTGGCGTCGAGGCTCTCGGCGAGCGCCGGCAGGATCGGGTCGACCAGGCCGATGCCCATGAACGAGATGACGCAGGCGAAGGCGACGGCCCAGACGGCCCTGGGCTGCCGGAAGGGACTGGCGGCCTTTCCACGGGGTGCACTCATGCGCGGTCTTCCTCCGGGGTGGACGGACGGTTGCGGATGACCCGGGCCAGGGCCAGGAGCGCGGTGGTGGTGGCCTCCCGCTCCGGCCCGGTCATGTCCTCCATGAGCTGCCGCAGGACTCCGGCACGCTCGGCGCGCCGGGCGGCCAGGACCTCGGCGCCGGTGGACGTCACCGCCACGAGCACGGCGCGGCCGTCGCTCGCGTCGGCGGTGCGCCGGACCAGACCGGCGCGCTCCAGGCGCGTGACGAGCTGGGTCATGTTCGGCTGGGAGACGCCCTCGGCCCTGGCCAGCTCGGTCAGCCGCCGGGGGCCCTCGCGGCTCAGCCTGGCCAGCGTCGAGGAGGCGGCGGTGCTCAGAGAGCCGGTCCGGGCGCTGTGCCGCACGTACCGGATCATCTGCTCCACGGCGATGATCAGATCGTCCGGGTCCGGTGCGTTCCGGGGCGGGCCGCTCGGGCCGTGACCCTCCTGCGGCGTATCCATAAGCGCATGATGCATTTAGATGTAGCTTGAAACAAGATGGCGCGCGGCGGCCTTCCCCGTTGCGTCCGTCCCTCCCCGGGGCAATGGTCAGGAGAGCGAGGGAGGAAACCGCATGGACGACTGGCGCGGGTTCGCGGAGCAGATGGCGTCGTTGGCGCGCGATCTGCTGGCCCAGGAATCGGTGAACGACACCCTGCGGCGGATCACGGCTTCGGCCACCGAGCTGGTGGCGGACTGCGACGCCGCCGGCATCCTCATCCTGCGCGGCGGCAAGGTGCAGTCACTGGCCCCCACGGAGCAGGTGGTGATCGACAGCGACGCACTGCAGGGGCGGGTCGGAGAGGGCCCGTGTTTCGACGCCGCGCGCTCCTCCACGGGGGAGCGCCAGTTCCGGATCGTCGACTTCACCGACGAGGCGGTGCGCTGGCCCAAGTACGTCCCGGAGGCGCGCAAGCTGAACCTCGGCAGCATGATGGGCTTCCTGCTGTTCACCGAGGACGAGGACCTCGGCGCCCTGAACCTGTACTCCTACCGTCCCGGCGCCTTCACCGAGGCCGACGAGACGGCCGGCTGGCTGCTGGCCTCCCACGCGGCGGTCGCCTTCTCCAGCGCCCGCACCCACGCGCAGTTGCAGGAGGCCATCGGCACCCGGCACACCATCGGGGAGGCCATGGGCATCCTCATGGGCAGGCACCGCCTGAGCGAGGACCAGGCCTTCGCCACGCTGCGCCGGTACTCGCAGGACCACAACGTCAAACTCCGGGACGTGGCGGCACGGGTCTGCGAACGGGGCGGCCTGCCCTGACGGAGCGCGGGGCGTTTGCTTCCCGCCCCGCTGGTAACTCCGGCATTCCGGACAACGAACCCGGGAGTCGCCATGTGGAAGCGCAAGGGCAGGAAGGACCGCCGAGCCGCGAAGCCGGTCCCCATGGAGCTGTGCGACCTGTGTGCCAGGGTCTTCCCCGAGGACGAGTCCGTGACGGGCTACGTGCCGGACTCGTCCGCGGCGCACGCCACCAAGGAGTGGTTCGACGGGCTGCGGCTCATCACCACGTGCTCGGACGACCACTTCGACGTGATCAAGGAAGGGTACGCGCACCGGCCCTTCGTGGACGAGGAGCTGTGGGCGGCGAAGCTGACCCGGGCCCTGACCACCGGCCCGCCGGCCCTGTCCATGGACCAGCTCGGGTCCCGCACGGGGCTCCAGGAGCCCCAGATACGCGCGGCCGTCGCCTGGCACAACGAGCGCGTGCGGGAGGCGCAGGAGCGCAGCGACCCGTGAGGCCACCGGGCCTCGGCGTCGGCGTCAGCGCGGCGGACGGACCCCGTACACCCGGTAGGGCTCCGCGTCGGCCCACCTGACGTCCAGGCCGAGGCCCGGCCGCGAGGTGTCGGGGCGCAGCGCCCCGCCCTGCGGCGACAGGACGCCGTCGAACAGCAGCCGCTCGACGCGCACGTGGTCGTGGAAGTACTCCAGGTGCCGCAGCCGCCGCACGGCGCAGAAGGCGTGGGCGGACACCGCGGGCGCGCAGTGCGCGGAGAGGTCCAGGTGCCGGACGGCGGCCAGACCGGCGACCTCCAGCACGCCGGTGATGCCCCCGCACCGGGTGACGTCGGCCTGGAGGCAGTCGACCGCGGGCCCCTCGGCCAGGTTGGCGAAGTCCTGGGCGGTGAAGGCGTACTCCCCCGCGGCGACCTCCAGACGGGCCGGGCCGCGCTCGCGCAGCATCCGCAGCCCCTCCAGGTCCGCGGAGCCGACCGGTTCCTCGAACCAGCGCACGTCCCACTCCTCGTGGAACCGGTGCGCCCAGTACAGGGCCTCCTTGCGGCCGAGCGCCCCGTTGGCGTCGGCGAACAGTTCCGTCCCGTCCCCGACCGCCCGGCGGACGGCGGTCAGGCGCCGCGGGTCGGACTCCGGTTCCCGTGAGGTCTTCAGCTTCACGCGCCCGATGCCCTCCTCGGCCCATCCGGCGAGCTGGCCGGTGAGGCGGTCCAGGGGGTAGTTGGTGAAGCCGCCGCTGCCGTAGACGGGCACCCGGTCGTGGTGGGCCGGCAGGAGCTGGACCAGCGGAAGTCCCAGCAGCCGCGCCTTGAGGTCCCACAGCGCCACGTCGACGGCGGACAGCGCCATGGCTCCCGCTCCGGGGCGGCCGGCGTTGCGCATCCGCGCGCCCATCCGCTCCCACAGGGCGGGCGGCGAGGTGACGGGGCTGCCCTCGACGACCGGCGTGAGCACCGAGTGCGCGAAGGACGCCACCGAGACGTCTCCGTAGGTGTAGCCGAGCCCGGTGCGCCCGCCGGCGTGCACGCGCACCAGGACCAGGGTCGTGGCGTCCCACTCCAGGGTGCCGTCCTGCTCGCGGCCCCCGGGACCGTCGGTGGGCACCTCGAAGGCGTGCACGTCGACCGCGTCGACCACGCACGCGTCCAGTGACCTCGTCTCCGGGCCGGTCACCGACGTCATCGCGCGCTCCCTCGCCGTTCGCGTACCCGGGGCCGGTTCCCCGCGCCGTCCGGTCCATGCGCGGGCCGTCCGGGTCAACCGACGTTTGTCCGGGCGCGGGCCGGGTCACTCAGTTCCCCGTCGCGAGCCATCGAAAGGACGCCCGAGGAGCACCCCGTGAACCGGTTGTGGCGGCCCTTCCACCGTGCGTGGGACTGGCTGGCCGCGTCCGCCCTGGTCCGGCGCGGCCGGGACCTGGAGCTGATGCACCGGGCCATGGGCTTCGCCACCCTCGCCCTGGTCACGCTCGCGCCGCTGCTGATCGTGGTGGCCGCGGCCGACCCGCTGGGACGCGGGGGCTTCGCCTCCTGGCTGGCCGACGGCATGGGGCTGTCCGGGCGGTCGGCCAAGGTGCTGACCGACATCATCAGCCCGCCGACCAAGGTCGTCGGCACGACGAGCGTGTGGGGCGGAATCCTGCTCGGCGTGTTCGGCGTGTCCTTCGCGGCGAGCGTCCAGAACGGCTACGAGCGCATCTGGGAACTGCCCACCGGTCCGTGGCACCGCATCTGGCGCCAGATGACCTGGGTGATCATGCTGACCGCCTACCTCTACCAGGAGGTGCAGACGCGGACCGCGCTGCACGGTTCGGCGCGGATCGCGCTGTCGACCGCCAGCGGCATGCTGTTCTTCTGGTGGGGCCAGCACTTCCTGCTGGGCGGCCAGGTCCGCTGGCGCGACCTGCTGCCGGGAGCGTTCGCCACGATGGTGGGCCTGATCGGCCTGCGCGGCTTCTCCTACCTCTTCTTCACACCGCTCATCCTCGACAACGCCTTCAGCTACGGCACGGTCGGCATCGTGCTGGTGGTGGAGTCCTGGCTGATCGGAGTGGGGTTCGTCGTCTTCGGCGGCGCGATGGTCGGGCACTGGTTCTGCGAGCACCACTGGTGGGCGCGGAACATCGACCGCAGACCGGACTGACCCGAGGGCGGTCCGTCAGCCGGCACGCCGGCGCAGTCCGCCCGCGAGTGCCGCGGCCACCGCCCCGGTCGCGGCCGTGGCCAGGGCCAGCGGCCGGCGGTTGCGGGAGATCCAGAACTGGAGGCTGCGCGGATGGGCCTCGTCGTCGAAGATCCCGTGCGCGCCGTAGTCGTCCGGGGCGGTGTCGTCCGGCGGCTTCCAGAGGTTGACCGGCCGCGAGGGGTCGACCGGCCGGTCCGTCTGCTGGCCGTCGTAGCCGGTGCGGGCCAGGTAGCGGTCGAGCAGACCCGGGGCGAACTTCTGGCCCAGCAGGGTGGCCACGGTGGAGCCGCCCACCCAGTACATGCGCCGCTCGGGATGGTCCGCGGCGTGCAGCACCGCCCTGGCGGCCACCTCGGGCTGGTAGACGGGGGCCACCGGGCGCGGATGGCGGGGCAGCCGGGTGAGGACCCAGCTGAACTGGGGCGTGTTGAGCCCGGGCATCTGCACCATCGTCACCCGCACCCCGCTGCGGTCGTGCAGCAGCTCGCAGCGCAGCGACTCGGTGAACCCCTGGATGGCGTGCTTGGCCCCGCAGTAGACGGCCTGGAGCGGGACGCTGCGTTCGGCCAGGGCCGATCCGACCTGGACGATGGTGCCGCGATCACGCGGTGTCATGCGCCGCAGCGCGGCCTGGGTGCCGTGGACGAAGCCGAAGTAGGTCACCTCGGTGGCCCGCCTCAGCTCCTCGGGCCGGATCTCCGGCACGGGCGCGAAGACGGTCGAGAACGCGGCGTTCACCCAGACGTCGATCGGGCCGAACTCCTCCTCGACACGGGTGGCCGCCGCGTCCACGGCGTCCGCGTCGGCGACGTCCACGACCAGCGGCAGCGCGCGTCCCCCGGCCTCGCGCACCTCCTCGGCCGCTCGTTCGAGAGCGTGCTCGCCCCGGGCGAGCAGGGCCACCGCGGCCCCGCGGGCGCCGAAAGCCCGGGCCGTGGCCCGACCGACGCCGCCGGTCGCGCCGGTGACGACGACGACCTCGGTGCCGTTCGCCGCCCGGTGCCGGGTGCCGCTCACTTCTTGCCCCGTCCGGGGAGGTGCTCGGCGTACTCGGTGAGCTTCTGGCGTACGCCCTTGGTGGCGATCCCGGTCAGCTCCGGGTCGTGCAGCGCCGCCTTGATGGCCTTCTTGCCCTGGTCCTTCATGATGTGCGGCGGGATCGGCGCGATCTCCGCGTCGACCTTGAACTCCAGGACCACGGGCCGGTCGGCGGCGAGCGCCTCGTCCCAGGCGGAGCCGACCTTCTTGGGATCGGCGCAGACGATGCCCTTGAGGCCGAGGAGTTCGGCGTAGGCGGCGTAGGGGACGTCGGGGATGACCTGGGAGCCCGGGTACTTGGGGTCTCCGGCCATGGCGCGCTGCTCCCAGGTGACCTGGTTGAGGTCCTGGTTGTTGAAGACGCAGAAGATCAGCGGTGCCGACCCGGACAGGCGGTCCAGGTAGCGCTTGACGGTGATCATCTCGTTCATGCCGTTCATCTGGAACGCGCCGTCCCCGATGAAGGCGATCACCGGGCGCTCGGGGTAGGCGAACCGCGCCGCGATGGCATAGGGCGTGCCCGGGCCCATCGTGGCCAGGGTGCCGGAGAGCGAGGCCTGCATGCCGTCGCGCAGCATGAGGTGGCGCGCCCACCAGTTGGTGCCCGAACCGGAGTCGGCCGTCAGGATGACGTCGTCGGGCAGCCGCGGCGAGAGTTCGGCGGCGACGGCCTGGGGGTTGATGGTCTTGCCGAAGTGCTCGCCCGCCCAGCGGTCGCAGAGGTCGTGCCACTCCCGCACGTCCTTCTCGATCTTCTCCCGCCAGCCCCGGTCCTCCTTGCGCTGGAGCATCGGGATGAGGGCGCGCAGGGTCTCCCTGGAGTCGCCGACGAGGTGGGCGTCCATGGGATACCGGATGCCGATCATGCGGCCGTCGATGTCGATCTCGACGCCCCGGGCCTGCCCCTCCTCGGGCAGCCACTCCGAGTACGGGAAGCTGCTGCCGACCATGAGCAGGGTGTCGCAGCCCTGCATCATGTTGTCGCTGGCCTTGCTGCCCAGCAGGCCGATGGGCCCGGTGACGTAGGGCAGGTCGTCGGGCAGGACCTCCCGGCCGAGCAGGGCCTTGGCGACACCGGCGCCGAGCAGTTCGGCGACCTCCTTCACCTCGGCCTCCGCCTTCGCCGCGCCCTGGCCGACGAGCATGGCGACCTTGTTCCCCGCGTTGAGGACGTCGGCGGCCCTGCGCAGCTCGTCGAGGTCGGGCAGGACCCGGGGGCGGCTCCAGCCCACGCTGGAGAAGACGGAGCCGTGCTCCCTGGGCGGGGAGGGCTGGGCCTCCTCCTCCTGGATGTCGTTGGGGATGATGATCGTGGCGACGCCCCGGGTGGTCAGCGCGGTCTTGAAGGCCCGGTCGATGACGTGCCGGGCCTGGCCCGGGTGCACGACCATCTGGCAGTACTCGGACACGTCCGCGAAGAGCTGGTCGAGGGCGATCTCCTGCTGGTAGTGGGTGCCCAGCGACAGCCGCTTCTGCTGGCCCACCACCGCCACCACGGGCTGGTGGTCGAGCTTGGCGTCGTAGAGGCCGTTGAGCAGGTGCACGGCGCCGGGACCCGACGTGGCGACGCAACAGCCCACCTCGCCGGTGAACTTGGCGTGGCCGCAGGCCATGAACGCGGCCATCTCCTCGTGCCTGGCCTGGATGAACTCCGGGTCGCCGGCGGCCCGGTCGAACGCGCCGAGCAGACCGTTGATGCCGTCACCCGGATAGCCGTACACCCGCTGGACGCCCCACTCGGACAGGCGCTGGAGCACGTAGTCGGCGACTTGGGTCATGGGGCTCTCCCGGGCGTGGGGGTACGGCGGTCGGCTTGTGGGGTTACCGTCACAGCCGCTCCCAAACCGGCGGTCCGTCCGCTTCCGCCCCTCTCGCGCCCGGCCCTCCAGCCCCTTCTAGCCCGGCGGCGGTGCCGTGCTCGCCCGGGTCACCAGCCGGGTCGGCACCAGCGTGGTGCCCCGCTCGGGACCGGCCGCGCGCATCTTGCGCAGCACGGCCCGCACGCACAGCCGTCCGACCTCGGCGAAGTCCTGGTGGACGGTGGTCAGCGGGGGCAGGAAGGAACCGGCCTCGGCGATGTCGTCGAAGCCGATGACGCTGACGTCCTCGGGCACGCGCCGGCCGCGTTCGTGCAGGGCGCGCAGCAGACCGAGGGCCATCTGGTCGTTGGCCGCGAAGACGGCGGTGCACTCCTCGCGCGCGGCGAGTTCCAGACCCGCCCGGTAGCCGGACTCCGCCGACCAGTCGCCGCGCACCAGGGGCGGCGGGGTGCGGCCCGCCTCGGTGAGCGTGCGCCGCCAGGCGTCGGCGCGGCGCTGGGCGGCGAAGGAGCCCTCGGGGCCGCCCAGGTGCCACACCGTGTCGTGCCCGAGGTCGAGCAGGTGGCGCACGGCGGCACGGCTGCCCCCCGCCTGGTCGGTGTCGACGACCGTGTAGGTGTCACCGGCGTCGGAGTCGACCACGACGACCTGGACGTGCGGCGGCAGGGTGAGGGACGCCGCGTCCAGGAGGTGGACCTCCATGATGACGATGACCGCGTCGACGGCCAGTTCCTCCAGGCGCGAGAACGCGCCGCGCACCTCGTCCTGGGTCGGGACGGCGACCGGCAGCAGCGTCACCGCGTACCCCTCGCTCGCCGCGGAGGTCGCGATCGCCTCCAGGGTGCGCACGTTGCCCGTGGTGGCCAGCGTGAAGGTGATGACGCCGATGGTGCGGAACTCGCCCCGCTTGAGGGCGCGGGCGGCGCTGTTGGGCCGGTAGCCCAGCTCCTTCATGGCCGCCAGCACCTGCCGTCGGGTCTCCTCGGTCACGCCCGCGTAGCCGTTGGAGACACGGGAGACGGTCTGCGAGGAGACTCCGGCCAGCCGGGCCACGTCCGCCATGGAGGCCGTGCGGTCCCGGCCGCGCCGGGGACGCGCGGGTCCGCTCGTCGGGACTTCCTCAGCCGTGCTCACTCGCCGTCAGCCGCCTCTCTGTCGCTGTCGGGTCCGGTGCGGAAGGACCCTTGACCGTCGTCATCGGGGCAGTGTAGACATGCCGCCATCGGATGTTTACGTAAACATAACAGCTCGGGGGCCTCTTCGCGGTGCCCGATGTTTACGCAACCATCGGGCGTGGCTCCAGGACGTGGACGAGCGAGGACGACATGACGACGCTGCAACCGCCGGCCGCCGCCGAGCCGCGGCCGGCCCCGCCCCCGGTGCGGCGGGACCGCCGTTCCTGGACGGGGTGGGGCTTCCTCGGCCCGTTCGTGGCCGTGTTCGCCCTGGTGTTCCTGGCGCCCCTCGCGTACTCGGTCTACCTCAGCCTCTTCCGCGACCAGCTGATCGGCGGGACCACCTTCGTCGGCCTCGACAACTACGGCGAGGCGCTGGGGGACGAGCGGTTCTGGGCGTCGCTCGGCCGGGTCTCGCTCTTCCTCGCCGTCCAGGTGCCGATCATGCTCGGCATCGCGCTGCTCGTGGCCCTGGCGCTGGACAGCGGCCGCCTCTACGGCCGCGACTTCTTCCGCGTCTCGATCTTCCTGCCGTACGCCGTGCCCGCCGTGGTGGCCACCCTGATGTGGGGCTTCATGTACGGCACCCGCTTCGGTCTGGTCGGCGACATCAACGGCGCGCTGGGTGTCTCGCTGCCCGACCCGCTCTCCCCCGACCTGGTGCTGGCCTCCATCGGCAACATCGTGACCTGGGAGTTCGTCGGCTACAACATGCTGATCTTCTACTCGGCGCTGCGGGTGGTCCCGCACTCGCTGTACGAGGCGGCCCAGATCGACGGCGCCGGCCAGCTCCGCGTGATCACCGCCATCAAGCTCCCGGCCATCCGCGGGGCCCTGGTGATCGCCACGATCTTCTCGATCATCGGCAGCTTCCAGCTCTTCAACGAGCCCAGCATCCTGCAGCCCCTGGCGCGCAACGCCATCACCACGGACTACACGCCGAACTACTACACCTACGCGCTGTCCTTCAACGGGCAGCAGCACAACTACTCCGCGACGGTCGCCATCGTCATGGGGCTGATCACCATGGTCGTCGCCTACGCCGTGCAGCTGCGCGGCATGCGCAAGGGAGTGTGAGGCAGCGATGACCGGTCCCGTCACCACCGTTTCCGACCGTGGTGCGCCCGCGCCCTCCGGCACCCCGGGCTCCGTCCCGCGGCTGCGTGCGCCCCGGCGCCGGCACTCCGCCGACAAACCCCGGCGCAGCGTGCTGCTGACCGCGCTCACCGCCCTCGTGCTGCTGTACAGCCTGGTGCCGCTGGTCTGGCTCGCCGTCAGCGCCACCAAGACGCAGGAGGGGCTGTCCCGTTCCTCCGGTCTCTGGTTCGACGGCGACTTCGCGCTGTGGGACAACATCACCGAGACGTTCACCTACGACGACGGCGTCTTCACCCGCTGGCTGCTCAACACCCTGCTGTACGTGGGCCTCGGCGCGGGCGGCGCCACCTTCCTCGCCGTGCTCGGCGGCTACGCGCTCGCCAAGTTCCGCTTCCCCGGCCGGAGTGCCGTCTTCGCCGTCGTCATCGGCGCGGTGGCGGTGCCGGGGACGGCGCTGGCGGTGCCGACCTTCCTGATGTTCAGCGAGATGGGGCTCACCAACACGCCCTGGGCGGTGATCATCCCGTCCCTGATCTCGCCGTTCGGCCTCTATCTGATGTGGGTGTTCGCCACCGAGGCCATCCCCACCGAGCTGATGGAGGCCGCCCGCATCGACGGAGCGGGCGAGGCGCGCACCTTCTTCCGGGTCGCGCTGCCGCTGCTGGCGCCCGGCATCGTCACCGTCCTGCTGTTCACCATGGTCGCGACCTGGAACAACTACTTCCTGCCGCTGGTCATGCTCAAGGACCCCGACTGGTACCCGCTGACCCTCGGGCTCAACAGCTGGAACCAGCAGGCCGCGACCGCGGGCGGCGAGGCCGTCTTCAATCTCGTCGTCACCGGGTCGCTCCTCACCATCCTGCCGCTGATCGCCGCGTTCCTGCTGCTCCAGAGGTACTGGCAGTCCGGTCTCGCCGCCGGAAGCGTCAAGGAGTAGCCCTCCCCCGCTCCTGCCCCTCACCCGACCACCCCGCCCGCCCTCAACCGGTGCCGTTCCGGCCACGAAGAAGTGGAAGCACGCCCATGCCCACACACCTGAGCACACGCTCGCGCCGCCTCCTGCGCGGCACGGCCCTCGTCTGCGCCCTCGCCCTGGGGGCGAGTGCCTGCGGCGACTCCGACGACGGGGGGTCGAGCGACAAGGCCGTCTCCGAGGCGGACATACAGGCGGCCCTCAAGGAGGGCGGCACCGTCACGGTCTGGGCCTGGGAACCCACCCTCAAGCAGGTCGCCGCCGACTTCGAGAAGGCGCACCCGGGCGTCAAGGTCGACCTGGTCAACGCCGGGACCAACAAGGACCAGTACACGGCGCTGCAGAACGCCATCTCGGCGGAGAAGGGCGTCCCGGACGTCGCCCAGATCGAGTACTACGCGATGGGCCAGTACGCCCTGACCGAGCAGCTCACCGACCTGAAGTCCTTCGGCGCCGACAAGCTCTCCGCCACGTTCTCCCCCGGTCCGTGGAACGGCGTGAAGGCCGGTTCGGACGGTGTCTACGCGCTGCCGATGGACTCGGGCCCGATGGCGCTGTTCTACAACAAGAAGGTCTTCGACAAGTACGACATCGAGGTGCCCACCACCTGGGCCGAGTACCTGGACGCCGCCCGCGACCTGCACAAGGCGGACCCGAAGGCGTACATCACCGCCGACAACGGCGACGCCGGATTCGCCACCAGCATGCTCTGGCAGGCCGGTTCACGCCCCTACACGGTCGACGGCACCAAAGTGAAGATCGACTTCTCCGACCAGGGCGCCAAGACCTTCACCGACACCTGGCAGCAGCTCATCGACGAGAAGCTGCTCGCCTCCGTCCCCGCCTGGACCGACGAGTGGTACAAGGGCCTCGCCGACGGCAGCATCGCGACGCTGGCGACCGGCGCCTGGATGCCGGCCAACCTGGAGTCCGGCGCGAAGGCGGCCTCCGGTGACTGGCGCGTCGCCCCCATGCCGCAGTGGACGGCGGGCGGCAGGGTCAGCGCCGAGAACGGCGGCAGCGCGCTGGCGCTCCCGGAGCTGGGCAAGAACGAGGCGCTGGCGTACGCCTTCGTCGAGTACGCCAACGCCGGTGACGGCGTGCAGACCCGGCTGAAGAACGGCGCCTTCCCGGCGACCACCGCGGATCTGCAGTCCACCACGTTCCAGGACACCGCCTTCCCGTACTTCGGCGGCCAGAAGGCCAACAAGGTCTTCGCCGAGTCGGCCGCGAACGTCCCCGACGACTGGTCGTACCTGCCCTACCAGGTCTACGCGAACTCGGTCTTCAACGACACCGTCGGCAAGGCATACGTCTCCGGCACCACGCTGGCCGAGGGTCTCGAGTCCTGGCAGGAGGCCTCCGTCAAGTACGGCGAGGAGCAGGGCTTCACCGTCGAGAAGTAGCGCACGCCCCACCGGAAGGACCGCCATGATCTCCACCCTCCACTCCCGCTCGCACCGCGCGGCGGACGGTGCGCCCGCCCCCCGCCTCGCCTACGGCGCCGACTACAACCCCGAGCAGTGGCCCCGGGAGGTGTGGCAGGAGGACGTACGGCTGATGCGCGAGGCCGGTGTCACCATCGTCTCGCTCGGCATCTTCTCCTGGGCCCGCATCCAGCCCGGCCCCGACGCCTGGGACTTCGCCTGGCTCGACGAGGTGATGGACCTGCTGCACGAGCACGGCGTCGGCGTCGACCTGGCGACCGCCACCGCCTCCCCGCCGCCCTGGCTGACCACCGCGCACCCCGAGATCCTCCCGGTCACCGACCGGGGCGAGACGCTGTGGCCGGGAGCGCGCCAGCACTGGCGCCCGACCTCGCCCGTCTTCCGCGAGCACGCCCTGCGCCTGGTCCGGAAGCTGGCCACCCGCTACGCCGACCACCCGGCGCTCGTCGCCTGGCACGTCAACAACGAGCTGGGCTGCCACAACGTCTACGACTACTCCGACGACGCGGCCCGCGCCTTCCGGGTCTGGCTGCGCGCGCGGTACGGCACGACGGACGCCCTCAACCACGCCTGGGGCACGGCGTTCTGGTCGCAGCGCTACGGCGACTGGGAGGAGATCCTGCCGCCCCGGCTGGCCGCCTCGCACCCGAACCCGACCCAGCAGCTGGACTTCAAGCGCTTCTCCTCGGACGCGCTCAAGGACCACCTGCGCGCGGAGCGGGACCTGCTGCGGGAGCTGACCCCCGGGGTTCCCGTCACCACCAACTTCATGGTGATGCCCGGCACCAAGGGCATGAACTACGCGGACTGGGCGGGCGAGGTGGACTTCGTCGCCAACGACCACTACGTCGTGCCGCACCCGCAGGCCCGCGACGAGCTGTCGTTCTCGGCGAACCTCACCAGCAACATCGCGGGCGGGCGCCCCTGGTTCCTGATGGAGCACTCCACCAGCGCCGTGAACTGGCAGCCCGTCAACCTGGCCAAGCGGCCGGGTGAGATGGCCCGGGACTCGCTGACGCACGTGGCGCACGGCGCCGACGCGGTCTGCTTCTTCCAGTGGCGCCAGTCGGCGGCCGGCGCGGAGAAGTACCACTCGGCGATGGTTCCGCACGCCGGTGCGGACAGCGACCTGTTCCGCGCGGTCACCGCGCTCGGCGACACGCTGAAGACGCTCGCGCCGGTCGCCGGGAGCGAGCGGGAGCCCGCCGAGGTGGGCATCCTCTTCGACTGGGAGTCGCGGTGGGCGAGCGAGCAGGACTCGCACCCCACCTCGCTGCTCGACTACCACCAGGAGGCGCTCGACTGGTACTCGGCGCTGCTCTCCCTGGGCGTGCGCGCCGACGTCGTCACCACCGGCGCCGACCTGAGCCGTCACCGGGTGCTGATCGCGCCGGTGCTGCACCTGGTCCCGGCCGGGCTGGCCAAGGACCTCACCCGCTACGCCGAGCAGGGCGGGCACCTGGTCACCACGTACTTCTCCGGCATCGTGGACGAGAACGACCACGTCTGGCTGGGCGGTTACCCGGGCGCGCTGCGGGACCTGCTCGGCATCCGCGTCGAGGAGTTCGGTCCGCTGCCCGCCGGGCAGAGCGTGGAGCTGGACGACGGCGGCACCGGCGGTCTGTGGACCGACCACGTCACCGTCACCGCCCCCGGGACCGAGGTGCTCGTCCGCTACCGCACCGGTGCGCACGCGGGCCGCCCCGCGGTCACCCGGCGCCCGACGGGCGGCGGTTCGGCCGCCTACGTGTCCACCCGGCTCGGCTCCGAGGGGCTGGCCGCGCTGCTGCCGAGGCTGCTGGAGCCGGCCGGGGTGACGAGCGAACTGCCCGCCCCGGTGCGCGGCCGGGTAGAGACCACCGTGCGCCGCGGCCCCGGCGGACGCTTCCTGTTCCTGGTCAACCGGACCGACGAGGCCGTCACCGTCCCCGGGCTCACCGGAGAGGTCCTGGTGGGCGACACCGGTGACGAGGGCGCCGTCGTCCTGGCGGGCCGGGGAGTCGCCGTCCTGCGCACGCCCACCGACTAGGCGCACCTCCGCACCACCACCCCGCCTCCCCGGAGCGGCACGCGTCAGCTCCGGGGGGCGTTCCGGCCCGTCCCGTACGGACACGAGGAGACCGCATGACCACCGACCCCCGTGAGCGCGAGGTCCGCCGCAAAATGGCGGCCCGGGAGCTGTACTCGGACGGCGCCCCGGGCCTGGAGGGCCTGGCGGAGGAGCGGCTGCGCGGCAAGGAACTGGCCGACGCCTACAACCGGACCGGCCCGCGGGACGAGGAGGGACGCCGGGCGATCCTGAAGGAGATGTTCGCCGCGCTGGGCACGGGGGTGTGGATCGAGCCGCCGCTGCACGTGGCCTACGGCAACCGGGTGCACGTGGGCGACGACGTGTACGCCAACTTCGGCCTCACCCTCGTCGACGACGTCGAGGTCTTCGTCGGGGACCGGGTGATGTTCGCCCCGCACGTGACCGTCAGCACCACCGGCCACCCCGTCCACCCGGACCTGCGCCGGGACGGCACGCAGTTCTCGGCGCCGGTGCGCATCGAGGACGACGTGTGGATCGGGGCCGGTGCGCTGATCATGCCGGGCGTGACCGTCGGCCGGGGCTCGGTGGTCGGCGCGGGCAGTGTCGTGACGGCCCACGTGCCGCCGATGACGGTCGTCGCCGGGACTCCGGCCCGGGTGCTGCGCGAGATCACCGACGCCGACCGCGCGTGGGCCTACCGTCCGCCCCGCACCCTGGGCCGCCCCGGCCGGGACGGATGACCGGGGTGAGCGGCAACTTCCGCCACTCGTGCGGCACATGGCACGGCGGCACCGCAGTACGATGATCGAGAACTGCGGTGGAGCGTCACCTCCCGGAGCACGGAGCCTGCCATGACCACGGACCACACCCAGCCTCCCCACATCGACACCGGCCGGGCCCACCCCGCGCGGGTCTACGACTGGCTGCTGGGCGGCAAGGACAACTACCCCGTCGACGAGGCGGTGGGCGAGACCCTGCCGCCCGAGGCGCGGGACGCGGCGCGGCAGAACCGCGCGTTCATGAACCGCGCGGTGGCGCACCTCGCCGCGCAGGGCATCGACCAGTTCCTGGACATCGGCACGGGCATCCCGACCGAGCCCAACCTGCACCAGATCGTCCAGCGGACGGTGCCGGCGGCCCGGGTCGTCTACGCCGACAACGACCCGATCGTGCTGCGGCACGCGGAGGCCCTGCTGGTCAGCAGCCCGGAGGGGGCCACGGACTACATCCAGGCCGACGTCCGGGAGCCCGAGGAGATCGTGCGGCACGCCCGCGGGATCCTGGACTTCGACCGGCCGATCGCGCTGTCGCTGATCGCGCTGATGCACTTCGTCCCGGACGACCAGGACGCCCACGGCATCGTCCGGGGCCTGGTCGAGACCCTCCCCCCGGGCAGCCACCTGGTCCTCTCGCACGCCGCGATCGACCTCTTCCCCGAACTGGCGGAGCAGGTGATCGCCCAGTACGCCAAGGGCGGCATCCGTCTCGGCTTCCGCACCCGGGCGGAGGTCGCCCGCTTCTTCGACGGCCTGGAACTGCTGCCGCCCGGCCTGGTCACGGCCACCGAGTGGTACGGCGAGGGCATGGAGCCGCCCGCGCCGGAGGAGAGCGGTATCTACGCGGGCGTGGCGCGCATCCCCTGACAGCTGGCACGGGAGCTGACGGTGGCGGTGGCTCAGCGGCGGCGCCCCCGCGCCGCCCAGCCGCTGCCGATCCCGGCGACGTGCAGGGCCAGCAGGGCGAGGCCGATGAGCATGACGTTGGTGGAGGTGAAGACGTCGTTGGTCGAGACCTCCGCCGCGTTGATCAGCCAGGCGATGAGGAACAGAACCGCCGCGATGATGGCGAGCACGGTGTACATCCCTTCGGATCGGCGGCACCGGAGCGGTGCCGTGTCTCGCGTATGCCCCCGACGGGCCGCGTGACACGGCGGCGGGCACCGAAGGCTCCGTACAGTGGAGGGACCGGACCGCGGCGACATCGCGCGGTCCCTCCCGCATCCCGCCCCGGAGCCCCCCATGCACGACCCGTCCACCGCGCCGGACGACGGCTCCGGCACCCTGTTCGGCCTGGACGCCCTCTCGCCCCCCGCGACGCCCGCCGCCGGACCGCTCTTCCGGGACTCCGCCGCCGCCCGCCGGCTGCTGCCGGTGCGGGAGATCCACGCCGAGCCGGCCGCCGCCGCCTCCCCGCGCGGCCGTCAGGTCCTCGCCCGGTTTCCCGACGCCCGCGTGGTCGAGGTGGACTCCCACTGGGGCATCCCCGGGCTGCACGGCAACGAGGGCAACGTCGAGCGCTGGGTGCGGGTCAAGGGCGAGACGCTGGTCCTGGGCGAGCGGAAGACCCTGGCCACCCGGCCCAACGGCCGCTCCGCGGACTGGATCGCGCCCGGCGCCTCCAACGGCTGCGCCATGGCCTGCGCCTACTGCTACGTGCCGCGCCGCAAGGGGTACGCCAACCCCGTCACCGTCTTCACCAACGTCGACCGGATCATCGCCCACCTCGGCCGGCACATCGCCCGGCAGGGACCCAAGCGCGAGCCGAACCAGTGCGACGCCGACGCCTGGGTCTACGACATCGGTGAGAACGGCGACTGCTCGGTGGACGCCCTGATCTGCGACAACACCGCGGACCTGGTGCACGCCTTCGGGCAGTGGCCGACGGCCAAGGCGTCCTTCGCGACGAAGTTCGTCAATCCCGACCTGCTCGCCCTGAACCCGCGCGGCCGGACCCGGATCCGCTTCTCCCTGATGCCGCCGGACGACTCCCGGATGCTGGACGTGCGCACCTCCCCCGTCGCCGAGCGCATCGCCGCGGCCGGCGACTTCCTGGACGCCGGGTACGAGGTGCACTTCAACCTCTCCCCCGTGGTGGTGCGGCCGGGATGGGAGGAGGCCTGGGCGGAGCTGCTGCGACACCTCGACGACGTTCTGCCCGAGCGGGTCAAGCGGCAGGCCGCCGCCGAGGTGATCATGCTGACGCACAACCGGGAGCTGCACGAAGTCAACCTGGGCTGGCACCCACGGGCCGAGGAGGTGCTGTGGCGAGAGGAGATCCAGCAGGCCAAGCGCTCGGAGAACGGCGCGCTCAACGTGCGTTACCGGGCGGACGTCAAGGCCGGGGCGGTCGCCCGGCTCCGTGCGCTGGTCGCCGAGCACACGCCCTGGCTGCGGATCCGGTACGCCTTCTGAGAGCGGCCCCCGATAATGTTGCGTGTGCAACAACCGCCGGGAGCAGTACGTCCGGCAGTTCCGCGAGCACACTGGGGAGCCGGCCTTGCCGCACACGATCGACCCGACCGGAGACCGGCCGGACGCCGCCACCACCGAGGAGGGCTGGGTCGAACTCGGCTCGCGCGCACAACTGCGCGAGCTGCTGGGCGAACCCTGGCCCGTCGTCATCGACAAGGTGCACGACCGGCTCACGGACGAGGACCGGGACATCCTGGCCCGCTCCCCCTTCTGCCTCCTGGCGACCTCCGACGCGGGCGGCAACTGCGACGTCTCGCCCCGCGGCGACGTCCCCGGCTCCACCCACGTGGTCGACTCGCGCACCCTCGCCCTGCCGGACCGTCCGGGCAACCGGCGCGGGGACAGCTTCCACAACATCCTCGACAATCCGCATGCCGGTCTGCTCTATCTGATCCCCGGCAGCAAGGAAGTGCTGCGGGTCAACGGCCGGGCCCGGCTCCTCACCGACGCCCCCTTCTTCGACGCGATGGCGCGTGACGGACGGCGTCCGGACCTCGCGCTGCTCCTGGAGATCGACGAGATCTACCTCCACTGCCCGATGTCCCTGAACCGGGCGGGGCTGTGGAAACCCCGTCCCCGGCAAGCAAGTTGAGCCTGACGCTCCGCCGGGGAACGAAGGAGGGGGCAACCGCCCCGGTGCCGGTGTGAGCCCCGTCTCTACCAGCACTTTTTAGGTTAGGCTAACCTTCGCTACGTGAGATCAGGTGAAGACGCAGCCGGTACCCCGCGCCTGCGCGGCCATGACCTGTCGGCGACGGGCGTGACCGTCGCGTACGACGGTGTCGATGTCGTGCACGACGCCGCGGTCAGGCTCAGGCCCGGTGAAGTGACCGTCCTGGTGGGGCCCAACGGCAGCGGGAAGTCGACGCTGCTGCGGACCGTCGCCCGGCTGCAGCGGGCCCGCAGTGCCACGCTCAGCCTGGACGGCAGCACCGACGGACTGGCACTGACGTCCCGTGAGTTCTCGCGGTACGTCGCCCTGCTGACGCAGGGCCGGCCGACGCCCGGCGGGCTGACCGTGCGGGACGTCGTCGAGTTCGGCCGCTATCCGTACCGGGGCCGCTGGGGGCGGCCCGACCCGGACGGCCCGGCCGCCGTCGACCGGGCGCTCGCGCTGACCGGCGTCGACAAGCTCGCCGACCGCGGCGCCGACCACCTCTCCGGCGGGCAGTTGCAGCGGGTGTGGCTCGCGAGCTGCCTCGCCCAGGAGACCGGCGTACTGCTCCTGGACGAACCCACGACCTACCTCGACCTGCGCTACCAGGTCGAACTCCTCGACCTCGTCCGCGACCTGGCGGACGACCACGGCATCGCCGTCGGCGTCGTCCTGCACGACCTCGACCAGGCGGCCGCCGTCGCCGACCGGATCACGCTCCTCGAAGCGGGCCGGATCGTCGCCGACGGCCCGCCCGAGGACGTCCTGACCCCCGAGCGGCTGACCGCCGTCTACGGCATCCGGATCGACGTCGACACCGACCCCCTGACCGGCCGGCTGCGCACCCGCCCGATCGGCCGCCACCACATACGAACCCCCGAAAGGCTCGGCACCACCTCATGAGACGCCTCCTGCTCACCGCGGCCGCCACCACCGCCGCGGCGCTCGCCCTCGCCGCCTGCGGCACCACCGAACCCGCCGCCGACAAGACGGAGAAGAAGGCCTCCGAGGCGATCACGCTCAAGGACGGCAAGGGCACCGAGGTGAAGCTCGACGGGCCGGCCACCAAGGTCGTCGCCACCGAGTGGAACGTCGTCGAGAGCCTCGTCTCGCTCGGGGTCGACCCGGTGGGCGTGGCGGACGTCAAGGGGTACAAGACCTGGGACAGCGCCGTTCCGCTGAAGAACGAGCCGAAGGACATCGGCACCCGCGGCGAGCCGAGCATGGACACCGTCGCCTCCCTCGCCCCCGACCTCATCGTCGCCACCACGGACCTCACCCCGGCCGCCGTGAAGCAGCTGCGCGAGGTCGCGCCGGTGATCGAGGTGACCTCCGCCGACGGCACCGGTCAGATCGACCAGATGCTGGAGAACGTCGACCTGATCGCCAAGGCCACCGGCACCTCGGACAAGGCCAAGACCATCCGCGCGGACTTCGAGGCCAAGGTCGCCGAGGGCAAGAAGGCCCTGACCGACGCCGGGGCGGCGGGCGGGAACTTCGCCTTCGCCGACGGCTACGTCGCCTCCAACCAGGTCTCGATCCGCCCCTACACCGCGACCTCGCTCATCGGTGAGGTCAACGAGGCCATCGGTCTCAAGAACGCCTGGACGGTCAAGGGCGACGCGGCCTACGGGCTCGGCACCACCGACGTCGAGGGCCTGACCAAGCTGCCGAAGGACACCCGGTTCGCCTACATCGGCAACGACGACGACCCGAGCGCCACCCCGTTCACCGGTGAGCTGGCCAAGAACTCGGTGTGGAAGTCCCTGCCGTTCGTGAAGGCCGGCGACGTGCACCGCCTCGACGACGGCATCTGGATGTTCGGCGGTCCCGGGTCGATGGAGGCGTACATCGACTCCGTCGTCGCCGCCCTGACGAAGTAGCGGAGCCATGGCCGTCACCGCAACCGAACCCACCGCGGCCCGTCCGACGACGGTCCCCACGTCCCGGTCGGGCGCGGCCGCGGTGACGGCCGGAATCGTCCTGCTGGTCGCCGTGCTCGCCGTCGTCGACATCACGCAGGGCACCGCCGCCGTCGGACCCTCCGAGGTCCTCAAGGCCCTGACCGGGCGGGCCGATCCGGACGACGCGTCCGTCGTCGTCGCCTCCCGGCTGCCCCGGATGACCGCGGGGCTCCTGGTCGGCGCCGTCCTGGGCATGGCGGGTGCCGTGCTCCAGGCGGTCAGCCGCAACGTGCTGGCCTCCCCCGACACCCTCGCGGTGAACGCCGGTTCCTACCTGGCGCTGGGGCTGGCCGGTGCCACCGGGCTCTCGCTGCCGATGCTCGCCTCGTCCGGGATCGCCTTCGTGGGCGGCCTGGCCGCGGCGGCCGTCGTGCTCGGGCTGTCCGGCCTCGGCACGGGCACCGTCCGCCTCGTGCTGGCGGGCACCGCGCTGATGCTGGGCCTGAACTCCATGACGGAGGGACTGCTGCTGCTCTTCCCGGAGCAGACCGAGGGCCTCTACGCGTGGAACCAGGGCAGCATCGCCCAGAACGGCTTCGACGGCGTCCTGCAGATGCTGCCGATCGCCCTGATCGGGCTGGTCGGGCTGATGCTGACGGCCCGCCGGGTGGACGCGCTGGCCCTCGGCGACGACGCCGCTCGCGGTCTCGGCGTCCCGGTACGGGCCACCCGCGTCACGGTCGTCGTGCTCGCGGCGCTGCTGTCCGCCGCCGCCGTCACGCTCGCCGGGCCCATCGGCTTCGTCGGCCTGTGCGCACCCGCCCTGGTGCGTCCGCTCGCCCGCCGGTTCCGCGGCTTCGCCCGCTCCCGTACGGCGATGCCCGCGGCGGCGCTCACCGGCGCCGCCCTGGTGCTGGGTTCGGACGTGCTGCTGCGGGCCCTGGTCGCGGACGACCGCTCGGTGTCCGTGCCCACGGGTGTGGTCACCAGCCTGGTCGGCGCCGTGTTCCTGGTCGCCATGGCGCTGCGGGTGCGGGACACCGCCGGGGCCGGGGCGCCCGACCGGCTGCGGATCCCGAGCCGGGCGGTGTTCCTGGCCACGGTCGCCGTCCTGGTCGTGGCCCTGGTGGGGCTCGTGATCGCCGCGGTGCTGGTGGGCGACACCCGGCTGCTGCTCGGTGACGTCGTCAACTGGGCCCAGGGCCGGGCCGGGCGGACCGTCTCCTTCGTGCTGGACACGCGGGTGCCCCGGGTGCTCGCCGCGCTGGGGGCGGGCGCGGCGTTGGCCCTGGCCGGCACGCTCGTGCAGGCCGTCACCCGCAACCCGCTCGCCGAACCGAACGTCCTCGGCGTGACCGGCGGCGGCGCGCTGGGGGCGGTGATCCTCGTGACCACCGTGCCGGCCGCCGGGACGTGGGGGGTGGCGGGAGCCGCGTTCGCGGGGTCCGCCGTCACCGCCGTCCTCGTCTTCGGGCTCGCCGCCCGCGGCGGCTTCCGGCAGAACCGGCTGGTCCTCGTCGGCATCGGCGTGGCCTCCGGGACGGCGGCGCTGATCAGCCTGCTGATCGTGCTCACCGACCCGTTCAACGCCACCAAGGCGCTGACCTGGCTGTCGGGTTCGACCTACGGGCGGACCATGCCGGACGTCGTACCGGTCGCGCTGGCGCTGGTCGTCGGCATCGGGGTGGCGGTCGCCCAGCGCACCGAGCTGGACCTGATCTCGCTGGACGAGGACACACCGCGGCTGCTGGGCCTGCGGCTGGCTCCGGGGCGCCTCGGGTTCCTGGTGCTGAGCGTCGTCCTCAGCTCGACCGCCGTGGCCTGCGCGGGCACCATCGGGTTCGTCGGACTGGTGGCCCCGCACGCGGCCCGCGCCCTGGTGGGCCGGCGGCACGTGCGGGTCGTGCCGGTCGCGGTCCTCCTCGGCGCCACGCTCGTCTGCGCCGCCGACCTGCTCGGCCGCACGGTCATCGCCCCGGCCCAGCTCGGCGCGGGCATCATGACGGCGGTGATCGGAACGCCGTACTTCCTGTATCTGCTGGTACGGAGCCGCCGCTAGGGGGTGTCGTTTGGATCAGGCCGGCTCCGGTCGACGGCGCCTTGTTGCCGACCTGAGCGGGGGCGATGGGGGTCCCTCCCGCGCGAGCGAAGCCGAGCGTGGGGGAGCGTGCAGCTGCAAGGCGGAGGAGGGCGACAGGGCGGAGCCCTGGCAACCGACGACAACGCCGCTGGGGGTACCTCCCACGCCCTTAAGGCAGTGGGGGAGTGCGTGCCAGACCCCGCGACCCCGGCAAGATCCAAACGACGCCCCCTAGGCACGACGGGGGAGGAAAATCCGGGTGCCGGTGGTTCGGGTGCCCCCGTACGGTGCCGTCATGGACCGGCGCGCCGCGGACGGGGGCCACGCGGGCCTGCTGAACGTCATCGACCTGGAGGCCACCTGCTGGGACGGGCAGCCGCCGCCCGGCGCGGTGAGCGAGATCATCGAGATCGGGCTCGCCGTGGTCGACCTCGACGCCGGGGAGCGGGTGTCCCGGCACCGGATCCTGGTGCGGCCCGCCCGCTCCCGGGTCAGCGCGTTCTGCACGGAGCTGACCGGTATCACCCGGGCCGAGACCGACCGGGGCGTGAGTCTCGCCCAGGCCTGCGAGACGCTGCTGCGTGACCACGGCGGGGGCGTGCGGCCCTGGGCGAGCTGGGGCGACTACGACCGCAAGCAGTTCGTCCGCCAGTGCGCTGCCGACGGGGTGCCCTACCCCTTCGGTCACCCGGCCGAGCGCACGCACACCAACGCCAAGGCCGTCTTCGCCGAGGCCCACGGGCTGCGCCGACGCCCCGGCATGGCGCGGGCGTTGGAGATCGCCGGACTGCCCCTTCAGGGGCGGCACCACCGGGGCGTGGACGACGCCTGGAACATCGCGGCGCTGGTGCTCCAGCTGGCCGACCGGGGTTTCTGGCCCGGCTCTTGTTAGACGCGACGTCAAGTTACTGAACCGTAATGAGTCAGGTGCTACCCCTGGTAACCCCTGTCCGGTTACGGTCCCGTAACCCCACAGGAGCAGCGCGACCACGGCCCTGACCGCACGGGACCGCGGACGACCGGATCCGGCCCTTCCCCAGGAGGTTCGCCATGCCCCCACGTCCCCGCATGCTCGCCGCGGCGATCGCCGCGGCCCTCGCCCTCGGCGCCCAGGCCGTCCCGGCCGCCGCGGCCGACGGCCCCCCGGCCGACGACGCGGCCACCACGACCACGACGTCCCGCGGCATCGAGATACCGGCGTTCTACACACCGCCGTCCGCGCTCCCCGGCGCCGACGGCGCGCTGATCCGCAGCGAACCGCTCCCCCTGGCGCTGAGCCTGCCGGGCATCGACGGCCCGCTCCCCGGCCGCGCGACCCGGCTCATGTACAAGTCCACCGACGCGAACGGCGAGGCGGTCGCCGTGACCGGCGCCTACATCGAACCGGCCGCGAAGTGGCGCGGCGACGGGCCCCGCCCCCTGGTCGCCGTGGCGCCGGGCACCATGGGACAGGGCGACCAGTGCGCCGCCTCCATGGCCCTGGAGCACCCGTTGCGGCTCAACGGGCAGACGGTCTCGGTCGGTTACGAGGACCTGTCGGTCTACCGGCTGCTGCTGCGCGGAGTCGCCGTCGTCGTCACCGACTACGTGGGCCTGGGCACCACCGACCGGCTGCACACCTACGTCAACCGGGTCGACGGGGCCCACGCCGTACTGGACGCCGTACGCGCCGCGCGCTCCCTCGACTCGTCCTCCGTCACCTCCGACTCGCGGGTGGGGCTGTTCGGGTACAGCCAGGGCGGCGGCGCCACGGCGGCCGCGGCCGAGCTCCAGCCCTCCTACGCCCCCGACGTCCAACTGGCCGGTACCTACGCCGGAGCCCCGCCCGCCGATCTCACGGAGGTGACGGAGGCGATCGACGGCAGCGACCTCGCGGGCGCGCTCGGCTGGTCGCTCAACGGCTTCCTGCAGACCGAACCGGCCCTGCGGCCCATCGCCGACCGGTACATCAACGCGGCGGGACAGGAGGCGCTGAAGGACCTGTCGACCATGTGCGTGGGCGACGCGCTCTTCGGCTACGGCGGCGACAGCAGCACCGACTGGACGAAGACCGGGCAGTCCATCGGCGACGTCATCCGCGCCGAACCGGTGCTCCAGCGCTTCCTCGCCGAGCAGCGCATCGGCTCGCTCCGGCCCGGCAGCCCGGTCCGGGTGGCCACGGGCGTCAGCGACGACCTGGTCCCCCACGGCCAGGCCCGCCGACTGGCCGCCGACTGGTGCGCCAAGGGCGGGAAGGTGACCTACGTCCCCGTGGTGCTGCCTGGGGTGGGCAGCGGTCTGCTCAACCACTTCGCCCCGTTGCTCACGGATCAGGGCAACGCCATCTCCTGGCTCACCGACCGGCTCTCCGGCGAGCCCGCCGGCTCCAACTGCTGGAGCATGCCCGTCCAGCCCTGAGCCCTGCCCCCGGCATGCGCCGACCCCGGGTTCCTGCACAGAATTCGCTCAGGCGAATCGTGGTGGAGCGACGGAGAGGCGACGGCGTGGTGGACGCGAAGCCCGACGGCGGGTCCGGGCCGCAGCGCGGGGCGAAGATGCCGAGTACGGTCGCGCACCTGCCGCTGCAGGTGCGCGAGGAGCTGGCCCGCCGGCTCCGCCGCACCAGGCGGGCCTTTCGCGAGGAGGACGTCCAGGTCGTCGAGGGGCCGCTGCTCAAACGCGCGGTCGGGGCCTCGGCGCTCGGGAACTGCATGGAGTGGTTCGACTTCGGCGTCTACAGCTATCTGGCCGCCACCATCGGGAAGGTCTTCTTCCCCGGCGCCTCCCCGGCCGCCCAGGTCATCTCGTCCTTCGCCACCTTCGCCGCGGCCTTCGTCGTACGCCCGCTCGGCGGCCTGGTCTTCGGGCCGCTCGGGGACCGCATCGGACGGCAGAAGGTGCTCGCCACCACCATGATCATGATGGCGCTCGGCACCTTCTCCATCGGTCTGATCCCCAGCTACGCCACCATCGGCATCGCCGCCCCGATCCTGCTGCTGCTCGCCCGAATGGTCCAGGGCTTCTCCACCGGCGGCGAGTACGGCGGCGCCACCACCTTCGTGGCCGAGTACTCACCCGACCGGCGGCGGGGCTTCCTCTCCAGCTGGCTCGACTTCGGCACCTTCGTCGGTTACGCCCTGGGCTCGGCGCTGGTCACCGTCCTCAACCTGGCGCTGACCGACGCCCAGATGCTCGACTGGGGCTGGCGGCTGCCGTTCCTGATCGCCGGTCCGCTCGGCGTCATCGGCCTGTACATGCGGCTCAAGCTGGAGGAGTCGCCCGCCTTCCAGCAGCAGCTCGACGAGCACGAGAAGGGCCTCGCCCAGGAGTCGGCGGGCAGTGAGTTCAAGACCATCGTGCGCGAGCACTGGCGCCCGCTGCTCGTGTGCATGGGACTGGTGCTGCTCTACAACGTCACCAACTACATGGTCACCGGCTATCTGCCGACCTATCAGACGGAGACCCTGGACCGCTCCAGCGGTTTCGCGGACGTGCTGGTGCTGATCGGCATGGTGTGGATCGTGCTGCTGATCACCTTCCTCGGCCGGCTCAGCGACCACGTCGGCCGTCGCCCGCTCTACGCCACCGGTGCCGTGGCGATGATCGTCCTCGCCGTCCCGGCGTTCCTGCTGCTCAAGTCGGACGGCGTCTGGGCGCCGGTCGCCGGGGTCCTGCTGCTGTCCACCCTGCTGGCCTGCTTCGCCGCACCGAGCGCCGCGACCCTGCCGGCGCTGTTCCCGACCGCCGTGCGCTACGCCGCCATGGCCATCGGCTTCAACTTCGCCGTGGCGGCCTTCGGCGGCACCACACCGCTGGTCGCGGAGGCGCTGGTGAGCATCAGCGGCGACGAGCTGATGCCCGCCTACTACCTGATGGCCGCGGGCGCCATCGGCCTGGTGACCGTGCGGTTCCTGCCCGAGAGCGCCCAGGTGCCGCTGCGCGGCTCGCAGCCCATGGTCGGCTCCCCGCAGGAGCAGAGCGAGCTGATCACCACCTCGCAGGACCTCTACAGCTTCTCCAAGGACCGCTCGGGCGCCGTCTGACGCCCGGCCGGGGACCGCCGTCGGCGCGCGAACGGGAGCGCGCCCGATCCCGCGGCGACCCCGGCGAAGACCAGGGCGCTGCCCACGGCCTGGGCGGTGCCGTAGGAGCCGGTGCCGACGAGCGGTGCCGTGCAGGCGGCGGCGACCGGGATCAGGCCGGAGTACAGGGTGGCGCGCTCGGCCCCGATCCGCTGCATGCCCATGTACCAGCACACGAACCCGACGACGGTGACCACGACCGCTTGCCACAGCAGCGCGCCCGCCTCCACCGCGTCCGGTGTGCGCAGCCACCCGGCCCCGTCGGCCAGGACACCCGCCACCGCCGACTCGGCCGCCGCGACGGCGCACACCACGGTGGACAGCAGCCGCGGGCCCAGCGGCCGCAGTACGGGCACGGCCAGCACGGCGAAGCCGACCTCCCCGGCCAGCGCGCACACGGAGAAGGCGATGCCCGCGCCGTCGGTGCGGCCCCACCCCTGGACCGTGAAGGCGCCCACGGCCACGGCCAACGCCCCGTACAGGACGGCCCGTTGCGGAGGGCGCCGCGCCAGAAGGGGGACGAGTACGGCGACGACCACGGGCGCGCAGCCCACGAAGACGCCGGGTACCGCGGGCTCCGCCGTGCGTTCCGCGGCGAGGACGGCCAGATTGAAGCCGACCATGCCCACGGCGGCGAGCAGCGCGAGACGCAGCCACCGGCCGGCGCCGAGCGCCCGCAGCCGGGCCGTCGCACCGGGCCCGGCCAGCGGGACGAGCAGCAGGAAGGCCAGCCCGTAGCGCAGGAACTGGCCGCCCGCGTAGGGGTAGTCGCCCAGCAGGCTGTTGGCGGTGAAGGACCCTCCGACGAGGACACAGGCGAGCGCGGCGAGCAGGGCACCGCGGGTGGTGGTGGCGTTCATGGTGACGACGCTAGGCAGCCCGGCGGTCCGCCACGGGGTCCACTTGGCGTGCGCTGTCGGGGACCAATCGGCGCCGAGGGCCGCGCACACACTCGTCACCGGTTCTTCCCCGAGTGTGCCGAGTGTGCATGTCTCGGCACTCGGGGGCAGTCGGAGGTTCCCGGTGTCAACACATCGGTGAATCAACGGATTTGACGGCAATGATCCGACATCTCGGTGGACCAGGAGAAGAACTGCCAGGGCACCATCGGCGCCGGCGAGACCCGGGCGGACGTGCGGCACACCGACGCGACCCTCTACCTGCGCGGTGACGAGCAGTACTGGCGGACCGCCCTGAAGCAGCAGCCCGACGCGGCTCGGAAGATGGCGCCGAAGCTCCGGGACAAGTGGGTGAGGATGCCGGCGGACGACGCCTCGACCGCCGGGGTCTGCGACAAGCAGGGCTTCGTCGCCGCCATGGACGAGGACGAGTCGGAACGCCAGGGCATGAAGCGCGGCTCCACGACCGAGGTGAACGGCGAGGAGGCCCTGGAGCTGACCAAGGACGCCTCCGGCGGCGAGAAGCTCACCCTCCACGTCGCCACGGAGGGCGAGCCGTACATCCTCAAGACCACGACCGAGGGCGGCAAGAACCCGGGCAGCGTCACCTTCAGCGAGTACGGCGAGACGGTGAGCCCCGAGCAGCCGCCGGCCGGCGAGACGGTCGACATGAGGGAACTCGCGGGCGAGCAGCAGACCTGACCGTCCTAGGCGTCGGCGCTCCCCTCCCGGCCGCGCTCCCGGTCCGAACCCGGCCACACATAGGGCAGGTCGTCCGGGACCCCCGGGAACAGCCCGGCGTACACCGCGGGATCCTTGCGCACCAGGGCCGAACGGTGGCTGCGGTGGAAGGCCTTGTCGCCCAGCCAGGGCGGCAGTTCCCCGGCGTCCGCCAGCTCCGGCTGGTCGCGCACCGGCTCGCCCGGACGGATCTCGGCGAGCCCCGCGACGAGTGAGGCCGCGCAGCTGTCCTGGTGCCCGTGTTCGCGCCAGACCCGGCAGACGTCGAGGCCGTAGCGGACGAGCGCCTCCTCGTAACCCGTCCACATCCGCACCGCCGGGTGGTGGCGCCAGCCGTAGCCGGGGACGATGAGGCCGCGCAGCACCTGGAGCGCCTCCACGCGCTGTTTGCCCAGGCGGCGCCGGTCCAGGGCCAGTGCCGAGTCCCGGAATCCGGGGTGGGGCAGGAAGGTCTGCATTGCGGTGCCGCTCCGTTCAGCCGGGGACCACGGCGTGGCCGGTGCGACCGGGCCGGGGCGCATCGCGGTTGCTCTCGTGGGGTCGGCGTCATGTCTTCCCCCTTCGCCTGCGGCACGACGCCGCAGGAGCCGGTTCCGGGCCCCGCGGTCACCCGTCCGGTGGCCCCGCTCCCCCGGCGGGTGCCGTGTCGCGCCGCCGCCCGGCCGGTGCCGCGATACGGCGCTGCCGCGTCGGCCCGTCACGCACCCGTGTCCGCCGCGCGGTCGGCACGGCCTCCCGCGCCCAGCGGGCCGGTGTGCCCCATGGAGTCCTCGGCCTCCAGCCGGGGCAGCTCGCGGCGGGACAGCCGCAGGACCGCGGGCGGCAGGGACGCGCGCCCCAGCTGGACCAGGCGCAACCAGCCCGGCACGTACACGGCGGTACGGCGGCGCTCCACGGCGCGGACCAGCCGGGCGGCGACGTCGTCCACCGGGAAGGTGCGGCGGGCCGGGGGCGGCATGTGGGCGCGCAGTTCACGCAGGACCGGGTAGCGGTCGGCATCGCGGATCATGTCGGTGTCGATCCAGTTGAGGTAGGCGATGCCCACGGCGACGCCGCGGTGGGCCACTTCGGCGCGCAGCGAGTGGGCGAAGGCCTCCGCGCCCGCCTTCGAAGCACAGTAGGCGCTCATCAGGGGGGCGGCGCCGAGCGAGGCCAGCGAGGCGATCTGCAGGTGGTACCCGGCGGTGTCGAGCAGGTCCGGCAGGAAGGCGCGGGCCGTGTGGGCGCTGCCGGTCAGGTTCACCTCGACGGCGCGGCTCCACTCGGCGGGGTCCGAGGTGGCGAACGGTCCGCCGTGCGCGACACCGGCGTTGGCCACCACGACCGACGGCTGCCCCAGGCGTCGGCGCGTCTCATCGGCCGCGTCGGCCAGCGCGGCGGGGTCGGTGACGTCGGTCTCGACGGCGAGCGCCAGGGTCGGCAGGTCCGCCGCCAGGGCGTCCAGCCGTGGCTTCTCGAGGCCGAGCAGCGCGATCCGGGCGCCGCGCCGTGCGCACGCGCGGGCCAGGGCGGCGCCGAGTCCGCGCGCGGCGCCGGTCACCACGACGGTGCGGTTCTGCAGTGGGCTGTCGGTCACGGGCCGGCCCCTTCCTCGGACTCCTGGAACACTGCGCGGGCGTTCACCGCCGGTCGCCGGTCCGGTCGCGCCGCGTCAGGGCCCGCTGCACCCGGGTGAGGCCCGCGAACCGGTGCTGACGCAGTGCGGCGCGCGCGGCGTTGGCGCCGGGGGCGCCGTGCACCCCGCCGCCCGGGTGGGCGCCCGCGGACGCGAGGAACAGACCGGCCACCGGGGTCTCCGGCCGCCCGGTGCCGGGCACGGGCCGGAAGACGAGTTGCTGGTGCATGGCGGTGGTGCCGCCGTTGATGGCGCCGCCCTCCAGATTGGCGTTCATGGCCTGGAGCGTCGGCGGGGCGAGCACGCGGCGGGCCCGGACCAGTGAGCGGAAGCCGGGCGCGAAGCGTTCCACCTGACGCTCGACCCGGTCGGCCATCAGTTCCTGGTCCTTGGCGTCCCAGCGGCCGGTGATGCCCTCGTCGCCCGCGTCGGCGCGCACGTCGTGAGGGACGTGGGTGTACGCCCAGGCGGATTCGGTGCCGCGCGGCGAGCGGGTGGGGTCCGTGGTCGTCATCTGGCCGAACAGCGAGAAGGGGCGGTCGGGGACCTGGTGCATGGCGATCTGCGCGGCGAACCGGGTCAGTTCGTCGAGACCGTCGGACAGGTGCACGGTACCCGCCTTCGCCGCCTGCTCGCACTGCCAGGGCACGGGGCCGTCCAGCGCCCAGTCCACCTTGAAGGTGGCGAAGTCCCACTGGAAGCGCCGCAGGTCGGTGCGGACCTGGTCCGGCAGGTCCGCCGGGGCGACGAGGGCGCCGTAGAGGACGGGCACGGAGACGTTCGCGAGGACGGCGCGGCGAGCGGTGACCGTCTCCCCGTCCGCGGTGCGCACGCCGACGGCGCGCCGGTCGCGGACCAGGACCCGTTCGACGCGCCGCCCGCAGTGCAGGGTGCCGCCCCGGGCCCGCAGCCGGTGGACCAGGGCCTCGGTGAGGGCGCCGGAACCGCCGACGGGCACGGGGAAGCCGTAGGTCTGCCCGAGCATCGACATCAGCCAGCCGAAGCCGCCGCTGCCGGCGGCCTCGGGGGCGAGGTCGGCGTGCAGGGCGTTACCCGCCAGGAGCAGCCTGCCGCCCTCGCCCCGGAACTCCTCCTCGCCCATCCGGCGCACCGGCAGGACCAGGGTGCGGGCCAGCCTGAGCCCGCCCGCGCCGCGCAGTCGCAGGGCCAGCCGGGCAGCGGCGCGTACCGGCGGGAAGGGCGTGAAGAGGGCGTCCAGGATGTCGGCACGGTAGCGGTCCCACACCTCGTGCAGCCGCTCCCAGGCGGCGCCGTCGCCCGGGGCGAAGGCGTCCACGGAGGCGGAGGTGGTCGCGAGGTCGCGGTCGAGGACGGCGCAGCTCCCGTCGGTCAGGGGGTGGGCCAGTACGTGGGGCGCATGTGCCCAGCGCAGCCCGTGCTCCTCCAGCCGCAGTCCGGCGAGTACCGGGGAGGCGGCGGCGAGCGGGTAGAAGGAGCTGAACAGGTCGTTCACGAAGCCGGGGGCGACCTCGCCGTCGTGCCGCACCGCGCCGCCCGGCTCGGGCTGCTCCTCCAGGACCGTCACGCTCCAGCCCGCGTCGGCCAACAGGTTCGCCGCCACCAGGCCGTTGGGTCCCGACCCGATCACGACGGCGTCAGGCATGGCCGGTTCCGGTGCCGTACTCCACGGATCCCACCGTGTCCGGCGGGTCGGGGCGGCACCTGCCACCGGCCTGGGACTCGCACAGGCTCGCGAGCCTGGCGAGCATGGCCCGGTGCCGCACCTGGATCAGCGCCTCGACGCCGACGTTGTGCAGCAGACCTCCGGGGCCGCGCAGGGGGTGTTCGTCCACGATCACCAGGCACTGCTCGCCCCAGGACCGCAGTTCGACGGCGATCCGGGCGGTGCCGAGCCGGCCCGCCTTCGCCTCCAGCTCCAGCTCGGAACCCGGCACGCAGCGCCTGACCACCGACTCGTTGTGCAGTCGCAGCGGCCCGAGCCGCACCTCGTACGCGATCGTCGCGCCCACCTCCGGCCACTGTCCGTCCTTGGGCGTGACCTCCGAGGGCCCCACGACCCACTCCGCGTACAGGTCGCCGTCCGCCAGGACGTCCCAGACCGCCTCCGGGGTCGCCTGGATGAGCCTGTGCCGTACCGCCACGCGTGCCTCCCACGCTCGGTGGCCGTCATGCGGCCGTCATTGCGAGGACGCAGCCTGAGTGCCCCGGAGACGACGGGCCAACCAAAGACCGGCCGAGCCGGGGGGGGCCGCTCGGAACGGAATCCGGGGCCAGGAAAGGCCGTGCATTGGCATGGACCTGATGAGGGAGGGCTGGCTAAGCTCGAAGCGACCCGATGAGAGCGCTCTCAAACCGCGGTTGTTCCATGCCGACTGTTCCACCCCCACCTTGCTGGAACGACGAAGGGCAACTCCGTGAGACGCAGCAGACTCAGGCACCTCGGCTTGGCCGGACTCCTCGTACTCGGCAGCCTCACCGCGGTCGGCACCCTGCCGGCCTCGGCGGCCGAAGCCCCCTCCTCCTCACCCTCCACCTCACCTTCCTCCTCCTCGTCCGAGCAGCCGGCCTCCGCCGGTCTGCTGGATGCCCTGCAGCGGGACTTCGGCCTCACCCGGGCCGAGGCCGAGGACCGGCTCGCGGCCGAACGCGACGCCACCGGCATCGAGCCCGCGGCCCGCCGGGCGGCCGGAAAGGCGTACGGCGGCTCGTGGTTCGACGCCGACGCCGGACGACTGACCGTGGCCGTCACCTCGGACGCGGCACCCTCCACCCTGCGGGCGGTGCGCGCCACCGGCGCGCAGGTGCGCACCGTGGAGCACAGCGCACAGCGGCTGGACGCGGCCAAGGCACGCGTCGACCGTCTCGACGCACCGGCCGGAGTCAGCGGCTGGCACGTCGACCAGGCCGCCAACCGGGTCGTCGTGGACGTGGTCGAGGGCGAGCGCGCTGACAACGATGTCCGGCGCTTCGTGAACCAGGCCCGCGAGGCCGGGCCCGTCACGGTGCGGACGGTGGCGTCCGCACCGCGGACCTTCGCGGCGGGCACCGTCGGCGGCGACCCGTACTACACCGGCAACGTCCGCTGCTCCATCGGCTTCTCGGTGCACGGCGGGTTCGTCACCGCCGGGCACTGCGGCCGGGCCGGTGCGGCGGTCAGCGGCTGGGACCGCTCGCACATCGGCACCTTCCAGGGCTCGTCCTTCCCCGACAACGACTACGCGTGGGTCAGCGTGGGCAGCGGCTGGTGGACGGTGCCGGTCGTGCTGGGCTGGGGCACGGTCTCCGACCAGCTCGTGCGCGGCTCGAACGTGGCACCCGTCGGCGCCTCGATCTGCCGCTCCGGGTCCACCACGCACTGGCACTGCGGCACGGTGCTCGCCCACAACCAGACGGTCAACTACAGCGACGGCTCGGTGGTGCACCAGCTGACCAAGACCAGCGTGTGTGCCGAGGGCGGCGACTCCGGCGGCTCGTTCATCAGCGGTGACCAGGCGCAGGGCGTCACCTCGGGCGGCTGGGGCAACTGCTCCAGCGGCGGGGAGACCTGGTTCCAGCCGGTCAACGAGATCCTGAACCGCTACGGCCTGACCCTGCACACGGCCTGACCCGACGGCGGTGGGGAGGGCCGGTCCGGTCCACGGTCCGGCCCTCCCCGGCCGCCGGTGCCCAGGTGCCCGGTGGCCCCACCTGCCGGGCGGCTCAGACGTCGCCGGGACCGGTCCCCGGCTCCGGCGCGTCGAGGCCCGTCGCCGTGGTCAGCCGACGGTAGGCGGCCCGCGCGTGGAGCAGCCGGGCCAGCGCCGTGCCGACGAGGGCCGCGCCGAGCAGACAGGCCAGCCAGACCGCGTCCCGCCGTCCGGCCCAGGTGAGCGTGCCCGCCGGCGGTATGGCGAAGCCGTTGAGGGACAGCCAGCACAGCAGGGCCGTCCCCGGCGCGGCCGTGAACCGGGCGCAGAGCCCGAGCACCGCCGCCAGCAGGGAGAGCGCGACCAGGGCCAGTCCCGGACGCCCCACGCCCACGGTGCCGTTGAGGAGCGCGACCAGCAGGAGGGCGCCGCCGAACGCCCCCGCCCACACCAGGGGAGCCGCGACCGGCCGGGGAACGGGTCTGGCACCGCGGCCCAGGGGCACCCACTCGATCATGCTGACGGCTCCTTCCGGTCCCGGACGCGTCCGACCACGGCGTCGGGCAACGACCCTGTGGGCAGATTGTCCCACCGGGCACCTCGGCGCCGCCCCGCCCGGGGCGACGACCGGCCACCCGCGGCATCGCCCGCACCGCGGCCCTCCCGCCCCGGCCATACGGCCCCGAGCTAGCGCTCCGCCTCCGCGTGCTCCGCGGCAGAGGACGACGCCCCGCACGAGCGGGCGGCCTGGGCCGCCACCGGCACCGAGGCCGACTCCGCCAACCGGTCCGCCTCCCCGCCGCCCGCCACCGCGTCCGGCGCCTTCCCGCCGGACAGCAGCCGAACGGCGGCGCGCAGCGCGGCGGCAAGGACGACGGCCACCGCGGGCATCGCCCCGCGCCCCTCCCGCCCCGGACTAGCGCTCCGCCTCCGCGTGCTCCGCGGCAGAGGACGACGCCCCGCACGAGCGGGCGGCCTGGGCCGCCACCGGCACCGAGGCCGACTCCGCCAACCGGTCCGCCTCCCCGCCGCCCGCCACCGCGTCCGGCGCCTTCCCGCCGGGCAGCAGTCGGCCGGCGGCGCGCAGTGCGGCGGCGAGGACGTGGGCGCGGCCCGCGACGACGGGGCCGAGGACGGCGAGGACGAGGACGTATCCGGCGATGAAGGGAGCGAGCCGGGCGTCGAGTCCGGCACCGGCGGCCATGGCGGCCAGGATCAGCGCGAACTCCCCTCGGGCGACGAGGGTGGTGGCGATCTCCGCGGCCGGTTCGGAACCGTAGTCGTACACCCGGGCGACGCACAGCCCGGCGACGACGTTCATGACGACGGTCAGTGCGGCCGCCGCGGCGACCGGCCCGGCGACGGAGGCGAGGTCGCCGGGGTCGATGGCGAGCCCGAAGGCGAAGAAGAAGATGGCCGCGAAGGCGTCACGCAGCGGGTGCACCAGTTCGCGGATCCGCGGCCCCGAAGGGGTGCCGGCGAGGATCAGACCGACCATGAAGGCGCCGATGGCGTCGGCGACGCCCAGGACTTCGGAGACCCCGGCGACGAGCACCGCGGCGCCGAGGAAGCTGATGACGAGCAGTTCGTTGTCCCGCGTGTCGATCAGGCGGCCCACGAGCCGGGTGCCGTAGCGGGCCGCGGCGGCCAGTACCAGCAGGAAGCCGAAGGCCTTGCCCGCCTGGAGCGCCGTGTCGGCGACGCCGTGCGCGCCCGATATCACCGGCTGAAGGGCGGCCAGGTACAGCGCCAGGAAGATGTCCTCCACGACGATGACACCGAGGATCAACCGGGTCTCCGGGCGGCCGATCCGGCCCAGGTCGATGAGGATCTTGGTGACGATCGCGGAGGAGGAGATGCCGAGCACGCCCGCCAGCACCAGTGCCTCGCGCACGCCCCAGCCGAGGACGAAGCCGAAGCCGAGTCCGGCACCGACGTTCAGGAGCAGGTAGATGCCCCCGGCGGTGAGCAGCCGTTTGCCGCCGCTCTTGAGGTCGTCGAGGTGGAACTCCAGGCCCAGGTAGAAGAGCAGCAGCACCAGTCCGAGCGCGGAGAGCATCTCGAAGTCGTGCGCGTCCTCGACCAGGACGAAGCCCGGTGTGTGCGGGCCGAGCAGGATGCCGGCGAGCATGAACAGGGGGATCGTCGGAAGTCCGATCCTCCCGCCGAGGCGGGCGAGGAACGCGGCGGCGACGAAGGCACCGCCCATGGCGAGCAACGTGTCAGCGTGTCCCACGGGTCACCGCCTTCGACCGCGCGGAGGTTCGGGAGGGCTTCACTTGACGGGGATGGATGCGGGTTCTCCTTCGTCGGGGATGCGTCATCGGACGGATGGACGGGCGGACGGGCGGACAGGCGGACAGGCACTCTGACGGTCCGGCGGACAGGCGGGGACGCGGGCAGGCGGCCGGTCGAATGCGCCGCCCCCGGGGGCGGCGGTGCCCCCTGACACCGCCCCGCCACGCGGGTGCGCACGGCACACCCGGAGCGAACGGACGACGCGGCGAGACCCGTTGAACGGGCGGAACGGGCCTGCTCGCGCCCTGCCCCGGCATCCGGAAGGCCCCCGGGCGCGGCGTCGGTCCACGGTCACACGCCGGGGCCCCGCTCGGCCATCGGGGACGACACCCAAATGGTCCGGCGGCCGACACCCATCGTCCCGGCGTGGAGAGCCGCTCGGCGGCCCGGGAGGATGCGCCACGGCCGATTCGGGGATCCCGGCCGCGGCGCGTCCCGCCGCCCCGGGCACGGGAGGACGGCGCACCGGGGCATGACCGGCGACTTCCCCGGCTCCCCACCCTGACACTGCACCAACCGAGTGATCGTCAGGGGCCGTCCGCCCGCTCCCGGATCCTCGCCCCGGGCCCCGAGGTCAACCGCGGCGCCGGAGCCCCCCTTTCGACTGACACCCATCACGGGCTGGCCCGGTCTGCCGACATTCGATCGGGCCGTTACCCATGATCGTGAGCGAATCCCGTCCCCCGACCGGAAGGTGCGTGTTTTTCATGGGATCCCCCGCGTCCCGCGTGTCCGGAGTGGAATTGCCGCCCGTCTTCTGTCCTTTCGAGTCCGCCATTCATCCCCGGGTCCGACAGGTCGAGAAACGGGCCGTGGACTGGATTCGCGACTGCGGCATGTGCGCGTCGGAACGGGAACGCGCCTGGACGGTGGCCACGCACAGCGCCGACTTCTTCGCCCGGTTCGCCCCGGTCGCGGACGAGGACCGCCTGCTGGCGGCGGCGCTGTGGGTGTACTGGGGCTTCGCCTTCGACGACGCGCGCTGCGACAGCGGACCGCTCAGCACCCGTCCCGCGCAGTTCAACGCGCTGGCCGGGCAGGTGCAGCGGGCCTGCGAGGCGGACACGGCGAGGGGCGCGGACCGGTTCGTCGGCGCCCTCCAGGACATCGTGCGCCGCTTCCGCGGCTTCGCCCCGCCCACGCAGGTGAGCCGGTTCACGCAGGCGCACCGCGCCTGGCTGTCCGGCGTGGCCTGGCAGATCGGCAACCAGGCCGCCGGGCGCATGCCGGACCTGGACGACTTCCTGGCGATGCGACTGCTGTCCTCGGGCGGCGAGCCCACCTTCGCCCTGCTGGAACTGGCGACGGGCGCGCGGGTACCGGACCGGGAGCTGCATCGCCCGGTCGTCCGCGCGCTGACCGAGATGGCCATCCTCGTGGCGGCGCTGGACAACGACCGGCACTCGCTGCACAAGGAGTTGGCGGGCGGCCAGGCCGACCAGAACGTCTACACGGTCCTGATGCAGGAGCGGTCCTGCGCGCTCCAGGACGCGGTGGTGGCCGCCACCGGTCTGCGCGACCGCGTCCTGCTGCGGTTCGTCGCACTCCACGACCGGGTCCGGCCGGCCGCCGGCGCCGACCTGGGCACCTATCTCCAGGGGCTCAGGTACGGCATCCGCGGCAACAACGAGTGGGGACTGCGGGTGCCGCGCTATCTCAGTGGCGGCTACTGGCCGGACGAGATGGACGACACACTGCTGACCTGGGCCGACGAACCGTCGGACACCCGTCCCGGTCCGGTGGAGGGCGCACCGTCCATCGCCTGGTGGTGGGACCCCGACCTCGCCTGACCCCCCCGTGTGGGCCGCGGGCGGGTCAGCGCCCCGAGGCCAGGTCGAGGGTCCACCAGGGACCGCCGGAGCCCTGCGCCCTGCCCACGCCCGCATGGGTGTAACGGCAGGTCAGGAGAATGCGGCGGTGCGGGGCGCTGCGCATCCACACCGCCACGGCGGCCTCCGCGCTGTCCGAGCCGGCGGTCAGGTTCTCGCCCGCGGAACCGACGCGGTATCCGGCCTCCCGCATCCGGTCGGCGGGACTGCTGCCGTCGGGCCCGGTGTGGGTCAGCCGCCCGGAGCGGGCCATGGCGGCACTGTGCTCGCGGGCGGCCCGGCCCAGCGCCTTGTGCGGCCGCACCGGTCGGCAACCGGCCTTGTCACGCTGCCGGTTGACGGCGGCGACCATACGGCTGTCCGCGCTGCCGGGGCGGGCCTCGCGGGGTCGGCCGCCTCCCGAGTCGCCGCGGGCACCGGGGGCGGCCGTGCCGGGCGCGGGCTGCCACCGGCCCGGTTCGGGGACCGGCCACAGGGGTGCGCGGTAGGGGGTGGGCGGCCACGGCGCGGGCGGCGGTCCGGCCCAGGCGGGCACCGTGGTCGTACTCAGGGCCAGGAGCGCCATGAGGGCCGTGAGGGTGGAGAGGACCGCGCGGGGGGCCGGCGCGGGGTGCCGCGTCCCGGTCATGTTGAATTCCGCCTTTCTCATTCCGACTTCGGATTCAGTGACGTTCATCGCGTTTTCTTCTGGTGTATCCACCGCCTCGTTCGAGGGAACTCGGCCTTTCATTCCCGATGTTGGACAACTGCCTTGGATAGACTTTCAGTCGTTCACCCCTTCTCCCTTTTTCGCAATTCCTCAGGAGGTTTTTCATGTCGTTCTCACTGCGCCGCGCCGCGGTGGTCTCCCTGGCCGCGCTGGCCCTGACGGCGGGCGGTGCCGTGTCGGCCGCAGCTGCCGCCCCGCAGTCCGCCCCCGCCGTCGCCCCGGTGGGCCCGGGCGGTGAAGGCGGCGAAGGGTTCGGCGGCGGCCGCCACGAGCCCCCGATGCACTTCGGACCGTTCGAGATCCCGAAGTTCGGCAGCGTCTCCGGAGGCTTCTCCTGGGGTCTGGCGCGCTAGCCGCCCGGGCAGCCGGTACGCGGATGAGGGCCGTCGTGGACGGCCCTCATCCGCGTTTCAGCGTGGCCGCGCTGGCGACGAGCACCAGGACCACGCACACGAGGATCAGCACCGCGTCCCTGACGAACAGTCCGGTGACGCCGGTGTGCGTGGCCGCCTCGCCCGCCGCCTGCACGGCGTAGGTCATGGGCATCGCCCGGGCCACGGCGGCGAGCGCGCCGTGCATCTCGTCGCGGGGCACGAACAGTCCGCACACCAGGAACTGGGGCAGGACACCGGCGGGCAGGAACTGCACCGCCTGGAACTCGTTGCGGGCGAAGGCGCTCACCAGCAGGCCGAGGGCCAGCCCCAGCAGCGCCCCCAGCATGGCGATGACCATCAGCAGATAGGCCGGGCCCTTGATGTCCAGGCCCAGCGGGCCCACCGAGAGCAGCGTGGAGAGCACCGCCTGGAGCAGCGCCAGGAACGCGAAGGCGAGGCTGTAGCCGAGGACGATGTCGAGTCGCCGTACCGGCATGGTCAGCAGCCGTTCCGCGGTGCCCGAGGTGCGTTCCCTGAGGGTGGACACCGAGGCCACGAGGTACATCACGATGACCGGGAAGATGCCGAAGACCTGCGGCCCGACCCGCTCGAAGGTGTCCTCGGCGTCGTGGAACATCAGCTTGAGCAGCACCATGAGCATGCAGGGGATGCCCAGCAGCAGCGCGGTGCTCCCCCGGTCGCGGGAGATCTGCTGGAGCACGCGTACCGCGGTGGCGGCGGTGATGCCGGGGGAGAACGGCAGGCGGTCGGTCAGGTGGGTGGCAGTCATGTGAGGGTTTCCGCAGCGAAGAAGGCGCGTTCGGCTTCGGGGGCGCCGGGCTGGTCGAGGAGGTGGGGCGAGAGGCCGTCGACGGGGTGGCGCTGCCCGGCCCGTGCCTCGGCGGCCGCCGCGGCCTTGACGAGGTGCAGAAACGCCTCCTCCACCTCGTCGCAGCCGGTGTGTTCCAGCAGGCTGCCGCGGTCGGCGCTGGCCAGCAGCCGGCCGGAGCGCATCAGCAGCAGCCGGTCGCAGCGGTCGGCCTCGTCCATGACGTGGCTGGAGACCAGCAGCGTGGTGCCCTCGTCGGCGAGCCGCCGGAAGACCAGCCACAGTTCGCGCCGCACCATCGGGTCGAGCCCGACCGTCGGTTCGTCCATCACCAGCAGGTCGGGCCGGTTCAGCAGGGCGACGGCCAGGGAGACCCGCGAGTACTGGCCGCCCGACAGCCGGGCGACCGGCTGGTCCGCGTACGCCACGAGGTCCACCTCCTTCACGACGCGGACCACGGCGTCCTCCCGGTGCCAGCCCCTGAGGCCCAGGGCGGCGGCGAAGTACCGCAGGTTCTCCAGCACCGTCAGGTCCGCGTACACGGAGGGCGCCTGGGTGACGTAGCCGACGCGGGTGCGCAGCGGCCAGGCCCCCGCCGTGTGGCCGAGGACCTGGACGTGACCGGCGCTCGGCTGCTGCACGCCGACCACGCAGCGCAGCAGGGTCGTCTTGCCGCAGCCGCTCGGGCCCAGCAGTCCGACGACCCGGCCGCGGGGGATGGTGAAACTGATGTCGCGCAGCACCGGGCGGGTGCCCCGGGCCACCCGCAGCCCGTAGGCGGCCACGGCCGGGAGGTCGCTCTCGGGTGCTGCGCTGTGCTCGGTGTGCTGCACGGCTCCACTGTGTTTCGTCGGATCGGGTCCGCGGCCTCGGGCCACGGTGCGGCCGGGGCGGGGGAACGGAGCGGTCATCGCCAGGACAACGGTCCGTCCGGCCCCGGGTCACGCGCGGCCGGCCCACTGGTCGCGGCCGGTGCGCGGGGCGGCGGGCGGGGTCAGGACTCCCGGCGGGTCATCGCCCAGGCGATGTCGTGCAGTTGGCGGTAGGCGTCGGCGGTCGGCCGGGCCAGGGACAGGGACCGCAGCGCCGCCGCCATGTGACGGCGTGCCTCCTCCTCGGCCGCCTGCCGTCCCCCGGCCTCCTCCACCAGGTGCCGGGCCAGGTCCACGTCGGTCTCCCCCGGCCGGTGCGGTGTGCGGTACAGCTCGCGCAGCCGCTCGGCCGCGGGGCCCCGGGCGGCGAGGGCCGCCACCACCGGCAGGGACTTCTTGCGTGCGGCGAGGTCGGCGCCGACCGGCTTGCCGCTGCTCGCGCTGCGGCCCCAGATGCCGAGGATGTCGTCCGTGCACTGGAAGGCCACACCGAGGCTCCGGCCGAACTCCCGCAGTCCGCCGACCCGGACGCTGTCCGCGCCGGCCAGTACGCCGCCCAGCGCGCAGGCGCAGCCGATCAGGGAACCGGTCTTGCCGGCGGCCATGGCCAGGTAGTCGGCGACCGAGACCTCCTGCCTCTTCTCGAACGCGACGTCGTGGCTCTGCCCCTCCACCAGTTCCAGGAGGGTCCCCACCAGTTCGCACACCGCCGCCCCGGCCCGGCCCGGAGGTGCCTGGGTGAGGACGCGCAGCGCCGCCACCAGCAGCGCGTCGCCGGTCAGTACGGCCGCGGGGGTCCCGAACAGCGACCAGGCGGCGGGCCGGTGGCGGCGCAGCGCGTCGCCGTCGATGACGTCGTCGTGCAGGAGTGTGAAGTCGTGGACCAGCTCGACCGCGACGGCGCCGGGCACCGCCTGGGAGGGGTCCGCCCCCACGGCCACCGCCGACAGCAGGGCGAGCGCGGGCCGTACCGTCTTGCCGCCGCCGGAGGTGGCGGCCCGGGGCGCGCCGTCGGCCTCGCACCAGCCCCGGTGGTACCCGGCCACGAGGCTCTCCGCGGCCGGCAGCGACTCGACGGCGGACCGCAGGGCGGGTGACAGCACGTCGTCCACCCAGTCCAGCCGCGGGAAGGCTCCGGCCGGGGCCGAGTCGGTGATCTGCGACACGTACTACTCCTCACGATGGCGGGGCACGAGGGGGAAACGGATTCCGGCGGCGCACGGCTTCGCCGCGCCGCGTCGCGTAGCCGGCCGTTCGCCCCAGTCAATCGGCTGCCGGACCGCGCGGAGCCGCCGCGGCGCCCCGCCCGTCCAAAGATCACCGAAGCGGCCCAGATCTATGACCATGACCCCAGCCGACAATCACGCCGACCTGGAACGCCGTCCGCCCCGCCGCGGGATGCGACGGGGCGGACGGCTTGCGGACGGTCCGTCAGCACGGTGTGGTCGCCATCAACTTCTCGAAGGAAGCCATGCAGTCCGGGCAGTGCCGCGCCCGTTCACCGTCGGATGCCTCGATTCGTTCGCGGAGCTGCTGTCCGCACAGTGTGGCCGCGGCCTGTTTGGACAGGACGTGCCACACCAACGCTCCGCTCGTCTTCTCCGGGCCCACGCACATTTCGTACATGATCGGCCTCCCAGCCTGGACGCCGCTGACACACTCCAGGAGACACCGGATCGGCCGTGACCAGTAGCGCGCGGGGGCCATTCGGGTGACGGCCGCTTCGGCCGCCCGGGGGCGGCCGCACACCCGGAGGGCTGCAAACGATCAGCCAACCGGCCCTGTACGCATGGTCGCGTGACGTGTCGTCGACGGGTTGGCTGACGCCCGGTCAGGGCGCGCGTACGGCGGTGACGGCGAAGCCGCTGCGGGGGCGGGTGGGGATGCGGCGCAGCGGGATGCGCAGATCCTGCTCGGGGACCGTGTACTCCAGGCGCGCCAACCGCACCGCCAGGGACGCGAGGAGGCCGACGGTGACGCGCTCACCGGGGCAGCGGTGGCCGGCCGCGGGGTCGCCGCCGCCCTGCGGGATCAGTTCGTCGGGGCCGGGGGGCCTCTCCAGGAACCGCTCGGGCCGGAAGGCGTAGGGGTCGCCCCAGAGTTCCTCGTCGTGGTTCTGCCCATAGACGTCGAGCAGCAGGATCCCGCCGGCCGGGACGGACTCGCCGTGCCAGGTCAGCTCCCTCACGGTCCGGCCGCCGAGGAACGGGGCGAACGGGTAGAAGCGGCGGACCTCGTGCGCGAAGGCCGTGGCGAAGGCGTCGTCCCCCGCGCGCAGCCGCTCTCGGTGGGCAGGCCACCGGTGCAGGGCGTGGGCGGCGAAGGCCACGAACCAGCTCACGGCGACGGTGGGGCGCAGGACGTTCAGCAGTTCCACCGCCGCCGTCCGGGGGTCCAGCGGCCCCTGCTCCGCGTCGTGGTGCCGGGCGACCCGCTCCAGCACCGAGTCCGCGGGAGCCGCGAGGTCCCCCGCCCTGACCTCGTCGATCAGGCCGGCCATCCGGGTCTCCTGCCGGGCGCGGGCACGGCGGGCCCGCAGATGGCGGGGGCCGGGGGTGGCGAAGCCGTCGACCATCGCGACGAGGTCCGCCGCCAGGGTCTGCGTGTCGACGGCCCGGGACGGGAGCCCCGCCCAGTCGCACACCCCGCGGGTGAGCACGTGGGCCGCCTCGTCGAACAGGACCACGCGGTCGCGGCCGCTCCAGGTGCGCACGGCATCGTCCCAGGCCGTGATGACGTGGTCGGTGAGGCGTGCGACGCGGTCGGCTTCGAGCAGCGGCAGGAACAGTTCCTTGCGGGTGCGGTGGGCGGCGCCGTCGAGGGTGTGGACCGCGCCCTGGCCGAACAGGGTGTCCAGCACCGGCGCGGGGACGGCGCCGTGGCGGTGGACGTGTGACTCGTCGTAGAGGAAGCGCACCGCTTCCGGCCCCCGTACGGCCAGCGCGGGCCTGCCGAGCAGCCGGGTGCGCAGCACGGAGCCGGTGCTCCGGCGCATGCGGTCGGGCAGCCAGGCGTACCCCTCGACGAGCAGGGCCGGGGTGTGGTCCATCAGCGGGCGGCGGTGAGCGTCCATGGCGGGTGGGTGCCCCGGGACGGCGGACGGACACCGGGCCGCTCGCGCCGGGTCCCCGGGGCGCGGTCCTCGCCGGTCGGGCGCCCTGACAATTGTCAGGGACACCAGCGTCCCGGTCGTCCCTAGAGTGCTGAGTGCGAGCCGGGTACCGCCCGGCGGCACCATCCGCACAGGGGGAATCACCACATGACCGTTCGCCCGCTCACCAGGGTCGCGCTCATCGGGGCCGGCGCGCTCGCGCTGCTCGGCCCGCTCACCGCGACGACCGCCGCCGCGGTCTCCGACGGCGGCCGGGGCGCCGACCGCGTGCTCGCCGCGCCGTACGCGGTCGAGCCGTACGAGAGGGTCAACGTCCGTTCCGGACCGGCCCGTTCCTACGACAAGGTCGGCTCGGTCGCGGCCGGCCAGCCGCGCGGCGCCTACTGCTGGACGCGGGGCGAGACCATCAGCGACCACGGCTACACCAACAACGTCTGGGTGAAGCTCGTCGAGGGCTACGTCAGCGCCGTCTACCTCAAGGGCGACGCGTACGGCGACCTGCCCGCCTCGGCCACCTGCTGACCCGGACCACCGTCCACGACCATGGGGGAACCACACATGAAGCGACTGATGCGTCACTCCGGCACCGCGCTGGCCGCGGCCGCGCTCACCGTCGGCGCGCTCGCCGCCACCGCGCAGGCCGCCCCGGCCGCGCCGAGCGGCGGGGACCCGACGCTGACCGACGTCTACATCTGGGCGACGGACGTCCGGCTGCGCCAGGAGCCCACCACCGACTCCAACGTGCTCGCGGTCCGCTCCACCTACTGGCTGGACGCCGTCTGCCAGAAGCGGGGGCAGTACGTGAACGACCCGGCCGTCGGCGGCAACGACTGGTGGACGGCCGTGCAGGAGTTCTCGGGCAGCGACATCGCCTGGGTCAGCAATCTCTATCTGCGCGGCGGTGAGAAGATCGCCGGCGTTCCGGACTGCTGAGGGACGTCCTGGCGGTGACCGTGCGGGCGCCCACATCCGCGGCGCCCGCACGGTCACCGAGGGCCGTCCTCGCCTCTTCAGCCGGCCGCGTTGTCGGTGCGCAGCCTCACCTGGTGCTCCAGTCGGCGCAGGCTGCCGTCGAGGGCCTCATCCACCGTCCGCCGGCCCGGGTCGTGGCGGTCGTCGAAGAACGACAGGTGCACGGTGACCTCGCTGGCCCCGCTGTCGAGTCCGGCGACCTGCAGCCAGCCGGCGTAGCTGCCCTGCTCGCGGGTGCCCCACTCGAGCCGCATCTGCTCGGGCCGGGCGCTCAGCAGCGCCGAGGTGTCCCGGTCGGTGCGGTCCTCGTGCACGGTGACGGCGGGCGGCTCCTGAGGCTCCACGTGCAGGTCCCGGGGCAGCCAGGTCTCCAGCTGTCCGACGTTCGCGGCCTGGTCGAAGACCTGCTCGGGCTGGGCGGGCATGGTGCGGGAACGCTCGTACTCGGTCATGCGGCACCACTCCTCGGCGCTCGGGGTCGTACGAGGTGACGCGTGCCCCTTCTGCCGGGACCGAAGCGCCACACGGGTGAGCGGCCCGACGGGCGGGGCGGTACGGGCGGTGCCAGACTGCTGGGCATCGTCCCCGCCGCGGCGGGCTCTCGAGGAGAGGAGACGAGGTGTCCACGACGGACCCGGACGACGCGGGGCTGTGGAGGTTCCTCGCCGATCCGGCCCATCTCACCCTGGACCTGCGGACCGCCACGGCCCGCTGTGCCAAGGCGCTGGGGCTGGGACGCGCCGTCGTCTACCTCGTCGACCTCCAGCAGCGCCGCCTGGTCCCGCAGACGGCCGTGGCCCCGGTGGTCCCGGTCGACGGCTCGCTCGCGGGGTGGGCGTACCGCACCCAGTCGCTGCGGGTGGAGGAGTCCGGGGCGAGCGGCGGCATCACCGCCTGGTTCCCGCTCCTGGACGGTGCGGAGCGGCTCGGTGTCCTGGCCGTGCACGAGACGGCCCTCACCGCTTCCTCGCTGACCCGCGGCCGGGCGCTCGCCTCGCTGCTGGCCATGGTGATCACGTCCAAGCGGGCCTACGAGGACTCCTTCGTGCGGCGCACCCGCACCGAGCCCATGCAGCTGCCCGCCGAGATGCTGCGCGCCCTGCTGCCGCCGCGCACCATCGGCGACGGCAACGTCGTCTCGACGGCCGTGCTGGAACCGGCCTACGAGATCGGCGGCGACGCCTTCGACCACGCGCTGACCGAGACGACCCTGCACGTGGCGGTCCTGGACGCGATGGGGCACGACCTGGCCTCCGGACTGGCCACCACGGTCTCGCTGGCGGCCTGCCGCAATGCCCGGCGTACCGGCGCCGACCTGCCCGAGCTGGTGCGCAGTGCGGACGAGGCGCTGTCCAGCTGGCTCCCGGACAAGTTCTGCACGTCGGTCATCGCCCAGCTGGACCTGGCGTCCGGGGCGCTGCGCTGGGCCAACTGCGGTCATCCAGCGCCCATCCTGATCCGCGACCAGCGGTTGATCATCGACGCCATGGAGCGTGACGCCGACCCGCCCATGGGGGTGCCGTCCCTGCTCAGCCCGCATCCGCGCCGGACCCACGAGATCCAGCTGGAGCCGGGGGACCGGGTGCTGATGTACACCGACGGCGTCGTGGAGGCCCGGACCAGGGAGGCCAAGCTGCTGGGCCTCGAACGCTTCGCCGACTACGTCATCCGGGCCACGGCCGGCGGGGAGCTGGCACCGGAGTCGTTGCGCCGGCTGATCCACTCGATCCTGGCCATGCAGGAGGGTCGGCTGCGGGACGACGCGACGCTGCTGATGTTCGAGTGGCGGCCGCCTGCGTGAGGCGGCGCCGGTGTCCGCCTCACACGGCGTGCCCCCGGGCGCGCAGCCAGGCGTGCACGGTGTCCTTGTCCGCCGGTGTGATCCGCACGGAACCCGCCACGTAGGGGCCCTCGTCCTCGGTGAAGCCCGTGTCCGTGACCCTGGCGGTGACCCAGGTGGCCAGGTCCTGGGCGGCCCGTTCGGGCAGCGCGTCCCGTTCCCAACCGTCCCGGGCCTCGCGCGCGGCCCCGGGGTCGTGTCGTTCGGTCTCGGCCAGCCAGGCCGCCACCAGCCGTTCCACGGTCCGGCGGTCGGCGGGACCGGCCCCCTGTCGCATCCGCTTGTCGCTCATGCCGGACGAGTGCCCGCGATCCCCGCGCGGCCCACACGGGTGCGGGCCGCGACGCAGGGCGCGGTGTCGGCGGTACGGCGCCGGGTACCCGACCTTCGAGGGGGAGGGCCGCTCCGGTCCGTTCCCCGGACGGCGACAGCCCGGGAAGGGGACATCGATGAGGCAGCCCGCCGACGACCACGCCACCGGCCGACGCGCAGGCGTCTCCGAGCTGCGACCGGCCGCCGGGGAAGGCGGGCCCCTCCCCCGGCACGAGGCACCTCACGAGGATCTCCCGCTCGACCGCAACCAGGCGATCCTCCAGGCCGCCAAGCAGGTGGGCTCGACCCTCAAGAAGGCGGAGCACCCGTTCGCGCTGGCCGGCAGCGTCGCCGTGTACGCGCACGGCGGCACCCAGAACCTCCAGCACGACGTCGACTTCTGCATCCGGCCCGAGGACGCGGACGCCGTCGCCGCGACGCTGCGGGAGGCGGGGCTGACGGTGTACACACCGCCCGAGGACTGGCTGCTCAAGGCGGACTGCCTGGGCCAGCAGGTCGACCTCATCTTCGAGCTGGCGCACGAGCCCGTCACGACGGCTCTGCTGGCCCGGGCCCGGGATCTGTCGGTCGACTCGGTGCTGATGCCGGTCCTGGCGCCGACCGACCTGCTGCACGGTCTGCTGGCGGCCTTCTCTGAGCACCACTGCGACTTCGGTGCGGTGCTGCCGATCGCCCGCACCCTGCGCGAGAAGATCGACTGGGCGGCGCTGCGCCGCGACTGCGGCGACGACCCGATGCCCGCCGCGTTCTTCTTCATCCTCGAACGGCTGGAGATCATCCCTCCGGCCGGTCCACCGGCCACCGCCACGAAGGAGGGTCGGCCATGAGCGACCCCGTCGGACACCAGGGACCCGCCGCGAGCGGCCCCGCCCGCGCGGCCGGGGAGCCCGAGAACGTCGAGTACCGGGTGGCGCACCTCCAGGACCGGCTCGCCGCGGAGGAACTCGGTGAACTCGGCGTCCGGGCCGAGGTCCGGGCCGGGGCGATCGCCCTCACCGGCACGGTGCCCTCGGCGCAGTGCCGCGAGACCGTGCTGCGCATCGCCCGTGAGGAGCTGGCCGGGCTGACCGTGCACGCCGATGTCGTGGTGGCGGACAGCACCCGCCCCGATCACGCAGAGGAGCTGTGATGATCCGCGTCGCCGCCGTCGGGGACATCCACATGGGACCCGACAGCGAAGGGCTGCTGCGGCCCGCGTTCGAGACCCTGCCGGACTGCGCCGACGTGCTGCTGCTCGCCGGGGACCTCACCCGGCACGGCACGCCCGAGGAGGCGCGGGTGGTCGCCCGGGAGGTGCGTGGCCTGCCGGTGCCGGTGGTGGCGGTCCTCGGGAACCACGACCATCACGACGAGCAGCCCGAGAAGGTCACCGCGATCCTCCGGGACGCCGGGGTGACCGTGCTGGAGGGCGAGGGAACCGTCGTGGAGTGCGCCGGGGGCCGGGTGGGGATCGCCGGGACCAAGGGGTTCGGCGGCGGGTTCGTGGGGCGCAGCGCCGGTGAGTTCGGTGAGCCGGTGATGAAGGAGTTCGTGCGGACCACCCGCCGTTCGGCGGACAGTCTGCACGCCGCGCTCAAGGAGCTGGACGAGGAGGAGTGTGCGGCGCGGGTGGCGCTGACGCACTTCTCCCCCGTCGCGGACACGCTCGCCGGGGAGCCGCCGGAGATCCATCCGTTCCTCGGCAGCTACCTCCTGGCGGAGGCGATCGACACGGCCGGCGCCGACCTGGCCGTGCACGGTCACGCCCACCTGGGCTCGGAGCACGGGATGACGGCGGGCGGAGTCCGGGTGCGCAACGTGGCGCAGCCGGTCATCCGCCGGGCCTTCAACGTCTACCGGTTGGGCGCGGCCTGACCGTCTGACCGGCCGTCAGGCCCCTTCCGGGTCCTCGGTCGTCCGTCCCAGGCAGGTGACGTCCGCCGGGTCGAGGCCCGCCGCCGCGATCTCGTGGAAGCCCAGCCGGTCGTAGAAGGCCCTGGCCGGGGTGTTGGCCGTCGCCATGACCAGGTGGACGGCCGGGACGCCGCGTCCGCGCAGGGCCCGCCAGAACGTCCGCATCAGGGTCCGGCCGTGGCCCCGCCCCTGCCAGTCGGGCAGCAGGTCGATGTGCAGATGGGCGGGGTAGGCGGCCAGTTCCGGGATGATCATGCGCTCCGGGTCATGCAGCAGTCCGGCCATGACCTCGTCCGGGGTGCGGGTGCCGGGCGGGCTCTGCGGGGCCGGGTGGCGCTCCGCGACCCGCGGCAGCCACTTGGTCCGGAACTCCTCGGCGAAGCGCACGGTGTCCGCGGTGCCGAGGATGTAGCCGACGGCTCGGCCCTGTCCGTCGTCCAGCACGAAGGCCAGGTCGGGGTCGAGGTGGACGTAGGGGGCGGCGAAGATGGCCGGCAGGACGTCGGGGTCGGCGTACACGGGGCGGCTGTCCCGGCCGTTGTGCGCGGTCCGGATGCAGATGTCGTCGAGGGCCGGGGCGTCGGCGGGGCGGTAGGGGCGTACGGAGGCAGTAGCTGTCACTTCGGCATCCTGCCCGCCTGGGAGCGCTCCCACAAGTGGTTCGCTTCGATCCGCGGCGCCCGGGTACCCGACGGCCGGCGGTGCGACGGACGTGGGCGGGAGGCCGGCGATGGAGGACGCGACGGACCGGATCGCGCGGCCGTGGGGCGCACGGGTGCCCTACGGTCGGCACGGGACCTGGCCGGCCCGGGTGGACACGTTCCTCGCGGACGGGGTGGAGCCCGGCGCGGTGCAGCGCTGGGTGCAGTCCGCGTCGATCCTGCACTCGGACGGTGACGCCATGGACATCGCGGTGGCCGACGGCCGCATGGTGGGCGTGCGCGGCCGGGAAGTGGACCGGGTCAACCGGGGGCGGCTCGGTCCGAAGGACCTGTTCGGCTGGCAGGCCAACGCCTCCCCCGACCGGCTGACCCGGCCGCTGGTCCGGCGCGACGGAGAGCTGGTGGAGACGGACTGGGACACGGCGATGGACCTGGTGGCCGCCCGCTCGCGCGAACTGCTGGACACGCGGGGGCCGGGCTCGATCGGCTTCTACACCTCTGGGCAGCTGTTCCTGGAGGAGTACTACACGCTCGCCGTGCTGGCCCGGGCCGGCATCGGCACCAACCACCTCGACGGCAACACCCGGCTGTGCACCGCCACGGCCGCGGAGGCGCTGAAGGAGACGTTCGGCTGCGACGGGCAGCCCGGCAGCTACGACGACTTCGACCACGCCGACGTGGTCGCGCTGTTCAGCCACAACATCGCCGAGACCCAGCCCGTGCAGTGGATGCGGCTCCTCGACCGCCTGGAGGGCGCCGATCCGCCGCGGCTGCTGTGCGTGGACCCGCGCCCCACCCGCGTCGCCCAGCACGCCGCCGTACACCTCGCGCCGCGCATCGGCACCAACGTCGCCCTGCTCAACGCGCTGCTGCACGAGACCATCCGGCACGAGCGGATCGACCGCGACTTCATCGCCGCGCACACCGTGGGCTTCGACGAACTGGCCGCCCGGGTCGCCGACTGCACGCCCAGGTGGGCCGCGGAGATCTGCGACGTCCCCGCCGCCCGGATCGAGGAGGCGGCCGAACTGGTCGGCACCACCGACGCGTTGGTGTCCACCGTCCTCCAGGGCGTCTACCAGTCCCACCAGGCCACCGCCGCCGCCGTCCAGGTCAACAACCTGCACCTGATCCGCGGCATGCTGGGCCGCCCCGGCGCCGGTCTCCTCCAGATGAACGGCCAGCCCACCGCCCAGAACACCCGCGAGTGCGGGGCCGACGGCGACCTGCCGGGCTTTCGCAACTGGCAGAACGACGCCCATGTCGCCGACCTCGCCCGGGTGTGGAACGTCGAGCCGGAGACCATCCCGCACTTCGCGCCGCCGACCCACGCGATGCAGATCTTCCGGTACGCCGAGCAGGGCTCGCTGCGGATGCTGTGGATCAGCGGCACCAACCCCGCCGTCTCGATGCCGGAACTGTCCCGCATCCGCTCGATCCTGTCGCAGGAGCGGCTGTTCACGGTCGTACAGGACCTGTACCTGACGGAGACGGCGCGGCTGGCCGACGTGGTGCTGCCCGCCGCGACCTGGGGCGAGAAGACCGGCGCGCTCACCAACGCCGACCGCACGGTGCACCTGTCCCGCAAGGCGGTGGAACCGCCCGGTGAGGCCAGGCCCGACCTGGACATCTTCCTGGACTACGCGCGGCGCATGGACTTCCGGGACAAGGACGGCGGCCCGCTGATCACCTGGGCCGGCCCCGAGTCGGCGTTCGAGGCGTGGAAGCGGTGCAGCGCCGGCCGCCCCTGCGACTACACCGGCCTGTCCTACGCCAAGCTGCGCGACACCAGCGGCATCCAGTGGCCCTGCAACGACCGGGCCCCCGAGGGGACGGCACGGCTCTACGCGGACGGCATCGACTGGGCCCACCCCGACAGGTGCGAGAGCTACGGCAAGGACCTGGAGACCGGCGCCTCGCAGGAGGTCGTGGAGTACCGCTCCCTCAACCCCGACGGCAGGGCGATGCTGAAGGCGGCCGCCTGTCTGCCGCCGCACGAGGAGCCGGACGAGCGGTACCCGTTCCAGCTCACGACCGGCCGGACGCTCTACCACTTCCACACCCGTACGAAGACCGGGCGGGCGCCCCAGCTGAACGACGCCGCCCCCGACGTGTGGGTCGAGATCTCCGCCGGGGACGCGGAGCGGCTCGGCCTCGGCGAGGGCGACCTGGTCGAGGTCACCAGCAGGCGCGGCTCGCTGCGCGGACGGCTGCGGGTGAGCGGCATCCGCGCGGGGCTGCTGTTCGTGCCGTTCCACTACGGCTACTGGGACACCGACAACGGGTCGGGCCCGGGCCCGGACACTCCCGGGCGGGCCGCGAACGAGACCACGGTCACCGACTGGGACCCGGCCTCCAAGCAGCCGCTGTTCAAGACGGCCACGGCCGCGCTCACCCTCGTGGAACGCGGGGACGGCCGGCCCTCCCCGGCACCGACCACCACCGCCTCGGCACCGGTCGACGCGGGTGCCGCCCCGCACGGCCACGAGGAAGGCACCCGATGAACGGCATCACGCTGGTCCTGCGCACACTGCACCGCGGCGAACGGCGGCTGGCACACGACCTGGTGACCGTCGCCGAGCGGCACCGCACCGAGCACGAGGTCCACCACGTCGCCACCGACCTGGCCCTCTGGTCCCGCGAGCACGTCCGGCGGCTCGCCGAGACCGCCGCGGAGCACGGCGTGAAGCTGGGCGAGACGCCGGACCACTCCTCGGACGGCGTCTTCGCGACCCTGCGCGGGAAGGCGGCCGAGGCGGTCGTGCACCGGCCGGAGCCGGGCCTGCTCCTCCTGCGCGACCTGCGGGAGCTGCACGTCGCCGCGGCGGAGAACTCACTGCACTGGGAGATGCTGGCCCAGGCCGCCCAGGCGTCGAGGGACGGCGGGCTGCTGGCGCTCGCCTCCTCCTGCCATCCGCGGACACTGCGCCAGATGCGCTGGACCAACACCATGATCAAGAACTTGTCGCCCCAGCTCCTCACCAGCCTGTGACCTGCGTCTTCCCCGGCCGGTGCGGTGTCGGAGGGCACCGGGGCCACGGCTCACGCCGATTGGCGCCGACCGCCGGGGGCACCTGATGATCCCAGTGGGGCCCTCCCCGCCGATGACCCCCGTTGACACCCTCTTGGAGAGAGCGAGACAGCGTCATGAGTCTTCTGCGTCTGGCCGGCCGGCCGATGCTCGCCTCGATGTTCGTCGCGGGCGGCCTGCATTCGCTGCGCAGGCCGCAGGACGTGGCCCCGGCGGCCGAGCCGGTCGTGCGGCCGGTGGCCGACCGGGTGCCGGTCCTGCCGGACAGCACCGAACAACTCGTACGGCTCAACGGCGCCGTCCACGTGGTCGGCGGGATCATGCTCGGACTCGGCCGCTGTCCGCGGCTGGCCGCGCTGGCCCTCGCGGCCACGCTGGTCCCCACCACGCTGGCGGCGCACCGGTACTGGGAGGCGGAGGACCCCGCCGACCGCGCCCAGCAGCGCATCCACTTCCTGAAGAACCTGTCCATGATGGGCGGGCTGCTGATCGCGGCCGACGACACGGGCAGCGCGCCCTCGTTGCTGTGGCGCGGCCGGCACGCCGCCCACGACCTTCGGCACGACGCGCACCTGGTGCACCGCTCGGTGCGGGCCGCCGCCGGTCCCGCGGCGCGAGCGGGCGGCATCAGGGCCAAGCTCGGGTCCTGAACCGGGCGTTAGCCCACCGCGCCCGGGGGGACCCGGTCGTCCCAACGCCCGTGGCGGATCGGGATCCGTAGCCGCCACGACCTCTGGAGGTGGAGTGGTACATGGGTCACGGAGGAAACGTCATCGACGAGCTGACGACCGATCACCGTGAGGTCGAGGAGTTCTTCGGCAAGATCGAGGCACTGCCGCCCGGTCACAAGGACCGCAAGCTGTACGCCGATCAGGCCACGAGCGAGCTGATCCGGCACTCGGTGGCCGAGGAGGCGTATCTCTACCCGGCGGTCCGGGAGCACGTGGCGAACGGCGGCGCCCTCGCGGACAAGGAGCTCGAGGACCACGCCGAGGCCGAGCAGATCATGAAGGACCTGGAGGGCTGCGCGGCGGACGACGCCGAGTTCGACCGGTTGATCGGCAAGCTGATGAGCGAGATCCGTGAGCACGTCGCCGACGAGGAGAGCAACCTGTTCCCGCGGCTGCGCGAGGCGTGCCCCGCACAGGCGCTGGACGAGTTGGGCGACAAGGTCCGTCAGGCGAAGAAGACGGCGCCGACCCGGCCGCACCCGTCGGCCCCGGACAAGCCCCCGATGAACAAGCTCCTCGCCCCCGGCGCGGGCATGGTCGACCGGGTGCGGGACGCCCTGTCGGGGCGGGGCAAGTCCGGCTGAGCGATCACCGTCGGCATCATCCGCGAGGGCCCGTCGCCGTGGCGACGGGCCCTCGCGGATGATGCGCCGGGCGCCCGGGTGGTGCGGTGCCGGGCGCGCGGGTGGCGGGCCGGGCTGCGCGCGCTCTCACGCCCACCACTCCTCCCCCGTCCGCTCCCCCGTCCGCCCGCCCGCCGTCTCCCCGTCCGGCGCCGGGAAGGGCTCGCGCCGTCCGCGGAAGGCGGCGACGGTGCGCTCCAGGCCGTCCTGCCAGGTGACGCTCGGCAGCCAGCCGAAGATCTCGCGGGCGAATCCGGTGACCGGCCGGGGCGGGAGCGGACCGTCGCCCGTGTCCTCGACGAACGCCAGCGGCGAGTCGGAGCCGGTCAGTTCGATCACCAGGCGGGCGATCTCCGCGGCCGTGGGTTCCTCGTCGCCCCCGATGTCCACGGGCCGCACCGAACGGCCGGCCGCGACCAGCAGTACGCCGTCGACCATGTCGTCGACGTAGCACAGGGGGTGCGTCCCGCTGCCGTCCCCGGGGACGGTGACCGGCCGGCCGGCCAGCGCCTGTTCGATGAGCGCGGCCGGTGTCGCCCCGCCGTCCGCGCGCATGCCGGGGCCGTAGCCCGCGAACAGCCGGACGATCCCGGCGTTCGAGCCGTGGGCGCCCGCGTGTGCGGCGACCAGGGCCTCGGCGAACCGGACGGCCTCGGCGCAGGCGCGGTGCGGGCCGACCGGGTCGGCTCCGTCCGGGACGTCACCGCGGGCGTCGGGGCCCGGCGGCGGCGAGGAGGCGAGCAGGAACCGGGCGCCGTCCCGGCCGGCGACGGCCAGCGCGGCACGGGTGCCCAGGCTGCCCGCGTCGAGGACCGCCACGGACCGGTCCGGCCGGGCGGCCGGGGACGCGGGCACCGCCAGGTGCAGGACGAGGTCGTAGGGGCCGGTGAGCGCGTCCGCGCAGCCGGGTTCGGAGATGTCCCGTTCCAGGAAGCGGAAGCCGGGGCGGCCCGCCAGATGGGCCACCTTCTCGGCCCGCCCCGTGGAGAGGTTGTCCAGGCAGTCGACCTCGGCGCCCGCGTCGAGCAGCCGGGTGCACAGGTGGGAGCCGAGGAATCCGGCGCCGCCGGTCACCAGGACGCGGTCCCAGGGCGTGCGGGACTCCCCCCGTGGGCTGAACGCCGCCATCGGCATCATGGGGACGACCTTTCTCCCTCGGTGCGCTGAAGCGTGCCCCGAGTGCCCCACCGGCGCACTCACATGCTCCGACGCCCACCGCCGAGGTCACGCTCCGTGACGACGGTCACGGCCCACGCGTCCGCCGGCCACCCGCGGGCCGCTGTGATCAACCGCACTCGCCTCGTCAAGTGAGGCACCGGCAGCGGCGGTTGCTCCGTCCGGGCCGGGGGCCGGGGCGCGGACCGGCGACGACTCGCCGGTCCGTTCTGCCACGATGGTCGGCGCCCTATCCGGATCGGTGGAACGGCCGCGCAGCGCAGCCGGCCCGTTCGTCCCCGTCCGCTTCCCCTTCGGGTCCCGCGACCCGCCTCCGAGTGGCGCACTGTGTCTTCTTCCTCCGTCTCCGCCCCGCTGCCCCCTGCCGCCTCGCCGTCCGATCCACCCGCGTCGTCCGCGTCGACGAGCCGCTCACCGTGGCGGTCCCTGCGACACCGCAGCATGCGCTGGTGGTCGGTCGCGAACTTCGTGTCGAACGCCGGTACGTGGATGCAGCTCACCGTGCAGAACCTGCTGGTCCTGCAGATCACCGGCTCCGCCGCGGCGACGGGTCTGTCGATGTCCGTCCAGGCCGCGCCCGCGCTGCTGATCAGCGTGTTCGGCGGCGCGGCCGTCGACCGCTGGCCGCGCAAACTGACCGCCGCGGTCAGCCAGGCACTGCTCGGAGCGGTCGCGTTCGTGACCGCCCTCATGGTGGCGCTCGACCGGCTCGACGTGACCTCCCTGATGGTGCTGGCCGCCGTCACCGGCGTCGTCGCCACGGTCGACGGCCCGGCGTGTTCCCTGCTCGGCAACGACCTCGTCCCGCGCGAGGACGTGCCCTCCGCGATCGGGGTGGGCGCCCTGGTGCACCAGGCGGGCCGGCTCGCGGGCGCCGCGCTCGCCGGTGTGACGGTCGGTTTCCTCGGCACGGCCGCCGCGTACGCCGCCAACGGGCTGTCCTTCCTGTTCGTGGCCTCGGTCATCCCCTTCCTGCGCCCGGCCCGGGGTGCGGTCCGGCAGGCGGGGGCGGCGAAGGACCGCGATGCGAAGGACACCATGAGCGTGCGCGAGGGGCTGGCCTTCTTCGCCCGCCGCCCCCGGCTGCTGGCGCTGGCCGGGGTCACCGGGGTCAGCGCGGTCTTCGGACGCAACTACCAGCTGACCCTGGCCGTCCTGGTCACCGGGCCGCTCGCGGGCGGCGCGGGGTCCTTCGGCACCGTCTCCACGGTGCTGGCGGTCGGCGGCATCGTCGGCGCCGTCCTCGGTGCCCGGCTGCGCCGCCCCTCCGTACGCGTGGTCGGCGCGCTGGCGGCGGCGGGCGGGCTGCTGCAGGTCGTGGCGGGGCTGTCGCCGTCGCTGGCCGTGCTGCTGGTGATGGTGCTGCCGATGGCCGTGGTGGAGTCCGTCTCCGACACCGCCGGTACGGCGGTGCTCCAGACCGACCCGCCCGCGCACCTGCGGGGCCGGGTGCTCGGCGTGTGGGGCAGCATCGGCACGGTGTGGGGCCTGGGCGGGCCGCCCGCGCTGGGGCTCCTGATGGAGCTGGCCGGTGCCCGCGGCGCCCTGATCGCGGGCGGGCTGATCATCGCCGGCACCATCGGCGCCGGCCACCTCCTGCGCGAGCGCCGGGCGACGGTGCCGAGGGTGTCGCCGGTGGCGAACCTGGAGACGGCTGCCTGAGGGCCCGGGCGGGCCGCGCCGCTCAGGCGACGAGTGCCTGTCCCGGGTCCAGCCGGGTCATGAGCCCGGCGCGGTGCAGGGCGGCGACGGGGGCGACGAGGTCCGGGTGGCGCAGCAGGGCCGCCGCCCGGCGGTCGGCGTCGTCGGGTGCGAGCAGGCGGCGGAACTCCGCGGGTGTCCCGGCGGACGGGCCGCCCTCGGCCAGCGCGGCGACAGCCGGCTCGGCGAGCGCCGGATCGGTCAGCAGGCAGGCCGCCCAGCTGGCGACGACCTCGTCCACCCAGGTCCGCCAGGCGTCCGCGTCCGGGTCGGCGGCCGTGGCGCCGTCGGCGCCGGTGATCCAGTCGAGCCGGGCGGAACCGCCCGGGCCCGCCACGCCCAGCAGAGCCACGTCCATCGGGGTCCGGTAGCGCAGCCGGGCCGCGACCGTCACGGCCTGCCGGGCCTGCACCTCGCACAGGGCGTCGGCCAGGGCGCCGCCGGACGCCGGGTAGGCGCGGGTGAGCCACTGCGCGGTCGCCGCGATGACGGGGGAGAGATCTGTGTGCACTGCCGGGCCGTCCGAACTGCTCGAGGTGGGGGACTCGGGGTCCGTGGAAACGGTAGCCCGCGGCGCACCGCGCGGAACATGGCCCGGCTCCCGCCCGGGGCGTGGCCTCGGCCACACCGCGTACCGCGGATCGTGTCCCCGCCCAGGGGTGCGACCCTGTATCCCGTTCGCCGATCACCGGGTTGCCGCCCGGCTCACCGGTGTGGAGGAGTCCTGAGTACCACCGTCCTCTCCGAGGCCGTCCCCCTCGTCCTGCTGCTGGGCGTCCTGGTCTTCGCGGTGCTGCGCCCGCGGGGGCTGCCGGAGGCGGTGGCCGCCGTGCCGGCCGCCGTGCTCGTGGTGGCGTTCGGCATGGTGTCCCCGGACCGGGCGTGGGAGCAGACCCGTACGCTGCTGCCGGTCGTGGTCTTCCTCGCGCTGGTGCTGACGCTGGCGTACCTGTGCGCGAAGGAGGGTCTGTTCGAGGCCGTCGGCGCGGCCGTGGCCCGACGGTGCGGGGGCAGCCCGCGGCGGCTGCTGACCGGGGTGTTCGCCCTGGCCTGCGCGGTGACGGCGGTGCTCAGTCTGGACGCCACCGCGGTCCTGCTCACCCCCGTGGTCCTGGCCACCGCGTCCCGGGCCGGTGCGCGGGCCCGCCCGCACGTGTACGCGACGGCGCACCTGTCGAACTCCGCCTCGCTGCTCCTGCCGGTCTCCAATCTGACCAACCTGCTGGCGTTCGCGGCCAGTGGGCTGTCCTTCATCCGGTTCGCCGCGCTGATGGCGCTGCCCTGGCTGGCCGCGATCGCCGTCGAGTACGCCGTGTTCCGCCGGTTCTTCCGCGCCGACCTGGCCGAGCCGCTGTCCGTGGCACCCGCGCGGATCGGCCCGGTGCCCGTCGCTCCCGGGTCCGCCGGGTCCGCGGCCGTGAAGACGCCGGGCGGAGCCGCCGGGGACGGGCCGGGGACGGTGGCCGTGCCACCCGCGCCTGCCGTGCCGCGGTTCACCGTGGTCGTCGTGGCCCTGACCCTGGCCGGGTTCGCCGTGGCCTCGCCGGCCGGGGTGGACCCCGCCTGGGCGGCGCTCGGCGGTGTGCTGGTGCTCGGGGTACGGGCGCTGGCCCGGCGCCATGTCACGCCCCGGGAGCTGGTGGGCGCCGCCGCGCCGCTGTTCTGCCTGTTCGTCCTGGCCCTCGGCATCGTGGTGCAGGGGGTGGTGGCGGGCGCGCCGGCGGCCGGGCTCGGGCGGCTGCTGCCGGACGGGGACTCGCTGCCTGCGCTGCTCGGGGTGGCGGCGGTCGCCGCGGTGCTGGCCAACCTGGTCAACAACCTGCCGGCCGTACTCGCCCTGCTTCCGCTGGCCGCGCCGGGCGGGCCGGGCCAGGTCCTCGCCGTACTGATCGGTGTGAACCTGGGCCCCAACCTGACCTACGTCGGTTCGCTGGCAACCCTGCTGTGGCGGCGCATCCTGCACCGGCACGGGGTCGAGGTGGAGCTCGGCCGGTTCACCGCGCTGGGGCTGCTCACCGTGCCGGCCACGGTCGCCGCGTCGACGGTGGCCCTGTGGGCGGCGCTGCGCCTCGTCGGCGCCTGACGCCCGGGACGCCGCCGGGCGCCGGAGGTCCGCTCACTGGGTCGCCACGACGAGGCAGCGCCTCAGCTCCGCCAGGGCCAGGGGGTCACCCGCGACGGCCACACCGCGGTCCCCGTCGGCGCCCGCCCGGTTCCACAGCGACCGCAGCACGTCCTGCGGGGAGCCGCTCAGCGTCACGTCGGCCGTGCCGTCGCCCGCGCCGTCCGTGACGGTGAACTCCCCCGGATCGGTCCGCACCCGCCATGCCGCGTCGTCGCCCGCGCGCACCAGGACCGTACGGCCCGGCGAGCCGCCCAGGATCTCGGTGAAGTAGTCGCCCCACTCGGCCACGGCGTACGCGGTGAAGACCTTGAGCAGTTCGTCGACGCCGTCCACGGCGAGGTCGTCCGGTACGGCGGTGACGGGCCGTCCGGTGGCGAGTTCGGCGTCGATGCGGTGGACGACGGTCTCCTGCGCCATCCGCCGGATCCAGAAGCCGACGCTCTGGTCGGGGCCGTACCAGGTGCCGGCCGGGTCCTCGGGGGCGCGGGTGGCGAACTCGGCGCGCAGCGCGGTGTAGCCCCGGTCGAGCAGCGCCGTCGGCGCCACCTCGGCGAACTCCTTCGGCGGCCAGGGTTCGGGTTCCGCGCCGTCGCGCATGGCGGCGGTCTTGTGCAGGTAGACCTCGCCGACGTGGCGGGTCAGGTCGGCGACCGTCCAGCCGGGGCAGGTCGGCACCGGGGCGTCGGCGTGGCTCTCGACGACTGCCCGCAGCCGGTCGTGGTCGGCCGCGAGGCAGTCGAGCAGGCGGGTGGACTCCATGGCGTCGACCCAAACACAGGTTCAGATCGGCGGCACGGTGTTTTCCACCCGCGCTGTACCCCCGCGCCCTCCCGCACCGCCCGCGCCTACCACGCCGGGCTGGGGACCGCGGGGCGGCGCACCGCCTCGGCGGCGTCCCGCAGGTGCAGGGCGACGGCGATCAGGGCGCGCAGCGCGGAGGGCCGCAGGCTCTGGGCGCTCTCGGCGGCCAGCACCAGCAGACAGCCCGCGGCCTGCTCGACGACCGGCACGGAGAAGGCGAAGTCGTCGCCGTCCGCCCCGCGGAAGGCGCGCCACGGCGTGGCGGCACCGTCGATGGCCTTGTGCACCGCCTGCTCCAGGTGGTGCGCGGCCTGCTGGCACACGGAGGCAGGCAGGACGATGGTGCGATGAAACGCTGAACTGGTCATAGTCCCACTACTCCCCCGTCCCCGGGGTGTCCGATCGGCGCCCCCGGCGGATTTCACCGGGTCGGCGGCAGCCACACCGCAGACCCGACACGGGCGCAGCGAGCCCGGACGACCACAACAACACCCCGACCGAGGACCAGCACGGCCTCGGCCCACCGCGACACCCCCGGTTTCGCGGTGACCGCGCCCCGCGCGGGGTCGCGCCCGTCCGTTGTCGTGGGGTCACGATCGGGCGCGGCGTGGGCCGGGCTCGGGCGCGGTGGGGGCCTAGCTAGGGGGTGTCGTTTGGATCAGGCCGGGTCCGGTCGACGGCGCCTTGTTGCCGACCCGAGCGGGGGCGATGGGGGTCCCTCCCGCGCGAGCGAAGCCGAGCGTGGGGGAGCGTGCAGCTGCAAGGCGGAGGAGGGCGACAACGCGATGGGGGCCCCTCCCGCACGAGCGCAGTCGAGCGTGGGGGAGTTGGCAACCGACGACAACGCCGCAGATGTGCGTGCCAGGCCCCGCGCCCCCCGGCAAGAACCAAACGACGCCGCCTAGGCTCGTGGGTATGTGTGGCGTCAGCTCGTCCTCGGTCGTCGCGGCGCGGTTCACCGGGCGGGGGGTGGTCGATGAGCGGCCGTTGTCCGGGGGGCTCACCGAGGTCGGGCTCGACGACGGGCGCACCGTGGTGGTCAAGTTCGCGGACGGACCCGGTGCGGCGCGGGCCGAGGCCGCGGGGCTGCGCTGGCTGGCCGGGGCGGGGACGGTGCGGATCCCCGCGGTGCACGGCGTGGACGAGCGCGGGCTGGTCACCGACCGGGTGGTACAGGGGCCGGCGAGTGCGGGGGCCGCGGTCCGGTTCGGGCGGGACCTGGCCGGGCTGCACGCCGCCGGGGCACCGGCGTTCGGGGCCGCGCCGCCCGGCGGGCCCGAGGAGGCCTACATCGGGCGGGCCCCGATGCGCAACGTCGCCGGGGACGACTGGCCCCGCTGGTACGCCGCGCACCGCGTGCTGCCGTATCTGCGCCTCGCGGTCGACGCCGGAACCCTCCGGGCGGCCGAGGCGGCCGACGTCGAGCGGGTCTGCGCGCGGCTGCCGGAGCTGGCGGGGCCCGCCGAGCCGCCCGCCCGGCTGCACGGGGACCTGTGGAACGGCAATGTGCTGTGGGGCGCCGACGGGCACGTCCATCTGATCGACCCGGCCGCGCACGGCGGGCACCGGGAGACCGACCTGGCGATGCTGCGCCTCTTCGGCTGTCCGCACCTGGAGCGGATCCTGGCCGGTTACGAGGAGACCGCGCCGCTCGCCGACGGCTGGACCGGCCGCGTCGGCGTGCACCAGCTCTTCCCGCTGCTCGTGCACGCCGTGCTGTTCGGCCGCGGCTACGCCGAGCAGGCCCTCGCGGCGGCCCGGACGGCGCTGCGGCACCTCGGATGAACGACCCCGCTCGATGTCCCGCAGAGTCAATGTCCTACCGAGTCACATGTCCCACCGAGTCACATGTCCCACTGGGACATTTCCAGGTGTACCCTCGGAGGCATGACGGCAACGAAGCCCTCTCCCGCCTCCGAGGACCGGCGGCAGCGCAAGGCGCGCCGGACCCGCGACGCGCTGGCCACCGCCGCCTGCGACCTCATCCTGGAGCGCGGATCGGCGGCGACCACCGTGGAGGCGATCGCCGAGCGCGCGGACGTCACGCGCCGCACGTTCTCCCGGCACTTCGCCGGGAAGGAGGACGCCGCGCTCGACTTCGTCCGCCGGGACGGGGACCGGATCAACGCGCTGCTGCGGTCCCGCCCCGCCGAGGAGCCACCCCTGCTGGCCTATCGCAGGGCCGTGCGGGCCTGGCTGGCCGACCGGGAGGACCCGGCGTGGCACGTGCGTCCGCGGATGCGCCGCCTGCTGGCCCTGGCCGACACCGAGCCCGAACTGTTCGCCGCCTACCAGCGCATCCGGGTCGACGCCCAGGAGGAGTCGATCCGCATCGTCGCCGCCCGGCTCGGCAGCGACGACGCCCGGGACGTGCGCCCGGCCGCCGTCGTCGACGCCGCCGCCGGGGTCCTGATCGCCGCCCTGCGCCTGTGGGCGCGCGGCGGCGAGCGGGACTCGGGAGCCGCGGACCTCGCCGCCCTCGTGGAGCAGGCCTACGACGCCCTGACCTCGGAGGCCGCGTCCGCGACCCCCGACAGCACCACCACCGAAGAGTGAGAACAGCACCATGAGCACCACCGGCACCACCCCCACCCCCGCCCACGCCACCGAGTTCGGCGGACGGACCGCCCTCGTCACCGGCGCCGCCTCCGGCATCGGCCTGGCCACCGCCCGCCGGCTCGGCGCCGCCGGCGCCCGGGTCGTCGTCGCCGACTACAACGCCGAGGGCGCCGAGAAGGCCGCCGCCGACCTGCGGGCCGAGGGCGTCGAGGCCGCCGCCGTCGAGGTGGACGTCACCCGTCCGGAGTCCGTCGAGGCGGCCGTCGCCTTCGCCGTCGACACGTACGGCTCGCTGGACCTCGCGGTCAACAACGCCGGTATCGGCGGCCCCAGCGCCCCGACCGGCGAGTACGACGTGGAGGCCTACCAGCGCGTCGTGCACACCAACCTCGACGGCGTCTTCTACTCGATGCGCTACGAACTGCCCGCCATCGAGGCGGCCGGCCGGGGCGGCGCCATCGTCAATGTCGCCTCCATCCTCGGCTCGGTCGGCTTCGCCGGTTCCCCCGCCTACGTCGCCGCCAAGCACGGCGTGGTCGGGCTGACCAAGGCGGCCGCCGCCGAGTACGCCGCCCGGGGCATCCGGATCAACGCGGTCGGCCCGGGCTTCATCGACACCCCGCTGCTGAAGACCATGGACGAGGCCGCCTACAACGGCCTGGTCGCCCTGCACCCCGCCGGTCGCCTCGGACGCGCCGAGGAGGTCGCCGAGCTGATCGCCTTCCTGCTGTCGGACCGCGCCTCCTTCGTCGCCGGCAGCTACCACCTGGTCGACGGCGCCTACACCGCCGTCTGACCGGCACTCACCTGACCCGGGGGGAGAGAACAAAGGAGTTCGATCATGAAGGCACTGCAGTACCGCACCATCGGCGCCGCGCCCGAGGTCGTCACGGTCCCGGACCCGGAACCGGGCCCCGGACAGGTGCTGTTGAAGGTGACCGCGGCCGGGGTCTGCCACTCCGACATCGCGGTGATGAGCTGGCCCGCCGAGGGCTTCCCGTACGAGCTGCCGCTCACCCTCGGCCACGAGGGCGTCGGCACCGTGGCCGCGCTCGGCGCCGGGGTGACCGGGCTCGCCGAGGGCGACGCGGTCGCCGTGTACGGTCCCTGGGGCTGCGGCGCCTGCGCCAAGTGCGCCGAGGGCAAGGAGAACTACTGCCTGCGCGCCGACGAGCTGGGCATCCGCCCGCCGGGACTCGGGCGCCCGGGCTCCATGGCCGAGTACCTGCTGATCGACGACCCCCGGCACCTGGTCCCGCTGGACGGGCTCGACCCGGTCGCGGCGGTGCCGCTCACCGACGCCGGGCTGACGCCGTACCACGCGATCAAGCGGTCGCTGCCCAAGCTGGTGCCCGGTTCGACCGCCGTGGTCATCGGCACCGGTGGTCTCGGCCACGTCGCCATCCAGTTGCTGCGCGCCCTGACGTCCGCCCGGGTGGTCGCCCTGGACGTCAGCGAGGAGAAGCTGCGCCTCGCCCGTGCGGTGGGCGCGCACGAGGCGGTGCTGTCGGACGCGAAGGCCGCGGACGCGGTGCGCGAGATCACCGGAGGGCTGGGCGCCGAGGCCGTGTTCGACTTCGTCGGCGTGGCGCCCACCGTGAAGACCGCCGGAGCCGTCGCGGCCGTCGAGGGCGATGTCACCCTGGTCGGCATCGGTGGCGGTTCGCTGCCCGTCGGGTTCGGCGTGCTGCCGTTCGAGGTGTCGGTCAACGCCCCGTACTGGGGCAGCCGCAGCGAGCTGATCGAGGTGCTGAACCTGGCCCGCTCGGGTGCCGTGTCGGTGCACACCGAGACGTACTCCCTGGACGACGCCCCGCTCGCCTACGAGCGGCTGCACGAGGGCAAGGTCAACGGCCGCGCGGTGATCCTGCCCCACGGCTGACGGGACCGAGGGGGCGCGACCGGTCCCCCGTTCCGGTCGTGCCCCCGTCGCGTCGAACCTACGTGGACGGGTCCGCCGTTGTGAATCGTGCCGGTGCCCGCTGCCGGGCCCTCAGGACTCACTCGTGCACAGGTGAGTCCGGATGACCCGGTTTCGTCCCGTGCAGTACCGGCTGGTCGAGGTCACCGGCGGCCAGGTGGGCCAGCACGACCTCGTACAGGTCGCTGCCGGCCGCCAGCAGCTGGCGTTCGAGGACCGGCTCGGCGCTGCGGACGTGCTCGCGGACGGTCTGCGCGTGCATGCCGAGCTTCTGGGCGGCACGCTCGGCGTTGCCGCCCACGGCGATCCAGGTGCGCAGACTGCGCCGCAGGTCCCGGCCGTCCGGGTCGAGGCGCCCGAGCAGGTCGACGGCCCAGGTGCGCAGCGCGGGCCCGGACAGCAGGTCGGTGAGCCGGGCGGCACCGGCTCCCCGTGCCCCGGCGCCCGGCGGGGGTTCGGCGAGGCCCACCTGGGCGTTCAGGGCCAGGTGGACGGCGGCCCGGACGGTCAGGTCGTCGAAGTCCGTGCGCAGCAGCGACTCGACCCGGTCCATGCGGGCACGGACCGTGTTGCGGCTGACGCCGAGCACCTTCGCCGTGTTGACGGCGGTGAACTCCAGGCCGAGCCGGGTGGTGGCGAGCAGCTCGGCCCGCGTGTGGTGCGACAGGCGGTCCAGCGGGCTCAGCACCTGGGCCGTCCAGTCGTGCAGCCGCGCCGGGTCCATCAGCCGCTCGGGGCGGGTCCGCTCGGCGTACAGGGCCGCCTTCTGAGGGCGGAACCGGGCCACGGCCAGGGCGCTGACGGCCTGTCCGTAGGCGGCCGCGGTGCGGGCGAGGCCCTGCCGGGCGCTGCCGCCGAGGTACACGCCGGGGCGGCGGCCGACCAGCGAACGCAGCTCCTGCCCGGCCGTGTCGCGCGGGGCGAGCACGATGACGTGACCGTCCACCGCCGGGCACCTCACGACCAGCGCCCGCTCCCCCGTCGCCGCCAGGCACTCCTCGGCGAGCCGGTCCCGTTCGGCGGGGCTGCTCTCCACGACGTACACGCACGCCGTGTCGGTGTCGAGGAGTCCGGGCCAGAGTCCGGCGGCCACCCGGCGGGCCGAGACGGTGTCCTCCACCATCAGCAGTTGCAGAATGGCCAGGCGCAGGTCGGAGGTGGCCCGCCGCAGCCGGTGACCGGCGACGGTCGACTCGTGGCCCGCCAGCAGCAGCTCCAGTACCTGGGCGGTGTGCGTGACGATGTCGGAGACCCGCCGGTCGAACGGCACGGCGCGGGCCACCGCGAGGACGGCCGCGGGCGCCGGCTGGGGCCGATCCACGCGCACGAGCCGCAGATGGCGGCCGCGGTCCTCCAGCGCGGCGGACGCGAGCCGGCCCGAGGTGACGTCGGCGACCAGGTCCTCGTCCAGTGGGACGCGGGTCCCGGCCAGCAGCCGGCCGGTGCCGTCCTGCAGCGAGACGGTCGCGTGCGCGGTGCCCGCGAGCCAGGCCACGACCCGGTTCAGGTCGCGTCCGGCCGGCCGCAGGTGTTCGAGCAGTTCCCGCGCCCATCCCGCGTGCTCACCGGCCCCGGAGGTCCGCTGTCGTCCGCCGTCCTCTCGGCCCGCCACGTCGGCCTTCTCCTCGCCTCGCCCCACTTCGTCCCCGGCCCAGGCCGGGGACGTTACCTCATGGCTCCGTGTACGGGTCCCCTCCGGCGTCGGCGACGGGACCGCGCCGGGCCTGTCGGCCGGTGCGGGCGCGCGGGCATAAGCTCGGTGAATGGCGAAGTACTTCGACGTGCACCCCGACAACCCCCAGCCGCGCAGCATCGCCCAGGTCGCCGACAGCGTCCGCTCCGGCGCGCTGATCGCGTACCCGACGGACTCCTGCTACGCCCTGGGCTGCCGGCTGGGCAGCCGCGACGGCATCGACCGCATCCGGTCGATCCGCCACCTGGACAACCGGCACCACTTCACCCTGGTCTGCCAGGACTTCGCGCAGCTCGGGCAGTTCGTGCAGATCGACAACGACGTGTTCCGGGCGATCAAGGCGTCGACGCCCGGCAGCTACACCTTCATCCTGCCCGCGACGCGGGAGGTGCCGCGGGCGCTCCAGCACCCCAAGAAGAAGACCGTGGGCGTGCGCATCCCCGACCACGTCGTCACCCAGGCCCTCCTGACCGAACTCGGTGAACCGCTGCTGTCCAGCACGCTGTTGCTGCCCGACGAGGAGGAGCCGATGACCCAGGGCTGGGAGATCAAGGACCGGCTCGACCATGTGCTGGACGCGGTCGTCGACTCCGGGGACTGCGGCACCGAGCCGACCACGGTCGTCGACTTCTCCGGCGGCGAGGCGGAGATCGTCCGGCGCGGCGCGGGCGACACGACCCGGTTCGAGTAGCGAGGCGTCCCCCCGCCCGACCGCAGAAGCCGAGAGAGAGGCCCGCCCCACCATGACCGCCCCAGCGGGAACAGCCGTCGACATCCCCACCGACGACGGCACCGCCGATGCCTATCTGACCCACCCGGCCGACGGGGTACCGCGTCCCGCGGTCCTGCTGTACATGGACGCCTTCGGGCTGCGCCCGTCCCTGCGCGCCATGGCGGACCGGCTGGCCGCCGCCGGGTACACCGTCCTGGTGCCGAACGTCTTCTACCGCGGCGGTCGGGCGCCCGTCGTGGAGCTGCCCGGGTTCATCGGCCCGGAGGAACGGCCGGAGATCTTCCGGCGGCTCGACCCGTTCAGGAAGGCGTTGACCCCGGACAGGGCGATGCGGGACGCGCGCGCCTACCTGGAGTGGCTGGCCCGGACGCCGCAAACGGCCGACGGACCGGTCGCGGTGACCGGCTACTGCATGGGCGCCGGGCTCGCGCTGCGCACCGCCGGCACCTACCCCGACCGGGTCGCCGCGGTGGCCGGGTTCCACGGCGGGAACCTGGCGACGGACGGTCCGCGCAGCCCGCACCTGGTGGCCGGGGACATCACCGCCGAGGCGTACTTCGCCCACGCGGACCGGGACCCGGGCATGCCCGCCGAGCAGCAGGAGCGGCTGGCAGCGGCCCTCACCGCGGCGGGCGTGACCCACCGCTGCGAGGTCTACGCGGGAGCGCTCCACGGCTACACCCAGGTCGACACCTCCGCGTACGACGAGCAGGCGGCGGAACGCCACTGGGACGCGCTGCTCGACCTCCTGAAGCGGACGTTCTGACGCCGGTCAGTGTGAAACGGCCACCGGCGGGCCGGAGTTGGCGGGCCCACCCCTCTCCGGCCCCCGGTCCGGCCGTTGTTACCGTGCCCGGGTGTCCAACTCCTCACGCGATTCCGCCGAAGGCGCCGGCTGGGGCTCCGCCGAGCCCGGCGCCTACCGAGCGCTCATGCCCCCGCGCACCGAGAAGCTGTCCTGGCTGAACCCGAGCACGCTGTGGGCCGCCCGCAACGGCGTGCTGGCCTCCTGGTTCGGTGATCCCACGGGCCACACCCGCTCCCGCTGGGTGGCGCGGCGCGTGGCGGCCGGGGCACCGGCCGACAAGGTGATCCGGCGCGACGACCCCGACCGGTTCTCCTTCCTCGTCATCGGTGACACGGGCGAGGGCGACGACCCCCAGTACGCCGTCGTGCCGGGGTTGTTGAAGGCGGGCGGGGACACCCGGTTCGCGGTCCTCGCCAGCGATGTGATCTACCCGGTGGGCAGCGCCGACGACTACGGCACGAAGTTCTTCCGCCCCTACCGCGACTACCGGGCGCCCATATACGCGATACCGGGCAACCACGACTGGTACGAGGACCTCGGCGGTTTCATGCGCGTCTTCTGCGACGACGCCCCGCCCCTGCCGCCGGAACCGCGGCCGCGCCCGTTGACCCCCGCGTGGCTGCGGTCCCTGTTGTGGCACCGGCCGCGCCCGGACGACGGCAGGCACCTGGACGAGGCGCGCAAGCTGCGCGCGGACCCCGCCCAGCAGGCCGTCCAGCCCGGACCGTACTGGGCCGTCGACGCCGGTCCGGTGCGGATCGTCGGCATCGACACGGGCCTGCTGGGCACCGTCGACGCCGAGCAGGGCGCCTGGCTGCGCGAGGTGTCGGCGGGGGACCGGCCGAAGATCCTGGTCACCGGCTCACCCCTGTACGTGGACGGCGAGCACCACCCGTGCGCCATCGAGGGCGGCGGCACCGTCGACGACATCGTGCGCGACCCCGCCCACCGCTATGTCGCGGCCATCGGCGGCGACATCCACAACTACCAGCGCTACCCGGTCGACGTGGACGGCCGCACCGTGCAGTACGTGGTGGCGGGCGGCGGCGGCGCGTTCATGCACGCCAGCCACACCATCCCGCGCGTCTCGGTGGCCGGTGTCACCGAGGACGACTTCCGCTCGTATCCGCTGCGCGGTGACTCGCTCGCCTTCTACAGCGCGCTGTACGGCCGCCGACTGCGGCTGCGGCGTCTGTTCACCCTCACGGAGGCCGAGGCGACGGCCGTGATCGCCGAACGCCTCGGCATCCGCACCGGCCGCGCCCCGGGCGAGGGCGCGCGGGTCACATGGCGCACCCGGCTGGTGGCCGGGCTGCTCGGCACCGCGCGGCGGCCCGAGCGCCGCAAGCGGTTCCGGCTGCCCGTGCGCAAGATCTACACGTCGGTGTTCTCGCCGGGTTCGGCGACCTACAGCCCGCCCTTCTTCAAGTGCTTCCTGCGCCTGGACGTGACGCCGGAGGCGGTGACGCTGCGCTGCTACGCCGCCACCGGCAACCGGGCGCAGGAGGAGGATCCGCCGGTGGAGGACGAGGTGACGATCCCGCTGGTGTGACCGGCGCCCGGCCCGCCTCCTCGGGGCCCCCTGTCACCAGCGGCCCGCCTCGCTGCCGACGACCGCCTCGGACGGGGTGCCGTCGACCCCCACCGGTACGTCGCCGGTGAGCATCACCCGGTGCATGGTCCTGGGGTGGTCGAGGTGGGCGTGGTCGCCGGGGGCGAGGTGGATGGTGGCGCGGTTGTCCCAGAAGGCGACGCTGCCGGGTGCCCAGCGGAAGCGGACGGTGTACTCGGGGCGGGTGGCCTGCTCGACGAGGAGTTCCAGGATCGCCGCGCTCTCGGGGCGGGAGAGCCCGGTGATCTGTTCCACGTAGTAGCCGTTGACGAACAGCACCCGCTCCCCCGTCTCCGGGTGGACGCGGACCAGCGGGTGCACGGTCGCGGTCTGGTGGTCCAGGAGGTGGCGGACGTAGGCGTCGTCGCCGGGCCGGGGCTGGTAGCCGACGCCGAGGCGGTGTTCGGCGCGCAGCGTGTCCACGAAGGCGCGCAGCGGGGCGGACAGCCCGGCGTAGGCGGCGGCGAGGTTCGCCCAGGTGGTGTCGCCGCCGTACGGGGGTACCGTCTCGGCGCGCAGGATCGTAGCCGCCGGCGGGTCGACGCGGGCGCCGTGGTCGCAGTGCCAGCCGCGCAGCAGCGTGTGCCGCCGGCGCCGCAGCCACTCGTCGTGCTCCATCCCGAACCGGCCACCCAGCTCCAGCCGGTCGGCGGTCGTCTCGATCTCCGGGAAACCGGCCGGGGAGGCCTTGCCGCGCCGGGGCAGGACGACCGGCTCGCCGAAGAGGCGGGCGAAGCCGACGTGTCCGGCGTGGTCGAGGCGCTGGTCGCGGAAGAACACCACCTTCCAGCGCAGTACCGCCGCCCGCACCACGGCGACCTGTGCGGCGTCGAGGCCCGCCGCGAGGTCGACGCCGCGGATCTCGGCGCCGATGTGCCCGGCGACGGGTTCCACCTCGATTCCCGTCGCCCGGTCCGTTGCCGTGTCCTTCGCGCTGTCCGTCGTCATGCGCAGATCGTGGCAGAACCCCGGCCGCGCCGTCCGGTTGATCACCGGTCCTTCGGTGGGCGAGGCTGGACGGGCGGCACACCGCCGCGCACAGTCGAGGAAAGGTCCCACGGTGATCAGCATCCCGGCGTACACGCTCAACGACGGCAGCACGCTCCCCGCCTTGGGCCTGGGCACCTGGCCGATGACGGACGACGAGGCCGAGCGGGCGGTCCGCGAGGCCCTGCGGGCGGGGTACCGCCTGATCGACACGGCGACGAACTACCGCAACGAGACCGGCGTCGGCCGCGGGATCGCCTCCGCCGGTCTCCCTCGCGAGGAGATCGTGGTGACGACCAAGCTGCCCGGCCGCCACCACGGCTACGAGGAGACGCTCGCCTCCTTCGAGGAGTCCCGCGCCCGCCTCGGGGTGGAGTACGTCGACCTGTACCTGATCCACTGGCCGCTGCCGCGCGTGGACAAGTACGTCGACTCCTGGAAGGCCATGGTCAAGCTGCGCGAGGACGGTCTCGTGCGTTCGGTGGGCGTCTCCAACTTCACGGCGGAGCACATCGAGCGGCTGGAGAAGGAGACGGGTGTCCTGCCGTCCGTCAACCAGATCGAGCTGCACCCGCTCCTCCCGCAGGACGAGCTGCGCGCCTTCCACGAGCGCAAGGGCATCAGGACCGAGAGCTGGAGCCCGCTGGGCCGGGGCAGCGACCTGCTGGACGATCCCGCCGTCGCCGCGGTCGCCGAGGCGCACGGTGTGACGCCCGCCCAGGCGGTCCTGCGCTGGCACACCCAGCTGGGCGCGGTGCCGATCCCGAAGTCCGCCGACCCGGCGCGGCAGCGGGCGAACCTGGACGTCTTCGGCTTCGAGCTGGACGCCGCCCAGATGCGCGCGGTGGCGGACCGTCCGCACCGGCGGATCGGCGGCGACCCGGAGGTGCACGAGGAGTTCTGAGCGGGGTACCCGGCCCGGGTCGGCGAGCTTCGGGGAAGCGTGGTTCGAGGAACTGTCCGGGAGGAGCGGCAGGTGGACGGCGAGGGCGACGGCCTGCGGGCCTACCACGGCAAACGGGACTTCGGCCGGACCGGGGAGCCCGCGGGACCGGGCGCGTCCGGCGAGGGCGCGGCCGACGAGAGCGCGGCGTCCGGCGACGGCGGGGCGCCGCGCTTCGTCGTGCAGATCCACGACGCGAGCACCCTGCACTTCGACTTCCGGCTGCAGGTGGCCGACGTGCTGAAGTCCTGGTCGGTGCCGAAGGGACCGTCGGCCAACCCGCGCGACAAGCGGCTCGCGGTGCCTACGGAGGACCATCCGCTGGAGTACGAGGAGTTCGAGGGCGTGATCCCGGCGGGTGAGTACGGGGGCGGCACGGTCATCGTGTGGGACCGCGGCACCTACGAGCCGCTGAGCCACGACCGCCGGGGGCGTCCGGTCGACTTCGCCGAGTCGCTGGCGCACGGGCACGCCAGGTTCCGGCTGCACGGCGGGAAGCTGCGCGGCGAGTACGCGCTGACCCGGTTCCGGGGCGGCCCGGACGGCGACGGTGAGGACGCGGCGTGGCTGCTGGTGAAGACGGCCGGCGGCGGACGCGGGCACGGGACTCCGGACCCCCGGCGGGCCCGCTCCGCGCGCACCGGCCGCACACTGGCGCGGGTGGCGGCGGAGGACGGGCCGGGGTAGGCGCCCGGGCGGTTCAGTCCGCGGGCAGTTGCTGTTCGGCCCAGATGGTCTTGCCGGTGTCCGTCTGGCGGCTGCCCCAGCGCTGGGTGAGCTGGGCGACCAGGAGCAGTCCCCGGCCGCCCTCGTCGAAGGCGTGGGCGCGGCGCAGGTGGGGCGAGGTGGAGCTGGCGTCGGAGACCTCGCAGATCAGGGCGGTGTGGCGGATGAGGCGCAGTTGGATGGGGGGCTCGCCGTACCGGATCGCGTTGGTGACCAGTTCGCTGACGACGAGTTCGGTGACGAAGGCCGTGTCGTCCAGCCCCCACGCCGTCAGCTGCTCGCTCACGGACCGCCGGGTGGCCGCCACTCCGGACGGGTCGGGGCGCACGTCCCAGGTGCGCACCCGGTCCTCGCCCAGCGCCCGGGTGCGGGCCAGCAGCAGCGCGACGTCGTCGCCGGGCTCCTCGGGCAGCACGGCCTTGAGCACGCCGTCGCACAGCGCGTCGAGCGAGGTCGCGGGCGCGGCCAGTGCCCGGCACAGTTCCGCGGTGGCGTGGTCGACGTCGCGGTCGCGGTCCTCGACCAGCCCGTCGGTGTAGAGGGCGACGACGGAGCCTGCCGGCAGTTCCAGCTCCGTCGCCTCGAAGGGCAGTCCGCCGACGCCGAGCGGCGGCCCCGCCGTCATGGCGACGAGGCGGACGGTGCCGTCGGGGAGGAGGAGGGCGGGCGCGGGGTGACCGGCGGCGGCGAGTGCCAGGCGGCGGGACACGGGGTCGTACACGGCGTACAGGCACGTGGCGCCCAGTTCCGCGATCTCCGCCGCGCCGTCGTGGGCGTCCCCGGCCGCGAGGTGGGTGACGAGGTCGTCGAGGTGGGTGAGGAGTTCGTCGGGGGGCAGATCGACGTCGGCGAGGGTGCGCACGGCCGTGCACAGGCGGCCCATGGTCGCCGTGGACGGGATGCCGTGGCCCACGACGTCGCCGACGACGAGGCCGACGCGGGTGCCGGAGAGCGGGATGACGTCGAACCAGTCGCCGCCGATGCCCGCGGCGGACGCGGAGGGCAGGTAGCGGTGGGCCACCTCGACCGCGGCCTGTCCGGGCAGGCCCTTGGGGAGCAGGCTGTGCTGGATCGCCAGGGCGGTGGAGCGCTCGCGCGCGAAACGGCGGGCGTTGTCCACGGAGACGGCGGCCCGGGAAACCAGTTCCTCGGCCAGTACGGCGTCCTCCGTGGCGTACGGCTCCCGGGGCGCGGTCCGGGCGGCCAGCGCGACGCCCAGGGTGATGCCGCGGGCGCGCAGCGGGACGGACAGGGTCGAGCAGACGGCTTCGCGGAACGGGCGGTTGTGCGGGGCCTCGGCCTCGCGGGTGCGCATCCACCGGTCGAACTCCGGGTCGCCGGGGCCGCTGAGGACGACGCGGCCCTCCCGCACCGCCCGGGCGGGTGGGCTGTCGGACGGGTGGACCTCGTGGCCGCCGAGGTGTACGGCGGGGGTGGGGAAGCCCTCGGTGGCGGAGGCGTGGGCCACCCGGCGCAGTTCGCCGGTCTCGGGCGGCACGGCGAGGGGTTCGTCGGTGCCGAGCACCCAGTCGAGCAGGTCGACGCTGGCGAAACCGGCGAACCGGGGAACGAGCAGCCCGACCAGTTCCTCGGCGGTGCGGACCACGTCGAGGGTGCTGCCGACCGCTCCGGCCGCGTTCAGCAGGGCCAGCCGCTCCCGGGCCCGGTGCTGTTCGGTGCTCTCCAGCGCCGCCATCGCGACGGCGGTGAGCGTGCCGGAGGCGTCGTGGACCGGCCACATCTCCACCGTCCAGGCGTGCGGGCGGTTGCCGACGGGCGCGGGCGAGTAGCTCTCGTACTGGACGGGCCGCCCCCGTTCGGCGACGACCCGCAGGTGGTGCAGGAAGCTGCGCGCGTCGCCCTCGAAGTCGGTCAGCGTGTCGGGCAGGCCGCGGCCGACCAGTTCCTCCGCGGATCTGCCCAGCATCCGGCACGCGGTGTCGTTGACGTGCACGAAGCGCAGGTCGGGGTCGAGGACGGACAGGGACAGGGAGGCCTGCCGCACCGCGTCGTCGATCAGGGCGGGCGCCGGGCCGCCGGAGGCCTCGGCGGTCGCCAGGTAGCCGTCCGGTGCGCCGTCGGCGCCCAGCAGCGGGCAGACCGTCAGCCGCAGGCTCACCGGGTGGCCGTCCCGGTGCCGGATCAGGACGCTGCCGGACAGGGCGGTGCCGGTCGGACTGGTGCGGGCCAGGGGGCGGGCGGGCGCGTCTCGCGCGAGCAGGTCCCGCGCGGGGCGTCCCACCGCCTCCTCGGCCGCGTATCCGGTGAGCCGCCGCGCGCCGTCGCTCCACCCCGTCACCAGTCCGCGGGCGTCGACGGTCATCGCGGCGGAGGAATCCTCCATGCCGTCCAGGATCATCCCAGGACGATGCGGTATCAACCGGGGCGGGGCGCGGGTGGCCCCGTCACCGACGGTGAGCGCGTAGCGCGGCGAGGGCGCGGTCGGCGTGGGTGTTCATCCTGAGTTCGCTGCGGACGACCTCCAGCAGGGTGCGGTCCTGCCCGATGACGAAGGTGACCCGTCTGGTGGGAGCCAGGCTGAAGCCCCGCTTCACCCCGAACCGCTCCCGGACCGTGCCGTCGGCGTCGGACAGCAGGGGCATGCCGAGTGTGTGGCGCCCGGCGAACTCCTGCTGGCGTTCGACGGGGTCACCGCTGACGCCGACGGGCCGGGCGCCGACCGCGGCGAACTCGGCGGCGAGGTCGCGGAAGTGGCAGGCCTCCGCGGTGCAGCCGGTGGTCAGGGCCGCGGGGTAGAAGAACAGGACGACCGGGCCGTCGGCGAGCAGTTCGGACAGGCGGCGCGGGGTGCCGGTCTCGTCCGGCAGCGTGAAGTCCTCGACGGTGTCGCCCACGGCGGGGAGCGCGCTCATGACCGGCCCCCGCTGCCCTGGGCGACGGCGCGGGCCCACAGCACGAGCGGCACCTGCACGGGCAGCCGTCCGAGGGCGGCGGCCTTCTGCGGGGCGGGGCGGTGCCGCCAGTCCCAGGCCATCTTGACGTTGGCGGGGAACACCCCGACGAAGAAGGCGGCGGCGGTCAGCGCGGCGGCCTTGCGGGTGCGCGGCACGGCGAGTCCGGCGGCCAGCGCGACTTCGGCGACGCCGCTGGCGTACGTCCACGCCCGGGGGGTGCCCGGCAGAGAGCGCGGCACGATCGCGTCGAAGGTGCGGGGCTGGGCGAAATGGGCGACGCCCGCGGTGGCCAGGAGGCCGGCGAGCAGCAGGGGTGAGCGTTCGGACCGTGACACGGTTCCTCCTCAGGGGGGCCTGCCGCGCGATATTACTCGACGGTAAGGACCGGGTGGTGAACGGTTCGTGTCCGGTGGTCGGGGGTGCCGCACGTGCGGTCGCACGCGCGGCGGAAGAACGGGCTGAGGGCGCGTTCCACGGTGCCGGTGGCGGCGGCGCGCGTCTCCGCGAAATCGGCGTGGACGAGGGCGCGGCCCGCGGTCGGCCGGGGGTCGGCAGGGGTGGGCAGGTGCAGCGGCTGCCGCTGCGGGGGCTCGTGCCCCGGAGGCGGCGGCCGTGGGCACGATGGGAGTGCGCAGTGCAGGCCGCGCGATCCGGATGGCCCGCGTCCCGGGCGCGAACCCAGGCAGGGCGGTGACGGCCACGCCCCCCGGCCCGGCGTGGACGATCCGGTGCTCGTCGTGCCGGTGCGCGTCGATCCGCTGCCCGGCGGCCGGGCGCCGGGTGCCGCGTGCCGGTCGGTGCGACCGGGGTGTGATGAGCGACGGGACCTCCGGGCGGCCGGGCGCCGGCGCCGCCCAGGGCACCGAGGGACGGACCCGCCCCGTCCGCTGGTCGCGCCTGTCACCAGGCGTCCGTCATCCCCCGCCCCGGGGCGTGACGGGCGCCAGCCACATGCCCACAATCGCGTCCACCAGCCCGTCGGCCGCGTCCTGCCAGCTGGCCCGCGGGGTGGGCCGGTTCTCGGCCAGGGCCCGCTCGCGCTCCTCCGCGGTGTGCACGATGAGGTGGCGGGCCATGTCGCCCCGCTCCGCGCGGACCTCGTCCGGCAGCGCGGGCATGCACCGGTTGCGCCCCTCGATGATCGCCCGCAGGGAGACGGAGGCCCGGGACTCCTCGGTCAGGATCTGCCGCAGCGAGGGGTCGGTCATGACCTGGGCGCAGAACCGCGCGTACCAGGTGGGACTGCCCAGCGCCGCCAGGTGGTCGAACTGGGGACGGACCAGGCAGTCCACCCAGTCCCGCAGGTCGGCCGAGTCGCCGAGGGCGGCGAGCTGGCGGGCGCGCAGTTCCTCGACGCGTCCCGAGTGGTGCTGCGCGATGGCCCGGACCAGGTCCGTCTTCGTGCCGAAGTGGTAGCCGACCGCCGCGTTGTTGCCCTGCCCGGCGGCCTCGCTGACCTGGCGGTTGGAGACCGCGTACACCCCGTGCTCGGCGAACAGCCGCTCAGCGGTGGTCAGGATCAGCTGCCGGGTCGCGCTGACCTGTTCCGTCCGGACCGCCCTGCCCGCCATGCTCACCACCGCGCCGGGACTTCTCCTTGCCGCCCACGACGACCAGTCCCTCGAGTCGTCGCAGGTCCGCCGACGTACGGCGGGTCGTCACGAAAGCCTACGGCGCCGCGGCGCCGGACCGCCGCCCGGCCCGGACGGGCGTTCGCCCGCGACACCCCGTACGATACTTCAAGCGACTGACTTAATTGGCTCGCGTTCCGGTTTCCACACCCGTCGCAAGACCCACTGCTCGAAAGGCTTCTCCATGCCCGCTTCCCCCGCCTCACCACGGCCGAACGCCGTGGTGGCGGTACTGGCCCTGGCCGGGATCGTCGTCGCGCTGATGCAGACCCTGGTCATCCCGATCATCCCGGAGCTGCCGAAGCTCCTGGACGCGTCGGCCTCGGACGCGGCCTGGGCGGTGACCGCCACACTGCTCGCCTCCGCGGTGGCCACGCCGGTCGTCGGCCGGCTCGGCGACATGTTCGGCAAGCGGCGGATGCTGCTGCTCAGCCTGGTCCTGCTGATCGCGGGCTCGGCGGTCTGCGGACTGAGCGACACGCTGGTCCCGATGGTCGCCGGGCGCGCCCTGCAGGGCCTGTCCGCCGCCGTGATCCCGCTCGGCATCAGCATCATGCGCGACGAACTCCCGGTCGAACGGCTGGCCGGTGCCACCGCGGTGATGAGCGCCTCCCTCGGGGTGGGCGGCGCGCTCGGCCTGCCCGCGGCGGCGCTGATCGCGGACAAGCTCGACTGGCACATGCTCTTCTGGCTCTCCGGCGCGCTCGGTGCGGTCTCCCTGGTGCTGGTGCTGACGCTGGTGCCCGAGTCGGCGGTGCGCACCGGCGGCCGGTTCGACCTGCTCGGCGGCATCGGCATGGCCGCCGGTCTCGCGAGCCTGCTGCTGGCCATCTCCAAGGGCGGCGACTGGGGCTGGACCTCGGCCACCACCCTCGGCCTGTTCGTCGCGGCCGTGGTGATCCTCCTGGTCTGGGGCTGGTGGGAGCTGCACACCCCGGAGCCCCTGGTGGACCTGCGCACCACCGCCCGCCGCCAGGTGCTCTTCACCAACCTGGCATCCATCGCCATCGGCTTCTCGATGTTCGCGATGTCCCTGGTCCTTCCGCAGCTGCTGCAGTTGCCCGAGGCCACCGGTTACGGGCTCGGCCGCTCCCTGCTGACCACGGGTCTGGTGATGGCTCCGTCCGGTCTGGTGATGATGGCGTTCGCCCCGGTCTCCGCGAAGGTCTCGGGGTCCAGGGGGCCGAAGGTGACGCTGATGATCGGCGCCCTGATCGTGGCGGCCGGCTACGGCCTGAACATCGTGCTGATGGCCGAGGTCTGGCACCTGGTGCTGGTCTCCTGCGTGATCAGCGCGGGCATCGGCTTCGCCTACGGCGCCATGCCGTCGCTGATCATGGGCGCGGTGCCGCCGAGCGAGACGGCCGCCGCCAACAGCCTCAACACCCTGATGCGGTCCCTGGGCACCTCGGTCGCCAGTGCCATCGCCGGTGTGATCCTGGCCCAGCTGACGATCGACCTCGGCGGCTTCGCCCTCCCGTCCGAGAACGCGTTCAAGGTGGTCATGGCCATCGGCGCCGGCGCGGCGCTGCTGGCCGCCGCCATCGCGTCCTTCATCCCCCGCCACCGTCCGGCCGACCCGGTGGCGGGCCCGGCACCGACGGACGGCGCCGCGACGGAGCCCGCCTCCGTGCGCTGACCCCGAGGGCGCCGGTCCCGCCCGGGACCGGCGCCGTTCAGGCGAACCTGGCGGGCGGCGCGCGTGACCGCGCCCGGGCGGGTCGAGTACTGACCCGTGGAGCTGCCGCTGATCCCCCCGATGCTCGCCACCCCCGGCGCCCTGCCGTCCGCCGGGCAGGACGCGCGCTGGGCCTACGAGACCAAGCAGGACGGGCAGCGCGTGGTGGTCTACCTGCCCGGCGACGGGAGCGTCCTGCTGCGCGCCCGCTCCGGCCAGGACATCACCGCCGCCTATCCGGAACTGGCGCCGCTCGCCACCGCGCTCGGCGCGACCGGTGCCGTACTGGACGGCGAGGTGCTGGCCCTGGACGAACGGGGCCGTGCCGACTTCCAGTTGCTCCAGTCCCGGATGGGTCTCGCGCACGCCCCCGGCCGGGCCGCGCACCGGGCGGCGAAGGTCCCCGTCCACCTGGTCCTGTTCGACGTCCTCCACCTGGCCGGACGCTCCCTGCTGCGCCTGCCCTACACCGGCCGCCGGGAGCGGCTGACGGACCTCGGTCTCAGCGGGCCGTCGTGGTCGACCCCGGGCGCGCTGGTCGGGCACGGCGAACAGGCCCTGCGGGCCACCCGCGAGCACGGCCTGGAGGGGCTGGTCTGCAAGCGGCTGGACTCGGTGTACGAGCCCGGGGTCCGCTCCCGGGCCTGGATCAAGATCCGCAACATGCGCAGCGAGGACGTCGTGGTCGGCGGCTGGCTGCCCGGCAAGGGACGGCTCGGCGGCCTGCCCGGCGCCGTCCTGGTCGGCCAGCGCGCCGCGGGCCGGCTGCGCTACGTCGGCGGGGTGGGCACCGGCTGGAGCGCGGGCGAGCGCGCCGAGCTGGCCGCGCTGCTGGCGGCCGCCGCAAGTGACGTCTGCCCCTTCGATCCGGTGCCGCGGGTGCCGGGGGCGCGCTGGGTGGTGCCCCGGCTGGTCGGCGAGGTCCGCTACAGCACGCGCACCCGGGAGGGCATGCTGCGCCAGCCGTCCTGGCTCAGGCTCCGCCCGGACCTGACGCCCGAGGAGTCGGCCGCTGACATTCCGGACGACCTGGTGTGAGCGTGTGACGCCGGATCAGGTGTTGGCCGGGCCTTCACCGCAGGGACGCCTGTGCACCCTTGGCGCGGGAGGGAAAAGACGGGAACCTGAACTCCCCTTCCCCCCACAGCCGTTGGGCTGCCCCAGCCTGAGGAGGACGCGATGCCGTCGCGTACCGCCGCAACGCCCCGCCCCAGATGGCTCGCCGTACCGTTCGGTGCCCTCGCCCTCGTCCTCGCCTTCCCCGCCACCGCGTTCGCCGCCCCGCCGCCGGGACTGCCCGGCAACGCCGACAGCCTGGAGCGGGCGTACCAGCCCGCCTACGACTACGACACCGACGGCTGCTACCCCACCCCGGCCATCGGCGCCGACGGAGCGGTCAACGGCGGGCTGAACCCGACCGGCGCCCTCAACGGCAACTGCCGCGACGCCTCCGACCTGGACAACACCAACGGCTATGCGCGCGCCAAGTGCGACAACGGCTGGTGCGCCTACCTGTACGGCCTCTACTTCGAGAAGGACCAGGCGCTGCCCGGCACGAGCCTCGGCGGCCACCGGCACGACTGGGAGCACGTGGTGGTGTGGGTGAAGGACGGCGCCGTGCAGTACGTGGCGACGTCCAACCACGGCTCGTTCAGCGTGCACGAGCGGTCGGCCGTCCGCTTCGACGGCACCCATCCGAAGATCGTCTACCACAAGGACGGCATCAGCACCCACTGCTTCCGCCCGGCGACCTCGGGCGACGAGCCGCCGGAGAACCACGAGGGCAGCTGGCAGTACCCGGCCCTCGTGGGCTGGAACGGCTATCCGGCGGGCCTGCGCGAGAAGCTGAGCGCCTACGACTTCGGCAGCGCCACCTTCGGCCTCAAGGACGGCAGTTTCGCCTCCCACCTGGCCGCCGCCAAGCCGTCCGGCATCCCCTTCGACCCGAACGCCTGAGGCGAACGAAAGGGTGGGGCCGGTCGAGCGAACCGCGCCCCACGGACGCCCCCGCGCGCACTATCGTGGCCACATGTCCGCCCCCGAGCTCATCCGTATCGTCTCCCGCGACTCCCCCATGGCGCTGGCTCAGGTCGAGCGCGTCCGGGCCGAGCTGGCGGCCCTCCACCCCGGCGTGCGCACCGAGGTCGTCCCGGTGAAGACCACCGGCGACAAGTGGCTCGGTGATCTTTCGCAGGTGGAGGGCAAGGGGGCGTTCACCAAGGAGGTCGACGCCGCCCTGCTGTCGGGCGAGGCCGACCTCGCGGTGCACTGCGTCAAGGACGTGCCCGCCGACCGGCCGCTGCCCGCCGGTACGGTGTTCGCCGCGTTCCTGGAGCGGGACGACGTGCGGGACGCACTGGTCCACCCCGACGGGCTCACGCTGGACGAGCTGCCCGAGGGCACGCGCGTCGGCACCTCCTCGGTGCGCCGGGTCGCCCAACTGGCCGCCACCCACCCGCACCTGCGGTGCGTGCCCTTCCGCGGCAACGCCAACCGGCGGCTGGCGAAACTCGCCGCGGGCGAGGCGGACGCGCTGCTGCTCGCCGTCTCCGGTCTGGAACGCATCGGCCGGAGCGACGTGATCAGCGAGGTCCTCTCCCCCGAGACGATGATGCCGCCGATCGGCGCGGGCATCCTCGCCCTGCAGTGCCGGGAGGGCGACAGCGGCCTGATCGACGCGGTGAGCGGCCTCGGCCACCGCGCGACGCACCGGGAGGCGACGGCGGAGCGGATGTTCCTGCACGTCCTTCAGGGGCACTGCAACAGCCCGATCGCCGGACACGCGCATGTGGACCGCAGCGGAGAACTCTCCCTGCGCGCCTGTGTGTTCACCCCGGACGGCAAGGTCCGGCTGAACGCCCACGAATGGGCCGGCCGGCTCGACCCGGCGACCCTGGGCACCTCGGTCGCGGTGGCCCTGCTGCGGCAGGGCGCCCGCGAGATCATCGACGGCATCGCGCACTGAGGACGGCGTCGCACCCCGGGGAGCGGCAGCGCGGCCCGGGAGCGGCCGCCCGGCGGATCAGGCCGGGCCCTCCTCCGACTGGCCCCGCAGGAACGCGCTCACCTGGTGCGCGAGGCCCTCGTCCCGCACCCCGCCGCACGGGGTGGCGCCGACGCCGTCGGGCAGCCCGAGGGCGCCGCTCCACAGCCGGCGCTCGGCCCACTCCTCGTCCACCCTCAGCTGCACCTGCACGTCCACCTGGCTCAGGCTCGCCTCCGGTCCCGCCGCATAGAGCACGGCCGTGGCCCGGCGCAGCGGGTAGACGTCGAAGCCCTCGATGAACTGGGAGTTGCGCCAGTCGAGGAAGGCGCTCTCCCCGTCGGGCCCGATCCGCACGTCGACCTGTCCGTCCTCCAGGTGGATGCCGAGGTGGCGCCCGCCCCGGTTCTCGACGGTCACCCGGACCCGGAAGTACGTCAGCCCCTCGGCGGCGTCGTCACGGCCACGCGGCGGCTCGGCCGGCTCAAGACGGTGGACACGGACCCGCAGGCCGGCGTGCTCGTCGTACTCCTGCCAGTCCCCGACCACGTTCGGCTCGTACACGGTGCCCCTCTCGACCTCTCGACGCTGCTTCCTATCCGCACGCTCAGCGCACTGTCAAATGAGCGGAATGCGCTGTGGCCAGGGACTTCGTCCCTTTTGATCGGTGATCAAGCGTTGCGCAGGGACGATCCGCCGGTGCCGGTCCGCGCGATCACCAAGAGCGTGCCGCACATCACGTCCCGCGACCGGGCGGTCGCCCGGTCACCGGCACGCAGCCGTTCGAGTGGCCGTTCGGGGCATTCGCGCTCAGTATCCATATATACGAGGACTTGCCAGCACCCCTGCTGAGGGAGGTGCGCGTGATGCGTGTCGCCGGCAGAACCCAGCCCCACCCGCACGACGACGCCCCCGACACGGCCGCGGCGTTCGACCGGCTCGCCGGGCTGCCCGAGGGACCGGAGCGCAAGGCGCTGCGGGACGAACTGATCCGGGTCTGGCTGCCCATGGCCGAGCGGATCGCCGTCCGCTTCCGCGGCCGCGGCGAGAACCTGGAGGACCTCTATCAGGTGGCGGCCCTCGGCCTGGTCAAGGCCGTCGACCACTACGACCCCGGACGCGGCCACGCCTTCGAGGCGTACGCGGTGCCGACCGTGACCGGCGAGATCAAACGGCACTTCCGCGACCACATGTGGACGCTGCACGTGCCGCGCCGCATCCAGGATCTGCGCAACCGGGTCCGCAGATCGGCCAAGGAGCTGGCGCAGACCACGCCGGGGCGCGCCCCGACCGTCGAGGAGATCGCCGAGCACGCGCAGCTGACCACGGTCGAGGTGCGCACCGGCATGGAGGCCCTGGAGTGCTTCTCGGCCCTGTCGCTGGAGGCGGAGATGCCCGGCACCGACGGGTACGCCCTCGGTGACGCGCTGGGCGGCCCCGACCCCGCCTTCGACGCGGTGGTCGACCGGGTGGCCGTCCGGCCCTGTCTGGAGGCGCTGCCCGAGCGCGAGCGCACCATCCTCTACCTGCGCTTCTTCGGAGGAATGACGCAGAGCCGCATCGCCCAGCAGCTCGGCATCTCCCAGATGCACGTCTCCCGGCTGCTCACCGGCTGTTTCGACCGGATACGCGAGGAGATCCTGGCGGAGGCCCGCTGAGCGCGGGCCGCCCCAGACGGTCCTCCAGGGCAGTCCGGATCTCCGGCGGCATCACTCCGGTGCGCCCCCAGATGAGTATCGTTTCCGCCACATTGCGGAGTTTGATGTTCGTATGCTGGGAAACTTCCTTCAGGACGATCCACCCCTCGTCCGGCGTCACCCCGCCGAGGGCGATGACCACCCCGATGGCCTGGTCGACGACGGCGTGCGAGACGACCGCCTCCTTGAGCTGCCGGACCTGCTCCTGCAGCCGGAAGATCTGGTCCACGTCGGTGGGGGGCACGGTCACCTCCGGGTCTCCGTCCTCGGCAGCGGTGCGCTGTCGCGCCACTGGGCCGTCCGGGGCGGGTGCGCCACCGTTTCGGCGCCATGTGCGGGGTACTCGCCAGGCGCCCGCCGCACTCCCGGCCGGACACTGGTGTGGAGCCGGTGGCTGCCGGTGGACGAGACCAGGACACGACTGCCATGAACCACGACACGACCTCCTCCACCCGCGGGGAAGGCCTCCTGTCCACGCACTCCGTGTACGGAGCGCCCTGCTGGGTGAGCCTCACCAGCCGTGATCTCCAGGCCACCGAGGAGTTCTACTCCGCCGTGCTGGGCTGGCGGTGGCGGCCCGTCCGGCTGGGCGAGCCCTTCCGGATCGCCCTGGCCGACGGGGTGCCGGTGGCCGGGATCGCCGCCGTCGCCGCGATGTGGCAGATGGCGGTGGCCTGGACGCCGTACTTCGCCGTGCGCAGCGCGGACGAGGCCGTGTCGCGGGCGCAGGAGCGCGGCGGCACCGCCGCGGTCGGGCCGATCTCCCTGCCGCCGGGACGGGCGGCCCTGCTCGCCGACCGGGACGGCGCGACCTTCGGGATCTGGGAGGGCGAACTGTTCTCGGACTGGGACACCTGGCGCACCAAGCGTCCCGCCTTCATCCGGCTGCACACCCGCGACGCCTTCGACGCCGCGATCTTCTACGGCGAGATCTTCGAGTGGGCGTCGGGGCAGGGCTGCGAGGTCCGGTACGAGGGTGACGAGGTGGTCCTGCGCCACGAGGGCGAGGTCGTGGCCCGCATCGAGTCGGGGGCGCTGGGAGCGGCTCCCGACCCGGCCGTCCGCCCGCACTGGCAGGTCCACTTCGCCGTCGAGGACGTCACGGCCTGCGCCCGCACCGCGGAACGGCACGGCGGCAGCGTGCTCTCCCTGGACGCGGACGAGGCGGTGCTCCGGGACGCCGACGGCGCGCAGTTCACGGTGACCGCGCGCCGTCTCGGCAGCTGACCTCACGAGCCGCTCACCGGCCGGTGCGGGACGGCCGGGAGAGCAGCACCAAACTGCGCTGCTCGACGCTCACCACGGTGCCCGCCTTGTGCTCCGCCTCGTCGGGGGTGCCCTCCGGGTCGGCGGTGTCGATCAAGGTCGTCCACCGCTCGCCGTAGGTGGCGTCGGGCAGCCGGAAACCGCCCGGCTCCCAGTGGCTGTTGAGCAGCAGCAGGAACGAGTCGTCCGTGACCCTCCGGCCGCACGGGTCGGGTTCCGCGATGGCGTCGCCGTTGAGGAAGACGCCGACGGTGTGCGCGTCGGAGCGCCGCCAGTCGTCGTCGGTCATCTCCCGCGCGTCCGGACGCAGCCACACCAGGTCGGGCAGCGGCTGACCGGCGTGGGTGACGGTCTCGCCGCGGAAGTAGCGGCGGCGGCGCAGCACCGGGTGGTCCGCCCGCAGCGCGATCAGGCGCCGGGTGAAGTCCAGCAGCGCGCGCTGTTCCTCGTTCAGCCGCCAGTCGACCCAGGAGATCTCGTTGTCCTGGCAGTAGGCGTTGTTGTTGCCGCGCTGGGTGCGGCCGAGTTCGTCGCCGTGGCAGATCATCGGGATGCCCTGCGAGAGCAGGAGCGTGGCCAGGAAGTTGCGCTGCTGGCGGCCGCGCAGCTCCCGGACGGCCGGGTCCCTGGTCTCGCCCTCGACGCCGCAGTTCCAGGAGCGGTTGTGGCTCTCGCCGTCCCGGTTGTCCTCGCCGTTGGCCTCGTTGTGCTTGTCGTTGTACGAGACGAGGTCGCGCAGCGTGAACCCGTCGTGGGCGGTGACGAAGTTGACGCTGGCGCGGGGACGGCGGCGGCTGTGCTGGTACAGGTCGGAGGAGCCGGTCAGTCGGGAGGCGAACTCGCCGAGCGTGTGCTCCCCGGCGCGCCAGAAGTCCCGTACGGCGTCGCGGTACTTGCCGTTCCACTCCGACCACAGCTGCGGGAAGTTGCCCACCTGGTAGCCGCCCTCGCCGACGTCCCAGGGCTCGGCGATCAGCTTGACGCGGCTGATCACGGGGTCCTGCTGGATGAGGTCGAAGAACGCGGACAGCCGGTCCACCTCGTGGAACTGCCGGGCCAGGGTGGCCGCGAGGTCGAAGCGGAAGCCGTCGACGTGCATCTCGGTGACCCAGTACCGCAGCGAGTCCATGATGAGCTGGAGCACGTAGGGGTGGCGCATCAGCAGGCTGTTGCCGGTGCCGGTGGTGTCGTAGTAGTGCTGCCAGTCGCCGTCCACCAGGCGGTAGTAGGAGGCGTTGTCGATGCCGCGGAAGGAGAGGGTGGGGCCCTTCTCGTTGCCCTCGGCGGTGTGGTTGTAGACGACGTCGAGGATCACTTCGAGGCCGGCCTCGTGCAGGGTCTTGACCATCGACTTGAACTCGGTGACCTGCTGGCCCCGGGTGCCGAGGGCGGCGTAGCCGTTGTGCGGCGCGAAGAAGCCGATGGTGTTGTAGCCCCAGTAGTTGGCGAGGCCCCGGTCCTGGAGCACTCCGTCGTGCACGAACTGGTGCACCGGCATCAGCTCCACGGCGGTCACGCCGAGGGAGGTCAGGTGTTCCACCACCGCCGGGTGCGCGAGGCCCGCGTAGGTGCCGCGCAGTTCCTCGGGCACGTCGGGGTGGGTGCGGCTGAGGCCGCGGACGTGGGCCTCGTAGATGACGCTCTCCGAGTACGGGCGCCGGGGCGGGCGGTCGTCGCCCCAGTCGAAGAAGGGGTCGGTGACCACGCCGAGCATGGTGTGCCCGGCGCTGTCGCCCGGATCGGCCTTGCCCCTGGCCCGCTCGAAGAGGGAGGCGTGGTTGTCCACCAGCCCGTCCACGGCGCGGGTGTAGGGGTCCAGGAGCAGCTTCGCCGGGTTGCAGCGGTGGCCGACGGCCGGGGCCCACGGGCCGTGGACCCGGTAGCCGTAGCGCTGCCCCGGACCGACGCCCGGCAGGTAGCAGTGCCAGACGAAGCCGTCCACGTCGGGCAGCGGGATGCTGCTGTGGTTGCCGTCGTCGTCGACGAGGACGAGGTCGACCCGCTCGGCGACCTCGCTGAACAGGGCGAAGTTCGTGCCCTGTCCGTCGTACGCGGCCCCCAGGGGGTAGGGGTGCCCGCTCCACACGGGCGACCCCTTCCAGCTCGGCCTGGCGCGGGTCACCGGGCCTCCTCCAGAACGCCTTCGCGTGTACGTGCCCGTCCGGCCACCCGGGCCACCGGCATGATCTCTCGCGGCACTTCCAGCCCCTCCTGGGTGATCGGCTCGGGCGCCCGCTCGACCAGCGGGACGCGTTCGCCGGCGCGGGCGCGGCGCGAGAACCAGATGACCTTCGCCCCGGTGTCGGTGGCGCAGCAGCCCCAGCCGTCGCTGTTGGCGGCGAGGTGCTGCAGACAGGTGCGCAGGTCCTGGTCGACCCGGAGAGCCTGGTCGTTGCCCCCCACGGCCGTGATGAGGTGCTGGCGGTTCCACCACATCTCGATCGACGTGTTCTTGTCGCTGGCGTGTTCGTCGATCGCCCGGAGCAGCATCTCGGCGCCCGAGCAGACGGGTTCGACGAGGTTGTCCAGGTTCCAGAACCGGAGGTGAGCGGCCAGGATGCGCCTGACCTGTCCGACCCGTTCCGGGCTCACTTCCACGTCGAGGTGGTAGTAGCAGGGCACTGCGGTCTTCATCGTCGTGGCTCCTCACCGCGAAGGCTCTCGCTCCTCCTCGTCCCTTGGGGGACGGGCTCCCCGATCACGAAGCGTGAGCGCTGATCGCTTCTGAGTCACTCCAGAGTGGGAGCGGTAGCCCATTCGTGCAACACGAGCGGCCCGTGGGCCCGGAATCCGGGGCGGAGCGGGTGGCGGCAAGCAGTTGAAGATCCAACAAGACGGGGCGTCACCGCCCGTGCACCATGTGTGAAGAACTCGATCGTCCGTATCACCGGACCGTCCGGAAGGTGACCGGCCATGCTGCTCCCCGCGAAGAGCGAAGTCGCCCGGCAGCTGCGGCATTACCGCGCCTGGGAACGCTCGATGCTGGCGTCCCCCACGGACGTCACCGTCCGGACCACCTTCGAGGACTCCGGCTACACCCTCTGCGTGCTGATGGGGAAGCGGTGCGCACGCGAGGCCGCGGACGCCGCCGAAAGGTATCTGCGGACGAACCTGGTCACCCATGCGCAGGAGCAGCCGGAGCGGCTCGCCCCGTCGGGGCACAAGGCCCCCTCGGGCGCGGCCTGACCCGATCGGCCCAACCCAATCGGCCGGGCCCGCGCCCGGCCCCTTAGCACGGCGGAGGTGAGATGCGGATGAGCGCGACCGTGGGGATCGGACGTATCCCGGTCCGGGACGTCCAGCCGGTGGTGGATCACGGCAGGCGTCCGGCGAAGGCGGTGACGGGAGAGACGTTCGAGGTCACCGCCACCGTGTTCCGGGAGGGGCACGACGCGGTGGCCGCCAACGTCGTGCTCAAGGACCCCGAGGGCCGGCCGGGCCCCTGGACGCCGATGCGGGAGCTGGCCCCGGGCAGCGACCGCTGGGGTGCCGAGGTCACCCCGGACGCACCGGGCGACTGGACGTACCGGGTGGAGGCGTGGAGCGACCCCGTAGCCACCTGGCGGCACACCGCGCGGATCAAGGTCCCGGCCGGCATCGACGCCGGCCTCGTGCTCGAGGAGGGGGCCGAGCTGTACCGGCGGGCCGCCGCGGGGGTACCGAAGGAAGCCGGGCGGGCGGTGGTGCTGGACGCGGCCAAGACACTGCTCGACGACACGCTGCCCGTGGCCACCCGGCTGGCGGCGGCGTTGACGCCGCGGGTGGACGCCGTGCTCGCCCGCCACCCCCTGCGGGACCTGGTCACCTCCTCCGACCCGCTGCCCCTGCTCGTGGAGCGCGAACGCGCCCTCTACGGCGCCTGGTACGAGTTCTTCCCCCGCTCCGAGGGCACCCCCGCCCAGCCCCACGGCACCTTCCGCACCGCCGCCCGACGCCTGCCCGCCATCGCCGCCATGGGCTTCGACGTCGTCTACCTCCCCCCGTCCACCCCATCGGCACCACCCACCGCAAAGGCCGCAACAACACCCTCACCGCCGCCCCCGACGACGTCGGCGTCCCCTGGGCCATCGGCTCCCCCGAAGGCGGCCACGACAGCATCCACCCCGCCCTGGGCAACCTCGACGACTTCGACCACTTCGTACGGGAAGCCGCAAACCTGGGCCTGGAAACCGCCCTCGACTTCGCCCTCCAGTGCTCCCCCGACCACCCCTGGGTCCACAAACACCCCGACTGGTTCCACCACCGCCCCGACGGCACCATCGCCCACGCCGAGAACCCGCCCAAGAAGTACCAGGACATCTACCCCATCGCCTTCGACGCCGACCCCGACGGCCTCGTCACCGAAACCGTGCGCATCCTGCGCTTCTGGATGGACCACGGCGTCCGGATCTTCCGCGTCGACAACCCCCACACCAAACCCGTCGCCTTCTGGGAACGCGTCATCGCCGAGATCAACCACGCCGACCCCGACGTCATCTTCCTCGCCGAGGCCTTCACCCGCCCCGCCATGATGGCGACCCTCGCCCAGATCGGCTTCCAGCAGTCCTACACCTACTTCACCTGGCGCAACACCAAACAGGAACTCACCGAGTACCTCACCGAACTGTCGAGGGACGCCGCCGCCTACATGCGGCCCAACCTCTTCACCAACACCCCCGACATCCTGCACGCCTACCTCCAGCACGGCGGCCGCCCCGCCTTCGAGGTCCGCGCCGTCCTCGCCGCCACCCTCTCCCCCACCTGGGGCATCTACAGCGGCTACGAACTCTGCGAGAACACCCCCCTGCGCGAAGGCAGCGAGGAATACCTCGACAGCGAGAAGTACCAGCTCAAACCCCGCGACTGGACCCGCGCCGACCGCGAGGGCACCACCATCGCCCCCCTCATCACCCGCCTCAACACCATCCGGCGGGCCCACCCCGCACTGCACCGGCTGCGGAACCTCCACTTCCACCACACCGACAACGACGCGCTCATCGCGTACAGCAAGCGCGCCGGGTCGGACGTCGTCCTGGTGGTCGCCAACCTCGATCCGCATCGCACCCAGGAGGCCACGATCTCGCTCGACATGCCGCAGCTCGGCCTGGACTGGCACGAGTCCGTGCCGGTCCACGACGAACTCACGGACGAGACCTACCACTGGGGCCGCACGAACTACGTGCGGCTGGAGCCCGGCCGGGCCCCCGCCCACGTCTTCCACCTCCGCCGGCCCTCCGCCGCCGCGCCCCGGAACGAAGGGTCCGCAGCCTCATGACCGTGAACGAGCCCGTGCCGGACAAGTTCGAGGACACCCCCGCCAAGGACCGCGACCCGGACTGGTTCAAACGAGCCGTCTTCTACGAGGTCCTCGTCCGCTCCTTCCAGGACAGCAACGGCGACGGCGTCGGCGACCTCAAGGGCCTCACCGCCAAACTGGACTACCTGCAATGGCTCGGCGTGGACTGCCTCTGGCTCCCGCCCTTCTTCAAGTCACCCCTGCGCGACGGCGGCTACGACGTCTCCGACTACACCGCCGTCCTGCCCGAGTTCGGCGACCTGGCCGACTTCGTCGAGTTCATCGACGCGGCCCACCAGCGCGGCATGCGCGTGATCATCGACTTCGTCATGAACCACACCAGCGACCAGCACCCGTGGTTCCAGGAGTCCCGCAAGAACCCCGACGGCCCCTACGGCGACTACTACGTCTGGGCCGACGACGACACCCGCTACGCCGACGCCCGCATCATCTTCGTGGACACCGAGGCGTCCAACTGGACCTACGACCCCGTCCGCGGCCAGTACTACTGGCACCGGTTCTTCTCCCACCAGCCGGACCTCAACTACGAGAACCCGGCCGTGCAGGAGGAGATGCTGGCCGCCCTGAAGTTCTGGCTGGACCTGGGGGTCGACGGCTACCGCCTCGACGCCGTGCCCTACCTGTACGCCGAAGAGGGCACCAACTGCGAGAACCTGCCCGCCTCTCACGCGTTCCTGAAGCGGGTGCGCCGCGAGATCGACGCCCAGTACCCGGACACCGTGCTGCTGGCGGAGGCCAACCAGTGGCCGGAGGACGTCGTCGACTACTTCGGCGACTACGCCACCGGCGGCGACGAGTGCCACATGGCCTTCCACTTCCCGGTCATGCCCCGCATCTTCATGGCCGTGCGCCGCGAGTCCCGCTACCCCGTCTCGGAAATCCTCGCCAAGACCCCGGCCATCCCGTCCGGCTGCCAGTGGGGCATCTTCCTGCGCAACCACGACGAGCTGACCCTGGAAATGGTCACCGACGAAGAGCGCGACTACATGTACGCGGAGTACGCCAAGGACCCGCGGATGCGCGCCAACATCGGCATCCGCCGCAGGCTCGCCACCCTGCTGGACAACGACCGCGACCAGATCGAGCTGTTCACCGCGCTGCTGCTGGCGCTCCCGGGCTCGCCGATCCTCTACTACGGCGACGAGATCGGCATGGGCGACAACATCTGGCTCGGCGACCGCGACGCCGTCCGCACCCCGATGCAGTGGACCCCGGACCGCAACGCCGGGTTCTCGACCTGCGACCCGGGGCGCCTCTACCTGCCCACGATCATGGACCCGGTCTACGGCTACCAGGTGACGAACGTCGAGGCGTCCATGGCCTCGCCCTCGTCCCTGCTGCACTGGACCCGTCGCATGATCGAGATCCGCAAGCAGAACCCCGCCTTCGGCCTCGGCACCTACACCGAGCTGCCCTCCTCCAACCCCGCGGTCCTGGCCTTCCTGCGGGAGTACGAGGACGACCTGGTGCTGTGCGTGAACAACTTCGCGCGGTTCGCCCAGCCCACCGAACTGGACCTGCGCGAGTTCGCCGGACGCCATCCGGTCGAGCTGTTCGGCGGGGTCCGCTTCCCCGCCATCGGCGAACTGCCGTACCTGCTGACCCTCGGGGGCCACGGCTTCTACTGGTTCCGGCTCACCCGAGTCGCATCCCGCATCGGCCGCCGCGCTTGAGCGTGGGCCGAGGAAAGGACGCGTCACCATGCCGAAGACCGCACCCCTGCGCACGAGACGCGGGCAGCTCGCCGAGCCGATGGCGTCGCTCGGCGAGTTGCTGCGCCAGTGGCTGCCGCGCCAGCGCTGGTTCGCGGGCAAGGACCGGCCCGTGGCCGAGCTGGGCCTGCTGTCGATGACCGAGCTGTTCCCGGGCTGCCTGCACCTCCTGGTGCACACCGGACAGGGCTCCGCGCCCTTCCCGGGCGGCGCCCCGTCGGCCGGGGACTGCTACCAGCTGCTGCTCGGCGTGCGCGAGCAGCCGTCGCCGCGGCTGGGCCGGGCCATCATCGGGCAGGTGCAGGACGGGCCGCTGGCGGGTCGGACGGTCTACGACGCGCTGCACGACCCCCGGACCGCGCAGCTGCTCCTCGAACGGCTCCGGCACCCGGGCAAGGCGGGCCCCCTGCGCTTCGAGGCGGACCCCGCGCGGCCGGTGCCCGGCGGTCTCGCGCCGCGGCTGCTGGACGCCGAGCAGTCCAACTCCTCGCTGATCTACGGCGACGAGTTCATCCTGAAGCTCTTCCGGCGCGTCCAGCCCGGCGTCAACCCGGACCTGGAGGTGCCCGACGCGCTGGCCCGCCAGGGCTGCGGCCGGGTCCCGGCGCCGGTGGCGTGGATGCGTACCACCCATCCGTACCAGGCGACGCTCGGCGTGCTCCAGCCCTTCCTGCACGGCGCCTCCGACGGCTGGACCCTCTCCCTGAACGCGCTCGCCGCCGGGGACGAGTTCACCGTGCAGGCCCACGAGCTGGGGCAGGCGATGGGCGACGTGCACCTCGCGCTGGCCTCCGCCTTCCCGGTCGGCGCGCCCGGCGAGAACGGCCGCACGGCGGCGGCGATGACCGAGCGGCTGACCGCGGCGGCGCACTGCGTACCGGCGCTGCAGCCCTTCGTCCCGGGCCTGCGGGCGGCGTTCGCGGCGCTGTCGACCTGCGACTCGGGGCCGCCCGCCCAGCGCATCCACGGCGACCTGCACCTGGGGCAGGTGCTGCGGGCCGGCCGGGACTGGTTCGTCATCGACTTCGAGGGCGAACCCTCCCGGCCGCTGGCCGAGCGGCGCAGCGCCCACTCCCCCGTGCGGGACATCGCGGGCATGCTGCGTTCCTTCGACTACGCCGCCCGCCAGCGCCGCCCGTGGCGCCCGGAGTGGGCGCGCCGCTGCCGTGAGGCGTTCTGCGCGGGCTACGCGGCCCGCGCCGGATGGGACCCCCGCAAGAAGCACGGTCTGCTGCGCGCCTACGAGACCGACCGTGCCGTGTACGAGGTGCTGTACGAGGCCCGGCACCGCCCCGACTGGCTTCCCGTACCCATGGCGGCGATCGAACGACTCGCCGTGAGAGGAGACTGACCCGTGGCCCTCCGCGACACCTCGATCCCCGAGCCGTCCGGTCCCGTCGCGCCCGCACCCGGTGCGTGCGCGACCGCGCCGCCCCTGGACCCCCACGACCGGGGGCGCCTGCTGGCGGGCGCCCACCACGACCCGCACGCCCTGCTGGGCGCCCACCCGGTGCCCGGCGGCATCGCCTTCCGGGCGCTGCGCCCCTTCGCCCGCGAGGTGGGTGTGGTCGTGGACGGCGAGCGCCACGCCCTCGAGTCGGAGGGCGACGGCCTGTTCTCCGGCGTGCTGCCGCTCGCCGAGATCCCGGCGTACACGCTGGCGGTGGCGTACGAGCAGGGCGAGCCGCAGCAGACGCACGACCCGTACCGCTTCCTGCCCGCCCTCGGCGAGCTGGACCTGCACCTGATCGGCGAGGGCCGGCACGAGCAGCTCTGGCAGGCCCTCGGCGCCGAGCCGATGACGCACGAGGGGGTCACCGGCACCCGGTTCACGGTGTGGGCGCCCAACGCCCAGGGCGTGCGGGTCGCCACCGACTTCACCCACTGGGACGGCACCGCCTTCCCGATGCGTTCGCTGGGTTCGTCCGGGGTGTGGGAGCTGTTCCTGCCCGGTGTCGGCGAGGGCACCCGGTACAAGTTCGAGATCCACTCCCGGTACGGGCACCGGTTCCTCAAGGCCGACCCGATGGCCCGCGCGGCCGAGGAGCCGCCGAACACCGCGTCCGTGGTGACCGCCTCGCGCTACGAGTGGAGCGACGCGCAGTGGATGCGGACCCGGGCGGACACTCCCGTGCACGAGGCGCCGTTCTCGGTGTACGAGGTGCACCTGCCGTCCTGGCGGCCCGGGCTGACCTACCGCGAGCTGGCCGAGGAGCTGCCCGCGTACGTGAAGGACATGGGCTTCACCCACGTCGAGCTGATGCCGGTCGCCGAGCACCCCTACGGGCCGTCCTGGGGCTACCAGGTCACCGGGTTCTACGCCCCGACCGCGCGCCTCGGCTCGCCCGACGACTTCCGGTACCTGGTGGACGCGCTGCACCGGGCCGGGATCGGCGTGATCATGGACTGGGTGCCGGCGCACTTCCCGAAGGACGACTGGGCGCTGGGCCGCTTCGACGGCGACCCGCTGTACGAGCCCGGGGACGACCGGCGCGCGACCCACCCGGACTGGGGCACGTACACCTTCGACTTCGCGCGGACCGAGGTGCGCAACTTCCTCGTGGCCAACGCCGTGTACTGGTGCGAGGAGTTCCACATCGACGGGCTGCGCGTGGACGCCGTCGCCTCGATGCTGTACCTGGACTACTCGCGCGACTCCGGCCAGTGGGAGCCGAACCAGTACGGCGGCCGCGAGGACCTGGCGGCCATGGCCTTCCTCCAGGAGATGAACGCGACCGTCTACCGGCGCTGCCCCGGCGTGGTCACCATCGCCGAGGAGTCGACCGCGTGGGGCGGGGTGACCCGGCCGACCGACACCGGCGGGCTCGGTTTCGGCCTGAAGTGGAACATGGGCTGGATGCACGACTCGCTGGAGTACGTCGCGCACGAGCCGGTGCACCGCAAGTACCACCACCACGAGATGACGTTCTCGATGGTGTACGCCTACAGCGAGAACTACGTGCTGCCGATCTCGCACGACGAGGTGGTGCACGGCAAGCAGGCGCTGGTGTCGAAGATGCCGGGCGACTGGTGGCAGCGGCGGGCCAACGTGCGCGCCTACCTGGGCTTCATGTGGGCCCACCCCGGCAAGCAGCTGCTGTTCATGGGCCAGGAGTTCGCACAGGGCGCGGAGTGGTCGGAGAAGCAGGGCCCGGAGTGGTGGCTGCTGGACGAGGGGTACCACTCGGCGTCCGACCACCGCGGGATCCAGGACCTGGTCCGCGAGCTGAACACCCGCTACGGGCGGACGCCGGCCCTGTGGCAGCGCGACACCGACCCGGCCGGTTTCCGGTGGGTCTCGGTGGACGCGGCCGAGGACAACGTCTTCGCGTTCCTGCGGTACGGCGCGGACGGCGCCCCGCTGCTGGCGGTGTCGAACTTCTCGCCGGTGGTGCGCGACGCGTACGCGCTCGCCGTCGGCGACGAGGCCGATGCGTGGCAGGAGGTGCTCAACACCGACGCCGAGGAGTACGGCGGCAGCGGTGTGGCCAACCCTGAGCCGGTGAAGCCGGAGGACGGGAGTATCCGGATCACGCTGCCTCCGCTGGCGACGGTGTGGCTGGTGCCGTACGCCCGGTGAGCCGACCAGGTGTCCGACCGGCTGTCCGGGGCAGTCGGTCGGTGGCACCGGCCCACAGAAAGGCGGCACCACGTGCGCACCGTCGGAGTGGAGGAGGAACTCCTCCTGGTCGATCCCGCGACCGGTGAGCCGCGGGCGCTGTCCGCCGCGGTGCTCGCCCGCGCCTTCCTGGACGACTCCGGGCAGGACGTGTTCGAGAAGGAGCTGCACGAGCAGATGCTGGAGTTCGCCACGCATCCGCAGGCGGACATGGAGCAGTTGCACGCGGAGATCGTCCGCTGCCGTGAGGAGGCCGGACGGCATGCCGGGGGGATCGGGTGCGCCGTGGCCGCGCTCGCCACCTCACCGCTGCCGGTGACGCCCTCCATCGGCGTGAACCGGCGCTACGAGTGGATGGCCGAGCAGTACGGCGTCGTGGTGCAGGAGCAGCTGGTCCTGGGCTGCCACGTGCACGTGTCGGTCGGCTCCGACGAGGAGGGCGTCGCGGTGATCGACCGGGTGCGGCCCTGGCTGCCGGTGCTGACCGCGCTGAGCGCGAACTCGCCGTTCTGGCAGGGACAGGACTCCTCCTACAGCAGCTACCGCAGCCGGGTCTGGCAGCGCTGGCCGTCGACCGGGCCCACCGAGCTGTTCGGCTCGGCGGAGCGCTACCACCGCCGGGTCGCGGACATGCTGGCCACCGGGACGATCCTCGACGACGGGATGGTCTACTTCGACGTCCGGCTCTCCCCGCGCTATCCGACGGTCGAGTTCCGGGTCGCGGACGTCTGCCTGGACGCCTCGACGGCCGTCGTCCTCGCCGCACTCGCCCGCGCGCTGGTCGACACGGCCGCCGAGGAGTGGCGCCGGGGCACGGAACCGGCGGGGCACAGTGTGAGCCTGCTCCGTCTCGCGGCCTGGCGGGCCGCCCGGTCCGGGCTGACGGAGGAGTTGCTGCACCCGGCGACGATGCGGCGGATGCCGGCCGAGACGGTCGTCCGGGCCCTGCTCGAGCACACCGGTCAGGCCCTCGCGGCCGCGGGCGACCTGGACCGGGTGCGCGAGGGTGTCGACGCGCTGCTGCGGCACGGCAACGGCGCCCGGGTGCAGCGCGAGCTGCTGGAGCGCACGGGCAGCCTGCGGGAGGTCGTCGCCGCGTGCGTGCGCCGTACCCAGGCGGCTTGAGGGATCAGAAGATCAGGGCCAGGGCGTAGCCCAGGAGACCCACCGCGAAGATCAGCACGACCGCGAGGATCAGGGCCATCGGCCCCTTGCTCCAGCCCTTGGCCGGATTGCTGAGCAGGTCCTGGGGGCCTGCCTCGGGCATGCTGCTCTCCGCCGGCGGGGTCTCCCCGGGCGGCACTGAGCCGCCGGGCTCCAGACCGGTGCTGAGCCGGGGTTCGGGATCAGGGTTCACGTACGTCATGTCACCCGGGTCCCCCGATCCCGCCGGATCACCGGGTGGGAACACTTCCGCGTTCCCGGCCCCCCGCCGCCTGCGGCTGAGCTAGCCTCCGAGCACCGTCGACCACGGTGATCGTCGGCGGCGTCACCGTCCGTACACGTCAGGAGCCGGCGCATGCGCGAGACCGCACTCGCTCCCCGGGCCGTCCCGCCGCTGACCGGCTCTCTGGCGGACAGCCTCTTCGAGACGGCCGCCCGTACACCGACCCTGCCGATGCTCGCCCGGCGCCGCGGCCCCGGCGCGGCGGTCTGGGACGAGGTGACGGCCGTCGAGTTCCGCGACGAGGTGGTCGACCTGGCGAAGGGCCTGATCGCGAGCGGGATCCAGCCTGGCGACCGGGTCGCGATCCTGGCCCGCACCCGGTACGAGTGGACGGTCTTCAGCTACGCCCTGTGGACGGTGGGCGCCGAGGTCGTGCCGGTCTATCCGACCTCCTCGCGCGAGCAGGTCGAGTGGATCCTGCGGGACGCGGGATGCGTGGGCGTACTGGTCGAGGACGAGCAGAGCGTGATGACCGTCGGCTCGGTGTGCGCGTCGCTGCCCGCGCTGCGCCACGTGTGGCAGATCGACGCGGGCGCGCTGGACACGCTGGCGGCGCGCGGCGCGTTCCTTGCGTTCGCCACCGTGGACTCCATGCGCCGCATCGTGCTGCCGGACTCCACGGCGGTGGTGGCCTACACCTCCGGCACCTCCGGCCGCGCCCTGGGCTGCGCGCTGAGCCATCGCGGTCTGGCCGCGCCCTGCGACACCCTGCTGGCGGGCTGGGGCCACACGGTGGCGCCCCCGGGAGAACAGGGCGCGGTCCTCGCCTACCTCCCCTTCTCGCACGTGTACGGGCTGATGATCCAGACCCTGTGCGTGCGGGGCGGGCTGCTGATGGCACACGAGCCCGAGATGACCCCGGAGGCGCTCTCCTCGGCCCTGCGTTCCTTCCGGCCTACGTACCTGTACGCCGTCCCGTCGGTCCTGGAGAAGATCTACAAGAACTTCCTGCGCACGGCCCAGCAGGCGGGACGCGGTGCGCTGTTCGAGCGGGCCGCGGACACGGCGCGGGACTTCGCCGCCGCGCTGGAGCGCCAGCGCCTCGGCAGGGGGGCCGGGCCCGGCCTCGACCTGCGCCTGCAGCACGCGCTGTACGAGCGGACGGTGTACCGGCGGCTGCGCTCGGCGCTGGGCGGCCGGGTGAGCCGGGCCACGTCCGGCGGTTCGCCGCTCAGCCGCGAGCTGTCCCTCTTCTACGAGGGGATGGGTGTCTACGTGCACGACGGCTACGGCCTCACCGAGACCAGCGGCGGACTGACGATGCAGCCGCTGGGCCGGGAGAAGTCGGGCACCGTCGGGCAGCCGCTGCCCGGCATGGAGGTCCGGGTGGCCGACGACGGGGAGATCCTGGTGCGCGGCCCGTCGCTGTTCCAGGGGTACGTCGGTGACGAGGCCGCCACCCGCGAGGTGCTGCGCGGCGGCTGGCTGGCCACCGGCGACCTCGGACACCTGGACGACGAGAACTACCTGGCGATCACCGGCCGCAAGAAGGACGTCATCATCACCAGCGGCGGCAAGAGCGTCGCCCCGGCCGCCCTGGAGCAGCGGCTGCGGATGCACCCGCTGGTCCACCAGGCGGTGCTGGTCGGCGACAACCGGCCCTGCGTCGGTGCGCTGATCACGCTCGACCCGGAGTTCCTGACCCACTGGCGGGCGTCCCTGGCCCTGCCGGGCGACGCCCCCGCCCGGGAGGCACGCGAGGAGAACGCGCTGCGGGAGGAGGTCGCGCGGGCCGTGGCGGCGGCCAACAGCGCGGTGTCCCCCTCGGAGTCCATCCGGGTCTTCCGGGTCCTGCCCGACCCCTTCGACGTGGCGGGGGGTCTGCTCACCCCCTCGATGAAACTCCGCCGCGACGAGATCGTACGTACCTACGCGCTGGAGATCGACGCGATGTACGCGGCGCGTTCGCACCGCCGGCCGGAGCGGGCGCCCCAGGAGCCGGCCGGGTGGGAGGACGCGGACAACGTGTTCCTGCGCTGATCCGGGGCCCGCTCCCGCCGCCGGACCGGAACACCGGTGCGACTAGGTTCGGCCGGCACGGGAACTTACCAACGGAGGGCATCCGAAGGAGAAAGGACGGCGCCCGGCCGGTGCCGGGCCGGGAAGGCGCAATGGCAGCCGAGTCGCGTTGGGACAGGACACTGGCTTCCGAGGAGATCACGAATCGCACCGCCAGCTTCGCCGGGGAGCTGCACAACGTGACCGGTGCGCGGCTGGTCGCGGAGGAGTTCCTCTACGACCTCGCCCGCGCGGCGCCGCCCGCGGCGCCCGAGCACTGGGACGACATCCTCCTCGTCGTCACGGAGCTGGCGGCCAACGCCGTGCAGTACGCTCCGGGGCCGTTCCAGCTGCGGCTGCGCCGTACCTTCGACGGTGTGCACGTGGTGATGCACGACACCAGCACGACGGAGCCCGCACCGCGTCCCTTCCATCCGAGCCAGGGCGGCGGCGGCATCGGCTGGCATCTGATCCACACCCTGTCCGACCAGGTGAGCGTCGTCACCGGGGAACGGGGCAAGGACATCCACGTCTTCCTGCCGTGGTGACCGGCGCGCTCACTGGGCCGGTGCGACCCGCAGCGGGACCAGCGCGCCGATCGTCTTGCCGCCTTCCGGGCGCGGCTCGACGGTGATGTCCCGGGCGAGGCGGGTGACCAGCGGCCAGCCGTATCCGCCGCCGGGGTGGGTGGTGGGGAACGCGTACGCGGCCCGGGGGACCACCGAGCTGTTGTCGTGGACGGCGATCCACAACCCCTCCGCGGTGGGCCGGACCTCGAAGCCGGCCAGCCCCTCGCCGTGCCGGATGGCGTTGGTCACCAGTTCCGAGACCACGAGCAGCAGGTCGACGACGTCCTCCTCGCGCACCTCGCGCCCGGGACCGCCCCAGACCGTCCGCGCCACCGACTCCGCGTACGCCCGTGCGTCCGCCGCGCCGCCCCCGCCGCCCCGCGCGAGTACGGCGGGAGGCGCGGGACAGGGCGGCGCCGTGGTGGCCGCCGCGCTCGTGCTGGTCCGCTCGGCTGGTTCCATGTCCGTGGTGCCCCCGGTTTCCGCGTGCCGTCGTCCGGTCCGGTCTGCTCGCGGGGCTCCCCCGCGGCGACCACCGGGCCGGGCGGACGCGACGGGCCGGACCGGCTCCACGACAGCGCATACCCGCCCGGGGCCGCCGCATTCGGTCCGGCGGGCCCTTCGGCGGCGGTGGCATGCCGACCGGGTGCGCCGCGGGTGCCGCCGGCGCGGCGTGACCCGTGCGGGGGTACCCGTCCGGCCGGGTGACACACCGCTTTGTCCGCGCCGGGGACCTGGGTTAGCCTCTGGCGTATTTTTCTCCCGGGGCGAATCCGTGAACTGCGCGAACGCGGACACGGGAGGCCGGACTGCGAACGGTCCGGCAGGGGGTGGTGGGGTCCTCGCCGCGAGGACTCCCGGGGAGCGGAACGAGGATGCGCATGACCAGCGACAGCACCGGATCCGTCGACGCGGTTCCGGGCGATCAGGAGTTGCGCCGTCTCCTGGCGGGCCTGACCGCCGTGCGGGACGGCGACTTCGGAACCCGTCTGCCGGACGACGCGGACGGGCTGATGGGCGACATCGCCAAGGTCTTCAACGGCATGGTGGACCAGTTGTCCGTGTTCACCTCCGAGGTCACACGGGTCTCCCGCGAGGTCGGCACGGAGGGCGCCCTCGGCGGGCAGGCGAAGGTGCCGGGGGTCTCGGGCACCTGGGCCGACCTGACGGACTCGGTCAACGCCATGGCGGGCAACCTCACCACCCAGGTCCGAGACATCGCCCAGGTGGCCACGGCGGTGGCCCGGGGCGACCTCTCCCAGAAGATCGACGTGGACGCCCGCGGCGAGATCCTGGAGCTGAAGAACACCATCAACACGATGGTCGACCAGCTCTCCGCCTTCGCCGACGAGGTCACCCGCGTCGCCCGCGAGGTCGGCACCGACGGCCGGCTCGGCGGCCAGGCCGACGTCCAGGGCGTGCGGGGCACCTGGCGCGACCTCACCGACTCGGTGAACTTCATGGCGGGCAACCTCACCAACCAGGTCCGCAACGTCGCCCAGGTGGCCACCGCCGTGGCCAAGGGCGACCTCTCCCAGAAGATCACCGTGGACGCCCGCGGCGAGATCCTGGAGCTGAAGAACACCATCAACACGATGGTCGACCAGCTCTCCGCCTTCGCCGACGAGGTCACCCGCGTGGCCCGCGAGGTCGGCACGGCCGGGAACCTGGGCGGGCAGGCCCGGGTGCGCGGGGTGTCGGGCACCTGGAAGGACCTCACCGACAACGTCAACGTGATGGCGTCGAACCTGACCGGTCAGGTGCGCTCCATCGCCCAGGTGGCCACCGCGGTGGCCCGCGGCGACCTGTCGCAGCGGATCACCGTCGACGCCGAGGGCGAGGTCGCGGCGCTGGCCGACGTGATCAACACCATGGTCGACACGCTGTCCGCGTTCGCCGACGAGGTCACCCGCGTCGCCCGCGAGGTCGGCACCGACGGGCGGCTCGGCGGCCAGGCGCACGTGCCGAACGTCGCCGGCACCTGGAAGGACCTCACCGACAACGTCAACTCGATGGCCAACAACCTCACCAACCAGGTGCGCAACATCGCCCTGGTGACGACCGCGGTGGCCCGGGGCGACCTGTCGAAGAAGATCGACGTCGACGCGCGCGGCGAGATCCTCGAACTCAAGACGACGATCAACACGATGGTCGACCAGCTCTCCGCCTTCGCCGACGAGGTCACCCGGGTGGCCCGCGAGGTCGGCACCGAGGGCCGGCTCGGCGGCCAGGCCGAGGTGGAGGGCGTCTCCGGCACCTGGAAGCGCCTCACGGAGAACGTCAACGAACTGGCCGGCAACCTCACCCGCCAGGTCCGCGCGATCGCCGAGGTCACCTCCGCCGTCGCCGAGGGCGACCTGACCCGTTCGGTCAACGTGGAGGCGTCCGGCGAGGTCGCCGAGCTGAAGGACAACATCAACGCCATGGTGGAGTCCCTGCGCGCGACCACGCGGGCCAACCAGGAGCAGGACTGGCTCAAGACCAACCTCGCCCGCATCTCCGGCCTGATGCAGGGGCACCGGGACCTGCCCGTCGTCGCCGAGCTGATCATGGACGAACTGGTGCCGCTGGTCTCGGCCCAGTACGGCGCCTTCTACCTGGCCGAGGACGGCGACGCCGGTCCCGAGCTGCGGCTCGTCGGCTCCTACGGCTACCCGGAGGACACCGACAGACCCACCCGCATCGCCTTCGGCCGCACCCTGGTCGGCCAGGCCGCGCGCAGCCGGCGCACCATCATGGTGAACGAACTGCCGCCGGGCTACCTGACCATCTCCTCCGGGCTCGGCGAGGTGGTGCCGGCCGCGCTGGTGCTGCTGCCCATCGTGGTCGAGGGGCAGGTCCTCGGCGTCATCGAACTCGCCTCGGTCGCGCCGTTCAGCCAGATCAACCGGGACTTCCTGGACATGCTGATCGAGACCATCGGCGTGAACGTCAACACGATCGTGGCCAACGCCCGTACCGACGAGCTGCTCGCCGAGTCCCAGCGCCTGACCGCCGAGCTCCAGGCCCGCTCCGCCGAGCTGCAGTCGCAGCAGGAGGAGCTGCAGCACTCCAACGCCGAGCTGGAGGACAAGGCGTCCCTGCTCGCGGCGCAGAACCGGGACATCGAGGCGAAGAACCTGCAGATCGAGCAGGCCCGGCAGGAGCTGGAGGCACGCGCCCAGCAACTGTCGCTGGCCTCGAAGTACAAGTCGGAGTTCCTGGCCAACATGAGCCACGAGCTGCGCACCCCGCTCAACAGCCTGCTCATCCTCGCCCAGCTGCTGGCCCAGAACCCCTCGCGCAACCTCACCCCGAAGCAGGTCGAGTACGCGGGCATCATCCACTCGGCCGGCTCGGACCTGCTGCAGCTGATCAACGACATCCTGGACCTGTCGAAGGTCGAGGCGGGCAAGATGGACGTCTCCCCCGAGCGCGTGACGCTGCGCCAGCTCATCGAGTACGTCGAGGCCACCTTCCGGCCCATGACGAGCCAGAAGGGCCTGGAGTTCACCGTCGCGACGGCCGCCGGGGCGCCGGCGGACCTGCTGACCGACGACTCCCGGCTGCGTCAGGTGCTGCGCAACCTGCTGTCCAACGCGGTGAAGTTCACCGAGCGGGGCGGCGTGGAGCTGGCCGTCGAACCGGCACCGGACGACGAGGTGCCCAGGGGCGTCCTCCGGGGCGGGGCGGTGGTGGCCTTCCGGGTGAAGGACACGGGCATCGGCATCCCCGAGCAGAACCTGGAGTCGATCTTCGGCGCCTTCCAGCAGGCGGACGGCACGACGAGCCGCAAGTACGGCGGCACCGGGCTCGGCCTGTCCATCACCCGGGAGATCGCGCAGCTGCTGGGCGGCGCCGTCACGGTGGACAGCACACCCGGCCGGGGCAGCACCTTCACGCTGTACCTGCCGGTGGCCCGGCCCGACTTCGAGGACCTGCTGGCCCGCGGTCCTGAGCACATCCGGGCGGAAGTGTCCGCCGACGTCCTCGACCGTCCGGCGCCGGTCGCCGAGCTGACCGGCGGGCACCGGCAGCGGCCGCGGCGCCTGCTGGTCGTGGAGGAGCGTCCGCGCGGTCTGCTGACCCTCGTCGCGGAGAGCGTGGTCGCCGATCTGACGCACGGGCGGGACGACGCGGGAGACAGGCCGCCGCTCGACGTCATCACGGCCGTGGGGGCCGACGAGGCCGCCGGCGCGCTGGCGGCCGAGCCGTGCCACTGCGTCGTGCTGGAGCTGGGCATGCCGGACGACGAGGCGTCCCGCTTCCTGCACGCGCTGCGCGGCGACTCGGCGCTGGCGAGCGTGCCGGTGCTCGTGCACAGCGGTCACCGCGCGGACGCCGCCGTGGAGGAGGACCTGCGCTCGGGCACGGCGGGCGGGGCGCTGGAGTTCCTGTCCAGCCTGGACGAGCTGCGTGAGCGCATCGCCCTGCACCTGGCCGCGGAGGAACCCGGGGACGTGCTGCCCCTGGTGCGGCCGGAGGAGCCACCGCGTCCGGAGGCGCGGGCCGGTCAGGAGGCGCCCGCCGGGCGCACCGTCCTCGTGGTCGACGACGACGCGCGCAACCTGTTCGCGCTCAGCGGGATCCTGGAGCTGCACGGTTTCCGGGTGCTGCACGCGGAGAACGGCCGCCGGGGCATCGAGACCCTCGTGGACCACCCGGACGTGGCGCTGGTCCTGATGGACGTGATGATGCCGGAGATGGACGGCTACACGGCGACGGCCGAGATCCGCCGGATGCCGCGGTACGCCGAGCTGCCGATCATCGCGGTCACGGCGAAGGCGATGCCCGGCGACCGGGAGAAGAGCCTGGCCTCGGGCGCCAGCGACTACGTCACCAAGCCCGTCGACACCCAGGACCTCATCGCGTGCGTCCGCCGGTGGCTGCCCGTATGAGCACGTTCGAGCAGTCCGGTGAGACGGGCGGCGTCGTCCGGCGGGAGGCGTCCGGGGCGGCCGGCATGACGCCGCTGTCCCCCGTGGGCAGGCTGGCGGCCACGGTGGACCGGCTCAGCCGCGAGGTGCGGGCCGCCCAGGCGGAGGCCGAGGGGCGGGCGCTGATCGAGCTGGCCAAGGGCATCCTGGTCGCGCGGCTCGGCTGCGGTCCGGCCGAGGCGGCCCGGCAGCTCGCCGAACTGGCCGAGCAGTCCCAGGTGACGCCGCTGGAGTTCGCGGTCGAGGTCATCAACCAGGCCGCGCGGGACCGCATGTCGGAGGTGACGGACGCGTTCCTGGCGGCCACCGCGTCCGTGCGCACCGCGGGTCCCGGCAACGGCACGGACGACACGGACGACACGGACGGTGCGGGCACCTCGGGAGCGCGGGCGGCCGGGGAGTCGATGGCCGAGTCCGCCGCCGTACGCCTGCGGGCGGCCGAGAGCGGCGCGCTGGCCGCGGACGACACCCAGGCCGTCGCCGACGCGCTGCTGGAGCAGGCGCTGCGCCCGTTGGGCGCGGTGGCGGTGGCCATCTGGTCGGCCGGGTACGACGGGTCGCTCACCCTGGTGGGCAGCGCCGGGTTCCCCCCGGCCGAGGCGGCCCGCTGGCGGTACGTGCCGCCGGACGTGGCGACGGTGGCGCGGCGGGGCCTGACCGAGCGCACCGGGCAGTGGATCACGTCCCTGGCGGACACGGGGCTGCCGAGTGTGGGCCGGCACCAGTACCCGGACGGCGGCAGGGTCGCCGTGCCCGCCGGTACCGGGGGGCGCGTCCACGGCGTGCTGGAGATCGCCTGGCCGATGCCGCTGGCCCCGCAGCCGCCCCAGGTGGTCCGTCAGGTGGAGGCGCTCGCGGAGCTGTGCGCGCACACCCTGGAGTCGTACACGCCGCCGCGCGGCCCGGGGCAGGAGCCGCGGGCCATCCCGGACGCGGTGGAACTGATGGACCTGGCCGACGGGCTGCACGACCCGGCGCTGGTGCTGGTGCCGCACCTGGACGCGGCGGGGCAGCTGGCGGACTTCCGCATCCAGCACGTGAACAAGCGCTTCATGGATCCGGCCGGGCGGCCGCGTGCCGTCGTGGGCGGTGCCCTGCTCCTGGAGGCCTACCCGATGGCCGCCGGGGACAGCGAGCTGTTCCGGAACGTGGAGCGCGTGTACGCCACGGGCGAGCCGTTCCGGGCCCGGCACATGAACCTGACCGCCCTGGTGGACCAGGTGCCGCTGTCGGCGGTGGCGGACATCAGCGTCAGCCGGCACGGCAACGCCGTGCTGCTCATCTGGCGCATCGAGGACGAGACGGCCCGGCTGGCCAGCCTCCTGCAGCACGCCCAGCGGCTCGGCCGCATCGGCGGTTTCGAGGAGAACCTGCTGACCGGCGAGATCACCTGGAACGGGCAGCTGTTCGACCTGTACGGGCGCCCGCAGACCAGCACGCCGGTGCCGCTGGAGGAGCTGGCCGCCCACGCCCACCCGGACGACGCGGTCGCCATCGGGCGGTTCCTGCGCACCCTGCTGCACCACCGGCGGCCGGCGTCGGCGGCGTTCCGGCTGCGGCGGCCCGACGGGGTGACCCGGCACGTGCGGGTGGTGGCCGAGCCGGTCCTGGACACCGACGACCGGCTGCTCCTCGTACGGGGCGCCTGCCAGGACATCTCGGCCCAGCACTGGACGGAGGTGGCGCTCGCCGCGACCCGTGACCAGCTGGCGCACACCGAGCAGCAGGCCGTCGAGCGCGCCCGGCTGACCCTGCAGCTGCAGCACGCCATCATGCCGCCCGCCCAGTCCCCGCTGCGGGTGCCGGACCTCCAGGTGGCCGTCCGGTACCGGCCCGCGGAGACGGAGCAGCTGGTGGGTGGCGACTGGTACGACGCCGTGATGCTGCCCAGCGGGCTGGTGCTGCTGTGCGTGGGGGACGTCGCCGGGCACGGGATAGAGGCGGCGACCAGCATGGTGGTGCTGCGCAACGCGCTGCGCGGTCTCGCGGTGACCGGGGCCGGTCCGGGACAGCTGCTGTCCTGGCTCAACATCGTGGCGCACCATCTGACGGGCGGGGTCACCGCCACGGCGGTGTGCGGCCTGTACGACCCGTCCCGGCGCACGCTGCGCTGGGCCAGGGCGGGCCATCTGCCGCCGGTGCTGGTCCGAGGCCCGGCTGCGGAGCCGCTGCCGCTGGTGCGGGGCATGCTGCTGGGTGCGGCGGCGGAGGCCGCGTACGAGGAGGCCGAGGCGCAGCTGGCCTCCGGGGACACGCTGCTGATGTACACCGATGGTCTGATCGAGCGCCGTGACCGCCCGGTGGAGGAGGCGCTGACCCAGCTGCTGAGCACCGTGCGCCCGACGCCGAACACCCTGGACCAGCATCTGGACCGGCTGCTCACCTACAGCAGGTCGGACACGGACGACGACACATGTCTGGTGGGCATCCGGGTGGGGTGACGCACGGCACGGGAACCCGGGTCCGGACGACAGGTGTGGAGAGGGGTTTCGGGGGTATCCGGCGGGCGCGGTGGACCACACGAAGGTCCGCCGCGCCGCCGCGTTGTTGGAGGTACACGTGCCCATAGCCCAGAACCCGCTGTCCGTCGAGGTGACGCTGCCGAGGGAGGAGGTCGCGCTGCTCAAGGTGGAGGGTTACCTGGACGTCGACACGGCGACCGAGTTCCAGCACCATCTGGCCAATCAGCTCCATCACGGCCGACGGCACTTCCTGCTGGACCTTTCGGCGGTCCCGTTCATGGACTCGTCCGGTATGAACATCATTCTGCGGGTCTACCAGGAGGTGCGCGAGCTGCCGGGCAGCGTGCACATCATCGCGCCGCCGCCCGCGGTGCGCCGCGTCCTGGATCTGACCGGGGTGAGCATCACGGTTCCGGTCTCGGAGAGCGTCGAGGAGGCCCTCTCCCGCATCGACGCCCAGCCGGAGGGTCCGCGGGTGCCCGACGCCTGAGCGCCGCGCCGCGCCTCATCCGGACCGGTAGTGCGGAAGCAGGTGCCGTGCCAGGTCGGCGGGTGGTTAGAGTTGTCGACCGGCTGGGTCACGTCGCCGCCACGTCACCCCGAGCGGGGTGACGTGCGGCGCTACGCGGATGAGGAGTGGGACAGGTGCCGGAGCACGCGGAGGGAACGGCGGCAGCGCCGACGCGCGAGGTAAGGGACTTGCTGCGGCGCCGCCGTGAGCAGATCGCCCAGCGGTGGGCGGACGAGCCCCTGTTCCGGGCCGTGTTCACCGTCTCGCGCGACGAGGCGGTGGAGGCGGGGAAGGCCGTCGTGGACGCGCTGGCGCAGGTCGCGGACGCGGCCCGGGTCGAGGACCCGGACGCCGCCGGGTTCACGGCGGTGCGCGAGCAGCTGGCGCGGATGGGCGCGGCCCGCTCGCGCTCCGGGCTGAGCACCGCGCAGGTGTCGAGCGAACTGGCCGCGCTGCGTCCGCCCGTCGAGAACCTGTTGGTGGCCGAGCTGCCCGAGGACGCCCCGGCCGAGCACGTCCGGGACTGTGTCACCACGCTGAGCGTGCTGATGGGTACCCTGCGGGTCGTGGTGATGCAGACGGCGCTCAGCGAGGGGCAGGCGCTCATCGACCGCCAGCGCCTGCAGTTGCTCGAGGTGGCCACGCCGGTCATCAAGCTGTGGGACGGCATCGTGGCCGTTCCGCTGATCGGCACGCTGGACAGCGCGCGCAGCCAGGTGGTGATGGAGACCCTGCTGGAGTCCATCGTGGAGCAGCAGGCGCGCTACGCGATCCTGGACATCACCGGTGTGCCGACCGTCGACTCGCTGGTGGCCCAGCACCTGATGAAGACGGTCGCGGCGGCCCGGCTCATGGGCGCCGAGTGCATCGTCTCCGGTATCCGGCCCGCGATCGCGCAGACCATGGTCCACCTGGGTCTGGACCTGGGCACCGTGGTCACCCGGGCCAGCCTCGCCGACGCCCTGGGGTACGTGCTGCACCAGCTCGGGGTCGGCATCGTGACGCCCGGCACGAACGGAGCGGTCACGCGGTGAGCCAGGTACTGCCCGGGCCCCACGGGGCTCCGGTGACGGGGCATGTTCCGGTCCTGCGGCTCGGTGAGATCCTGTTGGTCACCCTTCAGGGGGATCTGCACGACAGCACGGCGCAGCAGCTCCAGGAGGATCTCGCCGAGACCATCGTGCGCAGCGGCGCCACCGGTGTGGTCATAGACGTGTCCGGGGTGGAGATCGTCGACTCCTTCCTCGGCCGGATCCTGGCCGAGATCGCCGGGCAGACCGGTCTGCTGGCCGCGCGGACCGTGCTGGTCGGCATGCGGCCCGCGGTCGCCATCACGCTGGTGGAGCTGGGTCTGACGCTGCCGGGTGTGCACACCGCGCTCAGTACCGAGGTGGCCATGGATCTCCTCAGGCAGCAGGCTCCGTCGTCCCGCTTCGGCGGCCTGCGCCAGGAGAGTCAGTGATGCACACTGCAGCGGGCTCCCAGGCCCGCCTGCCGATCCGTTCGGACATGGATCTGGTGTGGGTGCGACAGCATGTGCGGCAGGCGGCCGCCCAGCTCGGCTTCGGACTGGTGGACCAGACGAAGCTGGTCACGGCGGCCAGTGAACTGGCCCGCAACACCCTCGTGTACGGCGGTGGCGGCACCATGGAGACGGAGTCGCTCGTGGAGGGGACCACGCACGGCCTGCGGCTGACCTTCAACGACGAGGGGCCCGGCATCCCGGACCTGGAACAGGCGCTCAGCGACGGTTTCACCTCCGGCGAAGGGCTCGGCATGGGGCTGGGGGGCGCGCGGCGCCTGGTGCACGAGTTCGCGATCGAGAGCGCCCCGGGCTCCGGGACGACCGTGCGGGTGACGTCCTGGGTGGGGCGGCCGCCCCGCCCGCGTGGGGGGTCCTGATGCCTCGCGTGTGGGACGTCCCGGTGCACGACTCGACCCGGGTGCGCGACGCCCGGGTGGCCGCCGAGCACGCGGCGGCCCTGGCCGGTCTCGACGAGCAGCGGACCTCGACGGCGGCGCTGGTGGCGACGGAGCTGGCCACCAACCTGCTCAAGCACGCCGGGGGCGGCCGGGTCATCGTCGACGTGGTCGCCCCGCCCTTCCTCACGGCCGGCGGGGAGACGAGGCCGCGGGTGCAGGTCGCCACGCTCGACCACGGGCCCGGCATCGCCGACGTGTCCGCCGCGCTGCGCGACGGTTTCACCACCACGGGGTCCCTCGGTGCGGGTCTCGGCACCTGTGCGCGCCTCGCCGACGACTTCGACCTGCACAGTGTCCCCGGCCGGGGCACGGTGGTGGTCGCCCGGATCGGCGTACCCGGAGCCCGCGTCAGCGGCACCGGTGCGGCGGACCGGCTGCGGGCGGGCGCGGTGAACGTCCCGTTCGGCGGTGCGCAGTACTCGGGTGACGCCTGGGCCTGGGTCCGGGACGGCGACCTGGTCACGCTGATGCTGGCCGACGGCCTCGGCCACGGTCCCGAGGCCTCCCGTGCCTCGGACGCCGCCGTGGAGGCGCTGCGTGCCGCCGCCCACCTGCCGCCGGCCGAGGCGGTGCGGCGGCTCGACCGGGCGCTGTCGGGCACGCGCGGCGCCGCCGTCGCGGTGGCCCAGGTCGACACGCGGGCCGGGGTGCTCCGCTTCACCGGCGTCGGCAACATCGGGGCGCGGCTGTGCGAGGGGGGCACCTGGCGGCACCTGGTGTCGCGGCCCGGCATCGTCGGCACCCACCGGCCCACCACGCTGCGCCAGGAGGAGGTGCCCTGGGCGGACGACCGGGTGCTGGTCCTGCACAGCGACGGTCTGCCGAGCCGGTGGTCGCCGACGTCCGACACGTGCCGCGCGGCGGCCGACCCGGCGGTGACCGCCGCCGTCACGATCCGTGACGCCAGCAGCCCGGCGCGGCCCGTGCGGGACGACACCGCCGTGGCCGTGCTGGCCCCGACCCCGCCGGACGGCCCATGACCCGAACCTGGCAGATCACCGACGTCTGTGACGCGGCGCGGGCGCGCATGGCCACCGCGCGCCTGGCGGCGGCCTTCGGTGTGCCGCCCGTGGAGCGTGCGCGGCTGACCGCCTCGCTCGGCGCACAGCTGCGGCTGTGCCTGGCCAAGGGCGGCACCTGGCGGCTCACCCTGGAGACGGGGACGGCCTCCCGCCCCGCGCCGGGGGCCGGGCAGAGCGTGCTGCACGCCGTGCTGACGCCGTCGCCCGAGGCCGCTGCCGCCGGGCAGCCGCCGTGGCGGGTCACGGTGCCGTGCCCCGAGGCGGCGGCGGACGTGGACGCGGGCGCCGACGCCGTGGCGGACGACCCGGCGCTGCTGGCGGAGGCCCTGCTGGGCGCCGACGAGGACACGGCGCTGGTGCTGGAGCGGCTCACCGAGCAGGAGGGCCTGGTCGAGTTCCACCGGGAGGAGCTTCAGCAGACGAACCAGGGCGTGGTGGCGCTGCACGCCGAGCTGGACGCCGCCGGACGGGCCCAGCGCGAGGCGTTCGCCGCCGAGCGCAAGGCGCGCACGGAGGCGGAGAACGCCCGGCGCAGGCTGACCTTCCTGGCGGACGCGAGCGCGGTGCTGACGGCGTCGCTCGACCACCACGAGATCGTGCGCCGACTGCCGGAGCTGCTGGTGCCCGAGTACGCGGCGAGTGTCGACGTCTGGCTGTTCGACCAGGACGGCGACCGGCCGGGGCCCGCCCATGCGGCGGCCGCGGTGGTCGCCGCCCGCACCGGGCGCCCGCAGTACGCCGCCACGCGACCGGGCGGACTGCCCGGCGTGGACGACCAGCCGCCCTCGGCGCTGGACCCGGAGCGGCCCCTGCTGTGCATCCCGCTGCCGACGCGCCAGGCGCCCCTGGGGGTGGTGACCCTGTCCCCGCCCGGGGAGCACTGGGACGCGGACGACGCCGTGATGCTGGTCGAGCTGACCCGGCGGGCCAGCATCGCGATCGACCACGCCCAGCGCTACCAGCACAACCGCGACATCGCCGAGACCCTCCAGCGGGCCCTGCTGACGGAGTTGCCGACCCCGCCCGGCCTCTCCCTGGCCGCCCGTTATCTGCCCGCCACCCACGGGCTGAACATCGGCGGCGACTGGTACGACGCGTTCCGGCAGCCCGACGGCGGTGTCATCGTCGTGGTCGGGGACGTCACCGGGCACGGGCTGCGCGCGGCGGTGATGATGAGTCAGCTGCGCACCGCCCTGCGCGCGTACGCGGTCGACGGCGGCAGCCCGGGGCAGTTGCTGACCCGGCTGCACATCTTCCTGCACCACCTCCAGCCCGACCTGTTCGCCACCGCGGTCATCGCGCGCTTCCACCCCGACGACCCGACAGTGACGTGGGCGGCCGCCGGCCATCCGCCGCCGGTGCTGCGTACCCCGGACGGGCGGGTGTGCACCCTGGACGCCAAACCCGGTGCGATGCTCGGCATCCCGCTGCGGCAGGAGATCGCGGACCACACGGTGCCCATGGCGCCCGGTTCGACGCTCGCGCTGTACACGGACGGTCTGGTGGAGCGCCGCGCCCTCGGCATAGATCCGGGGATCGCGCGGCTGGCGGACACGCTCGGGTCGTTCGGCCCGGCGGAGCTGGACACGGACCTGGAGGGCTCGGCCGACCGGCTGCTGCGTCCGATGCTCAGCGACTCCGAGCGGGACGACGACGTGTGTCTGCTGCTGTGTCATCTGCGCGGTACGGGCTGATCCCGCGGGAGAAGTTCCACGCGGTTCGCTCCCGCCCGGTGCGCTCCCGGGCCGGGCGGGGCATGGTGGTGATCAGGGCGCGTCGCCTGCCTGCCGCACCCGGCTGGCCGAAGCGGTCCGGGCGCGGTCGCATGGACGAGGTGCGAAGCGGCGATCCTCGGGCAGGCGAATGGCGTCCGCGGCAGACCGCCCCGGAGCCGCAGAAAGGGATGAACACCGTGACACGACCCAGGATCCTGGTGGTCGGCGCAGGCTTCGCCGGCGTGGAGTGCGTCCGTCGTCTGGAACGCAGGCTCTCGCCGCACGAGGCCGAGATCACTCTGGTGACCCCGTTCTCCTACCAGCTCTATCTGCCGTTGCTGCCGCATGTCGCGGCCGGGGTGCTCACCCCCCAGTCGATCGCGCTCTCGCTGCGCCGCAGCAGCAAGTACCGGACCCGGATCATCCCGGGCGGCGCCATCGGGGTGGACCTCAAGGCGAAGGTCTGCGTGGTGCGCACCATCACCGACCGGATCGTCAACGAGCCCTACGACTACATCGTGCTGGCGCCGGGCAGCATCACCCGCACCTTCGACATCCCCGGGCTCACCGACAACGCGTTCGGCATGAAGACGCTGGCGGAGGCCGCGTACATCCGCGACCACGTCATCTCGCAGCTGGACCTCGCCGACGCCAGCCAGGACCCGGTGGAGCGCGCCTCCCGGCTGCAGTTCGTGGTGGTGGGCGGCGGCTACGCGGGCACCGAGACCGCGGCGTGTCTGCAGCGGCTGACGCACGCGGCCGTCAAGCGCTACACCCGGCTCGACCCGGCCCTGATCAAGTGGCATCTGATCGACATCGCGCCGAAGCTGATGCCGGAGCTGGGCGAGAAGCTCGGCCACGACGCGCAGGAGATCCTGACGCGGCGCGGCATCGACATCTCGCTGGGTGTCTCCATCGCCAAGGCCGCGCCGGAGGAGGTCACCTTCACGGACGGCCGGGTGGTTCCCACCCGCACGCTGATCTGGACGGCGGGCGTGGTCGCGAGCCCGTTGATCGCCACGCTCGGCGCGGAGACGGTCAAGGGCCGGCTCGCGGTGACCGCGGAGATGTGCCTGCCGGACCACGACGGGGTGTTCGCGCTCGGCGACTCCGCGGCCGTGCCCGACCTCGCCAAGGGGCAGGAGGGCGCCGTCTGCCCGCCCACCGCCCAGCACGCGATGCGGCAGGGCAAGCACGTCGCCGAGAACCTCATCGCCGCCCTGCGCAACCAGCCGATGCGGCCGTACGTCCACAAGGACCTGGGGCTCGTCGTCGACCTGGGCGGCACCGACGCGGTCTCCAAGCCGCTCGGGGTGGAGCTGACGGGCCTGCCCGCGCAGGCTGTGGCCCGCGGCTACCACTGGTCGGCGCTGCGCACGGGCGTGGCGAAGGCCCGGGTGGCGGCCAACTGGGCGCTGAACGCGGTGGCGGGCGACGATTTCGTCCGCACCGGCTTCCAGGCCCGCAAGCCCGCCAAGCTGAAGGACTTCGAGTACACCGACGCCTATCTGACGCCGGAACAGGTGCGGGAGCGGGTCGCGGACGCCGACCGGGCGAAGCCCTGACCGCCGGCCGTCCCGGCCCGCCCCGGCGGCCCATGGCGGGCCGGGGCATGACATGCTGAGAAGTGGATCTCGGCGTGAACCGGCCGGGACATGGCTGGAACCGGCCGTGAGGGCCGGCTGTGAATCGGGAGAGTGTACGGCGGCGTGAAGGCAGCGGGACGCTCGGCGCGGACACGGCTGCGGGACCGCGTCGCCGCGTCCGACCCGGGGCTGTTGCGGCTGACGACGGGCTTGCGGACGGTGGGCGCCGTCGCGCTGACACTGGGCGTGCTCGCCGTGTTCGGCGTGGACGTCAAGCATCTGGTGGCGGGCGCCATCGCGGCGATGGTCGCGACGTTCGCCATCCGGGAGAAGGAGCTGGGCCCGCAGGCCGTCACGCTGGCGCTGGGCCTGCCCGTCGCCCTGGCCTCGGTCTCGCTGAGCACGCTGCTCACCTCGCGGGTCGTCCTCGGTGACGCCTTCTTCGTCGTCCTGATCTTCTGCGCGGTCTTCGTGCGCCGGTTCGGCGACCGGGGCACGGCGCTCGGGCTGATCGGCTTCCAGGTCTACTTCGTGTCGCTGTTCGTCGGTGCGAAGGTCTCCGGGCTGCCGGGGCTGTGGGCCGCCGTCGCGGTGGCGTTCGCGTCCAGCGCGGTGGTGCGCTTCGGGGTGGTCCCGGCGACGCCCGCGCGCATCCTGAGTATGCTGCGGCAGGCCTTCCGCGCCCGGCTGGCCCAGCTGATCGCGACGCAGATCGATCTGCTGGACGCCGGTCCCGACGACATCGACAGGACGCTGCAGCGCCTGCGGGACGGCACCGCGCGCCTGCACGAGACCGCCCTGATGATCCAGTCCCGGCTGGACGAGGGCACACCCGACGCGTCCACCGCGCGCCTGGTGCAGCGGCGCATCGCGGACGCCGAGATCGCCGCCGAGCGCCTGGGGCTGCTGCTGCTGACCGCGCGCAGCGCCGAACGGGCGGACACCCTCACGCTGCACCTGCCGGGCGCACCGGCCCCCACGGTGGGCCATTCCCCCGCGCCCGGCGAGGCCACGGAGACCCTGCGCCGCGACCTCACGGCGCTGCGCACCCTGGTGCTGCGGCCGCCCGCGGAGGCGCGCGGAACGGCGCTGTCCCACCTGCGCAACCGGCTGCTCGGCTACCGCGACGAGGAGAACCTGCCCGAGGCCACCGCGGCCGTCCAGGACGTGTTCCGCGGCATCGGAGAGACGGCGCGGGCGGTCATGGGCCTGAGGATCGCGCTGGACGGGCCGCAGGACGAGTCCGACGACTCACCGGCCACCGCCCGTTCCCGGGAGGAGCTGGACGCGGAGGACGCGGCCATCGACGCCGGTGAGGAGGCGGCCGAGGAGGAGGAGCAGACCGGGCTGCGGCGGCCCACCACGCGCGCCGCGGTGCAGGTGGCCGTGGGATCCTCGCTGGCGATCGTCGGCGGGGAGTTCCTGTCCTCGCAGCGCTGGTACTGGGCGGTGCTCACCTGCTGGATCGTCTTCATCAACACCGCCTCCACCGGCGAGATCCTGGTCAAGGGCTACCGCCGGCTGCTCGGCACCGTGCTGGGGGTGGTGGCGGGCATCGTGCTGGCCGGTCTGGTGGGCAACCACACCTGGACGGCGTTCGCACTGGTGCTGGTGCTGATCTTCGCGATGTTCTACACCGCGCCGCTGTCCTACACGCTGATGTCGTTCTTCGTCACCGCGATGCTCGGACTGCTGTACACGCTGCTGCACACCTACAGCCTGTCGGTGCTGGTGCTGCGCATCGAGGAGACGGCGCTCGGCGCGGCCTGCGGGATCGTGGCGGCGGCGCTGGTGCTGCCGATACGCACGGACCGGCGTACGAACGAACTGCTGGGCACGGTGCTGGAGCGGCTCACCGATGTGACGGAGGGCGCCGTCGACCAGCTCAGCGGCGGGCCGGCGGCCGACCTGCTGGACACGGCGCGGGACCTGGACCAGGCGCTGGGCGACCTGCGGGCCGCCACCCAGCCGCTGACCCATCCGATCACACCGCTGCGGGCCCGGCGGGACACGGCCCAGTACGTGGTGGCGCTGCTGGAGACCTGCGCCTATCACGCGCGGTCGCTGGCGGCGACGGCCGAGCTGCTGCCCACCCATCCCTCGATCGCGGCCGACCCGCGGCTGCGCGGCGCGGTGCGGCGCACGGTGCGCAACATCGAGGCGATCGCCGCCCACGTCACCGACGAGAACGCCGTGGCACAGGTGGAGACCGGGCCGAGCATCGCCTCGCTGCTGGAGCCGGACGCCGCCGGAGTGCCGCGCTACGGCCGCATCACGGGCCGGGTGCTGCGGCACCTGGAGCGGCTGGACGAGGCGGTGGTCGGCCTCGCCCGGCCGCTGGGGGTGACCGTCAGGGCGCCGCAGCACTGACGGGGCCACCGAGCCGGTGAGGGTCAGAAGTCGCTGGGCAGACCGCTCGCCTCGGCGATGCCGCGCAGTTCCTCGTTCTGCTGGTGGCGTTCCTTGAGGTAGTCCGCGATCTCGCCGAGGCGCTCGGGGTCGGAGGCGGTGGCCGCGTCGGTGACGACCCGGACCGGTCCGGTCTCGTCGGTGTCGATCTCGACGACCTCGTTGTCGAGACGTCCGGTGACGGCGGTGGCGATGACGAGTGCGGCCTCGTCCCGGATCTCCTGGGGCAGCGCCTCGGCGTTGTCCCCGTCCAGGGAGAAGTCGATGGTCGGCATCTGCTGCTCGTCGATCGCCCGGAGGACCGGTTCCACCACGCTGAGCAGCATCTGGTAGTCGTCGTTCGGCATGCGAACGCGCAGGAGGTCGAGGTAGACGTCCACGGGACGTCCGTCCGGCGGAGGAATCTCGTGTTCGTTCATGCGCCCCGTGTTCCCCGTGCCGGGCCGCTCAGACCCTCCGCCAGCGGGCGAGGGTGAAGGAGAACACGCCGAACAGCACCAGACCGGCGGCGACGCAGGCCAGCAGCCAGGGACCGAGGGAGGTGTCGGCGAAGGAGCGGAGGGTGTCGTCGAGTCCCTTGGCCCGGTCGGGCGCGTAGTCGACGGCGGCCCGTACGGCGAAGCCCCCCGCCACGGCGAACACGATGCCGCGGGCCGTCCCGCCGCCGACGCCGGTGACGTCGACCAGCAGCCGGGCCCGGGGGCTGAGCCCGCCGAGCTTCATCTTCTTGCGGTAGGTGCGGCGCAGCGCCTGTACGGCGATCACCACTCCGGCGACGACGATCCCGGCACCGACGGCGCCCACGAGCCACCGGCCGGCGGGCATCTCCATCACCTTCGCGGTGACGTCCCGGGACTGCCGGTCGCTGGAGCCGCTGCCGCCGGTTCCGGCCGCGAAGGCCAGTACGGAGTAGGCGACGAACGCGTAGAAGACGCAGCGGGCGGCGGCGGGCAGGCGCTTCTTCGCCGTGTGCCCGTCCTTGCCGGTGACTCCGAAGAGCGCCTCGGACAGCCGCCACAGGGCCATTCCGACGAGTCCGGCGCCCAGCGCCCACAGCAGCACCGCGCCGAAGGGCCGGTCCGACAGCTCGGCCAGGGCGCCGCCCCGGTCCGCCTGCCGGTCTCCGCTGCCGAAGGCGATCCGCAGGGCCAGGATGCCGACCAGCAGATAGATGACGCCGCGAGCGGTGAGCCCCGCCCGGGCGGCCCCCTCGGCCGCCGATCCGTTCGCGGCCCGCCGGGCGTGGCCTCGGCCGGTACGTGCCAGGACACGTGCGTTCATGTGGACCTCCCCTCCCGGACTGCGCATGCCCCGGCATCGCCCGCGCACACCGGAGTGCTGGTGGACGGGCGACCGCCCGCACACCGACTGGTGGTGTACGGGCGGTCGTCTCCGTCGTGCCCCTGGCCGTTCCTCGCGTCAGTCCGCCACTCCCGCGTGCGCGCCGCCGGGAACGGGCTGCGGCCCCGGTGCCGACGCGTCCGCGAGGTGGCGCCGGGCGGTCTCCAGGGCCCGCCGCACATCACGGGTGCCCGTGGACACGCACAGCGTGTACTCCAGGTCCCGGGTCCGCGGGCCCGGCCGGCCCGTCGCGTCGGCGGGCTCGTCCACCGCGGCGGCCTCGTACTCCGCCAGGAGTCTGCGCAGCACCGCGGGGTGTGGCATCAGCATCCGTCCGTCCCTCCCTGTGTTCCTGATGTTCCTGGTGTCCCCGGTGTCTCCGGTGTTCGCCTTCCGTCCGGCTAGTCGCCCCGGCGGCCCATCAGGTCCGCGCCGGGTGTCCGGAGCGGACCGTGCGCTCTCCCAGCGCCTCGTCGCGGACGCGGGCGCAGCTGCGGCTGATGAGCCGCGAGACGTGCATCTGCGAGATGCCCAGGCAGTCCGCGATCCGGCTCTGCGTCATGTCCTCGAAGAAGCGCATGTAGAGAATGGCGCGCTCCCGTTCGGGCAGCTTGCGCAGGCCCTCCTTGGCGGACTCGCGGTCGATCACGGTGTCGTACGAGCCGTCGGCCGCGCCGAGGGTGTCGGCGAGGCTGTAGCCGTCGTCGCCGGCCGACAGCTCGGCGTCCAGCGACAGGGTGCTGAAGCTCTCCAGCGCCTCCATCCCGGCGCCGACCTCGTCCTCGGTCAGCCCGGTGTGGGCGGCGAGGGCGGCCACCGAGGGTTCGGGGCTGCCCGGGCTCTGGGCCAGCTCCCGGCGGGCGACGCGCACCTTGTTGCGCAGTTCCTGCACCCGGCGGGGCACCCTCAGGGCCCACATCCGGTCACGGAAGTGGCGCTTGACCTCACCGGTGATGGTGGGCACGGCGTAGCTCTCGAAGGCCCCGCGCTCCGGGTCGAAGCGGTCGATCGCCTTGACCAGGCCGAGCGCCGCGACCTGGCGGAGGTCCTCGATGGACTCGCCGCGGTCCCGGAACCGCCCGGCGATCCGGTGGGCCATGGGGAGCCAGGCCGTGACCAGCTCGTCGCGGACGGCGTCGCGCTCGGGCCCCTCCGCCAGCCCCGCGAGGCGGCCGAAGAGGGCCATGGTGTCGGGGGCGTCGTCGTGCCGACGGCGGGCGGCGGCGTTCGAGGGGTCGACGGGCTGAGTGGACTCGGGGGACTGGGGGGTACCGGGACGGATGGTGGGCGTTTCTATGAGCATGCGGATCCGCTCCTGAACGGTGGTCTCAGGGGACTTCCGCGGGAACGGCGCTGGTCCGGGTCGCCCGGGCGCACCCGGGGCACCGAAGCAGCCGTACCGCTCCCGCTGCTGCGCCTCCGGTCCGAAGCACGAATCTGCGACTGCCCCTGACCCGGTGGAACAAACTCCGCTTTTCGAAAAGTCATCAGGACAGCGGAACGACCACGGTGATGCACTTGCCTCCCGAGGGAAGATCTGCCACCCGCACCTCGCGGGCCAGTCGGCAGACGATCGGCCAGCCCCGGCCGCCGAGGCGCCGACGGCCCCGGTCGTCCGTGGCGGGCACCGCCACCGGCAGGTCGTGGCTGCGGTCGCACACCGACAGGCGCACCCCCGCTCGCCTGCCGGGTCCCACGAGATCGACCCGGAAGTCGGTGATGCCGCCGCCGTGCAGGATGGCGTTGGTGGTCAGCTCCGAGGCGACGAGTACGGCGTCCGACAGGGCGCCCGCGTCGCAGGACCCGCCGCCGTGGGCGCCGGAGCAGTCGGTGACGGCCCGTTCGACCGCCCTGCGCGCGTCGGCCGGCCTGCACGGCCGGTTCCGGCGGCAGATGTCCTCGCCGCGCTGTTCGACGACGGGTTGAGTCGTGTCCCTGTCACGCATCCGTCAGCTCCCTGATAGGTGGGGACGGTCCGGTCCGGCCGTGCGCGCGCCGCGGCCTCGTCACTGTCGGCTGACCTCTGCCGGTACGGGCAAACCTCCGCTCCCCCGGTCGTCCGTGCGGTCCCGGGGGCCATCCGGGCGCCCAGCGGGGGTACGCGGAGTGCATGACGGATGTTGTGGACTCGGACGAACTGCTGCGCCGGATGCACCGCGCGAGGGCCTGCGCGCTGGAGGAGAGGCGGATCTGGCGGGCGCGCAGCGAGGAACTGCGGTCGAGCGACCCGGAGGCCGCGCGGGAGGCCGCCGTACGGACGGTGGCGTACGAGGCGGTCCTGCGGGTGCTCGACGAGGTGCTGACCCCGGGCCGGCACACGGGGTGAGGGGCCGCGGGACGGATTGCCGCGGCGCCGGACGGGAAACCGGTCGGCATGACAGCGGATCACACCCGAGCACCGGTCCTGGAAGCCCTCGTCGAATACCGCCGCGAGGGGCGGCTGTCGTTCACGCCGCCGGGGCACAAGCAGGCCCGCGGGGCGGACCCCGCGGTGCGCGAGGTGCTGGGTGACGCCGTGTTCTACGGTGACGTGCTGGCGACGGCCGGACTCGACGACCGGCTCACCCGGGGGCGGGTGCTGCAGCGCGCCCAGGAGCTGATGGCGGACGCCGTCCACGCCGATCACACGTTCTTCTCGACGTGCGGGAGTTCCCTGTCGGTGAAGGCGGCGATGCTGGCGGTCGCGGGACCGCACGAGAAGCTGCTGATCGGCCGGGACGCCCACAAGTCCGTGGTCTCGGGGCTGATCCTGTCCGGCATCGAGCCGGTGTGGGTGGAACCGCGCTGGGACGCGCAGCGGCATCTGGCCCATCCGCCGTCCGCCGAGGCGTTCGAGGAGGCCTTCGCCGCCCACCCCGACGCCAAGGGCGCCCTGGTCACCAGCCCGACGCCGTACGGCGCGAGCGCCGATCTGCGGGCCGTCGCCCAGGTCTGCCACCGGCGTTCGGTGCCGCTGATCGTCGACGAGGCGTGGGGGGCTCACCTGCCCTTCCACCCCGATCTGCCGTCCTGGGCGATGGACGCGGGCGCCGACATCTGCGTGACCAGCATTCACAAGATGGGCAGCGGTCTGGAGCAGGGTTCGGTCTTCCATCTGCGCGGCGACCTGGTGCAGCCGAAGCTCCTCGGCATGCGCGCCGACCTGCTGAGCACCACCAGCCCGTCGGTACTGATCTTCGCCGGTCTCGACGGCTGGCGCCGCCAGATGGCGCTGCGCGGGCAGGAGCTGATGGGCGGCGCCCTGGAGCTGGCGGCCGGTGTCCGGGCGGCCGTCGAGGAGATCGACGGCATGCACGTCAACGACCGGGACGACTTCTGCGGCCCGGGGGCCGCCCACGGCTTCGATCCGCTGCCGGTCGTCATCGACCTCGCCGGGCTCGGCGTCTCGGGCTTCCAGGCGGCGGACTGGCTGCGGGAGAACCGCGGCGTGGTCGCCCACATCACCGACCACCGCCGCATCGGCGCGCAGATCACCCACGGCGACGACCGGGAGACCGCCGGCGAGCTGCTCACCGCGCTCAAGGACCTCGCCCGCGCCGCCCCCGGTCTCGACCCGGCTCCGCGGGTCGAGGTCCCGGCGCCGGCCGAGCTGCGGATGCCGCAGGTGTGCCTGCCCCGGGACGCGTTCTTCGGTCCCACCGAGGACGTGCCCCTGGACCGGGCCGCCGGCCGGGTCGCGGCGGAGATGATCACCCCGTATCCGCCCGGTATTCCGGCCGTGCTGCCGGGTGAGCGGCTGGCCGAGCCGGTCCTGCGCTATCTGCGCACCGGTCTGGACGCGGGGATGTACCTCCCCGACCCGACCGACCCGGCGCTGGAGACGATCAGGGTCGTCGCGGGGGACGGCGGGTGAGACGAGTCACGTGACGGGGGCCGGATTCGCGGAACGAACCGAGATGGTTTAGCGTTCATCCATACGTGGCGACGGAGTCGACCGAAACGTCCTCCGCGGTCACCGCTTACGGCCCTGGCCGGCCTCCCCCGTCCGGCCAGGGCTTTTTCATGCCCTCGCGCTCCCGTCCCCGGTTCCGGCACGCAATCCCTACGGGATCCCGCCCTCCGCCGAGGTGCTCAGGACGGCGACAGCGACTGAAATGGGCATAGGGAAAGCCCCGGAACCGAATCGCCGGCGAGGAGTCCCGTGCCATGACCAAAGCGATCAAACTCCTGACCGCCCTCCCCCTCCCCCAGCGCGCGCGGCTGATGGAACTGGCCCAGGAGGTCTCCTTCCCGGAGGACGACCGGATCTTCGAGGCGGGGGGCAGGGCGGACCGCTTCTGGGTCATCCGCTCCGGCGCGGTCTCCCTGACCCAGCAGGTGACGTCCCTGCAGCGGGTCACGGTCGCCAGTCTCGGCGCGGGCGACCTGCTGGGCTGGTCCTGGCTGTTCCCGCCCTACGAGTGGGACTTCGGCGCCGAGGCGTTCAGCCCGGTGCGCGCCTACGAGTTCGAGGCGGCGTCGGTGCTCGACCTGTGCGAGCGCGACCCGCAGCTGGGCATCGTGCTGGTGCGGTCGGTCGCGGAGATCCTCGCCCACCGGCTGGAGTCCACCAGGGGCCGGCTCATGGAGCACTACGCACTGCACGGACGCGGCTCCCTGTGAGGCGCGGTCAGACGCGGTAGCGGCGCAGCGCCGGCACCGCGACGGCCAGGGCCAGCATCACCGCCACGACGAGCAGCCCGCCGCCCGCCACCGCCTCGCGCGCGCCGAAGGCGGAGCCCGCGGCGCCGTGCAGGACGTCGGCCAGTCGCGGGCCGCCCGCCACGACGACGGTGAACACGCCCTGCATGCGCCCGCGCATCTCGTCGGTGGCGGCGGACAGCAGGATCGCCCCGCGGAACACCATGGAGACCATGTCGGCGACACCGGCCACGGCCAGGAACGCCACCGCGAGCCACAGGCTGCCGCTCAGCCCGAAACCGGTGATGGCGGCCCCCCAGACGACGACCGCGCCGATCACCATCCAGCCGTGCCGGCGGGCCCGCGAGAAGGTGCCGGAGAACAGTCCGCCGGCCACCGCGCCGATGGGGATCGCCGCGAACAGCAGGCCGAGCGCGAGCCCTTCGCCGTAGGGCGCGTACGTCTCGGCGGCGAGTTGCGGGAACAGGGCCCGGGGCATGCCGAGGACCATGGCGACGATGTCGGCCAGGAAGGACAGCAGCAGCACCTTGTGCCCGGCGATGTAGCGGAATCCGGCCACGACCTCGCGCACGCCCGCGCGCCGGACCGCCGTGCCCGCCAGCGGCGGCAGGGAAGGCAGCTTGTAGACCGCCCACACGGTGACGCACAGGGCCAGGGCGTCGATCAGGTACAGCTCCGGCAGTCCGATCACCGGGATCAGCGCACCGGCGAGCAGCGGGCCGACCACCTGCCCGGTCTGCATGACGGTCGAGCCGAGGGCGTTGGCGGCGGGCAGCTCGTCCTCGGGCACCAGGCGGGCGATGGAGGCGTTGCGGGCCGGGGCGTTGAGGCCCCAGAAGGCCTGTTGCAGCGCGAGCAGCAGCATCAGCGCGGCCACCGAGTCCAGGCCGGCGACCGCCTGTATCCAGAAGAGCAGCGAGGTCACCGCGATGCCGGCGTTGGTGATCAGCAGCAGCTTGCGGCGGTCCACGGTGTCGGCCACCGCGCCGCCCCACAGCGCGAACACGATGAGGGGCAGCAGACCGGCGAGGCTCGCGGCGCCGACCCAGGCCGAGGAGCCGGTGATGTCGTAGATCTGCTTCGGTACGGCGACCGCGGTGAGCTGGCTGCCGACGGCCGTGACGATGGTCGAGGACCACAGTCTGCGGTAGGCCGGGCGGCGCAGGGGGCGGGTGTCCATGGCCCAGCGGCGCCACCCACGCTGCCGTACTCCCTCCGGCGCCGAGGCCTTCGTGTCCGCTTCGGTGCCGCTCTCGCCGCTGCTCTCGCTGGTGTCCACGCGCTTCCTACGTGCTCGGTACATCTTTCGGTTGCGGGGATCACTATCGCAGCTCCGTTCGAGCACTCCGCAACGCGTGGGGCCGCGTCCGGCCCGGCTCAGGCCCCGGCGACCAGGGAGACACCCAGGGCGATCATGGTGGCGGCCACCAGGCCGTCCAGGACCCGCCAGGCCGCGGGCCGGGCCAGGAAGCGGCCGAGGTAGCGGGCGCCGAAGCCGAGCGCGGCGAACCAGACCAGGCTGGCGACCGCGGCGCCGACGCCGAAGGTCCAGCGCAGCGGCCCCCGGTCGGCGGCGACGGAGCCCAGCAGGAAGACCGTGTCGAGGTAGACGTGCGGGTTGAGCCAGGTCAGCGCCAGGCAGGTGAGCACGGCCCGGCGGCGCGAGCCCGCGGCGTCGCCGTCCGCCCGCAGCGCGCCGGACGGACGGAACACCCGCCGGGCGGCCAGGGCGCCGTAGCAGAGCAGGAAGGCCCCGCCGATCCAGCCGACGGCGGTCAGCGCGCCCGGCCAGGCCACCACGACCGCACCGACCCCGCCGACGCCGAGGGCGATGAGCAGGGCGTCGGACAGCGCGCAGATCCCGACCACGGCGAGGACGGCGTCGCGGCGGACGCCCTGGCGCAGGACGAAGGCGTTCTGGGCACCGATGGCGACGATGAGCGAGAGTCCGGTGCCGAATCCGGCGGCGGCTGCCGTGAGGGCGTTGTTCATGCCCTCGACGCTAAGCGGGCGATCACTGGACGTACAGCTAAAGATTCTTACGTAACATTAGCGCTCGTGATGACGACGTGATGACGACCTTCGCGGATCTGCCGCTGGACCACGTGCGCACCCTGCTGGCCGTGGTGGACGAGGGCACGTTCGACGCGGCCGCCGCCGCCCTGCACGTGACACCGTCCGCGGTCAGCCAGCGGGTGAAGGCGCTGGAGCAGCGCACCGGCCGGGTGCTGCTGCTGCGCACCAAGCCGGTGCGGGCCACCGACTCCGGTGCCGTGCTGGTGCGGCTGGCCCGCCAGGTGGCGCGGCTGGAGCGGGACGCCTCGGCCGAGCTGGGCCTGCGCGGGGAGGGCGAGCCGACCCGGGTGTCGGTGGCGGTGAACGCGGACTCGCTGGCGACCTGGTTCCTGCCCGCCCTGACCCGGCTCCCCCGGGAACCCGCCCTCTGCTTCGAACTGCGCCGCGAGGACGAGGGGCACACGGCGACGCTGCTGCGGGAGGGCGTGGTGATGGCGGCGGTGACCTCGTCGCCCGAACCGGTGCCGGGCTGCACGGTCCGGGAGCTGGGCCGGATGCGCTATCTCCCCTGTGCCGCCCCCGCGTTCGCCGCCCGGCATCTGACGGGGCCGCCGCGGGAGTCCGTCGCCGACGCCCCCGTGGTGGTCTTCGACCGGCGGGACGACTTCCAGGACGCCTTCGCGCGGCGGCTCGGTCACGAGGGCGCGAGTACCGTGCGGCACTACGTGCCGACCTCGGAGGGTTTCGCCGAGGCCGTCGCCGCCGGTCTCGGCTGGGGCATGGTGCCGCAGCCGCAGGCGGAACCCCTACTGGGCACCGGCCGGCTCGTCTGCTTCGCCCCGGACCTGGCGGTGGACGTCACGCTGTACTGGCAGCAGTGGAAGCTGGACTCCCCCGCGCTGGCCGCGGTGGCGGACGCCGTGGTGACGGCGGCCGCGCGGGCGCTGCGCCGGCGGGCGCCGGGCACCGGGACGGCGTCCTGAGCCGGCCCCGCCGGTTTCGCACCGCTGTCGACAGGTCACCCGCAAGGGAGCAAGCCATGCCCGAAGGCGCGAACGATACCGATCGCAGGTGACTTTGATGGACAACTGGCGAGAGCACGCCGCATGCCGGACGGAGGACCCCGACCTCTTCTTCCCGATCGGCACCACCGGCCCGGCCGCATTGCAGACCGAGCAGGCGAAGGCGGTCTGCCGGACCTGTCCGGTCCAGGAGCAGTGCCTGCGCTGGGCGCTCGACACCGGGCAGACCCTCGGTGTCTGGGGCGGCACCGGCGAGCTGGAACGCCGGGCGCTCAAGCGGCGCGAGGCCGCGCGCCGGAGGTCGGGCTGATCCCGGCCGCCCGCGCCTAAGACAGGTCGGCGCGAGCGTCGTCGGCCGTGGGAGGAGCGCAATGAGCGTACGCGTGCGCCGCGTCTACGACCCGCCGGAGCCGGACGACGGCGTGCGGGTCCTGGTGGACCGGCTGTGGCCCCGGGGCGTGTCGAAGGACGCGGCGCGGGTGGACGAGTGGCCCAAGGGACTGACCCCGTCGAGCGAGCTGCGCCGCTGGTACCACGCGGGCGAGGGCTCGTACGAGGAGTTCGCCCGCCGGTACGAGGCGGAGCTGACCGCGTCGGAGGCGAGCGAACTCCTCGGCCGCGTACGGGAAATGGCCGGGGCGGGGGACGTGACGCTGCTGACCGCGGCCAAGTCCCCCGGCGAGAGCCACGCCGCCGTGCTGCTCCGCCTCCTCGACGAGGGGTGAGGGGCGCGGAGCGGCCCGCGGGCGCGTCCGTCGCTCAGGCGGTCTGCCGCGCCGCGGCCCGGCCGGCCGCCCGTCCGGAGAACAGGCAGCCGCCGAGGAAGGTGCCCTCCAGCGCGTTGTACCCGTGCACCCCTCCCCCGCCGAAGCCGGCCACCTCACCGGCCGCGTACAGGCCCTCGACCGGGGTGCCGTCGGCGCCCAGGGCGCGGGAGTCCAGGTCGGTCTGGATGCCGCCGAGGGTCTTGCGGGTGAGGATGTGCAGCTTGACGCCGATCAGCGGGCCTGCCGCGGGATCGAGGATGCGGTGCGGGGTGGCGACCCGGCCGAGGCGGTCGCCGATGTAGCGGCGGGCGTTGCGGATGCCCTGCACCTGGGCGTCCTTGGCGTAGGGGTTGGCCAGTTGCAGGTCGCGGGCCTCGATCTGGCGCCGGAGCGCGGCGGCGTCCAGGAGCGGCCGGTCGGTCAACCGGTTCATCTTCTCGACCAGTTGTTTCAGGTCCGGTGCGGTGACGAAATCGGCGCCGTTGCGCAGGAACGCGTCCACCGGGGCCGGGGCGCCCTTGCCGAGCAGGCGTTCGCGCAGGAAGCCGGCGCGGTCCTTGGCGGTGATGTCGGGGTTCTGCTCGGAGCCGGAGAGCGCGAACTCCTTCTCGATGATCTTCCGGGTGAGGATGAACCAGGAGTGGTCGTGTTCCGCGAGACCCTCGGCCGTGCGCAGGTGGCGCAGGGTGCCCAGGGTGTCGTAGCCGGGCAGGTACGGCTCGGGCAGTCGGCGGCCGAGCGCGTCGAACCACATGGAGGACGGCCCGGGCAGGATGCGGATGCCGTGGCCGGGCCAGATCGGGTCCCAGTTGCGCAGGCCCTCGGTGTAGTGCCACATCCGGTCCCGGTTGACCAGGCGGGCGCCCGCCTCGGCGCTGATGTCGAGCATCCGCCCGTCGACGTAGGCGGGGACGCCGGTGACCATCTCGGCGGGCGGGGTGCCCAGGCGCTCGGGCCAGTGGCGGCGGACGATGTCGTGGTCGGCGCCGATGCCGCCGGAGGTGACGACCACGGCCCGGGCGGTGAGTTCGAACTCACCGGCCGCTTCGCGGCTGGAGGCGACGCCGCGCGGTGAGTCGTCCGGCGCGAGGACCGTGCCGCGCACCCCGCGCGCGGTGCCGCCCTCGACGACCAGGTGGTCGACGCGGTGGCGGTGGTGGAAGGTGAGCAGCCCGTCCCGCGCGGCCTGCTTCGCGTACCGCACGAAGGGCTCGACGATCCCCGTGCCGGTGCCCCAGGCGATGTGGAAGCGGGGTACGGAGTTGCCGTGCCCGCCCGCCCTCAGGTCGCCGCGCTCGGCCCAGCCGACGGTGGGCAGGAAGGTGATGCCGTGTCCGGCCAGCCAGGACCGCTTCTCCCCCGCCGCCCACTCGACGTACGCCCGCGCCCAGCGCACGGCCCAGGAGTCCTCGTCCTCGGTCCGGTCGAAGCCGGCGCTGCCCTGCCAGTCGTTCCAGGCCAGGTCGAAGGAGTCCTTGACGCCGAGCCGCCGCTGCTCCGGGGAGTCGACGAGGAAGAGGCCGCCGAAGGACCAGAAGGCCTGTCCGCCGAGGTTGGCCGCGTTCTCCTGGTCCACCAGGGCGACCCTCCTGCCCCGGCTGGTCAGCTCGTGGGCCGCGACCAGGCCCGCGAGTCCCGCTCCGACCACGATGACGTCGGCATCCATGGCGACCGTCCCTTCCTGTTCCGTCATTGAGGCGCGCCGCCGTCGGTGAGCAGCGCGGTGAGCAGCTGTCCCAGCCAGACCCGGGCGCCTGCGACGTCCCGGTCCAGGAGCAGTTGGGTGGTGACCCCGTCGTAGGCGGCGACCACGGCGTGCGCGGCTTGCCCGGCGTCGCCGAGCGCGGCGGGCAGGGCGGTGTGTCCGCGGGCCCGCGCGAGCCGGTCGGCGATCGCTCGCCTGAGGCGGGCCCGGTGCTCCAGCAGGGTCCGGGCGACCTCGGGGTCGCGGGCGGCGTGCACCAGGAAGTCGGTCTTCACCAGGAGCCAGTCGCGGTCGAGGAGCAGCACCTCGGTGACGCGCTCGACCGCGGCGGGCACGTCCAGGTCGGGGCCGTCGGAGGCGAGGGCGGCGGTCACCTGCTCGGCGATCAGGCCGGCCCGTTGCTCGTAGAGGGCGAAGAACAGCTCGTCGAGGCTGTCGAAGTTGGAGTAGAAGGCGCCCCGGCTGTACCCGGCGGCCTCGCAGACCTCCTCGATCGACACCCGCCCGAAGCCCTTGGCGGCGAACACCGCGAACGCGGCGTCCAGGAGGTTCGCGCGGGTGCGCACGCGCCGCCTGGTCACCCGCCCGGTGGTCGCCCTCGCCGTCATGCCCGGCCCCTTCGCTCGGTTCGATACGGGAATGTATCGGATACACCGACGTATCGAAAGGGACGGACAGGGAGGGACGGCCACGCGGGGACGGCCACGACGTGGTTAGAACATATTTTCGAACAAGGAGTACGCTGGTCCCATGACCACGCACCTCCAGGGCTCGCTCTTCGACCAGGCCGACGAGGTCCGGCTGGGCCCGCTCGACGGACTGCGCCGCACCCACCTGGGCTCCGGAGCCTGGATCGACCTGCTCCCCGGGTGGCTGAGCGGCGCCGACGCGCTGTTCGAGCGGCTGGCCGCCGAGGTCCCCTGGCGCGCGGAGCGGCGGGAGATGTACGAGCGCGTCGTCGACGTGCCCCGGCTGCTGGCGTTCTACGGCGCCTCCGACCCGCTGCCCGACCCCCTGCTGGCCGAGGCGCGCGACGCGCTGTCGGCCCACTACGCCGGGGAGCTGGGCGAGCCCTTCACCACCGCGGGCCTGTGCCACTACCGCGACGGCCGGGACAGCGTGGCGTGGCACGGTGACCGGATCGGACGCGGCGCGCGCCGGGACACGATGGTCGCCATCCTCTCGGTGGGCGCGCCCCGGGACCTGCTGCTGCGCCCGGCGGGCGGCGGCGGGCAGACCGTGCGCCGCCCGCTGGGCCACGGCGACCTGATCGTGATGGGCGGCTCCTGCCAGCGCACCTGGGAGCACTGCGTCCCCAAGAGCACCCGCGCCGCCGGTCCGCGCATCAGCGTCCAGTTCCGTCCGCACGGCGTGCGCTGAGGGTCGGCGACCGCCCGCCCCGTGTATCTGCTTGGCTGTCCCGAGCGGGGACATCCGATCCGGAACGCGGGAGACCATGAGCGCGGACGTACGGCACGTGGCCGACGGCACCTACCTGGTGCACGGCGGCCACACCAACTGGGTGCTCCTCACCGACGGCGACGCGGTGACCCTCGTCGACACCGGCTACCCCGGCGACCGCCGGGCACTGCTCGACTCCCTGGCCGCGGTCGGCAGTTCGCCCGAGGCGGTGGCGGCCGTCCTGATCACGCACGCCCACAACGACCACCTGGGCTCCGCCGAGTACCTGCGCGCCACCCACGGCACCCCCGTCCTCCTGCACGAGGCCGAGGTGCCCCACGCCCGGCGCGACTTCCTCCAGCAGGTGTCGGTCGGCACGGTGCTGCGCAACGCCTGGCGGCCGGGCGTCCTGCCGTGGGCGGTGCACGTGCTGCGCACCGGCGGCACCCGACAGCACCCGGTGACCGCTCCCGCGCCCTTCCCGGCGGACGGTGCCCTCGACCTGCCCGGCCGGCCCGTGCCGGTGCACACCCCCGGGCACACCGACGGCCACTGCGTCTACCACCTCCCCGACGCCGGGGTGGTGATCTCCGGTGACGCGCTGGTGAGCGGGCACGCCCTCTCCCGCACCGAGGGACCGCAGCTGCTGCCCGACCTCTTCCACCACGACCGGACGCGCGCGACCGCCTCGCTCGACGTCATCGCCGGGCTGGCGGGCGACCTCCTGCTGCCGGGGCACGGTCCCGTCCACCGCGGGCCGGTGAAGGACGCCGCGGACCGGGCCCGGGAACGGGCGTTCTAGAGTCGGGGCATGGCCTTGCAGATCAGCGCCACCAATCCGGAGCACCCCGCGCTCCTGCTCGAACTGCCCTGGCAGCTGCCGCTGGAGCAGTGGCCCGAGGAGTACCTCGTGCCCCTGCCCCGCGGCATCTCCCGGCACGTGGTCCGCTACGCGCGCGCCGGGGACGAGGTGATCGCCGTCAAGGAGCTGGCCGAGCGGCCCGCGCTGCGCGAGTACCAGCTGCTGCGCGACCTGGACCGGCTCGCCATCCCGGCGGTGGACGCGCTGGCCGTGGTCACCGGCCGCTCCGACGCCGCCGGTGAGGCGCTGGAACCGGTGCTGGTCACCCGGCACCTGGGCGGTTCGCAGCCGTACCGGTCGATGTTCGAGACGACGCTGCGCCCGGCGACCATGCACCGGCTGATGGACGCCCTGGCGGTGCTGCTGGTCCGGCTGCACCTGGCCGGGTTCGCCTGGGGGGACTGCTCGCTGTCCAACACGCTCTTCCGGCGCGACGCGGGCGCGTACGCCGCCTACCTGGTCGACGCCGAGACCGGGGAACTGCACCCGCGGCTCAGCGACGGCCAGCGCGACTACGACCTCGACCTGGCCCGGGTGAACATCAGCGGGGAACTGCTCGACCTGGAGGCCTCCGGGGCGCTGCACCCCTCCGTCGACCCGGTCGACTTCGGCACCGAGATCTGCGCCCGCTACCGGAGCCTGTGGGAGGAGCTGACCCGCACCTCCGTCTATCCGGCGGGCAAGTACCACTACATCGAGCGCCGGATCCGGCGCCTGAACGACCTCGGTTTCGACGTGGCCGAGATGCAGATCGAGCACGCCTCCAACGGCGACACCGTCACCTTCGTGCCCAAGGTCGTCGACGCCGGTCACCACCAGCGCCAACTGCTGCGCCTGACCGGCCTGGACGCCGAGGAGAACCAGGCCAGGCGGCTGCTGAACGACCTGGAGAGCTGGATGGCCACCCAGGACGACTACGCCCCGGGCGACCCCCTCGGTGCCCGCCCGGAGGTCCTCGCCCACCGCTGGGTGCGCGAGGTCTTCCGGCCCACCGTGCGCGCCGTGCCGGTGGAGCTGCGCGGCGCGATGGACCCGGCGGAGATCTACCACGAGCTGCTGGAGCACCGCTGGTACCTGTCCGAGCGGGCCCAGCACGACATCGGCCTGGACACGGCCGTCGAGGACTACCTCGTCAACATCCTGCCCAGGGCCCGGGAGACCCTCCAGCCCACGGCGGACTGAGCGGCGCGGCCGAGGCTCAGGTGTGCGGGACCACCGCCACCGGGCACTCCGCGTGGTGCAGCACGCCGTGCGCCACCGAGCCGATCCGGGCGCCGACGGCCGTACGGCGGGCGCGGCGGCCGACGACCACCAGCTGGGCGTTCGCGGACACCGACAGCAGCACCTGGCCCGCGCTGCCCATCTCCACGTGCTCGACCACCGGCACGTCGGGGAAGCGCTCGCGCCACGGGGCGAGCGCCTCGCCGAGCGCCTTGCGCTCGTACTGCTCCAGGCCCCCGGCCTCGTCGGCCAGCGCCATCGAGCCGGGGCTGTAGGTGAAGACGGTCGGCAGGGTCCACGCCCGCACGGCGCGCACGGTGGCGCCGCGGGCGGCGGCCGCCTCGAAGGCGAACCCGATGACGTCGGCGCTGTCCTCCGGCTCGCCCTGCTGGCCCACGACCACCTCGCGGCCCGCGGCCTCGGCGGCGGCCTCGTCACCGGCCCGCACGAGGACGACCGGCCGGGTGGCCTCGGCGATCACCTGCTGGCCGACCGAGCCGAGCAGGAAGCCGACGACCGCGCCGTGCCCGCGCGAGCCGAGGACCAGCGTCTCGGCGTCGGCCGCGGCGGCGAGCAGGGCCGCGACGGCGTCGCCCTCGCGGACGTCGGTGGTCACCGTGAGGTCGGGGTGCCGTTCGGTGACCGTCCCGACCGCCTGGGAGAGGGCGTCGCGCGCCCAGCCCTCCTGCGTGTCCCGGTCCACCGAGTCCGCCACGCCCTGCCCCTGGAACCGCCAGGCGTGCACGACGTGCAGCGGGGCGCGGCGGCGGACCGCCTCCCTCGCCGCCCAGGCCAGTGCGGCCAGGCTCTCCTCCGAACCGTCCGAGCCTGCCGTGATCGGGCGCGTCATGCGGGTCCCTCCCTGGGTCGCGGGAACGTCGTTCTCACGGCCCAGTCTTCCCCAAGCCGCCCGCACGGCCCGCACGGGGGCGGCGGACGCACGCCGGTGGTCTCTCCCCCGGCCGCCCGAGCGAGGACCGGCGATCGAACATACGATGGCCGCAGGCCGGTGCGGTGACGGGGACGCCGGGCCGTGAATCCGGCCGCTCGACGTGGGGGACGTATGGCACAGGCCGACGGGGAGACGCGGACCGTCATCATGACCGTGGACGACGATCCGGGGGTCTCCCGCGCCGTCGCCCGCGATCTGCGGCGGCGCTACGGCGCCACGTACCGGATCGTGCGCGCGGAGTCCGGCGAGTCGGCGCTCGGCGCACTGCGCGAACTGAAGCTGCGCGGCGACCTGGTGGCCGTGATCCTGGCCGACTACCGGATGCCGCAGATGAACGGCATCGAGTTCCTCGAACAGGCCCTGGACGTGTATCCGGGCGCCCGGCGGGTGCTGCTGACGGCCTACGCGGACACCAACGCGGCGATCGACGCGATCAACGTCGTCGACCTGGACCACTACCTGCTCAAGCCCTGGGACCCGCCCGAGGAGAAGCTCTATCCGGTCCTGGACGACCTGCTCCAGGCCTGGCGGACCGGCGACCACCGTCCGGTGCCCAGCACCAAGGTCGTCGGACACCGCTGGTCGGCGCGGTCCTCGGAGGTCCGGGAGTTCCTGGCCCGCAACCAGGTGCCCTACCGCTGGTACTCCTCGGACGAGCCGGAGGGGCGGCGGCTGCTGTCGGCGGCCGGGCAGGACGGGCAGCGGCTGCCGGTGGTGATCACGCCGGACGGGACCCCGCTGGTGGAGCCGGAGGCGCCCGACCTGGCCGCGCGGGTGGGCCTGGCGACCACGCCGACGGCCGACTTCTACGACCTGGTGGTGATCGGCGGCGGCCCGGCGGGGCTCGGCGCGGCCGTGTACGGGGCCTCGGAGGGGCTGCGGACGGTGCTGGTGGAGCGGTCGGCGACCGGAGGTCAGGCCGGGCAGAGCTCGCGCATCGAGAACTACCTGGGCTTCCCCGACGGCGTCTCCGGCGGCCAGCTCACCGAGCGGGCCCGGCGGCAGGCGGCGAGGTTCGGCGCCGAGATCCTCACCGCGCGCGAGGTGACCGGCCTGGAGGCGAACGGCGCGGCGCGGGTCGTCCGGTTCTCGGACGGCTCGCAGATCGCCGCGCACAGCGTCATCCTGGCGACCGGCGTGTCCTACCGGCAGCTGACCGCGCCGGGCACCGAGGACCTGGCCGGCTGCGGGGTGTTCTACGGCTCGGCGCTGACCGAGGCGGCCTCCTGCCAGGGCCACGACGTGTACGTCGTCGGCGGCGCCAACTCGGCCGGGCAGGCCGCGATGTACCTGGCCCGGGGTGCCAAGTCCGTGACCCTGCTGGTGCGTGGCGAGTCCCTGGCGGCGTCGATGTCGTACTACCTGATCCAGCAGATCGAGGAGACGCCCAACATCCACGTGCGCTGCGGCACCGTCGTCGAGGGCGTGCACGGCGACGGCCACCTGGAGCGGCTCACCCTGCGCGACGCGATCGACGGCGCCACCGAAGTCGTCGACGCGCAGTGGCTGTTCGTGTTCATCGGCGCGGCCCCGCTGACCGACTGGCTGGACGGCACGGTGCTGCGGGACGAGCGCGGGTTCATCCTCGCCGGGCCCGACCTCACCCCCGACGGACGGCCACCGGCCGACTGGGAGCTGGACCGGCCGCCGTACCACCTGGAGACCAGCGTCCCGGGCGTGTTCGTGGCGGGCGACGCCCGCGCGGAGTCCGCCAAGCGGGTCGCGTCCGCCGTCGGAGAGGGAGCCATGGCCGTGATGCTCGTCCACCGGTACCTGGAGCAGTCGTGAGCGGGCGGCCGGTGCCGTGCAGCCCCGAGGAGATCGGGAAGCTGTTCCTGTTCGAGAAGCTGACGCCCGAGCAGTTGGGCAGACTGTGCGCCGAGGGCCGGGTGGAGCTGTTCGACCCGGGCCCCGTGTACGCGGAGGGCGAGGACGCCACCTGCTTCTACGTGATGCTGGAGGGGACGGTCGTGCTGTCCCGCCGGGTCGGCGGGGACGACGTGGAGACCAACCGCACCTCGCAGCCCGGGGTGTACGCGGGCGCGATGCAGGCGTACGTCGGCGACCGGGTGCCGCAGGTCTACAACAACTCGATGCGGGTCACCGAGCCGACGCGGTTCTTCGTGCTCCCGGCGGACACCTTCGCGGCCGTCATGCGGGAGTGGTTCCCGATGGCGGTGCACCTGTTGGAGGGCTTGTTCTTCGGGTCCAAGAACACCCAGCGCGCCATCGGCCAGCGCGAGCGGCTGCTGGCGCTGGGCTCGCTGTCCGCGGGTCTCACCCACGAGCTGAACAACCCGGCGGCGGCCGCGGTGCGGGCCACCTCGTCGCTGCGGGAGCGGGTGGCGAAGATGCGGCACAAGCTCGCCGTGATCGCCGAGGGGCCGTTCTCCCGCGAGGCGCTCGCGGGCCTCATCGAGATCCAGGAGCGCACGGCGGAACGGGTGGCCAAGGCGCCCTCGCTCAGCCCGCTGGAGGCCGCGGACCGGGAGGACGAACTCGGCGACTGGCTGGAGGACCACGGCATCGAGCACGGCTGGCAGCTCGCACCGACCTTCGTGCAGGCCGGTCTGGACACCGAGTGGCTGGAGCAGGTCGCGGCGGCCGTGGACGCGGAGATCCTGCCGGGAGCGGTCGGCTGGCTCAACTACACGGTCGAGACCGAGCTGCTGATGAACGAGATCGCGGACTCCACCGCCCGCATCTCGCACCTGGTGGACGCGGCCAAGCAGTACGCGCAGCTGGACCGGGCGCCGCACCGCACGGTCGACGTCCACGAACTCCTCGACAGCACCCTGCTGATGCTCTCCGGGAAGATCGGCCCGCGGATCGAGGTCGTCAAGGAGTACGACCGCACGGTGCCCCGGGTCCCGGCGTACCCGGCGGAGCTGAACCAGGTGTGGACCAACCTGATCGACAACGCGGTCGCCGCGATGAACGGCGCGGGCGGCGAGGGCACGCTGACCGTGCGGACGTCGCTCCACCACGACCGGCTGCTGGTGGAGTTCCGGGACACCGGCACCGGGATCGCCCCGGAGATCCGGGAGCGCGTCTTCGACCCGTTCTTCACCACCAAGCCGGTGGGCGAGGGCACCGGACTCGGTCTGGACATCTCCTGGCGCATCGTGGTCGACAAGCACCACGGCAGCCTCCAGGTCGAGTCCGTGCCCGGGGACACCCGGTTCCAGGTGCTCCTGCCGCTCACCGCCACGGAAACCGATCCGACCGATCAGACCGATCCGACCGAGCCAGCCGATCCGACCGAGGAGCCGGTATGACCAGCGACACCGGAATCGACCCCACCGTCCCGCCGAGCGGCACCGGCTGCGCCGATTGCGACGCGGCCGGCGGCTGGTGGTTCCACCTGCGGCGGTGCGCGAGCTGCGGCCACGTCGGCTGCTGCGACAGCTCACCGGGACAGCACGCGACCGCCCACTACCGGTCCACCGGGCATCCGGTGGTGCAGAGCTTCGAGCCGGGCGAGGACTGGTACTGGGACTACGCGACCAACGAGGTGCGCGAGGCGGGCCCCGAGCTCGCCCCGCCCGGCAGCCACCCGGCCGGCCAGCCGTCGCCCGGCCCGGCGGGCCGGGTCCCGGCGGACTGGGCCGGCACGCTGCACCGCTGACCCGGCCGCGGGAGCGGCGGCCGGGCCGGGAAACGGGGAGGCCCGCTGTCGGACCCGCGTGTCAGGATGGGCGGCGTGCAGACCTCACTCACCAGCCCACTCGTCGGCCGCGAGGACGAACTCGCGCGTCTCACCGGCGTGCTGGAGCGCGCCCGCGCCGGTGAGGCCCGCGCGGTCCTCGTCGCCGGGGACGCCGGAGTCGGCAAGACCCGGACCCTGGACGAGGTAGCCGGGCGGGCCGCGGCGGCCGGGACGACCGTGCTCACCGGTCACTGCGTGGACCTGGGCGACGTGGGTCTGCCGTATCTGCCGTTCACCGAGATCCTGGGCCTGCTCGCCGCCGACGAGCGGTTCGCCGCCGTGCTGGCCGGGCATCCGGTGGCCGACCGGCTGCTCGGCGGCGGCCCGGACGACGGGACCGACGCCGCGCCCTCGCGGCTCAGGCTCTTCGAGGGCGTGGCCGCCCTGCTGACCGACCTGGCGGACGTCGCACCGCTGCTGCTGGTCCTGGAGGACCTGCACTGGGCCGACCAGTCCTCCCGGGACCTGCTGAGGTTCCTGCTCGGCCGGGGCGTCCTGCAGCGCCCGGCGGGCGGGGCGCCCGGCCACCGGCTCGCGCTGTTCGCCTCCTACCGGGCGGACGACCTGCACCGCCGCCATCCGCTGCGCCCGCTGCTGGCTGAGCTGGTGCGCCTGCCCGGCGTGGAGCGGCTGGAGCTGCGTCCGCTGCCGGACGCCGACGTGGCCCGGCTGGTGCGCTCGCTGCGGCAGCGGCGGCTGCCGGACACCACCGTGCGCCGGATCGTGGAACGGGCCGAGGGCAACGCCTTCTACGCCGAGGAGCTGGTCGCCGCGACGGACGCGCCGGCCGGGGGCGTCCCCAGCGGGCTGGCCGACGTCCTGCTCATCCGGTTCGAGCAGCTGTCCGAGACCGCCCAGCAGGTGCTGCGCACCGCCGCCGTGGCGGGCCGCCGGGTGGGGCACGACCTGCTGCGGGACGCCGTCGGGCTGCCCGAGGAGGAGCTGGAATCGGCGCTGCGCGAGGCGGTGGAGCGGCAGTTGCTGGTCTCCGGCGACGGGGGCACCTACTCCTTCCGGCACGCCCTCGCCCGGGAGGCGGTCTACGCCGATCTGCTGCCCGGTGAACGAGCCCGCCTGCACGGCGCGTTCGCCCGGCTGCTCGCCGGTCCCGACCGCCGGTCGGACCACGCGGCCGAACGCGCGCACCACTACCGCGAGAGCCACGACCTGCCCGAGGCGCTCGCCGCGTCCCTGGAGGCCGCCGACCACGCCCAGCGGGTCGGCGCGCCGGCCGAGGAGCTGCGGCACGTCGAGGCGGCGCTCGACCTGTGGACGGCGGTCGACGCCGCCGCGCGTCCCGCCGGGCCCGACGCGGTGACGCTCACGCTGCGCGCCTCGGCGGCCGCCGTGCACGCCGGTGAACTGCACCGCGCGGTCTCCCTCACCCGCTCCGCGCTGGCCGGCCTCGGCCAGGACGCGGACCTGGAGCTGGCCGCACGCGTCCGCTACACCCTGGCCGGCAATCTGCTGAGCGTCGACAACCTGGAGTCCGCGTACGCCTACAGCAGCGAGGCGCTCGGTCTGATACCCGCCGAGCCGCCCTCCTCGACGTGGGTGTGGGCGGCGGCCACGCATGTGACGGCGGCCCGCCAGGTCGGTGAGAACGAGACGGCGCTGCGGGTGGCCCGCCGGGCGCTGGAGGCCGCCGAGGAGCTGGAGGTCATCGACGCCCGCGCCGATCTGCTGATCTCCCTGACGAGCCTGGAGGGCCACAACCGCGCCACCCCCGCGGGCCGGGAGCGGCTCCTGGAGGCACGCGCGCTGGCGCGCCGGGCGGGCAACGCGCCGGTGGAGCTGCGGGCGCTGTTCAACCTCGCCATCGGCTGCTTCGAGGCCGGCGACCTGGAGGAGTGCCTGCCCTGGGCGTCGGAGGGACTGGAGCGGGCCCGCCGCTCCGGGCTGCTGTCCTCGCCGTACCCGCGGGAGATGCGGTATCTGCGGCTGCTGGTGCGCTACACCCTGGGCCACTGGGACGAGGTGCTGCGCGAGTCCGCCGAGGACGCCGGGGAGCGGTCGGCCGTGGACGGTCATGCCCTCGGGCCGGGGCTGTACGTGGCGCTGGCGCGCGGTGACTCGGGGGTGGCCGACCGGGCCCGCGCCCTGTTGAGCGGGCCGTTCGACTGGATGGCGCGGATGGTCGCGGGGATCGTGCTGACCGACGCGGCGGCACTGCGCGGGGACGCGGAGGACGCCGTGCGGTGGATGCGGTCCAGCGTCGAGACGCTCACCGAAGCGGGCACGCGGCCCACCGTGACCCTCCGCCTCGCCACCCTCGCGCTGTCCGCCGTCGCCGACACCGTGACCGAGCTGCGCCGGGCCGGGGACGACGCCGGGGTGGCCCGCTGGTCGGACACGGCGGCCGAACTGCTGGCCGACGCCCGCTGGTCCGCCGGACACGGCTACGACGACGTCCCGCAGGGTCCGGAGGGCCAGGCGTGGCTGGCGCGCGCGGAGGCCGAGTGGTCCCGGATCGCCGACGCCGCGCCGGACCCGGCGGCGTGGGAGAAGGCGGTGGCCGCCTTCACGTACGGCGACTCCTATGAACGCGCGCGGTGCAGGCTGCGGCTGGCCGAGGCCCTGCTGGCCGCCGACCGCCGCGAGGAGGCGGCCGCCGAGGCCGACGCCGTACGCCGGGAGGCCGACCGGCTCGGCGCGACGGTGCTGCGCGAGCGGCTCGACGACCTGGCCCGCCGCGGCCGGCTCACGGGAGGCCCGGCGGCGGCCGCCGCGGGCGCCGCGGCGCTGACCGCCCGCGAACAGGACGTCCTGCGGCTGCTGGCCCTGGGGCACAGCAACCGCCGGATCGGGGAGGAGCTGTTCATCAGCGCCAAGACGGCGAGCGTCCACGTGTCCAACATCCTCGCCAAGCTGAACGCGGCGAGCCGCACGGAGGCGGTCGCGGTCGCCCACCGGCAGGGCCTGGTCGCCCCGGAGCCGTCGTCGCCGCGCTGAGGCGGGCGCCGGGAACCCCCGCCGCCGGGCGGACGTTGACCCGGCACCGGTACCCGGAGCGCGCACCACGACACAGGGCGGCACGATGAGCGACTTGGTCCCCGGGGGCAACGTCCCTCTGCCGGGCGGCCCCGTGAGCGTACGGGTGCCCGGCGGCTTCGACGTGTCGGCGCTCGTCACGGACGACGGCGGCAAGGTCGCGGGCGACGAGGACTTCGTCTTCTACAACCAGCCGCAGGCACCCGGCGCACGGCTGCGGGAGGACACACTCACCGTCGATCCGGCGCGGCTGCGGCCGGGCGCCACCCGGGTGACGGTGGCGGTCAGCCCCTCGGACCCCGGCACCGCCCTGAGCGCGCTCCCCTCCCCCACCGTCCTCGTCACCGACGCCCGCGGCCGGGCCGTCGCCCGGTTCACCCCGGCGCGTCCCGGACGGGAGACCGTGCTGCTGCTCGTGGAGTTCTACCGGCGCGGCGAGGACTGGAAGGTGCGCGCCCTGGGCCAGGGGTACGCGGACGGACTCGCCGGACTCGCCCGGGACTTCGGCGTGGAGGTGACCGACGAGGCGCCGCCGACGTCCGCCGCGGGGCCGGGACCGGCCACGTCCGGTGCCGAGTCCGACGGTTTCCTGGAGCTGGTCAACTCCGCTCGCGGTGCGGCTGGTTCGCCCTCCGTGCGGGCCGACTCCCGGCTGCTCGGCGCGGCCCGGGCGCACGCCGCCGCCATGGCCGCCGCGGGCACCCTGAGCGTCGAGACGCGGGACGGCGTCTCGGTCCACCAGCGCGTCGTCTCGGCCGGGTTCGCGTACCTCACCGTCGGCGAGCACCTGGTCTCGGGCCCGCGCACGCCCGCCGAGTTCGTCGCGTACTGCCTCGGCACCGAGCGCACCCGGCGCACGCTGCACGACGGCCGCTTCACACACGCCGGGTGGGCGCACGTCACCGGCGGGCCCTCGGGCGACACGTACTGGACGGCGGTGTGGGCGGTGCCGCTCACCCCGGACGGCCTGGTCCGTACGACGGCGGAGGTCGTCGACCTCACCAACCGGGAGCGGGCCGGGGCGGGACTGCCCGCCCTGGCCGTCGACGCCCGGCTGACCGTCGCGGCGCAGGCGCACAGCGCGGACATGGTGGCCCGCGACTTCTACTCCCACACCGATCCGGACGGCGGCAAGCCCTGGGACCGGGCCGCCGCCGCGGGCGCCGCCCGGCGCACGGTCGGCGAGAACATCGCCTGCGGCCAGCGCTCCCCCGCCGACGTGGTCGAGGGCTGGATGAACAGCCCGGGGCACCGGGCCAACATCCTCAAGGCCGACTTCACCCACATCGGTGTGGGCCTGGCCGGCGGCGGCCGGGCGGGCACCTACTGGACGCAACTCCTCGGCGGCTGAAGGATGAGGGCATGAAGGGTGACCTCTTTTCCAGCGAGCACATGGTGCAGCCCGCCACCGCGCCGGGCATGACCGTCGAGAACTCCAAATGCATCCGATACGCGGTGAACGGCGAGATGCTCGCCCGGCAGGGCGCGATGATCGCCTACCGGGGCGACCTCCAGTTCGAGCGCAAGGGCCAGGGCGTGGGCGGCATGCTCAAGCGCGCGGTCACCGGCGAGGGGCTGCCGCTGATGGCGGTGCGCGGACAGGGCGAGGCCTGGTTCGCGAACGAGGCGCAGAACTGTTTCATCGTCGAGGTGGAGCCGGGTGACGAGTTCACCGTCAACGGCCGCAACGTCCTGTGCTTCGACGCGTCGTTGTCCTACCGCATCGCCACCGTCAAGGGCTCGGGCATCGCCGGTGGCGGCCTGTTCAACAGCGTCTTCACCGGGCAGGGCAGGCTGGGCCTGGTGTGCGAGGGCAATCCGCTGGTCATCCCGGTGTCGCACCAGTACCCGGTCTACGTCGACACGGACGCGATCGTCGGCTGGTCCGCGGGACTCTCTACCTCCCTGCACCGTTCGCAGTCGATCGGCTCGATGCTGCGCGGCGGTTCGGGCGAGGCGGTCCAGCTGCTGCTCCAGGGCGAGGGCTTCGTCGTCGTACGGCCGAGTGAGGCGACGCCGCAGAAGACGCAGCAGCACTGACCCTCTCCTGCCTTCCTCCGGACCCCGGAATCCGTGTTGACCTTGGAGGCGTCGCGCGAAAGGGTGCGAAGGGCCGCGGATCACCGCCCGCGCCGGAAGGAAGACTGCCTTGATCGGGATCACGGAGATCGAAGCCGCGGCCGAGCGGATCGCCGGACATGTCGTACGCACCCCGACCGTGCCCAGCCCGGGGCTGTCCGCGCTGCTCGGCGTCCCGGTCACCGCGAAGCTGGAACTGCTCCAGCGCACCGGCTCGTTCAAGGCGCGCGGTGCCACGGCGAAGCTGCTGTCGCTGACCGAGGCCGAGCGGGCCGCCGGTGTCGTCGCGGTCAGCGGCGGCAACCACGGCATCGCGGTGGCGGTGATGGCCGCCGCCCTCGACGTGAAGGCCACGGTGGTCATGCCGCGTACGGCACCGGCCCGTTCCGTGGAGATCGCGGAGGAGGCGGGCGCGGTGGTGCGGCTCACCGACGGCATGGACAGCGCCTTCGCGCTCGTCGCCCGGCTCCGTGAGGAGGGGCTGACCCTGGTCCACCCCTTCGACGACCCCGTGGTGATCGCGGGGCAGGGCACCGTGGGACTGGAGTTCGCCGAGGACGCCCCGGAACTCACCGACGTGCTGGTGAGCATCGGCGGCGGCGGGCTGATCGCGGGCGTGGCGGCGGCACTGCGGGCGCTGCGGCCCGGGGTGCGGGTCTGGGGCGTGGAGACCGAGGGCGCCGAGGCCATGTCCCAGGCTCTCGCCGCCGGCGGGCCGCTCGCGGTGCCCCTGTCCTCGGTCGTCACCACGCTCAGCGCGCCGGCCGTCTCCCAGCTGACGTACGACCATGTGTCGGAGCTGGTCACCGAGGTGCTCGTGGTGCCGGACCGGGAGGCGGTGCGGGGTTCGCTGGCGCTCGCCGAGCACGCCAAGGTGTGGACCGAGCCCGCCGCCGGCTGTCTGCTCCCGGCGGCCCGGCAGGTGGTGGAGCGGGTGGGCGGTGACGCCCGGATCGGGCTCGTGGTGTGCGGGGGCAATGCCACGGTGGCCGACATGGCGGCGTGGGCGGACCGTTTCGGACTGCGCTGACGCCGGGCCGGATGCGGCCCCGGCGCGCCCCGCTCTTGAAGAAGGGTCAGAAACGGGGCCGCCGGGCGCGTTCGCTGAACGCACCCCCGTCCCTTCGACGTACCTCTGGTCGAGCAGAGAACCGGCGGTGCGAACGAGGGATGGCCATGGTCAGGGCGCACGTCTCCCCACCCGGGCTGGTCGCCGGGCGCTACCGCCTGTTCGAGGTCGTCCAGCGCGAGACGAACCGGGTCTGCTGGTCAGGGGAGGACGCCACGACGGGCCGCCCGTGCCTGGTCACCCGGATCGCGCTGCCACAGGCACAGGCCGGTGAGGCTGTCCGCCGGGCTCCGGGCCGGGTGATCCGCACCGGCGAGACCATGGCCTCGCTGTGCCCCGGGCGGATCGCCGCGGTGCTCGACGCGGTGGTCGCGGACGGCATGCTGTGGACGGTGACCGAATGGGTCGCCGGTGTTCCGCTCGGTGACCTCCTCGACCGCCGGGGCGCGTTCAGCTACGCCCGGGCCGCGCGTGTCGGGCTGGAGCTGCTGGCGGTGCTGGAGGCGGCGCACACGCACGGCGTGACGCACGGCGAGCTGAGCCCCGGGCAGGTGTTCGTGCGCGAGGGGGGCTCCGTCGTCGTCACCGGCTTCGGGCTGGCCGGCGCCACCCTCGCCCCGCGGCTGACCGCGCCCGCGTACGCCTCTCCCGAGCAGGCCCGCGACGAGCGGATCGGGCCCGCGGCCGACCTGTGGACGCTGGGCGCGATCCTCTACACGATGGTCGAGGGCCGTCCGCCGTTCCGGGACCGGGGCCGTCCCGAGGCCACGCTGAAGGGCGTGGACCGGCTGCCGCTGCGCACGCCGGTGCGTGCCGGTCCGCTGACCCGGGCCGTGCAGGGGCTGCTGCGCAAGGACTGCCGGGAGCGGCTGACCCGTCCGGTGGTGCGCGCGGCCCTCACCCGGGCCCTGACGGAGGAACCCGGCCCCACCGTGCCCGAGGTGACCACCCGGCCCGGGCTGCGCGGTGTGTACACCGCGGCCCGCCAGGCGGGCCGCGGCCGGTCGCGGCGGGCCAGGACGGCCGGGACGGCCCTGGCCCTGGTGACGGTCACGGTCGCCGTCCTCGCCGTCCTCACCGTCACCGACGGGCCCCCGGGCACGCGCGACGACGCCACGGGCGCCCGGCAGCGCCCCTCGTCGCCCGCCGCCCCGCCCACCGGCTCCGCCCCGCCGTCCTCCCCCGCCGACGGTCCGGGCCCCAGCGCCTCACCGTCACGGCCGGATGTCCCCGTTCCGGCCGGGTTCCGCCGCTACGAGGCGCCGGAGGGCTTCTCCGTCGCCCTTCCCGGCGACTGGCGGCGACTGGACACCTCCCGGGTGCCGGGGGGCGCGTACCGGGTGGTCTTCGGCGCGTCCGGCGACCCGCGCACCCTGGCCGTCACCCACGGCAGGAGCGCGGGCGCGGATCCGGTGGCCGTCTGGCGCGACGACGTCGAACCGGGCCTCGCACGCTCGGACGGCTACCGGCGGATCGGCGAGATCCGCGCGACCACCTACCGGGGGCGTGCGGCGGCCGACATGGAGTGGGTGGCCGGGGACGACGGCTCCCGGGTCCGCACCTTCGGACGCGGCTTCCTGCTCGGCGGAGGGCGCAGCTTCTCGCTGCGCTGGACGACTCCGGCGGGCGACTGGGACGACACCGCGAACGAGCGGGCGCTCGCCGCCTTCCTCAGAACCTTCCGGGAGGAGGCGCCCTGAACCCTTCCGCCCCGTTTCCACCTGTTTTCCCTCGGGCCGGACGGGGACTCGGCCGCCATGGCACACATCGGATACACGATGATGACCGAGCAGGCCGGCCCGCGGGAACTCGTCGGCCATCTGGTGCGGGCCGAGGAGGTGGGGTTCGACTTCTCGGTGACCTCGGACCACTACTTCCCCTGGCTGCGCTCCCAGGGCCACGCGCCGTACGCGTGGAGCGTGCTGGGCGCCGCGGCGCAGGCGACCTCCCGCATCCCGCTGATGACGTACGTGACGTGCCCGACGTTCCGGTACCACCCGGCGGTGGTCGCCCAGAAGGCGGCGACGCTGCAGTTGCTGTCCGAGGGCCGGTTCCGGCTGGGGCTCGGCTCGGGCGAGAACCTCAACGAGCACGTGGTGGGCGGCGGCTGGCCGTCCGTCGACGTACGGCATGAGATGCTCCAGGAGGCCGTGGAGATCATCCGGGGACTGTTCGCGGGCGGCCACGTCAACCACCGCGGCACGCACTTCGACGTGGAGTCGGCCCGGCTGTGGGACCTGCCGGAGAGCGCGCCGCCCATCGGCATCGCCGTCTCCGGCGAGCGTTCCTGCAAGCTGGCGGGCGAGTCCGCCGACCTGGTGATCGCCACCGAGCCGAAGGCGGGTCTGCTGGAGTCCTTCGACCGGCACGGCGGATCGGGCAAGCCGCGTGTGGGCCAACTCCCCGTCTCCTACGACCCCGACCGGGACACGGCGATCAAGCGGGCCCACGCGCAGTTCCGGTGGTTCGGCAGCGGCTGGAAGGTCAACTCCGAACTCCCGCATCCGGACTCCTTCGAGGCGGCCACCCAGTTCGTGACGCCCGACGACGTCGCCGAGTCCATCCCCTGCGGCGACGACCCGGACGCCTTCGTGGCGGCCGTCCGCCCCTATGTCGAGGCCGGGTTCACCGAGATCGCCCTGGTGCAGATCGGCGGCGAGTCGCAATCCGCCTTCCTGGACTGGTCGGAGAAGACCCTGCTGCCTGTGCTCCGCGAGGAGTTCGGCCGCGACTGAGGCGCCGGGACGGGCGAATCACCCGGATGACCGAGCATCTTGCCGCTGTGCGCGGGGTACTCGGTGGCTCTACGTCCGTCCTCCTGGAGGCCCCCGTGAACACCGCCGTGCACAAGACCCTGGTCGTGCAGCTCCAGGCGGGCGACACCGCCGAACGGTTCCCCGTGCTCGCCCACCTAGGGTATGAAGCGGCCGACCCGTTCGCCCTGACCGTGGTCTTCAGCCACGACGGCCGGGTGCTCGCCCGCTGGGCGCTGGACCGGGAGATGGTCGCCGAGGGGCTCACCCGTCCGGTGGGCGTGGGAGACGTGCGGCTGCGGCCGGAGTCCCGGGGCATGTGGGACGAGCTGCGCATCGAGCTGCTGGGCGACGACCGGGGCGACGGGGGCCGCCACCGCGCCGTGGTGTTCGTGTGGGCCGCGGCCGTGGAGGCCTTCCTGCGCGAGACGCACACGGTGGTCCGGCCGGGCCGGGAACGCGTGTGCGTCGACGACTTCCTCGCCGCGCTGACGGCGGAGGGCTGACGGCGCGGGGCTGACGGCGGCCCGCCGAGCACCCGCGGAACGACGGACCGCGGACGCTCAGCGGGCCGTGTGGCGGTGCCGGGTCCACAGCGGGATCCCGAACCAGCACAGCAGGTACCAGAGCACCACGCCGGTGACGATGTAGGGCACCCAGCCGTCGTGGGTCGCGACCCGCAGGATCAGCAGCAGCGAGCAGGCCGTGGTGGCGAGCAGCAGCACCAGGCCGAGCACGGTCAGCCGGGACGCCCACCGCACGGCCTGGGGCTTCACCCGCCGTCCGGAGACCAGGCGGTGCAGGGACACCGGGCCGATCAGGGCGCCGGTCGTCACGGCGCCGAGGACCACCGTGATCAGGTAGATCGTCTGGTCGGTGTCCGAGAGGCTGTCGTACTTCGGCTGGAACACCACCGTCAGCAGGAAGCCGAACAGGATCTGCACGCCCATCTGCGCGACGCGGACCTCTTGGATCAGCTCCGTCCACATCCGGTCCGCCCGCTCCTCCTCGGTCTCGTTGCGGCCCCTGCGCCGGACCTGTCCCTCAGCCGCTTCCGAGTCCGAGTGCGTCACGTCTTCCTCCCGTTGACCGTCGTCTGCGTCCCCTTCCCTCTTCCCGCGATCCCCGTCCTCAGGCGCGGGTCCGCGAGGGCGACGCCCGGTTTGGGTGATCGGTGGACGGTTACACGGGCCGGGACCGACCGAGGCGCGGCAAAGGAAGTGCGAAGGATGTCCGACACTCAGCTCACCGTGACGTTCGACGGCGGCGGTATCGACGACGCGCGGGCGATCGTCCGCGCACTGGAGGGCGTCTTCGGGGCTCCCGGCGATCTGCCCGCGGACGAGGGGGCGACGGTGCGTACCGCGACCTTCGACTCCCCGGGCGCCCCGCGGGCGGCCTCCGCTCCGGCAGCGGGCGCGACGCTGTCGGCGCCGGTGACGGTCACCGTGCAGGGCACACCGCAGGCCGTGGAGGCGGCGAGCGAGACGCTGGCCCGCGCCTTCACCGCGCGGGACGACGGAGCGGCCTCGGGCGACCAGGAGCGGGAGAGGCAGTTGCTCCTGGTGCCCTGAGGCCGGGGTCCGTCACCCGTCGGCCGCCTACCAGCGGCCCTCGACCTGGTCCTTGACGCGGCGGTCGTAGAGGTCGCGGATCGCGGCGAGGGTGTCCTCGGACAGTTCCGGCAACCGGGCGGCGTCCGTGTTGGCGCGGGCCTGCTCGGGCGAACGCGCGCCCGGGATCACGGTCGTCACGCCGGGCTGCTGGACGATCCAGCGCAGCGCCAGCTGGGCCGGGGTGTACCCCTCGGGGGCGAGCGCGGCGAACTCGGCGGCGGCCGCGACCCCGGTGGCGAAGTCGACGCCGGAGAAGGTCTCGCCCTGGTCGAAGGCCTCGCCGTGCCGGTTGAAGTTCCGGTGGTCGTTGGCGGCGAAGACCGTGTCCTTCGTGTACTTGCCGGTCAGCAGGCCGGACGCCAGCGGCACCCGGGCGATGACGCCGACGCCCGCCTCCCGGGCCGCGGGGAGCACCTCGCGCAGGGGCTTCATGCGGAACGGGTTGAGGATGATCTGGACGCTGGCCACGTTCGGCCGGGCGATCGCGGTGAGCGCCTCCTCGCAGGTCTCCACGCTGACGCCGTACGCGGCGACGCGCTCCTCCTCGACCAGGGTGTCCAGGGCGTCGTACACCTCGTCGCTGGAGTAGACGGGCGTCGGCGGGCAGTGCAGCTGCACCAGGTCCAGGCGGTCGACGCCGAGGTTGCGGCGGGAGCGGTCGTTCCACTCGCGGAAGTTGTCCAGGACGTAGTTCTGCGGGATCTGGTCGACCCGGCGCCCCATCTTGGTGGCGACCAGCACGTGCAGGTCGGGCCTGCTCGCGAGGAAGGTCGCGATGGTCTGCTCGCTGCGGCCGTCGCCGTAGACGTCCGCCGTGTCGAAGAAGGTCACCCCCGACTCGGCCGCCGCCTCCAGTACCGCGAGGGCCTCCTTGTCGTCCACGTCTCCCCAGTCGGCGCCCAGTTGCCAGGTGCCGAGGCCGACGACCGAGGCGTGCTGATCCGACCTGCCGAAAGTGCGCTCGTCCATGGCGTCAGTGTGTCATCCGCGGTGCGCGGGCACCGCGTCGGGACGCCGGGAGCGGCCCGGTTCCTCTTGGGTGGCGAGCCTGCGCGCCTGGGCGGTGCGCGCGATCGTGGGCCCCAGTCGGCGTTTGAGCCGGCGCAGCGTCTCCAGCCGCCCGGCCGCCCGGTCGACCCGGTAGTACAGGCGGGGCGGGAGGTACGGCAGCAGCGGCGAGTGGCGCTGGCCGAGCAGGGCGAACATCTCCTGCGGTGGCAGATGGATGTAGCGGGGCAGGTTCTCGTACCACTGGGCGCTGAACCGGGCCGCGCTCTGCACCGGCAGCAGGGCCGCCCGGCGTGCGCGTTCGTAGTGGGCGAGGGCGTCCGGGAGGGTGGACCGCTCGTGCAGCGCCGCCGACAGGGTCATGGCGTCCTCCAGGGCGAGCGTGGTGCCCGCGCCGACGGAGTAGTGCGTGGTGTGGGCGGCGTCGCCGAGCAGCACGAGGTTGCCCCGGGACCAGGTGCGGTTGGTGAGGGTGCGGAAGGTGCGCCACGGGGCCCCGGCCCGGCCGGAGGACCGCGCGGCGAGCGGGTGTCCGTCCAGCACGTCGGCGAAGAGCTTCTCCAGCAGGGCCAGGCCCTCGGCCTCGCCGGCCCGGTCCAGGCCGAGTCCGGTCCAGGTCTCGGGCGCGCACTCGACGACACAGGTGCTGCCCTCGGGGCCGAAGCCGTAGCCGTACGCCCAGATCCAGCCGTGGCCGGTCTCGACGAAGGCGAAGGTGAAGGCGTCGAAGACCTTGGTGGTGCCGAGCCACACATAGTGGTTGCGGCCGCCGGTGATCTCGGTGCCGAAGTGGTCGGCGTGCCGGTTGCGCAGGGCGCTGCCCGCCCCGTCGGCCGCCACCACCAGGTCGGCGGCGGGCGGGTTGGCGCCGGTGACCGGGTGCTCGTACTCCAGGCGTACGCCCAGCTCGCGGGCGCGGGCCGCGAGGATCGCGAGGAGCCGGTGGCGGCCGATGCCGAAGCCCTCGTCACCGTGGTGGCGGGCGGCCCGGTCGCCGACATGGGCGACGCCGTCCCGCCAGCGCACGGAGTGCTCCTCGACGGCGCGCGCGGACTCGGGGTCGTGCTCCTGGAGCCGGTCGAGCAGTCCGCGCCAGTAGGTGACGCCCCAGCCGTAGGTGGAGCCCTCCGGGTCGCGCTCGTGGACGGTGACGTCGTGGGTCGGGTCCCGCCGCTTCAGCAGGATCGACAGATACAGTCCGGCGGGCCCACCGCCGACGCAGGCGACCTTCACACACACCCCTGGTATGCACTCAAAACGGTCATTCGGGACCGCAGAGTAACAAGGGAGGAGCCGTGGGCCGGTGCCGCGCGGCCGTGGGCGGGCGCGGTGTGTCGGGCGGCGCGTTTACCCGGCGGCCGCCGTGCGGCACTCCGGGTGGCCCCAGCCCTGGTCGTTCTTGGCGATGGGCTCGCCGGCCGCGTACGAGCGGCCGCACAGGCAGCGCCCGGCGAACTTCGCCTTGATGGTGCGCGCCGAGGAGCCACCGCTCTTGCGGGCCGCGCCCGGCGCCCGGCGCGGCGCCTTGCGGGCCGCCGGAACGTCCGGTGCGGGTGGCGGCTCCGGCGAACCCAGACCGCTGCCCGCGGCCTCCTGGACCACGGCCGCCTGACTGGCCGCGCGGTCGGCGAAGTCGTTGAGCCGGTCGCCGTCGACCTGGTGGGCGGGTACGTAACGGAACTCGACCGAGCGGCCGTCGAGCAGCTCGTCGATGCGCACGACCAGCTCCTGGTTGGCGACCGGCTTGCCCGCGGCGGTCTTCCAGCCGTTGCGCTTCCAGCCGGGCAGCCAGGTGGTGACGGCCTTCATGGCGTACTGCGAGTCCATGCGGACCTCGAGCGGTACCGCGGGGTCGGTCGACGCCAGCAGTCGCTCCAACGCCGTGAGTTCGGCGACGTTGTTGGTGGTCCTGCCGAGCGGGCCGGCCTCCCAGCGGACCGGGGTCTCCGACGCGTCGGCCAGCACCCAGGCCCAGCCGGCCGGGCCCGGGTTTCCCTTCGAAGCCCCGTCGCACGCGGCCACTGCACGTTCACGCATGCGTCCGATCATGCCATGGCCCGGCGGGGTGTCCGGACAGGGTCTATGAGACGTCCGTGACCTTGGGCATCTCCCCCTCGGTGGTCGTGACGTCGATCACCGAGAAGTCCGCGCCCTGCGGGTCGCTCAGCGTCGCGAACCGGCCGAACGGGGTCGTCGTCGGACCGAACCGCAGGACGCCGCCGAGCCGGGTGGCGCGGGCCACGGCGTCGTCGCAGTCGCCGACGGTGAAGTAGACGTTGATGTAGGGCGGGACCTCGGGCGGGAAGTCGTCCGTCATGGCCACGCGGCCCAGGACGGGGTCGTCGCCGAGGTCGAAGAGGCGGAAGTCCACCTGGTCGTCCTGCATCTGCTGGGCCCGGTAGGAGAAGACCGCGGGGAAGAAGGCGTCCGACTTGGCGGGCTCGCGGGTGACGACCTCGGCCCAGCAGTAGGCGCCGGGCACGGCCGTCGCCTCGAAGCCCTCGTGGGTGCCGCCCTGCCAGATCCCGAAGACGACCCCGCCGGGCTCCCGGGCCAGGCACATGGTGCCGAAGTCGTCGACCGGCATCGGCTCGAGGAGCAGCTCGCCGCCGGCCTCGCGGATCCGTCCGGCGGTCGCCTCCGCGTCCGGGGAGGCGAAGTAGAGGCACCACTGGGACCGGTCCTCGTGACCCGGCGGGGGCGGGACCACGGCGGCCACCGCCTTGCCGTCCGCGTAGCACTGGGTGTAGTTGCCGAACTCCGACGACGACTCGCCGAAGGTCCAGCCGAGGACGTCGCCGTAGAAGCTCTTGGCTCCCTCGACGTCGGTGAACATCGCGTCGGCCCAGCAAGGGGCCCCTTCGGGTTGCACGGCCATGACTGCCGCCTCCTGCGTGTACGTGGGTGTGGGTCACTGCCCGGCGTAGGCCCGCTCCAGCTCGGCGATGTCCAGCTTGCGCATCGACATCATGGCCTGGTTGGCGCGCGCCACCCTGGCGGGATCGGGGTCGCGGAACATCTCCTCCAGTCGGCGCGGGACGACCTGCCAGGACACGCCGAACCGGTCCTTGAGCCAGCCGCAGGGGCCGTCCTCGCCGCCGCCCTCGGTGAGCCTGGTCCAGTAGTGGTCGACCTCGTCCTGGTCGTCGCAGGTGATTTGGAAGGAGATCGCCTCGTTGAACGTGAACTGCGGCCCGCCGTTGAGGCCCACGAACTTCTGGCCGTTGGCCGTGAACTCGACGGTGAGCACCGAGCCGGCGGGCTGCGGTGCTCCCTCGGGGTAGCGGGTGACGGCGCCGATGCCGGAGTTCTTGAAGACGGAGACGTAGAAGTGTGCGGCGTCCTCGGCGTCGCCGTCGAACCACAGGCAGGTGGTGAATCCATCGGTGCTCATGGGTGCCTCCAGGGAGCGGAACACGGTCACCACTGTCGACCGGCGCGGTCCGCGGAACTCATCGCTCTGCCGGTGGCGAATCTGCCGCGGGCAGAGAAGTCCTTGGTGGGGGCCGTCGCGGGCGGAGAGTGGAGGGGCCGCGGCGCCATCGGCCGCGGCCCGCCACTCCCCCACCGACCACGACTCGACAAGGAGCGCCGATGTCTCCACTCATCGCCGGATCGGCCCCGGCCCGACAGCCCAGGGCCGAGGAGAGCGACACCCCCGCGACCCGGTTCGACGACCGGCTCGCCGAGCAGTTGCTCGACCAGCGGATCGTGCTGCTGGGCACCCAGGTCGACGAGGTCTCCGCGAACCGGGTCTGCGCCCAGCTGCTGATCCTGTCCGCGCAGGACCCGCGCACCGACATCAGCCTGTACATCAACAGCCCCGGCGGCTCGGTGCACGCCGGGCTCGCCATCTACGACACGATGCGGCTGATCCCCAACGACGTCTCGACGCTCGCCATGGGGTTCGCCGCCAGCATGGGGCAGTTCCTGCTGAGCGTCGGCACGGCGGGCAAGCGCTACGCGCTGCCGAACGCGCGGATCATGATGCACCAGCCGTCCGCGGGCATCGGCGGCACCACCGCGGACATCGAGATCCAGGCGGACAACCTGGAGTTCACCAAGCGGACCATCGAGCGGATCACCGCCGAGCACACCGGTCAGAGCCCGGAGACCGTCTCCCGGGACGGCGACCGCGACCGCTGGTTCACGGCCGAGGAGGCCAGGGAGTACGGAATGGTGGACCAGGTCGTGCAGTCCCTCGCGGATGTGCGCCCGGCCGCCGCCAAGCGACGGATGGGGCTGTGACATGGGGAGCTACACGATTCCGAACGTCGTCGAGCGGACCCCGCAGGGCGAGCGGTCCTACGACGTGTTCAGCCGGCTGCTGTCGGAGCGGATCATCTTCCTGGGGACCGAGATCGACGACGGCGTGGCCAACGTCGTGATCGCGCAGCTGCTGCACCTGGAGTCGTCGGCACCGGAGAGCGAGATCGCCGTCTACATCAACTCCCCCGGCGGCTCGTTCACCTCGCTGATGGCGATCTACGACACGATGACCTTCGTGCAGGCGCCGATCTCGACGTTCTGTGTCGGGCAGGCGGCGTCCACGGCGGCCGTGCTGCTGGCGGGCGGGGACCCCGGGCGGCGGTTCGTGCTCGAACACGCGCGGGTCCTGCTGGGGCAGCCGGCCAGCGGCGGCCGGCAGGGGACGGTCTCCGACCTGGCGCTGCAGGCCAAGGAGATGGTGCGGATCCGCTCCCAGGTGGAGGAGGTGCTGGCCCGCCACACCCGCCACGACGTGGCGACGCTGCGCGCGGACATGGACCGCGACAAGGTGTTCACCGCCCAGGAGGCGGTGGCGTACGGGCTGGCCGACGAGGTGCTGGCCCGGCGCCGGGCGCGGGTGTGAGCGGACGGGCCGGCGTCCCGCCACGTGCGGGGCGCCGGCCCGTGCGCGGCCTCAGGCGGCCAGGCACATTCCGTCGAACCGTGCGCCGGAGGGGCCACGGCCCGCGCCCGCGCCGGTGTGCCGGGAGGTGAGGCGGACCAACTCGCCCTGCGCGCGGGCCAGCAGGTCGCCGAGGCCCAGTCCGAGGGCGCCCGCGGCGGCGGCGAGCACTTCCGAGGACGCCTCCTTGCGGCCGCGCTCCACCTCCGACAGGTAGGGCATGGAGATCCGGGCGGCCTCCGCGACCTCCTTCAGCGTGCGCTCCTGCTCCAGGCGTTCGCGCCGCAGGACGTCGCCGACCAGATCGCGCCACAGCGGCTCTCGTACGGTGGGCGAACTTCGCTCCGGGGAAACCGGCGAGGCGGCGGGACGCGCTGGCGGGCGCTGGGCCCGTGGGCGCAGCGCGATGACGCGGGCTTCGTTCGACACGTGGCTGGTCACCTCCTCAGCCTAGGGTCACGGCCGCGCCGCGGAAGGGGGCGGCGTTCTGCCCTCAGGAGAATCCCGGGACCTCGGGCATCGGGGGCCCTCGGAAGCGCTCCGGATGCCGGAGACCGCCCGCCGGACTACGCTGAGCAGAAACGGGGGCATGAGCCGTCGCGACCCGGGTACACGCAAGCGCGAAAAACCTAGGGAGACGACGAACCGTGACTTTCGTGGGAGAGGCAATGGAGACCGCTGTGGTCCGGCCGGAAACGCAGGACGCCGTGGACACCCGCACCGTGGATCCCCGCGCCGTGGCTCCGCGCGACGCGCGGCAGTTGTCCCGCCAGTTCTTCCGGCGCCTGACGGAACTCGAAGAGGGCACGCACGAGTACCAGTACGCGCGCAACACGCTGATCGAGATGAACATGTCGCTCGTGCGGTTCGCGGCGGGCCGCTTCCGCGGTCGCGGGGACGACATGGAGGACATCGTCCAGACCGGCATGATCGGCCTGATCAAGGCCATCGACCGCTTCGAGCTGTCGCGCGAGGTGGAGTTCACGTCGTTCGCGCTGCCGTACATCGTCGGCGAGATCAAGCGCTTCTTCCGGGACACCACCTGGGCGGTGCATGTGCCGCGGCGGCTCCAGGAGCTGCGCGTGGAGCTGGCCAAGGCCCGTGAGGAGCTGTCCTCCCGCCTGGACCGCGAGCCCACCGTCGCCGAACTCGCCACGCTGATGAACATCAGCCAGGGCGAGGTGATCGAGGGTCAGATCGCGTCCAACGGCTACAACTCCTCCTCGCTGGACGCCGCCCTGACCGGCGACGGCCCCGACAACGGCGAGTCGGTCCTGGCCGACTTCATCGGCGTGGAGGAGGACGGGCTGCGGCTCGTCGAGGACTTCCACTCGCTGGCCCCGCTGATGGCCGAGCTGAGCGAGCGGGACCGGCAGATCATCCACCTGCGGTTCGTGGAGGAGGCCACCCAGGCGGAGATCGGCGAACGGCTCGGCTGCTCGCAGATGCACGTGTCCCGGCTGATCAAGCGGATCATCACCCGGCTGCGCGAGGGCATGCTCGGCGAACTCGGCTGCGCCTGAGCCCGGCCCCCGCGGTGACGACGGTGCCCTTCACCCCTCGGTGAGGGGCACCACGGCGCGTACGCGCTTGCCGACCGGGACGTGCTCGACGACGACCGTCTCGGCCAGGGCGTGCACGATCTCCAGGCCGTGCCGGCCGACCCGCTCGGGGTCCCGGGGGAAGCGCTCCGGGACGGCGCCGCTGCTGTCGTACACGGTCACCACCACTGAGCCGCCGGTGCCCTCCAGCTCCAGGATGTACGGCCCCCTGCTGTGCCGGTCGGCGTTGGTGACCAGCTCGCTGACCACCAGGAGCACCGCACCGTCGGCGCGGGGGCCGATCGTGGCGCACCACTCGGTCCTCAGCTGGTCGAGGAAGAGCGAGGCGAAGGAGCGCGCCTGCGCTATGCATCCCGGCTCACCGGAGTAGTGCGCCGCCCGCCTCAGCGGTTCAACGGGTACGTCGAAACCAGTCGGTATCACTGCCCCGTCCAGGTACTCGGTCATGCGTTTCTCTCTCGGAAGCCGGACTGGCCGGACGCTGCTGCATCTGTCCCCCTACCCCGAGTCGCGCATCGCAGTCCCCGTCTCTTCGCAGTGCGGGCATCGTCACAGTCGTGCGGGGAACCCGTGGGTGCGTCAGGGGTGTGCGAGCGGGTGGGGAAGGGTGTGCGATGAGCGAACTGATGGCCGCGCGAAGCCTCACCACCCGGCCGGTGGTCACGCTCGGCGGCGATGCCGTCGCCCAGATCAAGGACACCGTATGCGACGCCGCCGCGGCCCGGATCACCGGTTTCACGTTGACGGGGCGGGGCCTGCTGTCCGGCCCGTTGAAGGAGGGCCTGCCGTGGTCGGCCGTGTACGCGCTGGGGCACGACGCGGTGATGATCCGGGACCGGCGGGGCCTGGTGGCCGCGGCGGCGATGACGGAGCGCGGCACGAACCTGCGGGCCCGTCTGCTGGGGGCGAGGGTGCTGACCGAGGCGGGGGCGGAGATCGGCACGGTGCTGGACGTCGTGGTGGAGGGCGGCACCGGTGGGCGGGTCGTCGGCTTCCGGGTGGCGGCGAGCCGGCGGTTCGTGCCCGGACACGCCCGGCACCGGCGCCGGGTGTACGTGCCGCGCGGCGGGACGCTCGCGGTCACCGGCCGGGCGCTGGTGCTTCCCGAGGACGCCGTCCGGCACGTCGCGGACGACCTGCCCGGCTTCACCGCCCTGGTCGGTGGTGTGCCGGGCCGGTGGAAGGGGTCTCTGCCGTGATGCTGTTCACCGAGGTGCGCGGCCTGCCGGTGGTACCGCCGGACGGGGCCGGGCCGCTGGGCACCGTGACGTGCCTGACCGTCGACGTCGTCGCCGGGTCCGTCAGCCATGTGTGGTGGCGCGGTGGCCGGTTCGGCCGGGAGACGGCGCTGCCCTGGGACACGGTGGGCGCGGTCGGGCCGGGCGCCCTCCGGGTACGGTCCGGGTCCGGGTCCGGGGGCGCTTCCGCGTCGGCGCCGTCCCACCACGACCTGCTGGGCCGCCGGATCCTCACCGACACGGGCACCGGGCGGGGCACGGTGCTGGACGTCGCGTTCGACACCCGCACCGCCCGTCTCCTCGCGCTCTTCACCACCCGCGGCGAACTGCCGGCCGACCGTCTGCTGGGCCTCGGCGACTACGCCCTGGTGGTGCGGGCGGGCTGAACACCGGCCGCTGCGGGCGGGGCCCACCCGGCCGCCCGACGCGGACGGCCCTGTCGGCGGGCGTGCCCGGCGGGGGCTGCTTAGCGTGGCACCGTGAGTCCGCGAACCCCCGCAGAACCTCCCGTGCCTCCCATGCCCCCTGTACCTCCCGGGCTTCCGGGGACCTCCGGCCGGGCCCTCGCCCGGCACGGCTGGGCGCAGGCGCTGGGCACGGTGCTGACCGGGCTGGTGGCGATGGGGGCCGTGGCCGCGCTCGGGCTGTGGGCGGCCGGCGCGGCGGACCTGCCCGACAACGCCTTCCCCCGGGTCGTGGTGGCGACCGTCGTCACCGCCGTGGGCGGCGCCCTGGAGATGTCCGGTGACGCGGGCGAGCTGGCGGCCACCGACGCGGGGCTGACCGTGATGCCGCTGTCCGTCACCCTGACCGGTGCGCTGGTGATCGCCCGGGGCTTCCTGCGGCCACTGCGCCACCGGGCCGTGACCGGCGTCCCGGAACTGGCGGGCTGGGCCGGGCGGATCGCCGTCCTGTGGCTGCTCGCCCTCCTCGGGACGGCGTTCGCCGCGCGGCAGACCTTCGAGGTCTCGCTCGGTGAGGGCCTGCTGGAGGATCTGGGCGACCTGTTCGGTGTCAGCCCGACCGTCGGTTTCACCGCGGACGTGCCGCTGACCGTCCTGTTCGGGCTGCTGTGGCTGGCGGGGGTGCTCGTCCTCGCCCTGCTGGTCTCGCACCGGGCGCCGCTGCCCGGGCGGCTGCCGCGACTGCGGACGTCGGTGCGGCCGGCCGCTTACGCGATGGTCGCGCTGCTGCTCGCGTACGTGGCCGTCGGCGTCGTCGTCGCCCTGGTCGTCGCCGGGACGCGGGGCCGTCCGGCGGACACCTTCGCCGTGCTGCTGCTCGGACTGCCGAACCTGGCCTGGCCGGCCCTCACGATCGGCCTCGGGGCGACCTGGAACGGACGTGTGGAGGGCCCCTTCGGGCTCCCGATGCCGCGGGTGCTCGACGACGTGCTGCGCACGCCGGACGTCTCGACCGTGAACCTGGGCACGCTCGCCGAGCGCGACGGGCGGATGTGGTGGCTCCTGGTCGCCGCGGCGGTCCTGGTCCTGGCGGCCGGGTTCCTCATGGTGTCCCGCTCCCCGGCCGGACTGCCGGCCTGGCTGCACGCCGTGCGCATGGCCGTCGCCCTGGCCCTCACGGTCCTCACGGTCGGACTGGTCGGCCGGATCTCCGCCCACTACGGGCTGTCGGTGCTCGGCATCGGCGACCTGGGAGGCGGGCTGTCCGGGCAGGTGTTCCTGCGGCCGCGGCTGTGGGGTGCGGTGGGTCTCGCGCTGCTGTGGGGCCTGGTCGCCGGGTTCCTGGGCGCGCTGCTCGTACGGTGGGTGGGCGGGCGGTCCGGGCGGGTCCGGTCCTGAAGCGGGTGGGCGTGGCGCACCGGGATTCTCAGGCGACGGGGACGACCAGGAGCGGCGCGGCCCGCTGCATGCGCAGCGCGTCCACGGACTCGGCCATCAGCTCGTACTCGGTGGTCTCGTCACTGGTCGCGACGCGCACCAGGTGCCCCGCGGCCAACTCGTCGGCGACCAGCTCCTGTTGTACGTCGTCGGCACACCAGGTGCGCAGCATGCGCGGTACGTCGGGCGCGTCGTCGGCGACGGGAGTCAGGGCGCCGCGCGGTAAGTGGGGGGTGTCGGGCTGCGGATCCAGTCGCTCGGCGATCCACGACGCCCGGTCCCGCAGCCACCACAGGGCCAGGGCGAGAGTGGGAGCCCGGTAGGTGCCCAGGGGAACACCGATGCGCCGGCCGTCACAGACACCGTAGGCGGTGACATGGCACAGGAACTCGTCGTGCACTGCTGCCCTCCCCGTCACGCCCGCCTGCCGGTCGGGCGGCGCGTCCGTGCGGCTCGTGTGCTGTGCGTGAGGGCGCTGTCGCATGGTGTGAGAGGCCCTAGTGGTGAGTATGTTCACTCCTTAACCACTGTCACCATGAATTTCCGGCCAGTCTCCTGGCATATTCGCGGCACCGGTTGGCCGAAATGCCGCGCCGCCGCCGCGCCACGTGCCATGACCCCACGGGTAATCGACGGTGACGGCCGCCGCGGGCAGGGTGGTCCTACCGGGTCACCGAGACCGGGATCCGGCCCCTGACCAGCGCACCCACCTCATTGGAGGCTGATCGCCATGTCCGCACCCACCCGCCGTTACGAGGACGCCGTCGCCCGCTACTTCGAGGCCTGGAACGCGGGCCCGGACGCGGTGGCCAAGGCGGTCGCCGCGGCCTGGACGGAGGACGGCGGCTACACCGACCCGCTGGCCGACGTGCGCGGCCACGAGCAGATCGCGGCCGTGGTGACGGCGGCGCACGAGCAGTTCCCCGGCTTCTCCTTCCGGCTCTCCGGTGCGGTCGACGGGCACCACGACACGGCGCGTTTCTCCTGGGAGCTGGTGAGCGACGCTGGGGCTGGGGGAGGATCGGCGCCGGTGGCCGGGTTCGACGTGATCACCCTGGACGGCGAGGACCGCATCCGGTCGGTGTTCGGCTTCCTGGACCGGGTGCCCGCGGGGGCGTGAGGAGGCCGGGGCACGTACGCGAGCCGGGTCCGGACGCGGTGTACCGCGTCCGGACCCGGCTCGCATCGTTCGAGCGACTGCCTAGCCCTTGACCACCTTGTCGATGCGGGCCAGTTCGTCGGCGTCGAAGTCGAGGTTGCCGATGGCCGCGACACTGTCCTCCAGCTGCCGCGGGCTGCTCGCGCCGACCAGGGCGGAGGTCACCCTGCCCTGCCGCAGCACCCAGGCCAGGGCCAGCTGGGCCAGTGACTGGCCACGGGACCCGGCGATCTCGTTCAGGGTGCGCAGCTTGCCGACCAGTTCCTCGGTGAGGGCGTCGGAGTTCAGGAAGGGGCTGTCGCTCGCGGCCCGGGAGTCCTCGGGGATGCCGTTGAGGTAGCGGCCGGTCAGCAGGCCCTGCTCCAGCGGGGAGTAGGCGATGGAGCCGACCTCCAGCTCGTCGAGGGCGTCCAGCAGGCCGCTGGTCTCGGGGCGGCGGTCGAGCATGGAGTAGCGCGGCTGGTGGATCAGCAGCGGGGTGCCCAGCTCGGCGAGGATGCGGGCGGCCTCGCGGGTCTGCTCCGGCGAGTAGTTGGAGACGCCGACGTACAGCGCCTTGCCCTGCTGCACCGCCGTGTGCAGCGCGCCCATCGTCTCCTCCAGCGGAGTCTCCGGGTCGGGGCGGTGCGAGTAGAAGATGTCGACGTGGTCCAGGCCCATCCGGGACAGGCTCTGGTCCAGCGAAGACAGCAGGTACTTGCGCGAGCCCCACTCGCCGTACGGGCCGGGCCACATCAGGTAGCCGGCCTTGGTCGAGATGACCAGCTCGTCGCGGTACGGCCCGAAGTCGGCCTTGAGCGCCTCACCGAGGGCGGACTCGGCCGAGCCGGGCGGCGGGCCGTAGTTGTTGGCGAGGTCGAAGTGGGTGACGCCGAGGTCGAAGGCGCGGCGCAGGATGGCGCGCTGGGTCTCGACGGGGCGGTCCGGGCCGAAGTTGTGCCACAGGCCGAGCGAGAGCGCGGGGAGCTTCAGGCCGCTGCGTCCGGTGCGCCGGTAGGGCATCTCCGCGTAGCGGTCGGGGTGTGCGGTGTACAACGCGACTCCAGAGGGGTTGGCCCCCGAGGTACGGGGCTTGGGCGGAACCGTCCTCCACTCTCCCGTGACCTGCGGGCAGTGGTCCAACAGAAGAATCCGATGGGATTGCGCGGTTACCCTTCTCAATCATGGAACTGCGTCATCTCCAGCATTTCGTGGCGGTCGCCGAGGACCAGCACTTCACCCGCGCGGCGGAACGGCTGCTGGTGTCCCAGTCCGGCCTGTCGGCGTCGATCCGGGCGCTGGAGCGGGAGCTGCGGGCGCCGCTGTTCGTGCGGACGACCCGCCGGGTGACGCTGACGGAGGCGGGGCGGGCGCTGCTGGGCGAGGCGCGGCGCATCCTGGCCCAGGTGCGGTCGGCGCACGAGGCGGTCGCCGCGGTGCAGGGGGTGCTGCGCGGGACGCTGTCGCTGGGCGCCGAGCAGTGCATCGCCGGGGTGCCGGTGGCCGGGCTGCTGGCGGCGTTCCGGCGGCGCCACCCGGACGTGGAGATCCGGCTGCGTCAGGCGGGCTCGGGGGAGCTGGCGGAGGAGGTCGCGGCGGGGCGTCTTGACCTGGCCTTCGCCTACCGCACCCAGGCGGACACGGACCAGCTGCGCTCGGTCTCGCTGGCCGGCGAGCCGATGACGGTGCTGTGCCACCCGGACCACCGGCTCGCGGCGGACGGCGCGGTGCTCACCCCGCACGACCTCGCCGACGAGGTCTTCGTCGACTTCCACCCGGACTGGGGCCCGCGGCGCGTGACCGACGCCGTCTTCGCCGCGGCGGGCGTCCGGCGGACCGTGCCGCTGGAGGTCAACGACGTGCACGGACTGCTGGACCTGATCGACGAGAACCTCGGCATCGCGGTCGTGCCGCGGCACTTCCGGCACAAGCGCGCCGCTCTGACCTCGCTGCCCCTCAAGGACGCGGGCGGGACGGAGTACGAGACCATCGCGCTGCTCCCGCCCGCCCAGGCCACCAGTCCGGCGGCGCGGGCGCTGATGGGGCTGCTGGAGACGGGAAGCGCGTGAACGGGGAGCGCGCGCGGCCGGACTGCGCGATGGTGGACGTATGCATGCGAAGGACATCCTCATCGAGGGCTACGGCCGTATCCAGGAAGAAGTCCACGCCGCCGTCGAGGGCCTGGACCCCGACGGCCTGAACGCACGTCCGGCCGCCGACGCCAACTCCGTCGCCTGGCTGGTCTGGCACCTCACCCGGGTCCAGGACGACCACGTCGCGGACGCCTTCGGGCTGGACCAGGTGTGGCTCACCGGGGAGTGGGAGAAGCGTTTCGGCCTGGGGCTGCCCCGCCGCGACACCGGGTACGGCCACAGCCCGGCCGAGGTCGCGAAGGTGCGGGTCGACTCGGGCGACCTGCTGACCGGCTACTACGACGCCGTGCACGAGCAGACCCGCACGGCCCTCGCCTCAATGACCGCCAAGGACCTGGAGCGGGTCGTGGACGACGCCTGGGATCCGCCGGTCACGCTCGCCGTGCGGCTGGTCAGCGTCCTGTCCGACGATCTCCAGCACGTCGGACAGGCCGCCTATGTGCGCGGGCTCGTTCAGAGCGCGGACGCGTAGCCCGGCAGGACCACGTCCTCGATGAGGGCCACGCGCTCGTCGAAGGGGATGAAGGCGCTCTTGAGGGCGTTCACCGTGACCGTGCGCAGGTCCTCGACGCTCCAGCCCGCCTCTTCGACCAGCAGCGACATCTCGCGCGTCATCGTCGTACCCGACACGAGGCGGTTGTCGGTGTTGAGGGTGACGCGGAAGCCGAGGTCCTTGAGCGCCGTGATCGGGTGCTCGGCGATGGAGGTGGCGGCGCCGGTCTGGAGGTTGGAGGTCGGGCACATCTCCAGCGCGACGCGGCGGTCGCGCACCCAGGCCGCGAGCCGGCCGAGCTTGCCCGCCGCGAGGTCGGGGATGTCGTCGGTGATGCGGACCCCGTGGCCGATGCGCTGGGCGCCGCACACCTGGAGGGCCTGGTGGATGCTGGGCAGTCCGTGCGCCTCGCCGGCGTGGATGGTGAAGGGCACGTTCTCGCGCCGCAGGTGCGCGAAGGCGTCGAGGTGGTCGGCGGGCGGGAAGCCGTCCTCGGCGCCCGCGATGTCGAAGCCGACGACGCCGGCGTCCCGGAAGGCGACGGCGAGGTCGGCGGCCTCGCGGACCCGGTCGAACATCCGCATGCCGCAGAGCAGCGTGCCGACCCGGACCGGCGTCCCGGCGGCGGCCGCCTTGGCCATGCCCGCGGCGAGCCCCTCCTGGACGGTCTCCACGACCTCCCTCATCGACAGCCCGCCCCTGGTGTTCAGCTCGGGCGCGTAGCGGACCTCGCCGTAGACGACGCCGTCGGCGGCGAGGTCCAGGACGTACTCCTCGGCGGTGCGCAGCAGGCCCTCGCGGTTCTGCATCACGGCGAGGGTGTGCTCGAAGGTGGCGATGTAGCGCACCAGGTCACCGGAGTTGGCGGCCTCGTAGTACCAGGCGGCCAGCTCGTCGGGGTCGGTGGTGGGCAGCGTGTGGCCGACGCTCCCGGCCAGCTCGACGACGGTCGCCGGGCGCAGGCCGCCGTCGAGGTGGTCGTGGAGAACCGCCTTGGGGAGGCGGCGGAGGGTCTCGGTGTCTATGCGCGTAGATGACATGTGCGGCGGTTCCTCGGCGGTTCTCGGCATGAAGGTGGGGACGGGTGGATGAAGGTCGGGGGGGGACGGTCAGAGGGCGGCGGGCTGGAGCAGGTCCCAGCGGTTGCCGTACAGGTCCTGGAAGACGGCGACCGAGCCGTAGGGCTCGTGCCGGGGCTCCTCCAGGAAGGTCACGCCTGCGGCGGCCATGCGGGCGTGATCACGGGCGAAGTCGTCGGTGTACAGGAAGAACCCGACGCGCCCGCCGGTCTGGTCGCCGACCCTGGCGCGCTGGGCCTCCCCCTTCGCGCGGGCCAGCAGCAGGGCGGTACCCGCGCCCGGGTCGCCGGGCTCGACGACGACCCAGCGGGAGCCGTCGGGCCGGGGCGTGTCCTCGGCGAGGCGGAAGCCGAGGGCCTCGGTGTAGAAGCGGATCGCCTCGTCGTAGTCGTCGACGACGAGGGCGACCAGGGCGATGCGTGTCATCGGCACCTTCCGGGACGGGCGATTGACGGGAGAGGTTATACGTAAAACTCCCCGGACGCCAAGTCCCGCCCCGCACCGGCGGACCGGCGGCCGGTGGCCCGGCGAGCGTGCGGCGGGCGTGCGGCGGGCGTGCGGCGGGCGTCAGCTCCTGCGGGCTCCGTCGAGCCGCGCCAGGTCCGCGTCGGTGAGGCGCAGCGCGCCCGCGGCGACGTTCTCGGCGAGGTGGTCCGGGTTGCCGGTGCCGGGGATGGCCAGGACGTTCGGGCCCTGGTGCAGGGTCCAGGCGATCCGCACCTGGGCGGGGGTCGCTCCGTGTGCCCGGGCCACCGCGCGCACCTCCTCCTCGTGGGCGGTGCCGGCGCCCCGCGGTCCGGCCTCTCCGGCGATGGCGTAGAACGGCACGAAGGCGATGCCCTGGGCGCGGCACTGGGCGAGGAGCGCGTCGGTGGCGGGGTCGTGGAAGCCGAGGCCGTACCGGTTCTGGACGCTCACCACGGGCGCGATGGCCTGGGCCTCGGCCAGGTGCCGGGGCTCCACGTCGGACAGGGCAAGGTGGCGGATCAGCCCCGCCCCGCGCAGCTCGGCCAGGGCGCCGAAGTGCTCGGCGATCGAGTCCTGGCGCATGCGGCGCAGGTAGACGACGTCGAGGTGGTCCCGGCCCAGCTGGCGCAGGTTCTCCTCGACATGACCGCGCAGGTCCTCGGGGCGGGCGGAGGTGCCCCACTCCCCCGACCAGTCGCGGTACGGGCCGACCTTGGTGGCGACGACCAGGTCGTCGGCGTAGGGGGCCAGCGCGCTGTTGATCAGTTCGTTGGCCGAGCGCAGGGAGGAGAAGTAGAAGGCGGCGGTGTCGATGTGATTGACGCCGAGTTCGACCGCCCGGCGCAGCACGGCGAGGGAGCGCTCGCGGTCGCTCGGGGTGCCGAGGTGGAAGGCGGCGCTGCCCGTCAGCCGCATCGCGCCGAAGCCGACGCGACGGACGGGCAGGTCGCCGAGGTGCCAGGTGCCCGCGGACTCCGCGGTGATCGTTTCGGAGGTCATCGGCGGAGTTTCGCACACCCGGGAAGCGTCAGCAGTACAGGTTTCCGCCCGGGGAGACCCCGAGGATCTGGCTGAACTGCTGGTACTTGGTGACGCGGCTCTGGACCTGGGCGGGGTTCTTGCCGTCGCACTCCAGCGAGCCGTTGATGGAGCGGATGGTCTGGCCGAAACCGGCGCCGTTGACCATCGCGTTGTGGGGGGTCATGGTGCCGGGCCCGGACTGGGTGTTCCAGTACCACAGGCCGGTCTTCCAGGCCACGGCCGCGTCGTTCTGCACCAGCCAGGGGTTGCCCAGCAGGTCGATGCCGAGCGCGTCGCCCGCGGCCTTGTAGTTGAAGTTCCAGCTGAGCTGGATCGGTCCGCGCCCGTAGTAGGCGGCCTGGCCGGCCGGGCAGCCGTAGGGCTGGCTCCAGTCGCAGTAGTGCGGGTAGTTGGCGGTGTTCTGCTCGACGATGTGCACCAGGCCGCCGGTCTCGTGGCTGACGTTGGCGAGGAAGGCCGCGGCCTCCTGCTTCTTGGTGGTGTCGCTGCCGGTGTTGGCGAAGCCGGGGTAGGCGCTGAGCGCGGCGGTGAGGCCGCTGTAGGTGTAGAAGGAGTTCCGGCCCGGGAACATCTGGTTGAACTGGGCCTCGCTGACCACGAAGTTGCCGACCGGCGTCTGCGAACCGCCGTCACAGGCGTACGGCTCCCAGTACCAGGTGCTGATGAGCGGGTCGTAGCCCGGGTTGGCGTGCTCGGCGATGTAGGCCTTGCCGTCCGTGTAGCGGACGATGTCGCCGGTGTTGTAGTTCGCGTCGGCCGACCAGGCGGGGTAGCTCGAACACGAGGCGGCGGAGGCCTCGTTGGCGGGCATGAACAAGGGCACGGAGCCCGCGAGGGCGAGTGCGGTCACCACGGCGGATATACGGCGCCTCGACACAGGTCGTCTCCTTCTGCGGAGCACGGCCGCTCCCGTACAAGGCGGGGTGGAGCGGAACCTTGTGCGCACGTGCCGGTCGGACCGGCCACGGCGTGGGGGCGGCCGTGGAGGGGGGTGTGAGGCACACTCAACCGCGTTGGTCTGTACCAGTCAAGGGTGTAGACCAATCCAATCCGGCCGACCGGCCCCGGAATTGACAGACGCGGGGCCGGCCGATCGGTCCCGTCTCAGACGGCGACCGGCAAGGACACCGCGTCGCGGGCGGCCGGTACCCGGGCCGGGTGGCGCCACAGTCCCCGGCTGGCGAGGCGCGGCAGGACGCCCTCGCCGAACCAGTAGGCCTCCTCCAGGTGCGGGTAGCCGGAGAGGACGAACTCGTCGATGCCCAGGGCGTGGTACTCGGCGATCCGGTCCGCGACCTCGTCGTGGCTGCCCACCAGGGCGGTGCCCGCGCCGCCGCGGACCAGGCCGATACCGGCCCACAGGTTGGGGTGGATCTCCAGGGCGTCGCGGGACCCGCCGTGCAGGGCGAGCATGCGGCGCTGCCCCTCGGACTCGCTGCGGGCGAGGCCGTCCTGCACGGCCCGTACGGTCTCCGGGTCGAAGCCGTCGAGCAGCCGGTGCGCCTCGGCCCAGGCCTGCTCCGCGGTGTCCCGGGTGATGACGTGCAGCCGGATGCCGAAGCGCAGGGTACGGCCCTCCTTCGCGGCCAGGGTCCGCAGCCGGGCGATCTTGGCGGCCACCTGCTCGGGCGGCTCGCCCCAGGTGAGGTACACGTCGACGTAGCGCGCGGCGACCGCCCCGGCGGCGCCGGAGGAGCCGCCGAAGTAGACCTCGGGCACGGGATCCGGCACCCGCACGAGCCTCGCGTCCTCCACCTGGAGGTGCTCGCCGCGCAGGTCCACCGTCCGGCCCGCCCACAACTCCTTGACGACGTGCAGGAATTCACCGGTACGGCGGTAACGGGCGTCCTTGTCCAGGAAGTCCCCGTAGGCCCGCTGCTCACTGCTCTCGCCGCCCGTGACGACGTTGAGCAGGAGCCGTCCGCCGGTCTGCCGCTGGAAGGTGGACGCCATCTGCGCGGCCAGCGTGGGCGAGACGAAGCCGGGGCGGAAGGCGACCAGGAACTTCAGGCGTTCGGTCGCCTGGGAGACCATCGCGGTGGTCAGCCACGCGTCCTCGCACCAGGCGCCGGTGGGGGTGAGCGCGGCGACGAAGCCGAGGTCCTCGGCGGCGCGGGCGATCTGGGTCAGATAGGCCACGGTCGGCGGCCGGTCGCGCCCGGAGCCGGTGGCCGGGGCGCCGTGGCCGCCCCCGACGACGTCGCGGCTGTCGCCGCTGGTGGGCAGGAACCAGTGGAAGGTGAGGCTCGACACGGGTCTCCGTTCGGGGTGTGGTCGCGGCGGGGCGGAACGGCCCCGCGGGTGCGGCGAGGTGCGGGGGGCGGGCCCTCGGAGGTCATGGCCCTGCCCGCGGGGAGCGTCGCGGGTCGTTCAACTCGCCGCGGCCAGCGCGGGGACCGTCGGGACGGGGGCGGCCGGACGGGTGGCCAGGGCCGCCGAGAACTGGTCGACCACGTGGGCGAGGGCCTCAGCGGCGCCCGGGGCGACGGTGACCGTGCCGTCCTCGTGGGCCGTGATGTCCCGGTCCAGGGTGAACCAGCCCTGCACGACGTGGGCCGCGCCCATGGAGGTGAGCACCGGGCGGAGCGCGTAGTCGATCGCCAGGACGTGGGCGGTGGAGCCCCCGGTGGCGAGCGGCAGCACCGTCTTGCCGGTGAGGGCGTACTGCGGGAGGAGGTCGAGCAGGGCCTTCAACACCCCGGAGTACGAAGCCTTGTAGACGGGCGTGCCGACGACGACTCCCTCGGCACGGGCGAACAGTTCGGCGGCCCCGGCGATCGCGGGATGACCGAAGTCCGCGCCGAGCAGGGCCTCGGCGGGGACGGTGCGGACGTCGAGCGGTATCACCTCGTGCCCCCGCGCGGTGAGGCGCTCGTCGAGGTGGCGCAGCAGCCGGTTGGTGCGGGAGGAGGCGGAGGGACTGCCGGAGACGGACAGGACGGTGGCCATGGGTCCTCTTTTCGGGGGTCCGGGGAGGGCGGGCGCGGCGGCATGCCCGGGCGGAGCCCGCTGCGGGGGCGGGTCGACCGGGACATGGGCGGACGGCGGGCCCGACCGGGGCCGCGGTGCGACCGGGTTCAGGCGGTGCGGGGAGTCGCGCGCAGGGCGGTGCCGGGCCGGTGCGGCGTGGGAGGGACGAGGCGGCGGATCGGCGGGATCAGGCCGCGGTGCGACAGGAGGCGCTGGAGACGCGCGCGAGGTCGACGTGGCGTCGCCGCGTGAGATCCGGTCGCGTGGGCATGCCGACGATCGTGGCAGCCGCCGTCGAGGACGGTCAAGGAGAACCGGGACGGGTCTCACGTCCCGGCCCCGGAATTCACACGGGTGTGACAAGCGGGCCGCCACGATCCCGATCCGCCCACCACTACACATAAGGGAGAAATAAGAGCAGAATGCTCTTATGCGGCGCTACCGCACACCGCACCAGAAGCGGTCGGCCTGCAAGTCAAAGGAGACGACTCATGGCCAACGTCTCGCACTCCCGAGGTGACATCACCAGCCACCCGGACGCACCGGAAATGCAGGAGCGCTACGCGCGCGTGCTCGGTGGTCGCGACGTGGCACTCGTGGACGGGCCGGTGTTCCTGCTCGGCCTCTACTGTGCCGTGTCCCCGTGGATCCTCCACTTCACCACCAGCCAGCCCTCGCTCGTGGCCCACAACCTGATCGTGGGCATCGCCATCGGTCTGCTGGCCCTCGGATTCACCCGCGCCCCGGAGCGCATGTACGGCCTCAGCTGGGCCATGTGCGCGATCGGAGTCTGGATGATCATCTCGCCCTGGATCGTCGGCACGAGCCCGGACGCCGGTGTCATCTGGAACAACATCGTCATCGGCGCCCTGGCCCTGATTCTGGGCATGGTCTGCGCCGGTACGGCGGCGCGGAGCGCGCCACGCAGGCCCTAGACACGGAAGGAAACGGCACGGGCCGACCGCGCACCCGCGGGCCGGCCCGTCTGTCCGTGCCGCCGTCTGCCCGTGTCTCCGTCGCCCGTGTCTCCGGCGCTCGTGCCTCCCTCTGTCCGCTGCGGACTGCACCCGTCCGCAGCGGGCAGACGCACTGCAGCGGGGGTCCTGACGAGAAGGGGTGGAGATGGAAATCGACGGCATAATCAGCGCCATCGTCATCGGTGTCGTCATCGGCGTGCTGGGCCGGCTGGTCGTTCCGGGCCGGCAGCGCATCGGCGTCCTGTGGACGATCCTCGTGGGCATCGCGGCGGCACTCGTCGGCTCGGCGATCGCCTCGGCGTTCGACGTGGCCGACACCGACGGCGTCGACTGGGTGGAGTGGCTCATCCAGATCGGCCTGGCCGCGGTCGGCGTGGCCGCGCTGGACCGGTCCCGGTCGCGTCCGGGCCGATGAGGGACTGACCGTCACCGGCTGCGGAGCCACGCCTCGTACCAGGTGACGGTCGCGTCCAGGGTGTCCGCGAGCGGCGTCGGAGCCGCCGCGAAGAAGCGCTCGAAGGCACTGGAGTCCATGATCTGCGGCTCCGTGTGCTGGTAGAACATCTCCTCGTACTCGGCCATCAGCTGCGCGTCGAAGGCGCCGTAGGGGCGGGGCCGTTCCAGTACGACGACGTTCAGCGGCCTGCCCACCCGCTTCTCGATCAGCGCGTGGATCTCGCGCGTGCTGACGGCCGGCGCGGTCGGCAGGTGCCAGACGCGTCCGTCGCCGTCGGGACGCTCGCCGAGGGTCGCGAGACCGGCCGCCACGTCGTCGATGCCGGTGTAGCTGTGCGGCAGGTCGATGTCGCCCATCGCCACGACCTCCCCGCCGGTGAGCGCCCCGGGGAAGACGGCAGCGGCCAGGGACGAGTTGAGGACGCCGGGCCCGACGAAGTCGGCGCTGCGGCCGAGGACCACGCGGGCCCGGCCGGACCGGTGGGTGGCGAGGTACCGCTCGTCCAGTTCGGCACGCATCCGCCCCTTGCGGCTGGTCGCCTTCCAGGGGCTGTCCTCGGTCATCACCGCTCCCCCGGTCTCGCCGTACGGGTAGAGCGTGTCGAGCACCACCAGCCGGGCGCCGCTCGCCTCGACGGCGGCCAGGACGGCCTCCTGGACCCGGGGCATCACCTCGACCTGGAGGTGATAGGCGACGTTGACGCAGTGGTACACGACGGCGGCTTCCCGTATGGCGGCGCGGGCACCGTCGGCCGTGCCGACGTCGGCGGCGACCCGCTCCACGCCCTCGATCGCGGGGCCGGTGGCCGTGCGGTCCACCAGCCGGACGGGGTGGCCCCTGCGCACCAGCTCACGGGCGAGCGCGGTACCGGCGGGGCCGGATCCCAGGACGACGTGCGGGGCGGGCGGCTGCGAAGTGGCGGTTGACATGATGCTCCTCTTGTCTCGATCGCTATTGATACTCTCTTTCGTTAGAGACTCTAACTCGCGCGATTGCCGATAGCAAGGATGTCGGGCCAGGGAGACCTGGAGACCTAGAGACTTGGCATCTCGGAGACTCGAAGACTCGGAGACAGACATAGGCTGGCCGGAAATGATCAATGCACGAGGAGGACGGTGCGCCATGGCCGTGAAGGACGACGAACTGCCGCACCTGCGCCGTTGCGTGGAGCTGGCCGCCGAGGCACTGGAGGCCGGCGACGAGCCGTTCGGGTCGGTGCTGGTGGGCGGGGACGGCACGGTGCTCGCCGAGGACCACAACCGAGTGGCCTCCGGCGACCGGACGCGTCACCCCGAGTTCGAGCTGGCGCGCTGGGCCGCCGCCCGGTTGACCCCCGAGGAACGGGCCGCGGCCACGGTGTACACCTCGGGCGAGCACTGCCCGATGTGCGCCGCCGCCCACGCGTGGGTGGGCCTGGGGCGCATCGTGTACGTCGCCTCGTCGGACCAACTGGTGGCCTGGCTGACGGAGTGGGACGTCCCGGCACCGCCGGTGCGGCCGCTCCCGGTGCGGGAGGTGGCGCCCGGCGTGACCGTCGAGGGCCCGGTACCGCAACTCACGGCGGAGATCCACACGTTGCACCGGCGCTTCCACACGGGACGCGGCTGAGCCGGGGCGCCCTCCCGCCCGTCCGGAGGGCAGACGGGAGGGCGCCCCGGCCTCGATCAGCTATCGGTGCGATCAGCTATCGGCGCCCGGCCGGAAGCGCCGGTAGAGGGCGGCGCCGCCCAGCACGAGTGCGGCACCACCGGCGAGGGCGGGCACAGTGTGGTCCGCCCCTGTGTGGGCGAGAGACACCTCCTCCCGGGGCGGGGCGGCGTGCGGGGACGGTGCGGGGTCGGCGCGCTCCTCCTCGGGGGCGGACGGCTCCGGCTCCGGTTCCGCCGGGGGCCGTGCGGGGTCCGGCCGGTCACCGGAGTCGTTCGTCGACTCGTTGCCGACGGCCGGGTTGCCGATGCCGACCACGTTGACGCTGTTGCCGGTGACGTTCACCGGGAGGTGTACCGGCAGCTGCACCCCGTTGCCGGAGAGCACGCCGGGCGAATCCTTTCCGCTCCCCTCGGCGACCGCGCCGCCGGACGTACCGCCCGAGGCGCCCGCCTCCTGGTGAGGCGCCCCTGTGTGCGTCGCCCCTGTGTGGGATGCGCCCGTCTCTCCGGTGTTGGCGCAACTGTTGCCCGCGGCCGGGTTGAGGAGTCCCGCCACGTTCACGGTGTTGCCGCACACGTTGACCGGCACGTCCACCGGGAGCTGGACGGTGTTGCCGGAGATCAGCCCGGGCGAACCGGCCGCGGACCCGTCGGCGCCGGCACCGTCGGACGCGAACGCCGCGTACGCCGGCATCGTCACGGCCAGCGCGCCTGAGGCGGCGACGGCGAGCACACCGTTTCGGGTAACCCTTCTCATGAGGTTCCCTGCCTTCCAGACATGGTCACGGGCACTCGCCCGCACCGGTTAAAACGCGGGCGCACCATCCGAGTTATGGCTTATCGGCCTTTCACCCCATCGAGTGGGCCTTTCATCGAACAAGCGGCGCGCCGCCCGGTGTGCTGCCGCCCGGAGGCGCCGACCGGGAAGCCCGCTTAAGGTGAGCGAGGGCGCCGACCACCGGTCCGCGACGGGGCGCCCGGGAGGCATCGATGCAGGCCAAGCAGGAGACTCGGCCCTCGGTCCGGCGCCGCGCGGTCACCGGAGCACTCGGCTTGACCCTGCTGGGTGCGGGACTGCCCGCGGCCGACGCCGCGACCGCGGTGACCACCGCGGCCACGCGGGACACACGGGACCCCGGACCCGGCATGGCCCGGTTCTACGACCAGAAGGTCAAGTGGTCGGCGTGCGAGGGCATGGACATGCCGAAGGACCTGCAGTGCGGCAAGGTCACCGTCCCCCTCGACTACGCGCGGCCCAAGGGGCGAACCCTGGACGTGGCCCTGGCCCGGTACCGGGCGACCGGTGACTCGCGGGGCTCGGTCCTGCTGAACTTCGGCGGCCCCGGCGGCTCGGGCATCAATGAACTCGCCGTGGGCGGCAAGGAGTTCATGCATCTCACCAACGGCTACGACGTGGTGACCTTCGATCCCCGCGGTGTCGGCCGCTCCTCCCCCGTGTCCTGCGGACCGGCCACGCTGAAGATCATGGAGGCGACGGACGCGGACGGAGGGATGAACGACCCCGCGGACGTGCTGAAGCGGCTGCGGGACGCGGCTGCCGAGTGCGCCAAGTACTCCGGCCCCGTGCTGGCCCACATAGGCACCGTCGACGCCGCCCGCGACATGGAGGTGATGCGCCGGGCGCTCGGCGACGACCGGCTCAACTACCTGGGCTTCTCCTACGGCACCCGGCTCGGGGCGGTGTACGCGGCCCGGTTCCCGGAGAAGGTCGGCCGGATGGTCCTCGACGGGGTGGACACACTGACGGAACCGCTGACCGAGCAGGGGCTGGCCGGGGCCCGGGGGCAGCAGACCGCGTTGGAGAACTTCCTCGACTGGTGCGTCGAGGACGTCGCCTGCCCGTTCGGCCAGGACGCCCGCAACGCCCGCGAGCAGGTCGAGCGCCTGGTCGCCTCGCTCGACTCCGACCCGGTGCCGTCGGCCTTCGGCGAACCCTTCACCGGACAGGACATGGTCGGCGCGATCGGCCAGGCGCTGTACAGCCGGGAGTTGTGGCCGTCGCTGGAGCGGGCGCTCGCGCAACTGCTCGATGACGGTGACACCCGCGGCCTGGAGGGCTTCTCCTCGGGCGGCGTCACCTTCCCGGTCCGCGCACCGGGCCGTGCGCCGGTCTCGGAGCCGGGCCGTGCGCAGGTGCGCGGGGACAAGGGGGCGGGCCTCACCGACGAGGAGGACGTCCCCATGGACAATCTCCCGGCCGCCCTGATGGCGATCAACTGCGCGGACGACCCGGACCGTCCCACCGCCGCCCAGGTCACCGCGTCCCTCGGCCGGCTGCGCGCACGCTACGAGGAGGCCTCGCCGGTCTTCGGCCGGTACCGGCTCACCCAGGTACTCATGTGTTACGGCCGCCCCAAGGGCACGGACTACATCCGGGAGGACGTGAAGGACCTCGACACCGCGAAGTTGCTCCTGGTCGGCACCCGCGGCGACCCGGCCACGCCGTACCGCTGGACCGTGGAGACGGCCGACCGGCTCGGCCCCTCCGCCGTGGTGCTGGACAACCGGGGCGAGGGACACACCGGCTACGCGTCCTCCGAGTGCGTGCACCGCAAGGTCGACGACTTCCTGCTGTACGGCTCCCTGCCGCCGGACGGCAGCTCCTGCGGCCCCGAATCCGCCACCGGCACCGGGTCCGACTGAGCGGCGATCTGCTCCGAATGCCTGATATGCCCGTGGGGCCTATCGTGCTGACATGGAGCACGATCTGAGTCCCGCCACCCTCGCCGAACTGCGGCGCCCCCGCCCGTATCCGGCCGTGTCCGTCCTGACGCCGACGCATCGCCGCGAGCCGGACAACGCCCAGGACCGCGTCCGGCTGCGCAACGCGGTCGCCGCGGCCAAGAAACAGCTGGAGGAGGATCCGGCGGTCACCCGCGACCGGCGCACGGAGGTGTCCCGAGAACTCGACCGGGCGCTGGCCGAGATCGACCTGACGTACGCCGAGGACGGTCTGGCGATCTTCGCCGCTCCCGGTGAGCACCAGGTCTGGACGCTCAGCCGCTCCGTGCCCGAGCGCGTGGTCCTCTCGGACACCTTCCTGACCCGCAACCTCGTCGCCGCACAGGTGGCCGAGCGGCCGTTCTGGGTGCTGTCGGTCGCCGCCGACCGCGTCAAGCTGTGGAGCGGCGGCGCGGACCGGGTCGCGGAGGAACACCTCGGCGGCTTCCCGCTGGACCGGCCCGCGGAGGACTTCGACCCCGAACGCCAGGAGCGGATCGGTGACGCGCCGAGCACCTTCCGGGACGAGGGCACCCGCAAGTTCCTGCGCGACGCCGACGCCGCGATGGGCAAAGTGCTGCGCGCCCACCCCCGGCCGCTGTACATCACCGGCCCCGAGCCCGCCCTGTCCCTGTTCGAGGAGGCGGGCGCGCTCGCCGCGGACGCGGTGCTCGTCCCGCACGGCGGGCTCGCGCACGGCACCGCCGAGGCGGTGTGGCAGGCGGTGCGGCCCGTGCTCGAGAACGAGGCGCGCGGGTCGGTCGAGGCGGTGGCCAGGGAACTGGACGCGGCCCGCGGCCGCAAGGACTTCGCGGCCGGGGTCGACGAGCTGTGGGAGAGCGCCCGCACGGGCCGCGTCCGGCTGCTGGCCGTCGAGGAGAACTTCAAGGTGACGATGCGCGACGACGGCGAGCACCTGCTCCCGGCCGACGACGGCGACCTCGACGCCCGGGAGGACATCGTGGACGAGATCGTCGAACAGTGCCTGGAGACCGGCGCCGACGTCCGTTTCGTTCCGGACGGCGCGCTCGCGAACGCGGACGGCATCGCGGGGGTACTGCGGTACTGACGCCCGACACCGCGGCGCCCCCGGGCCGCTCCCCTTCAGTGGCTCTTGACGCGCGTGAAAGCCTGTTCGCCGTACACGTACCCGCTGCTCGCGGGTGCGCGGCGGACGGCGAAGGAGCGGGCACAGCGTGAGTGAACTTCTGGGTGTGGCGGTCCTGGGTGCGGGCCACATGGGTGCCGACCACATACGACGCCTCGACCGGGTGGTGAGCGGCGCCCGGGTCGCCGCCGTGGCGGACCCCGACGCCGAGCGGGCGAAGGAGGCCGTGGGCGGCATCGGCGGGGTGGCCGTGCACACGGACGCCGAGGCCGCCCTGGACGCGCCGGGCGTGGAGGCGGTCCTGATCGCCTCGCCCGGCGAGGCACACGAGGACGCCCTGCTGGCCGCCTTCGCCCGGGGGCTGCCGGTGCTGTGCGAGAAGCCCATGGTGCCGGACTCCGCGGGTGCGCTGCGGGTGATGGAGGCGGAGGCGCGCCTCGGCCGGAGGCTGGCGCAGATCGGGTTCATGCGACGCTACGACGCCGAGTACCAGCGGCTGAAGGCCCTGCTGGACGGCGGGCGGCTGGGCCGGCCGCTGATGCTGCACTGTGTGCACCGCAACGTCTCCTCTCCGCCGCACTTCACCTCGGCGATGCTGGTCACCAGCTCCGTCTCGCACGAGATCGACGCGGCCCGCTGGCTGCTCGGCCAGGAGCTGAGCGCGGTCACCGTGGTGCGTCCGCGGCCGTCGGCCGGTGCGCCCGAGGGCCTGCTCGACCCGCAGTTCGTGCTCTTCGAGACCGAGGGCGGCGCCGTGGTGGACGTGGAGATCTTCGTCAACAGCGGCTTCGGCTACGAGGTGCGCTGCGAGGCCGTCTGCGAGGCGGGCAGCGCCCGGATCGGCGCGGCGCACACCATGGTGGTGACGGCCGCGGGCGGCGCGCGCGAGGAGGTGGCGCAGGACTATCTCGTGCGGTTCGCGGACGCCTACGACCGCGAGGTGCAGAGCTGGGTGGACGCCACCCGCCGGGGCCGGGTCACCGGGCCGGGTGCCTGGGACGGGTACGCGGCGGCGGCGGTCGCCGAGGCCGGGGTGCGGGCGTTGAAGACGGGCGCGCGCACGCCCGTCGAACTGGAGCCCCGTCCGGCCCTCCACGACCCGGCATAGAACAAAGGTCCGACGAACGTCAGAGCGACGACACCCTCGGGGTCCGATCCCCGCCAAGTCCCGTAGCCCGTCTACGACTTGCCCCGGCCGACGGGTACACCGAGCGCGTAGCCGAGTCACCCTGGGAAGACTGTGGCATATGCCGGAAGCACCACCGTATCGTGTGTTGCCGAATCCCTTACGGGGCATGGCGGGCTGTGCAACAGTCGTAACGGTCCTTCCGCCAGCCTCGGTTGCCCTTGGTCGTACCGTCAGCACATCGGAGTGCGTCATGTCGTCCCATCTCTCCGCGGACCACCCGGCCGCCCAGTCACCGGGACCCGGCTCGGTCGAGGCGCTCATATCGCAGGCCCGGCGGCTGCGCGGCGACGTGGACGCGGTACGGCGGGACAGCCAGGACGACGCGACGGACCCCCAGGGGCGCTGGCAGCGCGCCCTGTACGACCTGGCCCTGCACCAACTCACCGACCTGGACGCGCACTTGGCGCAACTTCGGGACGGTCCCGCACCGGTGGCCCGCGCCGGTTCCCTGCTCAGCCGGGTCGGCAGCGCGGAGTGGAACCTGCTGACGGACGAGGCCGAGTGGTCCGGGGAACTCTTCCGCATCCTGGGCCGCGACCCCGCGTCCGTCCCGCTCAGCCTCGACGAACTCCCCTCCCTGGTCCTCAGCGAGGACCGCCCGAAGCTGACCGCGATGGTCACGGACTGCCTCGTCGACGCCCGGCCCATCGACGGCGAGTTCCGTGTGGTGCGCCCCGACGGAACCGTACGCACCGTGCACATGATGGGCGAGCCCGTCCTCGACGCCGACGGCAGCACCGCGTCGATGTGGGCGGTGCTGCGGGACGTGAGCGAACTGCGCCGCAGTCAGCGTGCGGTGAGCGAAACCTGTGACTCGCTCCGGATTCCCCCGCCGCCGCCCTGGCACGGTCTGCTGCGGTTCCCGGAAGCGGGACGGCCCGGCCTGGACCTGGCCGCCGCACACCTTCCGCCGACGTCCGCGACGGGCCTGCCGTCCCGGTACGACGGCTGGTACGACGCGTGTCCGCTCGGGGCCGGAGACGAGACCCTGCTCACCGTCGGCGACTTCGGCCGCCCGGAGACCGAGGCGCACGGCCCGGCGGTGCTGATCGGCGCCCTGCGCGGCCTGGCGCTGGCCGGCACCCGGCCCGCACGGCTCGGGGACCGGCTGGCCGAACTGCTGCGGACCACCGCCCTGCCGCCGGTGCACGACGCCGTGTACTGCGGCTTCCGGCCGGACACCCGCACCCTGACGTGGGCGCACGCCCCAGGCCCCGCCCCGCTGCTCTTCCGCGGCGGAACGGGGCGTGGGCTGACCGGACAGGACGCGTCGTCCGGGCAGGCCGAGGCGACCCTGGAACCGGGTGACCTGCTGCTCCTGCACACCGGAGCACTCGAACCGGCGGCCGTGGAACTCCTCCTCTCGCTGGCTCCCCGGCTGACCGGAGCGGGTTCCGCGCAGGACGGCGTACGGATCGTGGCACGGGAGCTAGGTGGGCTTCCGGGTCGTCAGGACGGCTGCGTGCTGATGGCCCGGGTGACGCCGTGACACCTGGGTAAGTCCCCCGTGGAGGACGTCGTCGACTACGCCGGTGCGACGCTGCCGCCCGGCCCCTTCCCCTTGGCCGACCTGCCCTTGGGCAGGGCCAGCTGGATCTCCTCCCGCAGCTCCTGGATCTTCGGGTAACCGGCGTACTCGGCGGTGAGCCGGTACATCTGGCGCAGCCGGTCCCACGTCCGCTGGGAGGAGTTGGACCCCATCGACACCAGGGCCAGCCGCGCGTACCGGTCCGCCTGTTCGGGGTCGTCGGCGATGAAGCAGGCAGAGGCCATCGACAGGTAGTCGAAGATCTTCGACCGCTGCCGGCCGTCGATCCTCAGGGCCAGGGCCTTGTCCGCGTAGTGCTGGGCGTGCGCGGCGGCCCCCGGTTCGAACTCGGCGAGCGTCCGGTAGGCCAGGGCCTGCATGCCGTACAGGTCCTCCTCCTTGAACGTCTGCATCCAGTCCGGGGGCGGCACGTCCGCCTTGTCGGAGACGAAGAGGTCCTCGGCCCGTCCCAGGGTGCGGCGCATCGCCTGGCCCTTGCCCATGGAGGCCTGCGCCCAGGCCTCGATGGTGTACAGCATGGCCTTGGTGCGCGGCAGTACCCGCTCGCCGGAGCCGGACTGGGCGAGCTTCATGAGGTCCAGGGCCTCGTCGGGCTTGCCCAGGTGCACCATCTGCCGGGCCGCCCGGGACAGCGCCTCGCCCGCCCTGGGCCGGTCACCGCCCTCGCGCGCGGCGTGCGCGGCGATGACGAAGTACTTCTGCGCCGTGGGTTCCAGGCCGACGTCGTGCGACATCCAGCCCGCGAGGACGGCGAGGTTGGCGGCGACGCCCCACAGGCGCCGCTGGAGATGGGGTGGATGGTGGTAGGCGAGCATGCCGCCCACCTCGTTGAGCTGGCCCACCACGGCCTTGCGCTGGAGACCGCCGCCGCGGGCGGCGTCCCAGGCGCGGAACACCTCGACCGAGCGCTCCAGTTCCTCCACTTCCTGCGACCCGATGGGGGCGGCCTCGTAACGGTCGAACCCGGCGGGGTCGGCCTGCAGGGATCGGTGGGGGTCGGGGGCATCGGCCGCCAGGGCCGGGTCGGCGTGCAGCCAGTCGTGCATGGCGCTGCTGAGTGCGGAGCCCGCGGCGAGCGCGGCGCCCGCGCCCACCAAGCCGCGTCGGTTGAGCATGAGGTCCATTCCCGTGAATTCGGTGAGGACCGCCGCAGTCCGCTCGGGCGCCCACGGCACGCCGTCGGGGTGCTCTTCGCTCCCGCCGTGTGGCCGTTTCCCCGCACGCCCGTGCCGGACCAGACCGAGGTCCTCGATGGTCACGACACGGCCGAGACGCTCGGTGAACAGGGCCGCCAGCACCCGCGGCACCGGATCGCGCGGGATCTCTCCCATGTCGATCCACCGCCGCACCCGCGAGGTGTCGGTCGCCAGCTGGGGGTGGCCCATGGCCGCCGCCTGCCGGTTGACCAGCCTCGCGAGTTCGCCCTTGGACCAGCCGGCCAGGCCGAACAGGTCCGAAAGACGGGTGTTGGGTTCTCCGCTCACGTCAAGCCCCCAGGTTCTCGGCTGAGTTGACAGTAGCCCCGTGCGGGTTGCCGGGCGACTATTCGCCACCGTTCGCCAGGGTGCGCCAGATGGTGTGCCACGGGCGGCCGGGTGTCAGGTAGGAATGCGCCACCCCGACCCGGTCGCCGTGGGGGTACTCCCCAGGGTGGCCCCGGGCGGCCGGGCGGGCGGCGCGACGGCTTTCGGAAGACGTGCCCTCCGGCAGCGAACGGGCTGGACCGGACCGGTACTTCTTCAGGCAGGCACAGCAGGCACACGAAGGGATCTGTCTCGCCCATGTACGCAGCATCGTCCTCCGTGTCCGCGCCGCAGCGCTCGCTGCACCCCCGCCCGACGGCGGGTGGCGGCCCCTATCTCGCCCCCGCGCGTCCGGCGGCCCCGGTGCTCGGGGCCGGCAGGGTGCGGCTCGGCGCGGGGCCCGGCACCCAGCCGCTCAGCGGAAGAATCGACCTGTCCGGCCCCCAGGGGGCCCAACTGCGCACGGCGATCGCCGCCGTGCACCGGATCTGCCCGGAGTTCTCCCCCGTGCAGGTACTGCGGCGCAGCGGGCGCTCCGTGCTCCTGGTCGGCACGACCGGGCGCAGCACGGCGGTGGCCAAGTGCTTAGTGGACCACTCCCCCGCGTGGGCGGAGCGCAGCCGCCACGAGATAGGGGCATACCGCTCGTTCGTCCGGCAGCGCCCCCCGGTGCGGGTGCCGAGACTGATCGCGGCGGACCCGGACAACGGCACGCTGGTCATCGAGCGGATGCCCGGGCGGGTGGCGGCGCTGCAGCGGCACCCCCTGGAGGCCCCGCCCCGGGCCGACATCAGGGCGGCCATCGGCGCGGTCTGCCGACTCAACGCGTGGCGGCCACCGGCCGGCACCTTCGACGCCCCGCTGGACTACGCGGCCCGGATCTCCCGCTACCACGAGCTGGGGCTGCTCACCGACCGTGACCTGGGCGACCTGCAGAAGCTGCTGCACGGCATCGCCCACGCCGGCGGCCGCCAGGGCATGGGCCAGTTCTGTCACGGCGACGCCCTGCTGTCCAACCTCCTCATGTCCCCGGCCGGTCCGGTGCTGGTGGACTGGGAGCACGCGGGCTGGTACCTGCCGGGCTACGACCTGGCGACGCTGTGGACGGTCCTCGGCGACGCTCCGGCGGCCCGCCGTCAGATCAGCCAGATCGCCCAGTCGACGGGCACGGCGGCACGTGACGCCTTCCTGGTGAACCTGATGCTCGTACTGACCAGGGAGATCCGTACGTACGAGACGGCCGTGCAGCGTTCGATGCACGACACGGTCCCTGCACCGTCGGCGGCGGCCCATCCCGGTGCCGCGCCGACCGGCGAGGAACAGCGGCTGCTGCTGCGCCGGCTGCACGACGACTGCCAGATGGCCCGGCGGGCCGTGCGGGCGGCGGTCGGCACACGCTGACGGCAGGGACGAGAGGAAGACGACAGTCCGCGGTGCGCCCCCCGGGTGGGGCGCACCGCGGTTTTCGCATGCGCGCCGTGCGTGTGCGCCATCCGGGTGTGTGCAGGGGCCATTGGTGTATGCCACTGACGCCGCGCAGGCCGGCGGGCCGCCGCCACGAAACTCGCCGAACCCCTCGCTGACGTGGGAAATCGCCGCCATGACCGCATGATTGACGGATCGTCCGACCGCCGGGTACCACTGACCCACGCCCGGCCCCGCACCCCGTCACGTCCCGTCATGCCCGACCGTCACAGGAGGCCGCCTTGCGAGGATCCCCCGTCGTGCCCGCCCTGGCCACCGCGGCTCTGCTGCTGCCGCTGCTCGGCGCGGCGCCGTCCGCCGCCGTGCCCCCGGACGCGCCGCCCGCCCCGGACCGCCTCCAGCGGGCGTTCGCCACCGCGGCGGCCGAGTACCGCGTGCCGCAGAGTGTCCTGCTCGGCGTCTCCTACCTGCAGTCCCGCTGGGACGCGCACGGCGGCGCGCCGAGTGTGACCGGCGGCTACGGCCCGCTGCACCTCACCGACGCCCGCACGGCCCTGGCCGCGGCCTCGCACCACGGCGAGGGCGCCGAGGACCCGCGCGGCGACGACGCTCGCGCCGCGCTGCGCCCGACGGGCGGTGCCCCCGCGCCGTCCGCCGACCTTCCGGCGCGGCTGACCACGCTGCCGAAGGCCGCCGAGCTGACCGGGCTGAGCCCCGAGGCGCTGCGCACGGACCCGGCCGCGAACGTGTCCGGCGGTGCCGCGCTGCTCGCCGCCGCGCAGCGGGAACTGGGCGAGCCGCTCAGTGCCGACCCGGCGGACTGGTACGCGGCGGTGGCCCGTTTCTCGGGCGCGGAGGACTCCGCCACGGCGGCGGCGTACGCGGACGACGTGTACGAGGTCATCCGCACGGGTGAGCGGCGCACCACGGACGCCGGTCAGCGGGTCTTTCTGGCCGCCCGCCCCGAGGTGGCACCGGACGTCTCGCAGCTGGGCGACGCGGGCCTGCGTGCCGCGTCCGCGGCCGGCACGGAGTGCCCGACGTCGGTGTCCTGCGAGTGGGTCCCGGCGCCGTACGAGGAGTTCGGGGACGGCGACTACGGCAACCACGACCTGGGCAGCCGCCCGGCCTCCCAGCGCATCCGCTACATCGTCGTGCACGACACGGAGGGCACCTGGAACGGGGTCCTCAACATGGTCCAGGACCCCACCTATGTGTCCTGGAACTACACCTTGCGCTCCACCGATGGGCACATCGCCCAGCATGTGAAGGCGAAGGATGTGGCCTGGCACGCGGGCAACTGGTACGTCAACGCGGGGTCGATCGGCCTGGAGCACGAGGGGTTCCTGGCGGAGCCGGACGCCTGGTACACGGAGGCGATGTACCGGTCGTCGGCGCGGCTGGTGAAGTACCTGGCGAAGAAGTACGACATCCCGCTGGACCGGCAGCACGTCCTCGGCCACGACAATGTGCCCGGCACCACCACGGCGACGATTCCGGGCATGCACACCGACCCGGGCCCGTACTGGGACTGGCGGCACTACTTCCAGCTGCTCGGCCGCCCCTTCGAGCCGACCGCGGGCAAGAAGTCCGCCCTGGTGACGATCCGCCCCGACTACGACGCCAACCGTCCCGCGTACACCGGCTGCGAGAAGGCGGGCGAGCCCTGCCCGGCGCACGGCTCCAGCGAGGTGCGGCTGTACTCCGACCACGACGTGAACGCGCCGCTGATCAAGGACATCGGTCTCGGCACCACCCCCACGACCGGGGTGAACGATCTGTCCTCCCGGGTCTCCACGGGCCAGCAGTACGCGGTGGCCGACCGGTGGGGCGAGTGGACCGCCATCTGGTACCTCGGACAGAAGGCGTGGTTCCACAACCCGGCGAAGAGTCCGGCGGCGGTGCCCGCCTCCGGACAGGTGCTCACTGCGAGGAAGGGCCTCGCGAGCGTGCCGGTGTACGGGCGCGCGTACCCGGAGAAGGCCGCCTACCCGGCGGACGTGCCCGCCCAGGCGGTGTCGCCGCTGCCGTACACCCTGCCCGCCGGGCAGAAGTACGTGGTCGGTGAGAAGGTGCCCGGCGAGTACTACTACGCGGTCACCTTCGACGAGGCCTCCCACCGCGTGGTGACCGGCAAGGACCAGTACTACGAGATCCAGTACGGCCACCGGGTCGCGTATGTGCGCGCCGCCGACGTGACGGTCTCGGCCGCCCGGTAGGACCGGGTCGGGGAGCCGGGTCTCAGCCCTGCTGGAAAAGCTCCGCCGGGAGCGGCTTCAGCAGGGCGTACAGGTCGTCGGTGATGGGGCGGTCCCAGGCGGCGATGGTCACCAGGACGCCGTCGCTGCGGTCGAACTGCACGCAGGAGATCCGGCCCTCGGAGAGCTTGAGGCGGCGCACGATGAGCAGGTTGTCGCCCTGCATCACGGGGACGTCCTCGGCGCCGACGACCGTGATCTCCTCGTCGTTCTCCAGCGCGAGCAGCAGCTGGGCCACCTCGAAGGGGATCTCGCCCTCGGGGACCTCGCGGGCCGGGGAGCCTTCCGGGAGGTTGCCGATGATCATCGCGGGGCCGCGGCCGCCGAACAGGTCGTAGCGCAGGAAGACGCCCTGGCAGCTGCCGTCGGGCGCGGGCAGCAGACCGGCGCCGAGATTGCCGGGCCAGTCGCCCGGGTCCATGGCCAGTACGTCGAAGTCGGGCCCGGCGGGCGTGGCGCTGCGGCGGCGGAGGAACGACATGCCGCAATGGTACGTGGCCGAGGGCCCCGGGCGGCGTGCGGGCGGCCGCCCGGCCGGGCTACCCGGACCCCCGGTGCCGGTCCTGGTGGCGGGCCACCCTGGCCCGGTTGCCGCAGGAGGGCTTGCACCACTCCTGACGCGGGTGCTCCTTGAGGAAGTAGCGCACGCAGCGCGGGGCGTGGCAGGCCCGCAGCCGCTGTCGGTCGGGCCCCGCGAGGAAGCCGATCACGGCCTGCGCGAGGACGGCGGCGAGGTCGGCGCTCGTGCCCTGCGCGGGCGCGGCGCGCACGACGGGCTCGGCGGTGTCGGCCCAGGCCAGGACGGGGACCGTGGGGGTGCGGGCGGCGGCCTCGTTCAGGAGCCGCAGGGCCTGGGGCACGGGCAGCAGCCGGGCGGCGTCGGCGGGGCTCGGCTCGCCGGGGCGCACGGCGCGGGCGAAGAGGGCGCGGGCGGCGGCCCGTACGTCGCGTACGGCGGTCAGGGCGGACGCGTCGGCCGCGAAGGCCTCGGCGTCGGGCAGGACGCCGGGGTGCGCCCGGACCCAGGCGGTGAGCCCGGCGGGGTCGGCCAGGTCGTCGGCGACCGAGCCGTGCCCGTCGTGCCGGACGGTCAGCGCGAGGGCGAGCGCGATCCGGGTGTCCGTGCGGGGCGAGTCCTGCATGGGGCCGATGATAGGCATCCCGGACGGGCCGGGTGTCACTCCTCCGGGGGAGCCGGTGGCACCACCGCGACCGGGGCCGCCGCGTGCAGCAGCACGGCGTGGGTGACCGAGCCCATCATGCGGGCGGGGGCCAGCAGGCGCCGACGGTGACGGCCGACGACGACCAGGTCGGCGTCCTTGGAGGACGCGACCAGGTTCCCGGCGGCGTCACCGGGCAGGACGTGGGTGTCGGCCCGGACGTCGGGGTGGCGTCCGCGGTAGGGCGCGAGCATGCCGTCGGCCAGGACCCGGGTCTCGCTCTCGACGGAGACCTCGTCGATCACCAGGGGCATCATCTGCCCCGCGGCGGCCCAGGTCTGCACCGGCCACGGGTAGGCGGCGACCACCTGGAGGCGGGCGCCGCGCAGCTCGGCCTCGGTGAAGGCGAAGGACAGGGTGGCGTCGTCGGGACTGTCCACGTGCAGGCCGACCACCACCCGCGGGCCGGGTTCGGCGGGCGCCTCGCCGTGGACCTCGCGTCCGGGGCGGGGCACCACGACGACGGGGCACTCGGCGTCGCGGGCGGCGGCCATGCCGTTGGAGCCGAGCAGCAGGCCGGTGAAGCCGCCCCGGCCGCGGGAGCCGAGGACCAGCAGCTGGGCGTCGGCGCCCAGTTCCGGCAGCAGGGCGCCCGGTACACCTTCCATGCCGACGTACTCCGTCGGCACGGCGAAGGCCCGGCCCTGGAGGTGCGCGCGTGCCTGGTCGAGTGCCGGGTCCTCGGCGGTGTCCGGCGGGCCGGCGACCAGGATGTCGGTCTGGGCCCAGGCGGCGTACTGGCGGACGTGCACCACCCGCAGGGGCGCCTCGCGCCGGTGGGCGGCGTCGAGCGCCCAGTCCAGGGCGCGCAGGCCGTCGTCGGAACCGTCGACCGCCGCGATGACCGGCAGGGTGCTCATGGGTCCTCACCTCCGGAGTACGGACTTCCCCCCGGCGGCGGACCGAACACCAGGGTTCGGCCGGTCGGCGCACCCCCGGTGTCTACGTGAGGTCGAACTCCCCTTCCCGCGCTCCCGACACGAACGCGCCCCATTCCGCCGGGGTGAAGATCAGGGAGGGGCTCTGCGGGCTGCCGCTGTTCCGCATGGCGATGAACCCCTCGACGAAGGCGATCTGGACATCCCCCAGGCCCCGGCTGCTGGACTGCCACTGCGCGTTGCTGAGATCCAGCTCGGGCTTGTCCCAGCCCATGAGCGGGCGCTGGTGGGTGGTGCTCTCGGCCACGTCCGTGCTCCTCCCGGTTTCGTCGTGCGCGGCCAGCCTAGCGATCGGGTCGGACCGCCGACAGGCCACGTGGGGAGTGCTTTGCGAAGAGTGGTCGGGGCGAGTGCGCGAGGAGGTCCGGCCCAGGGGCCGCCGCTCGGTCGCGCGACGGTGTCGTGGGGTCAGGAACCGGTGAAGCGGTCCCGCAGCTCCCTCTTGAGGATCTTGCCGCTGGCGTTGCGCGGCAGGGCGTCCACGAATCGCACCCGTTTGGGTGCCTTGAACGCGGTGAGTTTCTCGCGGGCGTGGGCGATGAGTTCGTCCTCGGTGACCTCGCCGCGCGGGACGACGACGGCCGTGACGGCCTCGATCCACCGCTCGTCGGGCAGGCCGATCACGGCCGCCTCGGCGACGGCGTCGTGGGTGTAGAGGGCGTCCTCGACCTGGCGGGAGGCCACCAGTACGCCGCCGGAGTTGATGACGTCCTTCACGCGGTCGACGATCGTGTAGTAGCCGTCCGCGTCCCGTACGGCGAGGTCGCCGGAGTGGAACCAGCCGTCGCGGAAGGCGGCCTCGGTCTCCTCGGGCTTGTCCCAGTAGCCCTCGCACAACTGCGGGGAACGGTAGACGACTTCGCCGGGCGTGCCGTCGGGCACGTCCTTGCCGTCCTCGTCGACCACGCGGGCGTCGACGAACAGGACGGGGCGGCCGCAGGAGTCCATGCGGCCCTCGTGCTCGTCCGGGCCGAGGACGGTGGCGAGGGGGCCGATCTCGCTCTGGCCGAAGCAGTTGTAGAAGGCGAGGTGCGGCAGGCGTGCGCGCAGCCGCTCCAGGACGGGCACCGGCATGATCGACGCACCGTAGTAGGCCTTGCACAGGCCGTCGAGGTCGCGGGTGGCGAAGTCGGCGCGGTTCGCCAGGCCGATCCACACGGTCGGCGGCGCGAAGAGGCTATCCACACGGCCCGTTTCGATCAGGTCGAAGAGCAGGTCGCCGTCGGGCGCGTCCAGGAGGATGTTGGTCGCGCCGACCGCGAGGTAGGGCAGCAGGAAGACGTGGGTCTGCGCCGAGTGGTAGAGCGGGAGCGCGTGCGCGGGGCGGTCTCCGGCACTGAGGTCCAGGGCGGTGATGGCGCTCAGGTACTCGTGCACCAGCGCACGGTGGGTCATCATCGCGCCCTTGGGCAGCGCGGTGGTGCCGGAGGTGTAGAGCAGTTGCACCAGGTCCTCGGCGCCCGGTTCGGGGCCGTCGTACGCGGGCGACGAGGCGAGGCGGGCCAGGAGCGAGTCGGCGGTGTCGCGCAGCGGCAGGGTGCGGGTCCCGCCGGGGAGCCGGGCGGCGAGGCCGGGGTCGGCGAGGACCAGGGTGCTGCCGGACTGGCCGACGAGGTAGGCGAGGTCGTCGCCGGTGAGGTTCTGGTTGACCGGGACGTGCACCAGGCCCGCGCGGGCGCAGGCCAGGAACGCGATCAGGTAGGCGTCGGAGTTGTGGCCGTAGGCGCCGACCCGGTCGCCGGGGGAGAGTCCCTCGGCCAGCAGGACGCTCGCCGCGCGGGAGACCGCGGTGTCCAGTTCCTCGTACGTCCAGGAGCGGTCGCGGTACTCCACCGCGACGCGTGCCGGGGTGCGTCGGGCGCTGCGCCGCAGCACCCCGTCAACGGTGCTGCCGGTGCTGCCGTGTCCGGGCGTCATGACCTGATCCTCGGCCGGTGGCGGGGACGGGTCAAGCTGTGCGGCCGGTCCGCCGGCTCCGCGCATCCACTCCGTCCGCCCCATTGACACGACCCGTCACTGACAGGAAAGTTTCACTCCGCACGGCGATCCGGGAAAGATACTTTCAGCTTCGGCGGCGGGAGACTCTTCGATGGCCGGTCAGGCGACGAACGGATTCACACGGCGTCAACTGGGCGCCGGTGCCCTGGCCCTGGGGGGTGCCCTGGCCATCGCCCCGTTCGCGGCCGGTCCGGCCGCGGCCGCCTCCGGCCACGGCCGCCGCCCCACCCTGCGGCACGGCACCGCCGAACGCGCCGGACTGCTCCCGGGCCATCTGCGCCAGCTCGTCACCGACGCCGAGACGTTCCTCGGCCCGTCCCCCGCGCACCCGTGGTACGCGGGCGCCGTGCTGCTCGCCGGGCGGGGCGGCACGGTGGCGCTGCACGAACCGATCGGCATGGCGGTGCGGTACCGGTCCTACGACGAGGCGACCGACACCGGCGTGGAGTTCCCGGCGGGCGAGCAGATCCCGATGGCCCGGGACACGGTGTTCGACCTCGCGTCGATCTCCAAGCTGTTCACCTCGATCCTCGCCGTGCAGCAGCTGGAGCGGGGCGCGCTGGAGCTGGAGGCGCCGGTCGCCTCGTACCTGCCGGACTTCGCCCGGGCGGGCAAGCAGGGCGTGACGATCCGTCACCTGCTTACGCACACCTCGGGCTTCCGGGCGTGGATCCCGCTGTACGCCGCGCCCACGTACGAGGAGAAGGTCCAGCTCGTCTACGACGAGGCGCCGGTGAGCGCGCCCGGCACGGCGTACCTGTACTCGGACCTGAACATGATCTCGCTCCAGCTGGTGCTGGAGAGCGTCACGGGCCGCGCCCTGGACGTGCTGCTGCGCGACGGGATCACGAAGCCGCTCGGTCTCACCCGCACCCGCTACAACCCGCCCGCCTCCTGGCGGCCGGGGATCGCGGCCACCGAGGACGCCCGCAAGCCCTGGTCCGGCCTGGACCGCGGTCTGGTGTGGGGCGAGGTGCACGACGAGAACGCCTTCAGCCTCGGCGGCGTCGCCGGTCACGCGGGGGTGTTCTCCTCGGCGTGGGACCTCGCCGTCCTCGGCCGTACGCTGCTCAACGGCGGCTCCTACGGCCGGGCCCGCATCCTGCGGCCGGAGTCGGTGGAGCTGATGTTCACCGACTTCAACACCGACTTCCCCGGCGACGAGCACGGCCTGGGCTTCGAGCTGTACCAGCACTGGTACATGGGCGCAATGGCGACACCGCGCACGGCCGGGCACACCGGTTTCACGGGCACCTCGCTGGTGCTGGACCCGACGACCGACTCGTTCCTGGTCGTCCTCGGCAACTCCGTCCACCCGGTGCGCGCTTGGCGTTCCGGGTCGGCTCCCCGGGTGGCGGCGGGCACCAATCTGGCGCGGGCGGTGCCGGTCCGTCCGGAGCACGGGCGCACGGCGTGGTTCTCGGGGACGGCGAGTTCCGCCACGGCCACGCTCACGCTGCCCGCCCTGGACACGTCGGGCGGCCGAGCGGGGCTGCGCTGCGCGCTGTGGTGGGACACCGAGCCCGGGTCGGACACGCTGGTCCTGGAGGCGTCGACCGACGGCGGCGCCGAATGGCGGCCGGTCCCGTTCACCACCACACGTCGCGGCGAGGCGGCCCGGGAGCATCCGGAGGGCTCGGCCACCGGCTGGTCGGGGCGCGTCTGGCACCGGCTGAGCGCGGACCTTCCGGCCGTGCGCGGCCTCACCCTGCGCTGGCGGTACACGACCGACCGGCTGTACGTGGGCCGCGGCGCGTACGTCGACGGGCTGCGCGTGGCGGCGGCCGACGACGTCCTGTTCCACGACGCGCGCCCGGCGGACGCGGCGCGCGTGGAGACGGTGGGGTGGACGGCGTCGGCCGACTAGCCGGGCCGGGTTCCCGGGTCCGGGGACCCGGCAGCTGCGCTAGCCATTGAAGACGGCCTTCTGCACCTCGTTCGGACCGTCGAAGCTGTTCTCCTTCAGACCGTCGAGTCGGCTGACGACCTTGTCGTCGGCCTTGTCCGGACGGGTATGTCGCGGCACCCAGCCTGGTCCCGCGCATGCGCGCTCAGCCCCCGGTGCCGTCCAGCACCGCCATCGCCGCGTTGTGTCCCGGCACCCCGCTCACCCCTCCCCCGCGCACGGCGCCCGCGCCGCACAGCAGGACGTTCGCCTGCCCGGTCTCCACTCCCCAGTGGCCGGTGCCCTCCTGGGCGTGGGGCCAGGACAGCTCGCGGTGGAAGATGTTCCCGCCGGGCAGGCGCAGGTCGCGTTCGAGGTCGAGCGGCGACCTGGCCTCGATGCAGGGCCGCCCGTCCGCGTCGGTCGCCAGGCAGTCCGCGAGGGGCTCGGCAAGGTGCGCGTCGAGTTGGCCGAGGGTCGACTTGAGCAGCTCCTCGCGTACGGCGTCGTTGTCCCGGGCGAAGAGGCGGGCCGGTGTGTGCAGGCCGAACAGGGTGAAGGTGTGCATGCCCTCGGCGGCCAGGCCGGGGGCGAGGATCGTCGGGTCGGTCAGCGAGTGGCAGTAGATCTCGGAGGGCGGCGCGTCGGGCAGCTCACCGGCGGCCGCCCGGGCGTACGCGGCGGCCAGTTGCTCGTAGCCCTCGGCGATGTGGAAGGTCCCGGCGAAGGCCTCGCGCGGGTCGGCCTCGGGGTCGCGCAGCCTCGGGAGCCGGGTCAGCAGCATGTTGACCTTGAGCTGGGCACCCTCGGCGGGCGGGGGCGGCGCCTGGCCCGTGAGCGCCGCGAGTTCGCTCGGGGCTGCGTTGACCAGGACGTGGCGGGCGGCGGCGACGTGCTCGCCGTCGGCCGAGCGGTAGGTGACCTCGGCCGTGCGCCCGTCCGCGTCGATCCGCACCGCCTCGTGACCGGTGGCGAGCACGGCACCGGCGGCGCGGGCCGCGTCGGCCAGCGCGTCGGTGAGGGCGCCCATGCCGCCGACCGGCACGTTCCAGGCGCCGGTGCCGCCGCCGATCACGTGGTAGAGGAAGCAGCGGTTCTGGACCAACGAGGGGTCGTGGGCGTCGGCGAAGGTGCCGATCAGCGCGTCGGTGAGGGCCACGCCCCGGACCAGGTCGTCGGCGAAGTGCTCCTCGATCGCGACGCCGACCGGCTCCTCGAACAGGGCCCGCCAGGCCGTCTCGTCGTCGACCCGGCGGCGCAGTTCGTCCCGGGTGGGCAGCGGTTCGGTGAGGGTCGGGAAGACCCGCTGGGCCACGTGGCCGGTCATGGCGTAGAAGCGCTGCCAGGCGGTGTACTCCCGCTCCGAGCCGGTGAGCCGGGCGAAGGACTCGCGGGTGCGGCGCTCGCCCCCGCCGACGAGGAGGCCGGTGGGCCGCCCGGCGCGTTCCACGGGCGTGTACGAGGAGACGGTGCGCGCACGCACCCGGAAGTCCAGGCCGAGGTCCCGCACGATCTTTCTGGGCAGCAGGCTGACCAGGTACGAGTAGCGCGACAGCCGTGCCTCGACCCCGGCGAACGGCCGGGTGGACACGGCCGCTCCGCCGGTGTGGTCCAGCCGTTCGAGGACCAGCACGGAGCGCCCCGCCCGGGCCAGGTAGGCGGCGGCGACCAGGCCGTTGTGGCCGCCGCCGACGATGACGGCGTCAAAGGTGCGGGAGGTGCGGGGCGGGGTCGTCATGGCTCTTCGTAACACGGCCCGGTCGGGGGCGGCCAGCCCGCCGTCGGGCGCCGTCCCCGGTCAGCGTGCCGCCCCGCGCAGTGCGGCGACCCCGCGGTACAGCTCCGCGGCCTCGGCCGCGCGGCCGAGCCGTTCCAGGCAGTGGGCCTCGTCGTCGCGGGCGACGAGGGTGTCGGGGTGCTCGGGGCCCAGGACCCGTTCGCGGGCGGCGGCGACCAGGCGGTACTCGGTGAGGGCGGGGGACCAGCGGCCGAGCCAGCCCAGGGCGACGGCGACCTCGCGGTGGCTGACCAGGGTGTCCGGGTGGTCCGGGCCCAGCACGCGGGCGCGGACCGCGCACACCTCGCGGGCCTCGGCCAGGGCCTCCTCCCAGCGGCCCAGCCTGCCGAGGTTGACGCCCAGGCCGTGCCGGGCGCGCAGGGTCTCCGGGTGCTCGGCCCCCTGGACGCGGGCGCGGTCGTCGATCAGTTCCTCGTACACGGTCAGCGCTTCGGCGCAGCGGCCGAGACGGCCCAGGGCGACGCCCGTCTCGTAGCGGGCGGCGAGCGTGTCGGGGTGGTCGGGGCCGAGGGCTGCGGCACGGGCACCGGCGACGTCGCGGTAGGTCGCCAGGGCCTCCTGCCAGCGGTCCAGCCGCCCTAGTTCGTAGGCCACCTCGTAGCGGGTGACGAGGGTGTCGGGGTGGTCGGGGCCGAGCACGCGGGCCCGGGCCGCCGCCACCTCGCGGGCCGTCCGGTGGGCGTCCTCGATACGGCCGAGCCGCCCCAGGTTGGAGGCCAGGTTGTGCCGGCAGCGCAGGGTGTCGGGATGGTCGGCGCCCATGGTGCGCTCGCGGGCGGTCAGGACCGACGTGTACACCTGGTGGGCGTCGGTGTGGCGGCCCAGCCGGCCCAGGATGTAGGCCATCTCCTGACGGACGGCGAGGGTGTCGGCGTGATCGGCTCCCAACGTCCTGATCCTGGCCTCGGCGACGCCCTTGTACGCGCGCAGCGCCTCGGCGGCACGACCGGTGCGGCCGAGGGCGAAGGCGGCCTCGTAGCGGCTGGCGAGCGTGTCGGGGTGGTCGGGACCGAGCAGGCGTTCGCGCTCGGCGGCGACCGCGCGGTGCACCTCGCCGGCCTCCTCCCAACGGCCGAGCCGGCCCAGGCCCAGGCCCGTTCTGTGGCGCGCGGCCAGCCTGGCGACGGTCCCGGACGCCCGGTCCGTCCGCTCGGCCGGGGCGGTCCCGGCGGTCCCGGCGGTCCTGGCGGTCCCGGCGTCGGCGGACCGGTCACCGGCGGGTCGCGGGATCCACGCGCCGGACAGGCCCGCCCCGGGGACCGGGGGCGTGGCGCGGGGACCGGTGCCGGTCGCCTTGTGACCGGTCGTCATGCCGTGGGTCCACGACGGCAGCCGGGCGCGGCCCCCGACCGGCTGGGGCGTGCTCGGCCGGGCGCTCACCAGGACCGGCACCGGCGCCGGTGCCGTGCGTCCGGCGGTGATCCGGCGGCCCAGTTCCCGGGCGTCGTCCGGGCGCGCCTCGGGCCGCTTGGCCAGCAGGTCCAGAATGATCCGGTCCAGGTAGCCGGGCAGTTCGGCGCGGCGGGTGCGGGGCGGCGCGGGCTCGGTGTCGCGGTGGCCGACGAGGATCGCCCAGGCGTCGTCGAGGTCGAACGGCGGGACACCGGTGGCGATCTCGTAGAGCACGCAGCCCAGGGAGTACAGGTCGCTGCGCCGGTCGACCTCGTCGCCGCCGATCTGTTCGGGCGACATGTAGTGCGGGGTGCCCATGGCGATGCCGGTGCCGGTCAGGCGGGCGGTGAAGCCCGCGTCGTGACCGAGCCGGGCGATGCCGAAGTCGCAGATCTTCACGGTGCCGTCGGCGGTCCGCACGATGTTCGCGGGCTTGAGGTCGCGGTGAACGATGCCCTGCTCGTGGGTGTAGGCGAGCGCGGAGGCGACCTGTTCGGCGATGTCGACGACGTCGGCGACGGGCAGCGGATGGCCCTTGTTCTCCTCCAGGAGACGGCTCAGGTCGTACCCCTCCAGCAGCTCCATCACCAGGAAGAGCATGCCGTCCCACTCGCCGAAGTCGTGGACGACGGTCACCCCGCGGTGCTGGAGCGCGGCGGCCACCCGGGCCTCGCGCCGGAACCTCTCCCGCAGGACGCGGGTGAAGGAGTGGTCGTGCTGCGTGCCCAGCGGTTTGAGGCACTTGACGGCTATGCGGCGGCCCAGTGACTCGTCCCGCGCCCGCCACACCTCGCCCATGCCACCGCGCCCGATCCTTTCGAGCAGCCGGTACCGGCCGTGGATCAGCGTGTCGTCCCCCATGACTTCGCCCCGCCCCCGTGGTTCAGTCCGCCCCGCCCTCCCCTGGCCGGTCCAGTATGGCCGCTTGTCGTCCGATTTTGTATGGCGCCGGGCGCGCGGCCGGGCCGAGCCGTGCCATGGCGCGCAGGATGTGTTTGGGCGGCAGCTGCCAGCGCAGACGTGCCGGGACCCGGCGCAGCAGGGCGCCGGTGGCGCGCAGTCGGCGGGTGACGGTGGCGGGGGCGGGCGCCGGTCGGCCGTAGAGCTGGTGCGCGTAAGGCGGTAGTGAGTCGTACGCGAGAGAGGCGACCCGCCGCCACAGCAGCTCGCGGGCCGGGACCAGGAGGGGGTGGACGGGCGGGCGGAGCAGGAAGTCGTCCACCTCGCGCGCCTCCGCTCCCGCTTCGAGTTCGGGCCGCACCCGCGCGAAGTAGGCGGCCAGCTCGCTCTGGTCCGCGGGCACGGAGGCGGGGTCGAGACCGACGAGACGGGCGCTGTGCCGGTGTTCGGCGAGATAGCGGTCGGCGTGGGCGTCGGTGAGCGGGAATCCGGAGCGGCGCAGGACATGCAGGTAGGAGCCGATCTCGGCGCAGTGCACCCACAGCAGCAGCGCGGGCTCGTCGACGCCGTAGCGCTCCCCCGTCTCCGGGTCCGTGGCGCCGAGCATGCGGTGGATCTTCCGTACCCGGGCGCCGGCCCGCTCGGCGGCCTCGGTGGTGCCGTACGTGGTGGTGCCGACGAAGCCCGCGGTGCGCATCAGGCGTCCCCAGGCGTCGCGCCGGAAGTCGCTGTTCTGCATCACGCCGCGCACGGCCCGCGGGTGCAGGGCCTGGAGGTAGAGGGCGCGGATGCCGGCCACCCACATCATCGGGTCGCCGTGCGCCTGCCAGGTCACGGAACTCGGACCGAAGAGCCCCGGGTCGCCGTCCGTCGCCGCCATACGGGCAGGCTAGCGCGTCGCGCCTCGCGGTCCCAGGGCCTCAGCGCAGGGTGGCGAGGAACTCTCCGCAGGCGCGGGCGCAGTCGCGGCAGGCCCGCGCGCTCTCCTCGGCGCCGGGGTGGCCGTCGAAGACGTGCGCGCTCTCCAGGCACACCTGGCGGCACCACTCCAGCTGGGCGCGGATGGCGGACTCGTCCACCTGGTTCTGCTCGGACAGCACCCGGCAGGTCGCGTCGCAGACCTCCGCGCACATGATGCCCCTGCGCCGTACGAGTTCCTGGTTCTCGGTCCCGTCCGGGTCCACGAGGCTCGCCCGCAGGGCGCAGGCCCGGGCGCACTCGGTGCACGCCTGCGCGCACGCGAAGCGGTCCTCGAGGAAGCGGAACAGTTCCTGCTGGGAAGTCGTCGTCGATGTCACACCGCGCGGGTTGCCGCCGGTCGCGCCGCCAAACCGGCGGGCCCGGTGTTTCCAAGGGCTCCGGACCGCGGGCGCGGTGAGCAGGTTGGTCACGCGGGGCCGGGGGTACCCGCGCTCCATGACCAACGCATGGATGGACCTGGCCGCGAACGGCTCCGGCGGTTTTCCCGTCTGGCTGATCATCGCGGCCGTGGTGGTGGTGGCCGTACTGATCGGCGCGTTCGCCTTCGGCAGTCGGCAGAAGCGCCGGGAGTCGCCGCCCCCGCGCCCCGAGGAACAGCCCCGTATGCCCGACGGCGGCCCCGTCCACGAGGAGCGGGAGCGTCGGGAGCCCGACGAGATGCCGCGCAGCGACGAGCGCACGCTGCCGCACGAGATGGGGCACCAGGGCAGCCGTACCGCCTCCGACCAGGAGCGGCGTCGCTGGGACGAGGGCAGCAGTGGCTCCTTCGGCAGCGGCGGCCCGGGCGGACGCTGACCCGCACGGTGCTGTGGACCGGCGGGCAAGTCGGAGGGTGACCGTACCCGACCGGAGCGTAGTTTCCGGCACGGGCGGTGGGGAACCCATGCGCCGTGCTGTTGCAGAGGAGAAGGGCCCGCGCCGGTGCGCGGGCCCGTCGCGCGGGCGAACACACCGTCGACTGGGCCGACGGGCGGCTCCCCGTCTCCGAGGGCGGGCGGCTGCTGCGCAAGGCCTTCCCCGAGCACTGGTCGTTCCTGCTGGGCGAGATCGCCCTGTACAGCTTCGTCGTGCTGCTGTTGACGGGGGTCTGGCTGACGCTGTTCTTCAAGCCCTCGATGACGGAGGTCGTCTACGACGGCTCGTACGAGCCCCTGCTGGGCGTGAGCATGTCGGAGGCCTACCGCTCGACGGTGGACATCAGTTTCGACGTCCGCGGCGGGCTGCTGATCCGGCAGGTGCATCACTGGGCGGCGCTGGTGTTCCTGTCGGCCATCGGGGTGCATCTGCTGCGGATTTTCTTCACCGGGGCGTTCCGCCGACCGCGTGAGGTCAACTGGCTGATCGGTGTGACGCTCTTCGTGCTGGCGCTCGCCGAGGGCTTCGCCGGCTATTCGCTCCCGGACGACCTGCTGTCCGGGACGGGGCTGCGCATCGCCCAGGGGATCATGCTGTCCGTCCCGGTGGTGGGGACGTACGTCAGCATGTTCGTGTTCGGCGGCGAGTATCCGGGCGAGGAGATCGTCCCGCGGCTGTACTCGGTGCACATCCTGCTGCTCCCCGCGCTGCTGGTCGCGCTGGTCACGCTCCATCTGATCCTGGTCTTCTACTTGAAGCACACCCAGTGGGCGGGCCGCGGGCGCACCAACCGCAACGCGGTGGGCAAGCCGATGTTCCCGCAGTTCATGACGAACTCCACCGGCCTGTTCTTCATGGTCTTCGGTCTCCTGACGGTGCTGGCGGCGGTGGCCGAGATCAACCCGATCTGGACGTACGGCCCCTACCGCCCCGACATCGTCTCCACGGGCTCGCAGCCGGACTGGTACGTCGGTTTCCTGGAGGGTTCGCTGCGGCTGATGCCGCCGTTCGAGACGGCGGTGGCGGGCCACACCGTCATGTGGAACGTGCTGGTGCCGGCGGTCCTGCTGCCGGGCGCCCTGTTCGCGGTGCTGTACGCCTACCCGTTCTTCGAACGGTGGGTGACGGGCGACCACGAGGAGCACCACCTGTGCGACCGGCCCCGGGACAAGCCGGTGCGCACCGGGCTCGGCGTCGCCGCGATCGTCTTCTACGGTGTGCTGCTGCTGGCCGGTGGCAACGACATCCTGGCCCACACCTTCCACGTCTCGCTGAACCTGCTCACCTGGATCTTCCGGGTCTCCCTGATCCTGGCGCCGCCGTTGGCCTTCGTCGTGACCAAGCGCGTCTGCCTGGCGCTGCAGGAACACGACCGCGAGCGTCTGACCGGGGGCGAGGAGACGGGCGAGGTGCACCAGACCCTCGCGGGCGGCTACGCCGAGAGCCACGGCCCCCTCGACCCCGAGGAGCGGTACGTGCTGTGGACCCGCGGGCAGCCCGAGCCGCTCGCGCCGTCCCCGAAGGAGGGCGACGCTCCGCACGTGAGCCGGCTGCGGGCGACGCTCAGCGAGTGGTACTACGGCGACGGGGTCGACGTCGGGGAGACGCAGCCGGAGCAAGGCTCGACGCCGGAAGCGGCGGGACGGGACTCCTACTCGGGCGAGCCGGAGCGCTGAACGCCCCGGTCGGCGTACTGGAAGACCAGTCCGCCGACCCCCATGGCGAGCAGGCCGAAGCCGATCAGCGCCAGCCACAGGCCGAAGACGATGCCGAACGCGAGCACCACGGCAGCCAGCGCGATCGTGATCGGCCAGGCGCTGCGCGGCGGGAAGAAGTCGAGCGGGCCCGCGGTGTCCACGACCTCGCCGTCACCGCGGTCCTGCGCCCGCAGACCGCGCTTGCGGTACTGCACGCGCAGGAAGAACGCGACGAGCAGGGCCATGAGGAAGGCGAGGACGAGCGCGGCCGTGCCGGCGGGCTCGCGCGACCACCAGCCGTACAGCGCCGCCTCGGCGCCGAAGAAGACCGCGACACCGGTGAACAGACGGGATTCGGTCCTCACTGCACATGCCTCTGATCGTGTCGGCTGACGTCGGGGTGGTGCAGGTCGAACGCCGGGGACTCGGAGCGGATCCGGGGCAGCGAGGTGAAGTTGTGGCGCGGCGGCGGGCTGCTGGTGGCCCATTCGAGGGAACGGCCGTAGCCCCAGGGGTCGTCCTGCTCGACCTTCTTCCCGTAGTGGTGGGTGCGCCACACGTTGTAGAGGAACGGCAGGGTGGACAGCCCGAGGAGGAAGGCGCCGATGGAGCTGATGGTGTTCAGCGTGGTGAAGCCGTCCGCGGCCAGGTAGTCGGCGTAGCGGCGCGGCATGCCCTGTTCGCCGAGCCAGTGCTGGACGAGGAAGGTGGTCTGGAAGCCTACGAAGAGCGTCCAGAAGTGGATCTTCCCGATGCGTTCGTCGAGCAGCTTGCCGGTGAACTTCGGCCACCAGAAGTAGAAGCCGGCGAACATCGCGAAGACGACCGTGCCGAACAGCACGTAGTGCAGGTGGGCGACGATGAAGTACGAGTCCGTGAGATGGAAGTCCAGGGGCGGTGAGGCGATGAGGACGCCGCTCATGCCGCCGAGCAGGAACGTCACCAGGAAGCCGCACGCCCACAGCATGGGGGTCTCGAAGGAGAGCGAGCCGCGCATCATGGTGCCGATCCAGTTGAAGAACTTCACCCCGGTCGGCACCGCGATGAGGAACGACATGAGGGAGAAGAACGGGAGCAGCACGGCGCCGGTGGCGAACATGTGGTGGGCCCACACCACCGCGGAGAGCATGGTGATGGCGATGGTGGCGCCGACCAGGCTGACGTAGCCAAAGATGGGCTTGCGGCTGAAGACCGGGATGATCTCGGTGACGATGCCGAAGAACGGCAGCGCGACGATGTACACCTCGGGATGGCCGAAGAACCAGAACAGGTGCTGCCACAACAGCGCCCCGCCGCCCGCCGCGTCGAAGACGTGCGCGCCGAACTTCCGGTCGGCCTCGAGCATCAGCAGCGCGGCGGTGAGCACGGGGAAGGCGGGCAGCACCAGGATCGACGTGAACAGGATGTTCCAGGTGAAGATCGGCATCCGGAACATGGTCATGCCGGGGGCGCGCAGGCAGATGATGGTGGTGATGAAGTTGACGGCGCTGAGCGTGGTCGACACGCCGCTCACCACCAGGCCCATCGTCCACAGGTCACCTCCGGGCCCCGGGCTGAAGGTGGCGCTGTTCAGCGGCGCGTAGGCGAACCAGCCGAACGAGGCCGCTCCCCCGGGTGTCAGGAACCCCGCCACGACCATCAGGCCGCCGAACAGGTACATCCAGTACGACAGCGCGTTCAGCCGGGGGAACGCCAGGTCGGGGGCGCCGATCTGCAAGGGCATGATGACGTTGGTGAACCCGGCGAACAGCGGTGTCGCGAACAGCAGCATCATGATGGTGCCGTGCACGGTGAACAGCTGGTTGTACTGCTCGTTGCTGAACAACTGCAGTCCGGGCCGGGCGAGTTCACTGCGCATCAGCATGGCCAATACGCCGCCGAAGAGGAAGAAGCCGAACGACGTCGCCAGGTAGAGATGGCCGATCACCTTGTGATCGGTCGTCGTGGCCCACCGCACCAGTGCCCGGCCCAGCGTGCGGTTGGTCCGCTGCCGAGCCGGTGTCCGGCGCGGCGACCCGGTTCTTCTGTCCACCGCCATGCGGCGGAGAGTACCCAGGCCCTGTGGGCCCAGGCCCACGACCACGCCGACGCCGGCGCCGGGCGTCCGGCGGATGGGCCACCTGGCGCACGCGGGCGCGGACCGGACGGTGCCGGACCCGCACCCGCGCGCGGCGGTCGGGTTACGGGGCGTCGAGCACGGTGCCGGTCAGCACCGGGCCCTGCGGCTCGCCGGCATCGTCGGTGTTCCGGAATCCGACGTACTCCGTGGGCTCCGCGACCTCGTCGGCGACGGTGGGCACCGTCACCTCGGCGTCCGTCTCACCGGCCGGGACCGAGACCCAGAGCGCGAAGTAGTCCAGCCGGGAGAGCGGAACCTCCCCGTCGGGGACCTCCCCCACCGTCTCCAGGAGCCAGTCGTGGTCGACATCCTTGGTGGACAGTTCGGGGCGCGTGTCGTCGGGGACCGGCACCAGCACCGTGCCCAGGTCCACGTCGGCGGGCTCCGAGAGCGAGACCCGCCAGCGCAGCGGCTGCCCCTCGGTGACCCGGTCCGCGACGGGCGTCACGCCGATCTCCGGCATCGGGTCGTCCTCCCGGACCGTCACACCACCGGCGTAGGAGCCGACGACGGAGCCGTGCACCGACTTGACCAGCAGGTCGCGGGTCGAGTCGCCGCCGTAGCGCTTGTTGCCCGTCACCTTGACGCGCACGTCGACGAAGGGCTTGCCGGAGCGCACGGTGACCACGCGTTCCTCGACCGCCGGGCCGAACCCTTCCATGACGTACATCCGGACCGTGCCGGTGCCCTTGCCGGAGACCCGCACCGGGACGTGGTAGGTGCGCACGCCCGCGTCGCCCTCCTCGACCGTCGTCCGGCCGACGTCGACGCGGGCCAGCGGGGCCGGCCGTACCGGAGGTGTGCCCGGCTGCCACGCGTAGGCGTCCATCAGCCAGGCCTTGCCCGCCCGGGAACGGGGTGTCAGTTCCAGCGTGGTGACGCGGCGCAGATCGACTCCGGCGCGGGTGGCGGCGGTGAGCGGTACGCGCAGTTCCTGCGCCCAGTAGGAGGCGGTGCGTTCGCTGCCCGGGAGGCCGTCGGCGCGGACGGCGCCGAGGGTGGCACGCCGGCCGGCGGCGTCGGTGACGGACACGTCGAGCCGGGTGCCGGTGCTGCCCGGCGGCACGATGACGCGCAGGGCGAGGCTCTTCGCGCCGTTCAGGGAGACGGGGGCGCCGGGACGGACCCGGGTCGCGGTGCCGGGGGCCGACCAGTCCAGGGCGATCGCGCCGCGGCCGGTCTCGCGCTCCGGCCACCAGTACGCGAAGTGCGGCGAGGAGCCGTGCGCGTCCTCGCCGAGGCAGGCGACGCCCGGGTCGGGGTCGACCGCGGAGCACAGGCGGCCGCCGCCGGTCACCTTCACGCCGCCGTCCGGCAGGAACCCGGCGCCGCGGCCCGCGCCGACCGCGTGGGTCAGCACCCGGGCCGGGTCGGCCGAGGGGGCGCGGCGGCCGGTGCCGTCGACCAGCTCGCGCACCCGGTCGTCACCGGCGACGAACAGCCGCGCGGCGGCGGCGATGTAGGTCGCGCCCGCCCGGTGCTGCTGTTCGGCGGTGAGCCGGGTGGGGCTGTCCACCGAGCAGACCGGGTCGGGGTCCTCGGGGTCCTCCCAGAAGTCGTCGGAGGCGGGAGCCGCGGCCTGGCCGGGCGTCCATTCGCTGTTGAAGTAGTTGTGGTTGGCGCCCGTGACATGGACCGCGCTGTGCAGCGCGCGGCCCCGGCTCACGCCGCGGGTGCCGTCGACGTAGAGCTGCCCCTGGAGGTCGGAGACGTCGCCGTCGCAGCCCGGCAGGATCGTCAGGGACGGCACGTCGGGCACCGGGTTCTGGCCGAAGGCGGTGGGGCCGATGAGTACGGTGCCGCGGATGTGCCAGCGGGCCGGGCCCCGACCGCCGTCCTGGTCCGCGGGCGGCGGGTACAGGCTGTCCATCGCCGCCCGGTCGACGCCTTCGCCGCCGCGGGAGTGGCCGACGAGCAGGACGCGGGACAGGTCGGCCTTCGGGCCACGGCGCACGGCGTCCGGGGCGGTGGAGGCCGCGGCGGCCCAGTCGGCCCAGCGGGCCAGGTGGGAGCGGACCAGGGACGAGCGGGCCTGGGCGCCGCCGTCCTCGAGGTCGCCGTCCTGGCCGTTGATGCCGTTGGCGGAGATCGAGACGGTCACATAGCCCTGGGAGGCCAGCAGTTTCTGGTCCTGGAGATAGCCGCGGTGGCTGGGGATGGGCTTGGCGCCGTCGGCGCAGGGCCAGTCGATCGTGACGGCCTCCTCGCCCTGCCCGGGGACGTAGCAGGTGGCGTGCCGGCCGTGCAGGAAGAGCGCGAGGGGGCGTTTGCCGGTGGCGTCCTTCGGCGCGACGACCAGGCCGCGCATCTCGACCGGGGCGGCCAGTCCGGGCAGCCGGACCGGGTCGAGCGTGTACTCGCCGGTGGTCGTGGCGAACCGGCCGGGTCTGCCCGGGTCGACGGTGGCGGCGGGGAGGCGGGGCGGGAGTTTCGCCGGGGGCGCTTCGGCGGGGCGGCGCTGTCGGGCGGCGGCTCCCGGTTCCTGGTCCAGCCTGCGGCCGGCGGCGCGGACCTGGAGGTCGGTCAGCCCGTGGCGTGCGGTCGGCCGGGTCTCGTCCAGGGGTAAGCGGAAGGTCCCGCCGTCGCGATCCGGTTCGGGTACGCCCAGCAGGCGGCCGCCGGAGTGGAACTCCACCCGTGCGTCACCGGGCGGGACGGTCCGCGGGGAGCGCCACTCAAGGGATCTCGCGGTACCGGTGCCGGTGATCCGCCAGCCGGGCGGCAGGTCGGCGGTGCCGTCCGGTGCCGCTCGCAGGGACGCGGCCTGGCCGGGCGGTTCCGGTGCGGCCTGGGCCGCGGCGGGCGCGACGCCCACCAGTGTCAGGGCCGCTGTCGCGGCGGCCCATATCGTTCGAGCGCGTATCAAGAATCCGCTCCTCAATACCTCGGGGGTACCTCGGTCGGGGGCAACGTCCGTGCGGACGCCCCCGGTTGGAGGAGGGGAGGAAGATCCTTGGGGTTGCCTGTGAGCCGTCAGCCGCCGGTTCCGCCGGTGCTCGTGCCGGTCCGGGGGTTCGCCGCGGTCCCGGGGACCGAGGGCGTCCTACGCGTCACCGTGTCGAGCGGACAGTCCTCGCTGGACCGGCCGGCCAGCCGTCCGCCGGGCTGCTCCACGGTCACCTGCGCGCTCCCCAGTGCCGGGTCCTGGCGCAGCCGGGCGACGGCGACGGTGCAGGCCAGTTGGTCGACGGCCGTGTCGCTGAGGCTCCCGGCGCTGCGCGGCAGCCGGACGCTGACGCCGGTGCCGTCGGTGCGGATGGTGGGAGCCTCGGTGGCTGGCGGGAGTTCGGTGGTCAGCCCATTCCCGCGTTCCTGGTCGTCGGGCCCCTTGAACAGCATGAGCACGGTGCTGCCGAGGTCGGTCGAGCCCGGCACCGTGCGGTCCACCGCGACCAGGGAACCGTCCTCGACGAAGTAGAGCGGGACCTTGACCAGGGGCACCGCCTCGGGCACGGACTCCGAGGGCGCGGAGGTGACGCCCGGGTCCAGGACGCCGGTCGCGGGTTCGCCCGCCTCGACCACTCCGGTCCCGGGGATGCCGCACGCGGAGAGCGGGAGCAGCGCCGCGAGCAGCAGCGGGAAGGCGCGGGCGGACGGATTCATGTGCGGTCCTCCTTCGCCGGGGTCGGCGTCCGGTCCTGGCCGGCGTCGGGCCTGAGCGGCAGGACGACCGTGAAGACGGCGCCGCCCTCGGGGTGGTTGGCCGCCCGGACGGTACCGCCGTGCAGGCGGACGTTCTCCGTGGTGATGGCCAGGCCGAGGCCGCTGCCCTCGCTCCGGGCGCGGGCGTCGGCCGACTTGTAGAAACGGTCGAAGACGTGGGGCAGGACGCTCTCGGGGATGCCGCCCCCGCCGTCGCGGACCGTGACGACGGCCTGCCTTCCGGCGTGGGGGTCGTCCTGGGCGTGGAGGTCCAGGCGGACCGGGGGCGCGCCGTGCCTCAGGGCGTTGGCGACGAGGTTCGCCACGATCACGTCGAGGCGCCGCGGGTCGACGCGGCCGCGCAGCGCGCCCGGTTCCGGCAGGCCGGTCTCCACGGTGTCCTGCCAGCCGCGGGAGGCGAGCGTGCGGCGCAGGGACTCGGCGAGGTCGATCTCGTCCAGGTGCAGGGCGGCCGCGCCCGCGTCGAACCGGGAGATCTCCATCAGGTCGTCCACCAGCTCGGCCAGTTTGGTGGTCTCCGTACTGATCAGGCGTACCGCCATGGCGGTGTCCTCGTCGAGTCCGGCCGCGTCCTCGTCCAGCACGTCCGTGACCGCCGACATCGCCGCCAGCGGGGTGCGCAGTTCGTGGGAGACGTCCGCGGCGAAGCGACGGGCGCCGGCCTCCATGCGCCGCAGTTCCGCCACCGAGCCCTCCAGTGCCGCGGCGGTCTCGTTGAAGGTGCGGGAGAGATCGGCGAGTTCGTCGGAGCCGTGCACCGCGAGCCGGGTGTCCAGCCGCCCCTCGGCGATGCTCCGGGTCGCCCGGCGCAGTGCCCGCACCGGACGCAGTACGCCGCGGGCGGCCAGGAGGGCGATCAGGACGGCCAGGACCAGGGCCGGTACGGTGGCGCGTTCGATGGCGGTGACCAGCGCGTCGACGTAACCCTGCTCCTCCTGCTGCGGCACCGTGAGGTAGACCTCGAGGCCGGAGGCGCCTCGCTCGGTGCTGTACTGGCCGGCGAAGGTGACGGGCATCCCGACGACCAGCGAGGAGCGGCCGTCGTGCGACACCCGCTGGAACACGGTGGCCAGGCGGGAGCGTACCGACTCGCGCATCGCCGGGGACAGTTCGCCGAAGGCGTCCCCGGGGACGGACGTGGCGCTCGCCTCCCGGTACACGACCAGCACCCGCCACGGCTGGGAGCGCCCGCCCCTGGAGACGTCGGCGGCGAACGACTCCAGCCCGGCCGCGTCGGGTGGGAACCGGTAGTTGGGCACCAGGGTGTTGACGCGGTGCCGGAAATCCTCGATCACCGTGTCCTGGCTCTGTTGCAGGACCCCGGTCCGTGCCTCGCGGAAGGTCAGCGCGCCGGTGGTGACCGTGGCCACGACCGCGACGAGGGTGAAGGTCACCACCAGCCTCAGGCGCAGCCCCATCAGCGCCCGCAAGATCCGGGGAACTCTCACCGGGGCCCGAACCGGTAGCCGAAGCCGCGCACGGTGTGGACGTAACGCGGACTGCCCGGCGGCTCACCGATCTTGGACCGCAGTCGCTTGACGCAGGCGTCCACCAGCCGCGCGTCCCCGTGGTAGTTGTGCTCCCACACCGCTTCCAGGAGTTGCTGGCGGCTGAACACCTGCCCGGCCGAGGCCGACAGGGTGAGCAGCAGCCGCAGTTCGGAGGGGCCGAGGGCGACGGGCCGTCCCTGGTGGGTGACGGTCAGTCCGGCCCGGTCGATGACCAGGTCGCCGTGGTGTTCGGTGCGCGCGGTGCCCTGGTCGTCCGCCGTGCCGCCCACGCGGCGCAGCACTGCGCGTATGCGGGCGTCCAGCACGCGGGCGCGGACCGGTTTGACGACGTAGTCGTCGGCTCCGGACTCCAGTCCGACGACGATGTCGGTGTCGTCGCCGCGGGCGGTGGCCATGATGATCGGCACCTGGTCGTGGACGCGTATGCGGCGGCACACCTCCAGGCCGGACATGCCCGGCAGCATCAGGTCGAGGACCACCGCGTCGGGACGGAACGACCGGAGCTGCTCCAGTCCGTCCTCGCCCGTCGCGGCCGCGGCGACCTCGTGCCCCTGTCGGCGCAGGGCCAGGCGCACACCGTCCCGGACGGCGCGGTCGTCTTCGATGATCAGGACCCGTGGCATGCAGCTCAGTATGCGCGTGCACAGGGGGGAGACCACGCGCGGGTGACGGCTGTTACACAGCGGTCCAAAAGCCGTCCACGGACGATCACACGCCCGGGGCACCCTTTGTGATCATGAACCAGCGCCGTCGACCGACTCCCCCGCCGACCTCCGCCACGGGCCGCCGACGCCGCGCCGGCCGCTCCCGGCGCCGACGCGGCGGCCGGCCCCGTCTGCTGTGGCCGGGGCTCGCGGCCGGGGCCGTCCTGGTGCTCGCCGGCGGTCTGGCCCTCAAGGGGGCCACGGAGCCCTCCGGCTCCTCCACCGACACGGCCGGTGCTCCCTCGGCGGCCCCGGCGTCCGAGTCGTCCGCGGCTGGTGGGACGGAGAAGGCACCGGAGGACGGGTCCCAGGCCGCCCCGGCGAAGGAGAAGGAGCGGGAGACGGAGAAGGAGAAGGAGGACGAGAAGGGGAAGGGGAAGCAGGAGAAGCCGGACCCCGACTCGATTCCGTCGTCCGGGCCCGGGACGTTCGCCACGGCGGGCGGCGGCGGTGACCGGGTCGGCGGGAGCGCGCGGACGCTGACCTACACGGTGCAGGTCGAGGACGGCATCGGCATCCCGGCACAGGACGTGGCGGCCGAGGTGGAGCGCATCCTGGCCGACGGGCGGGGCTGGACCGCCGACGGGAAAGTGGGGTTCCGGCGGGTGTCCGGGGGCGCGTCCGACTTCCGGGTACGGCTCGCCACGGCGGGAACGGTGGACGACATATGCGGTCAGTACGGCCTGGACACCGGCGGCGAGGTCAACTGCAACGTGGGCCAGGACGTCATGGTGAACCTGAAGCGGTGGCTGCTGGCCACGCAGTACTACGCGGACGACGTGACGTCGTACCGGGCGCTGATCATCAACCACGAGGTGGGGCACTTCCTCGGCCACGGCCATGAGGGCTGCCCCGGGGCCGGACGTCCGGCGCCGGTGATGATGCAGCAGATCAAGGGCCTGCACGGCTGCCGCACCAACGTCTGGCCCTACGACGCCGACGGTCGCGCCGTCACCGGCCCTGCGGTCGGCTGACGGTGTCGCCGTCGCGCTTTCCGCAGTCCGGGTTCCGGCAGGTGCCGGGGCCCCAGACCGGAACGTTGATCCCCAGCGTCTTGTGCCGGTGGATCTCGGCGGGGACACGGTGGCCGCAGGTCGGGCAGATGTCCTCGTACGCCGCGTCGACCTGCCGTGGTGTCTTCGTCTTCTGCGTGTGACTGCTCATGATGCCCACACCCACGCTCGTGAGATCCATTGAAGGTCTCTTTGCCTTCACTTTACCTTACGTTGGGAAGGCCCGGAAAGCGCGTCCGCGCGCTGGGGGTTGTCAGCGGTCCTCGGCCACGGGTGTCGAGCGCATTGCCTCGGTGGGCACGCCGTTGGCCCTGGCCGCGTCGGCGAGGGCCTGTGCCGCGGCCTCGGCGGCCTGCGCCGTGTCGTTGGCCGCCTGGGCGGCCCCGTCGTCCGTCGGGTTCTCCCGGGTGGCCGGCGACTGCGGCAGCGCCTCGGTGAAGGCGCGGGACACTCCCTGGAGCGCGGAGGTGACCTCGCTGGGGATGACCCAGAACGTGCTGCCCGAGCCCTGCGCCAGCTGCGGCAGCACCTGGAGGTACTGGTAGGCGAGGAGCTTGGGGTCGGGGTCGTTGCGGTGCACGGCCTGGAAGACCTCGTCGATGGCCCGGGACTGTCCCTCCGCCTTGAGGATCTCGGCGGTGCGGTTGCCCTCGGCGCGCAGGACGGCGGCCTGCTTGTCGCCCTCGGCGGTGAGGATCTGCGACTGGCGCTGGCCCTCCGCTCCGAGGATCGCGGCCCGCTTGTCCCGCTCGGCCCGCATCTGCTTCTGCATGGCGTCCTTGATGGACTGCGGCGGGTCGATGGCCTTGATCTCCACCCGGTTCACCCGCAGCCCCCATTTCCCGGTGGCCTCGTCGAGCACCCCGCGCAGTTGGCTGTTGATGGTGTCGCGCGAGGTGAGGGTCTTCTCCAGATCCATGGATCCCACGACGTTGCGCAGGGTGGTGACGGTGAGCTGCTCGACCGCCTGGAGGAAGTTCGCGATCTCGTAGAAGGCCGCTCGCGGGTCGGTGACCTGGAAGTACAGCACGGTGTCGATCTCGACGACCAGGTTGTCCTCGGTGATGACCGGTTGGGGCTTGAAGGAGACCACCTGTTCGCGCAGGTCGATCACCGGATAGACGCGGTCAATGTACGGGATGACCACGCTGAGCCCGGGTTTCAGCGTGCGGTGATAGCGGCCGAGCCGTTCCACGTTGCGGGCGCGGGCCTGCGGCACGATGCGCACCGCCCGCACCACGGTGAAAACGGCGAGAAGCGCGACGATCACACCGGCGATGAGGAACGCCGAGGCTTCCATGGTCACTCCCGGGGATAGACGAATGCGGTGGTGCCGCTGATCTCCAGAACGTCGACGGTCGCACCCCGGGGGATCACCAGCGTCTCGTCATAGGAACGGGCCGTCCATTCCTCACCGCCGATACGGACCCGGCCTTCCCTTCCGGTCACGTCGGCGACGACGTAGGCGGCCTGCCCGATCAGGGCGTCCACTCCGAAGCGCTGACTCTGGGGCTGGACGAGGTGGCGCAGTGCGACGGGGCGGAGGAAGAGGAGGGTGACCGCGGAGACGACCGTGAACACGAGGAATTGAAAAGGCGTGGAAAGCCCGGCCGCCGCCGATCCGGATGTGATCAGCGCGGCCACTCCCAGCATTCCGAGCGCGGCGGTCAGGGTGAAGATCTCCGCCACGATCAGGACCGCCGAAACGATCAGCCAGATCAGCCACGGATCCATCACGGCCCCCTTTCCGCTTTTGAATTATTTTACCGGCTTTTCCGAAAAGGGGACCTGTCCGGAAACGGCGAGCACCTGCGCCCGGGGCCGGCGCGGTCGGTGCGCGCCGGCCCACCGCGGTCACGCGGTCAGGTGGCCGCGCAGGCTCCGAGGTCCTCCCAGACGCCCCATTCGCCGGTGGTGCCGGGTTCCTCGCCGGTCACCCACCACTTGGCGCGCCAGGTGTGGCCGCCGTACGAGACGGTGTCGCCGCCGCTGTAGACGCTGCCCGCGTTCCACGCCGGCCCGTCGCAGGCGCCCGGGTCGCCGTCCCCGCCGCCGTCACCCCCGCCGCTGCCGCCGATGTTGACGTCGATGCAGGAGTAGAAGGCGTTTCCGGTGTCCGCCACGTTCCAGACGGCCAGTACCTTCTGACGGCCGGTGAAGGCGCCGAAGTCCACCTGGTGGCTCACGTCCGGGGCGGGCTGTGCGCCGCGGCCGTCGAATTCGGCGATCTTCTGGTTGCCGATGAAGTACTGCCAGTTGGCGGTGGCGTGCCGCGCCGTGTGGTGCCAGGTGAAGGTGTGTGTGGTGCCGACCGGTGTGACCCGCCAGCCCTTGCCGTCGTCGTCGAGTTCGGCGAACTGGCTGTTTCCGCCGCTGCAACTGTTCAGGCCCTTCGGGCCCTCGACACTCTGAGGCTCGTACTTGATCTGACCGCAGTCGACGATCCCCGCGGCGCACTGGTCCTGCCGGCTGCCGGGCGAGGTCACCCACCCGTGGGCGTTGGCCGTGCTCGCCGGAAGGCTGACGGCAAGCAGCGGAGCGACCAGCGCCCCGACCGCGAAGGCCACCCGTCTCTTGGTGCGCATGTCGTGCCCCTTTCGGATACAGGTCTAGACCTGACGGCTTCAGGTCTAGACCATAGCGGCGAAGCCGGTCCGGTCAAGGGTCTGCGCACCATCAACCGCCAAGAGGCGGAGCCCATTTGACGCGACGACCCCGGCGCGCAACTCGTCGCGCTATTGGTCTAGACAAGGGTCGGGGCGATGGTTAAAGGTCGAATGGGTCGTGCGTCTCCCCCCTCCCTCGGGACGCTCTCGGACCCAGCCCCCGTGCTGCGCACCATCCCCACCGGCCGCCCGGTTGCGACCCGCGGCCGCTGCGCAAGAGAGGAGCACCACCGTTGGAAGCGCTGGAAAAACGCAGGGAACACGTGATCGCGCTCTTCCGCATCGTCGTAGGCCTGCTGTTCGCCTGCCACGGAGCCGCCACCCTGTTCGACGTCCTCGGCGGCCCGCACGGAGCCGCCCCCGCCTTCGCCGCATGGCCCGGCTGGTGGGCCGCCGTGGTGCAACTCGTCGGCGGCACACTGGTGCTGTGCGGCCTCGCCACCCGCACCGCGGCCATCCTGTGCTCCGGATCCATGGCGTATGCCTACTTCGTGGAGCACCAGCCCGACGGGCTCTTCCCCATCCAGAACGGCGGGGAGTCGGCGGCCATGTTCTGCTGGTCGTTCCTCCTGGTCGCCGCCCTCGGTCCGGGCCGCTGGAGCCTGGCCTCCCGCCTCCGCCCACGGCGGGGTGACGACGGCCGACGGACCACCCGGACGCTGCCCACGGACACGCCGACGTCCGCCTGAACCCGGGCGGGCCCGACCGGAACCGAGCGGTGGTCAGCCCGGGACCACCGCGCCGCCCGCCTGCTCCTGTCCGGTGAACATGTCGATCAGGCCGTACGGTGCGTCGTCGCCGTACATCAGCGCGTGCAGTCGGGACGCGTCGGCGGCCTCCTCCGCACCACGCGGGAACAGGTCGCGCTCGTACGCGGCGAGCGCGGCCTCCGCGTCACCGGGGTGCGCGGCGAGGGCCCTGCCGAGTTCGGCGCCGTCGTACATGGCCAGGTTGGCACCTTCGCCGGACGGGGGCATGAGGTGGGCCGCGTCGCCGAGCAGGGTCACTCCGGGCACCCGCTCCCACCGGTGCGCGCCGGGCAGGGTGTGGAGCGGGCGCAGGACCGGTGCGGCGTCGGCGTCGGTGATCAGCGCGGTCAACTCCGGTGCCCATCCGGCGAACTCCCCCGCCACCCGCGCCGCGCCCGCCGCCCCGGGGAGACCGATGCCGTCGAACCACTCCCGCGGCTTGCGCAGGGCCACGTAGGCGTGCAGGGTCCCGCCGCTCTCCCGGTGGGCCTGGATCGCCTTGCCGGGCGCGAGGGCGAACATCGCGCCGTCGCCGACCGCCTTCGCGGTGGCCGGGTGCCTGACGTCGGCGTCGAAGAGGTAGGTCTCGACGAACGACATGCCGACGTACTCGGGCGTGGCGTCGGACACCAGCGGTCGCACCCGGGACCACGCGCCGTCCGCGCCGACCAGAAGGCTCGTGACGACGGAGGTGCCGTCGGCGAACACCACCTCGTGGCGGCCGTCGCCGAGGGAGTGGGCGGCACGGACCTTGTGGCCCCAGCGGACGGTGCCGGCCGGGAGTGAGTCGAGCAACAGCCGCCGCAGTTCGCCGCGCATGACCTCCGGGCGGCCGCCCGTGCCGTCGTCGCCCTCCTCGTACAGGACCGTCCCGTCCGGGGCGAGGGCCCGGCTCGCCTGACGGCCCTCCAGGACGAGACCGCGGAACTCCTCGGACAGCCCCGCGGTCCGCAGGGCGGGCCGGCCGTTGTGGTCGTGTATGTCGAGCATCCCGCCCTGCGCGCGGGCCGTCGGGGAGGTCTCGGCCTCGTAGACCGTGGCCGGGATTCCGTGGACGTGCAGAACGCGGGCGAGCGTGAGGCCGCCCAGTCCGGCGCCGACGATCGTGACGTGTGTGGTCATGGTGCGTACCTCCTGATCGCGACCCACGGGACCGGGGGCCGGACGGACCGACAAGGGACTGGAACGGTGTTCCAGCATGTCCAGAGTGGAACGTCGTTCCAGACCCTGTCAAGCTGGAACGGTGTTCCAGGCGGTTTAGGATGAGGCCATGGCAACCAGGTCGCGTCGCCCGGAACGGCGGCAGGAACCCCTCTCGCGGGAGCGCATCGTCGAGGCCGCCGTCGAACTCCTCGACACCGTGGGAGAGCGCGGCCTCACCTTCCGCGCGCTGGCCGAGCGCCTCTCGACCGGCCCCGGGGCGATCTACTGGCACATCACGGGGAAGGCCGAACTGCTCACCGCCGCCACGGACGCGGTCGTCGCCGACGCCGTGAGCGCCGACCCCGCCGACCCAGCCGGTACCGCCGACCCCGCCGACTCGCCGCAGGACGCGATCCGCGCCGTCGCCCTCGGCCTGTTCGACGCGACCGAGGCGCACCCGTGGCTGGCCGCGCAGCTCGCGACACAGCTGTCCCGCAGCCCCTGGGGGACGGTGGCGCCGCGCATCTTCGAGAGCCTCGGCCGCCAGGTCCGGGCGATGGGCGTCCCCGAGGCCGACTGGTTCACGGCGTCCTCGGCACTGATGCACTACATCCTCGGCGCCGCCGGCCAGAACACGGCGAACTCCGCGAGCGCCGGCCCGTCGGGGCACGGCGACGTGGACCGGGACGAGTTCCTGGACACCGTGTCGACGGCGTGGGAAGGGCTCGACCCGGAGGAGTACCCCTTCACCCGGGCCGTGGCGGACCAGGTGCGCGGTCACGACGACCGTGAGCAGTTCCTCTCCGGGATCACCCTCGTCCTGGCCGGTATCACGGCACTTCACCGGCCCGGCCGATAGCACCGGACACGACGGGCCGCCGGGCGGGCGGCCTTCGGCGTGTGCGCCGTCTCACGCATCCCACGCCTGCCCAAGTTGCGTGGGTCACTGCGCAAATGCCCCTTTCGCCTCCATGCTCGACGTGAGAGGCGCCGCGCGAAGTCGCGCGCAGCGCCGTCGACTTGGTCGCGTCGCAGTCTGGTGAGCCATGCCACAGCGCTCGTGACGCGGGCCCTCCTCCCCCGCACCGCTCTTCCTTTCTCCCCTCCCCCACCTGCTCCCCCGCTCACCGCAGAACCCGTAGAAAGGTGCCGAACGTGGCCGCTTACCTGTGCGCTCCCGCCGTGATACATGGCGAGCATTCCGTGAAGACCAGCGAGATCGTGGCGGAAGTGCGCGACCGGCATCCGGATGCGGCGTGGGCGCCGCGGATCGACGGCATAGCGGCCAGTACGGGCATCGAGTCCCGCGGCTGGATGCTTCCCCTGGAGGCCGCCGTCGCGCCCGGCGAAGGTGGCGCCCTGGGGGCCGCCGACCTCGGGGCCGCCCGGGCGGCGCTGGTCCGTGACGGGTTCACCGAGCAGGACGCGGACCGTGCGATCGCCGCCCTCGCGGCGGCACCCGCCCCGCAGACCGTCCAGGAGCGCACCGCCCCGGCCTGGGAGGCCGTCCAGGCCTACGGGGAACGTGCGGCGCGGGGGGCCCTGCAGATCGCCGGGCTGGACGCCGCGGACGTCGACTGCCTGATCACCAGCAACTCGACCACCCCGGCACTGCCCGGACTGGACGTGGCCCTGGCCAACCGGCTGCCGCTGCGCGGTGACGCCATGCTGCTGCCGGCCACCCAGTGGGCCTGCGTGGCCGGGACCCGTTCCCTGGCACTGGCGGCGGACCTGGTGGCGGCCGACCCCGACCGGGTGGTCCTGGTGGTGATCTCCGAGGCGCTGAGCACGACCTACCAGCCCGCGGACGACACCCTGGAGTCCCTGATCGTCCGGCTGCTGTTCGCGGACACCGCGGTCGCCGCGGTGGTCACCGGCCGCCCGAGGCGCGAGTCGGTGCTCCGGCTGGACGCCGCCTGGCACCACACCCTGCCGGGCACACGGGACCTGCACCGCCTGGAGACGCGGGCGGACGGCACGCACTTCGTGATGGACCGGCGCGGGCCGCGGGCGGTGCAGGAGACGGTCACCGCGATGTGGGAGTGGCTCCGCGTCCGCTACGAGGACGACCCCGCCTCCTGGCACCCCGACGTCCTGCTCGCGCACCCCGGCGGGACCCGGGTGCTGGAGTACATGGAGCAGACGATGCCCGACGAGTGGCCGTCGGGGCTGCTGGAGTACAGCCGGGACAGCTACACCAGCGGCAACCGCGGGGGCGCCGCCGTGTTCGACATCCTGCGCCGGGCGCACGACGCCGGGCAGAAGGCGGGCAGCCGTGCCGTCCTCTACGCGGCCGCCCCCGGCCTCACGGCCACCGCTCTGGAAGGGGAGTGGCTCTAGGCCCCTCCACGGTCACCGTCCGTGGTCACGGTGCGGTCCGCTGGTGTGGGCGAAGCGTCCGCCGGTGTTATTGAATGGGGTGTGCGGTCGGGATCCTCGGGGCTCTTCCGCACGGGTTCGGGTACGGCCCCGGCACTGTGCCGGGGTTGGCGAGCGAGCTGAGGGAGCCGCATGGACTCCACACCCTCCCCTTCGTCCTCGTCGCCGTTCGACCTGGTCAGCAGTGCCCTGGGGCGGTACATCCCGCGTGACGGAGCGGCGGGGGCCGATCCCGCCGACTCGCCGGACGACCCCGCCGGGCATCAACCGGAGCACGATCATCCGGCAGCGGGCCCGCCGGAACGGATTCTCGGCGCGGTCAATCTGGACCGGGAGCTGAGAGTCACCGACCGCAATCTCGAAGCCCCCGTCTTCGCGGGACTGGATGCCGTGATCGGGAGCCCGTTCGTCGATCTCCTGCCCCAGGGTGACGTCCCGACGGTCACCCGGCGGTTGCGCCAGGTCCTCGACACCGGCGAGGCACACGTGGCCCGGGTCCAGCGCCTGCGCCGCCGCGACGGGTCGGAGCTGGTGGTCTCGATGAGCATCCTGCCCGCGGCGGCGCCCCAGGAGGGCCTGACCGTCTCCCTGATCGCCATGGCCAGGAGGCTGCACCTGTACGCCGCCGAGACCGCGATCGGCACGTCGCTGGACATCGGCGAGACGGCGCAGTCGCTGGCGGAGTCCCTGCTGGCGTGGGGGGACGTGGCCGCCGTCGATCTCGACTTCGCGGTGTGGACGGGCGAGGGGGTCGCCGAGCGGGCGCAGGGCCGCATCCGGCTGCGGCGGGCGGCCCTGGTGCCGGACCGGGCGTGGCCCGAGGGTTATGTGACGCTCGGCGAAGACCTTCCCAGCGACGCGAGCCGCCTGCTGTCACAGGCGATACGGCGCGCCGACGCCCCGCAGTACATCGTCCTGCCCGACCGCGAGGCGATCGAGCGGGTGCTCGGCAGCCCGCGGTTGGTGCGTGCCCTGGTGCCCGGGGACCGGTCGGCGGGTGTGGCCTGCGTACCGCTGGTCCTGGAGGGCGATCCGCCCGTCGTCCTGGGCGTGGCGGAGGTCTGGCGGCGGGCGGACCGCCCCTTCGCCGACAGCGAGCTGCTCGACCTCCAGGAACTGGTGGCCCGAACCTCCCACCACGTCGACCTGGCCCGCCAGCACCAGCGCGAGCACACCCAGGTGCTGGCCCTGCAACGCCGGTTGCTGCCGCGTTCGGCCGGCGGAACCGTGCAGACCGCCAGCGTCTACCAGCCCACCACTCCCGACAGTGCGGGCGTCGGCGGTGACTGGGTGAACAGCTTTCCGCTGCCGGACGGTCGTACCGCACTGGTCGTCGGCGATGTCGTCGGGCACGGCCTGGGGGCCGCGGCGACCATGGGCCAGCTGAGCATGGAGGCCCGCGCGCTGCTGTCCGCCGGACTGGCCCCCGACGAGGTGCTGGAGCACCTGGACGAGACGGTGACGCTCCTGGACGACTCGGAGTCCGGGCTGGCGGCCGGGTACAGCGCCCTCGGCTCGACCTGCTGCATCGCCGTCTACGACCCCGTCAGCCACCGGTTGGCGCTGTCCAGCGCGGGCCACCTGCCGCCGATCCTGGTGTCGCCGGACGGACGCGCCGCCCCTCTCCCGGTCCACCCGCATCCCGGCCTGGGCGCCGAGTTCGCGCTGCGGGAGCCGTTCGCCGTGCACACGTTCGTTGCACCCCCGGGCTCCCTGCTCGCTCTCTACACCGACGGTCTGGTCGAGGACCCGGCCGTGCCGATCGACGAGGGCATCGGCAGGCTGGCGGCGGCCGTGTCCGCGGTGCATCCCTGGGACACGCTGCAGCAGGCGGCGCGGCGGGTGGTCTCCGAGGTGATGCCGACGCGCCAGCGCGACGACGTGACCCTGCTGCTCGCGCGCATGATCGGCTACCGCAAGGGCGACACCGCGACCTGGCGGCTGCCCGCCCGCGACGACGCGGCCGCGCGGGCCCGGGCGCTGGTCGCCGCGCTGCTGCGGCAGTGGCGCACCCGGGACGGCACCCGGGACAGTGTGCTGCTCCTGGTCAGCGAACTGGTCACCAACGCGGTCCGGTTCGCCGGCGGCCCCATCACGGTACGGCTGATCAGGGCCGGCCCCGGCCTGCTGTGCGAGGTCGGCGACACCGGCAACGGCAGACCGCGGCTGGGCCGGGGCGGTCTCCTCGACGACGGGGGCCGCGGCCTGCACGTGGTGCACCGGCTCACCAGCCGGTGGGGAGTGCGGTGGACGGACACCGGCAAGGTGGTCTGGGCGGAGGTCGTGCGCTGAGGCGACTGCGGGACCGTACGTCCGCTCGGCTCGTGCGGTGCGCTCGGCTCGCGTGGCTCGCGGGGTGAAGGGAACCGGGGCGCGGGGGTCCGACGTCCGTGGATGGACAAGGTCCCCAGCGCCCCGAGGAATTCGAGATGACCGGAACGGCCACCCGTTACCTCTATCTAGCGCGGCACGGCGAGGCCTCCCCGGACGAGAGCGGGCTGACGGACGCCGGGCGGCGACAGGCCACCCTGCTCGGCCGACGCCTCCGCGACGTTCCCCTGACCGCCGTCCACCACGGCCCCCTGCCACGGGCTGAAGAGACCGCGCGTCTGGTCACGGACGAACTGGAGGGTGTCACCGCGCGCGTCGCGGAGTGCGCCGGTGACTACGTGCCCCACCTGCCCGAACGGGACGAGCTCCCGGCCGGGTCGGCCGACTTCTACCTCGACTTCCTCGCCGGTGCCACGGAGGAGGAACGCAGGCGTGGTCCCGAACTCGCCCGTCAGGCGGTGCGTCGTTTCACCGGGGCGGTGGCGGAGGGCGATCAGGACCGGCACGAACTGGTCGTCACCCACAACTTCCTCATCGCCTGGCTCGTCCGCGACGCCATGCACGCGCCGAAGTGGCGGTGGCTCGGTCTCAACCACGCCAACGCGGCGCTCACCGTCATCCGCTACGCGCCCGGCCGAGCCGCCTCCGTCCTCCTCTCGAACGACATGCGGCACCTGGCCGCCGAGCTGCGCTGGACCGGGTTTCCCACCGAGCTGCACGTCTGAGGCCCCGAAGCCCGGGAGCGCGTCACGTCGTGGTGTCCTGTCCGGCGAGCGCTCCCTCCGGCGCGGGCGACCCGTTCCAGCTCATGCGTGACCACGGGAGGGCCAGTTCGCGCCTGTCGCCCACCGGCCGGGGGGCCAGGGCATCGATCCGGGCGGCCTCGCGGTGCCGGGCGAACACGGTGTCGACGTACCGGTGTCCGGTGTCGGCGGCGATGAACAGCACCGGCCGACCGGGCTCTTCACGGCGTTCCCACTGGGCGGCGAGATAGGCGGCCCCGGTCGACAGGCCCGCGAACACGGCGTGCCGGCGCAGCAGGTCGACGCTGCCGGCGAGGGCGGCGTCGAAGGCGAGCCAGTGCAGGACGTCGTAGAGGTCGTGGCGGACGTTGCCGAAGGGGATGGAGCTGCCGATGCCGGCGATGATGATCTCCGGGTCGGCGACGTGCTCGCTGCCGAAGGTGACGCTCCCGTACGGCTGGACGCCCACGAGCCGTACGTCGACGGAGCGTTTCCTCAGGTAGTGGGTGAGCGCGCCGGTGGAGGCTCCGGAGCCCACTCCTCCGACGAAGGTGAGGCAGCCGCCGCCGATCCCGTCGTCGATCTGTTCGGCGACGGCTTCGTAGCCGAGGTAGTGGACGTCGTCGTGGTACTGGCGCATCCAGTGGTAGTGCGGATGCTCGCGCAGGATCTCGCGGACGCGGGCGACACGGCGGTTCTGGTCGAGTTCGAGGCTGCTGCTGGGCGGCATCTGCTCCAGGTGGGCGCCCAGTATGTCGAGTTGGGTGCGCAGGGTGTCGTCGACGGTGGTGGAGCCGACGATGTGGCAGCGCATGCCGTAGCGGTGGCAGGCCAGGGCGAGGGCGTAGGCGTAGATGCCGCTGGAACTGTCGACGAGGGTGTCTCCGCGCCGTACGGCTCCGGTGTCGAGCAGGTGGCGTACGGCGGCGAGGGCGGAGACGACCTTCATGGTCTCGAAGCGGAGGCACAGGAGGCCGTCGTCGAGGCGTATCAGGTCCGGGCGGCCGATGGCGTCCGAGATGTGTTCGTCCACGGGAACTCCTCGCTGATGGGGGACGCGAAGGTGGTGAAGGTCCGGGTCGGTGTGATGCCCGCGCGCTCCAGGGCACGGGTGCAGCGGCGCAGCCCGCGGTGCAGGCCGGGCGCGCGGGGGTCGAAGAGGAGACCGGCCACGTTGCCGCTGTGGGCGATCTGCACGCCGACGGCGCCCGTGCTGTCGGCGACGGCGGTGAGGGTGGGGAACTCCCGGTGGCGCAGGACGCGTTGGCGCAGGCGGGCGCTGGCGGTGCTGACCCGGCCGAGCAGGGCGGTGTCGGCGGTGGTCACCGCGCGGCGGAGCATCCCGCGCAGGTGTGCGTAGGCGGCGAGGTCGTCGTCGTGCTGGAGGGCGGGAAGGGCGAGGGTGTCGACCGGCGCGCCGTTGGCGAGCGTGCACCCGACCACCACGGCGGGCGGCAGGGCGGAGCCCAGCACTTCGAGGACCCGGCCCTCGCGCTGTGCGAAGAGCACGGGGCGTGAGCCGTGCATCAGGGGGTCGCTGGCACCTTCGGCGCGCACCGCGATCCGGGCGATCGTCTCCGACGGCAGCAGCACGCCCCACGCGTCGGCGACCGCCCGCACGGTGGCGATGACGTCGCTGGTGGAGGAGCCCATGCCCAGTCCGACCGGGAGGTCCCCGGTGAGGGCCAGGTCCCCGCCGCAGGGCTTCGCGTCGTGGTGCGCCGCGCACTCCCGTACGGCGAGGACGGCGGCCGCCCGCGCCTTGGTCCGGCCGGCGGGTGTCACCGTCACCTCGTCCGGCGGGCTGCCGGGCCGGTGCGCGAACCGGGCGGTGCTGCCCGGTCCGTTCATCGGCAGCGTGACCAGTCCCTGGACGGGGCGGCGCCGCTCGTCGAGGAAGACGCCCTGCAGGATCTCGCCGTGATGGCAGGCGGCGCGTCCGGTGCCCTCCGTGCCACGTCCGGTGCCGTCCGTGCCGTCTCCGATGCCCTCCCTGCCGCGGGCGGCGGCCTCCGGCGGGCGGGTGGTGGCCGTCATGCGTCGGCCGCCACCCGGTAGCGGTACAGGGTGGTGGGTTCGGCGCTGAACTGGGAGAAGGGGAAGGGCTCCGCGGACAGAGCGGTCACGCCCCGTCCGAGGAAGGCGCGCGCCACGGCGCTGCCGGTCTGCGCGTAGACCACCAGCGGCACGCCGCGTTCACGGCAGCGGGCCAGGACGGTGTCGAAGCTGCCGTTGCCGAGGGTCATGCCGGTGGCCACGACGACGTCGGCGGTGTCGAGGACCTCGTGCATGTCGTCGGTCACCGGGTCGCCCCATTGGGTGGTGCGCAGGTTGAAGTCGCAGAGCAGGGGGTCGCCGCCGCGCTCGCGGATCGCGGCGACGAGCGGGTTGACCACCCCGATCAGACCGACCCTGGCCCCGGCGTCGATGTCGAGGAGTCCGGCGATGGCCGCGTCCCGGGCCCGTGCCCGGGTCTCGGGTGTCCCGGCGGGCAGGGTGACCGCTTCGGCCTCGGCCGCCGCCCGGTGCGGGCGGACGGAGCTGAGGTAGGCGTCGAGCGCCGCGATCAGCAGGGGCCGGGGCACATCGCCCAGCAGCGTGTCCAGGGCGGCTCCGGAGGCGTCACGGCACAGGGACGGGTCGACCTCGCCGGCCTCGAAGGCACAGCCGCCGAAGGAGTCGCCCAGGCGTACGAGCACGTACTGGTTGAGGTAGGTGGTGTTGCCGCCGGCCAGCCGGGTGCCGTGGTGCACCCAGAACACGCTGGTGGCGACGAGGTCGGCGGGGCGGGGCCCGTGCTCGCCCGCGAGGACGGCGGCCAGGAGGTCCGCGGTGTGCTTCATCGCCGTCCTCCGGTGCGGGGCGTGTCGTGGGTGATACGGAAGAGGATGGTCAGCACGCCGTCCCGCCAGTCGTGGAGGTGGTCGATCCGGGGGCTGAGTCCGTGGTCCAGGGCGTGTTGGACCAGGGCCCGCAGGTCCGCGGTGTTGGAGGCGATGACGTGGATCTCGCCGCCGGGGGCCAGCAGGTCCTTCTCCGCGACCTGGGCGAAGAACTTGGCCAGCAGCGGTGCTCCCACGCAGACGTTGCGTACGACATCGGGGTCGTCGCTGACGGTCTGGCTGACGGCGGGCGGGTTGAAGGTGACGACGTCCAGTTGGACGTCCTCGGGGAGAGCGTCGAAGACGTCGCTCACCGCGGGGCGGAACGTGGTGTCCGGACGCTCGCCGACCAGGCGGCGGTAGTGACCGGTGGCGGCGGCCACGCTCTGCGGGTGGACGTCGAGCGCGTGGATCTCCCGAGCGCCCCGGATGCCTGCCGCCACCGCCTCAACGCCCAGGCCGACCCCCATGGCGGCGTACCGCAGGCCGCGGGTCTCGATACGGCCGTCGAGCACCCGCTCGTGGATCAGGCGGCTGGTCCAGCCGGGTATGAAGACACCGGGCGGGACGTCGAACGTCCAGCCGTTCCACTCGTAGGAACGGGTGGTGTGCAGGTCCTGCTTGGGCTGGTTGAGGGCGATGATCCGGTCGGCTGGCAGTGGTGGCGGCAGCTGTTCGACGAGAGCCTGGCCGATCGCGTGGCGGTCCATGGGGTCCTTTCCTTGTCGGTACGGTCGGTACGAGGGGGTGGTGGCGCGGTGGCTCAGCCCTGGTGTTCGCGCAGGTAGGTGGCGAACTTCTCCAGGCCGTCGATGTTGCGGGGCCCGCTGATGCCCTCGTTGTAGTCGAGGACGAAGAAGTTGTTGTTCCGCACGGCGGGGAGCCCCTTGGTGTGCGGGGACTTCCGCAGAAAGTCGATCTTCTCCTGGGCGGGCTGGTCGCCGTAGTCGAGGATGACGACGACTTCGGGCTCGGCCTCGGCGACGGATTCCCAGTTGACCTGGGTCCAGCGCTCGTCGAGGCCGTCGAAGACGTTCCTGCCGCCCGCCGACTTGATGATGTCGTTGGGGGGCACCTGGTTGCCCGCGGTGAACGGCTGGTCGGTGCCGGAGTCGTAGAGGAAGACGGGCACCGGATCGCCCTCGGGGGCCTGGGCCTCGACCGCCGCCACGCGCTTCTTCAGCCCGTCGACGACTTCTCCGGCCTTCTGCTCGACCCGGAAGATCTCGCCGAGGCGTTCGAGGTCGGTGTAGAGCGCCTCGAAGGGGCTCATCTTCTCGGGGTGCCCCGGGTAGTTGAAGCAGCTCTCGGTGTGCATGAAGCTCTGGATGCCGAGCTTGTCCAGGATCTCGGGCGTGATGCCCCGCTCGTCCTTGAAGCCGGAGTTCCAGCCGGCCACGACGAGATCGGACTTGGCCTCGACCACGACCTCCTTGTTCAGGAGGTCGTCGCTGAGCATCTCGACCTTCGCGTACTCGGACGCCCAAGGGGACTCGCTCACCGGCGGGTTCGCGGGAGGCATCACATAGCCGTGCACGTGCTCCGTGAGGCCGAGGGCGAACAGCTTGTCCGCGCTGCCGCCTTCGTAGGCGACGGCCCGCTCGGGCACCGTGTACGCGACGGGTTCACCGCAACGCTTGACGGTGACCCTGTCGGACTCCTTGGCGTCCGACTCGACCTCGGCGCCGCATCCGCCGAGCACGAGGGCCGCCGCCAGGACGGAGCCGAGAGCGGCAGGTCGGCCAAGGGCGCCGGGGGTTCGGGTTGTACGCATGCGTGAGCAGCCTTTCAGCGGGTGGGGTTGAGCGAGTACAGGAGCTGGGGACCGCCGGTCAGCGGGTGGGGGACGACGCTGGCCGTGACACCGAAGACGTCGCCGACGAGTTGTGCGGTGAGCACGGCCTCGGGTGTGCCGGAGGCGACCAGGCGGCCTTGGGAGAGGACGCCGATGCGGTCGCAGGCCGCCGCGGCGAGGTTGAGGTCGTGCAGGACGACGAGGACGGTCAGTCCGGACCCCCGCAGGAGCGAGAGCAGGTCGACCTGGTGGCGGACGTCCAGGTGGTTGGTGGGCTCGTCGAGGACGAGGATCCGCGGTTCCTGGACGAGTGCGCGGGCCAGCAGGACGCGCTGGCGCTCACCGCCCGACAGTGTCAGAACGCCCCGGTGCGCGAGGTGCCCGATGTCGAGCCGGTCCATCGCCCGCTCGCACAGGCCGCGTTCCCGGCCGCTGAGCGGCTGGTTCCCGCGGAGGTGGGGCGCGCGTCCGAGGGCGACGACCTCCTCGACCGTGAAGTCGAAGTCGACGCCACCGTCCTGGGTCATGGCCGCGACGGTGCGGGCGCTGTCGCGCAGCGGGATCCGCGTCAGGTCCCGCTCCCCCACCCAGACGGTTCCGGAGCTGGGCCGCAGGGCCCGGTACACACACCGCAGCGCGGTGGACTTGCCGCTTCCGTTGGGTCCCACGAGCCCGACGACCTGCCCGTCCGGCACTTCCAGGGACAGCCCGCGCACGAGACTTCGGCCGTCCGTCACCACGGTGAGTTCATCGAGTTTCAGGTCCACGTCAGCGGCCTCCGAAGGTGTAGCCCCTGCGCCGCATGAGGGCGATGAAGACGGGCACCCCGACGAGCGCGGTGATGACGCCGAGCGGCAGCTCGCGCGGGGCCACGAGGGTCCGTGCCGCCAGGTCGACCCACACCATGAAGATCGCTCCGACCAGTGGAGCCACGGCGAGCACGCGCGCGTGGGTGGCGCCGACGACGATCCGCACCACGTGCGGCATGACGAGCCCGACGAAGGCGATGGCGCCGCTGACGGCGACCATGACGCCCGTGACGAGTGATACGAGCACCAGCAGCACCTTGCGGTTCCGGTCGGGGTCGAAGCCGAGGCTCGCGGCGGTCTCGTCGCCGAGGGAGAGGACGTCGAGGACCCGCCCGTACCGGTACAGGACCGCGAGTCCGGCCAGCACCACGAAGGCGACGACCGGCAACGCACCCCAGGTCGCGGCGCCGAAACTGCCCATCGTCCAGTACAGGACCATGCTCGTCGCCTCGCTGTCCGGCGCGAAGTAGATCATCAGGCTCATGACAGCCTGGAATCCCAGCGACATGGCCACCCCCGTCAGCACGAGGCGCAGCGGTGACAGCGTGCCCCTGGTGGAGGAGGCCGCGTACACCAGAAGCGAGGCGACGAGCGCGCCGACGAAGGCGCCGACGGAGACGGCGTGGATGCCGAGTACCGCGAGTCCTCCGGTGACGGTGACACCCACCGCGCCTACGGACGCGCCCGAGGAGACCCCGAGGACGAAGGGGTCGGCCAGTGCGTTGCGGACCATGGCCTGGATCGCCACTCCGACCGCGCTCAGCCCGGCCCCCACCAGTGCCGCCAGCAGCACGCGCGGCGTACGGATCTGCCAGATGATCTGATACGTCGTCACCTCGTCGGGGCCGATGCGCCCGCCGCTGAGAGCGGCCCACAGATGGCGGGCGGTCTCCCCCGGGGTGACGACGGCCGGGCCGAGCCCGATGGCGACGACGACGGACACCAGAAGGAGGGCGGCGAGTGCCGCGCAGCCGAGCAGCAGCACTCTCCGGGACGCGAGTCGGCTTCGCACAGCCGCTTCGGCCGCCGGGGGCCGAGGCGCCGCCCCCTCCACCGGACCCACGGGGTCCACCGGGTCCACCGGGTCCCCGTCGTCCGAGGTCACGGAGGCCGAGGACGGAGGCATGGGAGGTACCTTCATTTTTCCTCATTAATGGAACACAAGTTCATACGCGGACCCCACACTCCTCGCAGGACGACGACCGGTAGCACTCTAATGGAAATGATTATCACTGCGATAGTGTGGTGCCGCGTCGCGCTGCCCGCCCGGTGCCACGGCCGGTCTCGTCGCTCAACTCGACTGCTGGGCACGGCTGTTGCGGCCGACACGCGTCCGATCCGTCGCCGCCGACAGGACAGGAGCACTCCCTCGTGCCCACTTCCTCCGCCCCTCCCACCGCCGTCGAGTCCCCTCCCGCGAAGCAGCCCTCGGTCCTGCGGGACCTGGCCTTCCTGCGCCTTTGGACGGGCGCCACCGCGTCGGGCCTGGCCACCTGGGCCCTGCCCTTCGTCCTCGGCCTCGCCGTCTTCGACCGGACCCTGGCCGCCACCGACCTCGGCCTGCTGCTCGCGGCGCGCACCGTCGGATTCCTCGCCGCGGTGCCCGTGGCCGGGGTGCTGGCCGACCGGCACTCCCGCCGGGGCGTCGTGCTGTGGGCGGGGCTGGCCGCCGGAGCCGCCGCACCGGTGATCGCGGCCGGATTGGGGCGCTCGGTGCTACTGATGGCGGCGGCGGCCGCGGTGTCGGGGGCCGGCCAGGGTGCCTGCCGACCCGCCTACCAGGCCCTCACCGCCGAAGTGGTCGACGCCGGGCGCAGGCAGCAGGCCAACGCCGCCATGACCCTGGCCGTGCGGGTCACCACACTCGTCGGCCCCTCCTCGGCCGCGCTGCTCGCCGTCTTCCTGGACATCTGGGCCCTGCTGGTGGGCATCGGGCTGCTCTGGCTGGTCGCGGCCTGCGCACCCGTGGCCGGTGCACGGCCCGGGGTCGCGGAAGTATCGCCGGAGTCTTCGGCCCCAGCGGTCCGGGCGTCCTTCCTGGGCGAGTTCGCGGAGGGCGTCCGCGAGGCGCGCAGGCACCCGTGGTTCCTCGCCGGTCTGGGCGCGCTGACGGCCGTGATAGCCACCGGCTACTCCGCGACCGGTGTCGCCCTTCCCATGGTCAGCCGGGACGAGTACGGGACCGAGGTCGTACTCGCGGGCGCCATGACCGCCTACACCGCCGGAGCACTGGGCGGCGCCCTGCTCATGGCCCGCTGGCGTCCGCGCTTCCCCGGCTGGGCCGCCCTGGCCGGCCTGGCCGCGTACGGCTTCGCTCCGCTGAGCCTGGTGTTCCCCGTGCACCCGGTCGTCGTGACGGCCGCCTACGCTGTGGCGGGCGTCGGCATCGAGCTGTTCAACGTGCCCTGGTTCACCGCCGCGCAGCGCGAGGTCGCTCCGGACAAACTGGCCCGGGTCTCCTCCCTGGACTTCCTGCTGTCCTACGGCCTCGCCCCGCTCGGACTCGCCCTCATCGCCCCCGCCATCGACGCCTTCGGCGCCAGGGCGGTCCTCGCGGGCTGCGCGCTCGTCTGCTTCGCGGCGCCCGCCATCGCCGCCCTGGCGCACGGTGCCCGCGCCTTCTCCGTCGCACGGGGCTGCGACAACGCCCACTGACGGCCGCAGCGAGGCAACTCCTCCCCGGCAGGGGCAGCCTTGAGTCATGCACCCACACGCTCATGCGCACCGTCCGCAGGAGGACTCCGCCGCCTCCGACCCAGGCGTCTCCCCCGCCCGCGTCCCTCGGGAACGGGCCGACGAGGCACGCGAACTGCTCCGCCGCGACGGGGCGGTGGTGCTCACCGGCCACGAGAACGCTTCCGACGCCCTGGTGGTGGCGGCGGCCCAGGTGATCGGCGACCGCCTCCGTGAGCTGTACCCGCACCGCGTCCGCACCTCGCACGACGGCGGTCCCGTCCACCTGCACGCGGACAGCTTCGACCTCGTCGTCGACATCGGCGGAGTACCCCACCGGCGTCGGCACCCCGACGAGGACTTCGCCCTCGTCCAGTGCGTCCGGTCGGTCCTCCAGGGGGGCGACTCCTTCGTGCTGGACGCCTACGCCTTCGTCGACGCCCTCGCCTCCACCGACCCCGCTCTCCATTCCTTCCTCCACGGCTCCGACGTCGATCTGTACGGCGCCTGGGCGGACCTGCGCGGGCTGCCCGCGAGCCCCGGGTCGGGCGGCACGTCGAGTTCACCCGGACCGGGCGGCGCGTCGTGCGCCGCACGGACGGAGCCCTGCCGCTTCACCGCGACCCCGACACGGAACACATCCGCAACCAGCTCGCCCGCCTGGACGATGCCGTGCACGGCATCGAACCGTCGCTGCCGCGCTTGCGTCTCGACGAGGGCGACATCCTGGTCCTCGACAACTACCGCTGCTGGCACGGCCGGGACGGCCACACCGGTGAACGCACCGTCCGCATCCTCACCGCGCGCAGCGCCGAAGCGGGCTGAGACCGGGCGCGCGGCGCCGCGAACATGAGCCCCGCCTCGGGCCGGGTCGGTCACGACTCCGCAGGGTGGCCGGGGACGGGCCGGTACGACGACGAGCTCGTGCGCGCGTACAGCCCGGGCACAGCAACCGCCGGCACGCCGAGCTTCCGCGGGATGGCGCTTCGCCCGGCTGATCAGCTCGCAGGTCGGCTCCAACATCACGCGCCTGGCAATGCTGTTCGCGGGCGTGGCGCTGCTCGCCGCGCTGCCGTTCGCCGTGCCCGGTCACCCGTTCCTCAAGCCACTGGCCCAGGGCCTCGAGTCCTCACCTCGGTCCACGGGCGCAGCACCTCCCAGCGCGAGGAACCTGATCCGCGGCGAGCGGATCCTGTGCGTTGGTCGTATCTGCCAGATCGGCGTCCCCCGGCCACCGTCCGCGGCGCGGCCTGGCCGTGTGACGGTCAACCAGGTCTCTAGCCGCCCGCTGGATGCCGTCTTCAATCACCAAGTCCGTCACCAAGAAGACTGCGCCCGCGCTGTTCCTGCACCGCGGCCCGGCCCGCTGGCCTACGCTTGTCCGCCATGACGAACGAGTCGGATTCCCGTACTTACCGAACTCGGTGAGACCGAAGATGCCGATCGAGTGAGACACGAAGCGCCCACCCGCTCACAACGGTCATTCGGCTTCTGACAGGCCGACCTCTCGTGGCTTCGGGTCCGAAGGGGAACGCAGCAGCAGGCCGAGCACCAACTGCAGCACGCCTTCGAAGGACTGCCCTTCGAAGGCGTGCTGCGGTGTCCCGGGGCCACCTGATCGAGCGGGCGGGCGCCCTGTCCGCGGCGAAGCTCAGCGAGATCGAGGGTGCCCTCCGACTCGGCGGAGTCGTGCCCTACTGGTGCGTCTCCAGGAAAGGCAGGAGAACGTCGGCCATCTCGTCGGGTACTTCTTCTGCAAGGTCGTGGCCTGCGTCGAACACGTGCCCGGTGACGTCGTCGGCCATGAGCCGCATCTGGGACTCGTTGCGGTCGCCGATGAACGCGGCGCCACCGAGCGCCAGGACCGGGATGTCCAGCTTCTTCTGCGAGGCCTGCCGGTTCTGTTCGGCGTCCACGAGCATCGCCCGGTAGACCGAGAGCATCGCGCGGATGCCGCCAGGCATCGAGTAGCAGCGCACGTACTCGTCGACCGCGTCGGCGGTGGCACTGTCGGGCCGGCTGCGCTCGGACTTGATCATGTAGGTGATCAGCTCACGCTCGTGACCGGCGATCAGCATCTCGGGAACGTCCGGCTGGAAGTAGAAGCCCAGATGCCACAGGTGCATGCCGCTGGAGACGTTCTCGGGGGTGAGGGCCGTGTGATCCTCGAAGCCGAACCCGGGGAACAGTGCCTCGGCGAACACGAGAGCCGTGACGTGGTCGCGGTGACGGGCGGCGAGCTGGTAGCCGATCACCGCTCCCCAGTCCTCGCCCACCACGGCGTACGTCTCGTGTCCGAGGTCGTTCATCAACTCGGCGATGTCGTCGCTCATCGTCGCGGAGTCGTAGCCGTCCGACGGGCGGGCGGAGTCGCCGAGACCGCGAAGGTCCGGGACGACGACGGTGTAGCGGGGCGTCAGCTTCGGGACGAGATGACGCCAGTGGTAGCCGGTCTTGGGCACACCGTGCAGGAGCACCACGGCGGGGCCGGACCCGGCGGTGCGGTAGTGCAGACTCGTTCCGTTGACGGCGGCTCGGCCCGTGCGGACGGGCGTTCCGTCATGGTCGAACATCATGGTTTTCCAACTTCCTCGTGTGCTTTGCGACGTGGCGTGGCTGTCAGTGGACTTGCGGAGGGTCGACGCGGGTCACCAGGTGGCTCGGTCCGCTGCCGCCGGGGGGCGTCGGAACGGTGGGGCGGCCGGCGGGGCGCAGGATGACGTTCTCCGGGTAGAGCCGGCCGAGCAGGGCCAGTACGACGAGGTCGTCCTGACCGGTGGCGTCCAGGACGACGTCACCCGCTTGCGTCCACACCAGTCCCGGCGCGCGCAGCGCGGACCAGGCGTTGACGGTGTTGGATGCGTCGCCTGGGGCGGAGTGCGCGCGCTGGGCGAAGCGGTGGCCGCGCAGGGCTTGGCCGAGGTCGACGTGGGCGGTGGTGCCGTCGTGGGTGACCTCGATGCGGGCGGTACGGGACCCGTCGACGACCGGCGCGGTGCGGGTACGGGCAGTGAGCGGGCCGGATGTGGTGACGGCGGGCGGCAGGTCCTCGACGAGGGTGCGAGGCGCGGCGTAGTAGTCCTGTACCTCCGGGACATACGTGACGGCTTCACCGACGGCCGGGTCGGGGCGCCAGGTCAACAGGTACCGGGGGGCGGTCAGGGGCGGCTGGCCGAGGACGGCGGGCAGGGCGGTGCCGCCACCCGCCTCGAAGCCGTAACCGGCCGGGCCGGAGGCGCCGGTGACGACCTTGCGGGCGAAGGCCACGATGCTGGTGTGACGGATCTGCCGTACCAGGAGTTCGGTGAGAAACGTGTCGCGGTCCGGTGCGGTGTGCCGTAGTCCGGTCGGGGTGATCAGGAGCGGAACGTCCTGCCAGTTGGTGAAGGGCAGCAGGGCGTCGCGCAGCAGGACGATCTGGTGGAGCCACTCGTTGTAGAGCTGCATCGTGACCGGTCCACCGCGACGTCCGAGGAGCAGATCGGCTGCGGGAGGGGTGAGCAGGTGGCCGTAGCAGTGGCTGCGGACGACCAGCGGGCCGGCGGGCAGCGGTACCGGATCGGTGAGCAGCCTCTCCAGCGCCTCGCTGGACCAAGAGGCGAGCTCCTGGCCGATCGCCTCGGCCTGTGCGCCCAGTTCGCGCGCTGCCGAGGCACTGTCCGGGCCGAGAGGCAGCGGGAGGGAGGTCTCCCGGGTACCGAGGGCCAGGGTCGCGCGGATTTGGTCCTCCAGCACCTCGATGTCGGCACTGGTGAGGGCGTTGTCGTCGATGATGCCCTGGAGCAGCGGCTCGGTGGCGGTGAAGAAGTGACGGGCGCTCAGGGCGGTGCCGGTCGCGGGAAAGGTGTTCCAGCGGCTTCCGCCGAGAGCGGGCGTACTCGGGGTGGGTGCGGGGAGCATGGGGCCTCCGGAGTCTTCGAATGAAGCGGGGTGGGGTCGCCGGATTCCGTGTCCGAGCTGGCATCGGCGACGTTTCTGGATCGACTGATACAGATTCCGGGCATGAAAAAGTCAGTCGAGGGCGGCCAGCGCGACCTCCACGAGGGGTTCGAGGGCGCGGGCGTCTGGCGTGATCTTCGAGGAGACCAGCAATCCGTTGAGGAAGGTGACGAGGAAGGCGGCGAGGGTGTGCGGGTCGTGCCGCTGCGCGATCTCGCCCCGCTCCGCCGCGACCCGCAGCACTTCGGCGAGCGCGTCCCGGCTGGCGTCCTGCATGTCGCGCACGGTGCGCCGGGTCGCCGCATCCTCCGGCAGGCGCTCGCAGACGGCGTTGACCGCCAGGCAGCCCCGGCCGTCGCCTTCCACGGCGATCCGGACCCGCTCGACCAGCATGGTGCGGATCGCCGACCGGGCGTCCGCCCCCTCCTCCAGGCTGCGTAGGGCGGCCGCCGCGAGGGTGGTGCGGTAGTGCTCCAGGGCCGCCCGGTACAGGCCGTCCTTGTCGCCGAACGCGGCATACAAGGACCCCTGCCCGATCCCCAGGTGCCCGGTCAGGTCGCGTACCGAGGTGGCCTCGTAGCCGCGCGTCCAGAACAGCTCCATCGCGCGGCTCACCGCCGCCTCGGTATCGAACTCCCGGGTCCTTGCCATGACCTCACCCTAACCGATCTGGATCAGACGCTCAAGAAAAGAAGCTGTGGCTGCCTGACCATTCAGGACGACGAGGTTCTCCGGCTCCCTGTAAGTCGTCCACGCCTGGGGATTGCGGTCCTGACCATGGGCAACCGGCCCGCGGAGCTGAAGGCGCTGCTGGAGTCGGTGGCGCGGCAGACGCTGCCGGCCACGCGGATCGTGGTGGTGGGCAACGGCAGCCCGCTGCCGGAGCTGCCCGCAGGCGTGGACGGGGTGGAGCTGGAGGAGAACCTGGGCGTGTCCGGCGGCCGGAACGTGGCCATCGAGCACCTGCGGGCGTGTGGGGACGTGGACGTCGTCGTCGATCTGGACGACGACGGGCTGCTCCTGGACACCGGCGTGTTCGCCCACCTGGCTTCGATGTACGAGGCCGATGAGCGGCTGGGAATCGTGTCGTTCCGGACGCCTGGCGGGCGCTGGATGACGGGTGGCGGGTGGTGTACGAGCCGTCGCTGTTGCTGCGGCACCCGTGGACCTCACCGGCCCGGCACGCGGTCTACTACCGGATGACGGCCCGCAACCGGGTGTGGCTGGCCAAGCGACACCTGCCCGCTCCCCTGGTCCCCGCTTATCTCGGGGTATGGGCCCTGCTGACCGTGGTGCGGACGCGGTCGTGGGACGGATGCCGCGCTTGGGCGGGCGGCTTTGCCGAGGGTGTCCGTGAATCAGGCGGCCCGCGCCGGCCGATGCGGTGGGCGACCGTGGTACGGATGACGCGCCTGGGCCGCCCGCCGGTCATCTAGACGGCCAGTACCGCGTGGTCGTCACACCGCCGCCCGGCTCCACCCTGGGCGCGTACCGGCGGCTCCGGCGCCACCCTCTGGTGGATCTCCCACAGCCCGTCCGGCACCAGCCGCCCGACTATGTCCATGCCCGGCGCAACGAGCCAGCGCCGATCAAGACCCTCTTACTGCCCCGTGGCCGTGTTGAGTGCTGTTGCCAGTGCCGTGGCAAAGGTGAGCGTGGCAGCGAAGGCCACCGCTGCCCGAGTGATCGCCGCTGGATACGAAGCGTTGTCACGGCGGGCGAGGTAGCCGGCCGCCGCTGCCACCAGGGTGCCGGTCAAGAGCGCTACCAGGCAGGTCAGGACGATGACGGAAGCGTGGTTGGACATGTTTTGGCCTTCCCTGTGGGTCGGTGCGAGTGCTGTCGTGGCAGTGACCTTGCGGAAGACCGTGTTCGTCATGGTGCGGTGGGCGAAGATGAACACGGACGAACACGTGGGGTTGTCCAGGGGGAGACTTGGAAGAGGTGCGCGACGCTGCGGCCCTGAGGGAGTTGCGGGCCCGGCTCGAGTCGGGACGGATAGCTCGGGGGCTCAACCAGACCGAACTCGCCCACGTCGCGGGACTGGGTCGCACCACGGTCAGCCGAGCACTCAGCCCCGCGGCGCCGGGCCCCTCGGCGGACACGGTCGGGGCGTTGGCCCGTGCCCTGCGCCTGGACACGGATGCTCTCCTGGAACTGCTGGAGACGGCCTGCGGGCGCGGTCAAGCCGCGGGCGGCACGGGAGCGCCGGGCACAACGATCCGCCTGTGGGACCCCCACGATCTGGAGGTGCACTACGCCGTCGAGGCGCCCATCACGTCCTCCGGTTCCAACGGCTCACGGGAGGGAAGTCGGCGGGGGCGGGCCGGGAGGCTGCCGGCGTACGTAGGCCGCCCTCATGACGAGCATCTCGCCACGGTCGTCGAGGCCGCGTGCGAGGGCCACAGCGGCATGGCCGTACTGGTGGGGCCTTCCTCGACGGGCAAGACGCGCGCCTGCTGGGAGGCGATTCAACCGCTGACCGCATACGGATGGCGGTTGTGGCATCCCTTCGACCCCACGCGCCCCGAAGCCGCGCTTGCTGATCTGCATCGGGTGGAAACACGGACAGTGGTCTGGTTGAACGATGCCCAGCAGTACTTCGGGGGAGAGAACGGCGAGCGGATCGCGGCCGCCCTTCACCGACTGCTCACCGACGTGTCGCGCAGCCCCGTACTGGTTCTGGGCACAATGTGGCCTGAGTACCAGGACGACTACATGACCCTGCCGCGTCCCGGCACACCGGATGCGCATCCGCAGGTTCGGTCTCTGCTGGCTGGGCGCCTCATCACGCTGCCGGACCGGTTCGACCACATCGCCCTCAGCAAGGCCAAGGTCCTCGCGACAGCCGGTGACCGACAGCTCGCCCACGCTCTGCACCACACTGACAGTGGCCGACTGACACAGTTCCTCGCGGGAGCACCCGAGCTGGTGCGCCGCTACGAGACGGCAGGTCCGCCGGCCCGAGCCCTGCTCGATGTCGCCATAGACGCGCGACGTCTCGGCGCCGCGGTGCATCTGCCGGTCGGCTTCCTCGAACAGGCCGTGGAGGACTACCTCAACGACGACGACTATGACGATCTGACCGACAACTGGCTGGACGAGGCATTCGCCGACGTGACCGTGCCCGTCCATGGCCGACTTGCTCCCCTGCGACGCGTCCGCCCGCGCTCCTCCCAGAGAAACGCCGGGACCATGACCGGCACTTCAGCGTGCTACCGACTTGCCGACTACCTGGAGCAACACGGGCGCCGGGGCCGTGCCCGCCTGTGCCCACCGAAGTCGTTCTGGCAGGCGGCACAGGGGCATCTCACCTCCGACAGCCTACTCAACCTCGCGTATGCCGCCAGGATCCGTCACCGGTTCGGCTGGGCCGAACAACTCGCCCAACAGGCCGCAGACCAAGGCAGTGTCGACGCCTTGGCGGAACTCGCCGAGATCCGACGGGCCGGCGGAGACTGGGGAGAGGCCGACCTGCTTCTCCGGCAGGCCGCGGACGCGGGAAGCATCACCGCTCTCATCCGGCTGGCCGTGGCACGTCACCGAGTCGGCCACATCTCCGAGGCAGAGGATCTCGCCCAGCAGGCCGCCGATGCGGGAGATCCCCAGGGACTGGTGCAGCTCGCGGAGATCTGTGAGAACCAAGGGCTTCGCAGGGCGGCGGAAGAACTGGCCACTCGTGCTGCCGCCGCCGGGGACACGAGCTCGTTGGTCCGACTCGCTGAGATGAGGCAACTGGCAGGGGCCACCCAGGGAGCCGAGCGGCTGGGTCAACTGGCCGCCAAGGCAGGCGACACCACGGCTCTCGTCCGGCTGGCAGTCATCCAGGAAGGCAAGGGCCCGACAGCAAGCACCAATGCCATGCGCCTCTACCAGCTCGCGGGCCGGGTGGGCAATGCCAGCGCACTCGCCCGGCTGGCGGCGACGAGGGAAGCAACCGGTCGTCGAGAGGAAGCAGAGCAGTTCGCCCGCCGAGCCGCACGAGCAGGTCAGTCCTTCGCCCTGGTGCGGCTGGCCGAGATGCGCGAGGCAGCCGGCGCGCACGAGGAGGCCGAAAGGCTGGCACAGCAGGCGATCGGTGCCGGTCACCGGTTCGCTCTGGTTCGGATCGCAGCGCTCCGCAGAGCGGCCGGTGATGCAGCGGGAGCTGAGCGCCTGTTGCGGCAAGCCGACGAGGCAGGCATCCCCACAGCGGTGGCCCGATTGGCAGAGCTGCAAGTCGACCAAGGAGATCTCTACGGAGCGGAGTGCCTCGCCAAGGAGGCGGCGGAGAAGAGCAATGCCAACGCCGCGGCACGACTGGCTGATCTCAAAGAAGTGGCCGGACATCGTGAGGAAGCCGAAGGGCTGGCACGGCTTTCGGCTGACGCCGGTGACATCAGCGTCTTCACGCGGCTGGCGGAGATGCGCGAACACGCTGGACGCCATGAAGACGCCGCACGGCTCGCCCAGGAGGCTGCCGAGCGGGGATGTACCACCCCACTGATGCGCTTGGCCGACATACGCGAAGCAAAAGGCGACCAAGAAGGGGCCGAGAACATGACTCGCCTCGCCGCCGACGCAGGGGACACGATGGCCATGGCACGCATGGCCATCATCTTGGAGCTCGCGGGAGACAAGCGTCAGGCCGAGCAACTCGCCCGCACCGCCGCGGACGCCGGCAACCCCAGCGCCTTGGCACGCCTCTCGGAATTACGTGGCTCCACCGGTCAGCCACCCCACCTACCGTGAGGACGACTCGCGGGCCCTGCGCGGAAGCCCAGTACGCCTTGGCCGATCCGGTGCGACTGGGCCGGGTGCTGGACGGGACCGGCAAGGTCTACGGCGGCGTGGGGCGCAACGCACCCGGCACGCCTGGTCGCCCGGGTCACCGCCGTCGGACCAACGGCCCTCGACCCCGCCGCCAGCGTCCCCTTCACTCGCCTGCACCCGACTGGTGCTGACCTCTCCCGAGCCAGAATCACTTGCGAAGTCGGGAACGGTACTCGCCCGGGGCCGTCCCTCGGGCACGTCTGAAGGCTCGGCTGAACGCGTGCGGAGAGCCGTATCCGACCGCACCGGAGATCGACTCGACCGGCTCATCGGTGTCGCGGAGCCGGACGGACGCCAGGTCGATGCGCCACTGCGTCACGTACGCGCCCGGCGTCTGGCCGAGGGCGGACCGGAAACGCCTGGACAGCGTCGCCCGGGAGACGCTCGTCGCGGCGGCCAGGGTCTCCGTGGTCCAGGGGTGCTCCGGTCGGGCGTGGACACATGCCAGAGCGTCGCGCACGACCGGATCGCGCATCGCTCCCAGCCATGAGCCGGACTGCTCCTGCGGGTGGCGGGCCAGCCAGGCGCGTACGAACTGGACGAGCAGGAGGTCGACGATGCTGTTGATGGCGGCGGTGGTGCCGATCTGCGGCTGTGCGAGCTCAGCAGCGAGAAGTTCGACGGTCCTTCTGAGCTGCGCGTTCTCCCGGGCTGTGACGTGCATCGGCCGAGCGAGGGAGGTGAGCACCGGTGTGCGCACCTCCGGGTCCTGCTCGTAGTGCAGGACGATCACTTCCGTCTGCACCGGCTCCGAGCCCAGCCGCAGGGCTCGGCCGTCGCCGAAAGCCCGGGCCGCCTCGTCCCGGTCGCAGGAACCCATCGTCACGCCGGCGGCGCCGGCTATCCCGTGTGCGGTGCCCGGCGAGACCAGGACGGCGTCTCCGGCCTGCACTTGAAGAGGTTTCTCGCCCGTGACGTGGAGCCACATCGTGCCGCGGGAGACGACGTGCAGTGCCGCTCCTGGGTAGGTGTCCAGCCACAGGCCCCAGGTTCCTCCGGCCTTCAGCATGACCCCGAGCGCCCCACGCGCACCGGACACACGCAAGACCTCCGCCAGCACATCCATGGGTCCATTCTCGTCCACCGCCGCGAACCGCCCGCCGGCGGGCGAGGCGCACGTGTCCTCGCCCACAGCTTCAGGCCACGTCAAGGACGGCCTTTCCGTGCACCTTCCGCGCGAACAGCGCCTGGACGGCGTCGCCCACATCCCGCCAGTCGCCTCGCAGTCCGACCGGCGCCGAGAGCCTCCCGGCGGCCATGAGGCCCAGCAGGTCCGTCAGTTCCGCGCTGGTCGGCGTCATGTCGCCGTAGGTGGCGATGCTGCGGGGTTCGCCGAAGCCGAACAAGGCCCCTGACGGGAAGGTCGTTTCCTGTCCCGAGGAGTAACCGACCAGGTGGATGGTGCCGCCCTCGGCGAGGGAACTCCACGCCTGGGCCACCAGCGGCCCGCCGACCGTGTCCAGGACGAGGTCGAACCGGTCCCCGGTCTCGGCCAGGTCGGTCAGGACCTTGTCGGCGCCGAGTTCACGGAGTCCGGCGGCCCGCTCCGGCGAACCGACGAGTGCCGTCACCCGGGCGCCCGCCAGCGCCGCCAGCTGGACGGCGAAGTGCCCCACGCCCCCGCTGGCGCCGGTGATCAGCACGTTGCGCGCCAGCAGGGAACGCTTGCGCAGCACCCGGAGTGCGGTGACTCCGGCGATCCCCAGCGCAGCGGCATCGGCCAGGTCCACGCCCTCGGGGACGGTGCCGAGCGAGGCGGGGCTGACTGCCACCCGCTCCGCCCACGCGTGGGGAGCCATTCCCACGGCGACGCGTGTGCCTTCGGGCGGCCCCGAGCCGTCGGATGCGGCGCGCACGACGACGCCGGCCGCGTCGTGACCGTGCACGGCGCCGGCCGGCCACTGGTGCACGTAATTCAGCTCTCCGAAGTTGAGACAGATGTGCCGTATCTCCACCAGCGCCTCACCGGTGGACGGTTCGGGCTCATCGACATCGGCGAACCGGACGGGTCCGGCCTCACTGTGATCGACCACAAGGGCGCGCATAGGGGGTGTGTTTCCTTCTCTCGCGGGTGTGCCTCAGCACTCGGCGCGGCAACAGATCGAGTGCGCAAAATGCCGCACTGCCGCCTTCTTGGAACCCTACGCAGGACCGGAACAGCGACCAGCCCCGTGAGAATCAACGAGTTGACGATTTGTGTCAGTGCGACTCGCGGAGCGTCGAGCCCCGCACCCATCCGGTGGATCACGCTGTGGCGGGCACAGACATGCCCGGCGAGCAGGGATACCCGGGGGCTCAGCATCCTGAGCCTGATTCCGGTCAGGGGCGCACGTACTCCGTTGCGGGCAGGTCCCCTGCCCGCAACCGGTGTTACTCAGTCCGCTCGGGGGAAGAGCTGCTCGACTGCGGTCACCACCGCGGCACGGCGGGCGGCGGCGGTGGGGTCCACGGCGTGTGCGGCGGCGGCCTTGCTGAGTTCGGGTTGCGACGCCCAGGTCATGGCGATCTGGTTGACCAGGGCGAGGACGTCGGCCGGGTCCCAGGCGGGGTCGAGCTGTCCAGCCTGCTGCACCTTGCGGAGCTGCTCGATTTTGCGGGCGATCATCGCCTGCTCGGGATCGTCGGCACCGGCTGTGGTGCCCTGCAGTTCGAGGCGACCCCAGGTGATCAGGCGGTGGTGGTCTGGACGGGCGGCGAAGTAGTCGAACAGGCGGCCCGCGTAGCCAGGGAGGTCGGACGGGTCCATCTGGGTGGCCTCGGCGATGACGACATACTCCCGTGCAGCAACAGCGGCATAAAGCGCGTCCTTGCTGCGGAAGTAGGCGTAGACGCGCTCTTTGCTCGTTTTGGCGAGCTTGGCGATGCGGTCCACGCGGGCGCCGGCGATGCCGTGGCCGGCGAACTCCTCCATGGCAGCGGCAAGGATGCGCTCGCGCGTGCTGTCACCGCCGGCGGTGGGCGCTGCGGTCTGGCCGGAGCCGCTGGACTGGGGCATAGGCCCAGGATAGAACACCGAACCGTTCGGTTTGGCAGTCGGGATGGTCGGCGCGTACAGTCAAACAGAACAGTTCGGTTTGGCCTCTGTGGGTGAACCGACGAAATACCGAGGGAGTGAACCCATGCAGCACCGCAATCTGGGCTCTCAGGGTCTGCGCGTCTCGGCGCTCGGCCTCGGGACCATGGGCATGTCCATGGCCTACGGCGCCTCGAACGACGACGAGAGCATCGCGACCATCCGCCGCGCCCACGAACTCGGCATCGACTTCTTCGACACCGCCGAGCTGTACGGCGCCGGTACCGGCAGTAATGAAATCCTCCTGGGCAAGGCTGTCCGCGACTTCCGCGACGAGGTGGTCCTCGCCACCAAGTTCGGCTTCGACATGGCGACCCAGCCGCTGGGCTCCGGCTTCGACAGCCGCCCCGAGAACATCCGCAAGGTCGCCGAGAACAGCCTGCGCTACCTGCAGAGCGACCACATCGACCTCTTCTACCAGCACATCTCCGACCCCACCATTCCGGTCGAGGAGGTCGCGGGCGTGGTCGGCGATCTGATCACCGAAGGCAAGGTGAAGTACTTCGGCCTGAGCAACGTCGGCCCCCAGTACATCCGACGCGCCCACGCCGTCACCCCGCTCTCGGTGCTCCAGTACGAGTACTCGCTCTTCGAGCGGGAGGTGGAGGAGGAGATCCTTCCCGTCCTGCGGGAGCTCGGCATCGGCTTGGTGCCCTACTCCCCGCTCGGCCGCGGCTTCCTGACCGGGGCGGTCAAGCCCGCGAGTGAATACCCCGCGGACGACATGCGCAGCTGGGACGAGCGCTGGCAGGGCGAGAACTACACCTACAACCTCCGCGCCACCGAACAGCTCAAAAAACTCGCCACGGCCAAGGGCATCACCACCGCCCAACTCGCGCTGGCCTGGCTCCTCTCCCGGGGTCAGGACATCGTGCCCATCCCCGGCACCCGCAGTGCCAAGCGCCTCGAGGAGAACGCCGGCGCGGACAGCGTCCAGCTCACTGACGCCGACATGGCCCACATCACCGAGATCCTCCCCCACGGCTCGGCGGGCAGCCGATACCCGGCCGCGGTACTGTCCAGCTTCACCACCGACTGATCCCAGGGAAGTGCTCGGGCTTGCGTTCATGGCGGCGGTGTAGGCGACGGCATCCGCCCAGTTTCGCCGGGAGTCTGCGCCGAGGTCCGCGGCGGGAGCGAATGGGCGGGGTGCCGCGCACAAGCGGTTCCAGGGCCTGGCTTTCGTGCATGTTGGCTCCGGAGATACCCCCGGAGATACCCAGGGACAGCGGCAGTCCGTTCCGGTCGGTGAGCAGGTGAATCTTCGTTCCTGACTTGCGAAATTGCCCCTTGAGGCAGGAGGCGGCGTACGACAGGTCCTGTGCTCTGGTCGTGTCTGCCAGATCGGTAGTCCCTGGCCTCTGCGGAGGTCGCCTCGCGTGACCTTCGTGGTCGCAAGGTCGATACTGCCCCTGTAGGACTCTCGTCGCCGCCAGGATCACGAACTGCCCCGACCCTGCTCCCACCAGCGAAAACACGGGTCACCGACCCATCTGCCTATGTGTCTAGGAGATACCCATGAGGATGCTCATCAACGTCCCCGAGACCGTCGTCGCGGACGCGTTGCGCGGTATGGCGGCCGCCCATCCCGAGCTGAACGTGGATGTCGAGAACCGGGTGATCGTGCGGCGGGACGCCCCCGTGTCCGGGCAGGTCGCCCTGGTGTCGGGAGGCGGTTCCGGGCACGAGCCGCTGCACGGTGGGTTCGTGGGCCCCGGGATGCTGTCGGCCGCCTGTCCGGGTGAGGTGTTCACCTCGCCGGTGCCGGACCAGATGGTGCGGGCCGCGGCGGCCGTGGACGGCGGGGCCGGGGTGCTCTTCGTCGTCAAGAACTACACCGGTGACGTGCTCAACTTCGACATGGCCGCCGAACTGGCCGAGGACGAGGGCATCCAGGTGGCGAAGGTGCTGGTCAACGATGACGTGGCGGTGACGGACAGCCTTTACACGGCCGGACGGCGCGGCACGGGGGCGACGCTGTTCGTCGAGAAGATCGCCGGGGCGGCGGCGCGAGAGGGCCGGCCGCTGGAGCAGGTGGAGGCGATCGCCCACCGGGTCAATGACAGCTCCCGCAGTTTCGGGGTGGCGCTCAGCGCCGTCACCACGCCGGCCAAGGGCAGCCCCACCTTCGACCTCCCCGCCGGTGAGCTGGAACTGGGCATCGGCATCCACGGGGAGCCCGGCCGGGAGCGGCGTCCGATGATGACCTCGGGCGAGATCGCCGAGGCGGCCGTGGACGCGGTGCTGACCGACCTCGGCCCGCGCAACCCGGTCCTGGTCCTGGTCAACGGCATGGGCGCGACGCCGCTGCTGGAGCTGTACGGCTTCAACGCCGAGGTGCAGCGGGTGCTCGGCGAGCGGGGTGTGGCCGTCGCCCGCACGCTCGTCGGCAACTACGTCACCTCGCTGGACATGGCGGGTGCCTCGGTCACCCTGTGCGAGATCGACGAGGAACTGCTCGGACTGTGGGACGCGCCGGTCAGCACCCCGGGCCTGCGGTGGGGCATGTGACGGCGAGCCGGGGAAGAATCGCGACGTACCTACCAGGCAAGGAGATCCTGTGCTCGACGCCGACTTCTTCCGCCGTTGGATGACGGCGGTCACCGCGCTGGTCGACCGCGAGGCGGAGCGGCTCACCGCCCTCGACTCGCCCATCGGCGACGCCGACCACGGCAGCAATCTCCAGCGCGGGTTCACGGCCGTGGCCGCCACGCTGGAGAAGGAAGCGCCCGACACCCCCGGCGCTGTCCTGATCCGCGCCGGGCGGCAGCTCATCTCCACGGTCGGCGGCGCCTCGGGACCCCTGTACGGGACGCTGCTGCGCCGTACCGGCAAGGCGCTCGGGGACTCCCCCGAGGTGAGCGCGGAGCAGTTGGCCGAGGCGTTGCGGGCGGGCGTGGACGCGGTCCGGACGCTCGGCGGTGCCGCCCCGGGGGACAAGACGATGGTGGACGCCCTGGTGCCCGCCGTGGACGCCCTGGGCGACTCCTTCGCGGCGGCCCGTACGGCGGCGGTGGACGGGGCCGAGGCGACCACGCCGATGCAGGCCCGCAAGGGCAGGGCGAGCTATCTGGGCGAGCGCAGCATCGGACACCAGGACCCCGGGGCGACCTCGGCCGCTCTGCTCTTCGAGGCGCTGAAGGAGACGGCCGGTGAGTGACGAGAAGCTGGTGGGCGTCGTGCTGGTGTCCCACAGCGCCGAGGTCGCCGCGTCGGTGGCGGAGCTGGCGAAGGCCCTGTCGGGCGGCGCCGGGGCGGTGGCCGTCGCGCCCGCGGGCGGTACCGCGTCCGGGGAGTTCGGGACCAGTTCGGAACTGGTCGCGGCCGCCGCCGCGTCCGTGGACCGGGGCGCGGGCGTCGCCGTCCTCACCGACCTGGGCAGCGCGGTGCTCACCGTCAAGGCGCTGCTCGCCGAGGGTGACGAACTCCCGGAGAACACCCGTCTGGTGGACGCGCCCTTCGTCGAGGGCGCGGTGGCGGCGGTCGTGACGGCCTCGACCGGCGCCGACCTCGCGGCCGTGGAGGCGGCGGCCGCGGAGGCGTACTCCTACCGGAAGGTCTGACCGGGAGCCCGACCGGAAGGTCTGACCGGGAGTCCGACCGGGAGATCGACCGGGCGGTCCGGGCGCGAGCCCCGCCCGGTCCGTCCGCTCAGCCCCCGTCCACGAACCGCCGCGCCAGCCGCTCCCCCGCCTTCTTGGCCGCGGCCGTGTCCTCGATGGGCTCGACCTCGCTGCCCTTGAAGACGATGTACGTGACGTCGGAGGCCACGCCGCCGCCCTCGGGATCCGCCGGGATGCCGAGGGAGCGTGCGGCGGCGTAGGAGGCCTCACCGATCAGCTCGCTCGGGCCGACGTCGCCGACGACCGCGTACCGCACCTTGTCCCCGTGGACAAGAGCCGCGAGCGAGCCGCCGCGGACGTCGTCCTCGCGATGGTCCCAGGTGTCGCTGGGCCCGGGCACGACGACGTAGGGCAGGCGTTCGGCGTCCAGCGGGCGGCCGTCGGACTCCGTGTACGCGGTGGCGGGGGTGAAGTGCGGGTCGGTGCGGGCGTTGCACCGGTCGCCGGGCCGCCCGTCGCAGTCGACGTCCAGGTCGGCCTTCCAGTACACGGCGTCCCGTGTGCCGCACACCGGGATGTCCGCCGGTGCTCCGGCGTCGCTGCGGTAGCGCCCGCGCGAGACGGGTGCGCAGTCCCGCACCTTGGCCAGCAGGTCGGCGGCGCCGACGGGTTCCCCGCTCCGGTCCGGCTGCGCACGGGTCCCGGCCCGGGAGTCCGGTCCGACCCGCGAGGGCTGTTCGGACCGCCCGGCCGGAAGGTGCGGAACGGGGCCCACCCGCACTCCGGACCGGTCCGCGCGCAGGCTCCCGGTCCGGTCCGGGGCGCCGGGCACCAGGATCCGCGTCGGCGGGTCGGGGTGCGGCGGGGGCGGAGCGCCGGGGAACGTCGTGGGGGCGAGCAGGGCGGCGCTGGCCGCGACCAGTGTCAGCGACTGGACACGCACGATGGGGCCTCTCCTCGGGGACATGGACGGACACTCGGCCCCATGTGTCCCCGAAACGCCCACGCGCCCACCTTTTGCAGGGCCAGACGGTGCACGCGCGCCGCACGCTCCGTGGCCTCGGGGGTGTGCGACCGGGGGCGGGCGGGCCGGGCCTGTTCGGCTCCGGACCGCCCGGCCGCCCGCGCCGGCGCGGGTTGGCGACGACAGCGGTCCACGCGCCGTCGGCCCGAACTTCCGTGGACATCGCGGGAGTTCGGCCGTGAGGTGACCCAGCATACGTAACCGGTCCAGGTGCGCTTCACCCACGGCCCTCTTGATGTGATCGCGTCACAGCGTCATATTGGTCCGGACCTTTACAATCGACGCCGCGGAAGTCGGCGCCATCCGGGAGGCAGAGCCGTGCGCCAGGTTTCCGTTCCCGCTCTCCCGCGCCGCTGCGCCCTGCTCTGCGGGGCGCTCCTCCTGCTCACGTCGTGCGGCTGGGGCTCGGCCGAGGACGGTGGCGGCGACGGGGGCGGGCTGCCCTCGGTGCCCACGGGCGTCACCGCGAAGGCCGGCAGCGCGACCACCGTGCACGTGATGTGGAACGCGGTCGACGACGTCGAGACCTACGAGGTCTACCGCGGCGGCACGCTGGTGAAGGAGGTGCCGGCGGCCGAGCGGATGGTGGACGTCACCCGGCTGCGCCCCTCGACGGCGTACGTCTTCACCGTGCGGGCGCGGGACGCCGACGGGCGGCTCGGTCCGCGCAGCCGTCAGGTGCGGGCGACCACTCCCGCCGCGGTGGCCGACGACTCCGCTCCGACCCGCCCGGGGGGCCTCCACGGCCGGGCGGCGGGCAGCCGGGCGGTCCAGCTCACCTGGTCGGCCGCGAAGGACGACCGCGGTGTGGTGTCGTACGACGTCTACCAGGGTGACGCGAAGGTCCACAGTGTCGGTGGCAATCAGACGGCTGCCGTGGTGACGGGACTGCGGGCGGGCACCCGCTACTCGTTCACCGTGCGGGCGCGGGACGCCGCCGACAACGTCTCCCCCGCGGGCGCCGTCGTCCGGCTCACCACCCCGGGCACCGACGACGGACGCGCCACCGCCCCCACGGAGCTGCGCGCCGCCTCCCACCGGGCCGACGGGGCCTATTACCTCGACCTCTCCTGGATCCCGCCGCGCACCGAGACTCCGGTGACCGAGTACCAGATCCACCTGGACGGCCGTCCGGCGACCTCGCTGGTCTACGGCGCCGACGCACCGCGCGACCGCGCCGAGTACAGCTTCTACGCCGGGCGCGAGGCCGGGGTCACGCACCGGGTGCGGATCCGGGCGCGGCTGGCCGACGGAACCTGGGGCGGCTTCTCGGCGGAGCGGAAGGTGACCACGGGAGCAGGCCGGTGACCTGACGCCCGGCCGGCTCCCGTCCGGTACGGGGAGCGCGTCACCTGGCCGGTCGCGCTCCGCATGCGGGCCCGGCCGGCGCCCTGTTGGCTACCAAGAGGGGGCACGGGCTCCCCGATCCCGGCGGCGCAAGGGATGTACCGCCGACCGTGCCGCCGGAGGGCAGTCCACATGCGCATCTCATCGCCACTTCTCCGCTCCGGTGCCACCGTGGCGGCCGCCGCCGTGCTGCCCGTCGCCCTGGCCGCCGGACCGGCTGCGGCGGGACCGGGGATCTCCGTGAGCACCACAGGAACCACGGTGTCGGTCACGACCACGGCCTGCGCCCAGCTCAACGGCAGTTGGGGCACCGCCTCGCTGCTCACCAGCAGTCAGCGGGACTTCGCCCAGGGGCGTCAGGTGGCGCTGTCCGGCAGCGGTTCGGGCCAGTCCGCGGCCTGGTCGGGGATCTCGCCGGGGACGTACACGGTGATCGTCATGTGCTCGAACAACAGCACCGCCGGCACCCAGACGGTCATCGTCTCCTCGGCCCCCTCCCCGTCGCCCTCGCCCAGCCGCTCCGCCAGCCCCGCCCCGTCCGCGTCGCCGGGCGGCGTGATGGGCGGACTGGGCGGAGCCGTCCAGGACTACGGCACGGCCACCCTGGTGGCGGGCGGCGCGCTGGTGGGGGCCGGCGTCATCGCCGCGGCCTGGTTCCTGCGCCGCCGGGCGAAGCCGTACCGGTTCTGAGCGGGGCCCACGGGGACGCCGGGACCGGTCGGGCGGGACCGGTCAGGCAGGTTCGTCGCCGGGCAGCTCGGCGAACTGGGCCAGGGCGTGCCTGAGCCACTGGGTCCAGAACGTCTCCAGGTCGATGCCGGCCCGCAGCACCAGGTGGCGCAGCCGGTCCTCGGCGCTGTCCCTGCCGGGCGGGAAGTCCCGCTCCTCGATCTCCTCGTACTCGGCCAACTGCCGCTCGTGCAGCTCCAGATGGCGTCGCAGGTCCGCCTCGACACCGTCGGTGCCCACCACGGCGGCGGCGCGCAGCCGCAGCAGCATCGTGTCCCGCAGGGGCTTGGGGTCCTGCGGGGTCGCGGTCCAGCGGGACAGTTCGGCGCGGCCCGCGGGCAGGACCTCGTAGGACTTCTTCTGCCCGCGGGCCGGCTGCCGGCCGGGCAGTGCGCGGATCAGGCCCTGTGCCTCCAGCTTTCCCAGCTCGCGATAGATCTGCTGGTGCGTCGCCGACCAGAAGTAGCCGATCGACCGGTCGAACCGGCGGGTCAGCTCCAGCCCCGACGACGGCTTTTCGACCAGGGCGGTGAGGATCGCGTGCGGGAGTGACATGGGCTCATCCTAGGGACGGCCCGCGCGCCTTCCGGCCCACGCGGCCCTACAGCGCCGCCGCCAGCTCGGTGCCCTGCTTGACGGCGCGCTTGGCGTCCAGTTCGGCGGCCACGTCGGCGCCGCCGATGAGGTGTGCGCTGTGTCCGGCGGCGATCAGGTCGTCGTACAGGCCCCGGCTCGGCTCCTGGCCGGTGCACAGGACGACCGTGTCGACCTCCAGCACGGTGGACTCGTCGCCGACGGTGATGTGCAGCCCGGCGTCGTCGATCCGGTCGTAGCGGACGCCCGGGACCATGGTGACGCCGCGGTGCTTCAGCTCGGTGCGGTGGATCCAGCCGGTGGTCTTGCCCAGTCCCGCGCCGACCTTGGACGTCTTGCGCTGGAGCAGGTGGACGGTGCGCGGCGGTGCGGGACGTTCGGGCGCGGCGAGGCCGCCGGGGGCGCGGTAGCCGGTGTCGACGCCCCAGAGGCGGAAGTACGTCTCCGGGTCCTCGTGCGCCTTGTCGCCGCCGTCGGTGAGGTACTCGGCGACGTCGAAGCCGATCCCGCCCGCGCCGAGGATCGCGACGCGCTCGCCGACGGGGGCGCCGTCGCGCAGGACGTCGAGGTAGCCGACGACGGAGGGGTGGTCGACGCCGGGGATGTCCGGCGTGCGGGGGGTGACGCCGGTGGCGACGACGACCTCGTCGTGGCCGGTGAGGTCGTCCACGCCGACGCGGGTGTTCAGGCGCACGTCGACGCCGTGTGCCGCGAGCTGGGTGCGGAAGTAGCGCAGCGTCTCGTCGAACTCCTGCTTGCCGGGGACCTGGCGGGCGACGTTCAGCTGTCCGCCGATCTCGCTCGCGGCGTCGTACAGGGTGACCTCGTGGCCGCGTTCGGCGGCGCTCACCGCGCAGGCGAGCCCGGCCGGTCCGGCGCCGACGACGGCCACGCGCTTGCGCCGCCGGGTCGGGGACAGGACCAGCTCGGTCTCGTGGCAGGCGCGCGGGTTGACCAGGCAGGAGGTGATCTTGCCGCTGAACGTGTGGTCCAGGCAGGCCTGGTTGCAGCCGATGCAGGTGTTGATGGCCTCGGGGCGGCCGGCCGCGGCCTTGGCGACGAAGTCGGGGTCGGCGAGCATCGGGCGGGCCATGGAGACCATGTCGGCCGTGCCCTCGGCGAGCAGTGCCTCGGCCACCTCGGGGGTGTTGATGCGGTTGGTGGTGACGAGCGGGACGGACACCTGGCCCATCAGCCGCTTGGTGACCCAGGTGTAGGCGCCGCGGGGCACGGAGGTGGCGATGGTGGGGATGCGGGCCTCGTGCCAGCCGATGCCGGTGTTGATGATCGTGGCTCCGGCGGTCTCGACGGCCTTGGCGAGGGTGGTGACCTCGTCGAGGGTGGAGCCGCCGGGCACCAGGTCGAGCATGGACAGGCGGTAGATCACGATGAAGTCCTCGCCGACCGCCTCGCGCACCCGGCGGACGATCTCGACGGGGAAGCGCGTGCGGTTCTCGTAGGAGCCGCCCCAGCGGTCGGCGCGGTGGTTGGTCCGCGCGGCGATGAACTCGTTGATGAGGTAGCCCTCGGAGCCCATGATCTCGACACCGTCGTACCCGGCCTCGCGGGCGAGGCGGGCGGTGCGGACGTAGTCGTCGACGGTGCGCTCGATGTCGGCGTCGGTCAGCTCGCGGGGCACATGGGGGCTGATCGGCGCCTGGAGGGGGCTCGGGGCGACCAGGTCGGCGTGGTAGGCGTAGCGGCCGAAGTGCAGGATCTGGAGGGCGATCCGGCCGCCCTCGCGGTGCACGGCCTCCGTGACGACCCGGTGCTGGTCCGCCTCCGCCGCGGTGGTGAGCTTGGCGCCGCCCTCGTACGGGCGGCCCTCGTCGTTGGGGGCGATGCCGCCGGTGACGATCAGCCCCACTCCCCCGCGGGCCCGGGCGGCGTAGAAGGCGGCCATGCGCTCGAAACCGCGCTCCGCTTCCTCCAGGCCGACGTGCATGGAGCCCATCAGGACCCGGTTGGGGAGCGTGGTGAAGCCCAGGTCGAGCGGGCTCAGCAGGTGCGGGTAACGGCTCATCGGGCCCCTCCGTGCGCGGTGACGTGCCTCTGTTGTAGAGGACGGCCACCCCTTTGTGCAACTAGTTGCACAAAGGGGTGGCGCACGCCTCACCGCACCGGGCGGGACCGGCTCAGCGGCTCTCGAGCCGTACGTGCAGTTCCCGCTCCTGGTCCCCGGAGGTCTGGCTCAGGTCGTGCACGGTGAACAGGGAGTCCAGGGTGGTGCGGAGCCTCTCGACCGCCCAGTAGCCGCCCTGCGCGTCCGCCTCCACGGACGCCCCGAGCCGGGCGGGGTCGCACTCGCCCGGCTGCTCGTCGGCCACGTCGAAGGTGCCGAGCCACACGGTCGGGCGCACCTCGTCGTACTCCCGGGTCACGTCACCGGCGTGCCGGTCGGAGGAGAAGCACGCGCACAGGGTGTCGAACACGGTCCGGGCGTCCTCCTTGCTGCATCCGCTCAGCTCCACCGAGACGGACTCGGGATGCAGTCGCTCACCGTCCATCGTGATCGCTCCCTCTCGTGGTCATGGCCGAAACCGCTCTCGCCGATACCACCAGAAAAGCACCACCGGCCGCCCGGCGCGAAGGGGCCGGGTCAGCCCCTGGTGAACCGGTACGTCTTGCTGTCGGTGAGCACGCAGAAGCCGGGCGACACGACGATCACGCGCAGGGTGCCGGTACGCCGGTCGTAGTCGACGCCCTCCGCCTCGAAGCTCCCGGAGCAGGCGCTGCGCAGGGGCAGCTGCCGCAGCGCGGTGACGTGTCCGGAGACGTCGGCGGTGCCGTTCGGCGCCGCCGACAGGTCGATCCGCAGGAGCGGCTTGGTGATGCCGAAGAGCGTGCCCTCCGGGTCGTCGGAGGAGCACAGCAGCGTGGTGGCGTCCAGGAAGTCGCAGCCCTGGACGTCGCGTACGGCGTGGTCCAGGTGGACGGTGGCCGCCTGCGGGAGGTTCGCCGAGGGCGAGGTGGCGGGGTTGACGCCGGGGTTCGGGAAGACCAGCAGCCGGTTCATCGTGCCCCACTCCCCCGCCAGCATCCACTGCCCGTCGGGCGAGACGGCGGACCACGAGTTGTTCAGCGCCTCGCCGGGGCTCAGTGTGTGCACGTACTCCGACCAGGTCCCGTCCGGTGCCTGCACGCGGAACATCTTCGTGTTCCCGTCGTCGCGCTGGTACGGCTCGACGTAGTGGCCGTCGTAGGAGGCGTCGGGGTCGCCGACGTGGTTCCAGCCGCGGGTGCTGAGGCCGAGCGGGATGGTGCCTATGCCGGTGTAGCGGTTGGGGCTGCCCGCCGGGACCTCCACGGAGGCCAGGCCCTGGCTCTCGGTCAGCGGGTCGGCCCGGTCGGAGCCCACCTCGGTCCAGGTGTCGGCGGCGCCGGCCGCGGGGGCCGGGGTTTCCGCCGTCGCCGGACCCGCGAGGCAGAGGGAGAGGGTGAGGACGGCGAGACCGGTCAGGGCGGCGTGACAACGTTGCCGGGCACGCAGGGGCATGGGGGCTCCTCGGTGGGGGTGGCCTGGCGGCAGGGGCGGGCGTGAGGGCGTACGGGCGTGAGGCACTCGGCGCACAGTCTGGACCGTCCGCAGAGTCATGTACAGACCAAGGCCGGACGCCTCCCAGACGACCCCGGCCCCGCTCGGCGCGCTTCGTGCGGCGGTCCCCGGCCCGCGGGGAGATGCTGGGAGGAGACGGCGGCGCCCTGACGGACCGGCCCCGTGCGCGGTGGAACGCGGTAGAACGAGGGGGTCGGCAAGGCAGGGCGTGCCGCGTCGAACGGCGAAGGCGGGGCGTGGGATGAGTGCAGCGGGGTCTGCTGGGTTCGAGGGCGAGCCGTCGCCGCACGGCCCGGTGCGGCCCAGCGGGCTGCTCGACCTGTTGAACGTGGCCTCGATCGTGCTGGACTCCGAGGGCCGGATCGTCCTGTGGAGCCCGCAGGCCGAGGAGCTGTTCGGCTACACCGCGCCGGAGGCGCTGGGGCGGTACGCCGCCCGCATCATGGTCCACGAACGCCATCTCGACCTGGTGGTGAAGCTGTTCGAGGACGTCATGAGGACCGGCCGGAGCTGGGCCGGTGCCTTCCCCGTCCGGCACAAGGACGGCGGCACCCGGCTGGTGGAGTTCCGCAACATGCGCCTGCTCGACGACCGCGGGGACGTCTACGCCCTCGGGCTCGCGGCCGACCAGTCGATGGTCCGCAGGCTGGAGCGGGACGTCGCCCTGTCCACCAGGGTGATCATGCAGTCCCCGATCGGTCTGGCCGTCCTGGACCCCGAGTTGCGGTACGTCTCGGTCAACCCGTCCCTGGAGCGGCTCAACGGCATTCCCGCCGAGGAGCACCTCGGCCGGACGATCCGTGAGCTGCTGCCGCAGGTGGACGCCGACTCGATGGAGGGGGCGGCGCGCGAGGTGCTGGAGACCGGGCGGCCGGTCGTCGACCGGCCCGTGACCGGGCGAACCCCCGCCCATCCGGACGAGGAGCACGTCTGGTCGGTCTCGCTGTACCGGCTGGAGGACGCCCTGGGTGCCGTACTGGGCGTGGCCGTCTCGGTCGTCGACGTCACCGAGCAGTACCGGACGGCGGCCGAGGCCGAGAGCGCGCGGCGCCGACTCGCCGCCGTCGCGGACGCCTCCGCCCGGATCGGCACCACGCTGCGACTGGACCGCACCGCGTACGAGCTGGCCGACGTGGCCGTGCCGGGCCTCGCCGACATCGCCGCCGTGGACCTGCTGGACGCCGTGGTCGAGGGCCGGCCCAGCACACTGGGACCCGCCGAACCGGCGGTGATCAGGGCGCTGGCCGTGCGCGCCGACGACGACTCCGGGGACGCGCTGCGGGCGGCCGACCCGCCCGGCCGGGTCGCCCGGTACGGGCCGGACCGCCTGGTCACCGAGTGCGTGCGCACCGGTCGGCCGGTGATGATGGCGCGAGTGGCACGGGAGGACCTGGGGCGCGTCGCCCGCTCGCCGGAGGCGGCCGAGCTGCTGCGCCGGGCGGGCGTCCACTCGTACCTGGCGGTGCCGCTGATCGCGCGGGGCGAGGTGCTCGGTGCCCTGGACCTGAAGCGGACCACCAACCCCCTGCCGTTCGACGAGGACGACCTGCTGCTGGCCCGTGAGCTGGCGGCGCGGGCGGCGCTCCAGATCGACAACGCCCGCTGGTACCAGAACGCCCGCGACACCGCCCTCACCCTCCAGCGCAGCCTGCTGCCCAGCCATCCGCCGGTGACCGGCGGGCTCGAGGTCGCCTCCCGCTACCAGCCGGCCGGGGGCACCAGCGAGGTCGGCGGCGACTGGTTCGACGTGATCGAGCTGGCGGGCGGCAGGACCGCGCTGGTGGTGGGCGACGTGATGGGCAGCGGCATCGCGGCGGCGGCCTCCATGGGGCGGCTGCGCACCGCGACGAACACCCTGGCCGCCCTCGAACTGGACCCCGCGCAGCTGCTCGGACACCTGGAGCGGACCACGGCGGGCCTCGACCAGGCCATCGCCACCTGCCTGTACGCCGTCCACGACCCGCACCGGCGGCGCTGCCTGATCGCCAACGCCGGGCACCTGCCCCCGGTCCGCCTGCGGGCCGGTCACCCGCCCGAGCTGCTCGACCTGCCCACCGGGGTGCCGCTCGGGGTGGGCGGCGTCGCCTTCTCCACCACCGAGGTCGGCCTGGAGCCGGGCGACCGGCTGGTCTTCTACACGGACGGCCTGGTCGAGACGCGCGGACATCCGCTGGACGAGCGGCTGGACGCGCTCCTCGCCCTGCTGGAGGGTCCGGACCGCCCGCTGGAGGAGGTCTGCGACCTGCTGCTGCGCACCCTGCACGAGCCGGAGAACTCCGACGACGTGGCCCTGCTGATCGCCCGGGCCACGCCGCCGGACCAGCGGTACGGGGCGCGGCGGGTCAGACCCTGACGCCGATCACCACATGGGCGTACAGCTCCTCGCAGACCGCGAGGCGGGTCGTCAGACCGGCCCGGGTGAAGGCGGCGACGGCGTCGGGCGCCTGTCGCTCACTGGTCTCGGCCAGCAGGCAGCCGCCCGGGGCGAGCCAGCCGGGCGCCGCTGCCGCGACCCGGCGCAGCACGTCGAGGCCGTCGGTGCCGCCGTCCAGGGCGACCAGCGGTTCGTGCTCGCGGGCCTCGGCGGGCAGCAGGGCGACCTCCCCGGTGGGGACGTACGGCACGTTGGCCGCGAGGATGTCCACCCGGCCGCGCACCGCGTCGGGCAGCGCGTCGAACAGGTCACCGGCGTACACCCGGCCGCCCGCGTCCGCGAGGTTGCCGCGGGCGCAGCGCACCGCGGTGGGATCGACGTCGGCGGCGTGCACCTCGGGACGGTCGAGGGCGGCGGCCAGGGCCGCGCCGACGGCCCCGGACCCGCAGCACAGGTCCACGACGACGTTCGCGTGCGGCGCGTGGGCCAGGGCCCGCGACACCAGGAACTCGGTCCGGCGGCGGGGCACGAAGACACCGGGTGCCACCGCGATGCGCAGGCCGCGGAACTCGGCCCAGCCCAGGACGAGTTCGAGGGGCAGGCCGGTGACGCGGCGGTCGACCAGGGCGGTGAGTTCCGCGGCGGTGCGGGCGGCGCTCAGGATGAGCGCGGCCTCGTCCTCGGCGAAGACGCAGCCTGCGGCACGCAGCGCGGCCACGACGGCGTCAGGCGACGGGAGGGACGCCGAGAAGAGGGAGGAGAGGTCCGGGGAGGACGCGGGGGTGGGTGAAGCGGGGAAGGTGGAAGGCATGGAAGCCGAGAGCCTTTCGGGAACCGAAGGGCGCTCTCCCGGTCACTCGTCTCCGGTGACCGCACTGCCGTGAGGTGAGAGCACCCGGGCCGACACAGCGGTAATCGGTCTCACCTCCCAGTCGTCCGGCGGCCGGGGCGGTCCGCGGCCGCCGGTCACACTACCCCAATGATCAGACGCCGGCGGCCTCCCGCACATGGTTGACTCGCGCAACTTCCCGGTCAAAGTTGTACTGTGCAACCAGCGATGCGGAGGAGGAACCGTGACGGCTGCCGAGAAACCGGGCGGAACGACCGCCGTCCCCGGCCAAGGCCCCGCGGACGCGGCCGTGGAGAGCATCCAGCGCGAGATGACGGCCTTCGCCCGCCGGGCTCGCGCCTCGGCGGGACGCATGCACCCGGAGCTGTCGCTGGTGTCGTACACGCTGCTGGGTCATCTGGAGGAGCGGGACGGGCGCCGGGCCACGGACCTGGCCGCCCACTACGCCCTGGACAAGTCCACCGTCAGCCGCCAGGTGTCCGCGCTGGAGCGTGCCGGGCTGATCGAGCGGCGCGTCGACCCGGACGACCAGCGCGTCCAGGTCCTGCACCTCACCGAGTCCGGACGGCACGCCCTGGACCGGGTCACCGAGCGCCGCAGGACCGCCTTCCGGGAGCGGCTCGCCGACTGGCCCGAGGAGGACCTGCTCCGCTTCGCCGCGTATCTGGAGCGGTACAACGCGTGGCCGGGCGCGGCCCCGGGCGGGGACCGGGACTGAGCGGCGCCGGGGACACGTACCGTTGACGGGTACGCACAGATCACGCCGGCCGCGGGCAGCCCGCCCCGGCGGCCCGAAAGGCTCCACCGCATGAACACCACCCGAGGCTTCACCGGGCGCCCGCGCGCCGCCCGGCCGGGTCTGCCGCCCGGCCAGTACGACGCGGGCGACGACTGGCCCGTGCTGTCCGCCGAGGTCACGCCCGAGATCGCACCCGCCGACTGGACCTTCCGCGTCGGCGGTCTGGTGGCCGAGTCCCGCACCTGGGACCTGGCACAGGCCCGCCTGCTGCCGGCGTCCGGGTACGCGGGCGACATCCACTGCGTCACCGGCTGGTCGAAGTTCGGGGTGCGGTTCGGCGGGGTGTCCCTGGACGCCTTCCTGGACGCCGCGGGTCCCCTGCCGTCGGCCACGCACGCGGTCGCCCACGCGCACACCGGCTACACCGCGAACCTGCCGCTGGCCGACCTCACCGGCGGGCGGGCCTGGATCGTGTGGGAGTACGGCGGTGAGCCGCTCGCCCCCGAGCACGGCGGCCCGGCACGGCTGGTGGTGCCGCACCTGTACTTCTGGAAGAGCGTGAAGTGGATCGCGGGGCTGGAACTCCTCGACCACGACGAGCCGGGCTTCTGGGAGCAGAACGGCTACCACGCGCGCGGCAATCCCTGGGAGGAGCAGCGGTACTCCGGTGACTGAGACAGCCACGCACACGGCGGGAGCCGTCACTCCCCCGACGCGGTTCGCCGTGCCCGGACGCATCGAGGTGAACGGCCGGGTGGCCGGGACGTGGCAGACGGCCACCCTCACCGAGATCCGCCGCGAGACGCCCCGCGCGTCGACCTTCCGCTTCGCCGTGCCCGGCTGGGCGGGACACCTGCCCGGCCAGCACCTGATGCTGCGGCTCACCGCCGAGGACGGCTACCGGGCGCAGCGCCACTACTCGCTGGCGTCCGCCCCGGACGAGTCCGGGCACATCGAGCTGACCCTCGACCGGGTGCCGGACGGGGAGGTGTCCGGCTGGTTCCACACGGTGGCGCGGCCCGGCGACGAGATCGAGGTGCGCGGCCCGCTCAGCGGCTTCTTCGCCTGGCCGGGCGACCGGCCCGCCCTGCTGCTCGGCGCCGGTTCCGGCGTCGTACCGCTGATGTCGATGGTGCGGCACCACCGGGCCAGGGGCCTGACGGTGCCGCTGCGCCTGCTCGTGTCGGCGCGCGGCCCCGAGGAACTGATCTACGCCGGTGAGTTCGGCGCGGAGACGACGCCCGTGTTCACCCGCACCGCGCCGGCCGGGACGCCCGTGGGCCGGCTGGCCGCCGCGCACCTGGCGCCGCTCCTGTCCGAGCCGCCCGCCGGCGGCTGGGAGGCCTACGTGTGCGGGTCCAACGCGTTCGCGGAACACGCCTCGCGCCTGCTGGTGGCGGCCGGACAGCCGGTGGACCGGATCCGGATCGAACGCTTCGGCTGATCCGCCCGGTGCGTGAGCGAGGACCGCAGGACTGGGTACCAGTCCAGTGCGGGCACTCGCACACGTGGCGCGACACGAAGGCGCGGCGGCCCCCGCGCTCGACGGCCGTCCGTTCGCCCCTCCGGTCGCGGTGATCGCGGGGAGGTCGACATGCGAACCCGGGTACGCGGCTGGCGCTGGCGGCGCAATCCTCTTCGGCGCCGGTCGGACGTCGTCGAGGCGTGGATCACAGTGGTCGTCGCCCTCCTGCTGTTCGTGGCCGCGCCGCTGCTGGGTGCCGCCACCGCGTGGTGGGGCTACGGCCAGGCCCGGGCGATCGTCGCCGAGCAGCGGGCCGAGCGGGACCACGTCCGTGCCACGGTGGTGGACCGGTCCATCGCCACCCTGTCGACGGAACAGCTCGGCGCACAGCACTCGTACCGGGCGACCGTCCACTGGAAGGCGGCGGACGGTACGGAGAAGAGCACCACGGCCCGGGTGCCGGCCGGCACCCGGCACGGTGACACCGTCGACGTGTGGCTGGACTCCCGCGGCCAAAGCGTGCCCCCGCCGTCGGACGGTGCCGAGATCTGGCAGCACAGTGCCACCCTCGGCTCGTTCACCACCATCGGGACGGCGCTCACGGTGCTGCTCGCGCACCGCGCCGTGCGGGCGGTGGCGCTGCGCCGCCGCATGGCGGAGTGGGACCGCGACTGGGCGCTCACCGAGCCGCGGTGGACCCACCGCCGGGCCTGACGTCTCCCCCGCCCGCGCGCGTCCCGAGCACGGCCGGACCTGGCGTCCCCGCGAACCGCTCACGTACCGTGTGATCATCCGCACGGTCTGCCGCGTCTCCCCGCAAAGGCGGTTCTCGATGGCCCTGTTCGACCTTCCGCTCGACGAACTGCGCGCCTACCGCAGCGCGTCGGCCGAGCCAGAGGACTTCGACGCCTTCTGGGGCGAGACGCTCGCCCGGGCCCGAGAGCACGACCTGGACGCCCGCTTCGAACCGGTCGACACGGGACTGTCCACGGTGCTGGTGTACGACGTGACGTTCGCCGGGTTCGGCGGTCACCCGGTGAAGGGCTGGCTGACCCTGCCGTCCGCGGCGGCCAAGCCGCTGCCGCTGGTGGTGGAGTTCGTCGGGTACGGCGGCGGGCGCGGGCTGCCGCACGAGCACCTGCTGTGGGCGTCCACCGGCCGGGCCCACTTCGTGATGGACACCCGCGGTCAGGGCAGCGCCTGGGGCGGCGGTGGCGGCACCGCGGACCCCGTCGGCGGCACACCCGCGTACCCGGGGTTCATGACCCGCGGCCTGGACGCTCCGGAGAACTACTACTACCGCCGGGTCTTCACCGACGCCGTGCGCGCCGTCGAGGCGGCCCGCTCCCACCCGCTGGCCGACCCGTCCCGCACGGTCGCACTGGGTGCGAGCCAGGGCGGCGGCATCACGATCGCGGTGGGCGGCCTGGTGCCGGACCTGGTCGCCGTCGCGCCGGACGTGCCGTTCCTGTGCGACTTCCCGCGCGCGACCACGCTCACCGACCGGCACCCCTACCGCGAGGTGGGCCTGTACCTGAAGACGCACCGCGGCCGGACCGGGGACGCGCTGCGCACGCTGTCCTACTTCGACGGCGTGCACTTCGCGGCGCGGGGCCGGGCACCGGCGCTGTTCTCGGCCGCCCTGGAGGACCAGACCTGCCCGCCGTCGACCGTTTTCGCCGCGTTCAACGCCTGGACGCACGAGGACAAGACGATCGAGGTGTACGACTTCAACGATCACGAGGGCGGCGGGCCGTTCCAGGAGGCCGCCAAACTGCGCTGGCTGAGCCGTTACGCCTGAGGTCCGTGGGTGGTGTTTCGGCCGAACCGGCGGACCGGTCTTCCCAGCTGGTTTAGACCAATGGTAATCCTGGTGGCGCACCGAGCCCGCGCGGCTACCGTACGTCATCAACAGGAGGCGCGGCATGGCCCGCACCACCCCGCACGACCCTTCCCCCGTCGACCTGGCCCCCGCCGACCCGTCGCCCGCCGACACCCGGCCGCCCCTGTACCGGCGGGTGGCGGACCAACTGCTCGGCGAGCTGCGTGACGGGACCGTCCCGCCGGGGGAACGGCTGCCCGGCGAGCGCCGGCTGGCGGAGCACTTCGGAGTCAGCCGGGAGACCGTGCGGCAGGCGCTGGACGTGCTGCGCAGGGACGGCCTGCTCACCACCGACCGGCGGGGCAGCCACGTCGCCCTGCCGGGGCAGCCCGCCGGGAGTGCGGCGCCCCTGGTCTTCCCCGTCGGCGCCCGGGCGGCGGAGCCGCGCACCGGCGACCGTGCCACCGTCGTCTGGGGGACGCCGCCGCCGGAGCACTCCGCGGCGCTGGGGCTGGTGCCGGGCCGGCCGACGCTGATGCACCACTACACGTCGGCGGCGGCCGGAGGCGACGGCAGGCGGACGGCGGTGACATCGTTTTCCGCGGTGGCACTCGCCGAGGTCGAGGAACTGGCCCGCTACCGCGACCGGGCCGACGGGGTCGCCCGCGCGCAGCTGCGCCGGGCCTACGACTGGATGCGCCGGGCGGGCCTGACGCTGCATCACCGGGACACCATCACGCTCCAGCCCGACACCGCGTCGGTCCGGGTGGTGCGGCGGGTGCACGACCAGTACGCGCGACCGCTGGAGATCACCGACCTCCTGGTGGACACCCGCCAGGACGCCCTGGTCTACGAGTTCACCCTGCCGGCGGCCGGCTGACCCGGCGCGCTACGGGAGTCGCCGGGCCACGACCAGCCGGACCCGCGGGCTGCCGTCGGGGCGGCGCCCGAACTCCGGCAGGGCGTGCAGGTCCGCCCGGAAACCGGCGCGGGACAGCTCCCGTCCCACGTCCCCGAGCCGGAACGTGCGGTAGTACATGACGAACGGCGGCCGCCACAGCGCGTTGCGCACCCGCATCGCGGCGTCGAAGCCGAGCAGCATCCAGTACCCCGGTGAGCCGGGGCGGGGCGGGGCGACGACGGGGAAGGCGAAGCAGCCGTCCGGCCGCAGCACGGAGCGCACCTGGCCGAACAGGCCCGGCAGTTCGCGGGGCAGGAAGTGCCCGAACGCCCCGAAGCTCACCACGAGGTCGAAGGCGGGGCCGAACGGCAGGGCGCGGGCGTCCGCACGCACCCAGGACACCGCCGGGCCGCGCGGCGGGGTGCGCCCGCGCGCGACCTCCAGCATCCCCGCACTGAAGTCCACCCCGGTCACACGCCGTTCGCACACCCGGGCCAGCACGTCCAGGCCCGCGCCGGTGCCGCAGCACAGGTCGAGTCCGGCGTCGAAGGGGCCCAGCGGCTCCAGCGCGCGGGCCACGGCGTCCAGCACCCGGCCCGGCGTCCGGTACGGGGTGTGGTCGAACTTCGGGGCGAGCAGGTCGTAGCCGCGCTCGACCGACGACAGTGCCTGGACGGCGAGTTCGCGCAGGGTGGGGCCTTCGGGGCTGAACATCCGGTCAGCCTAGGGGCTGTCCGGCGGGCCCCGCGGGGGCGCGGCGCCCGGCGAGTACGGTGAGCGCGTACTCGCACCAGCGGGCGTTCTCCCGCTCGAACGCGATCCCGGCGGCCAGGGTGAGGTAGGGCCCGACGCGGGCGGCCTCCCGGAGGTGCTCCTCCTCGGTGCGGCCGTCCAGGAGGCGTGCACGCACCCGCTCGTAGCGGGCGAGCTTGCCCAGCGCCCAGGCCCTGCGCTCCTCGACCAGCGCGCGGACCGCCGCCGGGTCGACGCCGTCCATGGCCTGCATCTTGATCAGGAACTCGTCGCGGATGGCGGTGGGCCGCCGGGTCGGCTCCGCCGCGAAGACGCCCAGCTGCTCCCGGCCCGCCTCGGTGAGCGAGAACAGCCGCTTGGTGGGCCTGCGTTCCTGCGGCACGGTGCGGGCCTCGATGAGTCCGTCGCCCGCGAGGCGCTCCAGCTCCCGGTAGAGCTGCTGCGGCGTGGCGGGCCAGAAGTTGGCGAGCGACACGTCGAACACCTTGGACAGCTCGTAGCCCGAGGCCTCGCCCTCCAGCAGGGCGGCCAGGACGGCGTACTTGAGAGACATGTCGACACGCTAGCAAGCACGGGGCACGGCGACTACTCTACTCCACACCTATTCAAATAGTTCAGTAATAGTTCCGTATGAAGGAGTGGCGATGCGGGCATTCCGCGCGGCGGTCGAGGCACACGACCTGGACGCCGTCGAAGCACTGCTGGCCGACGACGTGGTGTTCTCCAGCCCCGTCGTCTTCAAGCCCTACCGGGGCAAGGCGATCACGGTGGCGATCCTGCGCGCGGTCGAGCGCGTCTTCGAGGACTTCCGCTACGAACGCGTCATCGGAGAAGCGGACGGCCGCGACCACGCGCTGGTCTTCACGGCGCGGGTGGGCGACCGGGAGATCAACGGCTGCGACTTCCTGCACCTCGACGCGTCCGGCCGCATCGACGAACTGACGGTGATGGTGCGCCCGCTCTCGGGCGCACAGGCCCTGCAGACCGCCATGGCCGCGCAGTTCGAGCGGATCGCCGAGGAGGCACGGGAGACGCGGGAGACGCGGGCGGGCTCGGCCGGCTGAGCCCGGCACGGCACATCGCGGAAGAAGGACGGAATAGCCTTCGGACCGGCCGCGTTGCATGGGGTGGGACGCGATCTGTCCCGCCCCACCCCCGCGGCGCACAGGCCCGTGGTACGGTGCAGTCAGCACTTGTGTACGCCCCCTCGATCGGGGCGCCGGTGCCAGTTTTCCTTCGGTTCACGGATCCGCTCGTCCTGATGCGACCGGCGCGTCCGCTTCTCAGCACAACCTCGTGAGCAGGGACCTCATCCCCGCCGTGTCCGAGGTGCTGTTCCCGCCGTCCGGAGGCGTGTCGTCCGACCCCTCGCGCGGCTTCCCCCCTTCCCTTCCGCATGTCCCATGCCGGCGTCCTCGAAAGGACCGACCACCATGACCACCACACTCGAACACCCCCCTGTGCAGCAGTCCCCGACCGAGATCGCCAGCGGTGTCCTCGACATCGAAGCGGGCGGGAAGGGGCGTCTGCGAGGCAGGAGCCTGCATCCCGAGCCCTCCGACCTCACCCTCCCGGCCGCGTTGATCCGCCGGCACGGGCTGCGCAAGGGCGACCTCGTCGAAGGGGTGTGCGGCGAGCGGCGCACCCTGACCGACGTCGTCCGCGTCAACGGCCGCACGCCCGACCGGCGGGTCAAGCGGCGGCACTTCGCCGACCTGACCCCGCTGCACCCGCACGAGCGGCTGCGGCTCGAACACCCGGCGGCCGGCCTCACCGGACGCGTCACCGATCTGATCGCCCCGCTCGGCAAGGGCCAGCGCGGCCTGATCGTCGCTCCGCCGAAGACCGGCAAGACCGTCCTCCTCCAGCAGATCGCCGCCGCGGTCGCGGGCAACCACCCCGAGTCCCGGCTGATGGTGGTGCTGCTCGACGAACGCCCCGAGGAGGTCACCGACATGCGGCGCTCGGTGCGCGGCGAGGTGTACTCCTCGACCTTCGACCAGAGCGCCAAGCAGCACATCGCGCTCGCCGAGCTGGTGATCGAGCGGGCCAAGCGGCTCGTCGAGGCCGGGGAGGACGTCGTCATCCTCCTCGACTCCCTCACCCGGCTGTGCAGGGCGCACAACAACGCCGCCGCCTCGGGTGGCCGCACGCTCAGCGGCGGCGTCGACGCCGGGGCGCTGCTCGGACCCAAGCGCTTCTTCGGCGCGGCCCGCAAGGCGGAGGAGGGCGGCTCCCTGACCATCCTCGCCACCGCCTTGGTGGAGACCGGTTCGCGGGCCGACGACTTCTACTTCGAGGAACTCAAGAGCACCGGCAACATGGAACTGCGGCTGAGCCGGGAGCTGGCCTCCCGCCGGGTCTTCCCGGCCGTGGAGGTGATCGGCTCGGGCACCCGGCGCGAGGAACTCCTGCTCTCCGCCGCCGAGGCGACCGCCGTGCGCGGGCTGCGGCGGGCCCTGGGGACCCGGGACGGGCAGTCCGGCCTGGAGACCCTGCTGGAGCGGCTGCGCCGGACGCCGGACAACGCCACGTTCCTGCGGCAGGTGCAGCCGACACTGCCGGCCGACTGACGCCCCGCGCCTACGACGGCGACGCGGCGGCGACGGCCGGGATCGGCTACGGCATCCGGGTGTTCACGGAGCGGACCCGGCCCGGTCAGCGTGGCGGTGCCGAGGGTCGTTCCTACGTTTGCGGTATGACTATCGGATTCTCATCCCGGGCATCCCGGACGGCTCGCTCGTCCTGCATGCTCTGCGTGGCCGGACTGCTGACGCTCGTGCCGGCCGCCGCGGCCGCCCCCGCCGAGCGGCCGGACCCCGGCCCGCCCGGCGGCGTGGCGGCGGCCGGGCCGTCGCCGCTGCACCGCTCCGGCACCCAGGTCCGGCCGCACCCCGGAGCGCCCCGGGTTCCCGATGTCTCCGCGCTGTCCTGGGTCGTGGCCGACGCCGGCACGGGCGACGTGCTCGCGGCGAACGACGCGCACCGCAGGCTGCCGCCGGCCAGCACCCTCAAGACGCTGTTCGCCCTCGCGGTGCTGCCCGCCCTGCCGGGCGGCATCCGTCACGAGGTCAGCACCGAGGACCTGTCCGGCATCGGTCCGGGCAGCAGCCTGGTCGGTGTCGTCGAGGGCCAGACGTACCGCGTCTCCGACCTGTGGAACGGCGTCTTCCTCAACTCCGGGAACGACGCCGTGCACGTCCTCGCCTCGCTCACCGGCGGCTGGAGCGCCACCGCGGCCCGGATGCAGGCCGAGGCCCGCGCGCTCGGTGCCCTCGACACCCACGTCCGCTCGCCGGACGGGTACGACGCCCCGGGTCAGGTCTCCTCGGCGTACGACCTGGCCGTCTTCGGCCGGGAGGGGCTGCGGCGCCCCGACTTCGCCCGGTACTGCGCCAAGGTCGACGCGCTGTTCCCCGGCCGCGACGGGAGTTCGTACGGAATCGTGAACACCAACCGGCTGCTCACCGGGGCCGACGGGGTGGAGCCGTACCCGGGGCTGATCGGTGTCAAGAACGGCTACACCAGCAACGCCGGCAACACGCTCATCGCCGCCGCCCGCCGCGACGGACGGACCCTGGTCGTCACGGTGATGAACCCGCAGGAGGGCGGCGGCCACGCCGTGTACGAGGAGGCCCGGTCGCTGCTCGACTGGGGCTTCGAGGCGGCCGGCGAGGTCGACCCGGTCGGCTCGCTGGCCCACGAGGGCGTCCGGCCCCGGCAGGGACCGCAGGCCGCCCCCGCGGCGGCGACCGCGGTGAAGCCGGCCGAGGACGGTCCCGGCTGGCCGGAGACCGGCGCGATCCTGGGCGTCGCGGCGCTCGGCGCGGGCGTCGTGGCACTCGTCCTGCGCCTCAAACTCGTACGGGACGACGGCAGTTGACCCAGGCCTCGCGCACGCTCAGAACACCGACAGTCCCGTGAGCGTCGTGAAGCGGTCCAGGGCCGCCACCCCGGCCACCGAGTTGCCCCGCTCGTCCAGGCCGGGGCTCCACACGCACAGCGTGCAGTGCCCGGGCACGACCGCGATGATGCCGCCGCCGACCCCGCTCTTGCCCGGCAGTCCCACCCGGTGGGCGAAGTCGCCGGCCGCGTCGTAGGTCCCGCAGGTCAGCATCACCGCGTTGACCTGCTTGGCCCGGCTGCGGCTGAGCAGCCGGGTGCCGTCGGCGCGGATGCCGTGCCGGGCCAGGAACCCGGTCGCCAGGGCGAGGTCGGCGCAGGAGGCGGTGACGGAGCACTGGCGGAAGTACTGTTCGAGGAGCACCGGCACGGGGTTGTCGATGTTCCCGTACGACGCCATGAAATGCGCCAGCGCGGCGTTCCGGTCGCCGTGCGCGGCCTCGGAGGCGGCGACCTCCTCGTCGTGGGTGAGGTCCGGGTTGCCGCTCTCCGCGCGCAGGAAGGCGAGCAGTTCGCCGGCCGCGTCTCCGGTGCGGGTGTGCAGCCGGTCGGTGACGACGAGGGCGCCCGCGTTGATGAACGGGTTGCGCGGGATGCCGTTCTCGTACTCCAGCTGCACCAGGGAGTTGAACGGGTTGCCGGACGGCTCGCGGCCCACGTGTTCCCACAGGGCGTCGCCCTCCCTGGCCAGGTCGAGGGCGAGGGTGAAGACCTTGGTGAGGGACTGCGCGGAGAACGGCTCCCGCCAGTCCCCCACCCCGTACACCGTGCCGTCCAGTTCGGCGACGGCCATGCCGAAGCGGCGCGGATCGCGGGCGGCGAGGGCGGGGATGTAGTCGGCGGGCCGGCCGCTGCCCGGGGTCCGCTCGATCTCCTCGGCGATGCGCTCCAGGACCGGCCGGAAGGTCGTCGGTGTGCTCATGATCGCCATTCTCCCTCCGGGCCGGTCGGGGCGGCGGGAGGCCGACGGTGGGTGGGCCCCCGTGCCGGGGTGGTGCTGGCCTCACCCCCGGTTCGGGGGCGGACGCCATTCTGCGCACGGGAAGCCGTTCACATACTCAAGTACATGGTCGAATCAACGGTGCTCGTCGAGAGCCTGCCCACGCCCGCACGGGAAAAGGGACGCGAGAAGGGGAGCGACTTCTCCGAACTCTCCCGGCGCATAGCCGACGCGGATCTGCTCCGGCGCCGCCCGCTGTACTACACGGTCCGTTTCGGCGCCGTCGCCCTCGCGCTCGCCGGCGGTGTCGCCGCGTTCGTCTCCCTGGGGAACAGCTGGAGCCAGCTGTTCGTCGCGGTCGCGCTCGCCGTCGTCTTCGGCCAGCTCGGACTGGCGGCCCACGACCTCGCCCACCGGCAGGTCTTCACGCGCCGGCGCCCCAGCGAGGCGGGCGGCCTGCTGGTGGCCAACCTGTTGCTGGGCATGAGCTACGGCTGGTGGATGAACAAGCACACCCGCCACCACGCGAACCCGAACCACGAGGAGAAGGACCCGGACGTCTCCCCCGACATCCTGGTCTGGTCGCGGGGGCAGGCGAGCCGGGCGACCGGGCTCCCGCGGTTCGTCGGCAGGCACCAGGCCGCCCTGTTCTTCCCGCTGCTGACGCTGGAGGGCCTCAACCTGAGCTTCAACAGCTTCAAGGCGCTGGGCAGCCGGGCCGTGAAGCGGCCGGTCCTGGAGGGCACGCTGCTCGTGGCCCACTTCGCGCTGTACTTCGGCGGCCTGTTCACGGTCCTCTCCCCGGGCAAGGCGCTCGTCTTCCTCGCCGTGCACCAGGGGTTGTTCGGTATCTACCTGGGCTCGGTCTTCGCGCCCAACCACAAGGGCATGCCGATGATCGAGGAGGGCATGCGGCTGGACTTCCTGCGCCGTCAGGTCCTGACCTCGCGCAACGTGCGGGGCGGCGTGCTCGTCGACGCCTTCATGGGCGGCCTGAACTACCAGATCGAGCACCACCTCTTCCCCAGCATGCCGACCCCGGCCCTGGGCCGGGCCCAGGCCATCACCGAGGCGTACTGCGCCGAGCTGGGCGTGCCGTACCACCAGACGGGGCTGCTGGCCTCGCACCGCGAGGCGCTGCGGCACATGAGGAGCGTCGGGGAGCCGCTGCGCGCGGCCCGCTGACCGGGCGGCGCTCGGCGGTCAGCTGTGCAGCACGCCCGCGCCGAGCAGCCCGAACAGCAGGACGCCGACCGCGATCCGGTAGATCACGAACGCGTTGAAGGAGTGCTTGGCGACGAACTTCAGCAGCCAGGCGATGGAGGCGTAGGCCACCACGAAGGAGACGAGGGTGCCGACCGCCAGGGGCGCGGCACCCGCTCCGGTGCCCAGGGCGTCCTTCAGCTCGTACAGGCCCGCCCCGGTCAGGGCCGGGATGCCGAGGAAGAAGGACAGCCGGGTGGCGGCGACCCGGTCGAGGTCGAGCATCAGGGCGGTGGACATGGTGGCGCCGGAGCGGGAGAAGCCCGGGAAGAGCAGGGCGAGGATCTGGGAGCCGCCGACCAGCATCGCGTCCTTGAAGGACGTGTCGTCCTCGCCCCGCTTGTGCCGGCCGGTGCGGTCGGCCCACCACATCACGCCGCTGCCGACGATCAGCGAGCCCGCGACCACCCACAGCGAGGCGAGGGGTCCCTTGATCAGGGGTTTGGCGGCCAGGCCGACGAGGACGATGGGGATGGTGGCGAAGACGACCCACCAGGCGAACTTGTAGTCGTGGTGGTACCGCTCCTCCGGGTCGCGCAGCCCGCGCGCCCAGGCGGAGACGATCCGCGCGATGTCCTTGGAGAAGTAGACGAGCACGGCGGCGATCGCGCCGACCTGGATGACCGCGGAGAAGCCGATGACGGCGTCGTCGTCGACCGGGATGCCCATCAGCCCCTCGACGATCTTGAGATGTCCGGTGGAGGAGACGGGCAGGAACTCGGTCACCCCCTCGACGGCTCCGAGGACGACGGCCTGACCGATGCTGATGGCGCTCATGGCATCCAGTTCCTACTACACCCGGCTGTGTGCCCGGGGTCAGGTCCAGAGCGCGTCGGCCAGAGTCACCCCCGCGAACGCCGCCGCGAGGCCGGCCGCCACGCTCCCCGCCACGTTCACGGCGGCCTGCAGGCGCGCGCCGGTCTCGGTCAGCCGGAGCGTCTCGTAGGAGAAGGTCGAGTACGTGGTGAGGGCGCCGCACAGCCCGGTCCCCAGCAGCAGCCGCAGCTCGGAGCCGGCCACCCCGGCCAGGGCGGCGCCGGTCAGCAGCCCGAGGACCAGGCTGCCGATCACGTTGACCGTGAAGGTGCCCCAGGGGAAGCCGGAGTCGTGCCGGGACTGCACGGCCCGGTCGGTGAGGTAGCGCAGCGGGGCGCCGACCATGCCGCCCGCGACGACCAGTAGCCAGTTCACGACGGCCTCCGGCCCTCGTACCCGACGACCTCAACGTGGACGGTCAGGCGCAGGGCACTGCCGGTCAGCCTCGTCATGACTGCCTCCACTTCAGGACCCGGCGGGCCGCCCGTGCGGCGAGCCACACCGCCGTGAGTGCCGCGAGCGGGGTCGCGGCGAGGTAGGCCAGGCCGGTGGGGACCCGGCCGTCGGCGAACAGGGTGCGGGTGTCGACGGCGTAGGTGGAGAAGGTGGTGAAGCCGCCGAGCACGCCGGTGCCGAAGAAGGGCCGGACCAGGCGGTGCGCGGTCCACACCTCGGTGCTGACCACCATGAACACGCCGATCACGGCGCAGCCCGCGACATTGACCCCGAAGGTCGTCCAGGGGAAGGTCCCGCTCTGCGTCGGCCACCACAGGGCGGCCGCGTAGCGGGCGGCGGCGCCGGTGCCGCCGCCGAGGGCCACCACTGCGACGACCGGTGCCTGGGCGCGCCACCCGGACCGTCTCCGGACGGCGGCCCGGAGCCCGCCGGGGCGCCGGGTCCTGGGGACTGTCATGGTCGTACGTCTCCTACTCGCCGGGCAGGGGGCGCCCCCTGCGCAAGTCAAGTAGGGACCGTCGGCGGCGCCTGAGCCGCGGTTCGGGTACGGCGGGCCCCACCGCCGCGCCGCGCCCCTGCGGGCCGCGGCCGATCCTCAGCGTAGCGCCGGGGCGGCGCCCGGGTCACTCCGGGAGGGTGGCTGGTCGCTCCGGGAGGGTGCCCGTGCCTACCAGCCCTTCTCGAACATCCGCGCCACCTCGGCGATCCGCACCTCGTCGCGCCGGTAGTACGTGCGGCGGCGGATCCTCCGGGCGCGGAGCAGGCCCAGAGCGGCGAGCAGCCCCAGGTGGGTCTCGGCCACCCGGCGGGGGACGCCGAGCTTCGCGGCGACGGGGCCCGCGTGGACACCGTGCTCGACGGGGTCGACGCGGCGCTGCGCCGGGAAGTGCGCGGCCGGGTCCTTGAGCCACTCCAGGATGTCGAGACGCGTGCCGTGCACGGGGGTCCTGAGCATCTCGTCCTCACCTCCGCGCGAGCCCGCCCCTGCCGTGTGCCTCCACCTTCCCGCAGCCGGGGTCCCGTTGTCCGGCAACCGGGCCATTTGCACATTCAACCAATATCGGTTCCGGTGCTACCGTTCACACATGGGAGCCAGGACGGCCGGTGCGCGGCTCGAGGAACGGTGGCGGGACATCCTGTCGGCGCACGCGCGCACGATGTGCGAGATCGACCGGGCCCTGCACCCGTACGGCCTGGGCGCGAGCGACTTCGAGGTGCTCGACCTCCTCGTGACCGAGGGGCCCGGTGCCGGCGACCGGTGCCGGGTGCAGAACCTGGCCGGCCGGGTCCACCTGAGCCAGAGCGCGCTGTCGCGGCTGATCGCCCGGCTGGAGAAGGACGGGCTGGTGCAGCGCTCCATGTGCGCGGAGGACCGGCGCGGCGTGTACGTCGCGCTGACCCCCAGGGGCCGGGACCTGCACGCCGAGATACTGCCGCTGCAGCGGGCCGCGCTGGCCCGCACGCTCGGCGACGACGAGGGCCCCCGCCCCTGACGGGAGCGGAGGCCCTCGCCACCGGCTCAACCCCTAAGGGCGGGCCAGCAGGGTGCGTACGCCGTCCGACGTGAGGGTGAGACGGTGCTCCGAGCCGGCGTCGATGGACAGCGAGAGGTCGTCGGCCGGCCACTGCGCGGCGAGGGCGCCCAGCGGCACCATGCGGTAGCGGGAGACGTACGGCAGCAGGTCGGCCATCTCCAGCTCCGAGGTGAACACGGGCACCACCTGACGGCCGCCCTGCTGTTCCAGTACGGGCAGCGCCAGCATGCCGGGATCGGCGGCGTCCTGGTCGTTCGCGTCGTCGGGCACCGGCACGAGGACGTCGCTGCTCGCGAGCGTGTCGAGCGCCGCCGTGTTGTCAGCGGCCTCCGGGGTCTCGGCGAGCGTGTCCAGTGCCCGCTGGGCGGGCGTCACGGGGTGGTCGTTCGCGGGTGTCTCCATGGCAGATTCCCTGGTAGCGGCGGTGTGGCGGCCCGCACGGATCATCGGCGCGGACACGGTCCAGCCTCGCGTACCCGGTACGTCCACGGCGCAATCCTGTTCGAGACGGACGCCCGGCCCCGTACTCATCTGATCGGCCGGGGGCCCACTTGATCGATCATCATCATGATGGGGTTAGCATATGAGCGCCGCCTAGCTCGAAAGATAGAGACGTGACTGTCAACGACGACTCGTTCACCAACTGGAAGCACCGCGAAGAGACCGCGGAATCGATGATCCCGATGATCGGGAAGCTGCACCGGGAGCAGGACGTCACGATCCTGCTGCACAGCCGTTCCCTGGTGAACAAGTCGGTGGTCAGCATCCTCAAGACCCACCGCTTCGCCCGCCAGATCGCCGGGGCGGAGCTGTCGGTCGGCGAGACGATGCCCTTCCTGCGGGCGCTCACCACGCTCGACCTCGGGCCCTCGCAGATCGACATCGGCATGCTCGCCGCGACCTACCGGACCGACGACCGGGGCCTGTCGGTCGAGGAGTTCACGGCCGAGGCCGTCGCCGGGGCCACCGGCGCCAACAAGATCGACCGGCGTGAGGGCCGCGACGTCGTCCTGTACGGCTTCGGCCGCATCGGCCGCCTCGTCGCCCGGCTGCTCATCGAGAAGGCGGGCTCGGGCAACGGGCTCAGGCTGCGCGCCATCGTCGTCCGGGGCGGCGGCGAGCGGGCCGCCGAAGACATCGTCAAGCGCGCCTCGCTGCTGCGCCGTGACTCCGTGCACGGCCAGTTCCAGGGCACGATCACCGTCGACGAGGAGAACAGCACGATCCTCGCCAACGGCAACGCCATCAAGGTGATCTACGCGGACGATCCGAGCCAGGTCGACTACACGGCGTACGGCATCAAGGACGCCATCCTCATCGACAACACGGGCAAGTGGCGCGACCGCGAGGGCCTGTCGAAGCACCTGCGTCCGGGCGTCGACAAGGTCGTGCTGACCGCGCCGGGCAAGGGCGACGTCCCGAACATCGTCCATGGCGTCAACCACGACACCATCAAGCCGGACGAGCGGATCCTGTCCTGCGCCTCCTGCACCACCAACGCGATCGTCCCGCCGCTGAAGGCGATGGAGGACGAGTACGGCGTGCTGCGCGGTCACGTGGAGACGGTGCACTCGTTCACCAACGACCAGAACCTGCTGGACAACTACCACAAGTCGGAGCGCCGCGGCCGCAGCGCGCCGCTGAACATGGTCATCACGGAGACCGGCGCCGCCTCGGCGGTCGCCAAGGCGCTGCCCGACCTCAAGGCGCGGATCACCGGCAGCTCGATCCGGGTGCCGGTGCCGGACGTGTCGATCGCGATCCTCAACCTCCAGCTGGCCCGGGAGGCGAGCCGCGAAGAGGTCGTGGACCACCTGCGCGAGGTGTCGCTGACCTCGCCGCTCAAGCGTCAGATCGACTTCATCAGCGCGCCCGACGCCGTCTCCAGCGACTTCATCGGCTCGCGCCACGCCTCGATCGTGGACGCCGGCGCGCTGAAGGTCGAGGGCGACAACGCGATCCTCTACCTCTGGTACGACAACGAGTTCGGCTACTCCTGCCAGGTCGTCCGCGTCGTGCAGCACGTCTCCGGCGTGGAGTACCCGACGTATCCGGCTCCGGCGGTCTGATCCGCGGCACGGGCCACACGAGGGGCGGTGGGACGACGGTCCCCACCGCCCCTCGCGCGTGCGGAGGCCGACACGTATCGGCGGCCCCGGCCGGGGCATGCGTGTGAGGGCACACCCCGTTGATACGAGAATGGTTCCATGAACGCACAGGTCCTGCGCCCGCCCTGGGTCGAGGTGCTGGTCCGGTGCGTGGCGGTGCTGAGCCTGACCGTCCTGGCCTCGGCGGCCGTCGTCCGCAGCACGGTGCTGGACCCCGGGTTCTACGGCAAGGTGCTGGAGGACGAGCGCGCCTACCAGCGCTTCTACGACGAGGTGCTGGTGGACCCGGGCAGTACGCCGTTCACCAGCGACCTGCTGGAGCGGCTGCCGGTGCCGCAGTCGACCATCACCTCGAACCTCAAGGTGGTGATCCCGCCGGAGACGCTGCGGACCATGGGCGACGGGCAGATCGCGGAAATGGTCCACTACCTGGAGGGCGACCGCGACCGGCTGCGGATCACGGTCGACCTGGAGCCCGTCGTCGCGAACGTCGAGCGGCTCAGCCAGGCGTACTTCGGTGACGCCGTCGCCGCGCTGCAGAAGCGGTCCGAACCCGACTTCCAGGCCTTCGTGCAACGCGTGTCGGAACTGGCGGCGCAGGTGGTGGCCGGTGAGGCACCGCTGGACGAGCTGCCGACGCTGCCGCTCTCGCACGGCCAGGCGGTCGCGGCCACGGACGCGCTGATGGGTCTGGTGCCGGACGGCACGACGCGCGAGGGGATCAGATCCACCGTGATGACGGCGCTGGACCGGGGCGACGTGGCCTCGGCCCTGGCCGCGATCGCCCCGGTGGCCCTGACCGACCAGGTCCGGGAGACCGCGGAGGAGCTGTTGCGGGAGGCGCGGCAGGGCACCTGGGTCGTCACCGTCGACGTCCAACCCGGCACCGAGGCACTGGCGCCACTGGACCGCGCCCGGAACGTGACCCGGCTCTTCCAGGACGTGGTGGAACCGGCGGCGGCCGTGCTGTGCGCCGCCGCGCTCACCCTGCTGTGGTTCCTGACGCCGTCGCCCGCCAAGCGCCGGCTGATTCCGCTGGGCTGGGTGCCGGCGGCCGCCGCCGCCCTGATGGCCCTCGGCGTGCTCGTGCTGCGGCTCACGCTGGGCGACACGCTGTTCGGCACGCCGCCGTCGTGGCCGCCCGCCGCCGAGGGGCTGCTGGCCGACGTCCAGGCCGCCGCGCTCGACCGGCTGCTGACCACCGCCGTCGTCGTCGCGGTGATCCTGCTCGCCGCGGGCGCCCTGCTGATCACCGTCGGCTGGGTCTGGCAGACCCGGCCCAGCGTGCCGGTCCTCACCGATCCGCGGCACGTTCCGGCGCTGACCTTCACCGTCACCGCCGTCGCCCTCGTCGGGACGATGCTGGCGCCGGTGGCGATCACCGGCTCCTCCCCGCGCATCTGCCAGGGCAGCGCCCAGCTGTGCGACGCCCGTTACGACGAGATCGCCCAGCTCGCGTCGCACAACGCGATGGCGACGACCGCCGACCGGTTCATCGGCCCCCTCCAGGACCCGGACATCGTCGGCCAGCTGGGCGCGGGATCACGGGTCCTGCTGCTCGACACCCACCGCTGGGAGCGGGCCGAGGAGGTCGCGGAGCGGCTCAGCACCTCCGACTTCTCCCCCGCCGAGCGCCGTCGGCTGACCACGATCCTGGGACGGGTGAACCCGCCCCACCCGGGCCTGTGGCTGTGTCATTCGGTGTGCGGCGCCGGGGCCCTCGAACTGGAGCCGACGCTGCGGCAGATCGGCGAGTGGCTGCGCGACAACCCCACGGAGATCGTCACGCTGATCCTCCAGGACGGCGTGGACGCGGAGACGACCCAGGAGGCCTTCGTCCGGGCCGGGCTGTCGGACCTGCTGTACCAGCCGGACCCGGACCCGGACCGTCCGTGGCCGAAGCTGGGGGACATGATCGACAGCGGTCGGCGGCTGGTCGTCTTCGCGGAGAAGGCGGACGGGCCCGCGCCCTGGTACCGGAACCTCTACCGGTACGGCATGGAGACGCCGTTCGCCTTCCGCAGCCCGGACGAGATGTCCTGCCTGCCCAACCGGGGCGGCTCGGACAAGCGGCTGTTCCTGCTGAACCACTTCGTCACGGCGGGCGGCGGGCTGCGGCTCGACGCCGGGGTCGTCAACTCCCGCCAGCGGGTGCTGGAGCGGGCGCACACCTGCGAACGGCAGCGCGGCAGGCCGGTCAACTTCATCGCGGTGGACTACGCGACGATCGGCGACGCGATCGGCGCGGTGAACGAACTCAACGCCGCGCGTCTTGAGGACGACACCCGCGTCCCCGTCCAGCGCACACCCGGTCGGCTCCCGGGCGCGGCGGAAGCCCGGCGGCGCGGTGGTGCTCCGCGCCGCCGGGCGGTCTCCCGCTGACCGGCTCCGGCCAGGTCGGCCGCTGACGACCGGCTCCTGCCGAGACCGGCTCCTACTGGCCGGCTCCTCTCGGCCGGTCTACTGGTTGATCTTGAACTGGGAGCCGGGTTCGATCCGTATGTCCCCCTTGGCCGAGTTGGTGATCGTGACGTCGGTCAGGGTCGCGCTGCCGCGGGCACCGCCCATCGCGAGGATGCCGGCCCCGTTGTTCGACTTGTCGATGCGGACGTTCTCGATCTTCACGTCCGGCATCGCGCCGCCTCCCGTCTTGAACTGGATGCCGTCGTAGGTCGAGTCGAGGATCTCGGTGTCCCGGATGGTCACGCCCGGGATGTCCTGCCCCTGGGCGAACAGGGTGATGGCGCCGAACTCCTGCGCCTCGCCCCAGAACGCGCCGCCCGTGCGGTGCAGGGCGTTGCCCGCGATGAGGGTCTGCCCGGAGAAGGGCAGCGGGTCGTGGTCGGTGGCGAGCATGATGCCGGGGTAGTTCATGGTGTCGGAGACGACGTTGTTCTCGATGGTGTTGCCGTAACCGCCGTACACCGCGATGCCGTTGGCCCGCCAGGGCAGCTGGATCGTGTTGTTGCGGAAGTGGTTGTCGTGGCCGATGTCCACGGACGTGTCCTTCACGTACTTGTTGGCCCAGACCGCGAGCGAGTCGTCGCCGGTGGTGCGGAAGGAGGAGTTGTAGACGGTGGAGTTGCGGGTGCCGTTGGAGAAGTTGATGCCGTCCGCGTAGGTGTCGCGGATGCGCATGCCGGTGAACTCCAGGCCGTCGGCGGGGCCCCACAGCTCGGGGATGTTCGAGTAGTCGCGGCCGACCCAGACACCGACGTTGGCGTGCTCGATCCACACGTTGCTGATCTTGGTGTCCTTGCCGAACCGGCCGTTGAGGCCGACGCCGCCCTCCGCGTTGCCGTCGCCGCCGCGGATGGTGCCCGAGCCGAAGATGGCGATGTCGGAGATCTGCGTGTTGTCGTCGATGTCGAAGCCGAAGTTGCCCTCGTGCGGGTGGTTGATGCCGCCGGCCTCGTGCGGCGGGGTCAGGGTGGAGAGCTGGGAGTGCCACATCCCGGCGCCCCGGATGGTGACGTCGCTGATGCCGACCTGGTTGTACTGGCCGCGGTTCTGCGGGTCGTCGGTGAGGATCTTCTGCTCCTGGCGCCACTGCCCGGCGGGGATCCAGACGCAGTCGATCCTGCCGTTCTGGTCGTCGGTGACGGCGCGCTGGATGGCGTCGGTGTCGTCGAGTCCGTCGCCGGGGACGGCCCCGTACTCGGTGATGGAGGTGCACTCGGCGGGCTTGGTCTTGGCGGGCGCGACCTGCTCCAGGTCGATCAGGTCGACGACGTAGAAGGCGGCCGAGTCGCCGGAGTCGCGCTGAAGGCGGAACTCGGTGCCCTGCGGGAAGGTCCGGTCGAGGAGCGCGTGGGACTCGTCGAAGAGGCGCCGGGCGTCACCGCCGGGCCGGTTGGTGAGGCCCTCCGGGTCGTCGGTGCTGCCGTAGAGCCAGCTGTGCTTGGACGACAGGTTCAGCTTCTGCACGAACCGGCCGTCGGCGTAGAGGCTGAGGGTGGCCTCGGCTCCGCCGCCGCCGGGGGCGTCGGGGATGGAGTTGCGCACCACGATGGAGTTGGTGGGTGTGGTGGAGGTGAACTCGACGTACTCGCCGGTCGAGTCGAGCCGGACGGACGCGCGGCCCGAGGACTCGGTGCCGAAGTTGGTGTGCCCGAAGGTCCGCTTGGCGTCGGTGGTGAGCAGGGTGCCGTCGTACCGGCCGTCCTCCGCCTCGTACGCGGTGTACGGCACGGCGGCGCCGCGTCCGACGACGAGGGACTTGGCGAGCACGTTGTTGTTCTCGTTGGTCTCGGCGACGCGTGCGGTGGCGTCGGCGGTGGCGGTGAGGGTGACCCCGCCGCCGGTCGCCTTCCAGGTGCCGCTGATGGGGACGTTCACCGTGGCGCCCGCCGCGACCTGCCCGGTCGTGCCGTCCAGGGTGGTGGAGCCGGCCTGGACGCGGGTCACCGAGCCCGCCTCGACGGCGCTGGTGCCGCGGTTGTGCACGGCGACGGTGAAGGAGACCTCGGCGCCCACCGCCGGGTTGGCCGGGTTGGTGGTGACGGAGCGCACCTCGAGGTCGGGTCCGGGCGCCCGGTCGACGACGAGGCGGTCGCCGGCGGAGCGGCTGTTGTTGGTGTCGTCCAGTTCGGCGACGGTGTCCTTCGGGTCGGCCACGGCGGCGACCGCGTAGCTGCCGGCCGCGTGGGTGCCGGTGGCGACGGCGACCTCGGCGGACTCGCCGGGGTCGAGCGCGGGGACCGCGGCGCTGCCCGCCGCGACGCCCTCCACGGTGACTTCGGTGGTGGTCGCGGTCGAGGCCGCGGTACCGGCGTTGCGGACCGTGGCGTTGACGGTGACCTCGTCGCGCTCGTTCGGCGCGGCGGGCGACCAGTCGAGGCCGGTGACCGTGAGGTCGGGCGCGGGTGCGGCGCTGCCGAGGACCTGGAACTCGGCGACCTGGCCGCCGGGGGCGCCGGTGTTGGAGAAGAACCGGAGCCGTACGTCGGAGACCCGGCCGCTGACCGGGATGGTCACCGCGTTGTCCTGGCCCGGGCTGAAGGCGTAGTCGGCGCGCTCGCGCAGCGAGGTGAAGGCGCTCTCGCCCTGGGCCCGTCCGAACACCTGGATGCTCTGGGTGCGGGCGGCCCAGACGGGGTCGGGGTTGAGCTTGACCACGACACCGCTGACGTCGGCGTCGGCGCCGAGCTTGACGGTGAGGTCGGCCGGGTTGCCGGCGGCCTCCCAGTACGTGGAGGTGGAGTCGTCGGTGGCGTTGGCGGCGACGTAGTTCTGGGTGGTGGAGGTGGCCTCGGCCGGCTTGTTGCGGGCGAGGTTGGTGCCGGTGGGCGGCGGCCCGGTGTCGACGTCGTCGCCGTACACCTCGACCTCGGCCAGTTGCGCGGCGTTCCAGCCGGTGTTGCCGGTGACGTCGACGCGGACGTAGCGGGCCTCGGAGGGTGAGTCGAGGTCGATGGCGACGGTGCCCGCCTGCGCCGGGCCGAACGCCCGTCCCTCCGAGGCGTCGAGGCTGTGGAACGCGGAGCCGTCGGTGCTGCCCCGCAGGGAGAGCGTCTGGGTCCGGCTCTCCCACCCGGCGGGCAGTTTGAGCACCACCCGGTCCACCTCACGAGCGGTGCCGAGGTCGACCTGCAGCCACTGCGGGAAGGAACCGGCCGGCCCCTCCCAGTAGGTGGCCTGCTGTCCGTCGGTGGCGTTGCCCGCCGGGTAGGCGCCGTGCGAGCCGCCCGCCTTGGCGGGGCGGCCGAGGGCCAGATTGACGTCGGCGGCGGCCGTCACCTGCGCCGACGCCGCCTGCGCGCCGGTGGCCAGGGGCAGTGGCAGCAGCCCGACCGTCATCAGCCCGGCGACGGCGGCGCCCGTGAGCGTCCGTCGGCCGAGAGATCTCCGTCTCATGGGGGTCCTCTGTTCCGTGGGGAGTCGGGGAGGGCGCGACGGTCCGGCAGTTGGGGGGAAGCACCGACTCTGCGCGCCAATTGAGCAGGACAGTCGATTCTTTGCGGAAAGTGCGTCATCAGGTTTCTAGCGCGTCACCGGTTTGTCAACGGTCGCGGTAGAGGCGGGAATTGGCACGTAAACAGCTTGCGTTGCTTGCACCGCTCTTGCGTGGCACGTGAACTGGCAAGAGAGGACCGGAGAAAGCCGGATGGGCCGTTCGAAGCATGCAAGGCACGCAAGTCGTGCACGAGGGTGAGCAACAGACGTGGCAAAACAACAAGGGCCGGCCCGACGCCCTCAGGCGTCGAGCCGGCCCTCGCCGGTGCGTGGCCCCCGGTCGCGGGGGACGGTGGGATCAGTCCGTGCCGGACTCCATCGCGGCGCGGTCCAGCAGTTCGTCCTCGGCGGAGACCTCGCCGCGGGAGGCGATGGCCTGCGCGCCGCCCTCCGGCATGGCGCCGATCAGCCCGGTCGCGGCGGCCTGGGCGGCGCCGATGGCGGGGTTGGCGGTGCCGATGAGGCCGAGCCCGGCGTACTGCTCCAGCTTGGCGCGGGAGTCGGCGATGTCCAGGTTGCGCATGGTCAGCTGGCCGATCCGGTCCACGGGACCGAACGCGGAGTCCTCGGTGCGCTCCATGGACAGCTTGTCCGGGTGGTAGCTGAACGCCGGGCCCGTGGTGTCGAGGATCGAGTAGTCCTCGCCGCGCCGCAGCCTGAGGGTCACCTCGCCGGTGACCGCCGAGCCGACCCAGCGCTGGAGCGACTCGCGGATCATCAGCGACTGCGGGTCCAGCCAGCGCCCCTCGTACATCAGCCGGCCGAGCCGCCGGCCCTCGGTGTGGTACTGGGCGAGGGTGTCCTCGTTGTGGATGGCGTTGACCAGGCGCTCGTAGGCGGCGTGCAGCAGGGCCATGCCGGGGGCCTCGTAGATGCCGCGGCTCTTGGCCTCGATGATCCGGTTCTCGATCTGGTCGGACATGCCCATGCCGTGGCGGCCGCCGACGGCGTTGGCCTCCATCACCAGGTCGACCGGGGAGGCGAACTCCTTGCCGTTGATCGTCACCGGGCGGCCCTGGTCGAAGCCGATGGTCACGTCCTCGGGCGCGATCTCGACCGACGGGTCCCAGAACCGCACGCCCATGATGGGCTCCACGGTCTCCACACCGGTGTCGAGGTGCTCCAGCGTCTTGGCCTCGTGGGTGGCGCCCCAGATGTTGGCGTCGGTGGAGTAGGCCTTCTCCGTGGAGTCCCGGTAGGGCAGGTCGTGGGCGACCAGCCACTCCGACATCTCCTTGCGGCCGCCCAGCTCGGTCACGAAGTCCGCGTCCAGCCACGGCTTGTAGATCCTGAGCTGCGGGTTGGCGAGCAGGCCGTACCGGTAGAACCGCTCGATGTCGTTGCCCTTGAACGTGGAGCCGTCGCCCCAGATCTGGACGTCGTCCTCGAGCATCGCCCGCACGAGGAGCGTGCCGGTGACGGCACGGCCCAGCGGCGTGGTGTTGAAGTAGGCACGCCCGCCCGAGCGGATGTGGAACGCCCCGCAGGTGAGCGCGGCCAGTCCCTCCTCGACCAGCGCCGCGCGGCAGTCGACCAGGCGCGCGACCTCGGCGCCGTACGTCTTCGCGCGGTCGGGCACCGAGGCGATGTCGGGCTCGTCGTACTGGCCGATGTCGGCGGTGTACGTGCAGGGGACGGCGCCCTTGTCACGCATCCACGCGACCGCGACCGAGGTGTCGAGGCCGCCCGAGAAGGCGATACCGACGCGCTCGCCGGTGGGGAGGGAGGTGAGGACCTTGGACATAGGAAGAGTATGCATGATTACGCATGACCATGCAAAGCCTTCTCCGTCACCGGTTGGGCAGCGCCACGTACTGGTACTCCAGGAACTCCTCGATCCCGGCCCGGCCGCCCTCCCGGCCCAGGCCCGACTGCTTGACGCCGCCGAAGGGCGCGGCCGGGTTGGAGACCAGGCCGGTGTTGAGGCCGACCATGCCGACCTCCAGGCGCTCGCTGACCCGCAGCGCGCGGTCCAGGCCCTCGGTGAAGACGTAGCCGACGAGCCCCCACGGGGTGTCGTTGGCGCGGCGGACCACCTCGTCCTCCTCGTCGAAGGTGAGGATCGCCGCGACCGGGCCGAAGATCTCCGTGCCCATCAGACGGCTGTCCGGCGCGACGTCGGTGAGCACCGTGGGCGGGTAGAAGCAGCCGGGCCCCTCGGGTGTGGTGCCGCCCACCAGCACCCGGGCGCCGCGCTCCACCGCGTCGGCGACCAGGTCCTCGACCTTGGCCCGCCCGGCGGCGTCGATGAGCGGGCCGACGTCCACGCCGTCGTCGGTCCCGGGGCCCACGACGAGCGCCCCCATCCGCCGGGCCATCCGGTCGGCGAAGTCCTCAGCCACCGAGCGGTGCACGAAGAAGCGGTTGGCGGCGGTGCAGGCCTCGCCCATGTTGCGCATCTTGGCGACCATCGCGCCGTCCACGGCGGCGTCCAGGTCCGCGTCGTCGAAGACGACGAACGGCGCGTTGCCGCCCAGCTCCATCGAGGTCCGCACGACCGTGTCCGCGCACTGGGCGAGGAGCAGCCGGCCGACGGCCGTCGAACCGGTGAAGGACAGCTTGCGGATCCGCCCGCCGCGCAGCAGCGGCTCGCACACCTCGCCCGCCCTGGAGGTGGTGACGACGTTCAGCACCCCGTCCGGCAGTCCCGCCTCCTTGAGGATCGCGGCGAGCGCCAGGCTGGAGAGCGGGGTCTGCGGGGCCGGTTTGAGCACCATCGTGCAGCCGGCCGCGATCGCCGGGCCGATCTTGCGGGCGCCCATGGCGAGCGGGAAGTTCCACGGAGTGATCAGCAGACAGGGGCCGACCGGGCGCCGGGAGAGCAGCATGCGGTGGCGTCCGTCGGGCAGGACCCCGTGCCCGCCGTCGATCCGGACGGCCTCCTCGGAGAACCAGCGGAGGAACTCCGCGGCGTAGACGACCTCGCCCCGGGCCTCGGCGAGCGGCTTGCCCATCTCGGAGGTCATCAGGCGGGCCAGTTCGTCCGTGCGCTCCAGCACGATCTCGTGGGCGCGGCGCAGGATCTCGCTACGCGCCCTGGGTGCCGTCCTGGCCCACTCCTGCTGCGCCTGGACCGCCGCCTCCTCGGCGAGCCGGGCGTCCTTGGGGCCCGCGTCGGCGACGTGGGCGAGGATCTCGCCGGTGGCGGGGTCGTCCACGGGCATGACGGCGCCGTCCGCGGCGTCCGCCCAGGCACCGCCGAGGAACAGCTGCGTGGGGGTGTCGGGGATGTCGGTCATGGGGTCCCTCCTGATCACCGGTGCGTCGGGCGTACGGGGCGGGCCGTGCGTACGGGGCAGCTCGTGCGATGTGGCGCGGCGGCCGTCGTCATCGCGCCTCCCCCGACGTCCCGGCCCGGACGGCGGCGGCCCAGGCCCGGAGCCCTTCGTCCACGGCCGTCTCGTCGATCACCAGGGCCGGGATCATCCGGACCACCTGGTTCCAGGCCCCGCAGAGCAGCAGGAGCAGCCCTTCGTCGACGGCGGCCCGCTGCACCCGGGCGGCGGTCTCGGGGTCCGGCTCGCCGTCCTCGGTGACGAACTCGCTGGCCAGCATCAGTCCCATGCCCCGTACGTCGCCGATGGCCGGGGTCCGGGACGCCACCGCCTCCAGTCCGTGGCGGAGCCGGGCGCCCATCGCCTCGGCGTTCTCGACGAGCTTCTCGTCGCGTACGACGTCCAGCGTGGCGCAGGCCGCCGCGCACGCTACCGCGTTGGCGCCGTACGTCCCGCCCTGCGAGCCCGCCCAGGCCTTGCGCATCAGCTCCTCCGGGGCGGCGATGCCGGACAGCGGGAAGCCGCTGGCCAGTCCCTTGGCGGTGACGAGGATGTCGGGGGTGACGCCGAAGTGCTCGTGGCCCCAGAACCGGCCGGTGCGGCCCACGCCGGTCTGCACCTCGTCGAGGATCAGCAGGAAGCCGTGCCGGTCGGCGCGCTCGCGCAGGCCCTGGACGAAGGCGCGGTTCGCGGGTACGTAGCCGCCCTCGCCGAGGACCGGTTCGACGATCACGGCGGCGGTGTCGGCGGGCGGGGAGATCGTCTGGAGGGTGTAGTCGAGTTCCCTGAGGGCGAAGCGGGTGGCCGTCTCCTCGTCCCAGCCGTAGCGGAAGGCGGTCGGGAACGGGGTGACGACCACGCCGCTCATCAGCGGCGAGAACCCGGACCGGAAGCGGGTGCCGGAGGTGGTCATGGAGGCGGCGGCCACCGTGCGACCGTGGAAGCCGCCGTGGCAGACCAGCACGTTGGGCCGTCCGGTGGCCTGACGGGCGAGACGCAGCGCGGCCTCGACCGCCTCGCTGCCGGAGTTGGTGAAGAACAGGCTGTCCAGGCCCTGGGGCAGCACCTCGCCGAGTTTGTCGACCAGGCGCCGCAGCGGCGGGTGCATGACGGTCGTGTACTGGCCGTGGACCAGGGTGGCGACCTGCTCCTGGGCGGCGGCCACGACCCTGGGGTGGCAGTGCCCGGTGCTGGTGACGCCGATCCCGGCGGTGAAGTCCAGATAGCGGCGGCCGTCCTCGCCGTCGAGGTGGACGCCCTCGCCCCGGACCGCCACCACGGGGGTGGCCTGGCGAAGGTGCGGCGACAGTGCGGTCATGCTCGTCTCCCGGCCGGTTCGTCGGTCTCCTGCGGTCCCGGGAGCCTTCCCGCCCCGTCGGGCGCGGCAACGCGTGATCTGTCCGGACGGGGCAGTGTGTCCGGACGATGTGTCAGGCGTTCGGCGTAACCTGGGTGCCCAGGGAGGCACCGTGAGTGAGAGCCGGCAGCCGGGCCCGGCGGGCCGGTCGCCCACCGTGGCCGACGTGCTGGCCCTGCCGGTCGTGGCCGGTGGTGATCCGCGGGTGGTGACCGGTGCGGAGCACCTCGGCCGTCCGGTCCGCTGGGTCCACGTCACCGAGTTGACGGACCCCGCGTCCTTCCTGAAGGGCGGCGAACTCGTCCTCACCACCGGCATGCCCCTGCCCGACGACCCCGCCGGTGTCCGCCGCTACGTCGACGAACTCGCCGCGGTCGGTGCCGCCGCCCTCGTCATCGAGCTGGTACGCCGCTATCACCGGCCGCCCGATGCCCTGGTCCGGGCCTGCCGTGCGCGCGGGCTGCCGCTCGTCACGCTCGCCAGGGACGTCAACTTCCTGGAGGTCACCCAGGTCGTCCACACCCTGATCGTCGGCCACCAGGCGGACGCGATCCACCGGACCCAGCGGGTCCACGAGGCGTTCACCGCGCTCACCCTGCGCGGCGCGGGCCCGGAGGAGGTGCTGCGCGCCGCGGCGGAGATGAGCGGCCGTACGGTCGTACTGGAGAACCTGGTCCACCTGGCGCTGGTGTGCGAGCCCTCCGGGACCACGGTCCGGGCGGCGCTCGCGGACTGGGAACGGCGCTCACGCACCACGCCGGCCACCGACCGCGCGGGGGTGTCCGGTCCCGAGGGCTGGCTGGCGGCCCCGGTGGAGTACCAGGGCGAGCGGTGGGGCCGGGTGGTCATGCTCCCCGCCGCGCTCCCCGGCCGGGTCTTCGGGCCCGAGGACGTCACCGTGCTGGAGCGGACCGCGATGGCGCTCACCATCGCCCGTCTCACCCGCCCCACGCCCTGGGAGCGCACCGCCCACCGCAACGCCCTGCGCGACCTGGTCGAGCGGCGGCACCGCTCCCCCGGGGACGCGCGGGCCCGCGTCGCGGCCCTGGGGCTGCCCGCCGAGCACGCCCGGTTCGTCGCCGTCCTCGCGGACCTGCCGCCGTCCGAGCGGGACACCGGCGCGGCCGAGGCCCGGCTCTGCGAGGAACTGACCGCGACGGGGGCGCAGGCCCTCGTCGGGCTCCTCTCCCCCACCCGCCTGGGCGTCCTGCTGGCGCTGCGCCCGTCCCGGCCGTGGCGCGAGGCCGTCGAGGAGGTGAGCCGCACCGTCCTGGACGCGGCCCCGGGCGCGACGGTGAGCGCGGGTGCGCCCGCCGAGGACCTCGCCGACGCGGCCCGCTCGTTCCGCGAGGCGGCCCGGGTGGCCGAGGCCACCGAACCCGGCCGTTCCCTCCCGCCCGGCCGTTCCTTCCACGAGCGGTCCGACATCGGGCTGCGCCGCCTGCTGTACGCGCTGCGCGACGACCTCCGCGTCCAGGATTACGCGGAACGGCTGTTGGGCCCGCTGCTCGACCACGACGCCCGGCACGGCACCGACCTCGTGGCGACCCTGCGCGGCTATCTGGACGCCGCGGGCAACAAGACGGAGGCCGCCCGTTCGGCCGGTCTGTCCCGGGAGACGGTCTACCAACGGCTGCGTATCATCGAACGGTTGCTCGGCCGCGATCTCGAGTCCGGCGAGCAGCGCACCGAACTCCACGTGGCCCTGCACGCCGTCGACGCACTGCGGGCATCCCCGCGCACCCGCCCCGGAGAGGGCACCGATGAGTTTTTCCCCGGCCCCGGGTCGTAGGGGTACACAGACCGGACACGAATTGTTGAGGAACTCCGCATGCGTACTCTGATCAGCACCGCCTTCGTCTCGCTCGACGGTGTCATGGAGGCTCCGGGCGGCGAGCCCGGCTACCGGAACTCCGGATGGACCGTCAAGCTCGTGGACTTCCTCCCCGAGGCGTACGAGATCAAGGGCCGGGAGCAGGGCGAGGCCGCGGCACTGCTCCTCGGCCGGGCGAGCTACGAGGCGTTCAGCCCGGTGTGGCCCGACATGGCGGAGTTCCCGGAGTACCGGACGATGCCGAAGTACGTCGTCTCCACCACCCTCACCGAGGACGACCTGGTGACGAACTGGGGCGAGACGACGATCCTGCGCTCGCTCGACGAGGTCGCGGCGCTGAAGGAGACCGAGGGCGGCCCGATCATCGTCCACGGCAGTGCCGCCCTGAACCGGAGCCTGTCGGACGCCGGTCTGATCGACCGCTACCACCTGCTGGTCTTCCCGCTCCTGCTCGGTGCGGGCAAGCGTCTGTTCAGCGACACGGACAAGGACGCCCAGCAGCTGAGGCTCGTCGAGCACGAGGCCTACGCCAACGGCATCCAGAAGAACGTCTTCGACGTCGTGCGCTGAGCCGTGCGGCGAGCGGTGGCGCCGGGGCCGAGGACCCGGGACCACCGCTCGTTCTGTGCCGCCGGTTCAGGCGCCCTCGACGGTCTCCCGGGCCTTCTGCGCCTCCTGCGTGAACACCGCGTGCAGCCGCCGCGTGTGGTCGACCCGGCGTTCCGGGCCGGTGAGCGCGACCGTCGCCGTCAGCCGCGGCTCGGTGCTGGACGCGGCGAACCGCAGCTCCAGGTCACCCGGTTCGACGACGCGGTGGCCGTCGCGGCCGGTGAAGGAGGCGAGGTCGGCGGGTACCTCGACGCGCACCCTGCGGGCCTCGCCGGGGGCCAGCGGCACCCGCGTGTAGCCGACGAGTCGCTGTACCGGCTGGACGACGGAGGCGACCGGGTCGTGCAGGTAGAGCTGCACCACCTCAGTGCCGTGCCGTTCGCCGGTGTTGCGGACGGTCAGTTCCAGCGCGAACTCACCGTCGGTCGGCGCCTCCTTGGTGTGCACCGCGAGGTCGCTCCAGTCGAACGCGGTGTACGTGAGCCCGTGCCCGAAGCCGAAGGCCGGTGTCGGGTCGATGCTGGACACCTCGCTGGCGTGGGCGAGCCGCGCCCCCAGGTAGGTGGTCGGCTGGGCACCCGCACCGCTGGGCACGCTGACGGGCAGTCTCCCCGAGGGGCTGGTGCGCCCACTGAGGACACCGGCGATCGCGGCGGTGCCCTCCTCGCCGGGGAAGAACGACTGCATGATCGCGGCGGACCGAGCGACGGCGCGACCGAGCGCGTAGGGCCGTCCGGCGAGCAGGACCGTGACCACCGGTGTGCCGGAGTCGAGCAGCGCGTCGAGGAGCTGCTGCTGGGCGCCGGGGAGCGCGAGGGACTCGGCGTCGCAGCCCTCGCCGCTGGTGCCGCGGCCGAACAGGCCCGCGCGGTCGCCGAGCACGGCGACGACGACGTCCGCCTCGCGGGCCGCGTCCACCGCCGCGCCGATGCCGGACAGGTCGCCGTCGTCGACGCCGGTGCCGCGGGCGACGGTGATGTCCGCGTCGGGGAACTCGGCGGTCAGCGTGTCGTGCAGGGTGGGCAGCTCGATGCCGACCGGGACCTCCGGGTGCTGCACTCCGACGTGGCGCGGGAAGGAGTAGCAGCCCAGCACGGCGGTCGCCTCGGTGGCGTTGGGGCCGACCAGGGCGATGCGGCGGGGCCGGGCGAGCGGCAGGGTGCCGTCGTTGGTGAGCAGCACGACCGCCTTCTCGGCGATCTCGCGGGCCAGTTCCCGGTTCTCGGGCCGGTCCAGGTCGATGCTGCCGCGCAGCGCCTCCGGGTCCGCGAGGTCCACCCCGTCGAGCGCGGGCGGGACCGGGCTCCAGTCCGGGTCGAGCAGTCCCAGCTCCGCCTTCTGGCCGAGGACGCGGCGCAGCGCCCGGTCGACGAGGGCCTCGGGGACCCGGCCCTCGGTGACCGCCTCGACGAGCGGGGCGCCGAACGTCTTGACGGTGGGCAACTCGACGTCGACGCCCGCTCCGAGCGCGGCGCCCGCGGCGTCGGCCCAGTCGGCGGCGATGCCGTGCAGGGTCTTGAGGAAGGCGATGCCGAAGTAGTCGGCGACGACGGTTCCCTCGAAGCCCCAGGTGTCGCGCAGCAGTCCGGTCAGCAGCGTCTCGTCGGCCGCGGCCGGCACGCCGTCGATGTCGGTGTAGGCGTGCATGACGGAGCGGGTGCCGCCCTCGCGGACGGCCATCTCGAACGGCGGCAGCAGGACGTCGGCCCGCTCGCGGGGGCCCACGGAGGAGGGGGCGAGGTTGCGCCCGGCGCGGGAGGCGGAGTAGCCGACGAAGTGCTTGAGGGTGGCGACGATCCCGGCGGACTCCAGGCCCCGCACATACGCGGTGCCGATGGTGCCGACGAGGTAGGGGTCCTCTCCGATGGTCTCCTCCACCCGGCCCCAGCGGGCGTCGCGGACCACGTCGAGGACCGGGGCGAGGCCCTGGTGGATGCCGACGGAGCGCAGGTCGCGGCCGATGGCGGCGGCCATCCGGCGCACCGCGTCCGGGTCGAAGGTGGCGCCCCAGGACAGCGGGACGGGGTAGGCCGTGGCGCCCCAGGCGGCGAAGCCGGCCAGGCACTCCTCGTGCGCCACGGCGGGCAGGCCGAAGCGGTTCGCGGAGGTGATGCGGGCCTGGGTGCGCATGAGGGAGAGCGCGCCGAGCGCGGGGTCGACGGGGACGGTGCCGAAGGGGCGGGTCAGCTGGCCGAGGCCGGCGGGGACGAGCGCGTCGAGGTCGACGGGCTCCTCCATGTCGTGCTGGTGCGGGGCGACTTCGCCGCCCTGGTCGGAGGCGCCGACCCACACGCCGTACAGCTGGGCGATCTTCTCCTCGAGGGTCATCGCGGCGACGAGCGCGTCGACTCTGGCGGCGACGGGGTGGGCCGGGTCGTTCCAGAGGGGGATTTCGGGGGTGGTCTCTACGGCCACGTCGGCAGTCACTTTCCTCCGACACCCATCAGCCCCTGGACCAGGGCACGACGGGCGAACAGGTAGACGAGCAGGATGGGCACCATGGACAGCACCACGGCTCCCAGCAGACCGGGGATGTCGATGCCGTGCGCGGTCTGGAAGTTGTACAGACCCAGGGTGACCACCTTGGTGGAGTCGGACTGGGTCAGCACGAGCGGGAACAGGAAGCCGTTCCACGCCTGGAGCGCGGAGAACACCACGATCGTGGACAGTCCCCCGCGGGACAGCGGCACGACGAGCTGGAAGAACATGCGCCGCGGGCTGGCGCCGTCCATCGCCATGGCCTCGTACAGCTCCGGGGAGATCTCGCGCATGGCGCCGCTGAGGATGAGCGCGGACATCGGCAGGCAGAACGCGGCCGTGGGCAGGATGACGCCGAGCAGGTTGTCGTACAGCCCGGCTTCGCTGATCAGGTAGAACATCGGCACGATCACGGCCTGGGCCGGGATGGCGAGGCCGAGCAGGAACAGCCGGAAGATCGCCGAGGTGGCCCTGCCGCGGCTGCGGACGATGGCGTAGGCGAGCGGCGGTACCAGCAGCAGCACGATGCCGATCACGCAGACGGTGACGACGAGGGTGTTGAGGAAGTACTGGCCGAAGCCCGAGTCGAAGGCGCCGGTGAAGTTGTCCAGCGTGAAGCTGTCCGGGAGCGAGACCGGGCCGTTCTCGGCGTAGTCCTGGCGGGTGCGCAGGGTCGCGGCGAGCATCACGTACAGCGGCAGTCCCACCAGGAGGAGCCATACGAGCGAGCCGGCGCCGGCCAGGTAGTTGGGTCGGCGCCTCATGACACACCCTCCATGGAGCTGCGCATCTTGTCGTAGCCGGAGACCCGGACGACGATCAGCGAGATGATCGTGGCCGCCACCACCAGGGCCAGGGCGATCGCGGAGCCGATGCCGTAGTCGAAGCCCTTGAAGGCCTTGTCGTACATGTAGTAGGCGCTGATGGTGGTGTCGGTGCCGGGGCCGCCCTGGGTCAGGATCAGGACCGTCTCGAACGTGGTCAGACCTCCGACGATCATCAGGATCATCGAGGTGATCATGGAGGTGCGCAGCTGCGGCAGGGTGATGTGGAAGAACTGCCGGTAGCGGCCCGCCCCGTCGATCTCCGCCGCCTGGTAGAGCACCGGCGGGACCGCGCGGGCGGCGCCCTGGTAGATCAGCGTGTGGAACGGGGTGAACTGCCAGGTGCTGACGAAGGCCAGCACCCCGATGGCGGTGCTCTGTTCACCGAAGAGGTTGCCGTCGCCGAAGAGCCAGCTCGCCTCGGCCGGGATGCCGAAGTTCGGGTCGAGCAGCGCCCGCCAGAGCACGGACACGGCCGTCGCGGACAGCAGCAGCGGGATGAAGTAGATGACCGACAGGACGGCGCGGTTGCGCTGGTGACCGGCGGCCCAGACGCCGAGCAGGATGCTCAGCGGGGTCTGCAGGACCACGCCGAGCACGGTCAGCAGCAGGGTCAGCCAGATGCTCTTGAGCATGACCGGGTCGTCGATGAGGCGCGACCAGTTGTCCGTGCCGACGAACTCGGGCGAGCTGATGCCGTCCCAGCTCATGAAGGACAGCACCGCCACCATGATCAGCGGGACGATCGCGAAGAGGAAGAAGAACAGTGCGGCGGGCACCGCCCAGCCGAAGCCGGGGCGGCCCACCGTCGTCGCGGAGGAGGCGGGCGGCCGCCGCCGGGACTCCTTGCGGACTCCGGCGGCGGGCCGTGCGCTTGTGAGGTGTGTGGTCATCAGCCGTTCGTCACTCGGTCGGGAGGGCCTGCATGGCCGTGATGAAGCCGTCCGTGTCGAGCTGTCCGTTGAAGAACTGCTGGATGGCCTTGTGCAGGTCCGAGCTGGCCTTCTGCGGATACGCCTGGTCCCAGGACAGCTGGAAGGACGGGGCCTTGGACACCAGGTCGTACTGGAAGCGCGAGTACTCGGGGGTGCCCGAACCGTCGATGAACTTGTCGGTGTTGGTCGTGGTCGGCAGGTTGCCGATGTCCAGCTGCGCCTTGACGAACTCGTCGGAGTACATGAGCTTCAGGAACTCGGCGACCGCCTCGGGGTGCTTGGTCTTCTTCATCACCGAGTAGTAGTTGTTGGTGTTGCCGGCCACGGAGGCCGGGTCGCCCTTGCCGCCCTCGACGGACGGGAAGGCGGTGTAGCCGAGGTCCTTCTCGGCGAACTCCTTGTGGTCCGTGAGCTGCTGGGAGTAGTACCAGGAACCCATCAGCTCGAAGCCGGCCTTGCCGGAGGCGACGAGCTGGACCGAGCCGCCGTTGGTGTACTTGACGGAGTCGTAGTTCTTGCCGAAGGCGCCGGTGTCGACCAGCTCCTTGATCATGTCCAGGGCCTTCTTGCTGTCCGCGCTCTCCCAGGCGCTCTTGTCGCCGCCGACGGCCTTGGCGAACAGCTCCGGACCGGCTATGCGGTCGTAGAGGTATTGGAACCACATCTGGGTGGGCCAGACGTCGCCGCCGCCGAGCGCGATCGGGGTGACGCCCGCGTCCTTGAGCTTGTCCACCGCGGCGAGCAGCTCGTCCCAGGTCTTGGGCGGCTGGACGCCCGCGTCCGCGAGGACCTTCTTGTTGTGGAACAGCAGGACCGGCTGGGTGCCGCGCATCGGTACGCCGTACGGCTTGCCGTCGACGACGGCGCTCTCGAAGACGGACGGGAGGAACTTCTTCTCCAGGTCCGGGTTCTTCTTGATGAAGTCGTCGAGCGGCAGCAGCAGGTCCGCCTTGACGAACGGCTTGATGCTGCCGCCGCCCCAGTTGAAGAAGACGTCCGGGGCCTGCGGGGTGTTGATGATCGTCTGGAGCTTCGTCTGGTAGTCGGCACCGGGGATGGTGTCGAGCACCGCCTTGACGTCGGACGTCTTGTTGAAGGTGTCGACGATTCTCTGTTCGACCTTGTTGCTGGCGTCCCCGTAGACCAGGACATGGATCTTGCCGTCGTCCGACGACGCCCCGCCGTCCCCGTCACCGCAGGCCGACAGGCTCAGCGCCAGGGCGAGCGTCGCACCGGTGGCGACCAGTCTGGGCAAGCGCGCACGTGTCTTCATCGTTCGCCTTTCGAAAGTTTCGGCGCCATCACCGAAAGTCCATGCTGGTCGGACAGTAAAGTGAGACCGGATTTCCGGTCAATGGCCGTGCGGCTGCCGACTCAAAACGTTATCGACCGCATGGCCTATCCTTCCTGCATGCACGAGGAAGTTGAGGTGAGCGCCAGGGTGACCCTGGCCGAGGTGGCGAAAGAGGCGGGGGTCTCGCCTCCGACAGTTTCGAAGGTCCTCAACGGTCGTTCGGATGTCTCCCGCTCCACCCGCGCCCGGGTGGAGCGGCTCCTCGAGATGCACGGCTACCGCCGCCGCACCCCGAGCCCACCGCGCTCACCGCTGGTCGAACTCGTCTTCCACGAGCTGGACAGCGTCTGGGCGATGGAGCTGGTCCGGGGCGTGGAGGACGTCGCCAAGGCCAACCGGACCGAGGTCGTACTCACCCGCAGCGGCACCCGGCACGCGCCCGCGCCGGACTGGATCGAGGGCGTGCTCAGGCGCAGGCCGCTGGGTGTCGTGCTGGTCTTCTCCTCGCTCCCCGCGGAGGTCAAGCACCGGCTCCGGTCCTGGGACATCCCCTTCGTCATCGTCGACCCGGCCGGCGACCCCGACCCCGACGTCCCGTCCGTCGGCTCCGCCAACTGGGCCGGAGGGCTGGCGGCGACCCGTCACCTCACCGACCACGGACACGAACGCGTCGCGATCATCACCGGGTTCGAGGACATGCTGTGCTCACTGGCCCGGCTCGACGGCTACCGCTCGGCGATGACCATGGCGGGCCTGCCGATCGACCCGGCCCTCGTCCGCTACGGCGACTACAGCATGGAGAGCGGCTTCGAGCACGGCATGGACCTGCTCGCCGGTCCCGGGCGGCCGACGGCGATCTTCGCGGGCAGCGACCTGCAGGCGCTCGGCGTGCTGGAGGCCGCCCGCGTCAGCGGCCTGAGGGTCCCTCAGGACCTCTCGGTCGTCGGCTACGACGACGTGCCGCTGGCCCAGTGGTCGAGCCCGCCGCTGACCACCGTCCACCAGCCGCTGCGGCACATGGCCGAGGAGGCCACCCGCATGCTGTTCCGCCCGGACGATCCCGGCCGGGCCGGGCGGCGCATCGAGCTGGCGACCCATCTCGTGGTACGGCAGAGCACGGCGCCACCGGGCGGGACCGCGCAGGCGCCCGGCGGCGCGGGTGGGTGAGGGGGCCCGCGGTCGCTACACGCCCAAGTCGCCGCCGACGCCGGGCCGGTGGGGCGCGTCGGGCAGCTGGGGCACGTCGGTCATGCGCTCGTCGTAGCCGGTGGCGGGATCGACGACGCGGCCGGCGGCCCACCAGTTCTCCCGCGCCGTCTCGAAGGCCACCAGCATGACGTCCTCCTCGGGGACGCCCGCGCGCAGCCGGAGGTTGTCGACGATCGCCCGGAAGAGTTCCGCCTTCTGCTCCGCACTGCGCTCGTTGAAGGACAGCTGGATGAACAAGGTGCGTCGGCCGCGCGGTATGCCGAACACCACCGGCTGCATCACGAAGTTGTCGTCCGCGACCTCGTGGAAGACGTGGAACTGGTCGTCCCGCGGGATCCTCAGGACGTCGACCATGGACGCGTGGAGCGCCTCGGAGACGAGACGGCGGTACTCGGGCGTGGTTCCCTTGCGCAGGGAGATGCTGATCAGAGGCATGGCGTCGACGCTAGGAACCCCCGAGCCATTCCGACAGCGAATGTTCCGCATGCCGGATATGCTGCGGCCTCATGGGCATGGCCGATGTGACGCTGGTCGGGCTGCGGGTGCTGCGCGAGGTGGCGGAGCGGGGCACCTTCACGGCGGCCGCGCACAGCCTCGGGTACACGCAGTCGGCGGTCTCCCGGCAGGTGGCCGCGCTGGAACAGGCGGTGGGCGCCCGGCTGTTCGACCGCTTCCCCGGCGGCGTACGGCCGACCGGCGAGGGCCGCGCCCTGCTGCGCCACGCCGTCGCCGCCCTGGACGCGCTGGAGGCGGCCGACCGGGAACTGCGCGGGGTCCGGGACACCACGAGCCGGGTCCGGCTGGGGTACTTCCCCGCGGCGGGAGCGGTGGTCGTGGCCGACGCGCTGACGGCGCTGCGCCGGGACGGCTCCCGCGTGCGGGTGACGACGCGGGAGGGGAGCACTCCCGCGCTGGTGCGCGCGCTGCGCAGCGGCACACTCGACGTGGCGCTGCTGACCTCCCGGCCCCCGCACCGCTCGCCCGACACGGACGCCCCGCCGCTGCACGTCGAGCCCCTGCTGGAAACCCGCCTGGCCCTGGCGGTACCGGCGGACAGCCGCTTCGCCGAACGCGGCACCGCCGACGTCGAGGACATCGCCTCCGAGGCCTGGATCGCCGGTCCCGGCGGTGTGGGCGATCCGCTGCTCGGCGTCTGGCCGGGGCTGCCCGGCAGGCCCCGGATCGCCCACACCGCCCGCGACTGGCTGACCAAGCTGCACCTGGTGGCGGCGGGGGCGGGCATCACCACGGCCTCACCGGCGCTGCTGCCCGTCGTCCCGCACGGCGTACGCTTCGTCGACGTCAAGGGCGTCGCCGAGGAGGTACGGCGCATCGACCTGGTGTCGCCGCCGGGCCGGGCCACGGCAGCGACCGCGTCACTGGTGCACGCCCTGCGCCGACGCGCCGCCGACCTGGCCGGCTGACGCGCGAACCCCGGGGACGAAGGCGCCAACCGCCTGCGTATCAGGTCGGTGTCTGGGAAAATCTCCGGAGCCGGGCGACCAGGGGGGCCGATGGACGCACTGAGAGCAGGGGATCCGGACCGCGTAGGCGCGTACCGGCTCGTGGGCCGCCTCGGCTCCGGCGGCATGGGGCAGGTGTTCCTCGGGAGGTCGGCGGGCGGAAGACCCGTGGCCGTCAAGGTGATCCGCCCGGAGTACGGGGCCGACGCCGGGTTCCGGCGGAGCTTCGCCCGGGAGGTCGAGGCGGCCCGGCGGGTCGGCGGGTTCTTCACCGCACAGGTCGTCGACGCCGACCCGGACGCCGAACGCCCCTGGCTGGTCAGTGCCTTCGTACCCGGCCCCTCGCTGCACACGGTGGTGAGCGAGCACGGCGGACTGCCGACCCGGGCGCTGCGGGTACTGGCGGCCGGTCTGGCCGAGGGACTCGACGCCATCCACCGGTGCGGCCTCGTGCACCGCGACCTCAAACCGGGCAACGTCATCGTGGCGGCCGACGGACCGCGGGTCATCGACTTCGGCATCGCACGGGCGTTGGAGGCCTCGTCGCACACGGTCAGCGGCGTCGTCGCGGGCACCCCCGCCTACATGTCGCCCGAACAGGCGCGCGGGGACCGCGGGATCGGTCCGGCCAGCGACGTGTTCGCCCTCGGTTCGGTGCTGGCCTTCGCCGCCGGCGGTCGCGCCCCGTTCGGTGACGGGCATCCCGCGGCGATGCTCTACCGGATCGTCCAGGAGGAACCGGACCTCACCCTGGTCGATCACGAACTGCGCGGCCTGGTCGCCGCCTGTCTGGCCAAGGAACCGGACACGCGCCCCACGGCGGCCGGTCTCCTCGACTCCCTCTCCGGCGACGCCGTGACGGACCCTTGGGTCCCGCCCGCGATCACGCGCATGATCAGCGACTTCGAGGCCGCACACGGCGTCGGCACCGGCGGGGCGGGCAACGGCGCTGCCGGGAGCGACGCCGCGGAGGCCGACGCGGGCGCCGACGGGGCAGCAGGCGCGGCGGCGGACGACACGACGGTCGCCAAGACGCCTGCCGCCGCCACGAAGACCTACGAGACCGGGGCCGCACCCGACGCCCCGCCCCCTCCCCCGCATCGGCGCCGCGGACTGGCGCGGCTGATCCCCACCCGCCGCGGGGCCGCCCGCGACACCCCTGAACACGCGGGCCCGGCCGCTGCCGATCCGCGTTCCCTCGCGCAGGGCTGGAACGGCCTCGCCTGGGGAACGGACGTCGCCGACTTCCGGGCCAGGTTCCCGGGCGCGACGCAGGAGAACGGCGAGTGGTGGGTCACGGGACGGGGCCCCGAGACGTTCTGCGGGGTCACGATGGACACCCAGTACGCCTTCAACAGCCGCGGCCGGTTGTGCCTGATCGCCTTCTACCCCGAGCCCGGGGACCGGGAGCGCCTTCCCGTGTCGGTCCTGGAGGCGCTGGGCGCGCCGGACGGCACGTCGACCAGGTGGACCAGGGGCAAGGTCGTCGTGGACGTGAAGGTGGCGGGCGTGGTGGCCACCATGACGCACACCGGGTTCACCGACCGCTGAGGCCACGACTCCCGGAGCGCGGGGACGTGGCCGTCGACCTCGTTTGAGCTGCTGTTGCCCGGCCCCATCGTCTCAGGCCGCGGTGCAGGAGGTGGGTGAGTCCGCACTGCCGGAACGGTTCCGACGACCAGTCGAGAGCGGGACCGGGTGTGACGCGAGGCGATATCACGCGAGCACACGGATCTGTCTGCTGGCCAGCGGGTCTAGCCGCGGACGGGCGGAGTGCTTCGTTCCAAGCGGGCGTCCAGGGTGCTGGCGAAATCCTCGGCGCGGGAGAGCTGGACCCGCAGTTTCTCCACCTGCTCGGCGGCGGCCTGCTGGTATGTGCGGACGCGCTCCAGCAGGGCTTCGCGCTCGCCGGAGTCAAGCGTGTCCTCGCTGTCCAGACGGTCGGTGGCATCCAGCAGGTCGCGCATCTGCTCCAGGGTGAAGCCGAGCGGCTTCATCCGGCGGATCACCATGAGCCGGGCGACGTCGGTCTCCGTGTAGAGGCGAAATCCCCCCTGGGACCGGGCGGAGGGGATGACCAGGCCGGCCTCCTCGTAGTGCCGGATGGTGCGCAGGGACAGCTCCGTCCGCGTGGCGACCTCGCCGATCTGCATGTGCTTGTCGTCCACGCCCGTGTCCCTGGCCCTTCTCTGCGTGGCAGCCGCGTCCCGTGCGACCCGCCGAGACCTACTCTAACGTTAGGGTAGAGTTGATGACGGTGAGGGCGGCCCGGTTGCCCCTGTCACTGCCGTTCCGGGGCCGATGACGCCCCCGGCGAAGATCCGATTCTTGCAGGAGTGAGCGTGCGCCAGCCCAGGACGCCGATCGCCGCCGCCTGCCCGCCGTGACCCTTCGCCTCGGGATGTGAGCCGTCCGGCTCCGCGAGCCCGCGCCGCCGTTGCCTTGCCTCCCCCTGACTTCCGGCCCGCCCCGCGGGTCGCCCGCGCGGCGCCGACCCGGCCTCCGCGCGCCCTTCCCGCACGCCCGGCCTGCCGGTGGGTGTGCCCGAGCACGACAGGTACACGTCTCCTTGTCTTCTGCTGCTGTGTCTCCCGCCGCGCGGCTGCGCGATCTCAAGCCCGACTGGCTGAACAACCCGAAGGTCTGGCGCACGGAGATCCTGGCCGGTCTGGTCGTCGCCCTCGCCCTGATTCCCGAGGCGATCTCTTTCTCGATCATCGCCGGTGTCGACCCCGCCATCGGCCTGTTCGCGTCCTTCACCATGGCCGTCACGATCTCCGTCGTCGGCGGCCGACGGGCGATGATCTCCGCCGCCACCGGCGCCGTCGCGCTCGTCATCGCCCCCATGAACCGCGAGCACGGTCTGAGCTACCTGGTCGCGACCGTCATCCTGGCCGGCGTCTTCCAAATCGTCCTGGGTGCGGTGGGCGTGGCCAAGCTCATGCGGTTCGTGCCCCGCTCGGTGATGACCGGCTTCGTCAACGCCCTCGCCATCATGATCTTCATGGCGCAGGTTCCGGAGATGCACGACGTGCCCTGGCCGGTCTACCCGCTGATCGCCGCCGGCCTGGCACTGATGGTGTTCTTCCCGAAGGTCACCAAGGTGATCCCGGCGCCCCTGGTGTCCATCGTCATCCTGACCGCGATCACCGTCGCCGCCGGCATCGCCGTCCCCACGGTCGGCGACAAGGGCGAACTGCCCTCCTCCTTGCCGGTGCCCGGACTGCCGGACGTGCCCTTCACCCTCGACACCCTGACCACCATCGCCCCCTACGCCCTCGCCATGGCACTGGTCGGCCTGATGGAGTCGCTGATGACCGCCAAGCTCGTCGACGACATCACCGACACCCACTCCTCCAAGACCCGCGAGTCCATCGGCCAGGGCGTCGCCAACATCGTCACCGGCTTCTTCGGCGGCATGGGCGGCTGCGCCATGATCGGCCAGACCATGATCAACGTGAAGGTCTCAGGCGCCCGCACCCGCGTCTCCACCTTCCTCGCCGGCACCTTCCTCATGGTGCTCTGCATCGTCTTCGGCCCCGTCGTCTCCGACATCCCCATGGCCGCCCTGGTCGCCGTCATGGTCATGGTCGCCTTCGGCACGTTCGACTGGCACTCCGTCGCGCCCAGGACACTGAAGCGGATGCCCGCCGGTGAGATCGCCGTCATGGTCATCACCGTGATCGTCGTGGTGGCCACCGACAACCTCGCCATCGGTGTCGTCGTCGGCACCATCACCGCCATGGTCATCTTCGCCAGGCGCGTCGCTCACCTCGCCGACGTCACCGCCGTCGCCGATCCCGACGACGCCACGGTCGTCTACCGGGTCACCGGCGAGTTGTTCTTCGCCTCCTCCAACGACCTCGTCGGCCAGTTCGACTACGCGGGCGACCCGGAGAGGATCGTCATCGACCTTTCGGCCGCCCACATCTGGGACGCCTCCTCCGTCGCCGCCCTGGACGCGATCGAGACCAAGTACGCCCAGCGCGGCAAGCGTGTGGAGATCATCGGCTTGAACGACCCCAGCGCCGACCTCCACGGCAAGCTCACCGGCGAACTCGCCGGCAGCCACTGACACCCAGCACCAGAGGACCTCGGCCGGTCGGGCCGGGGCCGCGGTGCCTGGGCACGGCCGGACAGCTCGACAAGTCGACGCACGGGAGTCAGACAGAGGCCCGGGTACGCCTTACGGCAGTTGCGCGGGCAGCATGTGCGACCAGTTGCCCCTGCGGCTTTCCAGCACACCAGTGATCGTCACTGACCGTTGGAACACCGAGGCCGACCGCGGGACCCTGGTGGTCTGTCGGCGCCGTACGAGGAGTCGGCTGGGCTCTAACCGGCCGGCTGGAGTTCCCAGTAGTGGGGCTCGATGGGGGCCTGCCGCACCGCGAGCCGGGCGGTCACACCGGGATCGTCCACCAGCTTCCCGTACGAGCCGGACCGGTCGGCAGGCGTGTGCTCGATGTCGGCCCACACCACGCTGCCAGGTCCGGCGGAGCCGTAGGAGACGGTCCACTCGGCGTACCTGTCGTTGCAGTTGTTGACCGACACCGTGTGCTGCGATGTCACCATCAGACAGGTGCGAGGGTCCGAGCCCGGTGTGGAGACTTCCATGGTTCCGTTGGAGCGTTGCCGTACCTGCCAGTTCGCCGAGGTCGACGCGTTGTCGGTGCAGGCGCCCAGGGACACCACCCCGATGCTCGCGTGCGTCTTGGGCCACACCAGGCACTTCCCGTCCTGGAGAGCCGCGAAGCGGTAGACACCGTCGACGAGCGGGGCGGCGTGGGCGGGTTGAACGAGTGCCGCGGCGGCCGCGACAGCAGCGGCCAGGACGGACAGGAAGCGTGAACGCATGGCGGGGACTCCTCGAACAGCCGTGGTCGACAACCGATCGCACGGCACAGACGTGGTCGATGCACAATCCGCCGGAGACGACGGCGACTCCGATCCTGGAGGGCCGGTCCGCCCGGCAGCGGCCTGTGACGGCCGCCGTCACTCGCCTGGTTGAGCCGCGTCACCCGATGGTGGCGTCAGGGCGTGGCCTCGCTGGACAGCTCGGGCTCGGGTTCGGGTACACGCCCGGCCGGGGTCCTGCGGTGCGATCAGCAGGAAGGCGTACATTCCGACGCCGATGAGGACCGAGGACGCGTTGGTGAACAGGACGCGGGGGCAGACGGTGGTGCGCAGGTCGACCACGGAGTCGCGGATGCCCGGCTCCTAGTACTCCAGGGTGACTTCGCGATCTTGTAGGGATCCTGGTCGGGAGATCACAGGACGAGCATGGCCGTGACCAGCCTGTCAGTCGTTCTCGCGGGTCAACGGGTCCTTCTGTGAGGCTTCAGCGGGATTGCGGGCAGCGGGCACCGACGTAGCCCTGGAGTGCCCTGACCGGGAAGGTTCGCCGATTGGCGATCGGAACGATTGGGTGAGCGGTGACGTCCGTTCCGACCGCTGCCGGTGTGCTGACGGTCGCCCGGCGGATGCGTACCGGGCTCAGGTCATGCTGCCCCGGCAGACCGTCCCCACGGCCGGGGTGCGGCCCGTGCGGAGGTATGTGTCGACCGCCTCCGTGACGCAGCGGTTCTGCGGGTATGTGCCGTGGCCCTCCTCCTCGGCCGTCAGGAGCACGCCGACACCGTCGCCCAGAGCGCGGGCCATGTGGCGGGCGCCGGGAAATGGGGTGTTCGGGTCGCCGGTGCCGCCGACCACGAGGACGGGGGCCGCGCCGTCGGCGCTCACCTGGGGCGTGGCACTCTCGCCGTCGAACGGCCAGTCGTAGCAGAGGTAGACGCCGGTGGACCAGGCCTCGCCGAAGACGGGTGAGGCGGCTTTGATGCGGGCCGCGTCCCTGTCGAGGCGTTCGAAGCCGGGGCGCAGGCTGGAGTCCGCGCAGGTGATCGCGATCTGGGCGGCGCGGCTGCTGTCGTGCGGGGTCGCCGCGCGGTCGGCGGAGCCGGTGTCGTCCGCGCCCTCGCTCAGCGGACCGGCGTCGTTGTGGTCGATCAGCGCGGTGAGGGCTTTGGCGAGCGGTGACCAGCCGTCTGTGCCGAGGTCGAGATAGTCGCTGACGGTGTACGCGAGGTCGTCGACGTCGAGGTTCCTTCCGCCGCCTGCCGGGGCGGGCACCTTCTCCAGGCGGTCGGACAGGCGCGCCATGCGTCGCGCGGCCTCCTCGGGCCCCTCGCCGGTCGGGCAGTGACGGATACGGGCCGCGCAGTGCGCGGCGAACCGGTCGAACGCCGCCTGGACCGCCTTGACCTGCGACAGCTGCTCCTCGTTGAGGTCCTCGGTCGGATCGACGGACGCTTCGAGGACGAGCCGTCCGACGTGCGACGGGTACAGGTGGGCGTAGACCGCGCCGAGCGCCGTTCCGTACGAGACGCCGAAGTAGTGCAGCCGCTCGTCGCCGAGGAGGTAGCGCATCAGGTCGAGGTCGCGCGCGGTGTGCGAGGTGCCGATGTACGGGAGGTGCGCGCCGGAGTGCTCGGCGCAGGCGTCGACCCCGTCGTAGCCGGTGTCGTCCGCGGTCTTCCCGCAGCGCACGGGGATGGTCGCGCCAACGCCGCGCGGGTCGAAGGAAACCAGGTCGTAGCGGTCGAGGAGCGGCTCGTACTGGTCGAGGTATTCGGGCAGTCCGCTCACGCCGGACACGCCGGGACCGCCGAAGTTGAGAACGAGCGAGCCGATGCGCCGGGCGTTCGGACCGGTGGCCTTCCGGCGGATCAGGGCGACGTCGATCGTCCTGCCGTCCGGTTTCCGGTAGTCGAGGGGGGCCTTCATGACAGCGCAGTCGTAGCTTCTGCGCGCGGTGGGCGGCGAGGTGCAGCGGGACCAGTGGAGGTGCTGGCCGGTGGTGAGCGCGGTGGGCAGACCGGCGGGCGGATTGCTCGCGGTGAACTCCGTACGCGGCTGCGCACCCCGGCCGGGAGCGTCGTGCTGGAGCCAGGCGCCGACGGCCCCGATCGCGACGAGGACGACCCCGGCGATGATCAGCGCACCAACCGAGAAGCCTGTTCTGCGGCTTCGTATCGCATGCGCGTCACGCATCGAAATCCCCGCACTCCCACCCTGAACGCCCGCCCTGTGCCTGCATGACCGTGTTCGTGATCGTCCGATCGTCGAATGAATGCAGAGTACAAGTCGTCTCCGACAGCAGCTCAGCTCCTGGCGTCACCGCGAAACCATGCGCCAGGCCGCCAAAGCGTCCCTTGATGAGGACGCATGGGTACTGCGCGCATAGCTCGCCTCCGAACTATGGTGTCCCACCACATACGCCACTGACCTGCGTCTTCCTACGGTATGGCGACACACAACCGTCCCCGCAGATCCCCAGGAAGTGGTGCCGATGTCGTCGCCCGCAACCGCTCCACCAGCCCCGAACAACCTCAAGCGCATCGTCGCCGCCTCCCTCATCGGCACCACCATCGAGTGGTACGACTTCTTCCTCTACGGCTCCGCCGCCGCGCTCGTGTTCAACGAGTTGTTCTTTCCCGACTCCGACCCTCTCGTCGGCACGCTGCTGTCGTTCCTGACCTATGCCGTCGGGTTCGCCGCGCGGCCGGTCGGGGCCCTGGTGTTCGGGCACTACGGTGACCGGCTCGGACGCAAGAAGCTGCTGGTGCTGAGCCTGTTGATGATGGGCGGGGCGACCTTCGCGATCGGGCTGCTGCCCACCCACGCGACCGTCGGCACGGCCGCTCCCGTGCTGCTGACCGTGCTGCGGCTCGTCCAGGGTTTCGCGCTCGGCGGTGAGTGGGGCGGCGCCGTGCTGCTGGTGTCCGAGCACGGGGACGCGCGGCGACGCGGGTTCTGGGCTTCGTGGCCGCAGACCGGGGCACCGGCGGGGCAACTGCTCGCCACCGGTGTGCTGTCGCTGCTGACGGCGGTGCTGTCGGACGCCGCGTTCACCAGTTGGGGCTGGCGGATACCGTTCCTGCTCTCCGGGGTCCTGGTCATGGTCGGCCTGTGGATTCGTCTGTCCGTCGACGAATCGCCGGTCTTCAAGCAGGCGTTGGCGCAGGCGGAGTCGCGGAAGGCGAAGGACGAGCCGCTCCCGCTGGTCGCCGTGGTGCGGTACCACTGGCGCGACGTGCTGATCGCCATGGGCGCCCGGATGGCGGAGAACATCAGTTACTACGTCATCACGGCCTTCATCCTCGTCTACGCCACGACCGCGGCCGACGTCTCCAAGCAGACCGCGCTCAACGCGGTGCTGATCGCCTCGGCCGTGCACTTCGCGGTCATCCCGGCCTGGGGCGCGCTGTCGGACCGGATCGGCCGGCGCCCCGTGTACCTGCTGGGCGCGGCCGGTGTCGGTCTGTGGATGTTCCCGTTCTTCATGCTGATCGACTCCGGCCGCTTCGGCAGTCTGCTGCTCGCGGTGACCGTGGGGCTGGTGCTGCACGGCGCCATGTACGCGCCCCAGGCGGCCTTCTTCTCCGAGATGTTCGCGACCCGGATGCGCTATTCGGGGGCGTCGATCGGCGCCCAGTTCGCCTCCGTGGCGGCGGGTGCGCCGGCACCGCTGATCGCCACCGCGCTGCTGTCCGAGTACGACAGCTCGACGCCGATCTCCCTCTATGTCATCGCCTCGGTCGTGCTGACGCTGTTCGCCGTGGGGGTGGCCCGGGAGACCCGGCACCGGGACCTCGCGGAGGTCGACGCGGTCCCCGGCGACGGAGACGGGGCCGGGCCGGTGTCCGACTCCCGTGCGCAGCGGGCGCGCACCGTCTGAGCCGTCTCGTCACCGGCCCCCGTACGCCCGTGCGTGCGGGGGTCAGTGTCGTCTCGGGACCGACAACCGGTGGAGTCTGAGGGCCAGTTGTATCTCCAGCGCGCGGTCGGGACTCTGCCAGTCCTCGCCCAGGAGCCGGCCGACCCGCTCCAGGCGCTGGGCGACGGTGTTCACGTGGACGTGCAGGGCCTCCTTCGTGCGGGCCGGGCTCATCCCGCAGGCGAAGTACGCGTCGAGGGTGCGCACGAGCTCGGTGCCGCGCCGCTCGTCGTAGGCGACGACCTGGCCGATGGTGCGGTCGACGAACCCGGGTACGTTCTGGTCCCCTGCCAGCAGCAGGCCGAGGAACCCGAAGTCCTCGGCCGCCGCGCCGTCCCCGCACCGGCCCAGCAGGCGCAGGGTGTCCAGGCAGCGCCTGGCCTCGGTGTGGGCGGTGGCCACGGCGTCGGGGCGCGCGGCGAGATCCGGCACGGGGGCGGAGGCGCCGACGGTGACGGCCTCGTGGACCGCGCGGCCCAGGTGCCGGGCGGTGCGGCGGGCCAGATCGGTGGCCCCGTCCCCGTCCGCCAGGGGCAGCAGCAGGACGGTGCCGCCGTCCCGGGCGGCGGCCAGGCCGTGCCGGGTCGCGGCGAGGTGGGAGGACGCGGCCCACAGGCGTCGGCGCGCGTCCGCCTCCTGGTCGGCGTCGGCCGCGGTGGCGTCGAGGCGGGCGACGAGGACGACATGGGCGGCGGAGAGGTCGGCGTGCAGCCTCCGGGCCCGGTCGTTCAGCAGGCGTGGATCGCGGTCGCGGGCGTCGAGCAGGTCGTCAAGCAGCTCGCCGCGAACGCGCTGTTCGGCCTCGGCGGCGGAGCGGCGGGCGAGCAGCAGCAGGGAGGTGACCATCGCGGCGCGTTCCAGAGTGAGCTGGTCGACGGGGTCGAGGCCGGGGTGGCCGCGCAGGACGAGGGCGCCGAACAGCTCGTCACCGGCGGCGACGGCGGCGATCCAGTCGTCCTTGTGCCGCACCACGTGCCCGTCGGCGCGGGACGCCTCCAGCGCGTACTCCGGTGCCGCGGCGGCCTCGGTGAACTCCACGGTGCCGTCCAGCACCTGCGAGACGGCGGCGGCCACGTCGTGCACCCCTCCGCCGCGCAGGACGAGCTCGGCGAGCCGGTCGTGGACGTCGGAGGCGCGCTCGATGACGCCGCTGCGGTCCTTGATGATCTCGTTGGCCCGCTCCAGTCCGGCGAGGGCCGAGCGGGTCTCGGCCAGCAGGTTGGCGGTGTCGATGGCGGCGGCCGCGAGGGCGGCGAAGGAACCGAGCAGGGCGATCTGCTCGCGTTCGAAGACCCGGGCCCGCCGGTCGGCGGCGAAGAGCACGCCGATGACGTGGTGGCCGAGCATGAGGGGGACGCCGAGGATGGCGACCAGGCCCTCGTCGCGCACTCCCGCGTCGATGGTGCCGGTGTGCTGGAAGCGGGCGTCCTTGAAGTAGTCGTCGGTGACGTAGGGGCGGGCGGTCTGGGCGACGAGGCCGCCGAGCCCCTCCCCCATGCCGAGCCGCAGTTGCTGGAAGCGGGCGGCGACCGAGCCCTCGGTGACCCGCATGTAGGTGTCACCGCGCTCCGGGTCGTTGAGGCTGAGGTAGGCGACGTCGGTGCCGAGCAGGGAGCGGGCCCGCTGCACGATCGCCCGCAGCACCGCGTCCAGGTCGCGCAGTCCGGCGAGGTCGTGGGCGGTCTCGAACAGCGCGGACAGCTCGGCCTCGCGCCTGCGCCGGCCCTCCAGCTCCGAGCGCACCCGCAGCGCGAGGCGCTTGGCCCGTTCCAGCGCGTCGATCCGCTCGGCCGGTCCGCCCTCCGCACGGGCGAGCAGCACCGGCTGCTCGTAGGCGTCGGCCAAGGCGCCGCGGGCCAACAGCTCCAGGAACGGCGTCTCGGAGGACTGCGCGTGATCACGGGACATGCTCACAGGATTCCCCATCACCCGTCCGTCCCGGCAGCCCTGTGGAAAACCCCGGCTCAGTGCGCGGTCCAGCCGCCGTCCAGGACGAGTGAGGTGCCCGTGAGGCTGGAGGCGTGCGGGCCGCACAGGTACGCCACCGCTTCGGCGACCTCGTCGGGTTCGATCAGCCGCCGCACGGCGCTGTCCCGCAGCAGTACGTCGGAGAGCACCTGTTCCTCGGGGACCCCGTGGGCCCGGGCCTGGTCGGCGATCTGCCGTTCCACCAGCGGGGTGCGGACGTAGGCGGGGTTCACGCAGTTGGAGGTGACGCCGTGGGCGGCGCCTTCGAGGGCGGCGGTCTTGGACAGTCCCTCCAGCCCGTGCTTGGCGGACACGTAGGCCGCCTTGTAGGGCGAGGCGCGCAGGCCGTGGACGGAGGAGATGTTCACGATGCGGCCCCAGCCCTGCCCGTACATGTGGGGCAGGGCGCCGCGGATCAGCCGGAAGGGGGCCTCCAGCATCACGGTGAGCACGGTGTGGAAGACGTCCGGCGGGAACTCCTCCAGGGGCCGCACCAGTTGCAGCCCGGCGTTGTTGACGAGGACGTCGGTGCCGGCCGCGGCGCGTTCGGCGGCGTCCAGGTCGGTCAGGTCCAGCACCTGCGGCTCGACACTGCCCGCGAGGTCCCCGCAGCTTCCGGCGAGCGCCTCGAGACCGGCCTCGTCGCGGTCGACCGCTCTGACCTCGGCCCCGGCGGCGGCCAGCCGCAGCGCGCAGGCACGGCCGATACCGCCTGCGGCGCCGGTGACGAGGGCGGTGCGCCCGTGGAGGTCGAGCGAGGAGGCGTGGGGGGCCTGGAGGACGCTGGGCGAGGTCATGTCCCGACCCTAGGCAGCGTCCACCTCGTCCCCCATGTGGGCACGCCCCATACTTCAGAAGGAACCAGTGGGTTCGAACCATGTGGGGGCGTCGGACATGGCCTGCTTGACCCTGGTCTGCCCGAACTCCTGGATGTCGGGCAGCGCGTCCACCGCGAACCAGCCCACCTCGAGCGACTCGTCGTCGTTGACCCGGGCCTCGCCGCCCACGGCCCGGCAGCGGAAGGTGATGTCCATGAACTGGCAGACGTCGCCGTTGTCGTAGGTGACCGGCTTCAGCGCCTGCACCAGGACCAACCGCTCGACGACGCACTGGACGGCGGTCTCCTCCTCGACCTCGCGCACGGCGCAGGCGGCGGGCTGCTCGCCCGGCTCCGGGATGCCTCCGATCAACGACCAGCGCCCGTTGTCGGACCGTCGGCCGAGCAGCACTCTGCCCTCGTCGTCGAAGACGACGGCGGTGACTCCGGGGAGCCACAGGAGCTGGTGTCCGGCCGAGGCGCGCAGGTCGCGGATGAAATCGGGAGTAGTCATGGGCCCGACCCTAACGGGGCGGCCCGGCCGCTCCCGACGATCTCCTGGGGGCGTGCGGCGGGCGTACGGCTACACGTCGCGGGCGCGCCGACCGCGCACACCGGCGCCGACGGCCCAGCCGAGCCCTCCGGCTGCGACCAGCACCAGAGCGATCTCGGGCGCCACGCCGAGCCGGGTGGCGGGCGTCTCGGAGGAGCGCAGGGGCACCTCCTGCACCAGGGAGTCCGCCACGAACATGCCGGTCTTCTGGGTGATCCTGCCGTCCGGCATGATGATCGCACTGACGCCGCTGGTCACCGGAACGGCGACGGTCCGGCTGTGCTCGACCGCGCGGACCCGGGACATGGCGAGCTGCTGGTAGGTCATCTCACTGCGGTCGAAGGTCGCGTTGTTGCTGGGCACGGAGATCAGCTGGGCGCCGTCGGCGACCTCGGAGCGCACGGCCCAGTCGAAGGCCGCCTCGTAGCAGGTCACCAGGCCCACCTCGGTACCGGCCATGGTGAACACGCCGGGCTCGGTGCCCCGGCTGAAGTCCCTGCTGACCATGGAGGTCCAGGTGTCGTTGATCGCCCCGATGAGCGAGCGCAGCGGCAGGTACTCGCCGAACGGCTGGATCTGCCGCTTGTCGTAGGTGTCGACGGGGCCCTTGTCCGGGTCCCACAGGATCTGCTCGTTGAGCAGCTTGCCGTCGCGTTCCACGACACCGCCGACCGAGATGGGCGCGCCGATCGCCTGGGCGGCCCCGTCGATGATCCGGCGAGCGTCGGCGTTGGCGAAGGGGTCGATGTCCGAGGAGTTCTCCGGCCAGAGCACGAAGTCGGGGCGTGCCACCTTGCCCGCCTTCACCTCGGCGGCCAGGCGCAGGGTCTCGCGCGCGTGGTAGTCGAGTACGGCCCGGCGCTGAGCGTTGAAGCCGAGGCCCGCGCGGGGCACGTTGCCCTGGATCACCGCGACGGTCGCGGTGCCGTCCTCCGCCGTGTCGCTGACCAGCGGTCGGGCGGCCACGGCGCCCACGACGGGTACGGCCACGCCGAGCAGGGCCGCCGCCGCGGCGCCGCGGCGCACCGTTTCGCCGCGACGGGCCCGTACGGCCAGGCGCACGGCCTCGTACAGGCCGAAGCCGCACAGGACGACCGCGAAACCGAGCACCGGTGTGCCCCCGACCGCGGCGAGCGGCAGGAACACGCCGTCCGCCTGACCGAACGCGATCTTGCCCCAGGGGAAGCCCTCGAAGGGCACACGCGCGCGTGCCGCCTCTCCCGCGATCCACAGCGCCGCCGCCCACACCGGCCACCCGGGCAGCTTCGACACCGCGGCGACGCCCGCGCCGACGGCGGCCACGAAGAGCGCCTCGATCGCGGCCAGGGCGAGCCAGGGGCCGGGGCCGACCTCCACGCCGGTCCACACCAGCAGCGGGAGCAGGAAGCCGAGGCCGAAGAGGTAGCCGAGGCCGAGGCCCGCCTTCCAGCCGCGGCCGCGCAGCACCCACCCGAAGACCGCGAAGGCGGGCAGCGCGAGCCACCACAGGGTGCGCGGCGGGAAGCTGACGTAGAGGAGCACTCCGGAGAGCGCCGCGGCGGCGGCCGGGGCCAGGCGCACGAGCCGCGCGACGGCCCGGGAGGCGGGCGTGGTCTGCGGCTCTGTCCGGTCCGACTCGCCGACGGAGGTTGCGGTGGCTGTCACCCCCCGGAGTGTACGGCGGGTGACCTGGCCGCGGACAGGACGGTCCGGGGACGTCGCGGTCCCGTGCGGGACCTGTGCCGCATCGTTTCGAGACGCAGTGGCGTGGACACGGCGGGGATGGTGATCCTCACCGCCTGCGCCGCCTGGTCGTTGATCACCGCGACCGCGCGCGACAGGCGTCCCGAGGGCGTGCTGCTCGCGGTGCCGGCCGTGGGCGCCGGTTACGCGGCGGAGTACTGGCGCCGGTTGCCGCGCCCTGTGCGGCGGCGCCGGCCCGGCTCGCCCTGACCCCCGCGAAGCGTTCGCCTCAGTGCGCCGGGCCCGCTGTCTTCGGGCGCAGTCGGTCCTTGATGACCTGGACGGCTGCCTCCGCGTCGTCCACGGTGATCGTGAAGGTGTGCCCGTCCCACAGCCGCAGGATCAGGCCCTCACCGCGTCGCACGACGACGGCGGTGCCCCGCTCCGGCCGCCACCGGTAACCCCAGCCGCCCCAGTGGCGGGGGGTCACGTGCGGCGCGAACTCGGCGCCCACTACGTGCGACAGGGGGATGCGGCGGCGGGGCACGCCGATGTGGCCGCAGCGCACTTCGAGGCACTCCTCGTCGACTCTCAGCGCGACGTGCACGAACGCGAGCGTGCCGAACAGGACCAGCAGTCCCGCCGCGATGCAGCCGACGACGGCCATGGCGAGCGGGGCGACGCCGGACTCCCAGGCCGATTCGACGGCCAGGGCGATGCCGAGCGCCATGCAGGCGGCGCCGATGAGCGCCAGGAACCACTGGACCCGGCTGGTGGCACGTCCGGTCCAGACATTCGACTGTGGGACGGTCTCGCCGTGGCGATGCCTCATGGATATGAGGTTACTCATGTTTCTCTGCGCGGGTACCTCGTCGCGCAGGGTGACTGAGCCGACCGGGCGGAAGGCGCGTCAGCCGGCCGGCGTGACCGCGCGCAGGAGCCTGCCCTCGTCGTAGGCCAGCGCGGGCGCGGGCAGGGTGCCCTCGCGTCCGCTCAGCAGCACGGTCAGGGTGCCCTCCGCCGGGGCGCCGGGGTCGGGACGGACTCCGATCCGGCGCAGCGCCTGGGCGGCCACCGCCCCGGCGGAGCCGTGCAGGACGAGGCGCGGGGCGCCGGGGCGCTGCACGGCGGCGCGGATGCGTTCGGCGACCAGTTCGTAATGGGTGCAGCCCAGGACGATGGTCGTCACGTCGCCCGGCGTGCGGGCGGCGGCGGCACCGACGGCCTCGGTGATCGCCGTCTCGTCCGCGTGCTCGACGGCGTCGGCGAGTCCCGGGCACGGCACCTCGGTGACCGTCGCCCCGCCGGCGAACTCCTCGATCAGGCCGCGCTGGTAGGGGCTGCCGGTGGTGGCCGGTGTCGCCCAGATCGCCACGGGGCCGCCGCCCGCCGCCGCGGGCTTGATCGCCGGCACGGTGCCGATGACGGGCACCCCGGGCTCCAGCCGGGCACGCAGCGCGGGCAGCGCGTGCACCGTGGCGGTGTTGCAGCCGACGATCAGGGCGTCCGGACGGTGTGCGGCGGCGGCCTCGGCCACGGCGAGGGCACGGCCGGTCAGGTCCTCCGGGGTGCGCGGGCCCCAGGGCATCCCGTCGGGGTCCAGGGAGAGGATGAGATCGGCGTCCGGTCGCAGCCGCCGTACCGCGGCGGTCGCCGCGAGCAGGCCGATTCCGGAGTCCATGAGCGCGATCTTCACCCGGCCACCATAGACGATGCGCCGCCACCGGCCGGTGCCGTGGGGCAGACTGCGCACGTGAGCGCCGATGTGTGGACCGTCGTGACCGTCGTGGCAGCCCTCTCCCTCGCCGCCTGGCTGTGGCTGCTGTTCGTCCGGGGTTTCTTCTGGCGTACCGACGTCAGACTCCCGGCCCGCGAGGAGCCCGACGTCTGGCCCTCGGTGTGCGTCGTCGTCCCCGCGCGCGACGAGGCTGCGGTGCTGCCCGCGAGCCTGCCGTCCCTGCTCGCCCAGGACTATCCGGGGCGGGCCGAGGTCTTCCTGATCGACGACGGCAGCACGGACGGCACGGGGGAGCTGGCGTGCGAGCTGGCCCGGCGGCACGAAGGGCTGCCGCTGACCGTCGCCTCGCCCGGGGAGCCGCCGGCCGGCTGGACCGGCAAGCTGTGGGCGGTGCGGCACGGCATCGGTCTGGCACGCGCGCGTGAGCCCGAGTACCTGCTGCTGACGGACGCCGACATCGCGCACGCGCCGGACAGTCTGCGCGGGTTGGTGTCGGCGGCCGGCACCGGAGGTTTCGACGTGGTCTCCCAGATGGCCCGGCTGCGGGTGGAAAGCGTCTGGGAACGGCTCGTGGTGCCGGCCTTCGTCTATTTCTTCGCCCAGCTGTACCCGTTCCGGTGGATCGGCGGTGGCCGCGCCGGGAGCGGACGGAAGAAGGCGACGCGGACGGCGGCCGCGGCGGGCGGATGTGTGCTGCTGCGTGCCGACGCCGCCGAGCGGGCCCACATCCCGGACGCCATCCGACACGCCGTCATCGACGACGTAGCGCTCGCCCGCGCGGTCAAGGGCACCGGCGGCCGGGTCTGGCTGGGCCTGGCCGAACGGGTGGACAGCGTGCGTCCGTATCCGCGGCTGCGCGACCTGTGGCGGATGGTCTCGCGCAGCGCGTACGCGCAGTTGCGGCACAACCCGCTGGTGCTCGCCGCAACGGTGCTCGGCCTGGCGCTGGTGTATCTGGTGCCGCCGTCGGCGTTGCTCGTCGGCCTGGCGGCGGGGCAGGGGGCCACGGCCGTGCTGGGCGCCGCCGCCTGGCTGGTGATGGCCGGGACGTATCTGCCGATGCTGCGCTATTACCGGCAGCCCCTGTGGCTCGCGCCGCTGCTGCCGTTCACCGCGTTCCTCTATCTCCTGATGACGGTCGACTCGGCGGTGCAGCACTACCGGGGCAGGGGCGCGGCCTGGAAGGGCCGCACCTACTCCCGTCCGGAGGCCGTGCCCGAGGAGGGACGGGCAGGCTGAGCGCCCCCGGGGCGGGTCATTTCCGGCCGGGGGTCCAGTTCATGCCCCAGCCGTAGGCGTAGTCGACCGTCCGCTGCGGGCTCACCCCGCGCTCGGGCACCAGGTAACGGGCCTCGCGCTGGACGACGAGGTCGCTCCCGGTGTTGGTGATCAGCGCGAGGGCGCACACCGTCGAGGGCACCGTGCACTCGTCGAGCGAGAAGTCGACCGGGGCGCCGTACTGCGGCTGGAGGGTGACCGTGGCGTGCAGGTCGGCGAAGGAGCGGGCGCCCTCGTAGATGGTCACGAAGACGAGGATGCGCCGGAAGTACCGCTGGTGGTCGAGGCTGATGGTGAGGTTCTCGCCGGTCGACACCGCGCCGGTGCGGTCGTCGCCGTCGAGGTGGATGAACGGCGGCTGGTGCAGCGCCCCGAAGGCGTTGCCGAGTGCCTGGACGACGCCCTTGCTGCCGTCGCTCAGTTCGTACAGGCAGCACAGGTCGAGGTCGAGGTCGTCGTGCATGGCGACCGGGCGGCCGAGCTTGCGGGCCCAGCCCGAGAACTGTTTGCGCACCTGCCAGTTGAGGTTGACGCGCATGGCGCCGGAGGTGGCGCCCTGCTTGGTCAGCGAGACGGAGGGCGCCGCCTTGGTGAGCGTGACCTTGGTCAGCCGCACCGGCTGGGCGGGGGGCGCGGAGGGAGCCGGCGGAGGCGCGGCGGCGGGGAAGGCGGGCGGGGCCGTCGGTGTCGGCTGGGCGGGCGCGGGAGGCATGGGCGCCGGTGGGGCGGGCGCGGGCGGGGCGGGGGCCGGTGGGGCGGCGGGAGGTGTCCGCTGCGGTTCGTCGACCGAGATGCCGTAGTCCGTGGCCAGGCCCTCGAGTCCGCTGTCGTATCCCTGCCCGACGGCGCGGAACTTCCAGGCGCCCTGGCGGCGGTAGAACTCGCCGAGCACGAACGCCGTCTCGACACTCGCGCCCGGGTTGTCGAAGCGGGCCACGACGGTGTTCCGCGCGGTGTCGCGCACCTCGATGTACAGGTCGGGGACCTGGCCGAAGGATCCGCCGTCCGAGGAGGCGGCGAGGATCACGGTCTCGATCGCGGGCTCCACGCGCGCGAGGTCGACGAGCAGACTGTCGGTCACCCGGCCGCCGGCGTCCCGCTTGCCCTCGTGACGCACCGATCCGGAGGCGTGGGCCGACTGGTTGTAGAAGACGAAGTCCGCGTCGGAACGGACCTTGCCGCCCACCAGCAGGAGCGCGGAGGCGTCCGCGTCGGGCACGCCGGGTCCGGACCGCCAGCCCAGTTCGACCCGCAGTGCCGTCGTCGGCACCGGGGTGTTCGATCCTTTCGACATTGACATGTCCGCCCCCATCACGTGTCACCGAGCCGGGTGATCTCCCGGCGAATCGTCGAGTTCCTGCCGCACAACCTATTCTCCGGGCCGCCCGCCCTTGAAGAAGAGCCCGGCAGAAGGTGTCGGTCAACCGCCGGTAACCCGCCCGGAACTCGGCCTTTACCGCAACATCGCGTGGTCCGGCGCCCTATTTTGCCAAGTTCGCTCGCATTGGGGATACCCGGTCACCGCGGACACGGAAAACAACCCTCTTATCGGTCTCCCCAACCAGCACATCGTGGGCTTAACTTATGGCCATGACCTCCCCCCGCTCCACTTATGGCGGCGGCTACTACTCCGCCTCCTTCCCGGACACCCCGATCTACGACTCGCTCGTGGCCGAACGGGGCACACCGCAGATCGCCCCGATCCGGGTCCCCGCCGCGTACGACATGCCGAGCAACAGCCATCTGCCCGCGCTGCCGTCCGCCCTGCCCGCCCTGCCCGCGGGCCCCTCGCAGCCCTCCTACGGATACCCGCAGCAGGCCCCGCAGCCCGCCCCGCTGCAGCAGGCCCCCGCCGCGTACATCCCGCACCAGGCGACCGCGCCGCGCGGATACCCGGGCCCCCAGCAGCCGCAGCAGCCCCGCCCGGCCGCGCCCGGCCCCGCGGGGTACGAGGCGATGCGGCCCGCGGCTCCCCGGCCGGCGCCCGCGCCGTACCAGGACCCGTACAACCAGCAGCAGTACCGCGGCTACTGAGCCGACCTCCGGGTTGTCGGTGCCACCTGGCACGATGACCCCATGGGGTACGCGCGACTGCAGTCGATCCACGTCCATCCGGTCAAGGCGTTCCGGAGCCTGTCGCTCCAGGAAGCCGTGGTGGAGCCCTGGGGGCCGGCCGGGGACCGACGCTGGATGCTGATCGACGACGGGGGAAAGGTCGTCACGCAACGCAGGCAGCCGCGCCTCGCCCTGGCCGCCGCCGAGCTTCTGCCCGGCGGCGGCGTACGGCTGTCCGCGCCCGGCATGGCACCGATCACGGTGCCGGTCCCGCGCGCGCCGGGCACCGTGACGGTGCGGATCTTCAGGGACAAGGTCGAGGCACTGCCCGCCGAGGACGGGGCCGCGCACGCCTGGTGCAGCACGCTGCTCGGCGCCGACGTCCGGCTGGTGCACCTGGACGATCCCGCCACCCGGCGCCCCGTGGACCCGGAGTACGCGCTGCCGGGCGAGACCGTCTCCTTCGCGGACGGCTTCCCGCTGCTGCTGACCACCACCGCCTCGCTCGACGCCCTCAACTCCCTGATCGCGCGCGGCGAGCACGCGGACGAGGGCCCGCTGCCCATGGACCGCTTCCGGCCGAACCTGGTCGTCTCCGGCACCGATCCCTGGGCCGAGGACCGCTGGTCGCGGGTCGCCGTCGGCGAGGTCGTCCTGCGGGTCGCCAAGCCGTGCGGGCGGTGCGTCGTGACGACCACCGACCAGGGCACCGCGGACCGCGGCGCCGAGCCCCTGTACAGCCTCGGCCGGCACCGGCGCGTCGACGGCAAGCTGGTCTTCGGGCAGAACCTGGTCCCCCTCGGCAGCGGCACGGTCCGGGTCGGCGACCCCGTGCGGATCATCGAATGAGGTGCGGCCGCTCGTCCGGACCGCGCTCCGGTTCCGGACAAACGGCCCGGTAACGGGAACCCGGTGCGGGGGCCGCGCGTTGGGGTTCCTGAGAGCTTCATGAGAATCCGGCCGTGACGGCCACCGCGCGGGGACGGCGCGCCCCCGCGGTCCGGTCCGCCCGGGTGCCGCGTGAACGGCTCGACGGGGGCGGAGCGGAGCGGGAAGGGGGTCCGTGTGTGCGGGCGATCAGAGGTCTGTGGCGCTGGCGAGGCAATCCGCTGTGCCGCACGAGCGATCTGGCCGAGGCCTGGGTGGCCCTGACATCACTGCTGCTGATCGTGTGCGTGGCGCCCCTGATCGGCGTGCTCGTGGGCGGCGCGGCGCACAGTGCCCTGCAGCGGTCGGTGCGCGAACAGCACGAGGCGCGGCACCGGGTGACGGCCACCGTGGTGCGGGCCCTGGAGCGTTCGCCCCTGAGCGTCGATCCCGAGGGTGCCTCCTCCGGAGAAGAGCTGCGCAGCCGTGTCCTCGCCGCGTGGTCCGGGCCGGACGGCTCGCGGCACGAGGGCCCCGTCCTGGTGGGCATCGACCGCCCGGCCAGCGGCGACCGGTTCGCGATGTGGACGGACGCGCGGGGCCGTGAGGCGGCCCGCCCGCTGGACTCCGCGACCGCGGCCACGCATGCCGTGCTCGCCGGGATCGGCACCGCGGTGGCGGCGGCGGCCCTGGTGGAGGCCGCCCGGCGGATCGTGGTCTGGCGCCTGGTCCGCCGCCGGTACGCGCGCCTGGAGCAGGAGTGGGAGCGGGCGGGACCGGACTGGGGCAGGACCGGCGCGGGCAGTTGACGGGCTTCGGCCTCCGGTCAACTCACCACCTGCGCGCACGCTACGGTGGACCGGCCGAACCGAATCGGCGACGACCCGCGTACGACGAGGTGGGGGCACAGCAACGCCATGGCACAGGGCACGGTCCAGGTGACGCACACCGGCACCTCGCGGTGGCGGCGCCGCACGGGTGAGTACGCATCGCTCGCCGCCGCCCTGGAGGCCGCGGCCGACGGCGACGTCCTCACCGTCGCCCCCGGGACCTACCGGGAGAACCTCGTGGTCCAGCGGGCGGTGACCCTGCGCGGACCCGAGGGCGCCCAGGGCTCGGTGCGGATCGCGCCGGCCGACGGTGTCCCGCTGACCGTGCGCGCCTCGGCGGTGATCCAGGACCTGCACGTCGAGGGCCAGGACGCGGCGGCGCCCGCGGTGCTGGTGGAGGACGGCACGCCGGAGCTGCTCGGCCTCAGGATCGTCGCGCGTTCCGCCTCCGGGATAGAGGTGCGCGGCAGCGCGCGTCCCACGGTGCGGCGCTGCACCGTCGACAATCCGGCCGGGGTCGGCATCGCCGTCCTGGACGGCGGGGGTGGTGTGTTCGAGGAGTGCGAGGTCGTCGCGGCCGGGCAGGCGGGCGTCGCGGTGCGCTCGGGAGCCCACCCCCGGCTGGAGCGCTGCCGGGTGCACCACGCGGCGGGTTCCGGACTGACGGCCACCGGCGAGGGCACCGCCCTGGAGGCCGTGGGCTGCGAGGTCTACGAGGTCCGCGGCAGCGGCGTGCAGGTGACCGGCCGGGCCACGGCCCACTTGACCGACTGCGACGTGCACCGCACCACCGGCGACGGCGTCACGCTGGACACGGACGCCGTGCTCACCCTGGCCGACTGCCGTATCCACGACATCCCGGAGAACGCGGTCGACCTCAGGTCCCGCTCGGTGCTCACCCTCACCCGCACCAGCGTGCGGCAGTTCGGGCGCAACGGCCTGTCGGTGTGGGACCCGGGCACGCGCGTGGACGCCAACCAGTGCGAGATCTTCGACAGCACCGGCGACTACCCGGCGGTCTGGGTCAGCGACGGCGCCACCGCGGTGCTCGACTCCTGCCGGGTGCACGACGTGCCGGACGCGCTGTTCGTCCTGGACCGCGGCTCGCGCGCGGACGTCGTCGACAGCGACCTCTCCCAGGTGCGCAACACCGCCGTGTCGGTGAGCGACGGCGCCACCGCGCAGCTCGACGACTGCCGTATCCGGGACGCGGCCACCGGCGCGTGGTTCCGCGACCACGGCAGCGGCGGCACCCTGAACAACTGCACCCTGGACGGCAACCGCACCGGTGTCATCGTCACCAAGGGCGCCGACCCCACCATCGAGCGCTGCACCGTCGACTCGCCTTCCGAGGCGGGTGTCTATGTGTCGGCCGGAGGCCGCGGCAGCTTCCTGAACTGCCGGGTCACCGGCAGTGCGGGCTACGGCTTCCACGTGATCGACGGCTGTCGTACGACGCTGAGGAAGTGCCGCACGGAGCGCTGCGCGCGCGGCGGGTACGAGTTCGCGGACGGCGGCCCCGACACGGCGTACGACTCCGGGCCGCTCGTCGAGGACTGCACCAGTGACGAGAGCACCGGCCTGACGGCGCCCGTGGCGCCCGAGCCGGTGGTGCAGACGGCGGCCCAGTCCCCCGGGCTGTTGGGCTCGATCCCCGGGCAGCGCACCACGGAGCAGGAGCCGCTGATCGCGGACACCGCCTCGCAGGAGCCGACGCGGACCTCGAAGGCCGTACTGGGTGAACTGGACGCCCTGGTCGGCCTGGACAGTGTCAAGCGCGAGGTGCGTGCGCTGACCGACATGATCGAGGTGGGGCGGCGCAGGCAGCGGGCGGGGCTGAAGGCCGCGTCGGTCAAGCGGCACCTGGTCTTCACCGGCTCCCCGGGCACCGGCAAGACGACGGTCGCCCGGCTGTACGGCGAGATCCTGGCCTCGCTCGGCGTGCTGGACAAGGGCCACTTGGTCGAGGTGTCCCGGGTGGATCTGGTCGGCGAGCACATCGGTTCCACGGCGATCCGCACCCAGGAGGCGTTCCAGCGGGCGCACGGCGGCGTGCTGTTCATCGACGAGGCGTACGCGCTCTCCCCCGAGGACGCGGGCCGGGATTTCGGCAAGGAGGCCATTGACACGCTGGTCAAGCTGATGGAGGACCAGCGGGAGGCCGTCGTCGTGATCGTCGCGGGGTACACGGCGGAGATGGAGCGTTTCCTGTCCGTCAACCCCGGTGTGGCGTCCCGGTTCTCACGGACCATCACCTTCGGCGACTACGGCCCGGGGGAACTGCTGCGGATCGTGGAGCAGCAGGCGGACGAGCACGAGTACCGGCTGGCGCCGGGGACGGCCGAGGCGCTGACGAAGTACTTCACCGAGATCCCGAAGGGCCCGGCCTTCGGCAACGGCCGCACGGCCCGCCAGACCTTCGAGGCGATGGTGGAGCGGCACGCGAGCCGGGTCGCCCAGTTGCCCGACCCCAGCACGGACGATCTGACCCTGCTGTACCCCGAGGACCTGCCCGGACTGCCGTAGCGGAGCCGCAGGCGGAGCCACAGGCCGAGCCGCCGGGCGGGGCAGATCTCAGCACTCCTCGGTCGCGTCGTCCGCCGCCGGGACGGACGCCGCCGCACCGCCCGTGTGGCGCGGCGCCGGTACCTCCGGTCGCAGCCGGCCCAGCAGCCGTCGGCGTTCCTCGGCGAAGGCCGGGTCCGCCTGGTAGTCGGAGTGGCCGAGGACCGGCGCAGGCAGCGGGTGGAGTTCGGTCCGGCCGTACGTCAGCGGGTCCTTGAGGGGCGCGCGGTCCACCGCGGGGCCCGCGTCGCCGGGCAGTCGCATCGGGCCGCCGATGGGATCGGTGCGCCGGTGGAGGTTGCGCCAGCAGTCGACCTCCTCGTGCAGCGAGGCGAGTGCCTCGGGGCCGAAGTGGGCGGGGAACCAGCGGCCGTACAGCCGCTCCAGCGGGGAGCCGTAGGTGAGCAGGGCGACCCGCTTGCGGGCGGACGGTTCGAGCTGCCAGGACGCGGCGGCGGCCAGGACGCTGCCCTGCGAGTGCCCGGAAATGACCAGCCGCCCGCCGGTGGCCCGGGTCCAGGTCGCCATCCGCCAGGTCAGGTCGGGCACCGCGCGCTCCGCGTAGCACGGCGGTGCGAAGGGGTGCGCGGCGCGCGGCCAGAAGGTGCCGACGTCCCACAGGATGCCGATGGTGCGCCGCGCGGAGGCGTCCTTGTAGGCGCGCCTCCCCCAGGTGACGAACAGTATGAAGCCGACGCCGATCAGCCAGGAGCCCAGCTCCTGCGCGGTCTGCGCGGCTCCCTGGACGACGGTGTAGGTCCCCCGCGCGGCCTCGCCCGGCACCTTCCCGGTCGTCAGGGCGCCCACCAGGGCTCCGGCGCCCAGGAGGAGGGTGGCGGCGGAGGTGATGGCGACGAGGAGCGGCGCCCGGTCGGTGAGTGTGGCCGTGGCGCGGGTGAGGGCGATACGCCGGGTGCGGCCCGGGTCTCCGGTCTCCCCCGGGTGGTCGCGTTCCACGGCGTCCCGTTCCGCGCGGGCCAGGCGCAGGGTGTGCCGGGCAAGCACGGCGCACATCAGCAGCACGACGACGAGCAGCGGCGGGATGACCGACGCCTGCCAGGTCAGCAGGACGGGCGGGCCGTCGAGGAAGGTGCCGGTGCCGTCCATCCAGTCGGAGACACGCTGGGAGACGCCGCCGGACATGACGCCGCCCAGCGCGCAGGCCAGCATGGCGACGGCGGGACCGCCCAGGCCCCGGATCGCGGCGCGGGCGTCGGGGCGGCTGCGGTGGAGCAGGTGGGCGACCACGGCCAGCGCGATGACCAGCAGCCCCTGCACCAGGGCGATGCCGCCGAAGGCCGTGTCACCGGCCAGCCGGCCCGCCGACGTCCATTCCGGGCGGGCCCAGCCGCCGTACAGCAGGGCGAGGACGAGCAGCAGGACGGCGGCGAGCGGCAGCCGGCGTACGAGGTACTCGTCGAGTGTCCGGTCGAGGTGCCGCTCGCTGCGGCCGCGGCGGCACACCACCGCGACCACGGCGACGGCCCCGGCGGCCAGGGCTCCCAGCAGCACCCATCCGAGCGTGTCGAGCAGCGCGGGCCCGCCCGGCCGGCGGTCGAACCGGGCCGCCGGAGCGGCTACCCCCACGGCGACGGTCAGCAGCCCGGCGGCGGTGTGCGCGGCGCGCAGCCGGGCCACCAGGCGGCGCCCGTACCAGAACCCGGGGCGGCCCAGCGCGGCGTGGCGGGCGTCCTCCTCGGAGTCGGCCTCGCGGTCCATCGGCTGCTGGGACTCGTACGCCCGCCAGGTGCGCAGCGACAGGTACCAGAGCAGCCCGGTCAGTGCGGCGGGCACCGCGGCCGCGAGGGCGACCCTGCGGCCGGGCGCGCTCCACCAGCCGCCGTCGGACAGCACCGGCGACAGGAAGCCCAGCCAGGAGTGCCGCTCGGCGCACGCGCGCGTGCCCGCGCACTGCCAGGCCACGAGGTCGAGGGCGACCTCGCAGGCGGCGGCGACGAGGAGCACCGTCAGGGTGAGGGCCGCGAGCCGCAGCAGCAGTCCGTAGAGGCGGACCGTGCGGATCCGGCCCTCGGCGGCGGGGCGCATCCAGTGGGCGATGTTGACCACCATGAAGGGCAGGAGCAGCAGCCACAGGGCGCGGGTGCCGTTGCCGGAGGTGAGGTTGCACCAGACGTAGGCCTCGGGCACCGGCCGGCCCCGGTAGTCCTCGGGCCGGGACTCGGCGTCGGCGTCCTCGGCGCGCCGGAAGACGGCCGCGACGTGGTCGCCGGTGATCCGCACGGTCCGCGGATCGTCCAGCATCTCGGCGGGTGTCGTACCGCCCACTCCGTGTACCAGGAGTTCCAGGGCGGTGCCGCTTCTCGCGTCGGTGCCGTCCGTCCCGGCCCGTTCCTGCGCCTTCTTCACTGTCCGCACTCCCCCGTGACGCGCCGTCGGCTGTGTCCGTGCGGGCACAGGATCTCCCGTCCGCGGGCGTCGTACACCCCTGGGCACGGAATCTCCTCGTTCCGTGTGACCGGTGACGCCCGGCGGCCGGTGGCGCGGGCCCTGGCGGGGCGTGCGAGGATGGGACGTCCGCGCACGGGTGCGGGGAGAAGTCCTCATCGGAGCGAGTGCGGCGGCGTGTCGGACGGTTTTGCGGCGAAAGGACCGAAGCGTACGTGAGTGAGAATCCGAACCTCCTCGCGGAGCAGCGGCGCGCCCTGATCCTCGACGAGGTGCGCCGCCGGGGCGGTGTCCGGGTCAACGAGCTGACCCGCAAGCTCGGCGTGTCGGACATGACGGTCCGCCGCGACCTCGACGCGCTGTCCCGGCAGGGTGTGCTGGAGAAGGTGCACGGCGGAGCGGTCCCGGTGGCGGAGGCGAGCACCCACGAACCGGGGTTCGAGGCCAAGTCGGGTCTGGAGCCGACGGCCAAGGAGGACATCGCGCGGGCCGCCGCGGAGCTGGTCGCGCCGGGCGCCGCGATCGCCCTGTCGGGCGGTACGACGACGTACGCGCTGGCGCACCGGCTGGTGGACGTGCCGGATCTGACGGTGGTCACCAACTCGGTGCGGGTGGCCGACGTGTTCCACGTGGCGCAGCGCACCTCGGGGGCGCGGCAGGGCGGGGCGACGGTGGTGCTCACCGGCGGTGTGCGCACGCCCTCCGACTCGCTGGTGGGCCCGGTCGCCGACCAGGCCGTCGCGACGCTCCACTTCGACATGCTGTTCCTGGGCGTGCACGGGATATCGGCCGAGGCCGGCCTGTCCACGCCGAACCTGGCGGAGGCCGAGACGAACCGGCGTCTGGTGCAGTCGGCACGGCGTGTCGTGGTGGTCGCGGACCACACCAAGTGGGGTGTCGTGGGACTGAGTTCGTTCGCCGCGCTGGAGCAGGTGGACACGCTCGTGACCGACGCGGGCCTGTCGGCGGAGGCTCGCGCGGAGGTCGCCGAGCACCTGGGGCTGATCGTGGCGGGCGAGCCGGAGCCCGCGGCGGACTGACGCCGACGCCCGCCCCGCTGACACCCGGCGCGCCCGGGTCTATCGTGGCGCCACCCGGCCGATCGTCCGCCGTGCGCGGCTTCGCACAAGGGGGTTGTGTCCATGATTCGCCGTCTGCGTCCGGTGGGTCTCGACTTCGTCGAGACGGCGCCGGTGCGCCTGGTCTTCGCGCGGGAGATCGCCGCCGCTCCGGACGCCGTCTTCCGCGCCCTGGCCGAGGACGTGCCCGGCTGGACCGCTTGGTTCTCGGCGGTGACGTTCGCCCGGCCCATCGGTGAGGGAGCGGGGCGCGAGATCCGGCTCAGGGGCGGCACGCGTTTCGTGGAGACGGTGCTGGCGGCAGAGCGGCCCGAGGTGTACGCCTATCGCGTCGACGTCACCAACGCGCCGGGCGCCCGGGCCATGCTCGAGGAGTGGCGGCTGACGCCTGCCGGGACCGGTACGTGGGTGCGCTGGACGTTCGCGGCGGACGGTACGGCGCCGTTCCGCTTCGTGCTGGACCGGGCGCGTCCCGGGCTGGGGCGGGCGTTCCGGGGCGCGGTCACGTCACTGGACCGGCGGCTGCGGCGCCCTTAGCCCGGCGACCGGCGACCGGCGACCGGCGACCGGCGACCGGCTCAGTCGAGCAGGCTGCCGGTGCGCAGCAGGGACTCGATCGCCGCCGTGTACGGCTCGATGTCGAGGCCCTGTTCGGCGAGCCAGGCGTCCGAGTAGTACTTGTCGAGGTACCGGTCCCCCGGATCGCACAGCAGCGTCACGACGCTGCCCCGCTCCCCCGCGGCCACCATCTCGGCGACGATCTTCAGCGCGCTCCACAGACCGGTGCCCGTGGAGCCGCCCGCCTTGCGGCCGATGGCCCGTTCCAGGGAGCGTACGGCCGCGACGCTCGCCGCGTCCGGCACCTTCATCATGCGGTCGATGGCGCCGGGTACGAAGCTCGGTTCCATCCGGGGGCGGCCGATGCCCTCGATCCGGGAGCCCCGGTCGCAGGCCACGTCCGGATCGCCGGTGGTCCAACCCTCGAAGAAGCAGGAGTTGTCCGGGTCGGCGACGCAGACGCGAGTGTCGTACTGCATGTAGTGGACGTAGCGGGCGAGGGTCGCCGAGGTGCCGCCGGTGCCGGCCGTGGCGACGATCCAGGACGGCTCGGGGTACCGTTCCAGCCGCAGTTGGCGGAAGATCGACTCGGCGATGTTGTTGTTGCCGCGCCAGTCGGTGGCGCGTTCGGCGTAGGTGAACTGGTCCATGTAGTGGCCGCCGGTCTCCGCCGCGAGGCGGGCCGACTCCTCGTACATCCGCCGGGAGTCGTCCACGAAGTGGCACCGTCCGCCGTGGAACTCGATCAGGCGGATCTTCTCGGTGCTCGTCGTGCGGGGCATGACGGCGATGAAGGGCACGCCGACCAGGCTCGCGAAGTACGCCTCGGAGACGGCCGTCGAGCCGCTGGACGCCTCGATCACCGGGCGGTCCGGCCGGATCCAGCCGTTGCACAGGCCGTAGAGGAACAGGGAGCGGGCGAGGCGGTGTTTGAGGCTGCCCGTCGGGTGGGTCGACTCGTCCTTCAGGTACAGGTCGATGCCCCAGTGCTCCGGGAGCGGGAACAGGAGCAGGTGGGTGTCGGCCGAGCGGTTGGCGTCGGCCTGGACCTTGCGGACGGCTTCTTTCAGCCAGGCCCGGTAGGCGGCGTCGCTGTGGTCGACGTCGAGGGTGGCGCCGGTGACGGTCTGCCGGTCAGTGCTCACTTCGGGGCTCCTTTGCGCTGCGCGCCGACGGCGGACAGCGCGGCCGACACCTGGATCATAAACACCTTCCACACGCTTCTCACCTGCATAAACACCTCTTTGGGCGCCTCAAAGGCACCCCTGGGGTGTCCGGGTCGACGCGGTGCGGCTGCGACGGGGGGCGCATTCGCGCGAGTGCTCCGGTCGCCCCCGGAAACGGGCGGCGCGTACTGGTGCTCGGTGCGCGGTAGGGGCAGACTGCCAGCGGCGGGAACCGACACGCGCGAGGGGGCGACGGCCATGGCGGAGCCGGAGTTCAGGGCCACGGGGGTGCGGATCGGCAAGCGGCTGCGTTCGCTCACCCGGGCCGGGACGGTCCGGATCAGCGGCGGCCGGGTGGAGTTGCTGACCAGCTACGGCAGTGAGATAGACAGCGCGCCGGTGCAGGCGGTGCGCGCCTCCCGCCCGTGGTTCGCCTCGCAGGACCGGGCGCTGGCCGACCTCGACGGCAAGCGGTACCTGCTGACCCTCGGCGAGCGTGACCCGGCTCCGGGCGAACCGGGCCCGCCCGCGGCCCGCCGCTTCATCGAGGCGGTGCGCAGGGCGTCCGGACGCCGCGCCTGAGAGATGGCCGTAAGTTGCGGTGCCTCACCCCTTGCGTCACGCTGGTCTCACGTCACTCTGGGTTTACCGGCGATAACGCTGCGAACCAGCCCGCCGGCCATGACAGCGGGCGGCGTGCGCCAGGTGCGCCTCGCTGGATCCGAACTCCGTGTTCTTCCGGACCTCTATGTCGGGGAGTCGCAGCCGTGATCACTCACCCAAGCAGACACTGCACGGTGGAGCTCCAAGCCCTGCCGTCGCGGATCGGCCAGGTCCGCAGAATCGTATCTGCGCAATTGCGCTACTGGCATATGGATCTCCTGATCGACCGGGCGGCGCTCGGCGTGACGGAGTTGTTGACCAATGTCCACCTGCATGCCAGGCCCGACAAGACGTGCACCGTGGAGATGGAACTGCTCCTGGACCGGCTCACGGTCTCGGTGCGCGACCACGATCCGCGGCTGCCCGTCGTGGACGACGCCGAGCCCCTCGCGACGTGCGGGCGCGGGCTCGCCATGGTGGCCGCGATGAGCGGCAGCTGGGGCGCCCGGCCGGACGGCGAGTCGGGCAAGGTCGTCTGGTTCACGCTGCCGACGGCGGCCACCCCCGCGCCGGTCACCGCACCGCCGGTGACCGCGCGTCCGCCCCGCCGTCTGGTCGAGGAGGTGCCGGCCGCCGCGTTCGCCGAGGTCGAGCACGCGGTCGACCTCGGCAGCCGCCAACCCGCTCCCGCCCGGTCGGCCGTTGTCGGCTGACCGGGCGGTGACCGTCCGCTGCCGCGGACCGTGCGGCGCGGTGACGGCCGACGTCCGGGACTCCGGTCCGTGCCAGTGGCGGTCGGCGCCCGGTCGTCACCGCTCGGGGCCCATACGGGTCCTGACGGAGCGTCGGCCCGCGGGCCGCAGTCCGGCGACGTGGCAAGACGCCTGCCGGTCGGCGGCCATGGCGGCGCGCTGTACGTCCAGGCGGCCGGGGAAGTCGACGCTGAACCCGTCCAGGGTGCGTACGGCGGTGTCGCCACCGCCGTACACCTTCACGGCGTCCACGCCCCGGGCGGCGGCCCGGGGGACGGTCGTCGTGGTCAGGCCGCACCGCCCTTGCCGGTCCGGCCGAACTGCTCGTCCAGCACGGACAGTCGGCGCCAGTACTCGTCCTCGTCGATCTCGCCGGAGGCGAAGCGGTGGCCGAGCACGGTGATGGGTGAGTTGTCCTCGACGGCGCCCGGCCGTGCGGGGCCGCGGCGTCCGCGCCACACCGTGCGGCGCAGCAGGGTGATGCCGCCGCCGATGACCAGCGCCCAGATCACCGGGAAGAGCAGGATCCACGGGCCGGGCCCGCCGTCGCCGAACTGTGCCAGGGTCTCCATGTCGTCCCACTCCTCGGTCGCGATGTCCTTCGTGTCGCTTCCGAGCCTCGCTCCGGGAGGGGGTCCGGGTCGTCGTACGGCCAGCGGCAGTGTGCGTACCCCGCGGGGAGTACTGCTGGGGCCCGCGTCTGCTTCCTCCGTCTCGTACGCGCCCGCTCGACTTCTGTAACTACTAGTATGTACAGTGCGTTCCATGAGCACCTCGGAACGACTGATCGAGTCCACCCGCGAGCTGCTGTGGGAGCGGGGTTACGTGGGCACCAGCCCCAAGGCGATCCTCGAACGGGCCGGCGCCGGCCAGGGCAGCATGTACCACCACTTCAAGGGCAAGCCCGACCTCGCGCTCGCCGCGATCCGGCGCACGGCCCAGGAGATGCGGGCCACCGCCGAGGCCGTGCTCAACGGTCCGGGGACGCCGTACGAGCGCGTCGAGGCGTATCTGCGGCGCGAGCGCGACGTGCTGCGCGGGTGCCCGGTCGGGCGACTGACGATGGACCCGGACGTGATCGCCGACGACACCCTGCGCGCCCCGGTGGACGAGACCCTCGACTGGCTGCGCGAGCAGATCGCCCAGCTGGTGGAAGAGGGCCGGGAACGGGGCGAGTTCGCGCCCTCGCTGGACGGCGAGGAGATCGCGGCGGCGGTCGTCGCCACCGTCCAGGGCGGCTACGTCCTGGCCCGCGCGTCCGGCTCGCCGGCCGCCTTCGACGCCGGTGTCCGGGGTCTGCTCTCGCTGCTCGCGAGCCACAAGAACGCCACGGCGTAGAGGAGTTCGACGACACATGCACATCACCCGACAGCGCCCCGGGACCGAGCAGGGCGCGCCCGAGAACTTCACCGGCGCGGTATGGCTGGACGAGATCGCCGCTCCCCCGGCCCCCTCCCGGCTGCGCATGTTCGACGTCCACTTCGCGCCCGGCGCGCACACCGCCTGGCACCGCCATCCCCACGGCCAGGTCCTGCACATCCTTCAGGGCGAGGGCCGGGTGCAGCGCAGGGGCGGTGCGGTGGAGGCCGTCCGCGCGGGGGACACCGTGTGGATCGAGCCGGGCGAGTGGCACTGGCACGGGGCCGGGCCGCACACCTTCATGAGCCACCTCGCGGTCGTCGAGGCCGCCGGGGACGGCACGACCACCGAGTGGGGCGCACACGTCGCGTCCGGGGACCGGCACGCCTGAGGGGGTATCCGATGCACGCAATGCAGTACACCTTCACCCTGCCCGCCGACTATCCGATGGACGCCATCAGGCAGCGCGTGGCCCGCACCGGGCACCTGCTGGACGACTGGCCCGGGCTCGGACTCAAGGCGTACCTGATCCGCGAGCGCGACAAGGACGGCTCGCCGGTCAACCAGTACGCGCCGTTCTACCTGTGGCACACCGTGGAGGGCATGAACTCCTTCCTCTGGGAGGGCGCCTTCCAGCGGCCCACCGACGATTTCGGCCGGCCCGCGGTGCGGCAGTGGACGGGCCTCGCGTACGAGGAGGGCGGCGCCGCCGGCACGCCCGCGCGGGTGGCGGTCCTGCGGCGGCGGCCGGTGCCGCAGGGGGCACCGCTGTCGGAGACGGCGGCGGACGCGGTGCGGGAGACCGGGCGGCTGGCGACCGGGGACGGGGCGCTGCTCGCGGCGGCGGTCGTGGACACCGGGCGCTGGGAGCTGGTGCACTTCTCGCTCCACGCGGGCGACGCTCCCGTCGGGGTGGAGGGCGAGGTCTTCCAGGTGCTGCACCTGTCCGAGCCGGGGCGGGCCCTGCTGCCGAGGGGGCGCCAGTGGTGAGCGGTGCCGTCCGCACGGTCCTCGGGGACGTGCCGGGCGGTGAGCTGGGCGTGTGCGACGCCCACGACCATCTGTTCTTCGCCAGCCCCCGGCTGCCCGGCGAGGAGCTGCGCGACGCGGCGGCGGCGCGGGCGGAACTGGCCGCGTTCCGGGAGCGGGGCGGCGGCGCGGTGGTGCAGTGGACGCCGTACGGGCTGGGTCGGCGGGCCGCCGATCTGCCGGTCCTGTCCCGGGAGACCGGTGTCCACGTGGTGGCCGCGACGGGGCTGCACCAGGACGTCCACTACGACGAGGCCACGCTCACCGCGCTGCGGGGCCGGGCCGCGGACGTCTTCGTCGCCGAACTGACGCGGGGCATCGGGACGTCGGGCGTCCGCGCCGGGCTGATCAAGGTGGCGGGCGGTTTCCACGCGCTGGACGCGCACGCGCGGTGGACCATGGCGGCGGCGGCCGAGGCGCACCACGCGACGGGGGCGCCGATCGCCGTGCACCTGGAGCTGGGCACCGGCGCCCTGGACGTACTGGAGCTGCTGTGCGGCGAGTCGGGCGTCCCGCCGCAGAGCGTGATCCTCGGTCACCTCAACCGCTCCCCCGACGCCGTGACGCACCGGCAGGCCGCCGGGTCGGGGTGCTGGCTGGCCTTCGACGGGCCTTCGCGGGGGAACCACGCCACCGACTGGCGGATGCCGGACGCGGTGCGGGACCTCGCCGAGGCGGGGTTCGGCGACCGGCTGCTGCTCGGCGGCGACACGACGACCGCCTCGGCCCGGTCGGTCGACGGCGGTCCGGGCATGCCGTACCTGCTGCGCCGGGTGGCCGCCCGGCTGGCCCTCGCCGTGGGGGACGACCTGGTGCGGCGCATCCTCACCGAGAACCCCGCGCGGGCGTTCGCCGTCGACTGGCGCTGACGCCTCCTCCCGCGGACCCCGTCCCGTCCCCACCCGACAGGAGAACCCTCGTGCCCTTCGTGCGCATCGACGCCCACGGCGGTGACACCGACGACGACCGCCTCGACGCGCTGGGGCGGGCCGTTCACGACGCCCTGGTCGAGACGCTCGGCATTCCGCGTGACGACCGCTTCCAGGTCCTGACCGCCCACGACGCCGCGCGTGGCACCCTGCGCTACGACGACTACCTCGGCGTGCGCCGCGACGAGGGCATCGTCTTCGTGTCGATCACGCTGCGGGCTGGGCGGACGACCGGGCAGAAGCAGGCGCTGTACCGCCGGATCGCCCAACTCGCCGAGGAGTACGCGGGGACGGATCCCCGCAACGTCTTCGTCACCCTGGCCGAGAACACCTCCGCCGACTGGTCGCTGGGCAACGGGCTGGCTCAGTACGTAGGGTCGGGATCATGCTGAGACTCGGAATTCCCGTCATCGGTGTCACGGACATCCCCCGCGCGGTGGCGTTCTGGACGGCGGCGCTGCCTCTGGTCGCCGTGGAGGAGTGGAAGAGCGAGACCTGGCGCACGCTGGAGTACGCGGACGGCTCCGGGCGGGCCCTCGGTCTGCTGCGCAGTGACTCGCCGCCCGAGCCGCGGCCCCGTCTCCACCTCGACCTGTTCACGGACTCGGCCGAGGAGCAGCAGGCGGAGGTGCGGCGGCTGATCGGTCTGGGTGCGCGGGCCGTCGAGTGGGACCTGTACCCGCCCGAACCCGACTTCGTCGTCCTGGCCGACCCGGACGACAACATCTTCTGCGTCGTCGACCTCAGCCATGCCCCGAGCGGCGGCGACCGGCCCGCGGCCTGAGACACGGGCCGCGTTCGGCCGCCTACCCGGGCATGCTCAGCGGGTCGTCCAGAACGGGCTGCCAGGCCAGTTCGGCGGCGCCGACCAGGCTGTTGTGGTCGAGGCCGCAGGGCAGGATCGGCACCCCGCCGCTCTGGCCCCACAGGCTGCGCCCGGCGACGACCGCGCGCAGCCGCTCGGGGTCGGCGTCCAGGAGCGCCCGGTGCAGTCCGCCGAGGATGATGCGGTCCGGGTTGAGGATGTTCACCAGACCGGCGAGGCCCAGGCCGAGCCGGTCGATGAGGGTCTCGGTGGCGGTGCGGACGGCCGGGTCGGCGTAGTGCTCGCGGATCAGGTCGTAGGACTGCTGGAGCAGGGACACCTCCGGTCCCGGCTCGCGGCCGGCCGCCGTGAGGAAGGCCAGCGGGTCGGTCTCCACGTCCAGGCAGCCGCGGCTGCCGCAGTGGCAGGGGCGCCCCTCGGGGTTGACGGCGAGGTGGCCGACCTCCAGGGCGAGCCCGGAACTGCCGGTGTGCAGACGGCCGTCGAGGACCAGCGCACCGCCGACGCCGCGGTGGCCGGTGGCCACGCACAGCAGGTCCCGGGCGCCGCGTCCGGCGCCGTGGCGGTGCTCGGCGAGGGCGGCGAGGTTGACGTCGTTGGCGGCGAAGGCGGGTCCCTCGATGCCGGCCGCCCGCACCTGCTGCGCGAAGATCTCCCGCACGGGCGCGCCCGCGGGCCAGGCCAGGTGCAGCGGGTTCAGGGCCAGGCCGTCCGGTTCCGCGACGGCGGACGGCACGGCGAGTCCGGCGCCGACGCAGCGCCGCCCGGTCTCCCGCAGGAGTTCCGTGCCCGCCTCGACGACCGAGCCCAGCACCTTCGCCGGGTCGGCGTCGACGACCTCGCAGCCGGGCGCGGTGGCGACGATCCGGCCGCCGAGGCCGACCAGGGCAGCGCGGAAACCGTCGGCGTGGATCTGCGTGGCGAGGGCGACCGGCCCGTCCTCAGCGACCGAGAGACGGTGCGAGGGGCGGCCCTGGGAACCTGCCGCCGCGCCGGGCCTGGCGTCCACCCGGATCAGGCCGAGCGCCTCCAGCTCGGCGGCGACCGCACCGGCCGTGGCCCGGGTCACGCCCAGTTCCGCGGTGAGGACGGCCCTGGTGGGGGCGCGTCCGGTGTGCACGAGCTCCAACGCGGGTCCGAGCGCACCGCGCCCCCGGTCCAGCCGCGTCCTCGAGGTGGTCCCTTCCCCCGCCGCCCGGGGGTCCGCCTTGCCGCTCATGAGGGGGAGTCTCCCATGATCCGTCCGCACGGGGTGCCTAGAGCCCGCTGACCCGGAGCGTGATGTTCAGCCGCCCGGCGAGCCCCAACTCGGGCGGCGCGGTGCCCGGGTGCACCTTCGGCACGCCGTGGTACGCGAGCCGGGAGGGGCCGCCGAAGACGAACAGGTCACCGCTGCGCAGCTCGGTGTCGGAGTAGGGGCGGGTGCGGGTCTCGGGGTTGCCGAAGCGGAAGACACAGCTGTCGCCGAGGCTCAGGGAGACCACGGGGGCCTCGGAGCGCTCGTCCGCGTCGCGGTGCATGCCCATCCGGGCGTCGCCGTCGTAGAAGTTGATCAGCGCGATGTCGTACGGCTCCCGGGCCACCGCTTCGGGGCCGAGCGCGTCGGTCACCGCGCGGCGGGCGAGGCCGTCGAGCCAGGCCGGGAAGGGCTTGACCGGGGCGCCGTCGCCGTCGACGGCGGTGGGGGCGTAGCCGTACGGGTACCAGTGCCGTCCGAGGCAGACCTGCCGGGCGGTCATGGTGCCGCCGCCGGGGGTGTGCACCGTGCGGAGTCCGGCCGGGGGGCGGGCCCACGCGCGGCAGGCGGTCAGCAGCTCGCGCTGCCGTTGCGGGGCCAGCCAGTCCGGGACGTGGACGGCGCCGGGCGCGGTCTCGGCCCGGGTCCTGGGGAACAGCTCGGCGTCCATGTCCCCATCCTGCCTCCGCGCCCGGCCTCCCGGGCGGGAGGGGCGCTGAGCTGCGGCTCGGCTAGCCTGGAGCAACGATGAACGACCGCAGCACGAACGACAGCGACGACCACAGCGACCGCAGCGACCGCAGCGACCGCAGCGACCGTCTGACGACGCCCTGGGGCGAGCACGCGCTGTCCCGCTTCCCCGAGGACCCGCGCGAGAGGCTCCGCGCCTGGGACGCCTCCGACGCGTACCTGCTGGGGCACCTCGCGGAGCGGCAGGTCCCCCTCGACGGCGCGGTCGTGGTCGTCGGCGACCGCTGGGGAGCGCTGGTGACGGCACTGGCGGCGCACCGGCCGGTGCAGATCACCGACTCGCACCTCACGCGCGAGGCGACGCGGCTCAATCTGGAGCGCAGCGGTGCCGAACCGGGCTCGGTGCGCCTGCTCACCACCCAGGACCCGCCGCCGGACCGCGTCGACGTGCTGCTGGTGCGGGTGCCGAAGAGCCTGGCGCTGCTGGAGGACCAGCTGCTTCGGCTGGCGCCGTCGCTGCACGAGGGCACGGTCGTGGTCGGCACCGGGATGGTGAAGGAGATCCACACCTCGACGCTCCGGCTGTTCGAGCGGATCGTCGGCCCGACCCGGACCTCGCCGGCCGTGCGGAAGGCCCGGCTGATCTTCGCCGAGCCCGATCCCGCGCTGCGGCGGCCCCCCAACCCCTGGCCGCTCGGCTACCGGCTCCCCGAGGACGTCGGACCGCTCCTCGCCGGCAGGCCCGTCGTCAACCACGCCGGGGTCTTCTGCGCCGACCGGCTCGACATCGGCACCCGCTTCTTCCTCCGGCATCTGCCGGAGCCCGGAGCCTTCCGGCGGGTGGTGGACCTGGGCTGCGGCAACGGTGTGGTCGGTACGGCGGTGGCGCTGGCCGATCCCGACGCGGAGCTGCTGTTCACCGACGAGTCGTTCCAGGCCGTCGCCTCGGCCCGGGCGACGTACCGGGCGAACGAGGCCGCGGGCCGGGCGAACGACGCCGCGGGCCGGGCGGAGTTCCGGGTCGGCGACGGGCTGGCCGGGGTGCCGGACGGCAGTGTCGACCTGGTGCTCAACAACCCGCCGTTCCACTCCCACCAGGCGACGACCGACGCCACGGCGTGGCGGATGTTCACCGGGGCGCGGCGAGTGCTGCGCCCCGGCGGTGAACTGTGGGTGGTCGGCAACCGGCACCTGGGCTACCACGTCAAGCTGCGGCGCCTGTTCGGCAACAGCCGGCTGGTGGCGAGCGACCGGAAGTTCGTGGTGCTGAAGGCGGTCAAGGAGTAGTGCGAAGAGGGGGAGCCCCCCCCCGACTCGGCCTCGATCCAGAGACCTTGGGAGTGGGCCGTCTGCTGCACCAGGCCGCGGACGTACGGCGGGTGTCAGGGGGCGAGGACGACCGAGCGGGTCAGGTGGCGCGGGCGGTCCGGGTCGAGGTCGCGGGCGGCTGAGACGGCGACGGCGAGGCGCTGGGCGCGGACCAGTTCGGCCAGCGGGTCCAGTTCACCGGCCACCCACGTCGCGCCGGTCCGCGCGACCTGCTCGGCCAGGCCCTCGGGCGCCTCGCCGAACATCCAGGTCGCCGTGCCCGCGGTGCTGATGCTGATGGGGCCGTGCCGGTACTCCATCGTCGGGTAGGCCTCCGTCCAGGACAGCGAGGCCTCGCGCATCTTCAGGCCCGCCTCGTTGGCCAGTCCGACGGTCCAGCCCCGGCCGAGGAAGGTGAACTGGGTGCACTCGACGAGCCCTTCGGGCAGCTCGGCGGCGAGCGCGGTGCGGCCGTCGGCGACGACGGCCTCGGTGTGCAGGCCCAGGTGGGCGCGGAGCAGGGTGAGCGCGGTGGTCGCGAACCGCGTCTGGACGACGGACCGTTCGTCGGCGAAGTCGAGGACTACCACGTCGTCGGCGGCGGTCATGACGGGGGTCCGGGGGTCGGCGGTGAGCGCGACGGTGCGGGTGCGGCCCTTCAGCTCCGAGAGCAGCACCAGCACTTCGGTGGTGGTGCCGGAGCGGGTGAGGGCCACGACCCGGTCGTACGCCCGTCCCCGTGGGAACTCGGAGGCGGCGAACGCGTCCGTCTCGCCCAGGCCCGCCTCCTCGCGCAGCGCCGCGGCCGACTGCGCCATGAAGTACGAGGTGCCGCAGCCGATGATCGCCACCCGCTCCCCCGCCGTCGGCAGCGCCGCCGTGTGGCGCGCCGCCTCGGCCGCGGCGCGCGTCCAGCATGCGGGCTGGCTGTTGAGCTCGTCCTCGACATACGTCATGTCGCACACTCCCCGCACCCGGACTGATTGTTCCTGCAAGGTATAGGGATCTTTCGAGCACTATCAAGCAATCTGGGGAAGAGTGCGGTGCGCTAGGGTCGGCGGGGTCGAGGAACGGAGGCGCGGATGTCGCGCGACGCCCGCTGGAAGGCGCTGCTGGAACTGCTCGTGGAGCGCGGCCGGCTGGACGTCGAGGAGGCGGCGACCGAGCTGGAGGTCTCGGCCGCGACGATCCGCCGCGACTTCGACCGGCTCGCCGAGCAGCAGATGCTGGTGCGCACGCGCGGTGGCGCGGTCGTCCACGGAGTGTCGTACGAACTGCCGCTGCGCTACAAGACCGCCCGCCGCGCCTCGGAGAAGCAGCGCGTCGCGCAGGCGGTCGCCGCTCTGGTGGCGCCCGGTGAGGCGGTGGGACTGACCGGGGGCACGACCACCACGGAGGTGGCGCGGGCCCTGGCCGTGCGCGCCGACCTGGCCTCCGGGACGCCCGCGCTGACCGTGGTCACCAACGCGCTCAACATCGCCAACGAGCTGGCCGTCCGGCCCCAGTTCAAGATCGTGGTGACCGGCGGCGTGGCCCGGGCGCAGTCGTACGAGCTGATCGGGCCGCTCGCGGACGGTGTACTGGGGCAGGTGACCCTCGACGTGGCGGTGCTGGGCGTCGTCGCCTTCGACGTCGCGCACGGCGCCGCGGCCCACGACGAGGCGGAGGCCGCGATCAACCGGCTGCTGTGCGAGCGCGCCGAGCGGGTGGTCGTGGCCGCCGACTCCAGCAAGCTGGGCCGGCGGGCGTTCGCCCGGATCTGCGCGACCGGGTCGGTGGACACGCTGGTGACGGACGGCGCCGCCGACCCGGAGCTGGTGCGCGGGTTCGAGGAGGCCGGAGTCCGGGTCGTCACGGCCTGACGGCCCGGCGGGGGTGCCGGTCAGTGCCCGTGGCCGTCGGTGTGGTCCGGCGTCGTGGTCGGGGCGGTGTGCGGCGCGTCCGACGCCGTTGCGGCGCGCACGGTGAACGCCGCGGTGTGGACCTCGCCCCCGTGCCGGAAGTCCAGGAAGAGGCGGTAGGTGCCGTCGCTGGGCGCTGTGGCCGTGAAGGAGATCTCCGGGCCGGGCTCGGTGGTGCCGTCGCCGGGTTCGCCGTTCGGGTGGACGTGGAGGTAGGCGAGGTCTCCGGAGCGCAGGGCGACGAGGTGGCCGTAGGCGCCCAGGTAGGGCTGGAGGTCGCCCACGGGTTCGCCGTCGCGGGTCACCTTCAGCTTCAGCTCGCTCGCCTTGCCGGGGCGCAGGGAACCGGCGAGTTCGACCTGGTAGCCGTCGGCCCGGGCCGTGCTGCTCGGGGCGGGCAGCCGCGCCGGTTCGTAGCGGCCGGAGGCGGCCAGGTCGGCGCCGAGGGTGAGGTTCTGCGCGTACTCGCCCGCCGGGGTGAAGTCGGCGAAGACCCGGTAGCCGCCCGCCGCGGGCAGGTCGACGGGTGTGCTCCAGGTGCCGTCGGCGGCACGGGCGGGGTGCAGGTGGCGGTAGGTGACCAGGTCGCGTGAGGCCAGGACGAGGTGGAGTTCCTTGTCGTGCTCCCGCTGGTACGCGGTGACCGGCTCGCCGCTCGCGTCCCGGACCGTGAAGCGCAGTTCGGTGCGCTGACCGGCGGTGACGCGCGGGGTGGCGAGGTCGAGGGTGTAGCCGCCCTCGGAGATCCGCAGGCCGCCGGCCGGGGAGTTCTCGTGGCCGCCGCTCTCCTCCGGCCGCGCGGTCGGCTCACCCGGGCCGCCCCGCTCGTCGTGCTCGTCGTGGGGCGCGGGTGCGCCGTCCGCCACGATCGGGTCCACTGCGGTGCCGACGCCGTAGGCGGTGCCGAAGGTCGCGGCCAGAGCGGCGGCGAAGGCGGTGATCCTCAGTCCGGTGTGCATGACGGTCGTCTCCTCGAGTTGCGGGGCTCCGGGTCGCACGGAGACCTCCTCATGCACTTCACCATACCCCTGGGGGGTACCGAGTCAAGTCGCTCCGACACTTGCTTTGCCTACCCCCCAGGGGTATACATGGACCTCGCCGGGCGGATACCCCCGCCCCGTATACGTTCCGCGACCCTCCGGAGGAAGCCATGTCCTCGACCGTCACCACTCCCGCCGTCTCCCCCGTCACCGCGACCTACGCCGTCGCCGGCATGAGCTGCGGTCACTGCGCCGCGACGCTCACCCGGGTGATCGGCGAGCTGGACGGTGTGACCGGTGTCGACGTCCAGCTCGACACCGGCCGGGTCACCGTGACCGCCACCGCCGAGCCGGACGACGCCACGATCGCCGAGGTGGTCGACGAGGCCGGCTACGAGCTGACCGGCCGCGTCTGACCGACCCGCACTCCCCCGCCGAACCGCCGGGACCCGCGACGCCGGGTCCCGGCCGACGACCCCGCATCAGGAGCAGCCATGACCACCAGTAGCACCAGCGCACCGGCCGAGGTGGAACTCGCCATCGGCGGCATGACCTGTGCCTCGTGCGCCGCCCGGATCGAGAAGAAGCTCAACCGGATGGACGGGGTCACCGCGACCGTCAACTACGCGACGGAGAAGGCGAAGGTCAGCTATGCCGGTGACGTGTCCGTCCCGGAGCTGATCGCCACGGTCGAGGCGACCGGGTACACGGCCCGCGAACCCGAGCCGGTGCGCACCGGGTCCGAGTCCGGGCCGGAGGGCACCGAGACCGGCGACGAGCTGCGCCCCCTGCGGGAGCGGCTGGTGACGGCGGTGGTGCTGGCGGTCCCGGTGATCGCGATGGCGATGGTGCCGGCGCTGCAGTTCGAGTACTGGCAGTGGCTGTCCCTGACCCTGGCGGCGCCCGTGGTGACGTACGCGGCCTGGCCCTTCCACAAGGCCGCGTTCACCAACGCCCGGCACGGCGCCGCCACCATGGACACCCTGATCTCGGTCGGCACGTCGGCGGCGTTCCTGTGGTCGCTGTGGGCGCTGTTCCTCGGCACCGCGGGCACGCCCGGCATGACCCATCCCTTCGAGCTGACCGTCGCGCGCGGCGACGGCTCCGGGAACATCTACCTGGAGGCCGCGGCCGGGGTGACCGCCTTCATCCTCGCCGGGCGCTACTTCGAGGCCCGTTCCAAGCGCACGGCCGGCGCCGCGCTGAAGGCCCTGCTGGAGCTGGGCGCCAAGGACGTCACGGTCCTGCGGAGCGGGCGCGAGGAGCAGATCCCGGTCGGGGACCTGAAGGCCGGCGACCGTTTCCTGGTCCGCCCCGGTGAGAAGATCGCGACCGACGGCACGGTCGTCGAGGGCACTTCGGCCGTCGACGCGTCGATGCTCACCGGAGAGTCGGTGCCGGTCGAGGTCGGCGTGGGCGACGGGGTCACCGGTGCGACCGTGAACGCGGGCGGTCGGCTGGTGGTCGAGGCGACGCGGGTCGGCGCGGACACGCAGCTGGCGCGGATGGCCAGGCTGGTCGAGGACGCCCAGAACGGCAAGGCCGCCGCCCAGCGGCTCGCCGACCGCGTCTCCGGTGTCTTCGTCCCCGTCGTGATCGCACTCGCGCTGGCCACCCTCGGCTTCTGGATCGGCAACGGCTCCGGGCTGACCGCCGCGTTCACCGCCGCCGTCGCCGTACTGATCATCGCCTGCCCCTGCGCGCTGGGGCTGGCCACTCCGACCGCGCTGATGGTCGGCACCGGGCGCGGCGCACAGCTCGGCATCCTCATCAAGGGTCCCGAGGTCCTGGAGTCCACCCGCAAGGTCGACACCATCGTCCTGGACAAGACCGGGACCGTCACCACCGGCCGCATGACACTGCTCGCCGTGCACACCGCGGAAGGCACCGAGGAGGCCGAAGTCCTGCGGCTGGCCGGGGCGTTGGAACACGCCTCGGAGCACCCGATCGCGCGGGCGGTGGCCGCGGGCGCCGCCGAACGGGTCGGCACCCTGCCCGCTCCCGAGGACTTCGCCAACGTGCCCGGTCTCGGCGTCCAGGGCGTCGTCGAGGGCCACGCCGTCCTGGTGGGCCGCGAGCAGCTGCTCGCCGAGTGGGCCATGGAGCTGCCCGCCGACCTGGCCCGGAGCAAGGCCGAGGCGGAGCGGGCCGGCCGCACCGCGATCGCCGTGGCCTGGGACGGCGAGGCCAGGGCCGTCCTGGAGGTGGCCGACGCGGTCAAGGACACCAGTGCCGAGGCCGTCACCCGGCTGCGGGCGCTGGGCCTGACGCCGGTCCTCCTCACCGGCGACAACCGGGCCGTCGCCGAGGCCGTGGCCGCGGAGGTCGGCATCGCTCCCGAGCACGTGATCGCCGAGGTCATGCCCGAGGACAAGGTCGACGTCGTCCAGCGCCTCCAGGGCGAGGGGCGTTCGGTGGCGATGGTCGGCGACGGCGTCAACGACGCCGCCGCGCTGGCCCAGGCCGACCTGGGGCTCGCCATGGGCACCGGCACCGACGCCGCCATCGAGGCGGGCGACCTCACCCTCGTCCGCGGGGACCTGCGCGCCGCCGCCGACGCCATCCGGCTGGCCCGCAGGACCCTCGGCACCATCAAGTCCAACCTGTTCTGGGCCTTCGCCTACAACGTCGCCGCCCTGCCGCTCGCCGCCGCCGGACTCCTCAACCCGATGATCGCCGGGGCGGCCATGGCCTTCTCCTCCGTCTTCGTCGTCGGCAACAGCCTGCGTCTGCGGGGCTTCAAGGCCGCGGACTGACCCACCGCCGCCCTACCGGGCCGTCGGCCGACCCCGTGCGGGCCGGCCGGCGGCCCGCCGCCGCGTGGACGCCTGCCCGGCCGGACCGCACCGCCCGGACCGGGCCCCGTACCCACTCGGCGTCCCCCGGACGGGCCCCGCCCACGCGCCGCCGGGTCCGTCGACGACGAGCATGGTCCGGGTCCCGTCTCCCCGCGGAGCAGGAGCCCATGAACCGGCCGACCCACGCCGACGACGTCACCCGTGGCCCGCTCGGGCCGCCCCCCGGTCCCGGGTCCGCGCCCCGGCGCGCCCTCGCGGCCGTGCTCGGGGAGCTGCGTGCCGTGGACGGCGCGCTGTACGCGGCGGTGGCCGCCACGTCCACACCCACGCTCGACCGGGCGCTGCGGCGCCTGTCCCACGCCGCGGACCATTCGAAGCTCTCGCTCGGGATCGCCGCGGCGCTCGCGCTGAGCGGTGCGCGGGCGCGGCGGGCGGCGCTCGTCGGCGTGGCGGCGGTCGCCGTGGCGTCGGCCGCGACGAACCTGCTGGGCAAGCGCCTGGTGCACCGGGCCCGTCCGGACCGGGAGGCGGCGCGGGTGACGGTGGACCGGTATGTGCCGATGCCCGCGTCGGCGTCGTTCCCGTCGGGGCACACGGCCGCGGCGGTCGCGTTCGCCACGGCCGTCGGCGTCGTCCTGCCCGAGGCCGCCGTACCGCTCGGAGCGCTGGCGAGCGCCGTCGGCTACTCCCGGGTCCACACCGGCGTGCACTACCCCGGTGACGTCGCCGCGGGCGCCGTCCTGGGCATCGCCAGTGCGGCGGCCGCGCTGGCGGCGGCGACGTCGGCTCCGGCGCCCGGCCGGGCTCGTCAGCCGAGCACCTTCACCGCCTGGTAGTACGTCCAGGCCGTGCTGTTGCAGGCGGTCTTGGTGGCGCCGCCGTAACCGGCGCAGACGCGCTTGAGGTCCTCGTAGAAGGCGCTGTCGAGCCGGGACTTGTTGGCGCTGAAGGTGCCCGCGTCCTTGTAGTTGCGGTAGCCGAAGTCGTGCCGTGCGCAGGAGGTGCTGAAGGGGAAGCCGAACGGGTTGTCCGGCGAGGAGGAGCAGTAGTCGGTGGTCCAGTCGAAGCCGTAGGCGGACCAGGCGGCCTGGTTCGCCCGCGCGGCGGCCCAGGCGTTGTGGCTGGACGCGCTGGTCTGCGTCCAGCTCGCGAGGACCTGTGCCTTGTCGGCGGGAGCGGCGTCGGCGGCCGCGGCGGTGGCGACGACGGTGGTCACGGCCAGGGTCGCGGCGGTGAGTCCGGTGGCGAGTCTGCGGTGCATTCCCACACCTCCATGAGGATGCGGCCCGCCCCTCGGACCGCAGGTTCATGTCAAGATGATGCGCAGGTCCACCCCCCGTTCACACCTCGCCCGGCCCAACTCGCTGTGAACATCTCGGCTTTGAAGCCCGTTACGCCCACGCGCACCGGACGTCCGGTGAAGGCCGCCTCGTCCGCCGGTGGCGACCGGTTCGGCTCGGTCGGCGTGGGCGGCACGCGCACGCCGGTGAAAAAGCACTCTCGGGCCGGGCCGTCCCTGAGCGGGGAGCGATGGCCCGGACAACCCTCACCGTTTGCGGGCCGGGCGTACGGCTGGTCGACTGTCGCGGGGGGACCGGGGCCGGCGGTATCGCGGCGGCCCACCCTTCAGTCCTCTCCGGAAGGAGTCCAGGCGTGAGTTCCCCGAAGCCGAAGCCCTCGTCGTCCGCGGAGCACCGGTCGGACGGCAGCCAGCCCTGGCTGCACCAGAAGGGCCGGACCATTCAGGAGTTCGGCACCGTCAAGCAGTTCCCCGTGGCCCTGACCATGGAGACCCGGCTCTACTCCTGCCAACGGCTCAACAAGGTCCTGGCGGACACCCGGATCCTCCACGATCTGTACAAGAAGTACCACTGGCTCATGCGCGGGGCGACGTTCTACCAACTGCACCTGCTGCTGGACAAGCACGCCGGTGAGCAGCTGGAGCTGATCGACACCGTCGCCGAGCGCGTCCAGACGCTCGGCGGCGTCGCGGTCGGCGACCCCCGGCACGTCGCCGAGATCACCACCGTGCCGCGCCCGCCGGACGGGGTGGAGGAGGTGCCGTCGATGCTCTCGCGGCTGCTGGAGGCGCACGAGCTGATCCTGACGGAGTGCCACGACGCGGCGGCCCGCACCCAGGAGTACGGCGACGACGGCACCAACGACCTGCTGGTCTCCGAGGTCGTACGCACCAACGAACTCCAGGCGTGGTTCGTGGCGGAACACCTCGTGGACACGCCGCTGGTCCACGCCTGACCCCGCCGGACATGGCTCACATGTCACAGGACGCCGACGGCGGCCCGCCGGTGCGCGGGCGGTGGTCCGCGTTCCGGCAGTCGCCGTTCTGGCCCGCCACCGTGCTGGTGCTGATCCTCGCGGCCGCGGCGGGCCTCTTCGCGGGCTCGTACACCTACTCGATGGCGAACCCGACGCCGCGCCTGATCCCCACGGCCGTGGTCGGCTCCTACGAGAAGGCGGGCGGCCGGGCCTTCCTGTACGGCCTGGAGAAGGCGCTGGACACCTCGGTGCGGGTGCATCCCTACGAGAGCCGCGCCGCGGCCCGCGAGGCGGTCGAACAGCAGGAGGTCTTCGCGGTCTTCGAGCTGCACGACGACGGGCGGTACGCCGTCCTCGACGTGTCCGGCGCCTCCGGCTCGTCGGTCGCCGAGCTGCTCGGGCAGACGGCACCGGCCGTCGGGAAGAAGGTCGGCGTCCAGGTCACCGTCCGGGACGTCAACCCCCTTCAGCAGGGTGACCCGCGCGGGCTGGCGATCTTCTACATCTCCCTGGCCGCCGTGATCATCGGCTTCGTCGGGGCGATCCAGCTGAGCGTGCACGCGCGGGCGCTCACCCCGTTCGAGCGCATCCTGTTCACGGCGGCCTACGCGCTGCTCGGCGGGTTCGTCATCGCGGCCGCGGTGGACTGGCTGCTGGGCGCGGTGGACCTGCCGTTCGCCGAGTCGTGGCTGATCCTGGCGCTCACGATGTTCGTGTCCGGCATGGTCTTCACCATGTTCAACACCCTGTTCGGCCGGTGGGCGATGCTGCCGACCTGGGGTCTGATGGTGATCATCGGCAATCCCTCCTCGGGCGGCGCGGTGTCCTGGCCGCTGCTGCCGTCGCCGCTGGGGGTGATCGGCCGGTGGCTGCCGCCCGGCGCCTCGGTCAACGCCCAGCACACCGCGGTGTACTTCCAGGGCCACCAGCACGCGTTCCCGTTCCTGGTGCTGGGCGGGTGGGCGCTGCTGTCGTGCGCGGTCTTCTGGATCTGGCGGCACCGGCATCCCGGCGGACGGGAGAAGGAGCCGCCGGAGGCCGAGCCGGAGGCCGCCGCGTCCTGACGGTCCGCAGGTGCTCGGACCGGGCTCAGGGTCAGGGGGCGGTCATTGCACGGCAGGCCATCTGGAGGGCGAGCCGGTTGCTGGGGTCGTCCAGCGGGACGCCGAGCCGTTCGCGGACCTGGCGCAGCCGGGCGGCGACGGTGTTGCGGTGCAGGCCGAGGGCGCGGGCGGTGGCGGCGGCTGAGCCGCCGTGCTCCAGGAAGACCCGCAAGGTGGTGAGCAGATGGGCGTGCTCGGGGCCGCCGAGCGGGGCGAGCGCGGTCTCGGCGAAGGCGCGGGTGATGTCGGACTGCTGCCAGGCGGCCAGCAGTCTGCCCACGCCGAGTTCGTCGGTGTGTTCCACGGACGGCCGGACGTTCCGGGCAGCCGCGAGCCGTGCCGCGTTGCGGGCCTCGGTCAGGGTGTCGGCCAGGCCGCCGGGACCCTGGCGGGGCCTGCCGATGCCGGCCACCAGCCGCCAGCCGGGGGGAAGTTCGGCGAGCGCCCGGCGTACCCGGCGCAGCAGCAGCCGGGGCTCGTCGTCGGCGGGCCGGGGCCCGCTGCTGGACCACAGGGCCCAGTCGCCGTCCCCCTCCGCCACCGCCTGGGTGCTGACGCCGTGCCGGGACAGGGCGGCGAGCAGCGGTGCGGGGACGGTGTCGGGACGGTCCGCGGCGGGCGGTTCCTCGGCGCGCACGGCCAGACCCACGTGCCAGTCCTCCAGCCGCCAGCCCAGGGCGACCGCCTGCTCGACGACCTCCCGGCTGACGGTCCCCCGGCCGGTGACGACCTCCGCCAGCAGGCGGCGGCGGACGGCGCCGTCGTGGTCGGCCCGGGTGCGCGCTCCGGCGAGCCAGGACCGGACGAAGGGTTCGAGCAGGGCGAGGCCCAGCGCGACGGTGTCGGCGCGGTCCTCGTCGGCCCGTTCGAAGGACCACACCAGCCAGGCGGTGACCGGCGCGGTGCCGCCCGGCAGGTGCCCGGCGAGCGGGACGGCGTGCACGGGGTGGGCCAGCAGGCCGGGGACGCGCTGGGGCACGGCGAGCCGCGTGCGCAGGGCGTCCGGCACCACCGGGTCACCGACGATGGCTCCGCCGTCGGGGGTGACGAGGCTGACGTCGGCGGCGAGCACGGTGCGGGCGGCGGCGATCAGCTCCGGTCCCTCCGTGCGGGTGGCGAGCCGGCGGAGCAGGTTCTCGACGGTGCGGGCCCGGGCCGCCTCGGGGGCACGGACCCGCAGGGTGAGGTCGAGGGCGAGCCCGAACGGGTCGTCCGTGGCGGCCCACAGCACGGGGATCCGCAGCCGGTCGGCCAGTCGTACGGCGGACAGCGGCGGCCTGGCCGTGTCGTCGGCGGTCACGCACAGCGCCGCCGCGCCGGCCTCCTGGGCGCGGCGGACGAGGGCGTCGAGCCGGTAGGCGGGGGTGGCGTCCGCCGCGGCGCAGAGCACCAGGTGGCCGTCGACCGGGGCGAGGACGCCGCGGTAGGCGGTGACATCGCGCACCGGCCGCCCCAGCCCGGCGTGTCCGGCCAGCGTGCGGGCGCCCCCGAGCAGCGGGTCGGCCAGCAGGTCGGCGACGCTCGGCACGGCGGTCACGACGGACCCCACGACCGGAAGGCGCCGCGAGGCAGAACCGCACCCGTGGGCGCCGCCAGGCCGAGCCCGAAGACGGTCGGGTCCCCCAGTGACCCCGCCCGGGAGGGCCAGGCACACAGGACCGGGAAGCGCAGCACGGCCAAGCCGCCGCCCGGGCGGAGCAGACCACCCACGACCAACGCGGCAGTCACGACCGAACCCACGGCCGAATGGCCCCGCGGCGCGGCACCAGGACGCAGAGCGAAGCCAGGCCGACACCGAAGGCGGACCCCGACCGACCACGCACGCAGCACCGGAGGGCGCAGCACGGCCAAGCCGCCGCCCGGGCGGAGCAGGTCGCCGACGACCAACGCGGCGGTCACGACGGAACCCACGACCGGGAGGCGCCGCGGCGCGGGGTCAGGTCGAGGCCGAAGGCGGTGGGGCCGACCAGGGGTTCCGCGTCTGAGGGCCAGGTGTGCAGGGGCGGAAGGCCGAGCAGGATCAGGCGGCCGCCGGTGCGGAGTTGATCGGCGCGCAGGGGGCGGCGGCCGCTGGGATCGACGGCGGCGATGATCTGCGGGGCGGCGGCCCGGGTGACGCCGTCGACCGTGACGGCCAGGTACTCGTCCAGGAGGTCCACCCGGACCACCGCACCGGTGCGTCCGTCGGTGAGGGTCGCCCAGCCGGGGGTCAGGTCCTGTCGGGGGACGATCTCCTCGACGCGGCCGACCGCCAGCAGCTCGGCCCCCAGGGTGCCGGCCAGCCCCTCGGGCGTGCCGCCCGCGTCCCGCGCGGTGAGGAGGCGGTCACCGAGTCCGAGGCAGGCGGAGACGGAGCCGCGCACCCCGATCGCCGCGAGCCGGGCGGCGGGCAGGGGGTGGACGGCCAGGGCGGCGGCCCCGCCGAGGGCGAGGACGTTGGCGCGCAGCAGCCGTTCGGCCAGTCGGCGTGAGCACTCCCGGACGACGACGGTGTTCCCGCCGGGGCCGACCAGGACGAGCGGCGCCGGGTCCACACCGGCCACGGCGGCCACGGTCTGGTCGATGCGGGGGAAGGCCCGCCCCATGAGGTCGCCGTCGACGAGCGGCAGGCCGAGCCGGGCGGCGGCGACCGCGGCGACGACGGCGTTGAGGCCGCCGATCTCGATGACCCCGACCGCGCCCGCCGGCCCGCCCGCCACCTCGGCGGCGGTGCGTACGGCGTGGGCGAAGTCCTCGGGGTCGGCGAGCCGTTCGGCCAGGACGTCGGGAGCGCCGACGAGCCCGGCGTGCACCACGAGGGTGTCCGGCGCCTGCCTGTCGGCGGGAACCAGCGGCACCGGCGCCCCGGCAAGCTCGCGGCGCAGCAGCAGCGCGCCGGTGGCCACCTCTCCCCCGCCGCCGGAGCCGAGCAGCATCGCCCCGGCGGCCAGCGCCGGCACCCGCGCGGCGGTCAGCGGCGCAGGAGGCACGGGCGAGGGGGCCTCGGCGGATGTGCGGGTCACCCTTCGATCATCACACTTCGGCGCCCCGGAACGGGACGTACTCGTGCGCGTAGCCGAAGTAGCCGGGCCCGGCCAGGGCGAGGCCCTCGGGGGTGCGCCAGCGCGGGTCGCAGGGCACGCCGAGGACGCTGACCCGCAGGCCGTAGCGGAGCGTCTCGGTGGTGACCGGTTCGCCGGAGTCGGTGTCGAGGACGCAGATCAGGTCGGGGACGCTGACGACGACCTCGCCGTCGCGGGTGGCGACCAGGTTCTCGTTCTGGAAGGACAGCTCCAGCGCGGACCCGCTGTCGGCGTCGAGGCCGGTGAGCCGGGCGGTGCCGCGGGCGAAGCCACCCGTGGTGGTGCGCTGCACGTCGCCGATCTTCCCGGTGAAGACCGTCCGGCCGCCGAGGACACCGGACGCCGCCGCCACCGGGTCCTCGTGGCCCTCGCGGGCCTCGCGGATGGCCCGGCCGACCCGCTCGCACAGGGTCAGGGTGCCGGGCACCAGGTGGTCCTTGGCCTGGCGGCCGGTGAGCGCGTACAGGCTGACCGCCGCGCTGCAGCCCATCTCGACGGTGGCGGCGCGGGCGAGGCGCTCCGCCCAGGCGTTGCCGTCGGTGCGCAGAGTGACGGAGTTGCCGCGCTCGTCGGCGAGCGCCATCGGGGAGGCCTGCACGCCGCCCAGGGTCGGCAGCAGCATCTGCAGTTCGGGGAAGGCGCGCCCCATGCCGTCGGCGTCGATCAGCGGGAGGCCCGTCTCGGCGGCGGCGACGAACGGCGTCATGGAGTTCAGGCCGCCCGCCTCGATGGAGACGGTGTGGGTGGCCTTGCGGCCGAGGAGTTCCTCCAGGGCCCGCATGGCGCCGATGATCTCGTCGCCCGAGGGGAGCTTCTCCAGCATCACCGTGGGCGCCCCCATGAAGGCGGTCGGGACGATCAGCGCACCGTCGTCGACCTCGTCGATGTCGAGGAGGGTGACGGGACCGTTCCGCTTCAGCGCCTGCTGGGCGAGGAGGCGGCCGACGAACGGGTCGCCGCCTCCTCCGGTGCCGAGCACGGCGGCCCCGCGGGCGAGGTCGGGCAGGTGGTCGGCGGTGATCTCACGCACGGGGGCCTCCCAGGCTCAGCTCTCCGACGGCCTTGACCCGGATCCGGGTGGCGTTGCCCGGCAGGTAGGCCAGCGGTACTTCCTCGATGTCGACGATCTCGACGGAGCCCGGCCGGGCTCCGGCGGCCACCGCTCGGTCGACGGCCTCCTGACGGGCCTCGTCGAGCACGGTGTCGCGTTGCTGCGGTACGACCGAGTAGACCCGGTCGACCTCGCCGCCGACCTGGGCGATCGCCGCCCCGATGGCGTTGGCCACGGCGAAGTGGTCGGGGCGTACGACGCGGGACGCGCCCGCGAGGTCGTCGGGCACCAGGATGCTGCCGCCGCCGACGGCGACGACGGGCACCGGTTCGGCGGAGGCCCGCATCCGGTCGACGACCTCGGCGAGCCGGTCGTCGACGACGCGCAGGGCGGCGTCCACCGCGCTCTTGTCGAGGTGGGCGACGAGCGAGGCGTCCCCCACCTCGGCGCGGCCGCCGGCCACCGCGACGTCGGTGGCGGTCAGGCGGGTGCCGCCGAAGACGAGGGCCTCCTGGGCGAGCCGGTAGCCGACGCTGGCGGGTCCGACGGCGGTGCCGGACGCCTGGTGCACGACGTGGCTGCCGCCGCCGATGCCGATCGAGAGCACGTCGGGCATGCGGAAGTTGGTCTGCACGCCGGCCACGTTGACGTCCGTGGACGCCTCGCGCGGGAAGCCCTGCTGGAGGATGCCGACGTCGCTGGTGGTGCCGCCGATGTCGACGACGGCGCAGGACGGCAGCCGGGACAGGAACGCGGCGCCGCGCATGGAGTTGGTCGGTCCCGACGCGAAGGTCGCCACCGGGTAGCGGCGGGCGTAGTCGACGTCCATCAGGGTGCCGTCGTTCTGGCTGAGAAAGACCGGCGCGTTGATGCCCGCCTCCGCGACCGTGCGCAGCAGTCCGGTGGCCACCTGGTCGGCGAGGCCGCGCAGGGCGGCGTTGACGACGGTGGCGTTCTCCCGGCCGAGCAGGCCCATGCGGCCGATCTCGTGGGAGAGGCTCACCGGGGCCCCGGGCAGTTGCTCGGCGATGATCTCGGCGGCGCGGGTCTCGAACTCCGCGTTGACCGGGGAGAAGACGGAGGACAGCGCGAAGGAGGTGGCGCCGGCGGCCACCGCCCGGTCCAGGACCGCGCGGAACTCGGTCTCGTCGAAGTCCGCGATGGGGCTGCCGTCGTACTCGTGTCCGCCGTGGCACAGATGGCTGTGGCCGCCGATCGCGGTGACCAGGCGGTCGGGCCAGTCGACCAGTGGGGGCAGGGCGCGGGTGGCGGGCAGCCCGAACCGGATGGCCGCGGTCTGCGCCAGGCGCTCGCCCTCCACCAGCGCGTTGATGAAGTGCGTGGTGCCGATCATCACCGCGTGGACGGCGGCCGGGTCGAAGCCGGTGGCCTGCCCCAGGTCGCCGATGGCGGTGACGATGCCGCCGGTGACGTCGGCCGTGGTGGACGCCTTCACGGCGCCCAGCACCCGGTCGCCGTCGATGAGGACGGCGTCGGTGTTGGTGCCGCCGACGTCGATGCCCAGTCGGAGCATGTGGGTGGTCCTGCCTTTCTCTTTCGGTGGCCGCGTACGCCGGTGGCGTGCGCGGTCAGGCGGCGGGAACGCCGGGGGTGCCGACCGCCGTCCCGGGGACGGCGCGGCGGGTCGGTGCCGTGCCCACCCCGCGGACCAGGCCGAGGCGGGCGGCGGCGAGGTAGAGCACGAAGGCGACGGCGATCGAGTTGATCGACGGCAGGCCCCAGTCGACGTACTTCCCCACGACGGCCGCGACGGCCCAGGTGATCAGCCCCGCGGGCACCCACATGGGCGAGGCGGCGGGAAGTTCGCCGCTGTCGCGGGTCTCGTCGAGACCGGAGCGCCAGGTCCGGGCGACGAAGTACTCGGCGACCATGATCCCGGCGATCGGCGGGAAGAGGACGCCCAGCAGGTCGAGGAAGTCGGTGAAGTTGTCGAGGACCCCGGCCGCGCCCAGCAGGGAGCCGAGCACCCCGACACCGACGGTGACGGCGCCCCGGTGGAGGCGGCGGCCGAAGGTCTGGTCGACGAAGGTGACGACGCCGAGGGAGGCGGCGTACAGGTTCCAGTCGTTCACCTTGACGGTGGCGGCCACGATGATCAGAGTCCCGAGGAAGCCCGAGGTGGACGTGACGATGGCGATGACGTCGTTGGTGCGCAGGGCGAGCGCGAGGAGCACGCCGATCAGGCCGATGACGTACTCGCCGACCGTGATGCCGACGACCGTCTGCTTGACGACGTCCTTGCCGCTGCGGTTGAAGCGGCTCATGTCGGGGGTGATGACCGCGCCGACGATGAAGCCGCCCGCGACGATGGTGGTGCCCTGGAGCAGGGACAGCGGGGGCCCGGCGGGCTGGGCGGAGGTCAGCGCGCCCAGGTCGTGCCGGGACAGTTCGACGGCGATGGACCAGCCGGCCATGAGCAGGAAGGCGGGGACGGTGACGTAGGCGGCCCACGCCATGGAGCCGACGCCGTGGACCACGATGGCGGTGATGAGCAGTCCCACCACCAGGGCCCAGCCCCAGGAGGGCAGGACGCCGACGAGGTCCGCCAGTCCGTCCGCGGAGACCGCGTTCTGGATGCCGAACCAGCCGACGGCGCTGATGCCGATGGCGAGTCCGATGAGGGAGGCCCCGGCCGCGCCGAATCCGGTCCACCGGGCCAGCAGCGAGGTGGAGAGCCCCTCGCGCTGCCCGGCGATGCCGGTGAAGACCGTCATGACTTCGAGGATCACCGCGCCGAGGGTGATGGCGAGCACGGCGTTCCAGAAGGTCATGCCGAAGCCGAGGGTCGCGCCGATGAGGAAGCTGGCCAGGGTGGAGAGCTGGCCGAAGCGCTGGGTCGCCACCGAGAACCAGTGGAACCGGGCCGTCTGCGGCACGCGGGCCAGCGCGTGGTCGTCGTGTCCTGAAGAGGACGCCATGGGGACTCCAGAAGGGCGGGGGCGCCGGGTGCGGTGCGCCGAGACTAGGCCGCCGCCCTCGGGCGGTCACCGTGCATCAGGCACCGGTTCGCGGCACCGGCAGGGCACCGTGCACAGTCGGGCAGCCGGAGCGGCCCGGGGCCGGGGCCGTCGGCGGTGCGGTCCGCACGGTCGCCGCGGCCCGGCTGTGCGCCTCGCACCTTGCGGCCCCCGGCGGGGCCGCACAGGGTGGGCCGACCGCTCCGCCCGCCCACCCTGGAGGTGCTGTGAAGCTCACGGTCGTGCTCCCCGTCATCACCGACGCGTTCACCGAGGAGGTCCGCCGCGAGGTGGGCGCCTGGGTGTCGCCCGGAACGGAGGTCGAGGTCCGCCGCATCGCGCGCGGCACCGCCTCCATCGAGTCCGAGTACGACGAGGCACTCGCCGCACCCGGCATTCTCGACGCGGTCCGCGAGGCGGCGGCGGAGGGGGCCGACGCGGTGTTCGTCAGCTGCTTCGGCGATCCCGGGGTGCAGGCGGCCCGGGAGATCGTGGACATTCCCGTGGTCGGCGGCTTCGAGCCCGCCGTGCTCACCTCCCTCGCGCTGGGTGAGCACACGGGGGTGATCACCGTGCTGCCGAACGTACTGCCGATGCTGCACGGCCTGGTCCGGCGCTACGCGCTGACGGGGCGGGTCGGACCGATCCGGGTCGTCGACATCCCCGTCCTCGACCTGGACACCGGCGACCGGCTGATCGACGCGCTGACCGAGCAGGCCCGGGCCGCGGTGGCGGCGCGGGAGGCGGACGTGATCGTGCTCGGCTGCACCGGGATGCTGGGCGTGGCCGCGGCCCTCCAGGAACGCCTGGCGGCCGAGGGTCCCTTCGTCCCTGTCGTCGACCCCACGGGGGCTGCGATCATGTGGCTGGAGTCGCAGGTGCGGCTCGGGGTGCGGCCCAGCCGTACCACGTACCTGCCGCCCCGGCCGAAGGACCGCATCGCCTGACGACCGTCTCCCTCCCCTGTCCGCCTGGCCCACGACCCTGGAGTTGCCCCATGGCCCTCGACGTCGCCGCGATCCGCGCGCACGTGCCCGCCCTGAAGTCCGGTACCGCGCGGTTCGACGCGCCGGGCGGTACGCAGGCCCCGCAGCCGGTGATCGACGCGATCGCCGCGGCGCTGACCGCCCCGCTCGCCAACCGGGGGCGCAACACCGAGGGCGAGCGCAACGCGGACCGGATCGTCGACGGGGCCCGGTCCGCTCTCGCCGACCTCCTCGGCACCACCCCGGGGACGGTCGTCTTCGGGCGCAGCGCCACCCAGCTCGCCTACGACCTGTCGCGGACCCTGGCCAAGGACTGGGGACCGGGCGACGAGGTGGTGGTCACCCGGCTCGACCACGACTCGAACATCCGGCCGTGGGTGCAGGCGGCCGAGGCGGCGGGGGCACACGTGCGGTGGGCGGACTTCGACCCGGCCACGGGCGAGCTGCGGCCCGAGCACCTCGCGGCGGTGCTGGGCCCGCGCACCAGGCTGGTAGCGGTCACCGCCGCGTCGAACCTGATCGGAACCCTCCCGGACCTGCCCGCGCTGGCGTCCCTCGCGCACGCGAACGGGGCGCACTTCCACGTCGACGCGGTGCACTACGCCTCGCACGCCGTGGTGGACCTGGCGGCGACCGGCGCGGACACGCTGGCGTGCTCGCCGTACAAGTTCCTGGGCCCGCACCTGGGCGTGCTGACCGGCCGGGCCGAGGTGTTGGAGTCGCTGCGCCCGGACAAGCTGCTGCCGTCCGCCGACACCGTGCCCGAACGGTTCGAACTGGGCACCCTGCCCTATGAGTTGCTGGCCGGGGCGACCGCGGCGGTGGACTTCCTCGCAGGGCTCGACCCCGAGGCCGGGGGCTCTCGCCGGGACCGGCTGATCGCCTCCTTCGCGGCGCTGGAGGGGCACGAGGACGCGCTGCGCGGTCGGATCGAACGAGGGCTCGCGGACCTCGGCGGGATCACCGTGTACTCGCGGGCCGCGCGGCGCACTCCGACGCTGCTGTTCACCGTGGCGGGCCTGCGCCCGGCCGGCGTCTACCGGCAGCTCGCCGAGCGGGCGGTCGACGCGCCGGCCGGTTCCTTCTACGCCGTGGAGGCCGCGCGCCGACTGGGCCTCGGCGACGAGGGCGGCGTACGCGTCGGCCTGGCACCGTACAGCAGCGCGGAGGACGTGGACCGGCTGCTGACGGCGCTCGGTGCCCTGAAGCGCTGAGGCGCACTCCTCGGAACACCCGCACCCCGCGGAACGAAGCGGCACGCCCCCGCGTGCCGCTTCGCCGTGTCTCCCCCCCGTCGCGCAGGGGTCAGGCCAGGGGCACGGTCACCTCTCCGGCGCCCTCCGCGCTCGCGCCGCCCGCGACCCGGACGGTGAAGGGGCGGTCGGTGCCGCTCGCGGTGACGCGCAGGGCGTCCCCGTCGCGCCGCACGCGGAACGTCGCGGCCGGTGTGCCCAGCAGGTCGGGCACGGTGACCTCGGCCGTGTGGTCGGCGTCGGCGGACGGGTGGACCAGCAGGGTCGGGGCGTCCAGCCAGTCGCCGTCGGGCCGCTGGTCGTCCGAGGCCAGCGGCAGTACGGCGCCCTCACGGACGTACAGGGGCAGGCTGTCGTAGCCGTGCCGTTCGGTGCGCCAGGCCGGGCCGGTGACGCGCTCGCCGGACAGGAGGTGGGTCCAGGTGCCCTCCGGGAGGTAGACCTCGACCTCGCCGTCCTCGGTGAAGACCGGGGCGACCAGGACGTCGGAGCCGAGCATGTACTGGCGGTCCAGCGGACGGCACGCCGGGTCGTGCGGGAACTCCAGGACCATCGGCCGCATCATCGGCACGCCGGTGCGGTGGGCCTCGGCGGCGACGCCGTACAGGTAGGGCATCAGGCGGTGCTTGAGGAGGGTGAAGCGGCGGGCGACGTCGACGGCCTCCTCGCCGAACTCCCACGGCACCCGATACGACGAGGAGCCGTGCAGGCGGCTGTGCGAGGAGAGCAGGCCGAAGGCGAGCCAGCGCTTGAAGACCGCCGGGTCGGGCGTGCCCTCGAAGCCGCCGATGTCGTGGCTCCAGAAGCCGAAGCCGCTCAGGGACAGGGACAGGCCGCCCCGCAGTGACTCGGCCATCGCCTCGAAGGACGACCAGCAGTCGCCGCCCCAGTGGACGGGGTACTGCTGGCCGCCCGCGGTCGCCGAGCGGGCGAAGAGGACGGCCTCGCCCTGGCCGCGCTCCTTCTCCAGGAGTTCGAAGACGGTGCGGTTGAACAGGTGCGTGTAGTAGTTGTGCATGCGCTCCGGGTCGGAGCCGTCGTGCCAGACCACGTCGGTGGGGATGCGCTCGCCGAAGTCGGTCTTGAAGCAGTCCACGCCCTGATCGAGCAGCGGCTTGAGCTTGTCGGCGTACCAGTCGCGGGCGGCCGGGCTGGTGAAGTCGACCAGGCCCATGCCGGCCTGCCACAGGTCCCACTGCCAGATGTCGCCGTCCGGCCTGCGCACCAGGTGCCCGAGGGCGGCGGCCTCGTCGAAGAGCGGGGACTTCTGGGCGATGTAGGGGTTGATCCAGGCGCTGACCCTCAGCCCCTTGGCCTTGAGCCGGGCGAGCATGCCGTCCGGGTCCGGGAAGACGTCCGGGTCCCACTGGAAGTCGCACCACTGGTACTCGCGCATCCAGAAGCAGTCGAAGTGGAAGACGGAGAGCGGGATGCCGCGCTCGGCCATGCCGTCCACGAACTTCGTCACCGTCTGCTCGTCGTACGAGGTGGTGAAGGACGTGGTGAGCCACAGGCCGAAGGACCAGGCCGGCGGCAGGGCGGGGCGGCCGGTGAGGGCGGTGTAGCGGGTGAGGACCTCCTTGGGGGTGGGCCCGGCGACGACGTAGTACTCCAGCGTCTGGTCCTCGACGCTGAACTGCACCTGGCCGACGGACTCGGAGCCGACCTCGAAGGAGACCGCGCCGGGGTGGTTGACGAAGACGCCGTAGCCGCGCGAGGAGAGGTAGAACGGGACGTTCTTGTAGGCCTGCTCGCTGCTGGTGCCGCCGTCGGCCTGCCACATGTCGACGACCTGGCCGTTCTTGACGAACGGGGTGAAGCGCTCGCCAAGGCCGTAGACCTGCTCGCCGACGCCGAGGGCGAGGCGGCCGAGCATGTGGTGGGCGCCGTCGCCGGTGGTGGCGAAGGCGGTGCCCTTGGCGTCGGCGCGGGTCAGCTCACGCCCGTCCGCGCCGTGGAAGGTGAGGCCCCAGGGGCCCTCGCGGTCGAGGCGGAGGGTGAGCGGGCCGCTGGTCAGCTCGGTGACGGTGCCCTCCTGGCGCACCTGGCCGGCGCCGTCCGCCGCCTCGGCGAGGGCGAAGTCGGGACCCGGCCGGCGCTTGCCGGCGTGGTGGGTGACGCGGACGCCGATGACGCCCTCGGCGGGTGAGAAGCACTCGACCGTGAGGAGCGGCGCGTTGAGCGTGTCCCCCCTCCGCGTCACCTTCTTCACGGCGGCATGGGCGGTGAAGCGCTTCGATTCGGGGCGCACATCGCGTACCTCGGTGGCGTACGAGAGATGCACACCCTCGCGGATGAGCCAGAAGCCGTCGGTGAACTTCATGATCTTCCTTGGGTGGGGCGGGAGCTGTCGGGTGGGAGCACGGGGGCGGTCTCACAGCGTTTTGATCGTACACAAAACAAATCCCGAAGCCGAGACGTTCGCGTCGACTTCACTGCGCTGAGCTGGGCCTATCACGCATGATCACGACTCCCTCACCCGGCGGAGCGAAGAGAGGGGGGCCACTTTCCTCTAGCGCGGAAGCGGGTCGGTGACGTATTAGTCATCACATCAAACAAAACAGTCCGGCGAGGAAGCCGGACGGTACGACAGCAAGGGCCGCACCATGTCGAAGCGCTTCACCTCGCTCGCCTTGACAGCACACCCCCCGGCTGCCACGCGCCGCGAACGAGGGCGCTCACGCCGAGTCGTCGCCCCGTTCACGGCGGTGTCCGTGCTGGTCGCCGGGGCGGCACTGGCCGGCTGCGGACAGCAGCGTGACGCCGACACGTACACCGTCATGAACTCCTCGACCGACGAGTCGTACCACCGCTGGGACGCGGAGGCGATGGCCCGCTGCGGCAAGGAGCTGGGCGTCAGCATCGAGCAGCAGAGCGTCCCCGCGGCGCAGGTGATGACGAAGGCGCTGCGCATGGCCTCGTCCAAGTCGCTGCCCGACATCGTGCAGTTCGACGCGTCCGAGATGCCGACCTTCGCCGACGCGGGCGGTCTGGTCGATCTGCGGACCCTCGGGCTGAGCACCGACGACATCCCCGACGGCATCGTCGACTTCGGCTCGTACAAGGGCACGTACTACGGCGCGGCCCGCTCGGTGAACACCCTCGCGCTCTTCTACAACAAGGACGTCCTCGACAAGGCGGGCGTGAAGGTGCCGACCACCTGGGCCGAGCTGCGCCAGACGGCGAAGAAGCTCACGCGGGGCAAGCAGTACGGCCTGGCGCTCAGCGCGGGCGGCGCGGAGGACGGCGTCTTCCAGTTCACCCCGTTCATGTGGTCCAACGGCGGCGACGAGACCGACCTGGACGGCCCGAAGGTCGTCGAGGCCCTGGACTACTGGAAGAGCCTGCTGAAGGACCGCTCGCTCTCCAAGTCGACGGTCAACTGGACCCAGGCGGACGTCAACGACCAGTTCATGGCCGGGAACGCGGCGATGATGATCAACGGTCCGTGGCAGGTGGAGACCCTCAACAGCGACAAGTCGCTGCACTGGGGCATCGCGCCGATCCCGGTGCCCGAGGCCGGGGAGGACTCGGTGGGTCCGCTCGGCGGTGCCGTGCTCACCGTGCCCAACACCGGTGACGAGGCCCGGGAGAAGACGGCCGGGAAGATCGTCGCGTGTCTGGCGAGCGAGCAGGAGCAGCTGACCTACGCGCTGAACAGCTGGATGGTCCCGGCCAACGCCGAGGCCGCCGCCGTGTGGCGCGAGAAGGTGCCCGAGCTGGACTCCCTCGCCGACCAGGTGGCCGTCGCCCGGTCCCGGACGGCGAAGCTCGGCGCCGGTTGGTCGAGTGTCTCGCTCGCGCTGCAGAGCGCCTTCCAGTCGGCCCTGACCGGCCAGTCCAGTGAGACCGCCCTGAAGCGCGCCCAGCAGCGGGCCACGAGCGGGAACTGAGGTACGCCCCCATGACCACGCCCATGCCCACGTCGACCGTCGCCGCGCAGCCGCCCTCGAAGGCGGCCTCGTCACCCGCCGCGCCGGACCCCGGCCGGATCGCGCGCCGCCGCAGGCTCGCCCAGTGGGGGTTCGTCGCCCCCGCCGTCGTCTTCATGCTGCTCTTCTTCGGCTACCCGCTCGTGCGCAACGTCGTGATGAGCTTCCAGGACTACACGCCGAAGACCTTCTTCACCGGTGAGGCGCCCTTCAACGGCGCCGACAACTGGTCCAACGTGTTCCAGGACGCCCTGTTCGGCAAGGCGCTGTGGCACACGCTCGTCTTCACGGCGGGCTCGCTGCTCGGCCAGTTCTGCATCGGCCTGGCGCTCGCGGTCTTCTTCAGCCGCCGCTTCCCGCTGAACGGCGTGCTGCGCTCGCTGATCCTGCTGCCGTGGCTGGTGCCCATGGTGGTGTCCGGCATCGTCTGGCGCCGCATCCTCGACCAGGACACGGGCGTGCTCAACTCGTTCCTGGACACCCTCGGCATCGGCGGCCACACGCCCTGGCTGACCAGCCCCGAGATGGCCCTGCTGTCGGTCATCCTGGTCAACATCTGGATCGGCATCCCGTTCAACATGGTCATCCTGTACGGCGGTCTCCAGGAGATCCCGAAGGAGCTGCACGAGGCGGCCGCGCTGGACGGCGCCTCGGCCTGGCGGACCTTCCGTTCGGTCACCCTGCCGATGCTCAAGCCGGTCGTCACGGTCGTGCTCGTGCTGGGCTTCATGTCGACGGTGAAGATCCTCGACCTGATCCTCGCCCTGACCGACGGCGGCCCGGCCGACGCCACCCAGACGCTCGGCACGCTGACCTACCAGAACTCGTTCGTCCAGCTGGACTTCGGCGCGGGCGCCGTGGTCGGCAACGTACTCATCCTGATCTCCGCCGTGTTCGCGGTGTTCTACCTGCGGGCCAACCGCACCGAGGGGAAGTGACGTCCATGGCCTCCCACACGCCCACCGCCTCCCGGCGCCGCTGGGGCTCCACCGTCGCCGGCGTGCTCATCCTGTGCGTGATGCTCTTCCCGCTGTACTGGATGCTCAACACCGCGCTCCAGCCCGACTCCGGGCTGCTCCAGGTCGATCCGGTGCCGGGCAGCCTGGACTTCTCCGGCTTCTCCAAGGCGATCAGCGACCAGGGCGGGCACCTGCTGACCTCGCTGGCGGTCTCGCTCGGCGCGGTCGCCATCTGCCTGGCGATCTCGGCGCCCGCCGCGTACGGTCTCGCCCGGTTCGGGCTGCGCGGCTCGCGCACCATCGTGTTCGGCACGCTGATCACCCAGATGGTGCCCGGCATCGTCATCGCCAACGCGCTCTACAACTCCTACGTCGACCTGGGGCTGGTCAACTCCTACTTCGGCCTGATGCTCGCGGACGCCTCGCTGGGCATCCCGTTCTCCATCGTGCTGATGCGCTCCTTCATGGTGTCGATCCCGGGCGAGGTGATCGAGGCCGCGCAGATCGACGGTGCCGGGCCGGTGCGCACCTTCGTACGGGTGGTGCTGCCGATGAGCCGCAACTCCCTGATCACCTCGGGCCTGTTCGCGTTCCTGTTCTCGTGGAGCGACTTCATGTTCGCGCTCACCCTGAACACGACCGACGACGTCAAGCCCATCACCCTGGGCATCTACCAGTACATCGGCGCGCACGTCGGCGACTGGGGTTCGGTGATGGCGGCCTCCGTGCTGTCGGCGGTGCCGGCGGCGGTCCTCCTCGTCCTCGCCCAGAAGTACATCGCCGCCGGGATCACCGGCGGCTCCGTCAAGTGAACCCCGCACCACCCCGCAAGCACGGAGATGAGCAGCACAGCATGAGCAACTATCCCGGTTTCCCGCCCGGTTTCGTCTTCGGCGCCGCGACCGCCTCGTACCAGATCGAGGGCGCGGCGACGGAGGACGGCCGCGGTCCGTCGATCTGGGACACCTACAGCCACACCCCCGGTCTGGTGGTGAACGGCGACACCGGTGACGTGGCCTGCGACCACTACCACCGCTACCCCGAGGACGTGGCCCTGCTGCGCGACCTCGGCGTCGACTCCTACCGCTTCTCGATCGCCTGGCCGCGCATCGTCCCGGACGGGTCGGGCGCGGTGAACCCCAAGGGCCTGGACTTCTACTCCCGCCTGGTGGACGAACTGCTGGCGGCGGGCATCGAACCGGCCGCCACCCTCTACCACTGGGACCTGCCGCAGGCCCTCGAAGACCGGGGCGGCTGGCGGGTGCGGGAGACGGCGGAGCGGTTCGCCGAGTACACGGCGGCGGTCGCGGAGCACCTCGGCGACCGGGTGTCGCGCTGGATCACCCTCAACGAGCCGTGGTGCAGCTCCTTCCTCGGCTACTCCATCGGCCGGCACGCCCCCGGCGCCAAGGAGGGCCGGGGCGCGCTGGCCGCCGCCCACCACCTGCTGGTCGGGCACGGGCTGGCCGTGAAGGCGCTGCGCGCGGCGGGGGTGCGCGAGGTCGGCATCACGCTCAACCTGGACCGCAACCTGCCCGCCACCGACTCCCCGGCCGACCGGGCGGCGGTGGTCCGGGCGGACACCCAGCACAACCTGGTGTGGACCGAGCCGATCCTCGCGGGCCGCTACCCGGCCACCGAGGAGGAGACCTGGGGCGAGCTGATCACCGGCGCGGACTTCCGGCGCGACGGCGACCTGGAGCTGATCTCCCAGCCCCTGGACTTCCTGGGCGTCAACTACTACCGGCCGATCGTGGTCGCCGACGCTCCCCACCGGGAGAGCGACCCGGCGCGGCGAGTGGCGACGGACAACCGCTACGAGGAGGTGCGCCTGCCCGGTGTGCGGCACACGGCGATGGACTGGCCGGTCGTCCCGGACAGCTTCACCGACCTGCTCGTCGAACTGAAGCACCGGTACGGCGACGCGCTCCCGCCGGTCCACATCACGGAGAACGGCTCGGCGGAGGACGACGCGCCCGCCGCCGACGGCACGGTGCACGACACCGACCGGGTCGCCTACCTGCGCGACCACCTCACCGCGCTGCGGGCGGCGATCGACGCGGGCGTGGACGTGCGCGGGTACTACGTGTGGTCGCTGCTGGACAACTTCGAGTGGGCGTACGGCTACGACAAGCGCTTCGGCATCGTGCGGGTCGACTACGACACCCAGGAGCGCACGCCCAAGGACAGCTACCGCTGGTACCGGGAGATGATCGCCGCGAACCGCGGGTGAGGGAGGCCGGGCGCGGAGGACCGCCGGGCGGCCGTCCTCCGCGTCAGACCGCGTCCCGTTCCGCGTGCGCCGCCGGGTCGGCCAGCACCTCGCGGACGATCACCCCGGCCGCGCCCCGGGCCGCGTCGCCGAGCGAGGACGCGGCCCGCAGCCGTTTGCCGTCCTCGCTCCACAGCCCGGACACCACGCGCCGGGCGAGTTCGCGGTGGACGGCCGGGGCGAGCCAGTCCATCAGCTCCCGGTAGACACCGCCGAGCATCACCGCCTCGGGGTCGAAGAGGTTCACCGCGCCCGCGACCACGACGCCCAGTTGCCGCCCGGCGCCTTCGATCGCCGACAGCGCCGGCGGGTCGCCCCGCCGGGCACGGCGTTCGAGTTCGGCGACGCCCTGCGCACCCGCGTCCGCGTCGATGCCCGCGGCGGTGAGCAGCGCGGCCTGTCCGGCGTACTGCTCCAGGCAGCCGTGGGCGCCGCACCGGCACCGCGGGCCGTCCGGATCGACGACCGTGTGCCCGATCTCCCCGGCGAAGCCGTGCGCGCCGCGCAGCAGCTCGCCGCCCAGCACGAGGGCGCCGCCGATGCCGATCTCGCCGGTCAGATACAGGAAGCTGCGCACACCCTCGGTTCCGGCGCCGAACCACAGCTCGGCGAGGGCGGCGGCGTTGGCCTCGTTGTCGGAACTGACCGGCAGGGGCCGGTGGGCGGGGCGCAGGGCGAGGAGCGCCTGCGCGAACAGCCCCTCGACGGCGACCCGCTGCCAGCCAAGGTTGGGTGCCTGGCGCACGGTGCCGCCGGTCACCAGGCCCGGCAGCGCGACATGCACACCGGCCGGTACGAGGTCCTGTTCCGCCGCCGAGCCGATGGCGCGCGCCGCCAGCCGGGCCGCGCGCGCCAGGACCGCGGAGGGCTGGACGCCTCGGTTGTCGACGTGCTCCACCAGCCGCACCCGGTCGGTACCGGCGAGGTCGACGACGCACACCGCGATGTAGTCGATGTTGATCTCCACGCCGAGGCCCGCCGGGCCGGAGCGGGAGACCTTCAGGACGGTGCCGGGCCGTCCCGCCTGGCCACTGCTGGTCTTGCCCCACTCGGCGACGACGCCGTACTCCAGCAACTGCTCGACCAGGGACGACACCGCCGCGCGGGTCAGTCCGACATGCGTGGCGACGCCGGCCCTGGTCGCCTCCCCCGCGTCGTGCACGGCCCTCAGGACCAGGCTGAGGTTGTGCCGTCTGACCGTGGCCTTGTCGGCCTTCGGCTCCAAGGGGGTGAGGTTGTTCATCATGGTGCTGTCGAGCGTATGCGACACCCGGGGCCGTCAGCCCCGGGTGCTCCCGCCCCTAGGCCGGCAGGTTCCACTTCTGGGTGCCGAGGCCGTTGCAGTCGTAGATCTGCAGCTTGGTGCCGTTGGCGGTGCCGCCGGAGGAGATGTCCAGGCAGCGGCCGGACTGGGGGTTGAACAGCGAGCCGTCACTCCGGTGGCGCCACTGCTGGCCGGCGACGCCCGCCGCGCAGTCCCACACCTGGACCTTGGCGAAGTTGGCCGTGCCGTTGCCGTCGATGTCCAGGCACTTGCCGAACGCGCGCACCGTACCGTCCGGCGCCACCGACCAGCGCTGTCCGGTGGCGGTGGAGCAGTCCCACAGCTGGGCGGCGTTGCCGTTGCGGCTGGTGTTGGTGTCGACGTCCAGGCACTTGCCCGCGACCCACGGCGTGGTGACCTGGCCGACCGGCCCGCCGAGGCCGCCGGTGCCGAAGCGGACCTGGCACTGGTTGCCGGTGCCGAGCCAGGTGGCGGTCAGGTAGAGGAAGGAGGTGCCGTCGGCGCGCGGCACGATCGGTGAGCTGTAGCCGGGGCAGGAGGGCTCGCCGGGGTTGTAGCCGCCGGTGGGGTCGGTCAGGACCGGGGCCTCGATCTCGGTCCACTCCCCCGCGCCGAGGCGGGTGTTGGCGAAGACCACGGTGCCGGACTCCGACAGGACGGTCTTGTTCCCGGTGGGTCCGCTCACCACGCGCTGGCCGGACATCAGCAGGGTGCCGTCGGGGCCGCCGCCCGGTACCCAGGCGAGGTAGGGGGTGTGCAGCAGTTCCCTGCCGTCGGCGGTGCGCACCAGGGTGCCGGGGTTGTCGGCGGGCGCCCAGTTCAGCCCGTCGGGGCTGGTCTTGGTGTACACCTCGCAGGCGTGGTCGGCGTCGGTGGCGTCCCGGCACATCTCGTACGCCATCATGAACCGCCCGTCGGGCAGCGGGACGATGATCGACATGCCGGGGCGGGCGAGGTTGTCGGCGGGGAACGCGACGTCCTGGGTGAGCGTGCCGCTCCAGGTGCGGCCGCCGTCGGTGGAGGTGTAGTGGCCGATGACCTGGTTGTTGGTGGGGCTGTTCGCGGGCCGCTCGTCGGAGATGAAGCAGGCCAGTGTGTTGTCGGGGGCCAGCAGGAACCAGGGTTCCCAGATGCCGTGCCCGATGGTGTCGGGCAGGCCGCTGGTGCGGGTGCAGTCGGAGAGGTACTGCCAGCTCTGCCCGTGGTCGGTGCTCTTGAACACCTCGACGCGCTGCGTGGTGTAGTCCCCGGCCTGCCAGGCGGTGCCGGCGGCGAGGAGGTCGCCCTGGTTCAGGCCGTTCGCGGTGCGCGGCACCTCGTAGAGGACGGGTGCCTCGATGTCCCAGCCCGCCGTGTGCGAGGTGATGGTGGAGATCGGGGCGGCGCTCCAGGTGCGGCCGCCGTCGGTGCTGCGGTGGACGGGCAGGGTGTTGGTGGCGCCCTGTTCGCGCTTGGCGTAGGTGGCCAGCATGGTCTGTCCGGCCGAGCCGTCGTGGTCGAGGCGTACGGCGCGGGGGTAGCTGTTGTCGCCCTGCGGGTGGGCCGCGAGGTCGGGTGACGCCAGGACCTGCCCGGCGGGCGCCGCCGACGCGGGCTGCGACCACAGGGACAGCAGGGCCGTGAGCAGGGCGAGGACGCCGAGCAGGGCCGGTGATCTTCTGTGGGTGGGTGAAGGGTTGCGCACGGATCGACTCCTTGGTGGTGGGGATGTCGGGTGGTGCGGGATCGGTGGATCTGGTGGGCCGGGGGTCAGGCGGTGGGGCGGGCCAGTGGGTCGTCGCCGATGTACGGGTCGGTCCGGGTGTCCACGTCCAGCGCGGTCCGGGCGGCGACGGTGCCGTCCACGACCAGCGCCAGGTGCAGCCGGCCGCTGGTCCAGCCCTCGGGCAGTGTGGCGGGCACGGTGACGGGGGCGCCGAGGACGTGCGGCTTGGCCTCCGCGCGGCAGCCGGGGACGGCGTCGCCGGGCGCGTCGGGCGTCCTGGCGTACACCGGGGTCCAGGTGGTGTGCAGAGTGCCGGCGACCGGGTCGGCGCCGTGGTGGGAGACGTGCACGTCGACCGTGAAGTCGGGGCCGGTGGTGAGCAGGTCGCGGCCCGGTGCCACCGGTGTCACGTCCAGGACGAGGGTCGTCGGCGCGTTGGCGTGGGCCGGGTCGACACCCGCCAGGTCCTTCGCCCCGCGCCCGAAGTCCAGCAGCCCGGCGCTCTCGTGCTCGATGTCGTACAGCTCCGTGTACACGTACCCGGCGAGCCGGTCGTGGCGGCGCAGTTCCTGGGTCTGCCAGCGCAGGTGCCAGGCGCGGTCCAGGCCGGTGAAGCCGCCGCCGTACTCGCTGTTGAGGTTGGGCAGGCCGCGCAGCGGCTGACCGGGGACGGCGAGCTTCTTGTGGACGACGAAGTCGGGGCCGAGCTTGACGGGGAAGTCGTCGCGTTCGCCGGAGAGCAGGTCGGCGACGGTGGAGGCCCAGGAGGCGGCGCTCTCGTCGTAGTAGTGCCAGTCGAGCAGGTCGGTCTTGACGTGGGTCCAGCCGGAGTTGTCGACGACCGGGCGGGTGGGGTCGAGGGCCTTGACGCGGTCGTAGGCATCGGCGGTGGCGCGCTGCTTGGCCGGGTCGCCGGGGATGTCCCAGTCCAGGCCCCACTCCTCGTTGTACAGGCCCCAGATGACGATGGCGGGGCTGTTGCCGTCGCGTTCGACCATCGGCTCGATCTGCTCCGTGAAGGCGGTGACGGAGGCGCGCGAGAAGCGGCCGGGTGAGGCGGGTTCGGCCCACAGGAGCATGCCGAGGGTGTCGGCGTGGTGGGCGAAGCGGGGGTCCTCCAGCTTGAGGTGCTTGCGGACGAGGTTGTAGCCGGCCTCGGCCGCGAGTTCGAGGTCGCGGCGCAGGGCGGCGTCGTCGGGGGCGGTGATGCCGGTCTCGGGCCAGTAGCCCTGGTCGAGCACGCCGCGCACGAACAGCCGCCGCCCGTTGAGGTACAGGGCTTCGCCGTCGACGGTGATGGTGCGCAGTCCGGTGTAGGCCGCGACCCGGTCGGTGCCGTCGGCGGACGTCAGTTCGGCGTCGACGTGGTAGAGGTGCGGGTCCTCCGGCGACCACAGCCTCGGTGCGGTGAGCGGGAGTTCGGTGCGGAGCCGTCCGTCGGCGTCCACCGTCGCCGTGACGGCGGTGTCCTCGTCGCGTATCCGCAGCCGGAGTTCGGCGCGGTCCGCCGCGGGGCCGCGCACGACGGCTTCGGCGGTGATGCCGGTCAGGTCGTCGTTCGGGCGCAGCCGGAGCGCGGCCAGGTGGGTGGCGGGGCGGGCCTCGATCCAGACGCTCTGCCAGATGCCGGAGGAGGGGGTGAAGCAGACGCCGTCGTAGTCGTCGCGGGGCATGCTGCGCTGCTTGCCGTGGGCGATGTCCCGCTTGTCCGCCGGGGCGTGGACCCGCACCGTGAGCAGGTGCTCTCCGTCGCCGAGCGCGTCGGTGACGTCGGCGGCGAAGGGGGTGTATCCGCCCTCGTGGTGGGCGACCTCGGTGCCGTTCACCCAGACCGTGGCGGCGTGGTGCACGGCGCCGAAGTGCAGGACGACGCGCTGTCCGGCCCAGTCGGCGGGCACGGTGAACGTGCGCCGGTACCAGGCGGTCTGGAGCCAGTGCTCGGCGATGCCGGAGGCGAGCGTCTCCCAGGCGAAGGGCACGGTGATGGCGCGGTCGTAGCCCTCGGAGGCGTCGGCGGAGTACCGCTCGGCGGGGTCGGCGCGGAAGTCCCAGGTGCCGTTGAGGGTGAGCCAGGAGTGGGACCGGTCGAAGTGCGGGCGGGGGTATTCGGGACGGGGGGTGGTCATGGGCGTGTGTGCTCCGATTCGGTACGGCTGTGGGGCGGTCGGCGGTGTACGGGGGGAGGCCAGCGGTGAGGTCAGCCCTTGACGCTGCCCGCGAGGATCCCGTTGATGAAGTGGCGTTGCAGCAGGACGAACAGGGCGAGCACGGGCAGCATCGCGATGCTTCCGGCGGCGAGCAGTTCGCCCCAGACGGTGGCGAAGTCGGCGCCGACCCGGTTGCCGGTGACGTTCTGCGCGAGGGTGGAGAGCACGACCTGGAGCGTCTGGTGGCTCTCGTCGTTGACGGCGACGACCGGCCAGACGAAGTCGTTGTAGATGTTCATGGCGGTCAGGACGCCGAGCGCGGCGATGCCCGGCCGGATGACCGGTACGACGATCCGGGCGAAGATGCCGAACTCGCTCGCCCCGTCCACCCGTCCGGCGTCGAGGAGTTCGTCGGGCACCGCGGCGATGGTCTGCCGCATCCAGAAGATGCTGAAGGCGTCGATGCTGCCGGGCAGGATCAGCGCCTGGTACGTGTTGACCCAGCCCAGTTCGCTCATCTCCAGGAGCAGCGGGATGACCAGCACGAGGGTCGGCAGCATCAGGGTGAGCATCAGCACGCCGAAGAGCAGGTTCTTGCCGGGGAAGCGGTACTTGGCGAAGGCGTAGCCGGCCAGCGGGCAGAAGAACATGGTCATCGCGCCCTTGACGGCCACGACCAGCACGGTGTTGACGAAGCCGGTGCCGATGGGCACGTCGTCGAACATGGCCCGGTAGTTGTCGAGCGTGGCCGAGCCGAGCGAGAAGGACAGGGGGTCGCGGACGATGTCGGACGGCGGCTTCAGCGAGGAGCTGACGGCCCACCAGATGGGGTAGACGAACACGAGGGCGAGGAGGCCGAGCACGAGGTACTGGAGCGGCCCCGGCCGGGGCTGGGACAGACTCCTGCTCGCCTTCTGGGTCTGGCTGGTCATGGTCACTCGTCTCGGGAGCGGAGCAGGCGCACGGACAGCAGGGACAGGGCGAACACCAGCAGCACGAGCAGGAAGGAGTTCGCGGCGCCGGTCCCGAGGTCGGACGCCAGGATGTGGTTGTAGAGGTACAGCCCGCCGGTGGTGGTCGAGCCGTACGGGCCGCCCTGGGTGACGACGAACGGCTCGGCGAACATCTGGAACACCGCGAGGGTCTGCACCACGACGAGGAAGGCGATGCTGCGCCGCACCAGTGGCAGGGTCAGCGACCAGAACTGCCGCTTGCGGGAGGCACCGTCGAGGGCGGCGGCCTCGTACACGTCGGCGGGCACGGCCTGGAGTCCGGCGAGCAGGATGATGATCGCGAATCCGGTGGTCTTCCACAGGAACAGCAGCGCGAGCGTCGGTTTGGCCCAGGCGGTCGACTGGAGCCAGTCGACGTCCGGCAGGCCGACCAGGTTGAACAGGTGGTTGACCAGCCCGTAGTCGGTGTCGAAGGCGACGATCCACACCTGCGCCATCGCCACCAGCGGGGTGACGAAGGGCGCGATGAAGGCGACCCGGAACATGCCCTTCAGCCGCAGCCGCGCGTTGGCGAGCAGCACCGCCGCGGCCAGGCCGCCGACGATCTGGAGGGGCACGATCAGCAGCCACATCACCGCGCTGTTGCCCAGCGAGGACCAGAACTCCTCGCTGGTGAGCAGGTAGGTGTAGTTCTCCAGGCCGATGAAGTTCGCCTCACCGGCGCCCTTCCAGTCGGTAAAGCTCAACTGGAGCGCGAAGACGAGGGGATAGACGCCGAAGGCCGCGAAGACCACGTAGAACGGCGCGACGAAGAGGTAGGGCGCGAGGAAGGGCTTGCGCCGGGAGCGGCGGGCGGGGCGCGGCGCGTCCGGCACCGCCCGTTCCTCGCTCGACGGGGTGAGGGTGCCGGGTGTCATGCGCGGTCCACCAGGTTGCGCTGGATCTTCTTGGTGGAGTCGTCGATGACGTCGTCGGGTGTCATCTGCCCCTCCATGAGCCGCTGGAGGTTGTTGCCGAGGTAGTCGACCGACTTGGCCCACCAGGCCGGGATCGGCGCGGCGGACGGGATGGTGTCGGCGGCGTCCACGGCGACCTTCCACAGGTCCTGTCCGCCGAGCGCGGCCACCGGTTCGAACAGCGGCTTGTCGGGGCGGCGGGCGGGGCCGTAGCTCGGCACCGAGGTGGTCAGACCGCTCGGGTAGATCTCGCTGGGCCCGTACACGGCGCTGTAGCCGGGCTCCTTGAAGCACAGGAACTCGTACAGCAGCCAGGCGAGTTCGGGGTGCTTCGCCTTCGCCGGGATGATGAAGCTGCTGCCGCCCATGGCGCCGCTGCGCGCGCCGCCCGGGGTCCAGGCCGGCAGGGGTGCGGCCCGCCACTTGCCCTTGCCCTTCTTCAGCAGCTGCTGAGGGGCGAAGGACCACCACACCGCCCACGGGACCAGGGCCTGCTGCCCGCTCTCCAGGGCGGCCAGGTCGGCCTGCTTGAGGTATTCGGCGTGGGTGACCAGGTCGTCGTCGACGGCGTCCCGGACCCAGTTGAGGATGTTGCGGTACTCCTTGGAGTCCAGCCGCACCCGGCCTTCGGCGTCGGCGAGGCTGGTGCCCTGCTGTCCGGCGAGCATCTCCAGCCAGAGCTGGCCGAGGAAGGGGTCCTTCTCCATGTGGAGGGGGCGGGCCTTCGGGTTCCTCTCCCGCAGCGACCGGGCCGCCGCCAGCAGGTCGTCGTAGGTCTTCAGCCCGGCCGGGTCGACTCCGGCGTCCTCCAGCAGGTCCTCGCGGTACCAGAGCAGCCCGGGGTCGAGGTCCCAGGGCACGCCGTAGATCCGGCCGTCGACGGTGTTGACCGACAGCTTGTAGGCCGAGGTCTTGTCGCGGTAGGGCGCTATCAGGTCGGTCAGGTCGTACAGGTGCTCCGCCTGGCCGCCGATCTTGGCGTCGTCCCAGAAGCTGCCGTCGGGCAGGTCGGTGCCGCTGATCAGGGTGTTGGCGAGCTTGGCGTCGATGTCGACGGCCTGGTGGTTGACCTTGATGTCCGGATAGGCCTTGCGGAAGGCGTCGATCGCCGCGTCGAAGACCTTGAACAGGTCTCCCGAGCGGTTCCAGATGGTGATCTCGCCCTTGGCCGAGGCACTCGGCGTCCCGGTGAGCTTGCGCGGCTCGGACCCGGAGGATCCGGGGGCGCACGCCGCGAGGGGACCGGCGGCCGCGGCGAGCGCGCCGGCGCCGAGCGCGCCGCGCAGAACGCTGCGCCGGGGGACGAATGATCTGGACATGAGCACGGCTCCTCGGTCGGGATACGGGCTGGGGTGCGTGGGACGGGGTGGCTGAGCAGGAGTGGACGTGACGCGCGCAGGCGTCGCCGACGGCGCGACGGCACACGTGTGGCCCGTTCCGCCGCCCGCACTTTGCAACGATGCAGAGATGATGCTGCGCATTTTGCAACGATGCAATAGCTGAGTAACATCAACCTGCCTCAGCGCTGGTCCGCACCGGCGCGAACGCGAGATGCTGCCGACCGATGCCCCGCGAGGGCCGTGAGGGGGAACTGGATGGCCGGCTCCACACTCCGCGACGTCGCCCGACGCGCCGGAGTCTCGATTCGCACCGTGTCCAACGTGGTCAACGGTTCGGTGCCCGTCTCCGACGAGTTGCGGGTGCGGGTGCAGGCCGCGCTCGACGAACTCGACTACCGGCCGAACCTGGTGGCCCGCAATCTCCGCCGGGGCCGCAGCGGCATGATCGCCCTGGTCGTCCCGGAGCTGGACGTGCCGTACTTCGCCGAACTGGCCCGCGAGGTGATCACCGCGGCCCGCACCCACGGGTACGTGGTGATGCTCGACCAGACCGACGGCGACGGCGACCGCGAGCGGGAGCTGCTGGGCCGCGAGTCCCGCGCCACGATGTTCGACGGCCTGCTGCTGAGCCCGCTGTCCATCTCCGCCGACGAGCTGCGCCGGCGCACCAACAGGGTGCCCGTCGTGCTGCTCGGCGAGCACATCTTCAACGGCAGCTTCCACCACGTGGCGATCGACAACATCGTCGCGGCCCGAGAGGCGACGGAGCACCTGATCGGCCTCGGCCGTCGGCGCATCGCGGCCATCGGCGACCAGCCCTACAGCACCGGCGAGACCGCGCAGTTGCGGACGACGGGATACCGCCAGGCACTGGAACGGGCCGGTCTCACCGTCGACGAGGAGCTGATCGTCCCCACCCCGCGCTTCCACCGCCACCTCGGCGCCGAGGCCATGGAGCGCCTGCTCGCCCTGCCCGAGCCGCCCGACGCGGTCTTCTGCTACAACGACCTGCTGGCCATCGGCGCCATGCACACCCTGACCCGGGCCGGTGTACGGGTGCCCGACGACATCGCCGTCGTCGGGGTCGACGGCATCCAGGAGGGCCGGTACAGCTCGCCGTCGCTGACCACCGTCGCCCCGGACAAGGCCGCGATCGCGCGCACGGCGGTCAGCACCCTGCTCGGCGTGATCGACGGTTCGGCGCCCGCGCCGACGGAGACCAAGGCGCCGCACCGGCTGCTGGTGCGGCAGAGCACGGTGGGGGCACCGGTCGACTGACGGCCGCCCGCCACCCCTCCGCCCCGGCCCGGACGCCCCTTCCCCGCCCCGGTCCGGCCCCGCCCGGACGCCCCTCCCCCGCCCCGGCGCCCTTGCCGCGTCCCCCGCCCGGCACCTAGCCTGACTTTGTGCCGCAAATAAACAAAGCCCGATCGCACAACGCCGTGCCGGGCACCCGCGACGATCTCACCCGTCTCCGCATCGCCCTGACCGCCTTCTTCGCCCTCGACGGCTTCGTCTTCGCCGGCTGGGTGGTCCGGATCCCCGCCATCAAGGAGCAGACCGGCGCCTCCGCCAGCGCCCTGGGCCTCGCCCTGCTCGGTGTCTCGGCGGGCGCCGTCGTCACCATGACCCTCACCGGACGACTCGTCCGCCGCTTCGGCAGCCACCCCGTCACCGTCGCCTGCGCGGTCCTGCTCTGCCTCAGCATCGCCCTGCCCCCGCTCACCCACTCGGCGCTCGCCCTAGGCGCCGTACTGCTGGTCTTCGGCAGCGCGTACGGCGGGATCAACGTCGCCTTCAACAGCGCCGCCGTCGATCTGGTGGCCGTCCTGGGACGCCCCATCATGCCCAGCTTCCACGCGGCGTTCAGCCTCGGCGGCATGGTCGGCGCGGGGCTCGGCGGGCTGGTCGCCGGGACGCTGTCGCCGACGCGGCACCTGTTCGTCCTCACCGTGACCGGCCTGCTGGTCACCCTGTTCGCGGGCCGTGCCCTGCTGCGCTGCGAGCCCGCCGCGCCGCCGGAGCGCACGCCCGAGCCGGACGGCACCCCGCACCGCCCGGACCGCCGTACCCGTCGCCTCGTCGTCACCTTCGGGCTGATCGCCCTGTGCACGGCGTACGGCGAGGGCGCGATGGCCGACTGGGGCGCCCTGCACCTGGAGCAGGACCTCGACGCCTCCCCGGGCCTGGCGGCGGCGGGCTACTCGTGTTTCGCGTTCGCCATGACCGTCGGGCGGCTGACCGGGACGACGCTGTTGGAACGCCTGGGCCGGACGGCCACGGTGGTGGCCGGAGGCACCACCGCGGTGGCCGGGATGCTGCTCGGCTCGCTCGCCCCCTCCGTGGGGGTGGCGCTGTTCGGCTTCGCGATCACCGGCCTCGGGCTCGCCAACATCTTCCCGGTCGCCATCGAGCGGGCCGGCGCGCTCGGCGGCCCCAGCGGTGTCGCGACCGCGTCCACCCTGGGCTACGGCGGCATGCTGCTCGGTCCGCCCGCGATCGGTTTCATGGCCGACTGGCTGTCCCTGTCCGCCGCCCTCACCAGCGTGGCCGCCCTCGCGGCGGTGGCGGTGCTGATCGCGGTCGCGACACGGCGCGCGGCGGTTCCCGGCTGAGCCGGTCCGTGCGGCCCCGTGGGAAATGTGCCGGCGGGACCTGCCGTCGAGTCCGCTCCGTGCGGCAGACTCACCTGCCATGAAGACCGCCGCGTACGTCGAGATCCTGGACCGTGAAGGTGTGTTGCTGGCCGCGGCCGCCGAGGCGGCGGGCAGTGACGCCGAGGTGCCGACCTGCCCCGGCTGGCGGGTGCGGGACCTGCTGCGGCACACGGGGATGGTGCACCGCTGGGCGACGGCGTTCGTCGCCGAGGGGCACACCGGTCCCCGGCCCGCCGACGACCTCACCGACCTCGACGGCATTCCGCTCCTGACCTGGTTCCGGGAGGGGCACGGGCGGCTCGTCGACACTCTCGCGGGCGCCTCGCCCGACGTGCGGTGCTGGCACTTCCTGCCCGCGCCGTCACCGCTGGCCTTCTGGGCCCGGCGGCAGGCCCACGAGACGGCCGTGCACCGGATCGACGCCGAGTCGGCCCGCGGCGGTGAACCCACCGGCGTCGGCGTGGACTTCGCGGTGGACGGCGTCGACGAACTGCTGTGCGCCTTCCACGCCCGTGACAAGAGCGCCGTACGCACCGAGGAGCCCCGCACGCTGCGGGTCCGGGCGACGGACGCGCCGGACGCCGTGTGGACCGTACGGCTGTCCGCGCAGCCGCCGGTGGCCGTGCGGGAGGACGCCGGGGACGCCGACTGCGAGCTGTCCGGCCCCGCCGCGCTGCTCTACCCGGCGCTGTGGAACCGCCGGCCGTTCCCGGAGGTGACCGGCGACGGTTCGCTCGCCGCGCTGTGGCGCGAGCGGTCGGGCGTCACCTGGAGGTGAGCCGGGCGGCGGCGTCCGTCAGCCGGCCAGCAGCCGGTGCAGCACCGCCCGCTGCACCGGGAGCGCCTCGCCGTGCCTGGCGCGCCCCTTCGGAGTGAGCGCCACCCGCACGCCCCGCCGGTCCTCGGGGCACATGGCGCGCTCGACGAGGCCGTCCCTCTCCAGCCGGTCGACCAGCCGCGACAACGCGCTCTGGCTGAGGTGGACTCGCTCGGAGATCTGCTGGACGCGGTATCCGCGGGAGCCGTGACCCTCGTCCGGTGACCCGGCCAGGACGTCGAGAACCTCGAAGTCGCTTCCGCACAGCCCGTGTCCGTGCAGCGCACGGTCGAGTTCGCACTGGACGCGGGCGTGGAGGACCAGGATCGAGCGCCACCGCCCCACCAGCGCCTGTTCGGCCTTCTTCGCCGCCATCCGCGCACCGTAGCAGAGCCCGTCGCGACGGTCACCGCACTGCCCAAACCCCGCCCCCTTTGGGAGACTTGGCGACATGGACAGCTACGGGCGACGGCGCACGCAGGCCGAGCGCGACGCCGTCACGGTCGAGATCGGCTACGCGCTGTGCAGTGCGGCGTTCGCGGCGGCGGTGCTGTTCGGGGCGGTGGCGGGGCCCGCGTTCCTCTTCGGTCCGACGGGCGGGGTGCGCACCGCGCTCGTCGGGGCGGGCACGGTGTCGGCCGTGGTGGTGTTCCTCGTCCGGGTGGTGAGCGTGCTGGTCCGGTTCGAGCGCGGTGGTCAGCCGAGCCAGCCCGGCCGCACCAAACCCGACTCGTAGGCCAGCACGACCAGTTGCGCCCGGTCGCGGGCGCCCAGCTTCACCATGGTGCGGCTGACGTGGGTCTTGGCGGTCAGCGGGCTGACGACCAGCCGGCGGGCGATCTCCTCGTTGGACAGTCCGATGCCGACCAGGGCCATCACCTCGCGCTCCCGCTCGGTGAGCCGGGCCATCTCGCCGACCGCCGCGGGCTCCTTGGATCGCGCCGCGAACTCGGCGATCAAACGGCGCGTCACCCCCGGCGACAGCAGCGCGTCCCCGTCCACCACCGCCCGCACGGCGCGCAGGAGTTCCTCGGGTTCGGTGTCCTTGACCAGGAAGCCGGAGGCCCCGGAACGGATCGCCTCGAAGACGTACTCGTCGAGTTCGAAGGTGGTGAGCATGACCACCTTCACCTCGCGCAGCCCCGGGTCGCCGGTGACCCGGCGGGTGGCGGCGAGGCCGTCGAGCAGGGGCATGCGGATGTCCATGAGGACGACGTCCGGGCGCAGAGCGCGGATCGAGCGCACCGCCTCCTCGCCGTCGGCGGCCTCGGCGACCACCTCGATGTCCGCCTGCGCGTCCAGCAGGGCCCGGAAACCGGCCCGGACCAGTGACTGGTCGTCGGCGAGCAGTACACGGATCACCGGTCGTCCTCCTTCGCCTGCGCCGTACGGGTCACGTGGCCGCCCTCTTCACGTCGATCGGCAGGGCCGCCAGCACCCGGAAGCCGCCGTCCGGACGCGGGCCCGCCTCGATGGTGCCACCCAGTGCCGCCGCGCGCTCCCGCATCCCGGCCAGCCCGTTGCCGCTGCCGCCCGCGTCGGCGCCGGTCGCGGGGCCGTCGTCGTCGACGCGCAGCAGCAGCGTGCCCCCGTCCCGTTCGAGGCGGACGCGCGCGTGCCGGGAACCGGAGTGCCGTACGACGTTGGTGAGCGCCTCCTGCACGATGCGGAACGCGGCCAGGTCGGTACCGGGCGACAGGCGCGGCGGCTTCCCCTCGACCTCGACGGTGAGGCCCGCGCTCGCCGCCTGCTCGACCAGTTCGGGGAGCCGGTCGAGGCCGGGGGCCGGAGCGCGCGGCGCGTCCCCGGGCGTGCGCAGCGTGTCGAGAACCTGCCGCACCTCGCCCAGCGCCTCCTTGCTCTGGTCCTTGATGGTGCCGAGCGCGGCGCGGGCCTGTTCCGGGTCGGTGTCCAGGAGGGCCAGTCCGACACCGGCCTGCACGTTGATGACGGAGATGCTGTGCGCGAGTACGTCGTGCAGTTCACGGGCGATCCGCAGCCGCTCCTCGTCCGCGCGCCGCCGCGCCGCCTGGGCCCGCTCGGCCCGCTCCCGCGCCCACTGTTCGCGGCGGGCCCTGGCCAGCTCCGACAGGGCCGCGACAGCCACCACCCAGGCGGCGATCACCACCTCCTGCCCCCAGGGCGCGGCCGAGTCCCCGGGCGGCGGCAGCCACCGGTAGAGCCAGTGCGCCACGAGGGCGTGCCCCGCCCACAGGGTCCCCATCGCCGTCCACGCGGCCTTGCGGTGCCCGGCGACGAGGGCACTGAAGCAGGCCACCGCGACGGCCACGAACACCGGGCCGTAGGGGTATCCGGCGCCCAGGTAGAGCAGGGTGGTGACCGCCGTGCCGAACACGACCGGCACCGGGTGGCGCTGCCGCCAGAGCAGGGCGGCCCCCGTCACGAACAGCAGCGTGCGGGCGAAGGGGTCGAGGGCCGCCCGCTCCCCCTCCTGCGCGTGGGCGGCGAAGTTCGAGCCGAACAGCACGAACGCCGTGACGAGCGCGGTGGAGCGCCAGGGCCACCGGGGACGCCGCTCCTCGTCGCCCCGCAGGGTCCACCACGGGGGCCCGTGCCGCCACCACTGCGGCGCCCGGCCCGCGCGCTCGCGCTGTCCGTCCATGTCCGCCACGCTAGACGCCGGGCCCCGCGGGCGGCGTCACCCGCGCGTGGTGACCACACGTACTCCCGGCGAAGTACGGCCGCCGGTGGTCAGGCGCCGGTCTCCTCCCCCGTGGACGGCGCGGACGGCTCGGCCGGCTCGGCGGGCGCGGGCCGCCGGTCCATCGCTCCCAGCGCCCGCTGCGCCAGCGGGTGGCTGCGGACCAGCTCACCCAGCGAGGTCGAGCCCTGCGTGATGTCCTTGAACGCCTTCCAGGCCGGGCGGAAGCCGGTCAGGGCCGCGTGGAAGAGGCCCGGCCGACGCTCGAAGACCGTCAGCATCCGCTTGCCGACGCTCATCTCCACGCCCAGACCGGCCTTGATCGCGAAGGCGTAGTTCAGGGCCTGCCTGCGCGCGTCCACGGCGTCGTGCGCCTCGGAGATGCGCACCGCCCACTCCCCCGCGAGCCGTCCCGAGCGCAGCGCGAAGGAGATGCCCTCGCGGGTCCACGGCTCCAACAGCCCGGCCGCGTCCCCGCAGACCAGGACCCGGCCGCGCGAGAGCGGCGAGTCGTCCGCGCGGCAGCGGGTCAGATGGCCGGAGGAGACGCTGGGTTCGAACCCGGCCAGCCCGAGCCGGGCGACGAAGTCCTCCAGGTACCGCTTGGTCGCCGCGCCCTCGCCGCGCGCCGAGATCACCCCGACCGTCAGCGTGTCGCCCTTGGGGAAGACCCAGCCGTAACTGCCGGGGATCGGGCCCCAGTCGATGAGCACCCGGCCCTTCCAGTCCTCGGCGACCGTCTCGGGCACCGGGATCTCCGCCTCCAGGCCGAGGTCGACCTGGTCGAGCTTCACCCCGACGTGCGCGCCTATGCGGCTGGCGCTGCCGTCCGCGCCGACGACGGCCCGGGCCAGGACCGTCTCGCCGCCCTGGAGGACGACGGCCACCGTGCGCCGGTCCGGAACCGCCGACCCGTGCTGCTCCACCCGGGTCACGGTCGCCCCGGTGCGCAGCTCGGCGCCCGCCTTCTGGGCGTGCTCGACGAGCTGCAGGTCGAACTCGGGCCGGTTGATCAGCCCGAACAGCATCTGCCGGGAGCGCCGGGTCCGGGTGAAGCGCCCGTTGTTCGAGAAGGTCACCGCGTGCACACGGTCCCGGAAGGGCAGCTCGAAGCCGGGTGGGAGGGTGTCGCGCGAGGGACCGATGATGCCGCCGCCACATGTCTTGTAGCGGGGCAGCTCCGCCTTCTCCAGCAGCAGCACGCGCCGCCCCGCGACCGCCGCCGCGTAGGCGGCCGAGGCCCCTGCCGGTCCCGCGCCCACCACGACCACGTCCCAGACCTGACGCGCGTCGTCCGCCGAAGAGTTCTCGCTGCTCACGATGGTCTACTGCTCCGATCAAACCGCATGCCGCACCTGACCCCCGCATCCTACGGCGGGCATCGCCGCAGGCCACTGTGGGAGGATCGGCCGGTCATTCCAAGTACTCCTTGGTACAACGTCGCACCCACAAGGAGCGTGCCCATGTCGTCGAACCCGGTCGCCGAGACCGTCGCTTCGCTGATGCCCCGCGCGAAGGAGGAACTGGCCGCGCTGGTGGCCTTCAAGTCGGTGGCCGACTTCGACCAGTTCCCGCGCAGCGAGAGCGTGGGGGCCGCCAACTGGATAGCGGCGGCCCTGCGCGCCGAGGGCTTCCAGGACGTGGAACTGCTGGACACGCCGGACGGCACGCAGTCGGTGTACGGGTACCTGCCGGGGCCCGAGGGCGCGAAGACGGTGCTGCTCTACGCCCACTACGACGTGCAGCCGCCGCTGGACGAGGCCGGCTGGGCCACTCCGCCGTTCGAGCTGACCGAGCGGGAGGGCCGCTGGTACGGGCGGGGCGCCGCGGACTGCAAGGGCGGCGTGCTCATGCACCTGCTGGCCCTGCGCGCGCTGAAGGCGAACGGGGGCGTGCCGGTGCACGTCAAGGTGATCGCCGAGGGTTCGGAGGAGCAGGGCACGGGCGGCCTGGAGCGGTACGCCGAGGCGCACCCCGAGCTGCTGGCCGCGGACACCATCGTCATCGGCGACGCCGGCAACTTCCGGGTCGGTCTGCCGACGGTCACCTCCACGCTGCGCGGCATGACCATGCTGCGCGTGCAGGTCGACACGCTCGAAGGCAACCTGCACTCCGGCCAGTTCGGCGGTGCGGCGCCCGACGCGCTGGCCGCCCTGATCCGCGTACTGGACTCGCTGCGCGCCGAGGACGGCTCGACGACCGTCGACGGGCTGGCGGCGGACAACACGTGGGAGGGCCTCGCCTACGACGAGGAGCAGTTCCGCCGGGACGCGCGGGTGCTGGACGGCGTGGAGCTGATCGGTTCCGGCTCGGTCGCCGACCGGATCTGGGCGCGGCCCGCCGTCACGGTGCTCGGCATCGACTGCCCGCCGGTCGTCGGCGCCACCCCGTCGGTGCAGGCGGGCGCGCGGGCGCTGGTGAGCCTCAGGGTGCCGCCGGGTGTGGACGCCGCCGAGGCCACCAAGCTGCTCCGGGCCCACCTGGAGGCCCGTACGCCGTGGGGCGCGCGGGTCGCCGTCGAGCAGATCGGCCAGGGCCAGCCGTTCCGCGCCGACACCACGAGCCCGGCGTACCAGGCCATGGCGGACGCGATGGCGGTGGCGTACCCGGGTGAGGAGATGCAGTACGCCGGTCAGGGCGGCTCCATCCCGCTGTGCAACACGCTGGCGGCCCTCTACCCGGATGCGGAGATCCTGCTGATCGGCCTGAGCGAGCCGGAGGCCCAGATCCACGCCGTGAACGAGAGTGTGTCCCCCGAGGAGCTGGAGCGGCTGTCGGTGGCGGAGGCGCACTTCCTGCGCAACTACGCGGCGAGCTGAGCCGGGTCGCGTTCCGGGTTCTGCCGTCGGCAGAGGGGCCTCGCCGCCGGGCGGGGCCCCGCCTACGGTCGTCCCATGGACGTCGTCGAACTCCTCCCGCGCCTGAGTCTGCTGCGTTTCCCGGTCGGTCAGGCCTACCTCTGGCGCGACGGGGACGAGGTGACGCTGATCGACGCCGGACCGGCCGGGTACGGTGCGCGCGTCGCCGAGTCCGCGCGGGCCGTCGGCCGCGTACGGCGTGTCGTGCTCACCCACTTCCACGAGGACCACGCGGGCGGGGCGCAGGAGGCCGCCGCGCTCACCGGGGCCGAGGTGGTGGCGCACGCCCTGGAGGCGCCCTTCGTGCGGGGCGAGGTACCCGGTCCGCCGCCCGTGCTCGAGGACTGGGAGCGCCCGCTGCACGAGAACGCCCTGCGCCTGCTCCCGCGAGGTGACTTCGCCCGCCCGGCCCGGGTGACCGAGGTGGTGGACGGTGACGTCCTGGACTTCGGCGGCGGGGCCCGGGTCGTGCACGCGCCGGGTCACACGGACGGGAGCATCGCGCTGCACCTCCCGGCCCACGGGGTGCTGTTCACGGGGGACGCGGTCGCCGCCTCGCCGGTCGACGGCGGTGTGCTGCTCGGCGTGTTCAACCTCGACCGGGACCGGGCCGTCGCCTCCTTCGGGCGGCTGGCGGCCCTCGACACGGAGGTGGCCTGCTTCGGCCACGGGGATCCGGTGACCGCGCGGGCCGGGGAGGTACTGCGGGCTTCGGCGCGGACGTACGGGGCGACGGACTGACGTCAGCCGACCGGCGTGCCCGCCTCCAGATAGTGGGCCGCACCGCGCTCCCGGGCCCGCAACGCCCAGCGCAGCCGCTCGTAGCGGACCGGGGGCAGCAGGGCAGCAGCCTCGTCCTCGGAGGCGAAACGCCAGCCGCGCAGCTCGGGCCTCGGCAACAGCACCCGCCCGGCGGCGAGCCGACGTCAGCCGACCGGCGTGCCCGCCTCCAGATAGTGGGCCGCACCGCGCTCCCGGGCCCGCAACGCCCAGCGCAGCCGCTCGTAGCGGACCGGGGGCAGCAGGGCGGCAGCCTCGTCCTCGGTGGCGAAGCGCCAGTCGCGCAGCTCGGGTCCCGGCAACAGCACCCGCCCGGCGTCCGCGGTGGCGAGTCGGCCGCCGTCGAACAGCAGCCGCAGGCCGCCGTAGGCGGGGGGCGCCGGCGGTTCCCAGTCGACGACCAGCAGGGACGGTACGTCGTCGAGGCTGAGCCCGGTCTCCTCGGTGACCTCACGCATGCCGGCCCGGGCCGGTGCCTCGCCGGGTTCGACGACACCGCCGGGGAACTCCCAGCCGGGCTTGTAGGTGGGGTCGACGAGCAGCACCCGGTCCCGCTCGTCGAAGAGCAGGACCCCGGCGGCGACGGTCTCGCCGGTGGGTTCCGGTGTCTGCACGATCTCGCAGGCCGGTACGGCGCCCGTGCCGACGGCCTCGGCGACCCGGACGGCAGCCTCGTACGGGGTGAGGGTGCCGGTGTCGACGGGATGGGCGTCGGCGGTGAGCCAGGAGGCGAGAGCGGCGCGGTAGGGCTCGATGTGGTCGTAGGACCACTGCCGGACCCGCGTCTCGCCGTCCGGCGGGTCGTCCGGTGTCTCGCGGCTCGCTATTCGCTCCCGCAGGATCGTTTCGGCCGGGGCCAGCAGGACGTGCCGGACCTCGATCCGGCGGGCGGCGAGACCGCCGAAGATCTCGTCCCGGTACTCCTGGCGCAGCAGGGTCATCGGGACCACGAGCGTCCCGCCGAGGTCGGCGAGCAGTGCGGCCGCCGTGTCGATCACCAGTCGGCGCCAGATCGGCAGGTCCTGGAAGTCGCCCACCTCGGCCAGGCGTTTGGGCGGCAGCAGCTGCGCCAGCGCCCCGCCGATGACCTCGGGGTCGAAGAGCGTGCTGTTCGGGATCAGTTCGATCAGTTCCCGTGCGGTGGTGGTCTTCCCCGCACCGAACGCGCCGTTGATCCAGACGACGGTCACAGGTCCCCCTCTTCTGTTGGCCCCCTGTGGCTTGCCCGCTTCACCCTGCCACGGAAACCAGTCCGGTCGGGGGCGGGAGAAAGGGCATATGACAGCGGCGCCGACCCCCTCCCGGGGCACCGGCGCCGCGTGGACCGGGCCGGGCGCAGCGGCCCGGCCGAGGGTGTCAGCCCAGCTGTCCCAGGGCGTCGTCGTCGAGGGTCAGGCTCTCGGTGGCGACGGTGTCCTCCAGGGTGCTGACGGTGTCGTCCACCCCGAGGCCGAGCGGGAGGTCGCTCGGCGCGGCGTGGGACGGGGTGACGGCCGCGACGACGAAGCCGGTGGCGAGGGACGCGAGGGCGAGCATGCTGCGCTTCTTCATGCCCGGTTCAACTACGCCGCCGCGCGGGGGTCACGGTCTGCGCCGGGGAAGCCTCGTACGACGACACCGAGGCGTACCCGTCGCCCGGGGATCAGACGTGCGCGGCGGTCGCCGTCGTCGTCCGCGAGAGCGCCGCCGCGGCCGCGCCGACCAGCCCGGCGTCCGTCCCCATCTGGGCGGGGACGACGGCGAGCCGCTGGACGAAGGACAGCGTCGCGTAGTCGGTGAGGGCCTTGCGCAGGGGGGCGAACAGGACGTCCCCCGCCTTGCCCACTCCCCCGCCGACCACGGCGATGTCGATCTCGACGAGAGTCGCGGTGGCGGCGATGCCGGCGGCCAGCGCCTGCGCGGCCCGTTCGAAGGAGGCGACGGCGACGGGGTCCCCGAGGCGGGCCGCGGCGGCGACCGCGGCGGCGGAGGTGTCGCCGTCCGGGCCGGGCAGCCAGCCGGCGTCGAGGGCGCGGCGGGCGATGTTGGGGCCGCTCGCTATGCGCTCCACGCAGCCGCGCGCACCGCACGGGCAGGGGTCGCCGTCCAGGTCGACGCTGATGTGGCCGATGTGCCCGGCGTTGCCGGTCGGTCCGGGGTGCAGCCGGCCGCCCAGCACCAGACCGCCGCCGACGCCGGTCGAGACCACCATGCACAGGGCGTTGTCGTGGCCGCGGGCGGCGCCCTGCCAGTGTTCGGCGGCCGTGATGGCGACCCCGTCGCCGATGAGCTCCACGGGCAGACCGCCGACGGCGTCCCGGACCCGTCGGACCAGCGGGTAGTCGCGCCAGCCGGGCACGTTCACCGGGCTGACGGTGCCGGTCGAGGCGTCCACCGGACCGGCGCTGCCGATGCCGACGGCCGTGGCCCGACCCCACAGCGGCGACGCGGTCAGCTCCGCGAGCACGGCCTCGACGGCTCCCATCACGGTGTCACCGTCCTCCCGGGCGGGTGTCGCACGCTGTGCGCGCGCCTGGATGCGGCCGTGGCCGTCCACCAGAGCGCCGGCGATCTTGGTGCCGCCGATGTCCAGCGCTGCCACGAGGTCGGTGTGCATCAGAGTCGGATCTCCCCGTCGGACCGAAAGCGAAAAGTCGTACCCAAGAGCGCGCAGCGACCGGTCCCGCGGTGGGGGCGAGGACCGGCAGAGTGCGATGGACAGTGTCTCCCGCATCTGACAACGTTGTCCAGGCTCTATGCTCGACGCCACATCCTCATACAAGCCCATGACCGACACATCCCCCCGGACAGCAGGAGCCGACGCAATCCCGTGGACGACAGGACAGGACACCGCATCGTGCCCGACACGACCCGCCGCGCAGACCGCCTCCCGGGGAACCGTTACGGCAACCGCCCGACCATGAAGGACGTCGCCGCCCGGGCCGGGGTGGGTCTCAAGACCGTCTCCCGGGTGGTCAACGGGGAGCCCGGCGTCACTCCCGAGACCGAGCGCCGCGTCCAGGAGGCCATCGACGCGCTGGGCTTCCGCCGCAACGACAGCGCACGGGTGCTCCGCAAGGGCCGCACCGCGAGCATCGGCCTGGTCCTGGAGGATCTGGCCGACCCGTTCTACGGGCCGCTCAGCCGTGCCGTGGAGGAGGTGGCCCGCGCGCACGGTGCCCTGCTGATCAACGGGTCCAGCGCGGAGGACCCGGACCGCGAGCAGGAGCTGGTCCTTGCACTGTGCGCACGGCGCGTGGACGGTCTCGTGGTGATCCCCGCCGGGGACGACCACCGGTATCTGGAGCCCGAGCTGAAGGCGGGCGTCGCCACGGTGTTCGTGGACCGTCCGGCGGGCCGGATCGACGCGGACGTGGTGGTCTCGGACAACTTCGGCGGTGCCCGCGACGGCGTGGCCCACCTGATCGCGCACGGGCACCGCAGGATCGGCTTCATCGGCGACATGCCCCGCATCCACACGGCCGCCGAGCGGCTGCGCGGTTACCGGGCCGCCATGGAGGACGCCGGTATACCGGTCAAGGACTCCTGGATGTCCCTGGGCGTCACCGACCCGGTGCGGGTGCGCCGGGCGGCCGAGGAGATGCTCGCCGACCCGCATCCGGTCACCGCGATCTTCACCGGCAACAACCGGGTGACGGTCACCGTGATCCGGGTCCTGGCCGAGCACACCCGGGGCGTGGCCCTGGTCGGCTTCGACGACATCGAGCTGGCCGACCTGCTCCAGCCGGGCGTCACCGTGGTCGCGCAGGACGCGTCCGCCCTCGGCCGCACCGCCGCCGAGCGGCTCTTCCGGCAGCTGGACGGCACCCTCCTCGCCCCCGACCGCATCGAACTGCCGACCAGGCTGGTCACCCGCGGCTCGGGCGAGCTGCCGCCGTCGGACTGATCCGCCGCGCCGGACGACCGCGCGGACCCGGGCGTCGGTGCGGCGTCCGAGCCGGTCCCCCACCGCCCGGGCGGCCGGACACACCGTCCCGCCCGTCCGTGCCACCGGGAGGAAACACACCGTGTCGCCAGCACCGACCGAGGGCGGGCCGTCCGCGCGGCCGCCCGGCCAGGACCGCACGCTGGACGCGCTCGGGCTGGCCGGGGTGCCGCGCGAGGAGCCGTTGCTGTACCCGGGCGCGTGGCCCCGGGAGTCCGGGCTGCTGGTCGGGGACCGGCTGCTGCCGCTGGACCGGGCGGTGTACGAGGAGGGGGACGGCCGGGTCCCGGTGCTGGCGATCGGTTCCAACGCGAGCCCCGGCCAGCTGCGGCACAAGATGGCCGAGTTCGGGATCGCCTCGCCGGTCCCGATGGTCAGGTCGCGCGTCACCGGGCTGGACATCGGCGTCTCCGCCCACGTGAGCCGCATGGGTTACGTGTCCGCCTCGCCGGTGGGCGCCCCCGGCGTCGTACGGGAGCTGTTCGTCCTGTGGCTCGACGCCGAGCAGCTCGCGGTGATCGACGCCAGCGAGGGCGTGCCGATGGCGGGCGGCAACTTCGACCGCGTCTGGCTGCCCGCGCCCGACGTGCGTGTCGAGCCCGGGGACGGCTCGGTGCTGCGCGGCGCGTACGCGTACGTCAACCGCCACGGCGTGCTGCACGACGGCACCGGCGCGCCGCGGCGCCATCCCGGGGCGCAACGCCCCCTGATCACCGAACTGCTGCGCGGTTCGGCGCGGCTGCGTGAGCTGTTCGGGGTGACGCCCGAGGAGTTCTGCGCGCGGGCGCGGGCGGACCGGCGGCTGTGCGACCGGGGGACGCGGCTGTTCGCCGAGGAGAAGCGGGTGACGGCGTCCGGCCTGGAGCGGTACGTGGGCTCAGGCCCGGACGATCCCTTCGCGGGGAGCCGGACGCCGTCGGCGGGACCTAGTGCGCCGATGCCGTGAGGTCGCCGCGTCGCGGGCCGGAGAAGCCCTCCAGGTCGGCGCGGGTCAGGCCGGTCAGCCGGGCGACCTCGCCGATGTCGAGGGCGCCGCAGTCCAGGCCGCGCAGCAGGTAGCCGCTGAGGGCCTTGGCGGTGGCGGGCTCGTCCATGACGTCGCCGCCGGTGCGGTTGGCGTAGCGGGCCAGGCGGGCGGCGGCCTGCTCGAAGCCCTCGCGGTAGAAGGCGAAGACGGCCGCGTACCGGGTGGGGATGTGGCCGGGGTGCATGTCCCAGCCCTGGTAGTAGGCGCGGGCCAGGGCGCGGCGGGTGAGGCCGTAGTGCAGCCGCCAGGCGTCGTGCACCTGCGCGGTGGGGCCGACCGGCAGGACGTTGGTCGAGCCGTCCGAGACGCGTACGCCGGTGCCGGCGGCGGCGACCTGCATGACCGCCTTGGCGTGGTCGGCGGCCGGGTGGTCGCTGGCCTGGTGGGCGGCGGAGACACCGAGGCAGGCGCTGTAGTCGAAGGTGCCGTAGTGCAGCCCCGTGGCGCGGCCCTCGGCGGCCTGGATCATGCGGGCGACGGTGGCGGTGCCGTCGGCGGCGAGGATGGACTGGCTGGTCTCGATCTGGATCTCGAAGCCGATCCGGCCGGGCGTGAGGCCGCGCGCCTTCTCGAAGGCCTCCAGGAGCCGCACCATGGCGGTGACCTGCTCGGGGTAGGTCACCTTGGGCAGGGTGAGCACCAGCCCCTCGGGCAGGCCGCCGGCCTCCATCAGGCCGCTGAGGAAGACGTCGAGGGTGCGGATGCCACGGGCGCGCACCGGAGCCTCCATGCACTTCATGCGGATGCCCATGTAGGGGGCGGCCGTGCCCTGCTCGTACGCCTCGGCGATCAGGCGGGCGGCGCGGGCGGCCGCCTCGTCCTCCTCGGCGTCCGAGCGGTTGCCGTAGCCGTCCTCGAAGTCGACGCGCAGGTCTTCGATCGGCTCGCGCTCCAGTTTGGCGCGCACGCGGGTGTACACGGGCTCGGCGAGGTCGTCGGAGAGACCCAGCACGGCGGCGAAGGAAGCGGCGTCCGGGGCGTGTTCGTCGAGCGCGGCGAGGGCCCGGTCGCCCCAGGAGCGGACGGTGTCGGCGGCGAAGACGTCGCCGGGGACATAGACGGTGTGGACGGGCTGGCGGGTGCCCGGGTCTCCGGGGTAGCGGCGCTCCAGCTCCGCGTCGACCGGTGCGAGGGAGGCACTGATCTCCTCGCCGACGGCGCCCGCGAGGCTCGTTGCCACCTTCTCCTGCTGACCCATTCGACACCCTCCTGATGTTCATTTTTCCGCTGAACGGAATCACTTATCCGTAGAGTGAAGTTATCTGCCGCTCTCTCGCCGGTCAACACCATCCTGTGCGTACACCGAGGCCCCCGCGACGTCCGTGGACGTCACCGGGGGCCTCGGTGTGCGGTGCGACGGGGCGGCTCAGCCCTTGCGGGTCTTGACTTCCTCGGTGAGCTGCGGGACGACGTCGAAGAGGTCGCCGACGACGCCGTAGTCGACCAGCTCGAAGATCGGGGCCTCGGCGTCCTTGTTGATCGCCACGATCGTCTTCGAGGTCTGCATACCGGCGCGGTGCTGGATCGCGCCCGAGATGCCGGAGGCGATGTACAGCTGCGGGGAGACGGACTTGCCGGTCTGACCGACCTGGTTGGTGTGCGGGTACCAGCCCGCGTCCACCGCGGCGCGCGAGGCACCGACGGCCGCGCCGAGCGAGTCGGCGAGCGCCTCGATGATCGCGAAGTTCTCCGCGCCGTTGACGCCACGGCCGCCGGAGACCACGATCGCGGCCTCGGTCAGCTCCGGGCGGCCGGTCGACTCGCGCGGCGTGCGCGAGGTGACCTTGGTCCCGGTCGCGGCGGCGGAGAAGGTGACCGAGAGGGCCTCGGCCGCACCGGCGGCCGGGGCGGCCTCCACGGCGGCCGAGTTCGGCTTGACCGTGATGACCGGGGTGCCCTTGGAGACACGGGACTTGGTGGTGAAGGCGGCGGCGAACACCGACTGCGTGGCCACCGGGCCCTCGTCACCGGCCTCCAGGTCGACGGCGTCGGTGATGACACCGGAGCCCAGGCGCAGCGCCAGACGGGCGGCGATCTCCTTGCCCTCGGCGGAGGACGGGACCAGCACGGCGGCCGGGGAGACGGCCTCGTGGGCGGCCTGGAGGGCGTCGACCTTCGGGACGACCAGGTAGTCGGCGTACTCGGCGGCCTCGTGGGTGAGGACCTTGACCGCGCCGTGCTCGGCGAGAGCGGCGACGGTGTCACCGGCGCCGGCGCCCAGCGCGACGGCGACGGGCTCGCCGACGCGGCGGGCCAGCGTCAGCAGCTCCAGGGTCGGCTTGCGGACGGCACCGTCCACGTGGTCGACGTAGACGAGAACTTCAGCCATGGGACTTCTTCTCTCCTGCTTGCGGAAGATGAGGGGCGGTGAGGGGGGTGGGGCCTCAGATGAACTTCTGGCCCGCGAGGAACTCGGCGAGCTGCTTGCCGCCCTCGCCCTCGTCCTTGACGATCGTGCCCGCGGTGCGCGCCGGACGCTCGGCGGCCGACTCGACGACCGTGTAGGCGTTCTCCAGACCGACCTCGTCCTCGTCGATGTCGAGGTCGGACAGGTCCCAGGACTCCACCGGCTTCTTCTTGGCCGCCATGATGCCCTTGAAGGAGGGGTAACGCGCCTCGCCCGACTGGTCGGTGACCGACACGACCGCCGGCAGCGCCGCCTCCAGCTGCTCCGTGGCCGAGTCGCCGTCACGGCGGCCCTTCACCGTGCCGCCCTCGACCGAGACCTCGGACAGCAGCGTCACCTGCGGCACGCCCAGACGCTCGGCGAGCAGCGCGGGGACGACGCCCATGGTGCCGTCGGTGGAGGCCATGCCGGAGACGACCAGGTCGTAACCGGCCTTCTCGACCGCCTTGGCCAGCACCAGGGAGGTGCCGATGGCGTCGGTGCCGTGCAGGTCGTCGTCCTCGACGTGGATCGCCTTGTCGGCGCCCATGGACAGCGCCTTGCGCAGCGCGTCCTTGGCGTCCTCCGGGCCCACCGTCAGGACGGTGACCTCGACGTCGTCGTCGGAATTCTCGGAGATCTGCAGCGCCTGCTCGACCGCGTACTCGTCCAGCTCGGAGAGCAGACCGTCCACGTCGTCCCGGTCGACGGTCAGGTCATCGGCGAAGTGCCGGTCGCCAGTGGCGTCGGGCACGTACTTCACAGTGACAACGATCCTCAAGCTCACGCCGGCTCTCCTACTGCGTCGACATTTCTGTGCTGCCTCTTGCAGGCAGCATAGGCGCCCCAAGCGGCCGATCCCGGTCGGGGCGACCTGCGCTCCGCCCGGAATATTACTCGTCAGTACATCCAGTTCCTGCCCGCTAAGCAAGCGCTTTGAACTGTGACCTTCGCAACGCAGCGTAACCGGAACCCGACACCCTCGCAGAAGCCGTCGCGCCGACCGGTCAGTCGCGCAGGCCCCGGTAACGCCCCTGGTGGTACAGCAGCGGCTCACCGGCTCCGGCGGAATCGCCGAGGAGGACTTCCGCCAGCACGATCCGATGGTCCCCCGCGGGCACCCGGCCCACCACACGGCACACGAGCCAGGCGAGCACGCCGTCCAGCACGGGCACCCCCTGCGGGCCCTCCCGCCAGCCGGTGGGCGCCGCGAAGCGGTCGGCGCCGCTGCGGGCGAAGGTGGCCGCCAGCTCCTCCTGGTGCTCGCCGAGCACGTGGACGCCGACGTGCTCGGCCTCGGACACCGCGGGCCAGCTGGAGGAGCCGGTGCCGATACCGAAGGAGAGCAGCGGCGGGCGGGCGGAGACGGAGGTGAGGGAGGTGGCCGTGAAGCCGACCGGGCCGCGAGGACCCCGCGCTGTGATCACTGCGACGCCCGCCGCGTGCCGCCGGAAGACGGACCGCAGCAGGTCGCCGGTGGCGGGCCGTGGTGCGGCGAGGCCGGGTGTGGCCGTCATAGGGGATGGCCCTTCTGCGTTGCGCCTCGGTCCCGGAAACGGCGAGCGGGGCATGGGGGCGGGCTGACGACGGGTGGCACACACAGTCAATTACGTCCCGGGATGTGGAGGCTGTGGACAGGACCTCACCGGCGGGGTGGCGCTTGTCACACCGCCTCGCCCAGCGCGGCGATCACGTCCGCCCTGCTCGGCTGCCCGACGGCACGCCGCACGACGCGGCCGTCGGCGTCCAGGACCAGCACCGTGGGGGTCTTGACCACGTCGAGCGCGCGGACGAGTTCCAGATGGCCCTCTGCGTCGATCTCGACGTGGGCGACGCCGGGGACCAGGCCCGCCACCTCGCCCAGTACCCGCCGGGTGGCGCGGCAGGGCGCGCAGAAGGCGCTGGAGAACTGAACGAGCGTCGCGCGGGCGCCGAGTTCCGCACCGAGATCGGCCGCGTCCAGCCGTTGGGCGGCGGCCGCCGCCCGCCCGTGGTCGTCCTGGCCGCGCACCGGCGTGCCCCCGTTCCGCCGCCAGCGCGGCACTCATGGGCGCGCGTACCCCGCACGCCACCGGTTCGGTACTCCGAAGGTGCAGCGTTCGCGGAGCGCCGGAGATTCCCGCTCACCGTCGCATTTCGGCCACAGGAGGCCGGGCAAGTGATGAGGATCTCGCCGCGCACGGGCACCAAGGCTGGTACACCGGCCGTTCTTGGGGCACGATCTGCGACAAGCCCGTAAACCTACGGGTGCGTAACTTTCGACTGGGAGCCCCCTTCCCAGGCTGACAAGGAAGGGTTCGACCCGCCCATGGCAGAACTCGTCTACCGCCCGGTGATCGGTCTCGCCCGCACCCTCTTCAAGGCGTGGGACCTCAAGATCGACTGCCAGGGATCGGAGAACATCCCGCGCTCGGGCGGCGCCGTGCTGGTGAGCAACCACATCAGCTACCTGGACTTCATCTTCGACGGCCTGGCCGCGCTGCCGCAGAAGCGGCTGGTGCGCTTCATGGCGAAGGAGTCGGTCTTCCGGCACCGGATCTCGGGACCGCTGATGCGCGGGATGAAGCACATCCCGGTCGACCGCAAGCAGGGCGAGGCGGCCTACGCGCACGCCCTCGACTCGCTGAAGTCGGGTGAGATCGTCGGCGTCTTCCCCGAGGCGACGATCTCCGAGTCGTTCACCCTGAAGAGCTTCAAGTCGGGAGCCGCGCGGCTCGCGCAGGAGGCGGGCGTCCCCCTGGTCCCCGTGGCCCTGTGGGGCACCCAGCGCCTGTGGACCAAGGGCCACCCGCGCAACTTCAAGCGCAGCCACACCCCCATCACCATCCGGGTCGGCGAGGCGATGGAGGCCTCCCGCGAGCAGTACGCGGGCGCCATCACCCGGCGGCTGCGCGAGCGGGTGCAGGAGCTGCTGGAGGCCGCGCAGCGCGCCTACCCGGTGCGCCCCAAGGGGGCCGACGACACCTGGTGGATGCCGGCCCACCTGGGCGGTACCGCCCCGACGCCCGAGCAGCTGCGCACGGCCCAGGCACACTGAGCCGGGCGCCTCAGAGCGCGGCGGGGAGGGTCTGCCACAGGTGCGGGCGGTCGGTGGCCGCCTTGAGGACGTCCAGCACCGCCGGGTGCGGCGCCGCGTACAGCTCCGGGTAGTCCGCCTCGCCCGCCGCGTGGTCCGGCGCGAAGGCCAGTCGCTCCCCGTCCAGGGAGAACTGCGCGTTCACGCCGGGCTTGTTCCCGCGCGGGTCCTGCCGGTGCCAGGCGCCGTCCAGGCGTACGGCGACCAGTCCGTGCACCACGTCGAACCGCTGGTAGCACAGCGCGGTGGGGATGTCCTCGGCCCGCAGCAGCGCGGCCAGCGCATGGGCCTTGGCGTAGCAGATGCCGGTGCGCCGCTCCAGGACGTCGGAGGCCCGCCAGGTGACGCGCGGGTCCCCGGAGTCCTGTGAGTGCGGGATGGTGTCGCGCACGAACTCGAAGGCCAGCCGCGCATAGGCATACGAGTCCTCCGCATCCTTCGCCAATCGGCCGGCCACCTCCCGGACGCGCGGGTGCTCGTGGTCGATGGCCTCGTCGGCAGCCAGATAGGCGGACAGGTCAGGGGTTTGCTGGATCAGCTCCATGCCCGCAGAGCATAGGAAAGCGATCACCCACCAGTCAATGACTTTTCAGGTGACCGCATACCTATGCAGACGCAGAGCGATCCCGCGTCAGCGCGCCATCTCCTCCTTGAGGGCGGCCACGAACGCGTCGACGTCGTCCTCGGTGGTGTCGAAGGCGCACATCCAGCGCACGTCCCCGGCGGCCTCGTCCCAGAAGTAGAAGCGGAACCGCTTCTGCAGGCGCTCGCTCACGTCGTGCGGCAGCCGGGCGAAGACCGCGTTGGCCTGCACCGGGTAGAGGATCTCGACGCCGTGCACGGCGCGCACGCCCTCGGCCAGGCGCTGGGCCATCTCGTTGGAGTGCCGGGCGTTGCGCAGCCACAGGTCCTTGGCCAGCAGCGCCTCCAGCTGGACGGACACGAAGCGCATCTTGGAGGCGAGCTGCATGGACAGCTTGCGCAGGTGCTTCATGTGGCGCACCGCGTCCTGGTTCAGCACCACGACCGCCTCGCCGAACAGGGCGCCGTTCTTGGTGCCGCCGAGCGAGAGGAGGTCGACGCCGACCGCGTTGGTGAACGTGCGCATGGGCACGTTCAGGGAGGCGGCGGCGTTGGCTATCCGGGAGCCGTCCAGGTGCACCCGCATGCCGTGCGCGTGGGCGTGCTCGCAGATGGCGCGGATCTCGTCGGGCGTGTAGAGCGTGCCGAGTTCCGTGCTCTGGGTGATCGAGACGACCTGCGGCATCGCCCGGTGCTCGTCGTCCCAGCCGTACGCCTGCCGGTCGATCAGGTCGGGCGTGAGCTTGCCGTCCGGGGTGGGGACGGTGAGCAGCTTGAGGCCGCCCATGCGCTCGGGGGCGCCGCCCTCGTCGACGTTGATGTGCGCGCTCTCGGCGCAGATCACCGCGCCCCAGCGGTCGGTGACCGCCTGGAGCGCGACGACGTTGGCGCCGGTGCCGTTGAAGACCGGGAACGCCTCGGCGCCGGAGCCGAAGTGGCTGCGGATCACCCGCTGGAGGTCGGCGGTGTAGTCGTCCTCGCCGTACGCGACCTGGTGCCCGCCGTTGGCCAGCGCCAGGGCGGCGAGCACCTCCGGGTGGGCCCCGGCGTAGTTGTCACTGGCGAAACCGCGGACCTCGGGGTCGTGATGGCGACGCGCGTCGGTCTTCGGGGGGTTCACGGCTTCTCGGTCAGCCACAGACGGTTTCCGTTCACTTCCGCGGCGGGCTTGTCCCAGACGCCGACGACGGCCTCGGCGAGGTCACGCACGTCCGTGAAGCCCGCGAACTTCGCGTTGGGGCGCTCGGCGCGCATCGCGTCGTGCACCAACGCCTTGACCACCAGGATCGCAGCCGCCGACATCGGCCCCTGCTCGCCCCCCGCCTTGCGGAAGTAGTCCGCCATCGCCAGCGTCCACGCCTCGGCGGCGGCCTTGGCGGCCGAGTAGGCGGCGTTGCCCGCGGTGGGACTGGACGCGCCGGCCGCGCTGATCAGCACGTAGCGGCCGCGGTCGCTGCGCTGGAGCGGTTCATGGAAGGCGAGGGAGGTGTGCTGCACGGTGCGGACGAGCAGCTTCTCCAGGAGGTCCCAGTCGCCGAGTTCGGTCTTGGTGAAGCTCTTGCTGCCGCGCCAGCCACCCACGAGGTGGACCACGCCGTCGACGTGGCCGAACTCCTGCTCGATGCGGTCGGCCCAGGCCCGGGTGGAGTCCAGGTCGAGCAGGTCGACCGTCTCGCCGGTGACGGTGGCACCGCCGTGCGCGTAGCGGGCCGCGTCCACCGCCTCGGCGAGCCGCTCCGGGTCGTTGTCCGCGCCGACGACGGTCGCGCCCGCCTCGGCGAGCCGCAGCAGCGCGGCCCGTCCGGCGGGTCCGCCCGCCCCTGCCACCGCGATCACCGCGCCGTCGAGCGCCCCGTTCCCCATGGTCCTCGCCTCCCGAGCCTGCTGCCGTGCTGCCTGTTCCTGCCCGCCGGTGCCGTCGCTCACGCGGCGGCCCGCTCGGCGCCGTCCGCCGCCGCGGTGATACCCCGGGTGGAGGCGATCACCTTCTTGAGCTTCTTGGACAGGGCCTCGTAGAACATGCTCAGCGGAAACTCGTCCGGAAGCACGTCGTCGACGAGTTTGCGCGGCGGCAGGGACAGGTCCAGGGCGTCGGGGCCCTTGGCCCACTTCGAGCCCGGGTGCGGGGCGAGGTAGGTGGAGACCAGCTCGTAGCCGGCGAACCAGTGGACGATCTTCGGGCGGTCGATGCCGTCGCGGTAGAGCTTCTCGATCTCGGCGCACAGCTGGTTGGTGACCTGCGGGGCGCGCTGCCAGTCGATGAAGAGCTTGTTGTCGGTCCAGCGGACGACGTCGTGCTTGTGCAGGTAGGCGAAGAGGAGCTGGCCGCCGAGACCGTCGTAGTTGCGCACCCGCTCGCCGGTGACCGGGAAGCGGAACATGCGGTCGAAGAGCACCGCGTACTGCACGTCGCGGGCCTGCGGGACGCCGTCGGCCTCCAGCTTCACGGCCTCCCTGAAGGCGGTGAGGTCGCAGCGCAGCTCCTCCAGGCCGTACATCCAGAACGGCTGGCGCTGCTTGATCATGAACGGGTCGAACGGCAGGTCGCCGTGGCTGTGGGTGCGGTCGTGGACCATGTCCCACAGGACGAACGCCTCCTCGCAGCGCTTCTGGTCGTGGACCATGGCGGCGACGTCCTCGGGCAGCTCCAGGCCCAGCAGGTCCACGGCGGCCTCGGTGACGCGGCGGAAGCGGGCGGCCTCGCGGTCGCAGAAGATGCCGCCCCAGGAGAAGCGCTCGGGGGCCTCGCGCACGGCGATGGTCTCCGGGAAGAGGACGGCCGAGTTGGTGTCGTAGCCGGCCGTGAAGTCCTCGAAGGTGATGCCGCAGAACAGCGGGTTGTCGTAGCGGGTGCGCTCCAGTTCGGCCAGCCAGTCGGGCCAGACCATGCGCAGCACGACCGCTTCGAGGTTGCGGTCCGGGTTGCCGTTCTGCGTGTACATCGGGAAGACGACCAGGTGCTGGAGGCCGTCCGCGCGGTTCGCGGCGGGCTGGAAGGCCAGCAGGGAGTCGAGGAAGTCGGGCACCTCGAAGCCTCCGTCGACCCAGCGGCCGAGGTCGGCCACCAGTGCCTCGTGGTAGGCGCTGTCGTGCGGCAGCAGCGGGGACAGCTCGCGCACGGCCTCGGTGACGCGGCGTACGGCGTCATGGGCGGCGGCCCGCTCGGGGGCACCCTCGGCGTCGAAGTCGATCGACCCGTCCTTGGACTGCCATGGCCGGATCCGCTCCACGGCATCCTTGAGCACGGGCCACGCCGGGTGCTCCACCACCCTGCTCGCCGGAGGAACGCTCTCCTCCACGCCCACCTGCACAAGAATTTCCGTCATGTCCCATCCTCCACGGGAGAAGCTTGCGTCAAGACACCGTAGACATACGACGTTTCTCCAATCAAGGGGAGGCTCCGTAAATTATCCTGCCTCACCCCCGGCACCGCCGCATTTTTTCCTGTCGAACGCCGGATTCGTATACCCGGCGCGGCACGGGGGAAACGGTGGGGGGAAACGGTCCGGCAAGGCCGTTAGGCTGCCGCCCTGCCCACGCCGACGTCGACGGAAGCGAGTCGAGCCTTGAACTTCCTCACCATCGGTCACCGCGGAGCGATGGGTGTCGAACCCGAGAACACCCTGCGCTCCTTCGTCGCCGCCGAGCAGGCCGGCCTCGACGTCGTCGAACTGGACCTGCACCTGAGCAAGGACGGCGCGCTCGTCGTCATGCACGACGCCGACGTGGACCGCACCACCGACGGCACCGGCGCCATCGCCGACAAGACCCTCGAGGAGCTGCGCGCCCTGGACGCCGGCCGCGGGGAGCGGATCCCGGTCTTCGAGGAGGTGCTGGACGCCGTCTCGGTGCCGTTGCAGGCCGAGATCAAGGACGCGGCGGCCGCACGGGGCCTCGCCGAGGTGATGCTCCGCCGGGACCTGGTGGACCGGGTGGAGGTGATCTCGTTCCACGACGAGGCCATCGTCGAGATCGCCCGGCTGGTGCCGGGGGTGCGGACCGCCCTGGTCGCGCAGTACTACGGCCCCGAGGTCGTGGACCGCGCCGTGGCGGCGGGCGCCCGGACCCTGTGTCTGGACATCAACAGGGTCACGCTGGAGATCGTGCGCAAGGCCCGCAAGGCGGGGCTGCGGGTGTTCTGCTGGACCGTGAACACCCAGGACCACCTGAGGCTGGTGCGCGCCCTGGGCCTCGACGGCGCGACGACCGACTACCCGGAGATCAAACGCACCGGCCGCTTCACGGCCTGAGCGGCGGGGGCGGCCGCCGCGGTCGGGGCGGTCGGAGGCGCGTCACACCAGCGGCTTGACCAGCAGCTCGAACTGGAGGTCGTCGCGCTGCGGGATGCCGAAGCGCTCGTCGCCGTACGGGAAGGGGGTCATCTCTCCCGTACGGCGGTAGCCGCGGCGCTCGTACCAGGCGATGAGGTCCTCGCGCACGGAGATCACGGTCATGTGCATCTCCGTGACGCCCCACGTCGCGCGGGCCCGCCGCTCGGCCTCCGCGATGATCGTCTTGCCCAGCCCCTCGCCCTGGAGCGCCGGGCTGACGGCGAACATGCCGAAGTAGGCGTGCGCCCCGCGGTGCTCCAGCTGGCAGCAGGCCACGATCACGCCGTCCCGCTCCACCGTCAGCAGGCGGCTGTCCGGCGCCTTGACGACGTCCAGCACACCCTGCGGGTCGGTGCGCCGGCCCTGGAGGATGTCCGCCTCGGTGGTCCACCCGGCCCGGCTCGCGTCGCCCCGGTACGCGGACTCGATGAGCGCGACGAGCGCGTCCACGTCGGCGTCGGTGGCGTCGCGGTAGGTCAGCGGGCTGGCGGCGGTGTCCATGGGGGCGTCTCCGGTTCGTTCTGGGCGCGGGCACCGATGAGCGTAACGCCGTTGGTGGCCACCACTAGGGTCGGGACGCATGGTGCACGTACTCAGCAGCCGGACCCTGCTCCGCCCCACCGACCCCGACCGCTCGCGCGCCTTCTACGGCGAGCAGCTCGGCCTCGCCGTCCACCGGGAGTTCGGCACCGGTCCGCAGCGGGGCACCGTCTACTTCCTCGGCGGCGGATTCCTGGAGGTCTCCGGGCGCTCCGAGGCGCCCCTCACGCCGGGGCTGGTCCTGTGGCTCCAGGTCGAGGACGCGGCGGCGGCACACGAGGAACTGCGTGCCAAGGGGGTCGAGATCGTACGGCCGCCGGTCCAGGAGCCGTGGGGGCTGGTGGAGATGTGGATCGCGGACCCGGACGGCACCCGGATCGTGCTGGTGGAGGTGCCCGCGGAGCATCCGCTGCGCTACCGGCCCGGGATCTGAGCCGCCGGGGAGGCACGGCGGCCGGGGCGCGTACGTGCCGGATGGCCGCGGCACCGGACCGGCCTTAGCGTGCTGGAGGGGGACGGACGGTCTGCGGCCCCGGCGGAAGGACGCCAGCACGATGAAGCTCCACGAACCGGTGATCGGTGGGCCCTGCTGGGCGGAGCTGGGAACCACCAACCTGGCGGCGGCCAAGCGGTTCTACACCAAGCTGTTCGGCTGGTATCCGGAGCCGGACCCGCGGCAGCAGGCGGGCGGCTACACGGTCGCCCGGATCGACGAAGCGGCGGTCGCCGCCCTGACGCCGCTGTACCAGCAGGGGCAGCCGGTCGCGTGGAACGTGTCGTTCGCCGTGCGCGACGCGGACGCGGCCGTGCGGGCGGTGACGGCGGCCGGCGGTGCGGCGCTCCAGGGGCACACGGACGTCTTCGACTCGGGCCGCTTCGCGGTGGCCGCCGACCCGACCGGCGCGGTCTTCCAGCTCTGGCAGGGCCGCTCGTTCCCCGGGGCCGGGCTGTTCAACGCGCCCGGCTCACTGGGCTGGGTGGAGCTGCTGACCCGGGAGCCCGACCGGGCCGCCGACTTCTACACGACGGTGTTCGGCTGGAGCGTCGGCGCCTCGGACCGCTATCCGCAGTGGGGCATCGACGGGGCGGACTTCGGCGGCATGGTGACGATGGACGACAAGTTCCCGCACGAGGTGCCGGCGCACTGGCTGCCGTACTTCGCGGTGGCGGACGTGAACACCGTCGCGGTCGACACGACCGACGGCGGCGGCACCGTCCTCATGGAGCCGACCTCCGTGCCCGACGGCCCGCGCATCGCGGTGCTGCGGGACCCGCAGGGCGCGATGTTCGGCGTGTACCGGGCAGGCGACGAACGCTGACCCGCCCGGCCGCCGCTTTCGGCAGACCACTCAGGCCCGCAGCGCGTCCAGACGGCCCTCCAGCTGACCCAGCAACCCACCGAGCAGCGCCCGCCGACTCCCCCTGCCGGGGCACGAACACGCCGGACAGGACCGCCCGGCAGGGCCCGGGAGGCTCACCGAACGCCGGACGGCGATAAACGCCGACCCGCCCGGCCGCCGCCTTTCGGCAGATCACTCAGGCCCGCAGCGCGTCCAGACGGCCCTCCAGCTGGCCCAGGAGACCGCCGAGCAGCGCCGCCAGCTCGTCCTGGCGGGGGCCGTCCACGCCGGACAGGACGGCCGACTCGTAGGCGAGCTGTTCGGGGAGGATGCCGTCGACGAGGTCGCGTCCGGCGTCCGTGAGGCGGACGTGGGCGACCCGGCGGTCGCGGGTGTCGCCGCGCCGCTCGACGAGGCCGCGCTCGGTGAGCTGCTTGAGGCGCTTGGTGACGGCGGCGCCGGAGGAGAAGGTCTCCCGGGCCAGCTCCCCGGGGGTCAGCTCGTGCCCGGTGCGGCGCAACGCGCCGAGCAGGTCGAACTCGGCGCGACTGAGGCCCGCCCGGCGCAGCGGGGCGTCCTCGGCCTGCTGGAGGAGGGCGGCGCAGCGGTTGATGCGCCCGATGATCTCCATCGGCCCGGTGTCGAGATCCGGGTGGACCGCGCGCCACTGCCGTACGACCGCGGCCACGGTGTCGCCGCCACGTCCCGTCCCGCCGTCACCGGCTCCCCCGCCGTTCGCTCCCCCGTCGGTTGCGGTCATGGCCGTACGTCCTCCGTTCTCGTGCCCGCGTCCCGGTCCGGACGCACTGCCTGGCGTCGCACCGCCTCGGCGAGCGTACGGTGTCCGGACCGCTCGGCGAGCACGACCCTCTCCTGGGGCAGTGCGCGTCCCCACCATTCACCGGCCGCCCCGTCGGCGGTGGCCCGCAGGTCGGTCAGCGCGGCGGCCAGGCCCCGGCGGGCGGCCTCCAGGGCACCGGGAGCGGGGGCGGCCTCGGCGAGGAGGCGCGCGGCGCGCTCCCGGGCGCGGTCGGCCGCGGTCACCGCCTCTTCGACGCGGTTCCCGGCGCGCCGGTTGGTGACGACGACGGCGGCGAGGAAGCCGACCAGGGCCCCGACGAGGGTGTCCACGGCCCGCTCGGTCATCAGGACGCCGGGGGCCTGGTAACCGGCGAACTCGGTGACGAGGAGGGCCATCGGGGTGACGCAGACGCTGCCGAGCCAGTAGTTGCGGGTGATGAGGGCCTCGGCGCCGAAGTTGAGGGCGAGGCAGCACAGGACGAGCAGCGCCTGACCGAGGTGCGCGAGCGGGGCTATGGCGGCGAACAGCAGCACCCCCGCGAGGTTGCCGACCACGCGCTGCACGGCCCGGCTCCAGGTCAAGGTCAGGTTGGCCTGATAGAGCGCGGCGGCGGTGACCAGGGCCCAGTAGGGGCGGCCGATGCCGAGGGCGAGGGAGGCGTACCCGGCCAGCGCGCAGCCGAGGGCGGTGCGCGCGGCGATCGGGGCCAGCGGGCCGAGCCGCTGCCACAGGGGCGCCGGGCGGGCGGCGAGTTCCGCGTCCACGCCGAGGAGTTCGTCCCGGTCCCCCGGTGCGTCGCCGGTACGGGGGATGCGGCCGCCACCGCGCAGGGCGTGGGCCCAGGCGCGCAACCGCTCCGGGTCGGCGTCGGCGGGGGCGGCCAGCGCGACCTCGGCACGCACGACGAGGCGTTCCAGGGCGTGCCGGGTGGTGGCGCGGGCGCCCGTGGACGGCAGGGCCAGCAGCGTCTGCCAGGCGGCCTGTACGGCGGCGTACCCGGCGGCGCGGGCGGGGGCGTCCTCGCCGGTGCGGTGGGAGGCGGCGTACGCGGCGGCGGCGTTCAGCGCCTGGGCGGTGGCCCGGCGTTCCGGGCCGTGCGGGCGGATCGGGGCGGGTGCCATGCCGACGAGCCAGGCCCAGACCCCGGCCGCGGTGGCCAGCGCGAGGTGGCCGGGGACCTGGCCGAGGGTCTGCGGGACGAACAGGGCGGCGGAGCTGATGAAGGTCAGGACCACGTTGCCCGGCGGACCGACGCGGGTGGCGTCGCACAGGGCCTTCTGCACGGCGGCCAGCAGCGCGCCGACGGTCACGAGGACGACGGCGTTCCGGGTGAGCGAGGCGGTGACCAGGGCGACGGCGAGGCCGCCGAGCATGCCGAGCACCACCCACGCCAGGGTGCGGGCGCGGGCGGCGTAGGGGCGGTTGTGGGCGTAGAGCGCGCACAGGGATCCGGCCATCGTGTACATCGCCAGGTCGAGCCGCCCGAGCGCCAGCAGGAGCAGGTTGGGAGGGGCGACGGCGGCGACCGAACTGAGGGCGGGCTTGAACCAGATCTCGGAGGGCCGGCGCAGGCGCAGCACGCCTGCCAGGGACAGACGTCGGACCGGTGAGGTGCCGGAGGTGGGGGTCGCACTGCTCATGAGATTTAGATTAACAAGTGTTTTACCTGTAAATCAAACGATGGATATAGACGCGGGTGCAGCCTCACCCCCGCCGCCGACCAGCGGAGATCCACCGCGGCGAGAGCGCGCGCTCCCCCGGATGCCCCCGCGTACACCCTTGCGCTCGCGTGCGCGCCGCATGGCCCGGGCAGTTCTTGACAGACCGTGGACCGCCTAACGGGGAGGTGCGTGTGCACGGACCGGCGTCGCCCGGATGGCTGCTGGTCGCGCTGTGCGCGGCGACCGGCGCCTACTGCCTGCTGCGGATGCGCAGCAGCGTCGAGGAACAGCGCCGCGCCGCGGGCGGTGAGGCCCTCATGGGGTTCGGCATGGCCGCCATGGCCGTACCCGCCGCGGTGTTCACCCCGCCCGCCTGGGTCTGGCCCGCCTACGCGGTGGTGTTCGGTGCCGCCGGGCTGCGGGCGCTGTGGGCGGCCCGGTCGGGGCGTCACCACCTGCACCACCTCGTGGGCGCCGCGGCCATGGTCTACATGGCGGTGGTGATGGCCGGCTCCCCCGCCCACGCACACGGCCACGGCACGTCCGGCACACCGGTGCTGACGGGGGCGCTGCTGCTCTACTTCACGGGATACGTGCTGCTGACCGGCGTACGGCTGATACCCGTCGTGGCGGTGGCCGACGGCCGGGCGGCGGCCGGGTGGGGCGACCGGCCGGAGCTGGCGCGGGCCTGCCGGCTCTCCATGGCGATGGGGATGCTGGCGATGCTGCTGCCGCTGTGACACCGGCGGCCCGGGCGCCCGCACTGCCCGCACTGCCCGGTCCGCCGCCCGCCGTTCGCCGTCGTTGACTGCGTCACTTCGCGCCCCGGACCGTACTGCCGAGGGCGTGGCGCTCATAGGCTGCTCCCATGATTCTCCCCGCGGCACTGCTGCTGCTCGGCGCACTGGCCGCCGTGCTCGCCCCCAGGCTGCTCGCCCGGGCCGACTGGCCGGATCGCGAACCGGTGGTCGCCCTGTGGGTCTGGCAGTGCGTGGTGGCGGCGGTGATCGTGTGCTGCGCGCTGTCGATGACGCTGAGCGCGGCGGCGGCCTGGCACGCGGTGGGCGGACACGTCTTCGCGACCGCTCCCGGCCCGGTGGTCGAGGCCTACGCCCTGGGCACTTCCGGCCTCTGGGCGGACACCACCGCCGTCACCCTGGCCTGCGGTGGACTGTGGAGCGTCGTAATGCTGGCCCGCGAGGTCGCACGGGCCCGCTCCCGGCGTCGGCTGCGCCGGGCGGAGCTGCGGCAGCGCGCTCCGCTGCTGCCCGGCGAGGAGCCCGGCCCGGGGCGGCTCGTCGTCCTGGAGGGTGAGCGGCCGGACGCCTGGTGGCTGCCCGGCACGGCCCCTCAACTGGTGGTCACCACCGCCGCGCTGCGCCGTCTCAAGGGCCGGCAGCTGGACGCCGTGCTCGCCCACGAGAAGGGGCACGCGCAGGCGCGGCACGACTGGCTGCTGCACTGCTCCTCCGCCCTGGCGGACGGGTTTCCGCAGGTTCCGGTCTTCGCCGCGTTCCGCGACGAGATGCACCGCCTGGTCGAACTCGCCGCCGACGACGTGGCCTCTCGCCGCTTCGGCCGGCTGACGACTGCCTTGGCCCTGGTCGAACTCAACGAGGACCGCGGGGTCTTCGGCCCGTGCCCGACCGCCCGGGCCGACGTTCCGCAGCGGGTCCACCGGCTGCTCACCCCGCCGAACCGGCTGACGGCGGCCCGGAGGCTGCGGCTGACGGCCGCGGGCGCGCTGGTGCCGGTGGTCCCGGTCCTGCTGGCGTTCGCGCCGGGGCTGCGGGCGTTGGGCTAGGGGGTGTGCCCGCCCCGGCAGTGGCCCCGGAGGCATCGGTTCGGCGAGGATCGCAGCATGCAGACGCCGCCGGTCGACTCCCCGCCCGCCCCGCCACAGCCACGCACCGCCCTCCGCGTCACCTGGGTCCTGGCGGTGTGCTCCGTCCTCCTGCTCACCCTGGTGGCCGTCGAATGGCGCCCGTTGGTGCGGTTCGACGAGGACGTCGCCGACACGACCCACCGCTGGGCCGTCGAGCAGGACGGCATCACCCAGGCCATGCGGGTCCTCACCGACTGGGTGTGGGACACCTGGACGATGCGCCTGCTGTGCGCGGCGGTGGTGGTGTGGCTGTGGTGGCGCCGGGCGGACCGGTGCACGGCCGTGTGGCTGGGGGCGACCTGTCTGCTGGGCAGCCTTCTGCAGCAGGTCCTCAAGGCGGCGGTGGACCGCCCCCGCCCGGTCTGGCCCGATCCCGTGGACTCCGCGCACTACGCGGCGTTCCCCTCGGGGCACGCGATGACCGCGACGTTCGTGTGCGGCCTGCTGGTGTGGCTGCTCCACCACTACGGCGTCGGCCGCGACCTGCGCCGCATCGGCCTGGCCGTCGCCGTGGTCTCCGTGGCGGGCGTCGGCGTGACCCGGGTGTGGCTCGGCGTGCACTGGACCACGGACGTCCTCGGCGGCTGGCTCCTGGGCGCCCTGGTCGTGGCACTCGCGGTACTGGCGCACCAGCGCCGGCATCCGTGAGCGGCGCCCCTGAGATCCGGCCCATGACGGCCGTTCTGTTCGACTTCTCCGGAACCCTGTTCCGTATCGAATCCACCGAAGCCTGGCTGCGTGCGGCGCTCGACGGTGCCGGACTGGAGCTGGCCGCACCGGAGTTGGCCCGGACGGCCGAGGCGCTCCAGCGAGCGGGAGCGCTGCCCGGCGGCGCACCGCCGCTGCGGGTGCCGGAGCACCTCGCCGAGGTCTGGGAGACCCGCGACGACAGCTCCGCCCTGCACCGGGCCGCCTACACGGGACTGTCCCGGCAGGTGCCACTGCCTCACCCGGGCCTGCACGACGCGCTGTACGAGCGGCACATGTCGCCGGGCGCCTGGAGTCCGTACGCCGACGCCGCCGAGGTGCTCAGCGCGTTGCGCGGGCGCGGCATCGCCGTGGGAGTGGTCAGCAACATCGGCTGGGACCTGCGAACGGTGTTCCGCGCGCACGGCCTCGACCGGTACGTCGACACGTACGTCCTGTCGTACGAGCACGGCATCCGCAAGCCCGACCCCCGGCTGTTCGGCGTCGCCTGCGCGGCGCTGGGCGTGGAGCCGGGGCGGACGCTGATGGTCGGTGACGACCGGCGGGCGGACGGTGGCGCGGCGGCGCTCGGCTGCGGAGTGCACTTCGTCGACCACCTGCCGGTGGCGGAACGCCCGGCCGGGCTGCGGCCGGTGCTGGATCTCGTCACGTAGCCCGAGGCAACCACCGGGTGGTCCCGTCCGTCTCGGACGATCCCCCGTGTCGCCCGAGACAGACGGTTGCCGAACGGTCCTGGGGGACCGTCCGCCTGCGCCGAGTATAGTTGGCTGCCAGCCAGTCAACGCAGGAGTACAGCATGTCCCCGCGCAGCGCCTCGGTCAATGAAGAATTGCGGCGGCGCTCGAAAGAGCGTCTCCTGCAGGCCGCCGTGGAGCTGGTGGGCGAGCGCGGGTACGAGGCGACCACGCTGGGCGACATCGCGGACCGCGCGGGCTCGGCGCGGGGGCTGGTCTCGTACTACTTCCCCGGCAAGCGCCATCTGGTGCAGTCCGCCGTGCACCGGTTGATGCACCGCACCCTGGAGGAGGCCCTGGAGCGCGAGCCGCGCACCGTCGAGGGGCGCGAGCGGCTGGCGCGGGCCATCGACGCGATCCTGGGGCTCGCCCGGGACCGGCCGGTGCTCATGCGCCAGCACATGGCGGGGCTGCTCCAGGCGGAGGTGGGCTTCGTACCGTGCCCGGAGCAGCGGCGGTTGGCGGAGCTGCTGAGGGACACGGTGGCCCGGCACGGCTCACAGGACGTCGACCGCGACTACCCGATGCTGCGCGCACTGCTGATGGGCGCCGTGTTCGCGGCTCTCGTGCCCGGGGTTCCGATGCCGGTGCCGGCGCTGCGCGCCGAGTTGTTCGAGCGCTACCGGCTGGACTGGAAGCTGGGTGTCCCGCCGGACGCCGAAGCGCCCGGCGGGACGACGAACCCGGACCTGTCACGGTTCTTCGCGACCGGCGTAGTCGATCAGCCGGACCGGGTGGAGCAGCGGGACCTGACGGACCGGACCGCTCAGTCGAAGTAGTCCGGCTGCGTCTGCGTGTTCAGCTCCCGCAGGTGGACCCGCTTGGCCGGGTCGGTGCGCCGGTCGCTGAGCTTGAGGACGTCGAAGCCCTTGGCCATGTCGTTCGAGTAGATGTAGCCGTTGTAGTAGTACGCCGACCAGGAACCGCCGGTGTTCAGCGTGTCGGTGCTCAGCGGGCCCCGCTCGAAGTAGGCGATCTCCTTGGGCCGCGAGGAGTCGGTGAACTCCCAGACGGAGACGCCGCCCTGGTACCAGGCCTGGACCATGATGTCCTTGCCCTTGACCGGGATCAGCGAGCCGTTGTGGGCCACGCAGTTCTCGGTGTCCGCCTGGTGGCGCGGAATCTTGAAGTAGCTGCGGAAGACCAGCTTGCGGTGGTCGCCCCGGCCGACGATGTCGTAGATGCCGTCGGCGCCGCGGTTCGGGCCGATCTCCGCGTTGCAGGTGGCGGCGCCGCCACCGCCCAGCTCGTCGGTGAACACGACCTTGTTCGCCTGCTGGTTGAAGGTCGCCGAGTGCCAGAACGCGAAGTTCACGTTGTCCTGGACGCGGTCGATGACCTTCGGGCGCTCGGGGTCCTTGATGGAGAAGAGGATGCCGTCGCCCATGCAGGCGCCCGCCGCGAGGTCCTCGGAGGGCAGGACGGTGATGTCGTGGCAGCCGGTGGTCTTGGAGACGCCCGGGTTGGTGGGCCCGCCCGGGTTGCCGCCGCCGTCGGGACCCTCACCGGGGAACAGCACGGGGAAGCCCACGAGGGCGGCCCGCTCGGGTGCCTTGCGCGGCACCTTGATCACGGAGATCCCGTCGTGCGGCGGCTTGCAGTCGGGGTAGGCGGCGTTCGGCGAGTAGGAGGAGACGTAGATGTAGACGTTCTTCCGCTCGGGCACCAGCGTGTGGGTGTGCGAGCCGCAGGCGGTCTCGACGGCGGCGACGTACTTCGGGTTGCGCTTGTCGCTGATGTCGAAGACCTTCATGCCCTCCCAGGAGGACTTCTCGGTCGCGGGCTGCGTGGTGCTGTTGCAACTGTCGTCGCTGCGCGAGGAGTCGGTCGACAGGAACAGCAGGTCCCCGGAGACGGAGATGTCGTTCTGCGAGCCGGGACACAGCACCTGGGCGACGGTCTTCGGCTTCTTCGGGTTCCTGATGTCGAAGATGCGGAAGCCGTCGTAGTTCCCGGCGAAGGCGTACTGGCCCTGGAAGGCCAGGTCCGAGTTGGTGCCGGGCAATGCGTCCTTGGGGATGTTGGTCAGGTGCTCGATGTTGTCCGAGTGGACGATCTCGTCCTGGCCGGGTATCTCGCCGCTCTCGACGGCGTCGCGCACCTCGGCGCGCGCACTCTTGGACACCTCCTTCGACGTGGCCGGACCGTCCCCGGGGTCGGGGGTGGCCACGGCAGGGCCGGCGGTGAGCAGCGCGGACAGGAGTCCGGCGGCGGCAGCCGCGACTCCCAGGCGTCTGCGCCGCGTTCGCGGGTCGCTCAACAGGGTCACTGTTCCTCCCAACGTCCGTTCCCGTCGGAACGGTTCACGCACCAGGCAGTATCGTCTTCGGCATGCACATACCAACAGGGGGCAACAAACTCGCAATGAAGTTTTTTGATCAGTGACGCTCGGAAGCGTGCTAGGACGGTCACCGCACCCACAAGGTGTTCCGCATCCCTCCCACAGAGGGGGCATCCCCAGCCACAGGAGGTCGTTGTGTCCTTTCGCCCCGCGATGTCCAGCGCGTCACTCGTCACGGCCTCGCTGACCGCACTGGCCGTGCTCGGACTGGGGGCCTGCGACTCCGGATCGGACGGCGGTTCGGCGGCCGCCGCCGGACCCTCGGTGATCGCGCCGGGCAAGCCGGGCGAGGGCAACCGGACCCTGTCCGCCGAGGACGCCGGGAAAGAGCGCGCCGACGACGACTCCCCCAACTCGGCGGACGTCTCCTACGCGCGGATGATGATCCAGCACCACGCCCAGGCGCTGAAGATGACCGAACTGGCGCCGAAACAGGCCGAGTCCGGCCAGGTCAAGAAGCTGGCGGAACGGATCTCGGCCGCGCAGGGGCCGGAGATCAAGGCGATGGAAGGCTGGCTCGGGACCCACGGCGAGAAGGTGACGGGCGGCGGGCACGAGCACACCGCGATGCCGGGCATGGCGACCGAGGCCCAGCTGAAGAAGCTGCGCGCGGCCGAGGGCAAGGCCTTCGACCGGCTCTTCCTCACCCTGATGATCACTCACCACGAGGGCGCGATCAGCATGGCCACGGACGTGAAGTCGGAAGGCAACAACGTGCTGATCGAGGAGATGGCCGACGACGTGGTCGCCCAGCAGACGAGCGAGATCTCCCGCATGCGCGCGATGCTCTGACGACGCGGCGGACCGACGGCGGGCAGACCGACGGCGAGTCGGCCCCTCGGGTGGGCCCCTCGGGGTGGTCCCTCGGGGTGGTCCCTCGGGGTGGTCCCTCGGGGTGGTCCCTCGGGGTGGTCCCTCGGGACGGTCTCTCGGCCGTGTCTCAGCGGCGCGCGCGACGCGGCGCCAGGAATCCCTCGTCGCGGGCCTGGCCGATCAGCCTGAGCGACCTGCGCCTGCTGTGCCCGGTCGCGCGCATCACCGCGAGGACCGGATCGCCGCCCTCCTCCCGGGCCGCCCGGTACTCCTGGGCGACGAGCCTGCGCCCCTCCCGCCCGCGCGGCCACGCGGGCCTGGCCCGCCGCGAGGCGGTCGGCGCGCGACGGGCGGGAGCCGGGACGCAGGCCTCGAACAGGGGGTTCTCCAGCCACTCCGCGAGCACGGCCAGGTCGTCGAGGGACAGCGGCGGCTGGGCCCGTACGTCCTCGACCCGCACGTCCTGACCGCGCAGCACGGCGAGGGCGTCCACCCGGGCACCGTCGGCGAAGGCCAGCCGGACATCGAACCAGGAGGTCGTGGCGCCGCCCTCGCTCACCGCCCAGGCGTGCCGCACCGACATCTCACCGTCGTCCGGACAGCGGTCGGAAAGCTGAAGAGAACGATCAACGAAGGATGCTTCGAGCACATACGCAACGTAACCGAATGATCACATTCCATACGAACGGAACACGCTTCGTTCACCGAGGGCGACACCCTGTCAGCGGAGCGCACCCCGTCGAGGTACGGCGGGCCTCGCGGGTCAGGCGCCCCCGACGACGGCGGCCTGGCGGGCGGCCGCGGCCAGCAGGGCGTCGAGCAACCCGGGGAAGAGGGCGTCCAGGTCGTCCCTGCGCAGGCCGTTCATCTTGGCCGTGCCCCGGTAGGTCTGCCGGATCACCCCGCTCTCGCGCAGCACCCGGAAGTGGTACGTGGTGGTGGACTTGGTGACCGGCAGGTCGAAGTGCGAGCAGGAGAACAGCGCGCCGCTGTCCGCGGCGAGGTCCCGCACGATCCGCAGCCGCACCGGGTCGGCCAAGGCATGCAGCAGGCCCTCCAGCCGGATCTCGCCACGCGTCGGGTGCGGCAGCTCGCGGGGACCGGCGGGGGCGGTGGCGGGGGTCACGGCGACTCCAGTTCGTCCAGGGGTCCCACCGATCAGGAGGGGTTCGGGGTTCCCCATTGTACGAAGGACGCCGTAGTTTGACACTCGACGTACTACGAGAGTTACCGTACGAGCCGACCCGAACCGTTCCGACCATCCCGTCCCGACCTGCCGCGACCCAGGAGCAGCCCGCCATGAGCGTCCTTTTCGAGCCCCTCCGGCTCCGTGACACCACGATCCCCAACCGGATCTGGATGCCGCCGATGTGCCAGTACTCCGCCGCACCCGAGGGCCCGTCGGCGGGTGTGCCCGGCGACTGGCACTTCGCGCACTACGGCGCTCGCGCGGTGGGCGGCACCGGCCTGATCGTCGTGGAGGCCACCGGCGTGTCGCCCGAGGGGCGCATCTCCCCGCAGGATCTCGGGCTGTGGAACGACACGCAGGTCGAGGCGTTCCGCCGGATCACGGGATTCCTGCGCGACCAGGGGACGGTTCCCGCGATCCAGTTGGCGCACGCCGGCCGCAAGGCCTCCACCGCGCAGCCCTGGAAGGGCGGTGGGCCGGTGGGAGCGGACGCCCACGGGTGGCAGCCGCTGGCCCCGAGCGCGCTCGCGTTCGACGAGGGGCACCCGGTACCGACCGAGCTGACGGTCGCCCAGATCCAGGAAGTTGTCGCCCTGTTCGCGGACGCCGCGCGCCGGGCGCTGGACGCCGGTTTCGAGATCGCCGAGATCCACGGCGCCCACGGCTACCTGATCCACGAGTTCCTGTCCCCGCACTCCAACCACCGCACCGACGCCTACGGCGGCTCGTACGAGAACCGCACCCGGTTCGCCCTGGAGGTCGTCGACGCGGTACGGGAGGTCTGGCCCAACGACAAGCCGCTGTTCTTCCGCGTCTCGGCGACCGACTGGCTGGAAGAGGGCGGCTGGACGCCGGACGACACCGTCCGCTTCGCCCGCGACCTCCAGGCCCGCGGCATCGACCTGCTCGACGTGTCCACCGGCGGCAACGTCCCGCGCGTCCGGATCCCGACCGGGCCCGGCTACCAGGTGCCCTTCGCCGCACGCGTGAAGGCCGCGACCACGCTGCCGGTCGCCGCCGTCGGCCTGATCACCGACGTCGGTCAGGCCGAGAAGATCCTGGCCAACGGCGAGGCCGACGCGGTGCTGCTGGGACGCGAGCTGCTGCGCAACCCGTCCTGGGCCCAGCACGCGGCGCGTGAGCTCGGCGTGGACGCCCGGATGCCGGACCAGTACGGCTGGGGCATGTGAGGCAGGAGGGGTTTCGCACGGGGCGTTGACTAGAAAGCGCTTACCCTCTACGGTCCGTTCATCAGCATGACCGTCGCGAACGCCGGGCCCAGACTTTCCGGACCAGTCTGGCCCCGGCGTCCGCGATCCCGGCCATGATGGAGCACAACGTTCACGTACATGTTCCGTTCCACCCCCACTCCCTATGGAAGGGACCAGAACATGACCGTTGCGAAACCCCTTCGCGCACCCCGGCGCGCGGTGACCGGCGGGCTCGCCGCTCTCGGCCTCTCGGTTGGCATGCTCATGACCTCCGGGGCCTCTTCGGCGCACGCCGCCACCTGGCCGACCCCCAACGGCAGCGAAGGCGTGTCCTCCACCATCTCGGTGTCCGGCACCAAGGACTACGGGATGAAGCGCCTCTACGGCACCGGCGACCTGGGCTCCGACGGCCAGGACGAGGACCAGGGCCCGATCCTGGAACTCGCCCCGGGCGCCGTCCTCAAGAACGTGATCATCGGCGCCCCGGCGGCGGACGGCGTCCACTGCAAGGGCAGTTGTACGCTCCAGAACGTCTGGTGGGAGGACGTCGGCGAGGACGCGGCGACCTTCCGGGGCTCCTCGTCGTCGAACGTCTACACGGTCTCGGGCGGCGGCGCCAAGGAGGCCAGTGACAAGGTGTTCCAGTTCAACGGCGCCGGCACCCTCAACGTCTCCGGCTTCGCCGTCAAGAACTTCGGCACCTTCGTCCGCTCGTGCGGCAACTGCTCGACGCAGTACAAGCGGACGATCAACCTCAGCGGCATCGAGGTGACCTGGAAGGGCAGCAGGATCGCCGGCATCAACACCAACTACGGCGACAGCGCGACCCTGCGCAACATCACGATCCTCGGGGACAGTAGCAAGAAGATCGTCCCGTGCCAGAAGTACATCGGCAACGACGACGGCGACGAGCCGGACTCGAACGGCTCGGGCGCCGACGGCACCCACTGCAAGTACTCCTCGTCCGACATCACCTACAAGTGACGCGTCAGGTCCGGGTGCCGTGCGCCCGGACCTGCCCGGACTGTTCCCGCTGGTAGCGCGCGTAGGTGTCCCGCAGGGCCGCGCCCGGCCAGTCGGGCGGGAGCAGTTCCGCGGGCAGCACCGGGTCGGCGAGCAGGTGCCGCACGACGGCCGCGAAGGCGGTGAGGCGGTCGGCCGGACGCCGGGCGCGGTCGACGTGGGCGAGCAGCGCCCGCGCGGTGTCCGCCCAGTCGCCCAGCGGCCACAGGCGCGCGGCCAGTGCGCGGGCCGGGGCCTCGGGGCGTGCGACGAGCCGCTCGGCCACCCGGTCGAGATCCGCGGGCAGCGGGCGGTCGAGGTTGTCGGGGCGCAGCCAGACGCCCTCGCGGAGTTCGGCCAGGCGCAGGGCGGCCAGCCCCGCCCGCAGTTCGGCACGGGCGGCGGGACCGCGCCCCGTCGCGGTGATCACGAGCGTCTCCCAGTCGCCGCCCCACGCGCGCGTGTGCGGGCGCAGGGCCTCGTCCTGGCGCCGCTGACGCTCCAGCAGGCGCTCACTGAGCCGGTAGCCGGTGTCCGTGCGGCGCAGGTCCCCGGCGGCGGTCATCCGGCTCAGGGCCGCGCGCGCGGTGGAGGCACCGACGTCGAACCCCTCCACGAGCCGCACCAGGTCCCGGGCCGGCAGCTCCGGGGGGTGCGTGCCGAGCAGCATGCTCAGAACCACCGACCGCGCTGACAGCGGACGCAGGGTGAGTCCGTCGGCGGCGGCCCCGGAACCGCTCATCCGCGCGGGCACGTGTCGTTCGTCCACATGAGCACGTACTGTACGTGCGTCCGTGACGTTGCACTATTGCTGCGGCCGCAGAGAGAGTGCAACACTCGACTCATGACGACACTCGCGCAGGAACCGCCGTACGAGTCCTACGAGCCGTCCGAGGAGCCCTGGGGCCGTCCGGAGGGGCGCGCGACGCACGAGGTCACCAACCAGCCCCCTCCCCTGGCCCCCTACGACGCCTCCGACGACCCGGTCCTGCTGGAGGGCGTGCGGCGGGAGGGCGCCGGGTGGGCCGAGGACGGTCTGCGGCGGCTGGGCCGTCGGGCGGGCAGCGTCGAGGCGCAGGACTGGGGCGACCTGGCGAACCGGCACGAGCCCGTGCTGCGCACGCACGACCGCTACGGCAACCGGGTCGACGAGGTCGAGTACCACCCGAGCTGGCACCACCTGATGCGGGTGGCGGTCGGCGAGGGCCTGGCCGGGGCGCCCTGGGCCGACGAGCGGCCCGGCGCACACGTCGCGCGGACCGCCGGTGGACTGGTCTGGGGTCACACGGAGGCGGGGCACGGCTGCCCCACCTCGATGACGTACGCGGCCGTCCCGGCGCTGCGTGCCCAGCCGGAGCTGGCGGAGGTCTACGAGCCGCTGCTGACCTCCCGGGAGTACGAACCGGGGCTGCGGACGCCCACGGACAAGCGCGGTCTGCTGGCCGGGATGGGGATGACCGAGAAGCAGGGCGGCTCGGACGTCCGTACGAACACCACGACGGCCACCGCGACCGCCGAGCCCGGGGTCTACACGCTGCGCGGGCACAAGTGGTTCACGTCGGCGCCGATGTGCGACGTGTTCCTGGTGCTGGCCCAGGCGGCCGGGGGGCTGTCCTGCTTCCTGGTGCCCCGCGTGCTGCCCGACGGCACCCGCAACACCTTCCGCGTCCAGCGCCTGAAGGACAAGCTCGGAAACCGGTCCAACGCCTCCTCGGAGCCCGAGTTCGACGGGACGGTGGCCTGGCTGGTCGGGCCCGAGGGGCAGGGCGTCAAGACCATCATCGAGATGGTCAACTGCACCCGGCTGGACTGCGTGATGGCCTCGGCGACGCTGATGCGCAAGACCCTCGTGGAGGCCGGTCACCACGTGCGGCACCGCAGCGCGTTCGGCGCCCGGCTGGTGGACCAGCCGTTGATGCGCAACGTCCTGGCCGATCTCGCGCTGGAGTCCGAGGCCGCGACGACGCTCACCCTGCGGCTGGCCGGCGCGGCCGACCGTGCCGTGCGCGGGGACGAGGGGGAGGCGGCGTTCCGGCGGATCGCCACCGCCGTCGGCAAGTACTGGGTGACCAAACGGGGTCCGGCGTTCACCGCGGAGGCCCTGGAGTGCCTGGGCGGCAACGGCTACGTGGAGGAGTCGGGCATGCCGCGCCACTACCGCGAGGCGCCGCTGCTGTCGATCTGGGAAGGCTCGGGCAACGTCAACGCCCTCGACGTGCTGCGGGCCCTCGGCCGCTCCCCCGCCTGCGCACACGCCCTCTTCGAGGAACTGGCCCTGGCGCGTGGGGCGGACGCCCGGCTGGACGCGGCGGTGGCCCGGCTCCGGGCGGGGCTCGGCGAGGCGTCCCAGACCGGCGCCCGCCGCCTGGTGGAGCTGATGGCCCTCACCCTCCAGGGCTCCCTCCTGGTCCGGCACGCCCCGCCGGCCGTCGCCGACGCCTTCTGCGCGAGCAGGCTCGGCGGCGACTGGGGACACGCCTTCGGCACGCTGCCGGACACGGCCGACCTCGGCGGGATCCTGGCCCGGGCCCTACCGGGCGACAGCTGAGCGGTCAACGCCGAGACACCCCGAGCAGGACCCGACACCACCACCTGACCTGGGACGACACCCTTTCCAGGGGTGACTGTCAGTGGCTGGGTGCAGACTGGCCCGTGTCCGAGACGAAGGCGTCGACGAGGACGCCGCGGAGGTGATCGGCATGACCGAGGTACTGCTCGCCGTGGGCACCCGCAAGGGCCTGTTCATCGGGCGCCGGCGGGGTGGCGCATGGGAGTTCGACGAGAGTCCCTACTTCAACGCACAGGCGGTCTACTCGGTCGCCCTCGACACCCGCGGCGACACCCCGCGGCTGCTGGCCGGCGGGGACAGCGCGCACTGGGGGCCGTCGGTGTTCCACTCCGACGACCTGGGCCGGACCTGGACCGAACCGGCCGCGCCCGCCGTCAAGTTCCCCAAGGACACCGGCGCCTCCCTGGAGCGGGTGTGGCAGCTGCACCCGGCGGCCGCCGAGCCGGACGTGGTGTACGCGGGCACGGAACCGGCGGCGCTGTACCGCTCGGAGGACCGCGGTGAGAGCTTCGAGCTGGTCCGCCCGCTGTGGGAGCACCCCACTCGCTCGAAGTGGGTGCCGGGCGGTGGCGGTGAGGGGCTGCACACCGTCCTCACCGACCGGCGCGACCCCAGGTCGGTGACGGTCGCCGTGTCGACCGCGGGGGTTTTCCGCACCGTCGACGGCGGCGCGAGCTGGGCGCCGTCGAACTCGGGCGTCTCCGCCGTCTTCCTGCCGGATCCCGACCCGGAGTTCGGCCAGTGCGTGCACAAGGTCGCGCGGGACGCGGCCACCCCCGACCGCCTCTACCTCCAGAACCACTGGGGGGTGTACCGCAGCGACGACGCGGGCGGCCACTGGACGGACATCGGCGAGGGCCTGCCCTCCACGTTCGGTTTCGCGGTGGCCGCCCACCCGCACCGCGGCGACACGGCGTACGTCTTCCCGATCAACGCCGACGCCGACCGGGTGCCCGCCGACCACCGGTGCCGGGTCTTCCGCACCTCGGACGCGGGCAAGAGCTGGGAGCCGCTCTCGGCGGGCCTGCCCCAGGAGGACCACTACGGCACGGTGCTGCGCGACGCGCTGTCCACGGACGACGCGGACCGGGCGGGCGTGTACTTCGGCAACCGCAACGGCGAGGTGTTCGCCTCGGCCGACGACGGCGACAGCTGGCGGCAGTTGGCCTCCCACCTGCCGGACGTGCTGTGCGTGCGGGCCGCGGTCGTCGGATGAACCGGACCGGGGGGACCGGCCGCGGCCACCGGTTGATCGGCGTCACCCGTACGGCAGTAGGGTGACGCCCGTGGCACCACGACCCTTGAACGAAATCGTCGAAGCGGGCTGGGCGAAGGCCCTGGAACCCGTCGCCGGGCGGATCACCTCGATGGGTGAGTTCCTGCGCGCGGAGATCGCCGCCGGACGCACCTACCTCCCGGCGGGGGCGAACGTCCTGCGAGCCTTCCAACAGCCCTTCGACGACGTACGGGTCCTGATCGTCGGACAGGACCCCTACCCCACTCCGGGGCACGCCGTCGGACTGTCGTTCTCCGTCGCGCCCGAGGTACGCCCGCTGCCCGGCAGCCTCGTCAACATCTTCCGGGAGCTGCACACCGACCTGAATCTCCCGCAGCCCTCCAACGGGGATCTGACGCCCTGGACCCAGCAGGGCGTGCTGCTGCTCAACAGGGCGCTCACCACGGCCCCGCGCAAGCCCGCGGCGCACCGCGGCAAGGGCTGGGAGGAGGTCACCGAGCAGGCGATCCGGGCGCTCGCGGCGCGCGGCAAGCCGATGGTGTCCATCCTCTGGGGTCGCGACGCCCGCAATCTGCGGCCGCTGCTCGGCGATCTGCCGGCCGTGGAGTCGGCGCACCCGTCCCCGATGTCGGCCGACCGGGGCTTCTTCGGCTCCCGTCCGTTCAGCCGGGCCAACGACCTGCTGATGCGCCTGGGAGGTCAGCCGGTCGACTGGCGCCTGCCGTGAGCACCGGCTTCCTGGCCGTGGACTCCGGCGGCTCGGGGCTGCGCGTCGCCGTCGGCGACTGCGGTGGCGGTGGCGGCGGTCACGGCCCCCTCGGTCGGCGGGTCTCGCGGGAGCCCGTCCGCACCGGTGCGCGCGGGATCGACCCCGGGCACCTCATGGGGCAACTACTGCCCATGGCGAGGACGTTGACCGCCGAGACCGGTGTGACCCGGCTCGACACCGTCGTGGTCGGGGCCACCGGGATGGCCACCCTGGGCGACGCCCTGCGTGCCGAACTGCCGGGCGCGCTGGCCCGGGAGCTGGGCGTGCGGACGGTCGCCCTGGCCGCCGACGCCGTGACCGCGTACGTGGGCGCGCTCGGTCCGCGGGCCGGGGTGGTGGTGGCCGCCGGTACCGGCCTGATCGCCGTCGGCACCGACCTGACCCGCTGGCGCCGGGCGGACGGCTGGGGGCATCTGCTGGGCGACTGCGGCAGCGGCGCCTGGATCGGGCGGGCGGGCCTCGAGGCGGCGCTGCGCGCCCATGACGGGCGGGCGGGCGGCTCCGCACCGCTGCTGGCCCGCGCGGAGGAGCGTTTCGGCCCGGCGGCCGGACTGCCCGGGCAGGTGTATCCGCGGTCCGACCGTCCGGCCGTCCTGGCCTCCTTCGCACCCGAGGTGGCGGCGTGTGCGGCCACCGACCCCGTCGCGGCGGAGATCCTGCGGTCCGCCGCCCGGCACCTGGCCGACTCGGCCGCCGCGGTCTGCCCCACCGAAGGTGAACCCCTCGTCGCGGTCACCGGCGGCCTGCTGCGGCTCGGCGATCCGCTCCTCGCACCGCTGGGCGAGGAGCTGACGGAGCGGCTGCCCCAGGCGCGGTGGACGCCCGCGGAGGGCGATCCGCTGGACGGCGCGGTCCGGATCGCGACCGGCCTGGCGACCGGCTCACTCACCCTTCCGAGTGACGACAAGATGCTGTGGGTGACGACCGTGCGGGGCGGCTGAGAAGTGGTCCGCCAACGAGGTGAATTCATGCCGATGTCGGCCGATCCGTACATCACTCATCAGACAAAACCGGACGGATACCGCTCACCTGCACCCTCCCCGAACAGGGAAACCCCGGAAACCAGTAACATGCGGCGCCATGAGCTCCCCCACTGGGCCCGCGTCCGGCCTGCCAGTACGAATGCCGCGCCCCCGCCAGCCAGGACGGCACCGCCGTCCCGAACCACTGGTGGCTCCCGAGGGCGCGCCGGCGCTCGTCCTCGCGGTGCCGGGGACGCCCAGTAGCGCCACCCGAAGCCTCGCCGACGAGGTCATCAGCATCGCCCGCTCCGAGCTGCCCGGGCTGGACGCCCGGATCGGCCACCTCGACGGGGACGACGACGCCGAGTTCCCCTCCCTGACCAGCGTGCTCGTCCGGGCCGCCGAGGAGCGCGCCGCCCGCTTCGAGCAGGCACGTGCCGCGGGCCTGGACGTGAAGGAGCCCGAGGGCCCCGTCGCGGTCGTCGTGCCGCTGCTCGCCGGGCCGGACAACGCGCTGCTGCGCCGGATCCGGCAGGCCGTGATGGACAGCAAGATCGCGGCCGAGCTGACCGATGTGCTCGGACCGCACCCGCTGCTGGCCGAGGCCCTGCACGTGCGACTCTCGGAGGCCGGTCTCGCCCGTGCCGACCGGGCCCGCCTGTTCACCGTGGCGACCGCGGCGGACGGCATCATCCTGGCCTCCGTCGGCGGTGACGAGGCCGTCCAGGCGGCCGGGATCACCGGCATGCTGCTCGCCGCGCGCCTGGCCGTGCCGGTGATCGCGGCGGCGCTGGACGAGGAGGGCTCGATCGCGTCCGTGGCCGAGCAGCTGCGTTCCTCGGGTTCCCAGCAGCTGGCGCTCGCGCCGTATCTGATCGGCCCGGAGATCGAGGCGTCCGTGCTGGAGGAGGCGGCCAAGGAGGCGGGCTGCTCCACGGCCGAGCCGCTCGGCCCGTACCCGGCGATCGGCAAGCTGGCGCTGGCCAAGTACACGACGGCGCTCGGTATCTCGCCGCAGCAGGCGCAGGGGGCGCCGGTTCGGTGAGGGGCGCGTGCGCTGGCGTATTCAGGCGTGTGTGAAGGGGCCCGCTCCGGGTGAGGAGCGGGCCCCTTCGTCGCCCGGTGCCGCTGCGCCCACCCGTGCCGCGTGGGGGTACCTCCCAGGCCGTTCAGGCACTGGGGGAGGCACGACTGCCCGCGGCTTTGGGGAGGGACGGCTCAGGCCGGGGCGAAGATCACGCAGGAGGCTGCCGGGACTGATACGGAGCCGGTGTGGTGGGGGATGCCGGTGGTCGGGTTCAGGGCGAACCAGGTCACGTCGCCGGAGCGCTCGTTGGCCGCGTACAGGAAGCCGTCCGACACGGTGATGTCGCGGGGCCAGTGGCCGCCGCAGGGCACGGTGGCGGACAGCCGCAGTCCGTCCGGTTCCACGGCGAACACGGACAGGACGTCCTCGCCGCGGGTCGCGGTCCACACGAAGCGGCCGTCGGGCGAGACGACGATGCCGGACGGGTAGGCGTCGCCCGCCGGGGCGCCCGGCAGCACCGGCACCTCGGTGAGGGGCTTGAGCGCGCCGTCGGCGGCGTCCCAGTGGCAGACGGTGACGGTGGGCGCCAGTTCGTTGAGGACGTAGGCGTGCGAGCCGTCCGGATGGAAGGCCAGGTGCCGCGGCCCCGACCCCGGCCGCAGCGCGATCTCGCGGTGCACGGCGGGGGCACCGTCCGCGACGGTGCAGACCCGCACGGAGTCGGTGCCGAGGTCGACGCTGACGGCCCACCGACCGCTGGGGTCGGGCCGCACCTGGTGGGCGTGCGGTCCCTGCTGCCGCTGGGCGTGCGGGCCGGAGCCGGTGTGCCGCAGGACGCCGGACGCGGAGCGGGCGAGGGTGCCGTCGGGGCGGACCGGGACGGCGGTGACGGTGCCGGAGCCGTAGTTGGCGGTCAGCACGTGCCCGGCGTACAGGCTGAGGTGGGTCGGTCCGTCGCCCCCGACGGGCACCGGCCGCCCGGTGGGCTCGGGCTTGTCCCCGCTCACCCGGTAGGCGGCCACGGCGCCCTCGGTCGTCTCACTGACGGCGTAGAGCGTGTCTCCGTCGGGCGCCAGAGCCAGGTAGGAGGGGTCGGCCAGCCCGTCCGTGCCGCTCACGACCGTGAGGGCGCCGCTGTCGGGGGCGACGGTCGCCGTCAGGATCCCGGGGCCGCCGGCCGCCGTGAACGACCCGATGTATGCCCGCCGCTGCCGCCTGCCGCCGTCCGTCACCGCTGCCCCTCTCGTCCCGCTTCGTGCTGCGTCGCCCGGAGCGCCGACCCTGGTCGTCCGCCCCGGAGCGACGGTAGCAGTCGATCACCTGCGGTCTAGACCAAACGGGTGGAGCGGGGGGCGGTCCGGTGAGACGGGTCAGGCACCGGCCGGCCGTGAACCGGAGGGGCTGCGCAGCGGAGCGGCGAGTTCGGCGAGGGCGTGTTCCAGGTCGTGGAGGTGGGCCAACGCGGGTTCGGCGGCGCGCGGCCCGCCCGCGCGGGCGGGGACGGCGCCTCCGCCGGTGAGTGCCTCGACCGCGGCCTCGACACGCCAGCAGGCGGCGGCCAGCCGGGCATCGTGCGAGGCTTCGGGATCGGCGGCGACGGCGACCAGGCCGCGGATCTCCCGGGCGCAGTCGTCCAGCAGGCCGAGGACCCGGCGGGCCCGTCGCTTGCGTCCGGGCATCGGGCTGAGCGGGTGCACGAGCGGCGCGACCGACAGCCGTACCCGGCCCAGCAGCTGCTCCAGTTCCGCCACGCGCGGCGCCGGGTCGGCGCCCTCGGTTCCGGCGAGGCGGGCGGCGGCCTCCGCTGTGCAGGCGTGCACACAGCGCAGCGCGCGCTGGATCCAGACGTCGGTGACGGCGTGGGTGGTGACGGGCAGGACGAAGAGCACGGCGAGCGCGGCGCCGAGCGCGCCCACGCCGGTCTCGGCGATCCGCAGGGCGAGCAGGCCGGGGCTGAGGACGCCGAGAAGGCCGTAGAGCAGCTCGGCGAGCAGCGTCACGCAGAGCATCATCCAGGTGTAGGAGACCGCGGCTGTGTAGAAGATGCCGAAGACGCAGGCGGCGGCCAGCACGGCGGTGGGCACCGGGGACCCGGCCACCGGCACGGCGATCAGGAAGCCCAGGCCGATGCCGACGACCGTGCCGAGGACCCGGCGGAAGCCGCGTACCAGCGTCTCGCCGCGCGAGGTGGTGTTGACGAACACCCACCAGGTCGCGCCGACGGCCCAGTACCAGCGGTCGCCCGACAGCAGTTGGCCCACGACCAGGGCGAAACCGGCGCCCGCGGTGGCCTGCACGGCCTGCCGGGTGGTGATGCGGGCCAGCCCGGTGCCGGGGGGCGGCGCGGGGACGGCGGGCGCGGGCCGGCGGCGCTCGTAGCACCACAGCCCGAACCGCACCGTCGCGGCGGCGGCGACGGACAGCAGGACGGCGGCGAACATCTCGGGCAGCCGGTCCGTGGTCGCGTGCAGGAACTGGGCGATGAAGAACGTCATGAAGGCGAAGACGCCGAGGCTGTGCCCGCGCGGGCCCCAGCGGCGCGCGTACACGCCGGCGCCGACGACGGCGAGGAAGGTGAGGTCCCGGGCCACGGGCAGGTCGTGCAGCGCGGCGGCGGCGGTGAGCACGGGCAGCCCGGCGACCGGCAGCAACGCGGTGGTGACGGCCTGGCCGCGCACGGTGGCGTCGGTGACGGTGAACAGCGCCAGCAGGGCGGCGAGGCCGCCGATGATCGCGCCGATCAGGGAGGTACCGGCCAGCCCGCACGCCACGACGGCCAGCCCGATACCGAGGACGGCCCGGGTGGCGAACCGCAGCCGGGACCGCCCCGGGTCCGGGCTCACGAACACCTTCTTCAGCACTGCTTACCGCCCCCTCGCTCGCTCACGCCCACTGGCCCGGAAGTCACCGCATGCAAAAGGCGCCGCGGGATCCGCAGCGCCATCGACCTCTCTATAGGAGCATCTCTTCCACCACTGGCTCAACAGGCCGCTGACGGAGTGGGCCATTGGTACAGTGATCACCGCATGCCTGCGGCCATCGGAGAGCCAATGGCCGACCGGAGGAGGCCGGACCCGCGATGGCCGTCGACGAGCTCGACACCCGCATCCTGCGGCTGCTGCTCCAGCAGCCGCGCACCAGCGTGCGGGAGTACGCCCGCCTCCTCGGGATCGCCCGCGGCACCCTCCAGGCCCGGCTGGACCGCCTGGAGCGCGACGGCGTGATCACCGGTACCGCTCCGTCCCTCTCCCCCGCCGCGCTGGGCCACCCGGTGCTCGCGTTCGTGCACATCGAGGTCACCCAGGGTCATCTGGACGAGGTGGGCGAGGCGCTGGCGGCGGTGCCGGAGATCGTCGAGGCCTTCTCCATCACGGGTGGCGGAGACCTGCTGACCCGCGTCGTGGCCCGCGACAACGCGCACCTGGAGGACGTGGTGCAGAAGCTGATCAGCCTGCCCGGCGTGGTCCGCACCCGCAGCGAGGTGGCGCTGCGCGAGCGGGTGCCGCACCGGCTGCTCCCGCTCGTGGAGTCGATCGGCCGCTCGGCCCGCAGGTGATCCTTGGCATCCTGGACACCATGAGCACCATGAGCACCATGGGCCCGCTCGGCGGCATCTCGGTCATCTTCGATCTCGACGGAACACTCGTGGACAGCGAGCCGAACTACTACGAAGCCGGCCGGCGCACCCTCGCCGAGTACGGCGTCCCGGACTTCACCTGGGCCGACCACGAGGCGTACGTGGGCATCAGCACCCGGGAGACGGTGGCCGACTGGAAGCGGCGGTACGGGCTGCGGGCCACGGTCGAGGAGCTGCTCGCCGTCAAGAACCGCCACTACCTGGGGCTCGCCCGCAGCTCGGCCCGCGCCTACCCGGAGATGCGGAAGTTCGTCGAACTGCTGGCGGGCGAGGGCGTACCGATGGCGGTGGCGTCGGGTTCGTCGCCCGAGGCCATCGCGGCGATCCTGGGCCGCACCGGTCTGGACGCGCACCTGCGCACGGTCGTCTCGGCCGACGAGGTGGCGCAGGGCAAGCCCGCCCCCGACGTCTTCCTGGAGGCGGCCCGCCGACTGGGCGCGGAACCGGCCCGCTGCGTGGTCCTGGAGGACGCCGCCCCCGGTGCCGCCGCCGCGTACGCGGCCGGGATGCGCTGCATCGCGATCCCGTACGTCGCGGGGCAGGCCGACGCCCCGGAGTTCGCCACCGCGGGGCTGCTGGTGCGCGGGGGCCAGGAGGAGTTCACCGCGCGGGCGGCGCACGACTGGCTGGTGCGGACGGCGCGCGACCGGTGAGGTGAGATGAAGCACGCCTCGCGTCGCGGATTTTGCCCGGAACGGTGATCAGATCGTCCCTCGTATCCGTACCTCCTGGTGTCCGAGCCTGTCTTCGCCCCAGGAGGCACGATGCGCATCACGCGCACCACGGCAGGGACCGCCTTCGTGGCCGGTGCCCTGGTCCTCACCCTCACCGCGCTCGCCTACCCGACCATGCTCGGGGTGCGGAACGCGGGCAGCGACCAGGCCCGGGTCGTCACCAACACGCGGTACGGGCCGCTCACCGAGCAGGACCGGGACTTCGTGGTGAAGGTGCGTGCCGCGGGGCTGTGGGAGCACCCGCTGGGGCTGATGGCCATGGAGCGGGGGACGACACCGGAGATGCGGGAGGCCGGTGAGCACCTGGTCGTCGGCCACTCCCGGCTGGACGCCACCTGCCGCAGGATCGCGCCGGAGCTGGGCGTCACCCTGCCCAACCTGGCCTCGCCGCAGCAGCAGCAGTTCGTGTCGACGGTGGACGGGACCACGGGCAAGCAGTTCGACACCACCGCGGTCAACATCATGCGGATCACCCACGGCCAGATCTTCCCGGCCATCGCCAACATCCGCGCCAACACCAAGAACTCTCTGGTGCGGCAGCTCGCCGACCAGGCCAACGACACCGTCCTGGACCACATCACCGTGCTGGAGAAGACCGGGCTGGTCAACTTCGACCAGGTCAACTTCCAGCAGACCGCACCGCCGAACCTGCCCAAGGCGCAGCTCACGCCGCCGGCTCCGCAGCCCGGCGAGCCGGTGCTCTCGCTCACCTCGCCGCCGGGCCTGGAGGTGAACACCTCCGCGCCGACGCCGAGTCCGACGGTCCGCTGACGCGTCGGGGCCCGGTGGGTCCGAGTCGATGGGTTCAGCGCCGGCGCGGTCTGCCGCCGCGGCCGCCCTTGCTCCCGCCCTTGCTCCCGCCCTTGCCGCCGCTCGCGCCCCGGGGGCCGCCCGCGGTGCCGCGCCGGGCGCCGCCGGTCTGCTTCGCGGCGGTCTGCTTGGCGCCCTTGGACCGCGCCGGTTCGGGCTGCCGGCCCCGGGTGCTGTTGACGGTGCGGCCCCGGACGATGCCGATGAAGTCCTCGACGCGGTCCGTGTGCGCGTCCTCGGGCCAGGACAGGGCCACGCTCGATTCGGGAGCGTCCGTGACCGTGCGGTACGTGAGGTCCTTGCGGTGGTGCAGGCGAGCCAGCGACAGGGGCACGAGCAGCACACCGATCCCGGCCGCCACCAGTTCGACGGCGTCCGCGGTGGTGGCGGGGCGCTCCAGGGCGGGCCTGCCCGGTGGCCGCTCCCAGTCGAGGACGTCGTCCAGGGGGTGCAGCACGATCTCCTCGGCGAGGTCCTCGACGGTCACTTCGTCGGCCGCGGTGACGAGATGGTCCCTGGGGATCAGCACGACCGTGGTCTCGGTGTAGAGGGGGATGGCGCTGAGCGCCGTACGGTCGACGGGCAGCCGTACGAGTCCGGCGTCGGCGTCGCGGCCGAGCAGGACGTCGCCCGCCTGCGCGGCGGTCACCTGGGTCAGGGCGAGGGGGACGTCCGGCAGCCGCTCGTTCCAGATGCGCACCCATTTGTCGGGCGTCACCCCCGGGACGTACGCGAGCCGGAACGAGGGGGGAGCTTCCGAGCCTGTCACCCGGCCAGGTTACCGGGCGTGGTCGGGAGCCGCTCACACGATCGATACCCTTGACCGCATGACGTCGCACCAGAACACCCAGACCATGAAGCCCGCGACCGCGGCGAAGAAGCTGGGTGTGTACCTCGAAGCCACACCCGCCGAGTTCCGGGAGGGCGTCGTCACGCGCGCCGAGCTGAACGCGCTCCAGACCGACCCGCCGGCGTGGCTGCGCGAGCTGCGGCGCGACGGTCCGCACCCGCGGCCGGTGGTGGCGGCCAAGCTGGGCGTCTCCATCGCGGGTCTGCACCGGGGCGGCGTCACCGAGCCGCTCACCACGGAGCAGATCGACGCGCTGAAGCAGGAGCGCCCGGAGTGGCTGGAGCGGGAGCAGGCGGTCCAGGCCGACGTGCGCAAGGAGACGGCCCGGGTGAAGAAGCTGCATGCCGAGCGGGCGGAGCGCGCCGAGCGCGACTGACCGGCCGCCCGGCCGGTGGTCAGCCGGTCATTCTTCGGCCTTCTGCGCAGTCAGGCTCCACGCGTACTGCAGCCAGTCCGACACCACGACCGCGCTCAGGCCCGCGGACAGCAGCCGCCCGGCCCGGGGCGCGACGGCGTAGGTGCCGACCAGTCCGCCGGCCACCCAGGCCGAGGTGCAGAACGGGCAGGAGATCAGGTCACCGACGGCGCGGCGCAGTCCGGTGCCGCGCCCGGCGTCCATCACCTCGTTGGCGTTGCCCTCGCCCTCCCGGCTGGTGAACGGCGCCCGCAGGAAGCTGGTGACCCTGTCCTTGGTCAGCAGCCGTGAGGCCTTGAACGTCGCCGTTCCCAGCAGGGCCACGTCCCAGGCGGGGACGGTGTCCGGCAGCCGGACCCCGCGGCGCCACGCCGTCACCGCGAACGCTCCGGCGGTGGCCGCGAAGGTCGTCGCGAGCGCCGCGTATCCGCCGAGGGGCGTCTCCTCCCCGTCGGCGTAGCGCTGCTCCAGGTCCGTCATGGGTGTCTCCTCGGTCGGTCTCGGCGGCCCGTCGCCAGGCGGTTCTCAGTGGGGTGCCGGGCCGCCGAAGAGATCGGCGCAGTCGGCGGGCAGGCTCGCCAGCAGTCGGTCTACGCGTTCGCGCGGCACCGCCTCGGCGAGGGTGGACAGCACGGCGCCCGCGTCCCATTCGGCGGTGCGCGGCCGGGCGCCGGTCTGCTGGGCCACCCGCCGCAGGAACTCGGCACGGCCGAAGGTCTCGGGTCTCCCGCGTTCCAGGCGCAGCGCGTCGTCCAGGGGCGCGGGCAGGTCGCGGGCCAGGTCGGCGGCCTCGTCCGGCGGGATGCGGGACGCGATCACCCAGAGGACGGCCGTGGTGACCTGCTCGGCCTCGTCGTCGCCGTGGTACTCACCGCGGTCGCGGACCCGGGTGAGGAATTCGTCGAGCCGCACGGCGTCGCCTCCTTGTGCCGGTACGCGCTCCGGGGCGGGTGCCCTGTGACGGACCGGGGAAACGGGCGTGCGCCGACGGCGCTCGCGCATCGCTCCCTCACCGCCGTGCGCCCGCACGCGCGGCGTCGGCGACGTCGGTCACCAGGGACAGGGCGTCCGCGTGCTCGGTGAACAGCGCGCGTCCGGCGGCGATCCGACGCCGCCGGTCCCGGCCCGGTGCGGTGAGCCGCCCCAGCGCATTGAGCAGCGCGGTCGCGTCCTCGGCGACCTCGGACACCCCGAGCGCGGCCATCCGCCGTACGCCGTCCGCGCCGTGGCCGGGTATGGGGCGGTGGCCGACGACCGGCAGCCCGGCCGCGAGCGCCTGTACGGCGGTCTGGCCGGCCGCGTTGTCGATCAGGGCCCGGGCGGTGTGCAGCAGGCCCGGCATGTCCGTCACCCAGCCCAGGGCGAGGACGCCCGGTGTGCCGGACAGCGTGCGGCGCAGCCGCTGGTTGTCGCCGCAGAGCACGACCGGGAGGTAGCCGTGTCCGGCCAGGAGCCGGACGGTGGCGTCCAGGTGCGAGCCGACGCCCCAGGCACCGGCGGACAGCAGCACGGCGGGCCGCCCGGAGCCGAGCCGTTCGAACGTCTCCCGCCACCGGGCCGCCCCCGGGGCGTCGTCGGCCGAGAACTCCGGCGCCACGACGGGGCCGCACGTCGTCGCGGGCCTGCCGGTGCTCCCCCGTACCGCGCGCGCCGCCTCCTCGCTGAGACACAGACAGTGGTCGTTGCCGGGGTGCAACCACTGCCGGTGCGGCTCGAAGTCGATCACGAGCACGACGCTGGGCACGGACAGCAGCCCGTGGTCCCGGAGGTGGCCGGTCAGCTGGGCGCCCAGGTGGAAGACGGGCACGACCACGTCCGCGCCGGTGCGCTCCGCCAGCTCGCGCAGCCTGCCCCCGGCGAGCCGGGCCAGGGGCGTCCCGCTCGGTCGGCGTCCCGCGCCGGGCCGCAGGAAGAGGCGGTACAGGGCGGCGTACGCCCACGGGAAGTGCCGTACGGAGCCGCGGTAGAAGCACCTCAGGGCCGTGCCCAGACCGTACGGAAGCAGGGCGAGGACGTCCACGGCCTGGGCGCTGTCGCCGCCCTCCCGGGCCCGCCGGACCAGTTCGGCGGCGACCGTGTCGTGTCCGGCGCCCATGCTCGCGGTGATCACCAGCAGACGTCTGCCGCCCTGCGGGCCGCGCGGGGCACCGGGGCGGCGGGGCGCTGATGAGCTGCGGGGATGCACGGCGGACCAAGTTGCCGGTACCGCCGCTTCCAAACCACCACACAGGCGGGCGTTTCGGGCGGCCTCTGGGGGATACTCCGTGACCGCCCGTCCGGCCGGACGCCGGAGCCCGACCGCCCGGTCGGTCGCCTCCCGGTGCCCGCCCCGAGCCTAGGTGGTCCCCATGGTCCATGCGTTCTCCCGTCCCCGGTCCGGTCCCGGACCGCAGGTCGTCGCACCCGACGCGGACCACGTACGGCCCCCGCGGCGGCCCGTCGGGGTCCGGGACACGCGGACCCGCACGGCGCTGGTGACGGGGGCGTCCTCCGGCATCGGCGCGGCCGTGGCCCGACGGCTGGGTGACGAGGACGGCTGGCGGCTGGTGCTCACCGGACGTGACCCGGTGCGGCTGCGCCAGGTCGCCGACGACACGTCGGCCACCGCCTTCGCCGCGGACCTCACCCTGCCCGGCGCCGACCGGCAGCTGACCGACTTCACGCTGGCCACGGCGGGCCCGGTGGACCTGCTGGTGGCCGGGGCCGGGGTGGGCTGGGCCGGGGAGTTCCTGGACATGCCGCCGCACACCATCGACGACGTGCTCGACATCAACGTGCTGGCCACGCTGCGGCTGGTGCGGCTGCTGCTGCCGGGGATGGTGGCGGCGGGTTCGGGGCGGGTGGTGCTCATCGGGTCGCTGGCGGGCAGCGTCGCGGTGCGCGACGAGGCCGTGTACTCCGCCGCGAAGGCCGCGATCGGCGCCTTCGCGGACTCGCTGCGCTACGAGTTGCGGGGCACGGGCGTCGGGGTCACCCACGTGGTGCCGGGCGTCGTCGACACCCCCTTCTTCGAGCGCCGGGGCGCTCCCTACCAGCGCTCCAGGCCGCGTCCGGTGCCTCCCGAGCGCGTGGCCGACGCGGTGCGGGCCGCGGTGGACCGGGGCCGGGACGAGGTGTACGTGCCCTCGTGGCTGCGTCTGCCGTGCCGGGTGCGGGGCGCGGCTCCGGGACTGTACCGACGGCTGGCCGCACGGTTCGGATGACCGGGAGCGCGCCGCGGTGAGTGTCCTCACCGTCGTCCTCGCCCTGTTCGCGGCGCTGTCCAACGCTGCGGCGTCGGTGCTGCAGCGCCGGGCCGCGGCGCAGGACGAGGACCGGGCGGGGGCCAGGCACACGGTGGTGCGCTCGCTGCTGCGGCTGGTGCGGGACCGGTACTGGCTCGGCGGGGCGGCGCTGCTCGCGCTGACGACGGTGCTCCAGGCGGCCGCCCTGGCGGTGGGCAGTCTGGCCGTCGTCCAGCCGCTGATGGCCACCGAACTGCTGTTCACGCTGATGGTCGGCAGTGCGGTCTTCCACCGGCGTCCGGACACGCGGACGTGGCTGGCCTTCGTCGCGCTGGCCGTGGGGCTCGCGCTGTTCCTGGGCTCCGCCGCTCCCTCGGCCGGTCAGGACACCGCCACCGGGGGGCGGTGGATCTGGGCGGGGCTGGCGCTGCTCGTCCTGATGACGGTCCTCGCCTCGGTCGGCAGCCTGGTGCGGGGCGCGCCGCGCGCGGCGCTGTTCGGATCGGCGTCCGCGGTGGGGTTCGGCGGTACGGCGGCGCTGCTCAAGGAAGTGACCGGACGGCTTCCGCAGGGGGTGGGTGAGGTGCTGACCCAGTGGCCGCCGTACGCCACCGCGGTGGTGGGCGTGGCCAGTTTCCTGCTGCTGCAGAGCGCCTTGCGGGCGGGGACCCTGGCCGCCTCGCAGCCGGCCCTGACCCTCGGCGACGCGCTGACCAGCGTCGCCCTGGGCTGGGCCCTGTTCGGCGAGGAGATCCTGCTCGGGGTGCGGATAGTGCCCGAACTGATCGGCGTGGCGCTGATCGGCCTCGGCAGCGTCGGGCTGGCCCGGGCACCGTCGGTGCACGGCGCCTGGGACACGGCCCCGGCGGCGCGGGACGGCCCCGGGCGGGCGGTGCGGCGGTGAGCGGAACGGACGGCACGGGTGCGGTACGGACGGCACGGGTGCGGTACGCAGGGGATGGAACGCAGGGGGACTGACCGGAGGTACCACGGATGCGTCACGGGTTTCGCGCCGGACGGGCGGTGTACGCCGTCGCTCCGGTCCTCGCCGCCGCGCTGGCCCACATCGGCCCGGCGGCGACCTGGCTGCCGGAACTGCGCCGCCGCCGGTTCCCGGATCTGGCGGGCCTGGGCGACCCCGGCCACGTCGCGCTCACCTTCGACGACGGCCCCGACCCGGCGTCCACGCCGCGGTTCCTCGACGTACTGGACGGGCTCGGGGTACGGGCCACGTTCTTCGTGCTGGGCGAGAACGCCGCGCGCCACCCCGCGCTCGCCCGTGAGCTGGTCCGGCGCGGACACGAACTCGCCGTCCACGGCTGGACGCACGACCGCCCCTGGTGGCCGTCACCGGCGCGGGACGCGCGCGAGGTGCGGCGTGCCGTCCGGGTGGTGACCGAGGTGGCCGGAAGTGTGCCGCGCTGGTACCGGCCGCCCTACGGCATCCTCACCTCCGGTCGCTGGGCGGCCGCCCGCCGGGCAGGGCTGCGGCCCGTGCTGTGGACCGCGTGGGGCAAGGACTGGCGGCACGACGCCACGCCCGCCTCGGTACGCGCGACCGTGGCGGCGGACCTGCGCGGGGGCGGCACGCTCCTCCTCCACGACACCGACCACGCCTCCGCCCCGGGCAGCTGGCGGGCCGCCCTCGGCGCGCTGCCGGACATCGTGCGCGACTGCCGGGAGGCGGGGCTGGCGGTGGGGCCCCTGGGCGAGCACGGGACGGGCGGGGGCCCGCTGACGCCCGTGACTGCGGTGACTGCGGTGACTGCGGTGACCGGAGAGAGCCCGGGGACTGCGGGGGCTACGGGGGCTACGGGGACTACCGGGACGGCGTCGTTTCGGTCAACGGCGCCGGGATAGCCGTAGCGTCATGGAGGACAGCGACGATCGGCGCGCGCCGACACCCGACACGTCGTGCCCGCCCTGGGCGCTGCGCGAGTACGCGGTACTCGCCGACGGTGAGCGGGGAGCCGTCCTGGACCCCCGGGGCCGGATCGTGTGGCTGTGCGCCCCGCGGTGGCACGACGACGCGGTGTTCTCCGCGCTGATCGGCGGGGCCGGGCACTTCACCGTGGAGCCGGCGGACCCCTGGCACGTCTGGGGCGGCTCCTACGAGGAGGGCACACTGATCCGGATCAGCCGGTGGGTGACCGCCGACTGCGTGATCGAGTGCCGGGAGGCCCTGGCCCTGCCGACCCGCACGGACCGGCTCGTACTGCTGCGCCGCATGCGCGTGGAGCGGGGCGAGGCGCGGCTGCGCATGGACCTGGACCCGCGGCCCGGCTTCGGGGAGGTCCGGATGCGCGACCCCCGGCTGGAAGCAGGCGTGTGGACGGCCGGGGCGCGGGGGCTGCGGATGCGGCTCGCCGGGGCTCCGGACGCGGTGTGGCGGGACGGGGCGGGGCTGTGCGGCGAGTTCCGGCTGCGCGAGGGCGAGACGCACGACCTCGTGCTGGAACTGTCCGAGGGGCCGGAGACCGGACCGCTGGACGCCGACGCGCTGTGGCGGACCACGGAACGGGAGTGGGGGCAGGCCGTCCCGGACTGCTCGCGGCTGGTCGCACCCCGCGACGCGCGGCACGCGTACGCCGTGCTGCGCGGCCTGACCAGCGTCTCCGGCGGGATGGTCGCCGCCGCGACCACATCCCTGCCGGAACGGGCCAACAGCGGGCGCAACTACGACTACCGCTACGCCTGGCTCCGCGACCAGTGCTACGCCGGTCTCGCGGTCGCCGCGCACGGACCGAACCCACTGGTCGACGACGCCGTGCGCTTCGTCGCCGAGCGTGTTCTCGCGGACGGCGACGGGGTGCGCCCCGCCTACACGGTCGACGGGCGGCCGGTCGGCAAGGAACGCTCCCTGCGACTGCCCGGCTATCCCGGTGGCAACGACCACGTCGGCAACGACGCGGGCGCGCAGTTCCAGCTGGACACCTTCGGCGAGGCGCTGCAACTGTTCGCCGCGGCCGCCGCGCACGACCGCCTGACCGACGAGGCGGAACGGGCCGCGGCCGTCGCCGTGGACGTCGTCGAGCGGCACTGGCTGCAGCCGGAGGCCGGGCTGTGGGAGCTGGAGAACCGGTGGTGGACCCACTCCCGGCTGAGCGTGGTGTGCGGGCTGCGGCGGATGTTGGAGGTGTTGCCCGGGGCCGCGGGGCGCCGGTGCGCCGACCTCGCCGACACGGTGCTGCGGGAGACGCGGCGCCGCTGTCTGCGCCCCGACGGCCGCTGGCGGCGGGCCGAGGACGACGACGGGCCGGAGGCCGCGCTGCTGGTGCCCATGGCCCGTGGCTGCGCGTTCGGGGACGGCGACGGTGACGCCGCCACTCGCGCGTACGTGGAGTCCCGCTTGGCCGAGGACGGGTACCTGTACCGCTTCGAACACCCCGGGGTGCCGCTCGGCGAGGCCGAGGGGACCTTCCTGCTCTGCGGCTTCACGATGGCGCTCGCCACGCACCGGGTCGGTGACCGGGTGGGCGCGTTCCGCTGGTTCGAGCGCACCCGGGCGGCCTGCGGACCGCCCGGGCTGTTCGCCGAGGAGTACGACGTGCGCCAGCGCCAGCTCCGCGGCAATCTCCCGCAGGCCTTCGTGCACGCGATGATGCTGGAGTGCGCGGTCCGCCTGGCCGACGAGTCGGCCCTGCCCTGAGCCTCCGGGCGTCCGTCCGGCCCGTTCGTCCCTCAGGCGGCCGCTCCCGTCACCTCCCGCTCCCGGTGTATCGGTGCCGAACCGCCCGTCAGGGGCACGCCCGTTCCGCCGCGGCGGGCCGCGACGATCTCCGCGGCGATGGACAGGGCCGTCTCCTCCGGGGTGCGTGCGCCGAGGTCGAGGCCGATCGGTGAGCGCAGCCCGGACAGCTCGTCCTCGCTCAGGCCCGCTTCGCGCAGCCTGCGGTCGCGGTCCTCGTGGGTGCGGCGCGAGCCCATGGCGCCGACGAACGCGACCGGTCTGCGCAGGGCCTCGGTCAGCAGCGGCACGTCGAACTTGGCGTCGTGGGTGAGCACGCACAGCACCGTGCGTTCGTCGGTCCGGGTCTGCCGCAGATAGCGGTGCGGCCAGTCGACGACGACCTCGTCGGCCTCCGGGAAGCGGGCCCGCGTGGCGAAGACCGGCCGGGCGTCGCACACGGTGACGTGATGCCCGAGGAACTTCCCGGCCCGCACCAGCGCCGCGGCGAAGTCGACCGCGCCGAAGACGATCATGCGGGGCGGCGGCACGCTGGACTCGACGAGGAGGGTGAGCCCGCCGGGGCAGTGCGAGCCGTCCTCGGAGAGTCCGACCGTGCCGGTGCGTCCGGCGTCCAGCAGGGCACCGGCCTCGGCGGCCGCGGTGCGGTCCAGGTCGGGATGCCCGCCGAGACCGCCCTCGTGGGTGCCGTCGGGACGGACCAGCAGTGCCCGGCCCAGTAGGTCGGACGGGCCCTGGACGACCCGGGCGAGGGCCACGGTCCCGCCCCGGGCGGCGGTCGAGAGCGCCGCCCGGAACACTTCGCGCGCCGGTGCGTCCGCGCCGACCGGCGTGACCAGCACGTCGATCACCCCGCCGCAGGTCAGCCCGACCGCGAAGGCGTCCTCGTCGCTGTAGCCGAACCGTCTGCGCACGCTCTCGCCGCTGTCCAGGGCCTCGGCGCACAGCTCGTACACCGCGCCCTCCACGCAGCCGCCGGAGACCGAGCCGATCACCGTGCCGTCGCGGTCGACGGCGAGGGCAGCGCCGGGCCCGCGCGGTGCGCTGCCGCCGACGGAGACGACACTGGCGACGGCGAACTCCCGGCCCTGCGCGAGCCAGCCGTCCAGCTCGTCGGCGATGTCAAGCATGCGGGCCGCCCTCGATTGCGGGCACCCCCGCCGACAGCACCCGGTCCGGCCGGATGGGCAGGTTGCGGTGGCGTACGCCGGTCGCGTGCCAGACGGCGTTGGCGACGGCCGCGGCGGCGCCCACGATGCCGATCTCGCCGACGCCCTTGATGCCGACCGGGTCGTCCGGGTCGGGGTCGTCCACCCAGTCGGCCTGGATGTCGCCCACGTCGGCGTTGGTGGCCACGTGGTATCCGGCGAGGTCGGGGGCGTAGAGGCCGCCGCTCGTCCGGTCCCGGACCGCCTCTTCGTGCAGGGCCATGGAGATGCCCCAGACCATGCCACCGACGAGCTGGTTGCGGGCGGTGAGCGGGTTGACGATCCGGCCGGCCGCGAAGATGCCGAGCATGCGGCGCACCCGCACCTCGCCGGTGGCGGGGTCCACGGCGACCTCGGCGAACTGCGCGCCGAAGGAGTGCCGTTCCTTCTGGGCGAGGGCGCCGAGGGCCTCGGTGGTGTCGGACCGTACGGTGATGCCCTCCGGCGGGATCGGCGTGCCGAGGGCCAGCCGCTCCCGCAGTTCGCGGGCCGCCAGCCGGATCGCCCAGGCCCAGGAACGCGTGCCCATCGAGCCGCCCGCGATCATCGCGGGGCCGAAGTCGCTGTCCCCGATCCGGACCCGGACCCGGTCGGGCGCGACCTCCAGGGCGTCGGCGGCGACAAGGGTGAGCGCCGTACGGGCGCCGGTGCCGATGTCGGCGGCGGCGATCCGCACCGTGAAGCCGCCGTCGGCCTGCGCGGTGACGACGGCCGTGGAGGGGCCGGCGCCCGCGTGGAAGGAGGCGGCGGCCGTGCCCGTGCCCAGGAGCCAGCGTCCGTCCCGGCGCGTCCCGGGGCGCGGGTCGCGCTCGGCCCAGCCGAACCGCCGGGCCCCTTCGCGGAAGCAGGCGTCCAGGTTGCGGCTGCTGAAGGGCAGACCGGAGATGGGGCCGACCTCGGGTTCGTTGCGCAGGCGCAGCTCGATCGGGTCGACGCCGCAGCGCTCGGCCAGTTCGTCGAGGGCCGCCTCGACGGCGAAGGACCCCGGTGCCTCGCCCGGCGCCCGCATGAAGGTCGGCGACGGCACGTCGAGCGGCGCGACCTCGTTGGCCGTGTGGTGGGCCTCGGCGTCGTACATCACCCGGGCCACGCCCGCGCTGGGCTCGACGAACTCGTAGACCGTGGAGGTCTGGTTCAGCGAGCGGTGCTCGAGGGCGCGCAGCCGGCCGTCGGCGTCGGCGCCGAGCCGCACGCGCTGGAGGGTGGGACTGCGGTAACCGGCCAGCGAGAACATCTGCCGCCTCGTCATGACCACGCGCACCGGCCGCTGCAACTCGGTCGCGGCCATCACGGCGGCGACCTGGTGGGCGCGCAGGCCCTTGCTGCCGAAGCCGCCGCCGATGTGCTCGGAACGCACCCGTACCGCGGAGGCGTCGAGGGAGAACATGCTCGCCAGTTCGCTCTGGATCCAGGTGGTGCCCTGGTTGGAGTCGACGACCTCCAGGCGGCCGCCGTCCCACAGGGCGGTGGCGGCGTGCGGCTCCATCATGCTGTGGTGCTCTTCGGGAGTGGTGTACTCCTCGTCCACCACGACGGCGGAGGCGGCGAGACCGGCCGCCAGGTCGCCCTTGGCGGTCTCGCCGGGCATGACCCCGCCGGCCGGGTGGGCACCCGGGTGGCCGGTGGTGAGGGTGGTGTCGTGCGGCTCCTCGTCGTAGGCGACGACGAGGGCCTCGGCGGCCTCCCTGGCCTGCTCGGGGGTCTCGGCGACGACGAGGGCGACCGGCCAGCCCACGTGGTGCACCCGGTCCTGCTGGAAGACCGCGGCGGTGGGGTCCGGCGGCATGCCCAGCAGGCCGATGTAGTCGGTGTCGACGCGCGGGGCGTTGCCGTGGTGCAGGACGGCCAGCACGCCGGGCATGGCGAGGACGGGCTCGGTGTCGATCTCGCGGATACGGCCGCGGGCGACGGTGGAGAGCACCAGCCAGCCGTGCGCGAGGTCGGCGAAGGGGATCTCGCCCGCGTAGCGGGCCGCCCCGGTGACCTTGTCGCGGCCCTCGACGCGGGTGTGCGAGGTGCCGACGACGCCCCTGAGCGCCGTACGGCCGGTCGTGGCGGTGGTCATCGGGCGGTCTCCTCGGCGAGTTCGGTCAGGACGGCCACCGCGAGGTTGCGCATGAGGGTCACCTTGTATCCGTTGTCGGGCAGCGGCCTGGCGGCAGCGAGTTCGAGGTCCGCGGCGGCGGCGAAGGTGTCGCCGTCGGCCGGTGCGCCGGTCAGCACGGACTCGGCCGCGCGGGCCCGCCAGGGCCGTGAGGCGACCGCGCCGAAGGCCAGCCGGGCCTCGCGCACGACGCCGTCCTCGATGTCGAGCGCGGCGGCGACCGAGCCGATCGCGAAGGCGTACGAGGCGCGCTCGCGCACCTTGCGGTAGCGGGAGCGGGCGGCGACCGGGGCGGGCGGCAGGGTGACGTCGGTGATCAGCGCGCCGGGCGGCAGGGCGGTCTCCCGGTGCGGGGTGTCCCCGACGGGGAGGTAGAAGTCGGCCAGCGGCAACCGGCCGGGCCCGTCGAGGGTCTCGTAGCCGACGACGGCGTCGAAGGCGGTGAGGGCCACGCCCATGTCGGAGGGGTGGACGGCCACGCAGTGGTCGGAGGCGCCCAGGACGGCGTGATTGTGGTGCTCGCCCGTGAGCGCGGAGCAACCGCTGCCCGGGGACCGCTTGTTGCAGGGCTTGCTCAGGTCGGTGAAGTAGCCGCAGCGGGTGCGCTGGAGCAGGTTGCCGCCGACGGTGGCCATGTTGCGCAGTTGGCCGGAGGCCCCGGCCAGGACCGCCTGTGCCAGGGCCGGGTAGCGGCGGCGCACTTCGGGGTGGGCGGCCAGGTCGCTGTTGGTGACGGTGGCGCCGATGCGCAGTCCGCCGTCCGCGGTCTCCTCGATGCCGTCCAGGGGGAGTTCGCGGACGTCGACGAGCCGGGCGGGGCGCTCGACGCCGGTCTTCATCAGGTCGACGAGGTTGGTGCCGCCGCCGAGGAAGCGGGCGTCCGGGTCGGCGGCGAGCAGGGCCACGGCGCCGGAGACGTCGTCGGCGCGCTGGTATGCGAACTCCCTCATGCGGCCGTCTCCTCGGTGGTCCCGGGCCGGTCGGCGCGGTCGTCGTCGTGGGCGGCGGCCTCGTGTGCCTCGGCGGCGCGGGTGACCGCCTGGACGATGGAGACGTAGGCGCCGCAGCGGCACAGGTTGCCGCTCATCCGTTCGCGGATCTCGTCGGGCGTCAGGGGTGGCGGTCCGGCCTCGGGGCGCACGTCCTCGGTGGCGGCGCTGGGCCAGCCGGCCGCGTGCTCCTCGATGACGGCGATCGCCGAGCAGATCTGCCCGGGGGTGCAGTAGCCGCACTGGTAGCCGTCGAGGTCGAGGAAGGCCTGCTGGACCGGGTGCAGCCGGTCCCCCTCGGCCATCCCCTCGATGGTGGTGATCTCGCGTCCCTCGGCGGCGACGGCGAGGTTCAGACAGGACACGGCGCGACGCCCGTCGACCAGGACGGTACAGGCACCGCACTGCCCCTGGTCGCAGCCCTTCTTGGTACCGGTGAGGTCGAGGCGCTCGCGCAGGGCGTCGAGCAGGGTGGTGCGGTGGTCGACGGTCAGCTGGTGCTTCTCGCCGTTGATGTTCAGGACGACGGCGCTGGACGTCGACGAGGGCGCTGGGGCCATGATCAGCCTTCTTTGGTGTCTGGTGACCGGGAAAACTGGCTGTAGGCGGTGGGTTCACGGGTGGGCGGGGGCCGTCGGCCGCTTTCCGCCGGTAGAGTGGGTGGGGTAAACGGACAACTGTCCACTCACGGAAAACGTAACGGACAGTTGTCCGCTTAGCAAGGTCGGGATTCGGCCACGAACCCGGAAGGAGGACGAGTGCCGCAGTCGAACAAGGACAAGCCGGACAGTCCCCTGCGCTCGGACGCCCAGCGCAACCGCGAGCGCATCCTGGCAGTGGCCACGGAGGAGCTGACGCACTGCGCGAAGGCGCCGTTGAGCGCCATCGCCAAGAAGGCGGGGGTCGGGCAGGGCACCTTCTACCGCAATTTCCCGAACCGCGAGGCGCTCGTCCTGGAGATCTACCGCCACGGGATGCAGCAGGTGGCCGAGGCCGCCCCCGAGATGCTGGCCACCCGGGAACCCGACCGGGCCCTGCGCGACTGGATGGACCGCCTCGCCGAGTTCGCCATGACCAAGGCGGGTCTGGCGGACGCGATCCGGCTGGTCACCAGCGCACCCGGGGCCCCGGAGAAGCCGCGCCCCACCCCGCTGGAGGACGCGGCCGAACTCCTGCTCCGGGCCAACGACGAGGCCGGCACGATCCGGCCCGGTGTGACCGGGGACGACTTCTTCCTCGTCCTGGGCGGTCTGTGGCTGATCGGCCCCGGCGAGGACCGGCAGCCGCGGGTCACCAAGTTCCTGGACTTCGTCATGGACGGCCTGCGGGCCGGAGCGCCGGGCCGGTGACCGCGCCCCGGAAGCGGTAGCGGCGTTCGGGTCGGCCCGCCACCCCGTAGCGCAGGGACACCTCCGCGCTGCCCACGGTGTGGAAGTACTCCAGGTAGCGGCGGGCGCTGACCCGGGAGATGCCGGTCAGCGCGGCGCACTCGCTGGCGGACAGGGTGCCGTCGGCTCCTCGGAGGGTTCGCTCGACGAGTCCGGCGGTCTCCACGCTCATCCCCTTGGGCAGCGCGGGGGCCGGTGCGGCCTGTGCCGCGGCCCCGGCCAGTACGCGGTCGACGTCGGCCTGGCTGCGCACCACCGTGCCCAGCAGCCGGCCGCGCTGGACGGCGTAGCGCTCCAGCCGGACCCGCAGGTCCTCGAACTCGAAGGGTTTGAGGAGGTAGTCGACCACACCGTGCCGCACGGCGCCGCGCACCGCGTCCGCCTCCCGGGCCGCGCTGATGACCATGACGTCGCAGTCGTGGCCCGCGGCCCGCAGCCGTGGGATGACGTCGAGACCGAAGACGTCCGGCAGGTACAGGTCGAGCAGGACCAGGTCGGGGCGGAGTTCCGCGACGGCGGCCAGCGCCTGCTCCCCGGTGCCGGCGACGCCGACGACCCGGAACGGCTCGACCCGTTCGACGAACGCGCGGTGGACGCGGGCCACCATGAAGTCGTCGTCGACGACGAGCACTCCGATCGGTGCGGCGGCACGGGACGTGCCCGTGTTCGGGGCGGTCGCGGCGTTCGCGGCGGTCGGGTCGGACGTGCCGCTCGTAGCCGTCATGGTGCTGCTCCTTCCGCCACCGCGTCGATGAGGTGGCTGACGGTCATGCGTGCGGTGAACATGGCCCCCTCGGGGGTGTTGGCCACCGAGATCTCACCGCCGTGACGTTCGCAGACCAGCCGGGTCAGCGCCAGGCCGATGCCGCGCTCGCCCTGCCGGGCGGCCTTGGTGGTGAAGCCGTGCGAGAAGACCTCCCGGGCCAGTTCGGGCGCCACGCCGGGCCCGGAGTCGCGGACCACGATCTCGACGCTGGCGGCGTCCTGCCGCAGTTCGACCTCGACCCACGCCTCGTGTGCGTCGCCCGGGGCCGCGGCGGCGTCCACGGCGTTGTCGACGAGGTTGCCGAGCACGGTCGCCACGTCGGCGGCGTCCGCGGGCTCCAGCCGCTCCAGCGCGGTGCGGTCCGAGACGCGCAGGGTGACCCTGCGCTCGGCCGCGAGGGAGGACTTCGCCGTGATCAGCGCGGCCACGGCCGTGTCCCGGACCCGGCGGCTGAGGGTGACGTCCAGGGACTGGCGGCGCTGGTTGAGCCCGCGGATGTAGCGCACCACCTCGTCCTGCTCGCCGATCTGGATGAGCCCGGAGATGGTGTGCAGTTGGTTGGCGAACTCGTGGGCCTGGGCGCGCAGCAGCTCGGAGGTGGAGCGGAAGGAGCCGATCTCCCGCTCCAGGCGGGCCAGTTCGGTGCGGTCGCGCAGGGTGGTGACCGAGCCGAGCGGACGGCCGTCCTTGCTGACGGTCATGCGGTTCATGACCAGGACCCGGCCGTGGCGGACGACGACCTCGTCGCGCGGCCCGGCCGCTTCGGGCGTGGCACCGGCGAGCACGTCGCGCAGCCGGCCGTCGATGCCGAGTCCGTCCAGGCTCTGGCCCACGCAGTCGGCGGGCAGGTCGAGCAGGCGCCGGCCCATCTCGTTGACCAGGGTGAGCCGGTGCTGCGGGTCCAGGGCGACGACGCCCTCGGCGATGCCGTACAGCATGGCTTCCCGGTGTTCGGCGAGGCCGGCGATCTCGCGCGGCTCCAGGCCGAGGGTCTGCCGCTTGACGCGCCGGGCCAGCAGCCAGGAACCGGCGACGCCGAGGCCGCTGGCGATGCCGAGGTAGGCGAGGAGGTAGGAGGAGGCGCCGTTGAGGCGCTGCCACACCGTCGGGTCCGCCTCGCCGACCATCACCGTGCCGAGGTGGCGGCCGAGGGTCTGCCGGGTGGCACCGAGCACCGGGACCTGGGCGACGAGTTCCCGGCTGCCCTGCACCGTCAGCGGCCCCGACCAGCCGCTCGTGACACCGGCACCCTTTCCGCGCGGCAGCCGGGCGCCGATCAGGGTGGGGTCGGTGGAGCTGACGACGCGGCCGTCGGCGTCGGCCACCGTGACGGAGGTGACCCCGGACTGGGTCTGCGTGGAGTTGACCAGCGGGGCGAGGGCCTCCTGCGGCACCGGGCGCAGCAGCTGACTGCGGACCAGCGGCGTGGCGGCCAGCTGTTCGGCCAGCGCGGTGACCCGGCGGCCTTCGACGCGGTTGAAGGTGGCCTCGGACTGGGCGAGCGAGACGGCGGCCACCGCGAGCAGGACGACCACGACGATGGCGAGCTGGAGGACCAGCATCTCGCCCGCGAGGGTCTGACGGCGGAAGGTGGGGGCCACGGCGGACTCGTTCTGGGCTCATGGAGGGGCGGGGGGCCGGGTCGCCATCATGGCGCCCACCTGCGGCGAGGGAAAGGGATGTGCCTGCATCGCAATGAACCGGCGATCCGACAGCGATGTCGGTCCCGCGGCCACGGCGACCGCAATGAACACAACCTCCCTTGGTTCCGCAAGGAAGACAGGCGGCGGGCGCGCGTGCACCATGTGGCCCACGTCACCCTCCCCCACAGGGCTCCCCGTACCCCTCTACCCAACCGACAGGTGGTGTCATACGTGCGCCTGCGCACCCCCCTCGCCCTGCTCGGGGCCGCCGTCCTCGTGCTGGCCGGACCGCCGTTGCTCTCCTCGGGCGACGACTCGGACTCCGGCACCCGGATTCCGGGCCTGCGCTTCATGGTTCCCAACACGCCCGGCGGCGGCTACGACATCACCGCCCGCACGGCCGCGAAGAACGCCGAGGACGCCGGGCTCACCCACGGCATCGAGGTGTTCAACCTGCCCGGCGCGGGCGGCACCGTGGGCCTGAGCCGGCTGGTGAGCGAGCACGGCAACGGCAAGCTCGCCATGTCCATGGGCCTCGGCGTCGTGGGCGCCGCCCGCTCCAACCACGCGCCCAAGACCCTCGCCGACGCCACGCCGATCGCGCGGCTCACCGAGGAGCAGGACGTCGTCGTGGTCGCCAAGGACTCGCCGTACAAGACGATCGACGAGCTGATCGACGCCTGGAAGGAGGACCCGGGGAAGATCCCGGTGGGCGGCGGTTCGTCGCCGGGCGGGCCCGACCACCTCGCGCCGATGCTGATGGCGCAGGCCGCCGGGATCCAGCCGAAGTCGGTCAACTACATCCCCTTCGACGGCGGCGGCGAGCTGCTCGCCTCCATCCTCGGCGACAAGGTCGGCTTCGGGGTCTCCGGCGTCGGCGAGTACCTGGACCAGATCAAGGCGGGCGAGCTGCGGGTGCTCGCGGTGACCGGTCCCGAACGGGTGGACGACCTCAAGGACGCGCCCACCCTCAAGGAGTCCGGCTACGACGTGGACTTCACCAACTGGCGCGGCATCGTCGCCCCGCCCGGTCTGTCCGACGCGCAGCGCGACAAGCTGATCCGCCTGTTCGAGGAACTGCACGACTCGTCCGAGTGGAAGAAGTCCATGGACCAGAACGGCTGGGACGACGCGTTCCTGACCGGTGAGGAGTTCGGCGACTTCCTGGAGGCGCAGGACAAGCGTGTGGTGTCGGTGCTGAAGGAGCTGGGACTGTGACGACGCCGACCGAACTCCCCGAGGACCGCGAGGGCACGGCCACCGGCCGTCGCTCGTGGCTGCGCGACCACTCCGAACTGGGCGTGTGCGCCCTGCTGCTGGCGCTCGGCGTGCTCGTGCTGACCGACGCGCTCACCATGGACGTCGACATCACCCAGCGCGGCCCGGTCGGCCCGAAGACCGTGCCGGTCGTGGTCGGCATCGGCCTGCTGGTGATCGCCGCGCTGCTCGCCGTCGACGTGCTGCGCGGCGGCCGCGGCGAGGCCGAGGGCGGCGAGGACGTCGACCTGTCCGAACCGGCCGACTGGCGCACGGTGCTGCTGCTGTCCGGGATCTTCCTCGGCGCGGCCGCCCTCATCGAACCGGCCGGCTTCCCCGTCGCCGGGGCGCTGCTCTTCTGGGGCGCCGCGTTCGCGCTCGGCAGCCGCCGGGTGGACCGCGATCCGCTGATCGCCGCGGTGCTGTCCCTGATCACCTACGTCGTCTTCGACAAGCTGCTCGGCGTGCCGCTGCCCGGCGGTCCGCTGATGGGAGTGCTCTGACATGAACGCCCTCAACTCCCTCATCGACGGGTTCGGCACGGCCCTGACCCCGCTCAACCTGCTGTGGGCCGCCCTCGGCGTGCTGCTCGGCACGGCCATCGGCGTGCTGCCCGGCATCGGTCCGGCGATGGCGGTGGCGCTGCTGCTGCCGGTCACGTACGGGCTGGAGCCGGTCGCGGCGTTCATCATGTTCGCGGGCATCTACTACGGCGCGATGTTCGGCGGTTCGACCACCTCCATCCTGCTCAACACCCCCGGCGAGAGCGCCGCCGTGGTCGCGGCCATGGAGGGCAACCCCATGGCCAAGGCGGGGCGCGGCGCGCAGGCGCTGGCGGCCGCGGCCATCGGTCACTTCGCGGGCGGCATGATCGGCACGGTCCTGCTGGTGGCGCTCGCGCCGACGGTCGCCGACCTGGCGGTGGACATCGGCGCTCCGGACTACTTCGCCATCATGGTGCTGGCGTTCATCGCCGTGACGTCGGTACTGGGTTCGTCGCGGATCAGAGGGCTGGCCTCGCTGCTGATCGGCCTGACGATCGGCCTGGTGGGCCTGGACCAGATGACGGGCCAGCAGCGACTGACCTTCGGCTCGCTGCAACTCGCCGACGGTGTGGACGTGGTGATCGTGGCGGTCGGTCTGTTCGCGATCGGCGAGGCGCTGTGGGTGGCGGCCCACCTGCGGCGCGGGGCGGCCGAACCGATCCCGGTGGGCCGTCCCTGGCTCGGCCGCGTCGATGTGAAGCGCACCTGGAAGTCCTGGCTGCGCGGCCCGTTCATCGGCTTCCCGTTCGGCGCGATCCCGGCGGGCGGCGCGGAGATCCCCACCTTCCTGTCGTACGTCACGGAGAAGCGGCTGTCCAAGCACAAGGACGAGTGGGGCAAGGGCGCCATCGAGGGCGTGGCCGGTCCCGAGTCGGCGGCATCGGCCTCGGCGGCGGGCACGCTGGTGTCCATGCTGACGCTAGGCCTGCCGACCACCGCGGTCGCGGCGGTCATGCTGGCGGCCTTCCAGCAGTACGGCATCCAGCCGGGCCCGCTGCTCTTCGAACGCGAGCCCGAGCTGGTGTGGGGTCTGATCGCCTCCCTCTTCGTCGGCATGGTGCTGCTGCTCGCCCTGAACCTGCCGCTGGCCCCGGTGTGGGCCAAACTGCTGCGGATCCCGCGGCCGTACCTGTACGCGGGGATCATGTTCTTCGCGGCGGTCGGCGCGTACGCGGTCGGCGGTGAGGTGGTCGACCTGGTGATCCTGCTGGTCATCGGTCTGATCGGATTCGGTATGCGGCGCTACGGACTGCCCGTCCTGCCCGCCGTGATCGGCGTCATCCTCGGCCCGAACGCCGAGCAGCAACTGCGCCGCGCCCTGCAGATCAGCGACGGCAGCGCGACGGGGCTGGTCAACACGCCGTTCTCGGTGACGGTGTACGCGGTGATCGTGCTGCTGCTGGCCTGGCCCCTGGTGAAGCGGCTGGTGGTCCGGGCACGGACCCGCGCGGACGCCTGATCCCCTGCCCGGTACGCCGCGACTTCATCGGTAACCTCGTCGGCAGCTACGCCCTCCGGATCCCGCGATCACAGAAAGCGAACCGAGACCCATGATCTTCATCACGGCGAAGTTCCAGGTGCTCCCCGAGCACGCCGACCAGTGGCCGGAGATCGCCGGCGAGTTCACCCGGGCCACCCGGGCGGAACCCGGCTGCCTCTGGTTCGACTGGTCGCGCAGCGTCGAGGACCCCACGGAGTACGTACTGGTCGAGGCGTTCCGCGACGACGCGGCGGGCGCCGCCCACGTCGGGTCCGCGCACTTCCGCGCCGCCCAGGAGAAGCTGCCGCGCCACCTGGCCAGCACACCCCGCATCGTGAACGCGACGGTCGACCAGGAGGGCTGGTCGGAGCTGGGCGAGATGGCGGTGGAGTAGGTCGCCGGAGCCCGTTCGCCCGGCTCGGTCGTCACATGGGGTCGTGCGGGCCGGGCTCGGGGGTCGTGGTCCCGCCGAACTCCAGCTCGATATGGACCGAGCCACTGCTCGACCTCGCGGCGAAAGGACGGTACCTGGGCGGGGCCGGTGAACCGTTGCCGCGAAGCGCGGCGCGTCGCGGGCGGGGCCGCGCACGCGAACGTCCGTTCCGGGCGCACGGACCGAGTCGGCGGACTGTGTGGATCGCCTGGTCTCCGCGACGGTTTGCGCGATCCGGTCGTAGACGGAGTCGAGCTTGAGTAGGTGCTGTGACACGGAATGAACGGCTGCCCGCTGTTCACCTCGTGGTCGCTCACCCGTGCGTCGCCGGGAAAGACGGGCTCGGCAAGGAACGTCAGGAGCACCTTAGCGCCGCCCGGCCGCGTGTCGGCGCGACAGGTGCGGTGACGGCAGAGGCAGCCCTACCCGAGGAACGACAACCGCACCTGGCGGTCGGGGTTGTCCCGGTTGGTGTCCACCAGGCACACCGACTGCCAGGTGCCGAGTTCCAGGCGCCCGCCGATCACCGGCAGCGTCGCGTGCGGGGGTACGAACGCGGGCAGGACGTGGTCGCGGCCGTGCCCGGGGCTGCCGTGGCGGTGCTGCCAGCGGTCGTCGGCGGGGAGCAGGGTGTGCAGGGCGGACAGCAGGTCGTCGTCGCTGCCGGCGCCGGTCTCGAGGATCGCGATCCCGGCGGTGGCGTGCGGGACGAAGACGTTGAGGAGGCCGTCGCGACCGGACGCCGCCTCGCGCAGGAAGGACTCGCAGTCGCCGGTGATGTCGGCGACCCGTTCCGCCGAGCCGGTGGCGACGTTGAGGACTCGGGTGATGTAGGCATCTGGCATGACCCCATCGTGACACCGGGGGCAGCGTGATCCGGTCCTGACACCGGGGAAGATCGGGGCCTGCCACACAGTTGGTAGAAGCGTGAACAACACACGCGAGGTCGAGGTCGTCGTCATCGGTGCCGGTCAGGCCGGGCTCGCCGCCGCCTACCACCTGCGGCGCACGGGTTTCGAGCCCGAGCGCGACTTCGTGGTGCTCGACCACTCCCCCGGTCCCGGCGGCGCCTGGCAGTTCCGCTGGCCTTCCCTGACGTACGGCAAGGTGCACGGGATGCACGCCCTGCCGGGGATGGAGCTGACCGGCGCGGATCCGGCGCGGCCGTCCGCCGAGGTGGTGAGCGGGTACTTCGCGCAGTACGAGCGGAGGTTCGACCTGCGGGTGCTGCGGCCGGTCGATGTGCGCGCCGTGCGTGAGGGGACGGACGGACGGCTGCTCGTCGAGACGTCGGCGGGGTCCTGGTCGACGCGTGCGCTGATCAACGCGACCGGCACCTGGGACCGGCCCTTCTGGCCGCGCTATCCGGGGCAGGAGACCTTCCGGGGGCGGCAGCTGCACACCGCGCAGTACGCCGGTCCCGAGGAGTTCGCCGGGCAGCGCGTGATCGTGGTCGGCGGCGGCGCCTCGGGGACGCAGCACCTGATGGAGATCGCCCCGTACGCGGCGGCCACCACGTGGGTGACCAGGAGGCCCCCGGTCTTCCGCGAGGGGCCCTTCGACGAGGACGCGGGCCGGGCGGCGGTGGCGCTCGTGGAGGAACGGGTACGGCAGGGGCTGCCGCCGAAGAGTGTCGTGTCGGTGACCGGGCTGCCGCTGAACGACGCGGTCCGGGCCGGACTGGAGTCGGGCGTGCTGGACCGGCAGCCCATGTTCGACCGGATCATCCCCGAGGGGGTGGAGTGGGGCGACGGGCGGCGCGTGTCCGCGGACGTCATCCTGTGGGCGACCGGGTTCCGGGCCGCCATCGACCATCTGAGGCCGCTGCGGCTGCGCGAGGCGGGTGGCGGTATCCGTGTCGAGGGGACGCGCGCGGTCAACGACCCGCGGATCCACCTCGTCGGCTACGGGCCCTCTGCCAGCACCATCGGCGCCAACCGGGCGGGACGCGCGGCCGTGCGGGACATCAGGCGGCTGCTGGCCGAGGGGGAGCCGGTCGCCGCGTGACGCCCCGACCGGTCACTTGGCGGCCTCGCCCTCGGCCTGCTTCGAGGCGCTCTGCCGGAGGCGGTTGAACTCGCCCACGTTGCGCTGGTGTTCGGCGTAGTCGGCGGTGAAGCGGGTGTCGCCGGGCTTGACCGTGACGAAGTAGAGCCAGTCACCGGGGGTCGGGTTGATCGCGGCCGTCATCGCCTCGTCGCCCGGATTGGCGATGGGGGTGGGCGGCAGTCCCATGCGCTGGTACGAGTTGTAGGGGCTGTCGATCTTCGTGTCCTTGTCGGTGGTGTTCAGGGTGGAACGGCCCAGGGCGTAGTTGATGGTGGAGTCCATCTGCAGCGGCATGCCGCGTTCCAGCCGGTTGAAGACCACCCGGGCCACCTTGCCCATGTCCTCCTTGGCGGCGGCCTCCGCCTGCACGATGCTGGCGATGGTGACCGCCTGGTAGACGTTCAGCGCGTTGCGCTGGGCGCCTGCCGCGACCGGTGCGCCGGTGAACTTCTTGTTCGCCGTGTCGACCATGGCCGTCAGCAGCTTCTCCGGGGTCGGGTTCTCGCCCAGCGGATAGGTCGCGGGGAAGAGATAGCCCTCCGGGTTGCCCTCGGCGTCGTTCGGCAGTTCGAGGTTGGCCTTGGCCAGGGACTTCTTGGTGGTGCCCGCGGGCAGGGCAAGGATCTTGTCGACGGCGTCGTAGACCTGGGTCGCGCGCCAGCCCTCGGGGATCACCAGGGAGGTGGGGCGGGACTCGCCCTCCTCGTCCGTCGTCAGCAACGGCACCGCCACGGCGGTACCGGCGACGACGGCGCCGATCGCGATCAGGGCGACACGGCCCCGGCGCGTCAGCCGGATCGTTCTCCTGGGGCCTCTGGGATTTCTGGGATCTCTGAGTCCCGTGGAGCTTCTGAGCCCCGTGGAGCCTCTGAGGCCCCCCCTGGGGCCTCTGGCGCTCATCGCGCTCCTCGCGCTTCGCACGCTTCTCGCGCTCCGTGGCGGAGTGTTCATCTGCATGCGGGCACGGTAACCCCCATAGAGGCACAAACCCGGCATATCGTCATCTTGTCGGCTCCAGTCGGGCGTCCCGGCGGACCAGCGCGGCGTACCTCCCGTCCAGCGCCAGCAGTGCCTCGTGCGTGCCCTGTTCGGCCAGGCGTCCGGAGTCGAGGACCACGATCCGGTCGGCGCCTTGGACGGTGGAGAGGCGGTGCGCGATGGTGATCGTGGTGCGGTTGGCGGACAGGGCGTCGATGGCGTCCTGCACGGCGGCCTCGGTGCGGGTGTCCAGGGCACTGGTCGCCTCGTCCAGGACGAGGACGGGCGGGTCGCGCAGGATGGTGCGGGCGATGGCCAGGCGCTGCTTCTCGCCGCCGGAGAAACGGTGGCCGCGCTCGCCGACCACGGTGTCGTAGCCGTCGGGCAGGGCGGCGATGTGGTCGTGGATCTGGGCCGCCCTCGCCGCCGCCTCCAGCTCCGCGTCCGTGGCGTCCGGCTTGGCGAAGCGCAGGTTCTCGGCGACGGAGGCGTGGAAGAGGTACGTCTCCTGCGAGACGACGCCGACCGCGCGGGCGAGGGTGTCGAAGTCGAGGTCGCGCACGTCGACCCCGTCGAGGGTGACCCGGCCGCCCGTCACGTCGTACAGCCGCGGCACCAGGTGGCCGAGCGTGGACTTGCCGGCGCCGGTGGGGCCGACGACGGCGAGACTGCTGCCGGCGGGGACGGTGATGTCGATGCCGTCGAGCACCGGGCCGCCCTTGCCGTCGTAGCCGAACTCGACGTCCTCGAAGCGGACCTCGCCCTTGATGTGGTCGAGGTGGACGGGGTCCTCCCGCTCTGTGATGTCGATCGGCAGGTCGAGGTACTCGAAGATGCGCTGGAAGAGTGCGAGCGAGGTCTGGATCTGCACACCGGTCGACAGCAGGCTCACGGTCGGTCGGAACAGACCCTGCTGGAGCGAGACGAAGGCGACGATGGTACCGAGGGAGACGTCGGGTCCGCCGAGTTGGAGGGCGATGCCCGCGGTCCAGTAGATGACGGCCGGCATGGCGGCCATGACGATGGTGATGACGGCCATCCGCCAGCGGCCCGCCATGTTCGACCTCACCTCCAGGTCGACCAGGCTCTCGGACTCGTCCGCGAAGGCGCGGGTGAGCGAGTCGGAACGGCCCATGGTGCGGCCGAGCAGGATGCCGCTGACGGAGAGCGACTCGGTGACCGTGGCGGCCATCGCGGCCATCTGCTTCTGGCGCCGGGTGGTGATCTTCCGGCGCTCCCTGCCGACGCGGCGGCTGATCCACACGAACACCGGGAGCAGGAGCAGCGAGACGACGGTGAGGCGCCAGTCGAGGACGACCATGGCGGCGATCGTGGCGACCACGCTGGTGAGGTTGGACACCAGCGAGGTCGCCGTCGAGGTGACGGTGGCCTGCATGCCGCCGATATCGTTGGCGATGCGGGACTGGACCTCGCCGGTGCGGGTGCGGGTGAAGAAGGCGAGGGACATCTGCTGGAGCCGTCCGTAGACGGCGGTGCGCAGGTCGTGCATGACCCGCTGGCCCACGGTCGTGGAGATCAGGGTCTGCAGCACGCCGAAGACGCTGGTGAGGACGGCACCGAAGATCATGCCGAGGGCGAGCAGGCTCAGCAGGCCCGTGCGCCCCTCGGGGATCGCGACGTCGAGGATCTCCTTGAGCAGGAAGGGCGTCGCGACCGACACCAGGGACGCGGCGCCGACCAGCAGGCCGACGACCGCGAGGCGGCCGCGGTAGGGACGGAACAGCTTGAGGATGCGCCGCACCTGCCGGGGCTGTTCCTTGGCGTCGGCGGGTGCGGTCCAGGCGGATGCGCGATCGGGGTGCATGGGCTCCTTCGGAAGCGGCGAGGGGAGGCCCGCGGAGCCTTCGGGCGCAGACCTCGGGGGCCTGCCGCGGGCATGCGCGGACCTTACGGATCATAGGTCATTGTTACCTATACTCACAATGAACGTCATCCTGATATTGTTCCCCCATGACCGCTCCCGATCCCGACGGCCTGCTCGCCGAGCAGCTGCTGCGGCTCACCCGCCGGGTGCACCGCATCCAGAAGCGTCATCTCGAGCACCGCGACCTCGGCATCACCCCGGCCCAGTCCCGGCTGCTGCGCACGCTGGCGCACTACGGCTCTCCCCCGCGCATGGCGGACCTCGCCGAGCGCCTGGAGGTCGTGCCCCGGGCGGTGACGACGCTGGTCGACGGGCTGGAAGCCGCCGGGAACGTGCGCCGCGTCCCGGATCCCGCCAACCGCCGGGTCATCCGGATCGAGCTGACCGACGACGGGCGCGCGGCGCTCAGGGAACTGCACGGTGCGCGCCGGTCCGCCGCCGAGGAGATCCTGGCCCCGCTGACGGGCGAGCAGCGCGCGGTGCTGGGCGGACTGCTGGACACCCTGATCGACGGCCCGGACGCGGGCGAGTGCCGCCGGACGGCGTGATCGGGACAGCCGATGCGGCCCGGGCAGTCGGTGTGGTCCCCACGGGCTAGGTGGGCCGGGAACCGGAAGGCCCGTGCTCAGGCCTTCAGGTGCGCCCTGTCCCCCATCACCACCACGGGGTGCCGGTCCGGGTCCAACGTGCGCAGCAGGTACTCCATCGCCGACTTGGGCAGGCTGACGCAGGCCGACGTACCGCTGCCGTGGTCCATGTGCAGCCAGATCGAACCGCCCTTCGACGTCCCCTCCGGGCGGGTCGGGTCGTTCGGCGGGGTGCCCTTGACGCGGTTGTAGTCGATGGCGATGACGTAGTCGAAGTCGTGCCAGTACGACTTCGCCCACCACCGCGGTGCCGCGAAGCTCGCGGACCTGCTGTACGGCAGCCCCGTACCGGGGGCCGGATCGGGGTCCGGGAGCACGCCGCCCGCGTCGCTGAGGGTGAACACACCGACCGGGCTGCGCTTGTCGTTCTCGTGGTGGTCGGTCGTCCACCCCTTCGTGCCGTTGTGCGCCGCCCAGCTCCGGGCTCGGTGCCATGCGGAGCCCTGCTTCGTGTAGAGCACGACCGTGGAGTCGGCGGAATCCCTGCCGTCCCCGTACACCGCGACGACCTGGCGCGAGTCGCCGGGGATGCGCTTCTGGAGCCGGTCGCCCACGCCGGGGATCCTCGTGGGATCGGCCGCCGCACTGCTGCGGCCGTCCCCGCCCGGGGGGCCGCTCGCCCGGGAGTCCGCGCCGTCCCCCGACGGACCGCCGCAGGCGGACAGCGCCGTCACCGCCAGCAGGGAGCCAAGGGCCGCCGTCGCGACCGCCGTACGCCGTCCACCACCACGTGCCATTCGTCCATCGTCGCATCCCCCGCGGGCCTGCCGTCGGGACGGCGGCGGAGGGGAGCGGGTGGGCCGCTGCCGACGCGGGCGGACGGCGCACCGCGCTCCGCAGCCGGATTCGTACCCTCGCGCGGAAAACCGCTTGATTTTGGGCACGTGGCGACGCGAACCTTTCACGGTTTGCAGCCTCTTGATGCCGTACGGCAACGGCACCCCCTGACACGAGCCACTGGGACGTCATGCAGATCCAAGACCTTCCGTATCCCGACCCGGGTGTGCCGGACGCACGCTCGGGCCCCCGATTCCTGTGGTGGCTGTTCCGCAACCAGCTCGGTGGCCAACTCAAGTCACTGGCCTGGGGCCTGCTGCACTTCGCCTCCGTCTCCGCCCTGCCCTTCTGTGTCGGTCTCGCCATCCAGGCGGTCGTCGACCGCTCCGGCAGCCGGCTCGCCCTCGCGGGCGGCATCATGGTCCTGTGCTGCGTCGGCAACGCGCTCGGCGACACCTTCCTGCACCGCGCCGCCGTCACCAACTGGATCACCGCCGCGGCCCGCGTCCAGCAACTGCTGGCCCGCAAGACCGCACTGCTGGGCTCGGCGCTGACCCGGCGTGTGGCGGCCGGTGAGGTCGTGGCCGTGTCCACCGGAGACGTCGAGAAGATCGGCTGGTTCGTGGAGGCCGTCTCCCGCTTCACCGCCGCCGCGCTCACCATCGTGCTGGTCTGCGTGGCGCTGGTCGTCTACCAGCCGGCGCTCGGCGTCGTCGTGATCGTGGGCCTGCCGGTGCTGGCCCTCGCGGTGCTGCCCCTGCTGCCCCGCGCCACCCGGCGGGCCGACGTCCAGCGCGACAAGGCCGGCCGCGCCACCGAACTCGCCTCGGACACCGTCGCCGGACTGCGCGTGCTGCGCGGCATCGGCGGCGAGGAACTCTTCCTCGACCGCTACCGCAGCGCCTCCCAGGAGGTGCGCCACGCGGCCGTGCGCAGCGCCCGCATGTGGTCCCTGATCTCCGCGATCCAGGTGCTGCTGCCGGGGCTGCTGCTGATCGCGGTGGTCTGGCACGGCGTCCACCTGGCCCGCGAGGGCCGCATCGGCGTCGGCGAACTCGTCACCGTCTACAGCTCCGTCATGATCCTCACCTACCCGCTGCGGCACTTCGAGGAGATCGCCATGGCGTACTCCTTCTCCCGGCCCTCGGCCAAGCGGGCCGCACGCGTGCTGGCCCTGGAACGTGCCACGGACACCGGAGGTTCGCGCGCCGCCGAGATCCCCACCGGGGACCTGTACGACCCGACCACCGGTCTCCTGGCTCCGGCGGGGCGGCTCACCGCCGTGGTGTGCGGTGACCCGGACGCGGCCGGGCGGCTGGCGGAACGGCTCGGCGGGCACCCCTCGGAGCAGGGGGCGTCGGCCCTGCTGGGCGGGGTGCCGCTGGACGAACTGCCCCTGAAGTCCGCGCGCACCGCGGCCCTGGTGCAGGACAAGGACCCGGTGCTGCTCTCCGGGACGCTCCGCGAACTGCTGGACGTGCCCGCGTCCGGTGCCGTCACCGCCGAGGAGGCGCTGGCCGCCGCCCAGTGCGGTGACGTGTTGACGGCGCTCGCGCAGGGCTCGCTCGGCGCCGACGACCCGATGGACGCCCGCATCACCGAGCGGGGCCGGTCGCTGTCGGGCGGCCAGCGCCAGCGGCTGGCACTGGCCAGGTCCCTGATCACGGACCCGGAGGCGCTGGTCCTGGACGAACCGACCTCGGCCGTCGACTCGCACACCGAGGCGCGGATCGCGGAGGGCGTGCGAGCACTGCGCGCGGGGCGCACCACGGTGGTGTTCACCTCGTCGCCGCTGTTGCTGGACCGCGCGGACCGGATCGTGTTCCTGCACGACGGCGAGGTCGCCGCGGTCGGCGCCCACCGGGAACTGCTGCACACCGAACCCCGGTACCGGGCGGTGGTGACCCGCGAGACCGACGAGGAGGCCGCGGCGCACCCGGACACCCTGCCGTCCGGCGGGAAGCCGGCGCAGCCCCTGGCCGACGACGGCCAGGTCGAGGACCGTGACGGTGCCCTGAGCGACGACGACGTACTGCACCGACTGGAAGAGATCGAGGAGACGGCATGATCGGCCTCGCGCCACCGTCCTACGACCCCGCGGCCCCCACCACGGCCAGCACCCTGCCCGTCGGCGCCCGCCCGACCGTGCGTGCCTACGTCGGGGAGCTGCTGCGCCGGCACCGTCGGGCCTTCCTCTTCCTCGTCACCGTCAACACCGTCGCCGTGATCGCCTCGATGGCCGGCCCCTACCTGCTGGGCGGGCTCGTGGAGCGGGTCTCGGACGACGCGCGCGAGCTGCGCCTCGGCCTCACGGCCACGCTCTTCGTGGTGGCCCTCGTGGTGCAGGCCGTGTTCGTGCGCGAGGTCCGGCTGCGGGGGGCCATGCTCGGCGAGCGGATGCTGGCCGATCTGCGCGAGGACTTCCTCGTGCGCTCGGTCGGGCTGCCGCCCGGCGTGCTGGAACGGGCCGGCACCGGTGATCTGCTCTCCCGGATCACCACGGACATCGACCGGCTGGCCAACGCCATGCGCGAGGCCGTGCCCCAGCTCGCGATCGGCGCCGTGTGGGTGGTGCTGCTGCTGGGCGGCCTGGTGGTCACGGCACCGCCCCTGGCGCCCGCGGTGCTGATCGCGGTGCCGCTGCTGGTGATCGGCTGCCGCTGGTACTTCCGCCGGGCACCCGCCGCCTACCGCTCGGAGGCCGCCGGGTACGCCGCGGTGGCCGCCGTGCTCGCCGAGACGGTGGACGCCGGACGCACCGTCGAGGCCCACCGCCTCGACGCCCGTCGCATCGAGCTGTCGGAGCGCCGGATCAAGGAGTGGACTGCCTGGGAGCGCTACACCCTCTGGCTGCGGTCGGTACTCTTCCCCGTCATCAACGTCACCCATGTGACCGTGCTCGCCTCCGTCCTGCTCATCGGCGGTGCCTTCGTCCTCCAGGGCTGGATCGGGGTCGGGCAGCTGACTACGGCCGCCCTGATCGCGCAGATGCTCGTCGACCCGGTGGGCATCATCCTGCGCTGGTACGACGAGCTGCAGGTGGCCCAGGTTTCCCTGGCCCGGCTGGTGGGCGTCCGGGACATCGAGCCGGACGCCGGTGACGGCACGCTGGCCCCCGAGGGACGGCATGTGCACGCCGACCGCGTGCACTTCGGCTACCTCGAGGGTGTGGACGTGCTGCGCAAGGTGTCGCTGGAGGTCGCCCCCGGCACCAGGCTGGCCCTGGTCGGGCCCTCGGGCGCCGGCAAGTCCACCCTGGGCAGGCTGCTCGCGGGCATCTACGGTCCGCGCGAGGGCCGGATCACCCTGGGCGGCGCGGAACTGTCCCGGATGTCCGCGGAACGGGTCCGCTCGCACGTCGCCCTCGTCAACCAGGAGCACCACGTCTTCGTGGGCTCCCTGCGCGACAACCTCCGGCTCGCCAGGACCGGCGCCACCGACGCCGAGCTGTGGGCGGCGCTGGGCGCGGTCGACGCGGACGACTGGTCCCGTGGGCTCGACGAGGGGCTGGACACCGAGGTCGGCTCCGGCGGCTTCGCGCTCACCCCGGCGCAGGCCCAGCAGATCGCGCTGGCCCGCCTGGTGCTGGCTGACCCGCACACCCTGGTGCTGGACGAGGCCACGTCCCTGCTCGACCCGCGGGCCGCACGCCACCTCGAACGGTCCCTGGCCCGGGTCCTGGACGGACGCACGGTGATCGCGATCGCCCACCGCCTGCACACCGCCCACGACGCGGACGTCATCGCCGTGGTCGAGAACGGCCGGATCAGTGAGCTGGGCAGCCACGACGAACTCGTCGCGGCGGACGGCGCCTACGCAGCGCTGTGGCGGTCCTGGCACGGGTAGCCACGTCGCGCACCTTCGGGGCGGACCGGCTCCGGCCGGGGTGGCCGGGGCGGGCTCGGCCGGGCGGGGCCCAGGGGGAAGGCCGGGTGATGGGCCGGGGGTGGGCGCGCCGCCGGTGCCGAAGGGCTCGGCGCGGACCGGCCGGCCCGGTGGGACCGCGGGGGCGGGCCTGTCGCGTACCCCGGCGGGACCCGTGCCGTTGCGCGGTCCCGAACGGGGGTGGAAGGCTGGGAGAAGGCACCGGCTCGAGGCAGGCCCGGGAACCGCGCGGTTCCGCGACAGGTAAGGCCTGTGCCCCGTGCAGCGGCGGCCCGCCGCGGTCCACGGTGAGAAGGGGCCGGTCCCCACCCCCTGGAGGTGTCCGTGAACAGCGTCGACGGATGGGGAGATGACGTCTACCAGCCCGACGGATCCGAGCAGAGGGAGGACACCGGGCTGCTCGACGGTGAGGACACCCTCGAGGAGGACGGTGTCGACGACCCCCTCGACCGGGGCTGGTCGCCGCCCGAGCGCCCCTGGGCGGTGGAGCACACCGGCGTGACCGCCGCCGAACGTCGCCGCGGCGAAACGCTGGACCAGCGGCTCGCCGAGGAGCGGCCGGACGAGCTCGCGCCCGACGGCGACGGCCTGGGCGACTCCGACGGCACCGACGGGGAACTGCTGGACAACGAGGTCGGCGCGGACCGCTCCGGCCGGCTCGTGGCACCCGACGAAGGAGCGCACGAGGACGAGGAGCCGGCGCTGGTCGCCATGGACGTGGGCATCGACGGCGCGGCCGCCTCCGCCGAGGAGGCCGCGATGCACGTCGTCGACGAGGACTCCCTGCCCGGCTGACACCACTGGCGACGGCAGCACCCTGCCGTCGCTCCGACGAACCGAGCGGTACGAGGAGCAGCCATGCAGCAGGACAAGCACCCGGAGTACCGGCCCGTCGTCTTCCGGGACCGCAGTGCCGGGTACGCCTTCCTGACCCGGTCCACCGCGACCAGCGACCAGACCATCGCGTGGGACGACGGCGAGACCTACCCGGTGGTGGACGTGGAGATCTCCTCGGAGAGCCACCCCTTCTACACGGGCAAGGCGCGCACGGTGGACTCGGAGGGCCGCGTCGCCCGCTTCGAGCGGCGTTACGGCGCGGGCGAGGGGCAGGACACCGGGGAAACCGGCTGAGCCGACCGGTCCCGCGTCGCTCAGATGAAGTTGAGCGCCGCCGCGCCGCCCACTCCCCCGAGCAGCATGAACACCGGCATCAGCACCTTCAGCTCCACCCAGCTGCCCGCCCGGAACCGCATGACCTTCGGCGGGCCGATGGGGTACCACCGCTTGCGGCCCACCGGTATCGGCCAGAGTATCGGGCAGCCCGAAACGGTCAGCGCGTCCCCGATGTCGTGCACCAGCGCGCCGAGCACGATCGGCAGCCCCAGCCACAGGTACTCCTGGCCCGGCGCCGTGAACAGCCAGTCCGCGCCACCGTCCGGCTTGTCCAGGATGCCGGCGAGGATCCAGGCGCTGGTCCCGGCCAGCAGCCAGACCAGCACGTCGCTGCTGGAGCCGCGGGTGGCCCGCCAGAGCAGCCCCTCGATGGCCAGCACCATGTGCACGAAGAGGAGCGCCAGCACCGCCCAACGGCCGCCCGTGATGGCCAGGACCGACGAGCCCCCGCCGATCAGGACCGCCCACAGCCAGGTGTGCGTGAGCGTGCGGTGTCCACCGGAGCGCCGCGGGTCGGCCGGCTTCTTCGTGGCCTTGTAGACGGCGTAGGACAGCTTGTCGACGATCTCGCACAGCCCCCGGGAGACCGGCCCGAAGGCCCGGGAGATGGTGGCCGCCTTGTGGTCCAGGTCCGGGGCGAGCGCCGCTCCGGCGCAGATCAGGGCTCCGGCGAGCAGCACCGGCCAGGGCATCGGCTGTCCCGCGGCGGCGGTCGCCGCCCCGACGCCGAGCCACGCCGCGGCGCCCGACAGTGAGTGTGCTGGTCCCATCATCGCCGTTGTCCGCCCCATTCCTCGTGTGCCGCTGTGCAGTTGTCCGGGTCCGCTGTTGCCGCGCCGGCGACCCAGCGTAGCGTTCGTGATCTTCACGCGGACAGCCGATTCCCCCATCGCGGCCCGGGGCAGGCAAGATGGGGGCGTGACCCTCATCGATCAGCTGCCGCGGACCGCCGACCCCGATGCCTTGTACGAAGCCTTCGAGGCGTGGGCCCAGGAACGCGGTCTCACGCTCTACCCCCACCAGGAGGAGGCGCTGATCGAGGTGGTCTCCGGCGCGAACGTGATCGTGTCGACCCCCACCGGCTCCGGCAAGAGCATGATCGCGGCGGGCGCGCACTTCGCCGCCCTGGCCCGCGACGAGGTCACCTTCTACACGGCACCGATCAAGGCGCTGGTGTCGGAGAAGTTCTTCGAGCTGTGCAAGATCTTCGGCACCGAGAACGTGGGCATGCTGACCGGCGACGCCTCCGTGAACTCCGACGCCCCCGTCATCTGCTGCACGGCGGAAGTCCTGGCGTCCATCGCGCTGCGTGACGGCAAGCACGCGGACATCGGCCAGGTCGTCATGGACGAGTTCCACTTTTACGCGGAGCCGGACCGCGGCTGGGCCTGGCAGATTCCCCTGCTGGAACTGCCGCAGGCCCAGTTCGTCCTGATGTCGGCGACGCTCGGTGACGTCTCCTTCTTCGAGAAGGACCTCGCGCGCCGTACCGGCCGTCCCACCTCGGTGGTCCGCTCGGCCACCCGGCCGGTGCCGCTCTCCTACGAGTTCCGCTACACACCGCTCACCGAGACGCTCACCGATCTGCTGGCGGCCCGGCAGGCCCCCGTCTACATCGTGCACTTCACCCAGGCGCAGGCCGTGGAGCGGGCGCAGGCGCTGATGAGCATCAACATGTGCACGCGCGAGGAGAAGGAGCGGATCGCCGACCTCATCGGCAACTTCCGCTTCACCACGAAGTTCGGCCGCAATCTCTCCCGCTACGTGCGGCACGGCATCGGGGTCCACCACGCCGGCATGCTGCCCAAGTACCGGCGGCTGGTGGAAAAGCTCGCGCAGGCCGGCCTGCTGAAGGTGATCTGCGGAACGGACACGCTCGGCGTGGGCGTCAACGTCCCGATCCGTACCGTGCTGTTCACGGCGCTGACCAAGTACGACGGCACCCGGGTTCGCACGCTGAGGGCCCGGGAGTTCCACCAGATCGCCGGGCGGGCCGGGCGGGCCGGGTTCGACACGGAGGGGTTCGTGGTCGCCCAGGCGCCCGAGCACGTCGTCGAGAACGAAAAGGCGCTCGCCAAGGCGGGTGACGACCCGAAGAAGCGGCGGAAGGTCGTCCGGAAGAAGGCTCCCGAGGGGTTCGTCGCCTGGTCGGAGAGCACGTTCGACAAGCTCATCGGCTCGGAGCCGGAGCCGCTGACGTCCCGCTTCCGGGTCACCCACACCATGCTGCTGTCGGTGATCGCCCGCCCCGGCGACGCCTTCTCCGCGATGCGGCACCTGCTGGAGGACAACCACGAGCCGCGTAAGCAGCAGCTCAGGCACATCCGGCGGGCCATCGCCATCTACCGTTCGCTGCTGGACGGCGGCATCGTGGAGAAGCTCGACCAGCCGGACGCGGAGGGGCGCATCGTGCGTCTCACGGTGGACCTCCAGCAGGACTTCGCGCTGAACCAGCCGCTGTCCACGTTCGCCCTGGCCGCCTTCGAACTGCTGGACCCGGAGTCGCCGTCGTACGCGCTGGACATGGTGTCGGTCGTGGAGTCCACGCTGGACGACCCGCGGCAGATCCTCGCCGCCCAGCAGAACAAGGCGCGTGGTGAGGCCGTGGCCGCGATGAAGGCGGACGGCGTCGAGTACGAGGAGCGCATGGAGCGCCTCCAGGACATCACGTACCCGAAGCCCTTGGAGGAGCTGCTCTTCCACGCCTACGACACGTACCGCAGGAGCCACCCCTGGGTCGGTGACCACCCGCTGTCCCCGAAGTCGGTCATCCGTGACATGTACGAACGGGCGCTGACCTTCACGGAGCTGGTCTCCCACTACGAACTGGCCCGCACCGAGGGCATCGTGCTGCGCTACCTGGCGAGCGCCTACAAGGCCCTCGACCACACGGTGCCGGACGACCTGAAGTCCGAGGACCTCCAGGACCTGATCGAGTGGCTCGGCGAGATGGTGCGCCAGGTCGACTCCAGCCTCCTCGACGAGTGGGAGCAGCTCGCCAACCCGGCGGAGATGACCGCCGAGGAGGCTCAGGAGAAGGCCGATCAGGTGCGGCCGGTCACCGCCAACGCGCGCGCCTTCCGTGTGCTGGTCCGCAACGCCATGTTCCGCCGTGTCGAGCTGGCCGCCCTCGACCAGGTCGGTGAGCTGGGCGAGATGGACGCCGACGCGGGCTGGGACGCCGACGCGTGGGGCGAGGCCATGGACAAGTACTGGGACGAGTACGACGACCTCGGTACCGGTCCGGACGCCCGCGGTCCGAAGCTGCTGATCATCGAGGAGGAGCCGCAGAACGGGCTGTGGCGTGTGCGGCAGATCTTCGACGACCCGAACGACGACCACGACTGGGGCATCAGCGCGGAGGTCGACCTCACCGCCTCCGACGCGGAGGGCCGTGCGGTCGTCCGCGTCTCCGATGTCGGCCAGCTGTGAGCACAGGAGAACCCCACCCATGACGAATCCGGCCGAGAGCCTCGTCGCCCTGCTCGACCTGGAGCAGATCGAGGTCAACATCTTCCGTGGCCGCAGCCCCGAAGAGTCGCTGCAGCGGGTCTTCGGCGGCCAGGTGGCCGGCCAGGCGCTGGTCGCCGCGGGCCGCACCACCGACGGCGACCGCCCGGTGCACTCGCTGCACGCGTACTTCCTGCGTCCCGGACGCCCCGGCGTGCCGATCGTGTACCAGGTCGAACGGGACCGGGACGGACGGTCGTTCACCACCCGCCGGGTCACCGCGGTGCAGCAGGGTCGCACGATCTTCACGCTCACCGCCTCCTTTCACAAGCCTGAGCAGGGGAGTTTCGAGCACCAGCTGCCGCCGGCCCGCAAGGTCCCCGATCCGGAGTCCCTGCCGACGGTCACCGAGGAGGTGCGGGAGCACCTGGGTGCGCTCCCGGAGCAGTTGGAGCGAATGGCCCGCCGTCAGCCCTTCGACATCCGTTACGTCGACCGGCTGCGCTGGAGTGCCGAGGAGGTCGAGGGCGCCGAGCCGCGCAGCGCCGTGTGGATGCGCGCGGTCGGGCCGCTCGGCGACGACCCGCTCGTGCACACCTGCGCCCTGACCTACGCCAGTGACATGACGCTCCTGGACGCCGTGCGCATCCCGGTGGAGCCGTTGTGGGGTCCTCGGGGGTTCGACATGGCGTCGCTCGACCACGCCATGTGGTTCCACCGCCCCTTCCGGGCCGACGAGTGGTTCCTGTACGACCAGGAGTCGCCGATCGCGACCGGCGGGCGTGGGCTGGCCCGTGGGCGGATCTACGACATAGAGGGGCGCATGCTGGTGTCCGTGGTGCAGGAGGGGCTTTTCCGGGCGCTGTAGGTCAGGAGTCTCTGCGCCAGAGCCTGCCGAACAGGCCGCGCACCCGTCGGGGTCGCTCCACCTCTGGCGTCGCGGGGTTCTCCGCCTCGGACCGCACCGGTTCCGCCTCCCCGCCCGGTACGCATTCCGGACCGGGCGGGACCGGCACGGCGTGCAGGGGCGGGCGAGGGGCCGGACGGTGTCGGCGGGCCGTGTCCACCGCGGCCGCCAGGTCGGAGCGGAGCCAGTCGATCTCGTCCGGGTCGGCGGCCGTCACGATCTCCTCGGCGAGTTGCGCGGCCGGGGAGCCCGGTGAGCCGTGCGTGGCGAGTGCGGGGCGGAACCGGCGCAGATGGGAGCGCTCGTAGGGATCGATGACGACGTCCGAGATCTCGGCGGCGTCGAGCAGTGACGCAATCGCCGCGGCCCGGGCCCACGGGTCGTCCGTCTGCCGGAGCAGGAATCCCAGGTGCCTTCCCCGCCAGTTGCGGGGACGCAGGTCAAGTCCCTCTCCCAGCTGGTCCCGCAGCCCTTCGGGTGTGCGGCCCTTCAGCAGTGCGGTGTTGCGCTCGTCGGCCCTGAACTGCCGCAGTTCGTCCGCCAGATACAGCCAGACGACGGCGCGGTACCGATTGACGTAGAACTTGACGGGCACCAGCAGCCCCAGCCGCGCGAGACGGGTGAACCGTGCCGTGGTCACGTCCATGAGGGCCGCGCCCTCGGTGGTCCCGACGGCCCGGACACCGGCCCGGAGCGCCTCGGGGAAACCGTCCGCCGTCCGGATCCGGTCGATCTCGTCGCGCGGGACCCGCCGCCCGCCTCCTGCGTCGTCGGGTACCGTCCGGACCCGGCCGAGCTGCACGGCGAGGTCGAACTCGCTTCGCCTGAGGCCCAGTTCCCGCGCCGCGCGAGAGAGGGTGACCGGGGCGAAGCCGTGCGTGATGGTGTTGCCGGACATGATGCGTCTCCCCCGTGGAGTGTGTGGCCGGCGCTGTCCGCGCCCGCTGACACAAAAACCGTAGCCGCTGCCGCGACATGCGTGGCGAGCCTGTGGAAAACTCCGCGGCCGACCACCAAGGGCATCATCGAGGGCATCGAAAGCGCAGGTCAGGGCTCGGTGGGCGATATCCGTCCCGGCTGCCGCGCATCGACGTCGAGGTGCTCGCCCACCCGGTTCACGAGCAGTGTCATCTCGTACGCGATCTGCCCGATGTCGACCTCCGCCCCGCTGAGCACGCACAGGCAACTGCCCGAACCCGCGGCGGTGACGAACAGCACGGCGTCGTCGAACTCGACCATCGTCTGCCGTACCTGACCGGCGCCGAAGTGACGGCCCGAGCCCTTGGCCAGGCTGTGCAGTCCGGACGAGACGGCGGCGAGGTGCTCGGCGTCCTCGCGTCGCAGGCCCGTACTCGCCCCGGTCACCAATCCGTCGTTGGACAGGACCAACGCATGCCGTACGTGTTCGACGCGCGCGGTCAGGTCGTCGAGCAACCAGCCCAGTCCCTGGTTCTGCACCATGATCCGATCTCCCCGTGTCTCCCCGTACGCGTTGCCTCCCCCTGGCCGGGGGATTCGTCCGCCAGCCTTCACCACGCCCGTGCTCCGGGCAAGGAGGATGGAGGCATGGCACAGAAGATGACCGATGAGGAATGGCGGGCGTTCGTCTCGGACGGCACCCGCACCGGAAAGCTCTCGACCGTTCGGGCCGACGGCAGCCCGCATGTGGCGCCCATCTGGTTCCTGCTGGACGGGCAGGACCTGGTGTTCAACACCGGCAAGGACACCGTGAAGGGGCGCAATCTCGTCCGCGACGGCCGCATCGCCCTGTGCGTGGACGACGACCGGCCGCCCTTCGACTTCGTCGTGCTGCAGGGGCGTGCGCGGATCTCGGAGGACCTCGGCGAACTGCGGCACTGGGCCGCCCGCATCGCCGCCCGTTACATGGGCGAGGAACGGGCCGAGGAGTTCGGGGCGCGCAACGGCGTGCCGGGCGAACTCCTCGTCCGTGTCACCGTGGACAAGGTCCTGGCCCAGAAGTCGGTGGCGGACTGAGGGCCACACAGTCGGTGGGGGGAGCCGGTCCGGTCAGCGGACGGAGTCGAGAAGCCGGGCGGTGTGCATCCGCCCGGCGTACTCGACGAGCCGGATCAGTACCTCCTTGCCCGAGTCGCGGTCCCGGGCGTCACACAGCACCACGGGCGTTCCCGGGTCGAGGTCGAGAGCCCGCAGAACGCTGTGCTCGTCGTGGCGGCGTGCACCCGTGAAGCAGTTCACGGCCACCACGAACGGGATGTGCCGGTGTTCGAAGTAGTCCACGGCGGGGAAGCAGTCCGCCAGACGCCGGGTGTCCGCGAGGACGACGGCGCCGAGCGCGCCCTGCGCCAGTTCGTCCCAGAGGAACCAGAACCGGTCCTGCCCCGGCGTGCCGAAGAGGTAGAGGGAGAGGCCGGAGCGGATGGTGATGCGGCCGAAGTCCATGGCGACGGTCGTGGTGACCTTCCGGTCGATGCCGTCGGTGTCGTCCACCAGCCGTCCGGCCTCGCTGAGCAGTTCCTCCGTGCGCAGCGGCCTGATCTCACTGACCGCCCCCACCAGGGTGGTCTTGCCCACGCCGAACCCTCCGGCGACCAGGATCTTCAGCGCCAGCGCGGTCGTGTCGTCGTCCGTGGCGTCGGAGCGTTCGGAGACCATCGATCACTTCTCTCTCTACAGTGCGCGCAGTCCGTCGATCACTTCGCGCAGGATCCGTTCGTCGGGCAGCTGCGCGGGTGGCACGGGGCGGCTGACCGTCACGCACCCCAGTTCCACCAGGTCGCCGAGGAGCACCCTGACGACACCCACGGGCAGATCCGCGTCGGCGGCGAGTTCGGCGACCGACTGGGTCTCGGTGCGGCACAGGCCGATCAGCGTGCGGTGTTCCGGTCCGAGCACGGTGTCGTCGACGCCCGGTGCGCCGACCGCGCGCGTGACGAGGGCGATCAGGTCGAACCGCACTCCCGAGGGTCCCGGCCGGGTGCGGCCGCCGGTCATCGCGTAGGGACGGACGAGGGGTCCGGCCTCGTTGTCGTACCACTGGCTGCCAGGTCCTTCCCGGCCGCCGCCCGTGATGTCGTCGGTCATTCGTGAGGCCCTTCCGGGTCATGAGCCGAAGGGTGGCCGCGCGGCAGCGCGTGGCGCGGTGTGCAGGTGCTCGCCGACGCGTCGCACCAGCCGTGCCATCTCGTAGGCCACGAGACCGATGTCCGCGGTCACCGCGGTGAGCACGGCGAGGCAGGAGCCGTCTCCCGCCGCGGCCACGAACAGGAACCCGTCGTCCATTTCGACCATGGTCTGGTGCACGCCCCCGGCGCCGAAGTGCCGGCCCGCTCCCTTGGCCAGGCTGTGGAAGCCGGAGGCGACGGCGGCGAGGTGCTCGGCGTCTTCGCGGCCCAGGTCGTTCGAGGCGCCCACGGCGAGCCCGTCGTTCGACAGCACCACGGCGTGCCGTACCTCGTGCACGTGTCCGACGAGGTCGTCCAGGAGCCAGTCGAGTTCGCGGGGCCGCCGGGCGGTTCCCGTGTCGGGATTCTGGATCATGCGGGGTCTCCTTCGGTACGGTCGCCGGTCGGCGGCTCCGGCGGTGCCGGGCGGCCGGGGCGACGGCCACCGCCGCGCCACCAGCCGTCGCGGTAGGCGGCCATGCGGTCCCGCACGGCCTCGGGGGTGCGCTCCTCGTCGCCGCGCGCCCGGCCGGGGCGCGCGGGGCCCACGGGGCCCCCGTCGCGCAGTTGGGGGGCGAGACTGGCCTGCCGTACCCGGCGGGGAAGGTCGTCGGACTCCCCGGTCGGCTCCGGTGGGCGATCGCCGTCGCTCTTCGCGTGGGCCCGGGAGGCATCGGGGTCGTCGGAGGACAGGTGCAGTCGCAGGGCGGGCGCTCCCGGAGGCCGGCCGGGTGTGGTGGTGCGCGTTCCCGCCGATGCGGCGGATGCCAGTGCCGGCCGGCCTGCCGGTGCGGTCACGGGTTCCTGCTGCCCGGCGGCACCGGGCACGCGCGCGTACAGGCGCTCCTCGGGCCGGGCCGCCTCGTGTGCCGCCCCGGGAGGGGGCGCCGCCGGTTCGCCGTGCAGGAGTGCGGTGGGCAGGAGGACGACCGCGGTGGTGCCGCCGTAGGGGGAGGTCTTGAGGTGCACCTTGATGTCCTGCCGCGCGGCGAGTCGGCTGACGACGAACAGGCCGAGCCGGTCGCTGTCGAACAGGTCGAGCGTCTCGGTCCGTGTGATGCGGTGGTTGGCTTCGGCGAGGGCGTCCTTGCCCATGCCGAGGCCGCGGTCCTCGACCTCGATCGCATAGCCGTTGCCCACGGGTTCACCGGTGACCCGCACGCGCGTGTGGGGCGGGGAGAACTGGGCGGCGTTCTCGATGACCTCGGCCAGGAGGTGGGTGACGTCCGCGACGGCGGCGCCCTTGACGGACGCCTCGGGGAGTTGCCGTACCTCCACGCGCGCGTAGTCCTCGACTTCGGAGACGGCGGCACGGACCACGTCGGTCAGGGAGACCGGCATCCGCCAGGCACGGCCGGGCGCCGCTCCGGAGAGGATGATCAGGCTTTCGGCGTGGCGCCGCATGCGGGTGGTGAGGTGGTCGAGCCGGAAGAGGTCACTGAGTTCGTTCGGGTCGTCGGAACGGCGTTCCATGCTGTCCAGGAGGCTCAGTTGACGGTGGACGAGGATCTGACTGCGGCGGGCGAGGTTGACGAAGACCCCGGCGATGCCGCCGGCGAGTTCGGCACGTTCCACCGCGGCGCGCAGGGCGGCCCGGTGCACGCTGGCCAGGGCCTCGGCGACCTGCCCCGCCTCGTCCTCGGCAGGAGGCCGGGGCGGTGCCTCGGACCGGATGTCTATCTCGTCCCCCGCGCGCAGTCTGCGCATCGCCTCGGGGAGTTTGTGCCGGGCGATCTCCAGGGCGCTGTCGCGCAGACTCACCAGCTCGACCACCAGCCCGCGGCCGATGCGGACGGAGATGACGAGCGACGCGACGACGGCGAGGAGGCCGAAGAGGACCGCGGCTCCGGCCGGAGAGAGCACACCGCGGGTGAAGGGGTCGGTCCGGTCGGCCGCCGAGCGTCCGGCGTCCCGCTCGATCGCCCGCATGCCGTCCCGTACGCGCGCGTGCGCCTCGTCCCAGGCGGACCGGGGTGCCGTCGCCTCGACCGGTCGTCCCCGCGGACCGCTGCCGAGCAGCCGCTCCTCCGCGGCGCCCACGGCCAGGTAGGAGTCGCTGTCGGCCAGATCCCGCCAGGCCGCGCGTTCGTCGCCGCGCAGATCTGCGACGGCGGACTCGGTCAGCGTCCGGCGGGTGTCCACGGCGCCGGTGAACAGGCGCAGCCGCGCACCGGCGAGTTCGTCGGCCGGGCGGGCACCGGCCAGCAGGGCGTCCTCCTGGGCCAGTGCCTCGCCCGCGCGGGCGAACTCGACCAGTACGCGCGCGTCGGATCCCGGATCGGCGTCCTGGACTCCGCTCAGCGCGCCGCCCACGTGGAAGGCCGCCGAGATGGCTGCGGTATAGCGGCGGTAGGCCTCTTCCCAGTCCGCGCGGTGGTCGAGGACGGCGGTGCGCAGCGGCCCCAGGCGTTCGGCGCCGGTGACGAACGCCTCGAGCCGCCGGGCCACTCCGGCGGGCAGTTCCTCGCTGTCGGCCACGGTGTGGTGGTCGCCGAGCCGCAGCTTTCCCACCGCGCGGTCGGTGCGCGCGGTCAGGTCCCGGAAGTCGGCACCCGGCACCGACGACGGGTCGGTGGCGTGGCGGACGGCCGCGAGCCGCTCGGCCTGCAGGGCGGCGACGGCGGCGTTCACGGGGACCCGAACCCGGGCGTCCACGCGCTGGACCTGCCGCAGCCGGGAGATGTCCTGGGCGGTGCTGACGGTGGCGTACGCCCACAGGGCCAGGAGGGAGACGACGGGCACCATCAGGAGGCAGACGATCCTGGCGCGCACGGTGCGGGGCCGTATGCGGCCGGGCCACGCCCGGGTGGCGGGCGGGTCACCCGCCACGCCAACGGGCCCCGTCGGACCCTCGTCGGCGGGTGGTCCGGCGTGCGCGCGACGGCCACGCACGGACGGACGGGGCTGCGGCCCGACGCCTGGTTCGGGCGTGGGGCGTTCGGGGGTGGCGCGTTCGGGGGTGGCTCGGGGTGGGCGCATGGCCTCCTCGCTCGGGACGGGGTCGGTGCGTTGTCGCCGGGCCCTGCGGCCCGGGTCCGCCGTCACGGGGCTGCGCTCCCAGCGGGTTGCTGCCTGGCCGAGGCGGTCGCCGCATGCTCCCCGGCCGTCGGCGACAGCGCGACGAAGGCCGACGTCAGGAAGAGGTAGGACCCGAGGCCGACGGCGAGGGGGAAGATGAACTGCATCGCCGTGGCCCCGGGCAGTGCCTCGCCGGAGGGCGTGACGCGGACGCTCACCGCGAACATGCCGGTGTAGTGCATGCTGCTCACCGCGGCCCCCATGATCAGCGAGGCGAGGGCGACCGCGAGGGGCGACTCGGTGTGGAGCGCCGCCCACAGGGCCGCGGTGGCGGCTGCGACGGCGATGAGCACGGAGAGCCCCACGCGTACCGGGTCGTAGCTCACCTCGCCGTGCAGGCGCATGGCCGCCATGCCGAGATAGTGCATGCTCGCCACACCCAGCCCCGTGGTGAGTCCGCCGAGCAGCAGCGCTCGCACCCGGTTGCGGCCGTAGCCGACGGCGAAGACCCCGGCGCAGACGACGAGCACGGCGACGAGGAGACTGACGAGGGTGAGCGGTACGTCGTACCGGATGTCGGTGCCGTCGACCCGGAAGCCCAGCATGGCGACGAAGTGCATCGTCCAGATGCCCGTGCCGATCGCCGAGGCCGCGGTCAGCAGCCAGTTGCGGCGTGTGCGCCCGGTGGCGGCCAGCGCCCGCACGGTGCAGCGCAGTCCGAGGGCCGCGCCGATACAGGCCATCGCGTACGACAGCGCGGGTGTCAGCCAGCCCAGGGCGGCGTGGTCCAGGTGTCCCATGGCCCCGGGACGCTAGTCCCGAACAGGGCGCACAACGGGGGCGCACTTCGAAAGGTGTTGCTATCTGACCCAGAGGGACACTGGAACGATCGCGTCATGCTCGAACGTGTGCGCTGCGGTGTCTTCTGCGCTCTTGGGGAATCATGCGAAGCATGAGCGACGACCACACGCACGTGCAGGAGTTCTTCGGCTCCCGGGCCGCCGACTGGGACCGCCGGTTCCCCGACGACGGCCCGGCCTACGCGGCCGCGGTGGCCGAGCTGGGGCTGCGCGAAGGTGATCGCGTACTGGACGCGGGGTGCGGCACCGGCCGGGCCCTGTCCCCGTTGCGTACGGCCGTGGGACCGACGGGGCTGGTCGTCGGGGCCGATCTGACTCCGGCCATGCTCCAGGCCGCCGTACGGGCCGGCAGGGACCGTGACGGGCGCCTGCTGCTGACCGACGTGGCCGCGCTGCCACTGCGTTCCCGCGCGCTCGACGCGGTGTTCGCGGCGGGTCTGGTCGCGCACCTGCCCGATCCCGCCGGGAATCTGCGGGAGTTGGCGCGCGTCGTGCGTCCCGGCGGTGTGCTGGCGCTGTTCCACCCGATCGGCCGGGCGGCGCTCGCGGCCCGGCAGGGACGGCAACTCACGCCGGACGATCTGCGCGCCGAGCGCAACCTCCGTCCGCTGCTGGCCGGTTCGGGGTGGGACATGACGGCGTACGTCGACGAGGACGCCCGGTTCCTGGCCCTGGCCCGCGCGAGCTGAGTCAGCCCCGCCCGGCGACCGCCGCCACGAACGCGTCGGGGCGGTCGAGCATGACGTTGTGCCCGGCTCCCGGCACGACCGTCACCTGCACGCCCGCGGCCTCCAGGGACTCCCGGCCCGCCAGTTCGCCGCTGAGTCCGCCCTGGAGGTACACGCGCTCGACCGGGAGCCCCTCGAGAAGGGTGCGCGTCACGGGAGCCGATCCCCGGCACAGCCCGACGGCGGAGCGGTGCAGGGCGCGTGGATCCGTCAGCCGCATCGTCGCCGCCCACCGGGTGCCGACAGCCTCCAGCACGCGCGCGTGGCCGCCGTGGACGAAATCGTCCTCCTGATAGGAGGCGATGATGCTGCTGCCCGCGGTCGGCGGCGGGGCAGCGTCGAGGTTGGCCTCCGTGAGGACCAGGCGGGACACCAGCTCGGGCCTCCGGTGGGCGAGGACGACGGCGACGGCACCGCCCATGCTGTGCGCGACCAGTTCGGCTCCGGCCAGTCCCGCCTCGTCCAGAGCGGCGGCCAGCGCGTCGGCGTGGTCGACGAGTGTGTACCCGAAGTGCTCCGGGCGGTCGCTGATGCCGTGGCCCGGCAGGTCGACGAAGAGGCTGCGCCGGCCCGCCAGTTCCGCATGCGCCGCGATGTGGGCGTGGTACACGGAGGAGACCGAGCCGAGCCCGTGCACGTACACCCGCGCGGGTTCCTCGCCGGGCGTCTCCGTCCAGCGAATGCGGCTCCCCTCGTCGTCGAACCGTGCCTCGTTCAAAGCGTCCCCCTGTGGAGTGCCAGGTTTCCCATGTCCACGAAGAGGATACATCGCTATCGATGTATTGAGCGGTCGATGTACACCGATCACGGAAGCCGCGAGCGCCGTGAGGGATAATGCGGGCATGCTGGAGCTCGCCGTCCTCGGTTTCCTCTACGACGCCCCGCTGCACGGCTACGAGCTGCGCAAGCGCATCACCGCACTGACGGGACACGTGCGTCCGGTCGCCGAGAGCACGCTCTACCCCGCGATCAAGCGTCTGGAGAAGGCGGGGCTCCTCGCGCGCACCACACAGCCCGGCTCCGTCGCCGCGCCGCGTCACGTGCTGACCCTCACCGAGGAGGGGCGACGGGAGCTGCGCCGACGGCTCGCCGAGCCCGTGCAGCGCGACATCACCGACGAGAACCGCTGGTTCACGGTGCTCGCCTTCCTCCGGCACTTGGACGACGCCCCCGCCCAGGCCGCCGTACTGCGCCGCCGGCTCACCTTCCTGGAGGAACCCGCGAGCTTCTTCTACGACGGTGACCGCCCCCTGGGCGCCGAGGAGTTGGACGACCCCTTCCGGCGTGGCGTACTGATCGTCGCGAGGGCCACCTCCCGGGCCGAACTGGGCTGGCTGCGGGAGACGATCGCTTCACTCGGCGGCTGACGAGCCGATGTGGCGGACCGGGCAGCCGCGGACGCCGGGAACCGGGCGGGTGCCCAGATCGGCCAGCCGGTAGCCGTTCGGGTAGCCCTTGATCTCCCGGTTCTGACGGGCGTGGTGCGGGGCTCGCCTCGGCGGCAGCAGCCGGACCACGCGTCCGCGCAGCCTGACGGCGCGGCGCACGGCCGCGCGGGTGGCGGGGCGCGGCGGGGCGTAGCCGAAGGCTCGCAGCAGGGGCTCGTCGAGCAGGGCGAGGGTCCCGGCGCGCAGGAGCGGCGCGAGAGGGCGTGGGTACCAGGAGGCCATGAGGTCGAGCGTGGCGTCGGAGACGCGGCGCCCGCCCTCGTCCCAGGCGAAGTGGGCCTCCTCGTAGGCGTCGAGACAGGCTTCGAACTCCTCGTAGGAACCGGGAATGTCCCTGATGCCCATGTGCCGTCCCAGCGTGCGGTAGTGGACGGCGGAGGCGACGGTCTCGTGGCGCGACATCCTGCGCCACCCGTAGGTGTCGATCCAGCGTTTGGGGATGACGACGAACGTGCACAGGACGTACCGCATGTCGTCGTTGGTGATGTCGTAGCTGCGGTGCATCCGGTTGATGCGCCGGATGGCGGTGCGACCCTGCTCGCTGTCGAAGCCGTGCTCGACCACGGCGTCGAGCAGCAGCGCCGTGTCGTCGTACCGCTTCTGGGGCCGGTCGGTGAACTCCGCCGTCTCGGCGAGCAGCCGGCCGATGCTCGGCACGGCGTAGGTGCGGTAGAGCGCCAACTCCAGGGCACGGGCGAAGTCCCAGGGGAACTCGTAGGCCGAGGACAGCCGATAGATCTCCGAGGCGTCCTCGTGCGGATCCATGCGCCGGATCCGTGCCAGTAGTTCGAACCGCCGCATTCTGACCGCCCCCTTCTGCCGCCGAAACTTCAACTCTACGTTGAGCAGCAGGATATGTGCGGTCGGTGAGGACGATCGCATGGGGAGGGTGGTCCGCTTGTTCGGCAGGATCCGCGAGACTTGGAACAGATCCCGCGCCGCTCGGCGCACGGAGCGGAACAAGGAGGGGAACGCGGGAGGCGGGTCCCGCTCGCACAACCTCTTCGAGGCCGCGGCCGCCTACGTCTCGGCGTGTGTGGACGACGATCAGGACCGGATCGACGAGGCGGCGGGCCGCGTGTCGCCGGAGGCCCTGTCGTTCGGGGTCAACGAACTGGCGTGCCGGGCCGTGCTAGCCCTCGCGCGGGAACGGGACGAGCCCCCGCGGGACGTGGCCCGCGCGCTCCTCGGACTGCCCGCGATGTGAGCGTCGCACCCCGGGTGCCGAGTGGTCGATTCGCCCCCGTCCAACCGGAAAGCTGCAGCTCGGGTGCGTCTGGGAGTCGTGACAAGGGCTTCCCGGGCACACTAGGGTGCCCGCCATTGGACGAACCGATGGGGAGGCTGGGATGGCCGGGACGGACGAGGACGCCGTCGCCGCCGCGGACGATGCGCTCTATGTGCTCACGGCGGTGCTGCTGACGCCGGCGAAGTTTCCGAGTGTGCTGGGCGACGACTACCCAGAGGCGTGCGCCGCGCTCGGTCTCCCGCCGCTGGCCGACGGCTACGGCCTGGTGCTCGGCCAGGACGGTGACGGCGCCCGGTGGACCGTCGTCATCGACGACGTCTCGCTGGTCGCGGTCGCCGTGGCGTCCTGGGACTGCGGCATGGAGTACGACCTGTCGCCGGACGAGCGGACGGTCGTCACCGCGCTGCCCGGCTGGCCCCTCGCGGTCGCCGTGGCAGCACCCGGTGTGCCCGTGCCGCACGACCCGGGGCCCGAGTCCACCGACCAGCCCGCGCTGTGCCCGCCGGACACCACGGTCTGGGGTCCGGCGCAGCGCCGTCTGGGCGCCGACGAGATCGCCCTGCAGTGGGCCCAGTGGCGGGAGCAGATCGACGACGCGGAGTTCCCGACGCCGGGCGGCGACGCCGGTGCGTCGGACGGTGCCCCGGGCGATGCGCGGGAAGCCCGCGCGGGCTCCGAGGAGAGCACCGACGGGGACGCGTCGGGCGATGCCGCGGACGAGGCCGTCGCCACGGACGACCGGACCGGCGCCGAAACCTTCCGGCACGGGGGTGTCCGGCGGGTCCTCGCCGAAGCCCGCGCCTACATCGACACACCGCCGCCGCTCGGCCGGGTCCGGTCCTCGTTCGCGCCGGGAGACGCGCGGACGCTGCGTGCGGACGGCCCCGGCTGGTCGCTCGTCGCCAGGACCGACGACATCGCGTTCGTCCTGCTCGACGAGGAGCCCGGTGAGGTCCTGCCGGTGGGGCGGGGACCGTCGCTGCCCGGACTCCTGGAGGCCCTCGACAAGATGGCCGTACGGCCGAGCTGACCCGGGACACGGAAGGCGTCCCGCCGTCCGGGGCCGGGGAAGCACGGGTCCCCGACTGTCTTCAACCACCATGACCCGCTCTCCGCACATGTGGCTCCAGCCCATGGAGCAGGTGGAGGCGGACCCGCACGATGGGGCAGCCCTCGGCTCCACTTCCCCATCGCTCGGAGGACCTGATGCGTCTGCGCCGTGGTGTCCCGTTCCTCGCCGCCGTCCTGACCGCCGTCGCGCTCACCGGACCGTCGCCCACCGCCGCGGCCGCCGACACGGGCGCACACTGCGCCCGCAAGGAGCGCGTGCGGGTGCCGGGCGCGGCCGTGCAGCGCAGCACCTGCCTGGCCGATCTGACGACCACGGGACTGGCGGGCACCCCGTACACCGACCTCGCGGACCAGGCCGGGCTGACGGCGAGTGGGACCAGGACGCCGTCCGGGGTTCCCGGCATCCAGGTCGACGGGTACTTCCCGGACTCCTCGCGCTTCAACGCCACGCACGGCTGGCGGCACGACGCCCAGTTCGTGATCCGGCTGCCGGACCGCTGGAACGGCGGCCTCGTCGTGACGGGGGCGCCGGGCACCCGCAAGCAGTACGCCACGGACAAGGCGATCTCCGACCGCGCACTGGCGCAGGGGTACGCGTACGCCGCGACCGACAAGGGAAACAGCGGAACGGATTTCTACCGGGACGGCAAGCGGCCCGGAGACGCGGTCGCGGAGTGGAACGCGCGGACCACCCAGCTCACCCGGGCCGCCCGGCAGGTCGCCGCCCGGCGCTACGGGCACGCCCCGCGGCGCACGTACATCGCCGGCATCTCCAACGGCGGCTATCTCACCCGCTGGCAGTTGGAGAACCACCCCGAGCTCTACGACGGCGGCGTGGACTGGGAGGGGGCACTGTGGGCCGAGGACGGTCCCGGACTGCTCACCTCTCTTCCGGCGACGGTGGCCCGGACGCTGGGCGCGGCGCGGGACGAGGAGCTGTACGCGGTGGGGTTCGCGCGCGGTTCGGAGTTCCTGTGGCCGTACCACGAGAAGGCCTACTGGGGTGTGACGCAGAAGATCTACCGAGCCGAGTTCGACCCGGCCTACGACCCTCACTGTCCGGGTCCCAGCGCCGGGTCGTCCCCCGCGGAGATACTGGCGCCGTGCCCGTCCGACGCGACGTACGACTTCGCGACACGCCCTGCCTCCGTCCACCGCGCGGTGGCACGGGTGGCACTGACCGGGCGCATCGGGAAGCCGTTGATCACGCTGCACGGCGATCTGGACGCGCTGCTTCCCCGGGCCGCCGACTCCGACGCGTACGCACGGATGATCGACGCGAGCGGGCGCGGCCGGCTGCACCGCTACTACACGATCCAGGGCGGAACCCACGTCGACGGGCTGTACGACACCCATCCCGACAGGCTGCGGCCGATCCTCCCCTGTTTCCGGTCCGCGTTCGACGTGCTGACCGGGTGGGTGGAGCGGGGCACCCCGCCACCGGCGGACCACTCGGTCGGTGAGCCCTCGGACGGCGACGTGCTGGACTCCTGCGCCCTGACCGAGGCGGACACGACGCGGCGTTAGCGCCTCAACGTCCTATCTCCTTGCGCGAGACACGGCGCAGCCTGCGCCGCTGTGACGGATCGAGGGTGAGGTAAGCGGCGGCCGGGACTCCCAGAACTATCAGCAGGGCGGCCCACCAGGGCAGCCAGATCAGCAGGATGAGCCCGACCGCCACACCCCCCGCTGCGACCTTGGCGTTCTTCGACATGATGTCGCCTCCTTCGCGGCCACTGCCGCTCTCTGTCCTGAAAACGGACCCGCGCTCCCGGCGGTTCCGCGACGCGACCCTGAGAACTCCCTGAGGACCTACCCCTACGCACCCCTGAGACCTGAAGAGTGAGCCACACCACACAATATTCGCAACCCAAAACCTCAGTGATCACATATACTCAGCCGCCGCATCCCGGCTAGTCAAATTTGAGGAATACGTCATCGCTGCGCAGAACGCTCTTCCGACCCCCTCCGAGATCTCCGCACTCGTCGACTGCTGCGCCGTCTTCCTGCCCGGCGATCCAGCCCGTACCGGCACGGTCGCCTTCTGGCGGACCGACGGCGAAGCACCCGGCACCGTCCCGTCGGGGACCGCGGGAAGCCTGACGGTCGTACTGCCCGACGACGAAGGCGTGGAAGCGGTGAGCGTGCCGGCGGTGCTGCTCCCGGTGCGGGCCGCCCTGCCGGTGCTCACCCGCGCGCGTGCCCGCGCGGGCGGACATCGGGCGTCGGTGTTCTGGGGAGCGGTCGCGGTCGAGGCCCTGCACCTCGCGGCGCGCGGGCTGTTGCTGCCCGGCCTGTCCGCGGCCGGGCACGACGCCTGGCGCGCGGGTCCGCTGGGCGCGGAGGAGACCGAGCGGGTCCGCCATCTGGCCGCCGCCATGCCGCCCGAGGCGCACGCCGTCCCGGTCGACGACACGGATCTCCCGCGCCTGCCCGACCAGGAGCAGCTGGTGCGCTCCTTCCTGGACGCCGTCGCGGACACGCTCCCCCGCTCCCCCGCCGCCGGACTCCTGACGGACGGACCCGCCTACGCCTCGCGGGAGCCCCGGCTCTCGCCCGAGCTGCGCGAATGGGCCCTGGACGTCACCGCGGGGCACGACGCGGGCATACGGCTGTCACTGCGTATCGAGGTGCGGGGACTGTCGGCCGCGGCTCCCCCGGACGCCCGGCCGACGTTCCGGGCCGTGCCCCAGGTGCACAGCGTCAGTGATCCGGCGCTCGTCGCCGACACCGCTCAGGTGTGGGCCGGCGCCGTGGGCGCCGCGTTCGGCACGCGCGCGCGGATGGACGCCCTGCTCGCCCTGCGCCGGGCGGCACGGGCCTGGTCCTCGCTCACGCCCCTGCTGTCGGCGGCCGTACCGGACGCGGTCGCGCTCACCGACGAAGAGGTGGCCGAGCTGCTCGGCCCCGGCTCCCGTGCGCTCGCCGGCGCCGGAGTCGACGTGCACTGGCCGAGGGAGCTGGCCCGCGACCTGACCGAGCGCGTCGAGGTGGGGCCCCCCGAGGGCGCCCCTGAGCCGCGTACCGGTCCGTCCGAGGCCGGCACGTCGTTCCTGTCCGCCGACGCGCTGCTCGCCTTCAACTGGACGTTCGCCCTGGGCGGCGAGGACCTCACGCGCGAGGAGCTGGACCTGCTCGCCGAGGCCAACCGTCCTGTCGTGCGCCTGCGCGACCAGTGGGTGCTCGTCGCCCCCGAGGAGGCCCACCGCGCCCGGGCCCGGCAGGACCACAAGGTCACGCCGGTCGACGCGCTCGCCGCCGCCCTGACGGGCTCGACGGAGGTCGACGGGCACCGCGTGGAGGTGCGTCCCAGGGGATGGCTGGCGACCGTGCGGGAGCGCCTCGCCGACCCCGAGGCTCAGGAGGGCGTGGCGCAGCCCGCCGCCCTCCGGGCAACCCTGCGCGACTACCAGCGGCGCGGCCTCGACTGGCTGGTCCGCATGACGTCGTTGGGCCTCGGCTGCTGTCTCGCCGACGACATGGGGCTCGGGAAGACCATCACACTGATCGCCCTGCATCTGCACCGGCAGACGGACGCGGACGCCGCCGGCCCCACCCTGGTGGTCTGCCCGACCTCCCTGATGGGCAACTGGCAGCGGGAGATCGAGCGGTTCGCGCCCGGCACGCCCGTACGCCGCTTCCACGGCACCCGCCGCGACCTCGACGACCTCGCGGACGGCGAGTTCGTACTGACCACCTACGGCACGATGCGCCTGGACACCGACCGGATCTCCGCCGTGCCGTGGGGCATGGTCGTGGCGGACGAGGCCCAGCACGTGAAGAACCCGTACTCCGAGACCGCGCGGCAACTGCGCTCCATCGGCGCCCGCGCGCGCGTGGCGCTCACCGGCACCCCGGTGGAGAACAACCTCTCGGAACTGTGGGCCATCCTCGACTGGGCCACACCCGGGCTGCTGGGCCGGCTCGGCAGCTTCCGCCGGCATTACGCCCAGGCCGTCGAGGGCGGCCAGGACCCGGCGGCGGCGGAGCGACTGGCCCGGCTCGTGAGGCCTTTCCTGCTGCGGCGCCGCAAATCGGACCCCGGGATCGCACCCGAGCTGCCGCCGAAGACCGAGACGGACCATCCCGTGTCGCTGACGGCGGAACAGACGGGCCTGTACGAGGCGGTGGTGCGCGAGGCGCTCGCGGAGATCGCCGGGGCCGATCACATGGCGCGGCGCGGCCTGATCGTGAAGCTGCTGACGAGTCTCAAGCAGATCTGCAACCACCCGGCGCAGTTCCTCAAGGAGGACCGGCCGAAGATCACCGGTCGCTCCGGGAAGCTGGAACTGCTGGACGAACTGCTCGACACGATCCTCGCCGAGGAGGCGAGCGTGCTGGTCTTCACGCAGTACGTGCAGATGGCGCGGCTCCTGGAGCAGCACCTGGCCGCGCGCGGCGTGTCGTCGATGTTCCTGCACGGCGGCACGTCCGTCACCGCGCGGGAGTCGCTGGTGCGGCGGTTCCAGGACGGCGAGGTCCCGGTCTTCCTGCTGTCGCTGAAGGCCGCGGGCACCGGACTGAACCTCACGCGCGCGGAGCACGTCGTGCACTACGACCGCTGGTGGAACCCGGCCGTGGAGGCACAGGCCACCGACCGTGCCTACCGCATCGGTCAGACCCGCCCCGTGCAGGTGCACCGGCTGATCGCGGAGGGGACGATCGAGGACCGCATCGCCGCCCTGCTGAACCGCAAGAGGGAACTCGCCGACGCCGTTCTGGGCGCGGGGGACGCGGCGCTCACGGAACTGACGGACGCCGAACTGGCCGACCTGGTCGAGCTGCGAGGGGGTACGCGATGACTCGGTACGACGACAGTGTGGAACGGACGTTCGTAGCGCTGCCGCCCGCGGAGGGCCGGGGCTTCGCGCAGTCCTGGTGGGGTCGCGCCTGGCTGAAGGCGCTGGAGGACGCGGCGATGGACGCGGCGCAGGTGAAGACGGGGCGCAGGCTCGCGCGCGCGGGAGCGGTCGGCGCGGTGTCGGTGCGGCCGGGACGCATCACCGCGGTCGTCCAGGACCGGGACCGCACGGCGCATCGGGCCGACGTCCTGCTGGAACAGCTCTCCGACGCCCAGTGGGACCGCTTCGCCGACATGGCGATCGAGCGTTCCGGGCATGTCGCGGCGCTGCTGGACCGCGACATGCCGCCGCACCTCGTGGAGGACGCCGCGGCCGCCGGCATCGACCTGCTGCCGGGCATGGGCGACTTGGAGCCGGAGTGCGACTGCGGTGCCTGGGACCACTGCGGGCACACCGCGGCGCTCTGCTACCAGGTGGCCAGGCTGCTGGACCAGGATCCCTTCGTCCTGTTGCTGATGCGGGGCCGCGCGGAGGGCGCCGTGCTGGAGGCCCTCCAGACACATGGCTCGGCACCTGCGGAGGAGGTCGCTTCCCGGCCGGAGGGTGTGGACGCCGCCGAGGCGTACGCGGCGGGGCAGGTGCTGCCGCCGCTGCCCGCGCCGCCCGCCCTCGGGGAGGGGCCGGGTGTCCCGCCGTCCCTGAACACGGAGGAGGCCTCCCCGCCGGGCGTCGACCCGTCCGGCCTGTTCTTCCTGGCCTCCCGGACGGCGGCGGAGGCACACCGCCTGCTCGCCGAGGCCCTGAGCGGCGGGCACGACCGGCGGGCCGTCGCCCCGGAGCCGACCGTGGCGCAGGACGCGGTGCGCCTGGCCGCGGGGGATCCCGGACCGGATCTGCTGGACCGCCTGGGGGAGGGTTCGGGGCGCACGCGGGAGGCGATGGCCCTGGCCGTACGCGCCTGGCGGCTCGGCGGTGCGGCCGCCCTGTCCGTGCTGGAGGAGGAGTGGGCGGTGGACGGCGACACGCTGACACGCGCGCGTGCGGCACTGGAGTCGGCGTGGGAGGAGAGGGAGCGACCGTCGCTCCGGGCGAAGGCCAACCGGTGGACGGTCGTCGGCGCACCGCACCAGCTCCGCCTGGACCGCGAGGGGCGCTGGTGGCCGTACCGCGAGGAGCACGGCCGCTGGGTCCCCGTGGGCGGCGCCGACCAGGACCCGGCGACGGCCCTGGCCGCGGCGGCGCTCCCGACGGGGGACGAGACCTGACACCGGGTCCGGCCGGTCCGGCGCTGCCCAGTCCGGCGCTGCCTGGCCCGGCCCCGTGCTGTCTCTTCGCCCGCCGTCCCGTCCAATGCCCGGGAATCCGTGCGGTTGACGAGCCGTACGGGCTCCGGCCCCGTCCACGAGGGAGGGGGCCGGAGCGCGCACACGGGAGCCGAAGAGATCAGCGGGCGCCGAGGAGGTGGTCCATGGCGAGCTGGTCGAGGTGCTCGAAGGCCATGCCGCGCGCGGCGGCCGCGTCCACGTCGAAGGTGTCGTAGGCGGTCCGGTCGGCCAGCAGCGCGGCGAGACCGTCCTCGGCGGTCGGGCGGGCCAGTTCGTCCAGCCGGGCCGCGGCCAGCGCCTCCTGCACCTGCGGGTCGGCGCGGAAGGCGGCGGCCCGGTCCTTGAGGATCAGGTAGTTGCGCATGCAGCCGGCCGCCGACGCCCACACGCCGTCGAGGTCCTCGGTCCGCGGCGGCTTGAAGTCGAAGTGCCGCGGCCCCGCGTACCCGGCCCGCTCCAGCAGGTCGACGAGCCAGAAGGCGGCCCGCAGGTCGCCCGCGCCGAACCGCAGGTCCTGGTCGTACTTGATGCCCGACTGGCCGTTGAGGTCGATGTGGAAGAGCTTGCCCGCCCACAGCGCCTGGGCGATCCCGTGGGGGAAGTTCAGACCGGCCATCTGCTCGTGGCCGACCTCCGGGTTCACGCCGTACAGCTCGGGCCGCTCGAGACGCTCAATGAAGGCCAGGGCGTGCCCGACCGTCGGGAGCAGGATGTCACCGCGCGGCTCGTTCGGCTTCGGCTCGATCGCGAACTTCAGGTCGTAGCCCTGCTCGGTGACGTACTCGCCCAGCAGGTCGAAGGCCTCCTTCATCCGGTCCAGGGCGTCCCGCACGTCCTTGGCCGCGCCGGACTCCGCGCCCTCCCGGCCGCCCCAGGCCACGTAGACGCTCGCGCCCAGCTCGACCGCGAGATCGATGTTGCGGATCGTCTTGCGCAGCGCGTAACGGCGCACGTCACGGTCGTTGGCCGTGAAGGCGCCGTCCTTGAACACGGGGTGCGTGAACAGGTTCGTCGTCGCCATCGGCACCTTCATGCCGGTCGCGTCCAGCGCCTGCCGGAACCGCTTGATGTGCGACTCACGCTCGGTGTCGCTCGACCCGAAGGGGATCAGGTCGTCGTCGTGGAACGTGACGCCGTACGCGCCCAGCTCGGACAGACGCCGCACGGACTCCGCCGGGTCCAGGGCCTGCCGGGTGGCGTCACCGAACGGGTCACGGCCCTGCCAGCCGACCGTCCACAAACCGAACGTGAACCTGTCCTCGGGAGTGGGCTGGTAGTTCATTCCGCGGCTCCTCACTCGCTGCCGGTCAATCGCTGCCGACTATTTCGTCATGGCGCTTTACAAATTAGTATGCACACACGGTCCTGGGAAGGCACAAGGTGTCCCCCAAGGAGTGAAGGCCGGGTCCCAGCACCCGCGGAAGAGGGAGAAGCCCGATGTCAGCAGCCGAGGGTCCGCTCGTCGTCGGCGTGGACACGTCCACCCAGTCCACCAAGGCACTGGTCGTCGACGCGGCCACCGGCCGGGTCGTCGCGAGCGGCCAGGCACCCCACACCGTGTCCTCCGGGGCCGGCCGGGAGAGTGACCCCCGCCAGTGGTGGGACGCGCTGGGCGAGGCCCTGAGCCAGTGCGGCGACGCCGCCCGGGAGGCCGCCGCGGTCTCCATCGGCGGGCAGCAGCACGGCCTGGTCACGCTGGACGCGCGGGGCGAGCCGGTGCGCCCGGCCCTGCTGTGGAACGACGTGCGCTCGGCCCCGCAGGCCCGCCGCCTGATCGACGAGCTGGGCGGGGCCAAGGCCTGGGCGGAGCGCACGGGGAGTGTCCCCAGCGCCTCCTTCACGGTCACCAAGTGGGCCTGGCTGGCCGAGCAGGAGCCGGACGCGGCCCGCGCGGTGAAGGCCGTACGCCTCCCCCACGACTACCTCACCGAGCGCCTCACCGGCGAGGGGACCACCGACCGCGGCGACGCGTCCGGCACCGGCTGGTGGGCGTCGGGCACGGAGGCGTACGACGAGGAGATCCTCGCGCGCGTGGGGCTCGATCCGGCGTTGCTGCCCCGGGTGGTCCGGCCCGGCGAGGTGGCCGGCACGGTACGCGACGGCCACGGCCTGCCGTTCTCCAAGGGCACCCTGGTCGCCGCCGGCACCGGTGACAACGCGGCCGCCGCGCTGGGCCTCGGGCTGCGCCCCGGCGTCCCGGTGATGAGCCTCGGCACGTCGGGCACGGTGTATGCCGTGTCGCAGCGCCGACCCGCCGACCCGACCGGCACGGTGGCGGGCTTCGCCGACGCGCGCGGCGACTGGCTTCCGCTGGCCTGCACCCTCAACTGCACGCTCGCCGTCGACCGCGTCGCGTCCCTGCTGGGGCTGGACCGGGAAGCCGTCGAACCGGGCACCGACGCCACGCTCCTGCCGTTCCTGGACGGCGAGCGCACACCGAACCTGCCGCATTCCTCCGGTCTCCTGTACGGGCTGCGGCACGACACGACCGCGGGCCAGCTGCTCCAGGCCGCCTACGACGGCGCCGTCCACTCGCTGCTCGGCGCGCTCGACCTCGTCCTGGACGCCGACGCGGACCCGTCCGCGCCCCTGCTGCTGATCGGCGGCGGCGCCCGGGGCACGGCCTGGCAGCAGACGGTACGGCGGCTGTCGGGCCGTCCGGTCCAGATCCCGGAGGCCAAGGAGCTGGTCGCGCTCGGCGCCGCGGCGCAGGCGGCCGGCCTGCTGACCGGCGAGGACGCGGCCGCCGTCGCCCGGCGCTGGAACACGGCCGCCGGGCCGGTGCTCGACGCCGTGGAGCGGGACCAGGCGACGCTGAACCGGATCACCGGGGTACTCTCCGACGCGGCACCGCTGCTGGAACGGGACGCGGCCTCCCGCTGAGGACGCGCTCGCGCGGGCGCGGCCACCGGCGGACGGTCCGCGAACGGTCGCGGGCGCGCCGCAGCGGGGCGCGGCCGGGCCGGGACGTGTCGGAGGCGCCCCGTCCGGGCTCTCCGGCATCGGACGGCGCGCACGCGTGCACCGCGATCAGTGGTCACCGGCCGGGAGGCCGGAGGCCGGATCGAGCGACGACGGAACGAGGACTGACGGAGGCATGACCGCACCGCCGCACGAAGCCCACCCGGCCCGTCCCGGACGCGCGCTGCCGGACACCCAGCAGGGGATGCGGCGCCGCAATCTCGCGCGGGTGATGCACACCGTCAGCGCCGAGGGCCCCCTGTCCCGGGCGGCGGTCGCCTCACGGATCGGGCTGACGCGAGCGGCGGTGTCGACCCTCGTGGACGAACTCGTCCGCTCGGGCCTGCTGGAGGAGCTGGGCCCCGAGCGCCCCGGCCGCGTGGGCAGGCCCGGGTCCGCGCTCGCCGTCAGCGCGCAGGGTCCGGCCGGTATCGGGGCGGAGGTCGGCGTCGACCATCTAGCGGTCTGCGCGGTCGACCTGCGCGGCCGGGTACGCGCGCGTGCCGTACGGTACGGCAGCAATCGAGGCCGTTCGCCGGAGCCGGTGCTCGCGCAGCTCACCGGGCTGGTGCGACAGGTCGTGTCGGAGGCGGAGGCCGAGGGACTGTGGCCGGCCGGGCTCGCCGTGGCCGTGCCGGGTCTCGTGGCCCGGGACGGCCGGACCGTCGTACGCGCCCCGAACCTGGACTGGCACGACGCGGACCTCGGCGCGCTGCTGCCCGCGGACCTGCCGCCGACGGTAGACAACGAGGCCAACTTCGGCGCGCTCGCCGAACTCTGGCTCGGTGACGGCACTCCCCGGGACTTCCTGCACGTCTCGGCCGAGATCGGCATCGGTGCGGCCGTGGTGTTCGACGGTGGGCTGCTGCGCGGTACCCGAGGGTTCGCCGGTGAGCTGGGGCATGTGCCGGTCCATCCCGACGGGCCCGAGTGCGCCTGCGGCGGGCGGGGGTGCCTGGAGCAGTACGCCGGTGAGAAGGCGGTACTGCGTGCGGCGGGGGTGGAGCCCGGGGAGGACCGTGTCGGGCTGCTCGCCGGACGTGCGGCGGAGGGCGACGAGGATGTACGGCGTGCCCTGCGCGAGGCGGGTACGGCGCTCGGCATCGCCCTGACCGGGGCGGTGAACCTGCTGGACCCCGAGGGCGTGGTGCTGGGCGGCGCCCTGGCCGGTCTCGCGCCCTGGCTGCTGCCGTCACTGCGGGACGAACTGGCCCGGCGCACGGCCGGTCCCGCCTGCCCGGTCGCGGTCTCGGAGCTGGGTCCGCAGGGACCGCTGCTCGGCGCCGCGCACTCGGTGGTGCGGGCCGTCCTGGACGACCCGGGCGCGGTGGCGGAGCGGGCCTGACACCTGCCCGGCAGCGGGTTCGCCGACGCCCTGTCCCGCCACGCCGGTTCACTCGATCGAGTGAGCGCTGTGTCCACAAGGCGGTGGCTGTCCACGGAACGGCGCGGCGCCCTACTGCGCAACCCCCGCTCGCCGTACGGTGATTCACGCGGACGCACCTCGCCCCGGGGGCGGTCGGACGTCCGCCTCGGCGTTCTGCTCCGCGGCTCATGTCGTTGCGTCGTGTCGTTGCGTCATGTCGTTCCTGAATGTCGCTCCTTCAGATCGCTCCGTCACGTCGCACGGCCGAGCAGCCACCCCCCACCGGGCCCCGGGCCCCTCCGACGAAAGGGCAATCCCATGGAAAGGGAAAGGACAGCACCCGCTCCGACCAGGCGGCGGCTCCTCAAGGGCGCCGCGTTGGCCACCGTTCCGTACACCCTGCTCTCCGGTACACAGGCCACCGCGCGAGCCCGTGCCGTCGACTACCCCTCCGCGGAGTGGCTGCCGGCGAACACGTCGAACTACAGCCGGTCCAGCCGCCCCACGGCCTACCCCGTCGACTACGTGGTCGTCCACGTCACTCAGGAGACGTACGCCGACACCCTGTCCATCTTCCGCGACCCCGAGAAGCAGGTGTCCGCGCACTACGTTGTCCGGTCCTCCGACGGACACGTCGCGCAGTGTGTCCGCGAGGCGGACATCGCCTGGCACGCGGGCAACTGGGACTACAACACCCGCAGCATCGGGATCGAACACGAGGGGTGGGTGGACCGGCCCGAGTACTTCACCGACGCCCTGTACGAGCAGTCGGCCCGGCTCACCGCGGCGATCTGCACCGCCTACGGCATTCCCAAGGACCGCACGCACATCATCGCGCACCACGAGGTGCCCGGCAGCGACCACACGGACCCTGGGCCCTTCTGGGACTGGACCCGCTACATCAGACTGGTCAACTTCGTCTGACCCTCACCGGGTCTCTTCGGCCCGGGCCACTCGGAACGTCACCTTCGGGTGATCCGGCTGGTCGAACCGGTTGTCCGCGCGTAGCAGCGGAGTCACGATGTCCCCCACCACCACACCGTCCGGGGAGGCCGAGTTGACCGATTCATGGCTGGCTCTGGAACCGGGAGCCGACCCCGCCGAGCGCGCGCGGACGCTGCGGCGGGCGCACGAGACCTTCACCGCAGCGGGGACGGTGCCGCGGCCCGTGCGCGCCGTGGTGGCGGAGTCGTGGCGACGGTCGGTCCGTGCTGGTGTCGGCCCGGACGGCACCGCGAGCGTGGAGCTGATGGACGGTGACCTCGGCGCCTATCGGGCGGAACACCCTCTGTCGCGGGTGATGCCGCTGGTGCGGGAGCTGCTGGGGACGTTCGCCTCCGACGGCGAGCATCTGCTCGCGGTGTGCGACGCGCACGGCAGGCTGCTGTGGGTCGAGGGGGACGCGGCCACCCGGCGCCGGGCGGGACGGATGAACTTCGTGCCCGGGGCCCGCTGGTCGGAGTCGGCCGTCGGGACGAACGCGCCGGGGACGGCGGTGGCCGTCGGCCGTCCGGTGCAAGTCTTCGCGGCCGAGCACTTCATACGCCGGGTCCAGCCCTGGACCTGCGCCGCCGCTCCGGTGCACGATCCCCGTACCGGCCGGGTGCTCGGTGCCGTGGACATCACGGGCGGGGACGGTCTGGCGCATCCGCACAGTCTGGGCTTCGTCCAGGCGGCGGCGCGTGCCGCGGAGTCGCAGCTGGCGCTGCTCACGCCTGAGCGGTCCGGTCCCGAGGCAGCCGAGCTGACCGCGCTGGGCCGTGACGAGGCCCTGCTGAGCGCGGGCGGTCGCAGGGTCCGGCTGAGTCGGCGGCACAGCGAGATCGTCGTGCTGCTGGCCCACCATCCGGAGGGTCTGACGGGCGACGAGTTGCTCTGCGCGCTGTACGAGGACGAGACGGTGCCCTCGGTGACGCTGCGGGCGGAGCTGGCACGCCTGCGCGGCATCCTGGGGCCCGGCCGGCTGGCCTCGCGGCCGTACCGGCTCACGCTGCCCGTCGACTCCGACGCGGCCGTCGTCGAACGCCGGTTGCGGGCCGGGGCGGTGACGGCGGCGGCGACGATGTACGCGGGTCCGCTGCTGCCCGGCTCCCAGGCCCCAGCGGTCGTACGGCTCAGGCGCAGGCTCGCCGACGGTCTGCGCGCGGCGCTGATCAACTGTGGCGATCCCGACCTGCTGGCCGACTGGGCCCACGCTCCGTGGGGGGAGGACGATCTCGACGTGTGGCGCGCACTCGCGGCGGTCCGGCCCACGGCGGCGACGCACTCCCGGCTCGCGGCACTGGAGTCGGAACTGGGGGCGCCGTACGCGGGGTGAGCGCCGCCGGTCGGCGGCCTTCGGGCAGAGCCGCGCGTCGGCAGGCGGCGCGCGCAACGTCCCTGCAACGTCCGGCTTCCTAGCCTCACGCGCAGAGCTGTCCAACGGCGGGCAGCGCTCGATGAGGGAGGCACAGAGGATGACCCGTTACGCGGCACCCGGCACCGAGGGCGCGATCGTCTCCTATCAGTCGCGCTACGACCACTTCATCGGCGGCGAGTACGTGCCGCCGGCGCGCGGACAGTACTTCGAGAACCCGTCCCCGGTGAACGGCCTGCCGTTCACCGAGATCGCGCGCGGCACGGCGGACGACGTGGAGCTGGCGCTCGACGCCGCGCACGAGGCCGCTCCGGGCTGGGGCCGTACCTCGGTGACCGAGCGTTCCGACATCCTGCTGAAGATCGCCGACCGCATGGAGGCGAACCTGGAGCGCCTGGCGGTCGCCGAGAGCTGGGAGAACGGCAAGCCGGTGCGCGAGACGCTGGCGGCCGACATCCCGCTCGCCATCGACCACTTCCGCTACTTCGCGGGCGCGGTCCGGGCCAGGAGGGTTCGCTCGGCGAGATCGACGACGACACTGTGGCCTACCACTTCCACGAGCCCCTGGGAGTCGTCGCGCAGATCATCCCGTGGAACTTCCCGATCCTGATGGCGGCCTGGAAGCTGGCACCCGCCCTCGCCGCCGGAAACGCGGTGGTCCTGAAGCCCGCGGAGCAGACCCCGGCCTCGATCCACTACTGGCTCAGCCTGGTGGCGGACCTGCTGCCGCCCGGCGTCCTGAACGTCGTCAACGGCTTCGGCGTGGAGGCGGGCAAACCGCTGGCGTCGAGTCCCCGCGTCGCGAAGGTGGCGTTCACCGGCGAGACCACCACCGGGCGGCTGATCATGCAGTACGCCTCGGAGAACATCAAACCGGTCACGCTGGAGCTGGGCGGCAAATCGCCGAACATCTTCTTCGACGACGTCTGGGCACGGGACGACGACTTCCGCGACAAGGCGCTCGAGGGCTTCACGATGTTCGCGCTCAACCAGGGCGAGGTCTGCACCTGCCCGTCCCGGGCGCTCGTCCAGCGCGGCAGCTACGCCGAGTTCATGGCGGCCGCCGTCGCCCGCACCGAGCTGATCAAGCCGGGCCACCCGCTGGACACCGACACGATGATCGGCGCGCAGGCCTCCAACGACCAGCTGGAGAAGATCCTCTCCTACCTGGACATCGGCCGCCAGGAGGGCGCCAAGGTACTCACCGGCGGTGAGCGGATCGAGCACGACGGCGAGTTGAAGGGCGGCTACTACGTCCAGCCGACGATCTTCGAGGGCCACAACCGCATGCGGATCTTCCAGGAGGAGATCTTCGGTCCGGTCGTGTCGGTGACGTCCTTCGACGACTTCGACGACGCGATCAAGACCGCCAACGACACCCTGTACGGCCTCGGCGCCGGTGTGTGGACCCGCGACATGAACACCGCCTACCGTGCCGGCCGCGCGATCCAGGCGGGACGCGTGTGGACGAACTGCTACCACGCCTACCCGGCGCATGCCGCCTTCGGCGGCTACAAGCAGTCGGGCATCGGCCGGGAGAACCACAAGATGATGCTGGAGCACTACCAGCAGACGAAGAACCTCCTGGTGTCGTACTCCGCGAAGAAGCTGGGCTTCTTCTAGAGACCCCAAAGGGGGTGCCTGACCAGGCGACTTGCCTCGTCAGGCACCCCCGGCAACGCCGTCGCCGCGGTCCCGTCGACCGGCTGTCCGGTCACCGCTTCGGCCGTTCGCGGTCCCGGCTTTCGAGCTCCGCCAGGTGCTTCAGCGCCGGAAGGGCCGCCATCAGCGCCTCGACCCGGACCAGGGTGGTCGTCGCGGGCTGGGCGAGTGCCTGCGGCAGATATGCCGCGGCGAGCTTCAGCACCTCGCGGAGTCTCCCTCGGATGTGGTTCGAGCTGACACGCGACGCCTGGCGGGCTACGGTTGCCGGCCCCAGTCGGGGAAGAGCGGGTTCTCGGGTTCGGTGGAGCCGCCGCCGTCCGGTGGTGGTTCGGTGGACGGGCTGTTCGACGGCGAGTTCGTCGGCGACTCGGGCGGCTGCTGGGTCGTCGGGTCGGTCGACGGGGGTGCCTCGGTCGTCGGGTCCTTGGACGGGGGCGGTGCCTCGGTCGTCTCCTCGTGGGTCGGCGAGTTGCTCGGCGACGGGGAGGTGGACGGCGACTTGCTGGGCTTGACGGCGGCGCCCTGCTTGGTGTCCAGCTGGAACTTGGTGACCTCGTCCATGACGCCGAAGGTGTACGCGGCCCAGATCTCCGCCGGGGGGCCACCACCGTTGACGCGGTAGTCGACACCGGCGGCCTTGTACATCGGGACCTGCGGGTGCGGTGCCTTGTCGTCCTCGCCGAACAGGCCGACCGAGGTGACCAGACCCGGGGTGAAACCGGTGAACCAGGCCGACTTGTTGTTGTCCGACGTACCGGTCTTGCCCGCCACCTGCTGACCGTCGCGCAGCGGGTTCTCCCGCACCGACGTCCTGGCCGTACCGTCGTCGACCACGCCGGTGAGTACGGAGGTCACCGTGTCGGCGGCCTCCCGGCTGATGACCTCCTCACCGATCGGGTCGGGCATCTCGATGGTGCGGTCCTTGTGCTCGACCGACTTCACGATCTGCGGGGTGACCTTCTTGCCGTGGTTGTCGAGGGTGGCGTAGACGCCGGCCATCTCCAGCGGGCTGGCGCCCATACTGCCCAGGGTCTGCGCGGGCACGGCCTGCTCGCCCTCGGTGTCCATGCCGAGGTCGGCCGCGACCTTCATGACCTCGCTCATGCCGACGTCGATGCCCATCTGCGCGAAGACGGAGTTGACGGACTTGTTCATCGCCTCCTGGACGTCGATCTCGCCGTAGTCCCGGTCGTCCTCGTTGGGCGGTGCGAAGCCGACCTTCTGGTCGCCGTCCATCACGGGGCGCTCGCTGTCGCCGTCGTAGAGGGTGTTGGCCGTGATCGGCACGCCGTCCTGGGTCTCGGCGTCGTGGTCGACGGCGGCGGCGAGGATCACCGGCTTGAAGGTGGAGGCGGGCTGGTAGTCGTCGCGGGTGGCGTTGTTGGTGTAGTGCTTCAGGTAGTTGACGCCGCCGTACATCGCCACGACGGAGCCCGTCTTGGGGTCGACGGAGACGGCACCGGCCTGGACGTCCGCGTCGACCTTGCGCTTGTCGGGGTCCAGCTTGCTGGTGAGTTTCTCCTTGACCGCCTTCTCCAGCGCGGCCTGCTTCTTCTGGTCGATGTTGAGGGTGACGGTGTAGCCGCCGAGGTCCACCAGGGCCTTGGCCTGCTCCATGTCCTCGGCGGCGCCCTGCGCGACGAGCTGCTTCCTGAGCGCGGCATTGGCCGCGTCCACCAGGTACCCGGTCTGGCCGTCCATCCCCGCGGCGGCCTTCGGCTCCTTCGGTGTCGGGAACGTCATGCCCTGCCGGTCGCCCGCGCTCAGCCACTTCTGCTCGACCATGTTGTCCAGGACGTAGTTCCAGCGCTCCTGGACCAGCTTCTTGCCCGTCTCGCTGGCGATCGCCCAGTCGTACTGGTTCGGCGCCTGGAGCAGCGCGGAGAGGTAGGCGCCCTGTTCGACCGTCAGGTCCTCGGCGTCGACGCGGTAGTAGGCCTGGGCGGCGGCCTGGATGCCGTAGGCGCCGCGGCCGTAGTAGCTGGTGTTGATGTAGCCGGCGAGGATGTAGTCCTTGGACTTCTCCCGGTCCAGCTTCAGCGAGATGACCAGTTCCTTCAGCTTGCGCGAGACCGTCTGTTCCTGGGTCAGGTAGTAGTTCTTGACGTACTGCTGGGTGATCGTCGAACCGCCCTGCGCGCCCTTGCCGGAGAGGGTGTTGAGCACACCGCGCGCGGTGCCCTTCAGATCGACGCCCGCGTCCTTGTAGAACGTCTTGTTCTCGGCGGCGACGAAGGTCCGCTGGACGTCCTTGGGAATCTTCGCGAGGTCGACGATCTCACGGTTGCGCTCGCCGGTGCGGGCCATGATGCTGCCGTCGCTGTACTTGTAGACGTTGCTCTGCAGCTCGGCCTCGGGGTTGCCCTCGGGGATGTCGATCATCATGTACAGCACGATGAAGGCGCCCATGCCGAGCAGGCACAGGCCGAAGAACGTGCCGACGATCTTCTTCCACGTGAACAGCCGCCGTATCCGGCCCTTCCCGCCCGCGCCCGCGGCCGCACCCGCAGAACGGCGGCGTTTCGGCGCCGCGCGGCGTCCACCGCGCTGCCGCGCTTTTCTCTCTTCCGCTCGCCCCATGGATCCGATCCGCTCCGCTTCGGTCATCTGTGGACACGCCTCACTCACGCGTCACACAGGTTCGTCGCTCGACACCGCCGACATCACGAGTGCAAATTCAAGCCGACGGGCATTTTTCTAGCGCGACGTGCAGTTCTACGTTTTCCGAGGCGTCGTATGGTTCGCCAGGTTTCGGGCTTTGGCTGCAGATTTCTCCGTGCACCCGAGAAACGTCTTGCTGGTCAACGATACCGTCGGTTCCGTAGAACACGTCAATGAACCGGCTGTTGTACCCCTTCTTCAGTAGCTGGACGTAGGACTTCTCGAAGTCCTTCCCTATGAGATCGGGCGTCTTGGGGGTGGGGACATGGGCGTTCCAATGAGTTGGACACTCTTCCCCGCGCGGGACGGCACCGAAATCAATGGAGTCCGGACCGGCGCCTTCTCTCGTCAGGCAAGCCCGCCACAGTTCTGCGTGTTGCAGATCCACTGTTCGGCCAAGGTCTGTCGCATCTCGGGCGGAGAAGCCGAGGCCTTTCTTGGCGGCTTCCTTCATTTTGACCGGCAGGCTGTCTGGAGGTAGGGCCGTAGGTGCAGGTTCACTTGATGTGGCCGAAGCTGTGCCGTCGGACGAATGGTTCGAGCAGCCCACGCTCAAGACGGTAACTGCCAGAATCGAAGCTATGCTCCTGCCAAGCAATTTCAGTTTCATGACACACTTTCCCGTTGCTGTACGCTGCGCAGCAGCCGCACCGACGATTCCCCGGTGGGTGCGAAACGGTACCGCCTGTGATTGATGGGCTCAACGCCGCGCGGGTCGGCGGGCAGTGGCGAAACCTCTTGCGCTCGCCATGCCCGCCCACCACCCGGCTGGGGAGGGTTCGCAGTGGAACCTGCCTGGTCAGCGGCGCCCGCAAGCCCGCTTGTGAGTCGAGGCCCTGCGGTCAACTCTCAAGCCCGTATGGTCAGTTGGCAGCAAGTTGCTGAGCTCAGGCCCATACGGAGGTGCCGGCGTCGGTGTTCGGGTTGCAGCCGGAACTCCAGTCGAGTCCGCCAGTCGGAGTGCCCTGGAAGTTACCGGTGCACGACCAGATGTGCAGCGGGGTTCCCTCTGCGATGTCCAGGTTCTTCGTGAGGGTCGTGCCGGAGCCGCTGTGGTTCCAGTAGTAGTAGGTGCTCGCTGCGCTCCCGTAGCTGAGGACGCCGATACCGGAGCGCCCGTCTGCCTTGAGGTCAGAGATAGTGAATATCTCACCGTAGGCCTTGAAGTGCGCCTTTGCCGGGAAGGAGCCGCCGACCGGCTTGGCGTATGCCGTGCCGTCCTGACTGACTGCCGCGTTGCTGGTGGCCGCGCTCGACATCGTGAATGCGATGGCGGCAACCGCGATGCCAAGAGCTCTCATGATCTTGTTCATTTCAACTCCCGTGAAACAGGTAGGTGCTTGTTGTAGGTGAAGAGTCGTCCCGGAGGTGGCGCAAGTCGGCAGTCCCGCACGAAGGGATTGACCAGATGTCGCCTGAAGCGAGGTCCCGCCCGGCTGACGTGAACTGACGTACACGTCACCACTTGTGACGGCCCCTCAAGCGGTCGAGCCGCGAGGGACGCAGGGCACAACTTAAACAGACTGTTGAGGTCCTGTGAACCTGGCATGTCGTTTGCGCGGAGTGCAGCCCTCGGCTCTGGGCCGAGCGACGCACCTCTCGTCTTCGCCCGGAGGCCGCACGTCAACTCCGCCTGCAACACGACCAGTTCGTCGTTGCGTCCTGCATCTTCTCGGGCCGGCGAAGACCCCTTCCGTCGCTCGCTGCACAGTCGGATTCAGGCTCCAGTAAATAGATTGCAAAGCCTCTTGTGATGTAGTTGTGACGTACACGTAAGGGATGTACGTCCGTTTCATCCCGTTGTTGTGATGATCTAATGAGCGCCCCAGGGGGACTGAAGACGTCGCGGTGCCCTGCTCAAAGCCGTCCAGGGCAAGGCAGTTGAAAGTTGTTCTTTAGGGAGGGGCGCGACAGCGCAGAGCGTCTGCGCATCGCCGTAGACCTGCCCTGCGTAGAGAGACCTCGTCGAAAGCGCCACCGGACATCAGCGGTGTGTGCGCCGAGTTCAAGCGAGCCAACGAAAGGAAACACATGCACGTGCGTGTCAGACAGAGAAAACGCGCGCTGGTAGTGACGGCAGTGACTGCGATTCTCGCTTCTTCGCTGACCATCTCTGCGCAGGCTCAGGGACCGAAAGTTCCTGACAACGCCGTTCAAGGAGGGAAGAGTCTACCGAAAGCCACGAGTAAGCCCCGTCAGGTCGGCAAGGAGGACCGCGCCGCCGTCCTGGGGAAGAACTACCGCTCCTCCAAGGACGTGGCCCTGTCCACGTCCGGCGATGGCACGGGGTTCCACGTTCTTACGGGCAAGGAGAAGGACGGCTACAAGTTCACCACCGTAGCCACCCTGCGTGAAGAGGGCTTCGCCGCGGACACCTGGCTGGGCAACGCGTGCGTGACCGGGTCCGGGAAGTACGCGGCTGTCGCCTATGCGCCCCGGACGTTCACCAACAACCCCGAGCTGATGGTGCGAGGGGCGTTCACCGCAGTGGTCGACCTGGGTAGCGGCCAGGTCACCAAGCTGCCGTTCACCGCCTCGTTGGCCTACTTCTCTCCGGGCTGCGGCACCGGGGACGATGTGGTGTTCACTCAGCTGACCCATGACGGGGACAAGGAACAGAAGACCCGTCTGATCACCGTGGACGCGGCCACCGGCAAGCAGTCCCGGCCGGTTGGCCTTCCCGGTCAGGTCACCTCGGCTGTCCCGACCCGGCACGGCATCGTCGCCGGTCACGGCAACAGACTCGTCCGTATCAACGGACAGCGGGAGACCGTCCTGGCCGTGACGGAGCATGTGCCGTTCCAGATCGCGGCCGACAGCGGCGACGGCGTGACCTTCATCGACCGGGAAGGCGACAGCGAGAAGGCCAGGGCGAAGTCCTGGGCCAAGCACCTGGATGCCGCCCAGGTGAAGGGCAAGAAGACCACACCGAAGACGGTGGCTGAAGGCAACCTCGCCGACTGGGACCTGTCCGCCACCCCTGGCGGCACGGTGTTCCTCACGGGCAAGGCCAAGAACAAGGGGAGTCTGCCGGGCCCGGTGAAGAATCCGGGACACCTCGCCAAGGGCGCCCGCATGTCCAATCTGGGCCACGTGGGCGTGTCCACCTCCTGGGCGGACGGCAAGACCAGCCTGATCACGCCCAAGGAAGCCAAGCAGGTCCGTGACGCGCGGATCACTCTGGACGTGGTCGCCACCGGCGAACACGCCGAACTGGACGCCACACCGCAGTTGTCCGCCGAACGTGCCGAAGCCGGAAGCCGACTCTCTCCGGCGCTGGGCGTCCCCACGGGGAAGCAGTCGTCCGCGAAGCCGTCGGGCAGCGGTGACAGCAGGGCACTCTCCACGCAGACGGTGCGCACTCAGGCGCTCGCGGCATCACCGACCGGTCCCAGCGAGGGCACCGACGAGCGCTACTGCGCGGTGGCCCGCAACGACGTGAAGAAGCAGGCGTTCCAGCCGACCCCGCGACAGGTGGAATGGGCCGTGGACCAGGCCGTCGTGGGAGAGCTGCACGTTCCCCGGCCGGCGAACTGGAAGAACACCGGCATGGACTCCTACACCCCGCAGGGACTGTTCCCGCCTGTCACGCTGGCCGGTGACCCCAACGGCACCCTCGACAACGAGGACCCGGACGTCACCGACCGCTGGCACATACCCTCGCAGGTGATGCTCGGCATCACCGCACAGGAATCCAACATGTGGCAGGCGACCCGCTTCGCCGTGCCCGGCGTCACCGCCAACAGCCTCATCGGCAACTACTACGGCACCCAGTACGCCTCGGACGGGACGCAGGCAGACCCCTGGCGGGTCAACTTCTCCGAGGCGGACTGCGGCTACGGCATCACGCAGGCCACCGACGGCATGCGGCTCGCCGGGAAGACCAAAGAGGGCGAGACGGCACTGCCGCCCGCCACTCAGGAAGCCGTCGCCCTGGACTACGCCGCGAACATCGCCTACGGCGTCACGATCCTTTCCCGCAAGTGGAACGATCTCCACGGCCAGGAAATGATGATCAATGACGGTCATCCGCAGTGGATCGAGAACTGGTTCTTTGCCCTGTGGGCGTACAACTCGGGCTTCTACCCGGCCGCCGACTCCGCCGGCCACAAGGGGCTTGGCTGGACGAACAACCCGGCCAACCCGCTGTGGAAGGCCAACCGGGTCCCGTTCCTGCAAAGCGCAGCCGATCCGGCTGGAGACGACTACTCCCACGCCGCGCACCCGCAGGACTGGCCGTACCAGGAGAAGGTGCTGGGCTGGGCCGCCCGCCCGATTTCCGCGATGTTCGCGCCCGGCGACTTCCGGCCCGGTTACCTGGCCGCCTGGTGGAACAGCAACGAACAGCGCTCCACGGTGAAGCCGCCGCTGGACACCTTCTGCGACGAGTCCAACTCCTGTGACCCGTCGAAGATCGCGGACGGCGATTCCAACGACCCCGGCATGGGCGCCTGCAAGCTCGATGCGGGCGACTCCGACACCAACCCCCACTGGCTGCACTGCTGGTGGGACAAGTCGGCCAAGTGGAAGGACTGCGACCGGTTGGCCGAGTGCGGCCACCAGGTCCACCGCTTCAACACCTCGTATCCGGAACAGCCGGACGCCAACTCCTACCCGCCGCGCTGCAGCAGCGGCCTGCCCTCGAACGCGCTGATCGTCGACGACGTTCGCGACGGCACCACCCCGGCAGGGTCCGCTTCACGCGGCTGCGGGGCAGTGCAGTCGGACGGCACCTTCACCCTCACCTATCAGCCCTCCGAGGTCATCGACGCCGAGACCGGGCAGACCATCACCACCTATCCGGGGAAGATCGACACGCACCAGATCGGCGCGGGGTACGGGAACCACTTCTGGTTCGCCCACACCCGTTCCCCCGAATCCTTCCCGGAGCCCGGCGACCGGATGAAGGTCACCGGCACCTGGAAGCTCGGTCAGAAGATCACCGAGCACGGCGGCCAGGCCAAGGTCTATGCGCACATCCCCGACCACGGGGCGCAGACCTCCAAGGCCGAATACCGCATCAAGCACGCACACGGCACCACCGTCAAGGCGATCTCCCAGGACGCCAACCAGTCCAACAAGTGGGTGGACCTGGGCGCCTACCAGTTCAACGACACCGTTCCCGAGGTAAGCCTCGACAACTTCAACGGCGGCGACGGCTCCAAGGACATCGCCTTCGACGCCGTAGCGTTCGTGCCCGGGGACTACGACGGCCTGAACGACATCATCTTCCCCGAGGCGGACCCGAACGCGTCCGACGTCGACTTCGTCGGCGCTCAGGACGCCAAGGAAGTCCCCGCCGGTGCCGCTCTGAAGTCGTTGGCGGCCGCTGAGCCGAGCAAGCCGACGTGCGCGACCGGTCGGGACGGGATCAGATGGTGCGGCTCCTACGTCCCCTTGGACGAGGAGAAGGCCAAGACCCCGAACCTGCTCAAGAGCGCCGCCGCAGCCGCTGCCGGGCCCGTCGGGTGGTGCTCGAACGTCAACGGCGCGGCCATGCAGACCAGGACGCAAGGATGTCTGCGCGGCCTGCTTCCGCTGACCGCGACACGCGACGGCGCCCCCGTCGGCAACGCGACGATGAAGGTCGTCCAGGAGATCAACCTCAACCCCAAGTCCAACGTGTTCACCACGTGGACCGAGCTGTCCCTGGTCAACATGACGGGGCTCACCTCCACCACGCTGACATCGTTCGCGGAGGACTGCTGGCCGACCGGTGACTGCACCGAAAGCCTCGGCTCCTGGATCGGCAGCACCACCTGGACCCCCGGTGACACGCACGTCGCCACCCGGACCAACACCTACACCTGGAAGAAGACCACCGGAGGCGAATCGAAGCTGGACTTCACCTGGGACACCATGTGGTCCACACCCAGCGCCGGGGTTCAGGCCGTTCCGAAGTGGAGCAACAGAGCCTTCGATGTCCGCTGTGACAACAAGGTGGGCGGCAACACCGGCTGCGTGTTCCCCAACTACACTCCGACGCTTCAGATGAACACGAAGAAGTACCCGGCCGCTGCCGCGTACTACTGGGTGCTCATGGAGAAGCTGGCCTCCCACCCGGGAAGCGAGCAGCACAACAAGCCGCTGCACCGCCTGGCGGATGACACGAAGGCCAAGGAGAACCGGGACAAGATGTGCATGCTCGCGGTCGCGGAGTGGAATCCACACCCGAACGCGGACGGCACCAGTTGCGACGAGTACCCGTTCGCGAAATCCCGTGAGAGCGGCGGGATGACACTGGCCTCGGGCAAGTCCTGCGCGCAGTTCTACGCGGACAAGCAGTCCGACGGCAGCTGGATGCTGGAGCTCGACAACAACTACCCGTATCCGACATGGAACGAGATCTGCGGCCGCGCCGCAGTTCCTGTCAAGCAGAACACGGATGCCGGCGGCGACCTTGGGCGGTTCACGTCCGAGATTCGTCTGCTCGACAATGACGCGTATTTCGTCCAGACCGGGTTCGAGTACTGCGACATCAAGTCGGTCTGCAACATCAGCTGACAGTGGGACCAAAGGAAGCGTCCTGCCGGATCATGGTGATCCGGCAGGACGCTTCGCTTTCCGTCAGCCCGTGACCCACTCCAGCATGCGCCCTTCATGGACCGAGGGACGACGCCGTGCGGTGGGTAGCGGCAGCGATCCCTCCACCGCGTTGTTCAGGTCGGTCAGCATGGCAGTCATCGACGGCCAGAGCCGCAGGTACTCGGGGTCGCCGAACGAGATTTCGCCGACTTCTCCATAGTGGTCCGTACGGTGGTCGACGAACAGCAGGTCACCGGTGAGGGCCTGAGCGAAGGGAACCCATTGGGTGTGAGCGGTGCGCCCGACCACCTCTTCCTCGTAACCTTCCTCGACCGCTTCGTGCGCCATGACGGAAAGATTCTGATGCCATTCCGTGATTCCGTCGGCATCCAAAAGGCTGTACCCGAGAATAAATGCACCGGGCGCCATGCTGGATCTGGGCGGTGTGACACCGTTGCGTTCCGAGAGGAGCGACTTCAGCTCGGTGTGGAGCGGGAAGCCGACTCGGCTCTCCAACCTGGATACATCACCGTCGGACAATCCTGGGCGGAGTGTGGCATAGTCGCCCGGTGCGTTCTCCCGGAGCCACTCTTCGAATCGACGCCACAGTTCCTGCATGTTGTGCATCCCGTCCATATGATTCCCGCGCGGGACAGCCGAGCTGTCAGTTCCTCCTGTCACCGTAGCGCAGCCGATGAGAAGGCGTTGCGGGAGAACCAGCAACAGATCTGAGAGGGCCCGGGCGGCGTCGGCGAGGCCCTCGTCCTCAGCCGCCGCGGGACGCTGCCCGTGACGGTTGACCGGCCCATCCGCCGTGCCATTCTCGGGGGTTGGCGAACTCTGCCCCGCGACCTGAGGCCGACCCGCTCTCGTCCCCTGGTGGGACCTGCGGAGGGCGTAGTACTGCGGATTCAGTACCGCGCAGTGTCGGCAGCCGGACGACGACAGGACACCCCCCTCTTCAGGAGTCTGGAGGCACCTTCGAGAACCGGATGTGGAGACCTCCCCGTGGCTGCTTTTCTGTATCGAATAGGCCGCTTGGCCTTCAGGCGACGCTGGACCGTTGCCCTTGTCTGGGCGGCCGTGCTGGCCGCCGTGGGACTCGCCGGCATGACCGCGCCGGAGGCGGAGGAGGAACCCTTCTCCATGCCGGGGATCGAATCGCAGGAAGCCTTCGACCTGATGGAGGAGCGGTTCCCCGGCGCCGCCGCCGACGGCGCCACCGCCCGCGTCGTCTTCGTTTCGCCGAACGGCGAGAAGGTCACCGCCACCGAGAACAAGAAGGCCGTCGAGGCCGCGATAGCCGAACTCGGGGACGGCACGCAGGTCGCGAGCACCGTCGACCCGTACGAGTCCGGCGCGGTCAGCGAGGACGGCTCCACCGCGTACACGACCGTGACCTACAAGGTCGACGCCGCCGGCCTCACCGACGCCAGCCGCAGCCACCTGGACGAGTCGCTCGAGCACGCCCGTGACTCCGGGCTCACCGTCGAGGCAGGCGGCGACGCCATGGAGGAGATGGGCGGACCCAGCGGCACCGCCGAGGCGATCGGCATGTCCGTCGCCGCGGTCGTCCTGCTGATCACCTTCGGCTCACTGGCCGCCGCCGGACTCCCGCTGCTCACCGCGCTCATCGGCGTCGGCATCAGCCTGTTCGCCATCACGGCCCTGGCCGGTCCGCTGGGCCTGACCGACACCACCAGCACCGTGGCGATCATGCTGGGTCTGGCCGTCGGCATCGACTACGCCCTGTTCATCGTCTCCCGCTACCGCGAGGAGCGCGCCAAGGGGCGGGCGCCCCAGGAAGCCGTCGCCCTGGCCACCGGCACCGCGGGCTCCGCCGTGGTCTTCGCCGGGCTCACCGTCGTCATCGCGCTCGCCGGTCTCTCCGTCGTCGGCATCCCGATGCTGACCGAGATGGGCCTGGGCGCGGCGGGCGCGGTCGTCGTCAGCGTCTTCATCGCGCTGACCCTGGTCCCGGCCCTCCTCGGCTTCTGGCCCAACGCCATACTGCCCCGCAAGGACCTCAAGGCCCGCAAGGACCTCAAGGCCCGCCGAGCGGGCGGTGCGCCGCGGGAGACGCGCAAGGTCAACGGCGGCACCCGCTGGGCGAGCTTCGTGCTGCGCCGCCCACTGCCCGTGCTGCTCGCGGCCGTCGCGGGCCTCGGCGCCCTGGCTTTGCCGATGACCGACCTCCAGCTCGGTATGCCCGGCGACGAGGCCAAGTCCACGCAGACCACCCAGCGGCGGGCCTACGACGCGCTCGCCGAGGGCTTCGGGCCCGGCTTCAACGGACCGTTGACCGTGGTCGTGGACGCCAAGGACGCCGACGACCCGAAGGCCGCGGCCGAGACCGTCTCCGAGCGGATCGGCGGCACCGAGGGCGTGGTGTCGGTGTCCCCGGCCCAGTTCAACGAATCCGGCGACACGGCCGTCTTCTCCGTCGTCCCCACCACCGCGCCGACCGGCCAGGAGACCAAGGACCTGGTCAACACGATCCGAGGCGACCGGCCCGGCATCGAGTCCGAGGCCGGGGCGACCTTCGAGGTCACCGGGACCACCGCGATGAACATCGACATCTCCGAGAAGGTGCAGTCCGCGCTGGTGCCGTACCTGCTCGTGGTGGTCGGGCTCGCCGTGATCCTGCTGCTGGTGGTCTTCCGCTCGATCCTCATCCCGCTGAAGGCGGCCGCCGGCTTCCTGCTCTCGGTGCTCGCCTCGCTCGGCGCGGTGGTCGTGGTCTTCCAGCAGGGCCACGGCGCCGACCTGCTGGGCGTGGAGACCACCGGCCCCATCATGAGCCTGATGCCGATCTTCCTGGTGGGCATCGTCTTCGGCCTCGCCATGGACTACGAGGTCTTCCTGGTCTCGCGGATGCGCGAGGCGTACGTCCAGGGCCAGCGGCCCGCCCAGGCCGTGACCTCCGGGTTCCAGCACAGCGCCCGGGTCGTCGTGGCCGCCGCGCTGATCATGATCGCGGTGTTCTCCGGGTTCATCGGGGACAGCGACGCCATGATCAAGATGATCGGCTTCGGCCTCGCCTCGGCCGTCCTGCTCGACGCCTTCGTGGTCAGGATGGCGATCGTCCCGGCCGTCCTCGCCCTGCTCGGCGAGCGGGCCTGGTGGCTGCCGAAGTGGCTGGACCGGATCCTGCCCCGGGTCGACGTGGAGGGCGAGGCCCTGACCCGCCCGACCGTGCCCGAGGCGGAACCGGCCGAGAAGGACTTGGCCCGCGCCTGACCGGGTGCGCAGGAGCCGCCCGGGATCGTCCCAGTGACCCCGGGCGGCTTCGCATCGTCCACCATGGATGCCAGCCCCTCACCGAGAGAGCCGACCATGAGCCGCAGCCTGGAGCGTTACGCCGAGCGCGTGGAACAGTACGCGTCGCGCTTCCCGCGCTTCCCCCGCTTCCTGGACGTGACGATGGTGCTGGCCCTCATCGGCTGCGCCTTCTTCGGCACCCACCTCAGCCTCCCCGGCGTCAACAGCCCGGACGCAGGAAAGTCGTTGGAGGTCATGCTCGGCCTGTCCTGCTTCGTCCTGCTGAAGTACCGCACCCACACCCGCACGGTCGTGGTCGTGGTCGCCGGGGTCACCATCGCCGCGATCGCGCGCGGCTACCTGCTCACCCCGATGCTGCTGGCCCCACTGCTCGCCGCGATGTACTGGCTGGCCGTCCTGTGCGACCGCCGAACCGTCCGCCTGTACGCGCTCGTCGTCACGGTGGCCCTGCTGACCGTGAACCTGTTCTCCGACGGCATGCGCGACCTCTCCCCTGTCCTGACCGTGATCGGCCCGGTGTTCTGGATGGCCCTGCCGCTCGTCGGCGGCAGCCTGGCCCGGCTGCGCGGCGACTATCTGGAAGCGGTCAAGTCCCGCGCCGAGCACGCCGAACGCACCCGGGAGGAGGAGGCCCGGCTGCGGGTCACCGAGGAGCGCATGCGCATAGCCCGCGAACTGCACGACGTCGTAGCCCACCACCTGGCCCTCGCCAACGCCCAGGCCGGCACCGCCGCCCACCTCTCGCGCAGCAACCCCGAGCAGAGCCGGAAGATCCTCGACGACCTCACCGACACCACCTCCTCGGCGCTGCGCGAGCTCAAGGCCACCCTGGGCCTGCTGCGCCAGGACGACCGGCCCAAGGGCGCGGGCCTGGAACCGGCGCCGGGGCTCGCCCGCCTTCCCGAGTTGATCGACTCCTACCGCACGGCGGGCCTGGAAGTCGTCGTTCACCAGGAGGGTGTGCGCCGCCCGCTGACGCCGGGCGTGGACCTGACCGCGTACCGGATCGTGCAGGAAGCCCTCACCAACGTCGCCAAGCACGCCCCTGAACGCGCCGCCCACGTCGGTTTCACCTACGCCAACTCCCGGCTGCTCATCACCGTCAGCAACGACGGCCCGGCCACCGCCACCACCGTCAACGGGACGTCCGGCGGTTTCGGGTTGCGGGGCATGCGGGAGCGCGCCCAGTCCATCGGCGGCGACCTGTGCGCGGGCCCCCGCCCCGAGGGCGGCTTCGAGGTCACCACCGCGCTGCCGCTGCAGCCGTCCGCCGCCGTCGAAGGAGAGTCCCCATGACCGTGAAGGTGCTGCTCGCGGACGACCAGGCCCTGTTGCGGGCCACGTTCCGCATTCTGATCGACTCCTGCCCGGACATGGAGGTCGTCGGAGAGGCGTCCGACGGGGCTCAGGCACTGGAGCTGGCCCGTACCCATCACCCGGACGTGGTGCTCATGGACATCCGCATGCCCGGGACGGACGGGCTGTCCGGCACCGCGGCGATCTGCGCCGATCCGGAGCTGGCGACCACCCGGGTGTTGATCCTGACCACCTTCGAGACCGAGGACTACGTCGCCGAGGCGCTGCGGGCCGGGGCCAGCGGCTTCCTCGGCAAGGACGTCACCGCGGACGCCCTGCTGGCCGGCATCCGCACGGTGGCCTCCGGGGAGGCCCTGCTCTCGCCCGGCGCCACCCGCACCCTGATCACCCGCTTCCTCACCTCCCCGGCCCCCGGCACCCACCTGGTGCCCCCGGAACGGCTCGCCGACCTCACCGGACGGGAACGGGAAGTGATGGCGCTGGCGGCCGAGGGCAAGTCCAACACGGAGATCGCCGAGCTGCTGGTGGTCAGCCCGCTGACGGTACGGACGCACATCCACCGCGCGATGACGAAACTCAACGCCCGCGACCGGGCACAGCTCGTCGTCATCGCCTACCAGACGGGCCTGGTCCAGGCGGGAGGGGCGAACGGGGCCTCCGCCGCGGCCAGGAACTAATACACTCGAATCCCCTGGGGTCCGGTCCGCTCACGACCTGGTCGGCCCTGACTTCGCGGCCGCCGTCCCGGGGCGGAAACCGGTCGGTGACATCACCCGAGATCGTCGGCCACCTGATGGCCGGCCACCACCGTGCATCCCCGGTGGTCGACGCACTGACGATGGCCACCGGCCACAGCGGCCTCCAGCCCGGCTGCATCGGGCAGTCGGACAGTGAGTATGTGAGGTACCGAACGGAACCCTTGCGTACCGAGACTGGCGAAGCGGGCGGTGGCCGGCCAGAACCCCAAGACGCCTCACTCCGGGCCCGCCTGGCGCAGGACGTCCACCATCGGAGGCTCAGTCGAGCTGCGCCTTCAACCACCGCAGGACATCGGGCGTGACCGGGTCGGTGATGTCGGCGAACTCGTCGTGTCGCTTGAGGAACTTGGCGACGTAGGGGCAGACCGGGACGATCCGCATTCCGGATGCGCGCACGTCGGCGAGCGCCTGCTGGACCAGTTGCGAGGCCAGCCCCTGGCCGGCGAAGGCCTCGTCGACCTCGGTGTGGAAGAAGACGCGCTGCAAGTTCAGGTCACGGTAGGCGGTCAGACCGGCACGTCGGCCGTCGACCAGGATCTCGTACCGGCGATCGGCGTCCGCACGCTCGACGACCGTAACGGTGGAGGACTCGCTCATGATGCGCCTTTCGTAAGGAGGGTCAGCGGGTCGGCGGGTTCCGGCGCGGCGTGATGACGGCGTTCGGCAGGGCGGGTGCGGGAAGGCGGCCGCCGGGAGAGCCCTCGATGACGCCGAAGCGTTCGGAGGAGGCCTCCCAGTCCTCGCGGGCCTTCACGATGTCCTCGTGGCTGCGACCGATGAAGTTCCACCACATGACGATCTCCTCCCCGAAGGGCGGTCCCCCGAGGAGCATGACCCGCGCCGGGGCGTCGGTCTCGTTCACCATCGTCAGGGTGTCCGCGCCGCGAGGGACGTAGCCGAGTTCGGCGGGCCGCAGCACCGTGTCGATCAGGCGGATGTCCCCGCTGTCCACGAGGAGACCGTGTTCGAAAGCCGCGTCCACGGCGAGCGAGAGCGCCGCGTGGGGTTCGAGGACGATCTCGGCGCCGAGCAGCGGCGTGAAGACCCGGACCGGAGAGGTCCGCCCGACGAGCGAGCCCAGGAAGACCCGGATCTCCGCCCCGTCGACCCGCGCGAGTTCGGGCACGTAGTGCTGGAAGTCCCGGGCGGCGTCGCGGTGTTCCTCGGGCAGCGCGACCCACAGCTGGACGCCGTGGATGACCCTGGTGTCCGGCGTGGAGATCTCCGAGTGGGCGATGCCGTATCCGCCGGTCATGAGGTTCACCTCGCCGGGCCGGACCAGGGAGTGGGTGCCCAGGGTGTCGCGATGCTCGACCTCTCCGCTGAAGAGCCAGGTCACCGTCTGCAGTCCGGTGTGCGGGTGCGGGGGCATGTTCATGCCGCCCAACTCGGCGACCTGGTGCGGGCCGTAGTGGTCGACGAAGCACCAGGCACCGATGAGGGTGCGCGCCCGCTGGGGCAGCGTCCGCCGCACGCGCATCGCACGGGGACCGCCGAGGGGGACTTCACGCGCCGACAGGACATCGACCCGGGGAGCATCGGCCGGCCGGTCGCCATCCACGAGCACACCGCAGCACAGAGCCTCGGCATCGCCTTCTTGGTTGCTCACCCAGAGCATCCCTTCAACAGTCTTGTCGTCTCAGTCACTGACCTTGCTGCGGGACTGGTACAGCAGGTCCTGGTACTCGGGGTGCCGACTGATCCAGCCCGCGAAGAAGGGGCAGGTGGCCAGCACCCGCAGGTCCGCGGCGCGCGCCTCGTCCAGGGCTGTGCGCACCAGCGCCGACCCGACACCCCTGCCCTCGTACTCCGTCTCGACCTCGGTGTGCACGAACGCCACGAGTTCCGTCGTACGGATGTATTCCGCGACGCCCGCCACCTTGGGGCCTCCGTCGACACGGGCCTCGTAGCGCTTGGCCTCGGGCACGTCGCTCACTTCGACCGTCATGTGTCCTCCTTGCGGGGGCCCGGTCCCGCTCGACTCGGCAGGGTCCCGTCGGCCAGGGCATCAGCCTAGCCGGACACAGTTGATGCATCAACCTACCTGGCCCTGGCACCCCCACGCCGCGCCGAGGACCGCGCCGCCGTTACCGCCAGTAGATGAGCTGTCAACGATTTCGTAGACTGCCCCCATGGACGCACAGCCGCGCTGGCTCGACCCGGAGCAGAAAGCAGCCTGGGAAAGCTTCATCCGCATGCAGGAGACACTCATCGGACGACTCTCCCGACGCGTCCAGGCCGACTCCGGCATGTCAGCGGCCGACTACGTCGTGCTCGTCAGCCTCACCGAAAGAGGCGACGGCCGCATGCGCTTCCTGGATCTGGCCAAACTCGTGGAGTGGGAGAAGAGCCGGATGTCCCACCAGGTCACGCGAATGGCGAAACGCGGCCTCGTGGCCCGGGAGGAGTGTCCCGACGACGGACGCGGAGCATTCATCGTCGCCACCCCGGCCGGTTACAAGGCGATCGAGGAGGCCGCACCCCAGCACGTCGAGCACGTCCGCCGCCTCTTCATCGACGCCCTGACGCCGCACCAGCTCAACACGCTCGGCCGCCTCTCCCAGCGCGTCCTGGACCACATGGAGAAGCAGCCGGACTGACCGGGCGGGGGGACGCGGCGGCAAGGCCGACGTCGGGCGGCGCTGCCGAGGCTGCGGCATGACGACGGGCAGGCTCAGCCGGGGATGCGGGTGAACTCGTTGCGGAGATGGCCGATCAGCCTCTGAGCGTCGAGCGTCGCGTGTTCCACCCCGGCGACGGTGATGAGACCGCCGTCCGTCCTGCGTGCCGCGCAGACCCACTCGGCCCGGAGAGGGCCGTCGTCGAGGACCTTGCTGTTTCAGAAGTGCTTCATCTCGGCGTGGGCGGCGAAGTGGGCACGGTAGAAGGCGGCGACCTCACTGCCGTGTGCCGACTCCGGGCGGATCTCGCCAGTCGCGTCGGCCGCGAAGCGCATCCGGCTCGCCTCGGGCGTGACCGTGCCGTCCTCGGCCGTTCCTCGTCGCCCGCGAGGACAACCCCGAAGAGGTGCCGCAGTAGTGGTGGACTGACCGCCCGCTCCCCTCCCGGCCGCAGACGGCCGACGGACGGGCAGGGAGAGAAAGGAGGGCCGGGACGGAGTGGGCCCGGCAGACCGGATGCGGCGGTGCCGTCAGGCTTCGTTTCCGGTCGGCGTGGCCAGAAGCTGCGTCTCCCAGGCGAAGGCCACACCGCTGGCACCGCCGTGCTGCGCCTGGACCTCGGCGACACCCGGCACGGTCTTCTCGCGGGCCCAGTCACGCTGCCACTCGCCCAGCACGGCCATCCACGTGATCGGGACCACGCCCGCCTGGATCATGCGCTGCACCGCCATGTCGTGGGCCTCCCTGGAGACACCGCCCGACGCGTCGGTGACGGCGAAGACCTCGAAGCCCTCCCCCGCCGCCTGTATCGCCGGCATGGCCACACAGATCTCCGTCCAGAGGCCTGCGATGATCAGTTTCTTGCGTCCCGTCGCCTTCACGGCGTTCACGACACGCTCGTCCTGCCAGGTGTTGATGAAGGTCCTGTTGATCGGCTTCTGCTCCGGGAACACCTCCTGCAGCCCCGGGAGGATGAGGCCGCCGCGCTCCTCCAGGACGGTGGTCAGAATGGTCGGAACGTCGAACACCTTGGCGGCCTTGGCGAGCCCGACGGCGTTGTTGATGACCATCGTCGGTTCGTGGCTGTGCAGGTTGGCGACCTGGAACGGCTGATGGTCGATGAGGGCGAGCACGCTCTCCTCCGGCGTCAGCAGCGCGCCGAGGCCGGCCTTGTTCTCAGTACTCACGGGGACTCCCCTTCTGGAACTACGCGCCCGCCCGCTCGCGGGCTGAACCTATTGGTTGACGCGTCATCTACGCTAGGCGCCCTGTGATTGATACGTCAACTACCGTTGGGTGCAAGCATTCAGAGGCACTGATGGCCTTCACCAAAGCGGACCGCGATGCCGCACATAACGGGTTGAGGCGAGACGGTTCGTCTTGTTACAGTGAGGTCATGGCTTTCCTCTTCTTCGTCTGAGTCCGGGCACGGCCGATGCCGCCGTCACTGCTGCCCGTAGACCCTTCGTATGTCCAGGGAAGGCCCCATGCGCGACCGCGCCCGCACCACCCTGCCCACTCACGCCCCCGCCGCCGTGGCCCAGCTGTCCGTCAGGTCCGTCACCAAGTCGTACGGCACCCGAACCGTCCTCGACCAGGTCTCCTTCACCGTCCGGCCGGGCGAGAAGGTCGCCGTCATCGGTGAGAACGGTTCCGGCAAGTCCACCCTGCTGCGACTGCTCGCCTCGGCCGAGACCCCGGACACCGGGGAGATCACCCTCCGCTTCCCCGGCGGCACCGGCCACCTCGCCCAGACGCTGGACCTGGACGCGGACGCCACCGTGCAGGACGCCGTCGACCTCGCCCTGTCCGAGCTGCGCGGTATGGAGCGAAGGCTCCGTGCGGCGGAGGAAACCCTCGCCGACGCGTCGGACGAGGAACTCGCCTCGTACGGCGCGCTGCTGACCGCCTACGAGGAACGCGGTGGCTACGAGGCGGACGCCCGGGTGGATGCCGCCCTGTACGGACTCGGGCTGGCCCGGATCACGCGGGACCGCGTGCTGGGCTCGCTGTCCGGCGGGGAGCAGTCACGCCTCGCGCTCGCCTGTGTCCTGGCCGCCGCCCCGGAACTGCTGCTCCTGGACGAACCGACGAACCACCTCGACGGGGCGGCCGTGCGCTGGCTGGAGGAACGCCTGCGCGCGCACCGCGGCACCGTCGTCGCGGTCACCCACGACCGCGGCTTCCTGGAGCGCCTGGCCACCACGATCCTGGAGGTCGACCGGGACGAACGCACCGTGCACCGTTACGGCGACGGCTGGGCCGGCTACCGCGCCGCGAAGGACGCCGCCCGGCGCGGGGCCGAGCAGCGGTACGCGGACTGGGTCGAGGAGGTGAACCGCATGGAGGAACTGCTGGAGGCCGCGGGCAGGCGGCTCGCCACCACCGGCCGCGACCCGAAGCAGGGCTTCGGCAAGCACCGCCGGTCCAGCGAGGCGAAGCTCGGCGGGCAGGTGCGCACGGTGCGGGAGCGCCTGGCCCAGCTGCGGCGCAACCCGGTGACGGCGCCGCCGGAACCGCTCCGGTTCACGACACCGCTGTTGCCGGCCGACGGCGCCCCGCCCCGGGGCACGCTCGCCAAGTTGGACCACGTACGGGTCGGCGAACGGCTGCGTTTCAACGGCCTTCTGGCGATCGAGCCCGGCGCGCGCCTCCTCGTCACGGGCGAGAACGGCGCCGGCAAGACGACGCTGCTGCGCGTCCTCGCAGGTGATCTGCGTCCCGATGCGGGCACCGCGCGCCGCTCCGCGCGGATCGGCTACCTCCCCCAGGAACTGCCGGGGCACACCACACGGCAGCCGCTGCTGGCCGCGTTCGCCGCCGGACGGCCCGGACCGCCGGACGAGTACGCCGAACAGCTGATGTCCCTGGGCCTGTTCCGCGAGGAGGATCTGCGGGTGCCGGTCGCCGCACTGTCCAAGGGACAGCAGCGGCGGCTGCAGATCGCGACCCTGGTGACCCGGCCCGCGGACCTCCTCGTCCTCGACGAGCCGACCAACCACATCGCCCTCGACCTGGTCGAGGACCTCCAGGCAGCGCTCGCGGCGTACCCGGGGGCGGTCGTCGCGGTCTCGCACGACCGTGACTTCCGGGCGCGCTTCGAGGCCGAACGGCTGGAACTGCGCGCCGGCCGTGGCTCATCGGGGCGAACGCCGCCCTCGGCGGCGCGGCCGCCGGGCGCCGCGCAGTGACGTCGCGGTCCCGTCCGAGGTCAAGGGCCGACCGGTACGGCGGTGACCTGCCGGGCGGGACGGCCGAGGCGGACCGGGACACCGGGTGAGTAGAGGACGCTGACCGGGTCGGCTGTCGGGGCGGGTATCCCGGCGCTGGCGACCAGATCTTCGTCGCACGACAGGAGCCCGGCCCGGTACAAGGGCCAGCGGGGGTGGTGATTGGGCAGATACGCCGCCCCGCCGAAGAACATGTTGTGCATGCCCCAGCGGGCGGTGAGGAAGTGCTCCAGGGGCGTGGGCTCCTGGATGCGCTCGCCGGTCCGCAGGGTGATGCGGCTGCGGGCGCCGCGCGGTCCCGGCCAGCGGCGTGAGCTGGTGTAGGTGACGGTGTCGCCCACGGAGCGGACGGTCATGCGGGACCACTGGTAGGGCAGCCGGAAACCGGCCCGGCCCATCAGCACCGGTACCAGCCGCGAGGCGTCCATCGACCGGAAGACCACGCCGCGCCGCCCGTGCGCGTCCACGCTGTACAGACGCACGTTGGTCTCCGGGAACGAACCGAAGTACGGGATCCCGGGCAGCCGGAACCATCCGACCCGGTGCATGCGGAACGCGACGAGGCCTACGTACGTGAGCCCGTCGTGCGTGTCGGGGACGGTGCCGCGCGGCATCAGTCCCGCCACGGCGGCGGGTTCGACGGCCCAGTGGAGGAAGGCGAGGTCGAGCCACTCCTGGGTGAGGAGCGGCAGCCGTATCGGCGTGGGAGCGTCCGGGGTGACGGCACTGGGCTTCTGCACGGCGCAAGAATGACAGACGGACGCGCCCCGCTGAACGGCCGGCCGCCACCGCGGGAGCCGTCCCGTGATTGACCCTCGACCTGGTCGAGGGACCAGGGTGCGGGATGTGGAGAGCGAGATGCGCAGCATCGGGGAGATGGCCCGCGACAGCGGACTGGGCGTGAGCGCCCTGCGGTTCTACGACCGTGCCGGTGTGCTGGTCCCCGCCTGGGTCGATCCGGCCAGTGGCTACCGCTGGTACGCCCCCGAGCAGGTGGACGAGGCGAGGCTGCTGGTCCGGCTGCGGCGGGCCGGCATGCCCTTGGCGGACATCCGGCTGGTCATGGCCGGCTGGTCCGGCACGGACAAGTCTCTGGTGCGAAGGCTTCTCGAGGCGCACCTGCGCCGTCTCGAACTGGGGCTGGCCGAGGCCCGCAGCGAGTTCTCCGCGCTCCGAGCGCTACTCGATCACCGGGAGAATCCCATGTCCCCCTCGCCGCGTACCGGCACCGTCCGCCTGTCCCTTCCCGCCTCCGCCCTGGCGGCCGCGCTCGACGCGGTCCGTTTCGCCGCCGGCGAGGACCCGGAGCTGCCGATGCTCGGCGGGGTCCTGTTCGACGTCGAGGGCGACGCGCTCCACGTCGTGGCCACCGACCGGTACCGGATGGCCGTCGCGCGCATGGATGCCGCCGGGCGCACGGATGCCGGCGGGCGCACGGATGCCGGCGGGCGCACGGATTCCACCGGGCGCACGGATGCCGGCGGGCACGAGGGCTCGCGCGCACGCGTCGTCGTGCCCGCGCCGCTCGTCGACGCGATGCGCGCGCTGCTGACCGACGACGAGCCCGCCCGCCTCGCCGTGGAGGGTGAGCGCGTGACGCTGGAGGCAGGCGAGCGCCAGGCGTCCGGGCAGTGCCTGGCCCACGACTTCCCCGACTACCGCCGTCTCGTCCAGCTGCCGCCCGGGCGCCGGGTCGCCGTCGACGTGCCCGCGTTCCGGATGGCGTTGGAGACCGGTGCCGTCCGGGCGGCCGAGGAGCGCGAGCCCGGCCGGTCCGCGCGCGAGGTCAGCGTGCTGGCGACGGTCGAGGACGGCACGGTGATCGTCTGCGGGGACGGCGACGAGGACGGGAGCGGGTGCGGAAACGGGGGCAGGGTCGGCGTCGACCGCGGGTTCCTGCTGGACGCGCTCGCCGCCGCGGGCCGGGACCGGATCGTGCTGGAGTTCGGCGCCGATCCCACGGCACCGCTGGCGATCCGCCGGACGGACGACGAGGGCACGTTCTCGCTGCTGATGCCGGTCCGCCTGGACGACTGACGGGGCCGAGGTCCCTCCCCGCGGCCCGTCCTCCGCGCTCGGTCTCCCGCGCCGACGGCGTTGTCAGTGGGCTCGCCTAAAGTCGTCAGCACTTGATCACTGCGGTGCGGGGAGGCACTCATGGGGTGGGTGACGGCCGGGGACTACGAGGTCGCCCTGGACGAGGGGAAGGTGGTGTGCCGCAACGCCGCCGGACGGCGGCTGAAGTCGGTGCCGGCCAAGCTCGCGGACGATCCCGCGGTGGTCGGACTGCGGCAGCTCGTCGAGTGGCTGGAGCGGCACGAACGCCAGTGTCTGAGCGACGTGGAGCGGTGGATGGTGCGGTCGCTGCCCGTGCCCCTCGCCGTGCTCGCCCGGGTGTGGCCCGACCCGGCCTGGCGGTCCGCCCTGCGCGACCTCGTGGTCACCGGTGCCGACGGCGAGGTCGCGGGTTTCCTGCGGGACGCCGACCCCGAGCGCGGCCTCGGCCTCGTCGACCTGGACGGTGACACGGTGCGCATCGCCCCCGACCTCGTCCGTCTCCCGCATCCCGTGCTCCTCGAAGACCTGGAGGAGCTGCGGGAGTTCGCGGTCGAACTCGGCGTCGAGCAGCGGGCCCAGCAGCTCTTCCGCGAGGTGTGGCACCGCCCCGCCGTACTCGACGCCGAGGCCACCTCCGTCGAGGAGTACGCGGGCGGCGCCTTCAAGGAGCTCCGCTTCCTGCACGGCCGGGTCACCCAGCTCGGCCACCGGGTACGCGGCGGATACGCGGTCTGCTCCGTCTGGGAGGACGGCCGGGCTGTGGAGGCCCGCGTCTGGGTCGGCGACTACGACGGCTACGAGGAGACGGAGACCGGTCCCCTCGTGTGGACCGACACCGCCGGGCGGGTGCTGAAGCTGGGCCGGGTCGGGCCGGTGGCCTGGTCGGAGGGCATGCGCATGGCTGCCGCGCTGTACGCCGGTCGCGACATCGAGGACGAGGAGCGGGCCGCGTGAGCGCCATGGACACCACCACCCCGGCGCACGGCGTCACCGGCGTCCGTGAGGCCACCGGGACCGCCGACGCCGCGGCCTCCGCCCTGCTCGAAGCCGGTGCGCTGCTGCCGCCCGGCAGCAGCGCCCGGGAGGACGCCGACACCCTCACCGTGCGTACGTACACCCATGCCGCGCTGGGCGAGCGCAGCGTCGTCCGGCTGGTGCCGGGCACCCTCGGAGAGGCCGAGGACCTCGCCCTGGACTTCCTGGGGCTCGTGCGGGACGCGGAGACCCCCGAGGTGGGGCAGGTCAGGCGGGAGACCCTCGGATTCCCCGCCTGGGCCCTGGTCAACGACCCGGCCAACGGACATCACGCGCTGGCCCTGGTCAAGGACGTGGAGCGGCTCGCGCGCCAGGCCAAGTCCCGTCCCGGCACCGCCAAGGAGGGCTTCGAGAAGCTCGGCGAACGGCTCGGCCGCGCCGTGCCGCACTTCCTGCCGACCTTCTACGAGCAGGCCGCACGGATCTTCCTCCAGTTCGACAACACCACTTATGCCGCAGCCTTCTTCGGCAAGGCCCGAGAGGCGGAGCGGGTGCACGCCCTCGCCGTCGACGAACAGCGGCAGCGTGCGGTGTTCCTGGAGTTCGCGTTCGCCGGGGCGCTGACCGTCAAGGCGTTGAAGCAGCATGTGAAGGATCTCGCCGCCCGGTTGGACGCCGCCGAGGCGTGGGCCCAGTTCCGACAGCTGGCCGTGGAGCGCTGTGCGGCCGGGGTGCCGCCGTACGCGTCGCTGCCGCAGGACGCGCGCGTGCTGATCAAGGCGGCCGGGCTGCCCAGGGTGCAGGCGGAGTGCGACCTCGTCGCCGACCTCGTCGCCTCGCCCGCCGCCGTCCGCGCTCCGGCCTCTTTCTGGACCGCCTACCGGGCGACCCTGAGCGTCCTCACCGAGCAGCGGCCCGCCGTTCGGGCCCGGCTCCTGGAGATCATGCCGACGGGGCTGGAGCACGACGCCAAGAGCGACGAGTTCTGGCTGGACCTGCTGGCCGAGTGCGGTGCCGACCGGCTGCTGACCGGTGAGGACGCCGGGACGGCGGACGGCCAGGACGCGGCGGACGGCGAGGCCGCGGTCGAGGCCACGGGTGGGGTCGACGCGGCGGACTGGCTGAGCCGTTGGGCCGCCCACCGCAAGCGCGGCGCCACGGTGTGCGACAGCTCCCCCGCCACGCTCGGTCTCGTCGCGCGGATGGCACCCCGGTTGCGCGCCGACGGACGGCCCGTCGACCTGTTCACCGGCCGCCGGCACGCGGGCGTCGACATCTCCCTGCTCGACCTGTGCGCGGCGGAGGACGTTCCCCTCGCCCTGCCCGCTCCCGACGCCGAGGTCCACCTCGGACTGGACCGCTGGGTACGCGACACCCGGCCCGAGCGACGTGACCTGGCCGCCGTGGCCGCGGACCCGCGACTGCGCCCCCTGCTGCTGCGAGCGGTCGGCGCCGCAGGGCACGAGCGGCAGTCGGGCCGGGTACTGGACCACCTCGCCGACCATCCCGTGCTCGGCGGGGTGCTGCGGGAGTGGCTGGACGGCGCCGTCGGTGAACTCGCGGGCGCGGCGGGCCTGCCCGGGGCCCGTGAGGCGCTGAACCGGCTGAGCCCCTTCCGGTCGGTGGCTCCCCGGGTCAATCCCGAGGCCCTCGCCCGCGCCGCCGGATACGCGGCGGCTCCGCTGCTCGGGCGTACGCTGCGGGTCGGCATCCTGGACGAACTCGGCTGGCCCGCCCTCGACGAGGCCCTGCGACTGCTCGACACCGAGACCCGGGCCCGCTCCGGAAACGGGGGCGGGGCCGGAGCCGGGACACGCAGGGACCGCGACACCGCGCTGACCGTCAACGAGGCCTGGCCCTGCCTGATCCTGAACCGCGGGCACAAGGCGGTCGTCGTCGGCCCGGACCGGATCCTGCTCGAACACGACCTGCGGCTGCCGGCCGACCTGGACCGCTGGCAGCGCCCGCAGTTCCGCTACACCGACGGGGAACTGCTCGTGGTGTGGTGGCAGGACGGCAAACAGCGCGGCTACTGGTCCAGCCGCCCGTCCGAGGTCCTCACCCTCACCGGCGAGCAGATCTCCCACTGGTGGCGCAACGACGACGTCGCCCCCTCCCTTCCGTTGCCCGGCGGCGGCCGGGCCACCGGCGGACGCACCCTGCACGCCGGGGACACCGTCCTGCCCGCGAGCAGGCCCGTCATCGGCGACGGCACGTCGTACTGGCGGCAGGGCAGGCAGGGGCGGCGGCACGTGTGGCTGGAGTACGACCCGGCGACGGGCTCGCACAGTCGCGCGTCCCTGCCCGCCTTCCTGCGTTCCGGCATCGACGACGACGCCACCCTGCTGCAGGACCGGTGCGAGGTGCTGCCGCTGCAACCCGGCATGGAGCAGACCCCGTTCGGCACCGACGGCGTCGTACTGGGACGCTGGGTGCGTACCGAGGATGCGGCGGGAGAGACGCTGACCACGGCGGGCACGCCCGACGGCCGGACCGTCACGCTGCGCACCGCACGACACGGCGAACGCGTCACCCCGCTCGGCGCGCTGCGGCTGCCCGGGGGCGCCGCACCCGTCGTGGCCCGCACGCGACGCCAGATCGCCCTGTTCGCGCCGGACGACGGCGGCGACGGGGGCGTACTCGGCCGAGTGACGCCCAACGAGCGGGGCGGGGAATTCGCCGCGGGCACACCGTTCGTCCCGCCGGTCTCCTTCTGGCACGCGCTGCGGCCCCGGGACGAGCGTGCGTCGGCCGTCCTGCGTGCCTTCACCGACGAGGAGGCGGCCGACCTGCTGCACGAGGTGGGGCGGGCGCTGGCCGAACGCCAGGCACAGGTGACCGCGGCGAAGGCCGCGGACGAAGCGGCCGGTGACCCCGGAGCGGCCACCTCGGTGGCCGGCGGGTCGGCCACCGACCGGAACAAGCCCGTGGTGCCGTCCGCCGACGACGTGGTACGGCGGACCGTGGCCCGTGCGCTTCCCGGACTCACCGACAAGCGGCTCCTCGCCGGTGTCACGGCTCTGGTCCGCACCACGGTCCAGATCGCCGACGCGGTCACCCGTTTCGTCACGCCGCCCGTGGATCAGCCGAAGCCGGACCGGAAGCGGACCGAGGGGATGTTCGCGGACTACCGGCCCCGGCACGGCGACGACCGCACCCTGCGCGCGGCCGCCGACGGCCTGGCCCGGATGTGGGGATCGTGGGGCGGCGAGGACCAGTGGACCGCGCTCCGGCAGATCCGGGCCGTGAACCACGTGCTGTCGGGCAAGCCCGCCGACGGCACGCGCCTGCCCGACCGCACCCGCCGGTCCCCGCTCGGCGACGGATGGCACAGCGACGAGCACACCGTCCCCCGCATCGGCATGACCTGGCCGAAGCTGCTGGGCGTGCTGCGGCCCCTGGCCTACCGGGCCACCGCACCGACCCTGCCGGCCGCGGAACGGGAGGCGCTGCTCCTCCTGTTCGAGGCGCTCGCCGAAGGTCCGCTCGCCGCTCCGGGGGACGGTCTCCGGGAGATCGTCCTGGGCGAGCCGTACGACAAGCACCGGCAGCGGGAGCGTGCGGGTCAGGTGCTGCGCCGGGACGGCCGGACCGTGGTCGTCCTCGGCTGCCAGAACGTCGACACCGCCCGCGACCGCGTCAACTGGCTCGCGCTCGACCACGATCCGGCGGGTGTCTTCGGAGCCGTCGCCCACTTCACGTTGGAGGCGGAGACCCGGCACGCCGCGGCGCCGACCGCCGACGCACTCGCCGCGGTCGCCCGGCTGACCCGGGAGAAGGGTGCCGCGCCCTGGCAGCCCGAGGCACCCGCCGCCCTCGCCGCGGCCACCCACGGAGGTCTCGGACCGCTCCAGGCCGCGGTACTCCTCGCCGGGCAGCCGGAGCGCCTCGACGCCGACGCACTCGTCACGGCCGGGCTCAAGCCCCGTCAGCTGGACGCGGGCAACCGCATGCTGAACTCACTCACCGCCGAGGACCGGGCGGCGCTCATCGGCGCCCTGCTGCCGGACGATCCGGCCGAGCTGTGGACGGCGGGGCCGGACACGGCCGCCCTGGGCCGGGCCTGGGCCGAGCGCCTGGGTGCCCTGGTCCGGGTGCCCGAGGACCTGGCCACCGCGCTCGACGGCCTGCCCGCGGGGGCCGCCGACGCCGTACTCAACCCGGCGCGCACCCCCTGGCTCAGCCGCACCACGGTCCAACGGCCGGACAAGAACGGCCGGCTGGTCGCGGAGGACCCCGCCGCGGTGCCGCACCGTCACACGCTGACCTCCGCCGTCGACACGCTCGCCTCGCTCGCCTACGCCCTCCCTCACGGCCACCCACTGCGCGCGTCCCTGCCGCACGGTCTGGCCGCGCTGCGCCGCCGCCTGGCCGACCCGGGCCTGCTGCTCGACCTGGAGGTGGGGTGGACGGAGAAGGGCGGCACCACCGCCGCCGAACTGCGCAAGGCGTACGGACTGCCCGCCGCGGGCGGCGCCGACGAGGGCGGCTCGACGCGGGTCGGCGAGGCCCTCGTCCTGCGCCCCTGGCATGGCGACAGGGAGACCGTACTGGTGCGACCGGCCGGTCTCACCGGCCCGGACGACGCCGTGTTCGGGCTGCTCGAAGGGCTGGTGGGTGCCGCGCGCGGCAGCGGGGTGCGGGCGCTGCGCACCATCCTCGGGGACGACCTCGCGCGCGCTCTCGACGCCGGTCTGGACCCCGAAGGGCCCGCCGGAGCCGCCCAGAACCCCGTGGTCAGTGTTCCGGCGCTCGTCACCGAGGTGGCCGCGGCCCATGGTCTGGGCGAGGACGCGGCGGCGCTCTACCTGCAGTTGCTGGCCCTGCCCGACCCGACCGACCGCAACTGCGCGCGCTGGACCGGCTGGAGACCCGCTCGGTTGAAGAAGGCCCGGGCCGAGCTGGCCGCCACCGGACTGGTCGTCGAGGCCAAGCGGTCGCGGGCCGGGCGTTCCCTCTTCCTGCCGTGTGGCTGGCGCGACCTCAAGGCGCCCGCCCTGCCGGTGGAGACGTGGAAGGAGTGCCTCTACCCGGTCGGCGAAGGGTCCCGGGCCGTTCCGCTGGTCCCGGTGCCCGTGTTGTTCACGCGCGCGTGGGAGCGGGTGTGCGCCCAGGACACGCCCGCCTACGAGGAACTCACCACCCGCGCCACCCGCGGGGGGCGCCGACGATGATCCCGCGCGAAGACCCAGTGACCCGCTGCCCGAGACCACCGGAAGATCAGTCGATGACCACCATCCTCTCCCCCGACACCGCCCGACAGATCGTGCCGCCCGAGGACCGGTACGCCTCCGAACTGGCCTTCCTCGCCGCCTACGACGACGGCCCGCGCCCGCCCGCCTGGCGGCTCACGCCCCGCGCCGTGGTCACCTTCGTCATGGGCAGCGACGGCCGGGCCCTGCGGCTGCCCGAGGAAGCCGAGGCGCCCGAGGGCGTGCCGCGCCGGCTGGTGGTGGAGGGCAAGTTCGTGGGTGACCGGGCGCTGGTCGAGCGGTGCGTCGTCACGCTCGCCGGTGAGCGCGGACTGCTGCTCGTCGGCGAGCCCGGCACCGCCAAGTCCCTGCTGTCCGAGTTGCTGTCGGCAGCCGTGTGCGGCACCAGTGGCCTGGTCGTGCAGGGCACGGCGGGTACGACCGAGGACCAGCTCAAGTACGGCTGGAACTACGCCTTGCTGCTCGCCCAGGGCCCCAGCCGGACCGCACTCGTGCCCTCCCCGGTCCTCACCGCGATGACCCGGGGCGGCATCGCCCGCGTCGAGGAGGTGACCCGCTGTCTGCCGGAGGTGCAGGACGCCCTGGTCTCCCTGCTCTCCGAGCGGCGCATCGCGGTCCCCGAACTCGCGGGCACCGAGGACGCCCTGGCGCACGCCGCCCCCGGCTTCAGCCTCATCGCCACCGCCAACCTGCGTGACAAGGGCGTGTCGGAGATGTCCGCCGCCCTCAAGCGCCGCTTCAACTTCGAGACGGTCGGCCCCATCCCGGACCTCGACGCCGAGACGGCCCTGGTCCGCAGCCAGGCACGGGCCTCGGTCGAACGGGCCGGTGCCCCCTTCAAGGTAGATGAGGCGGTCCTGGAAGCCCTGGTCGTCGCCTTCCGCGACCTGCGCGAGGGCCGGTCGGCGGAGGGCTGGGAGGTCGAGCGCCCCTCCACGGTCATGAGCACCGCGGAGGCCGTGTCGGTCGCGGGCGCGCTGGGGCTGGCCGCGGCGTACTTCCCCGGGGACCGCGACGTGCTGGGCCTGCTGCCGGGCCATCTCCTCGGTGTGGTCCGCAAGGACGACCCCGCCGACGCGGCACGGCTGCGCGGGTACTGGGACGGTCCGGTCCGGCGGCGCGCCGAGCAGGGTTCTGCCACCTGGCGCACCCTGTGGGACCTGCGCACGGTCCTGGAGGGCTGACGGCCGTGTCCCGCTCCCCGTCCTCCCTGGGCTCCCCCATCCCCTCCTCGCTGCTGTCCGCGGACCAGGCGGTCGCGGCGCTCACCGGTCCCGGGGCGCCGTTCCTCATCGGCGTACGGCATCACGCGCCGTCCCTGGCCGCGGCCGTGCCCGCGCTCCTCGACCGGGCGGCTCCGGACGTCCTGCTGGTGGAGCTGCCCGCCGAGATGCAGGAGTGGCTCCCCTGGCTGGGCCACGAGGAGACGCGGGCGCCGGTCGCGCTGGCCGCGGCAAGTCGCGAGGCGGGGGCGGGGCCGGCCTTCTATCCGTTCGCCGACTTCTCCCCGGAGCTGGCCGCCCTGCGCTGGGCGGCCCGGCAGGGCGTTCCGGTCGTCGCCTGCGACCTGCCGTTGGCCGACCGCGCGTGGCGGGAGGGGAGGGATTCGGGAGCGCCCACCGCACCCGCCTCGCCCGCCGTGCCCTCGGGATCCGCCGCGCCCGAGCCGGACCGTTCGGAGCGATCGGACCGTTCCGGACTCGGCATGGCGCTGCGGGCGCGGCTCACCGGTCGTCCCGGCGAGGACCTGTGGGACCGCCTCGTCGAGGCCATGGCTCCGGGGTCCGGACCGGAGTCGTTGCGCCGGGCCGCGCTCCTGACCGGTTGGGCGCTCCGCGAGGAGGCCCTGGCCTCCGGAGGCGTGCCCGCACTGGATCTGCGGCGTGAGGCGTGGATGCGCTCCCGGCTGGCCGCCGCCACCGCGGACGGTGCGCGGGCGGCCCTGGTGGTGGGCGCGTTCCACGCCCCGGCACTGACCTCCGCGATCGGCGCTGCCGAACCCGAGCGGGACGGTTCCGGCGAGCCCACCGGCAGCCCTGCGGACCGGCCCGACTGGATCACCTCTCTCATCCCGTACACGTACGCGCTCCTGGACGAGCGGTCCGGCTACCCCGCGGGCATCCGCGACCCCGAGTGGCAGCATCTGGTGGTGCGGGCGGCCGGTGATGCGGGCGCGCTGGAGGAGGCGCTGACGCACACGGCCGTACGGGTGTGTGCGGCGCTGCGCGGGCTCGGGCACCCGTCGGGGCCCGCCGACGCGCGCGAGATCGTGCGGCTGGCCTCGGACCTGGCACGGCTGCGCGGGCTGCCGGCGGCCGGTCGGGGTGAGTTGGTCGAGGCGGTGCAGACCGTACTCGCGCAGGGTGAGCCGTACGGCAGGGGGCGGGCCGTCGCCAGGGCGATGGAGCAGGTCCTGGTCGGCACCCGCAGCGGCAGCCCGGCCCCGGGCGCACCGCGCAGCGGCCTCGCTCCGGCGGTCGAGGCCGAGCTGACGGCTCTGGGGCTGCCCGGGCCCGGGACGGACGGCACCGCCCGGGCCGACACCGCGCCGCGCACCACCGCGTCGGCCACGACCGCGCGGGAGCTGCGTCTCGACCCCCTGCGGTCCGCCCTCGACCGCGCACGCGACCTGTTGCTCCGCCGCCTGACGGTGTGCGGCGTGCCGTACGCCGAGGCGCGGGGCGTCGTCGGTGCGGGCGGCGCCGAGACGTTGACGACACGGTGGGAGGTGCGCTGGACACCCGCCACCGAGGCGATGCTGTCCGCGGTCGGCGTTCACGGTGTCACGCCCGCCCAGGCCGCCGAGGGGGTGCTGCGCGAGCGGTGGCGGGCGGAGCGGGACGAGGGTGGTCCCACCGCCGCACAGACCCTGGACGGACTGCGGCAGGCGGCCGAGTGCGGCCTGCCGGACCTGGCGGACGCCCGGCTCGTGGAGAGCGCCGACGTACTGCCGGGTGCCGCCACACTGCCCGAACTCCTGACCGGGCTGGGTCTCCTGGACCGGTTGCGGGCGGGGCACGTCCCGGGGCTGGGCGCCGACGAGGACCGCGCCCTCCGGGCCACCGCCGTGGCCGAGCTGCTCACCGCCGCGGCGGTACGCCAGGTGGACGGGCTCAGCGGTGCCGAGGACCCGGCGGACGCGCACGCCCTGCTGGAGCTCGCCCACCGCGCCGACGTGCTCGGCGGCGTCCGGCTGACCGACGCGCTCGCCCGGTTGGCCCACGAGGGCTCGCCCCTGATGCGCGGCGCCGCCGGAGCCGTCCGGGTTCTCCTGGGACACGAGGATCCCGCCGTACTCGGCGAGCGCGTCGCCTCCTGGGTCGACGCGGCCCGCGACCGTGCGTCCCGCTCCGCGCTCACCGCCCGGCTCACGGGGCTGCTGACGGCCGCGGGTCCGCTGCTGGAGTCGGCGGCCCCGGCAATGGAGCCGCTCCTCGACCGGGTGTCGGAGCTGGCCGACCGGGAGTTCCTGGACCGGCTGCCGGCGTTGCGCGGCGGCTTCGACACCCTCAGCCCGGCTGCCCGCGACCGTCTCCTGTCCGTCGTCGAGGAGCGTCTGGACGCCGACCGGCCGGCCGACACGGGAGGGGTGGATCCCGTGGCGCTCGCCCTGTGGACCCGCGCGGACTTCATGGCACGGACCACCCTCGACGGACTGCGGCTCCTGCCCTCCGCCGTCCCGGCCCCTCCGCTCCACGAGCCCGCCGCCCCCTACCGTCCTCACCAACCCCACAACCACCAGCCCCACAATCATCAGCCCCACAACCACCAGGCACACCAGCACCTGGCCTCTGCCGACCGCTGGCGGCTCCTGTTGGGCCGCCGTACCGACCGGCTGCCTCCGGTGGCGGCCGCGGCCGCCACCGCGTTGGACGAGCTGTACGGCAGCGGTCGGGGCGAGGGCAGCCGGGGCGACCTGACCGGGCCGGGCCGGGGCGGCTCGGGCGGCGGCCGGGAGCCTGCGTACCCGGGTGTGCGGGAGTGGTCGGAGGACCTGGCGGCGCTGTTCGGACCGGGCATCCGCGAGGAGGTCCTGGCGGCCGCGGCCGCGTCGGGCCGGCCGGACGTCCTGACCGAACTCGACCCGGACAGCGTGCGGCCCTCCGTCGATCTGCTGCGCACCGTGCTACGGCATGCGGGTGGCCTGCCCGAGGCACGGCTGGCCGCGCTCCGGCCGCTCGTGCGGCGACTGGTCGAGGAACTCACCCGGCAGCTGGCCACCCGGTTGCGCCCCGCACTGCACGGCAGCGTCGTGCCGCGCCCCAGCCGCCGACCGGGCGGTGGCCTGGATCTGCCCCGCACGCTGCGGGCCAACCTCGCCTCGGCGCACCGCGGTCCGGACGGCACGGTCCGGGTCGTCCCGGAGCACCCCGTCTTCCGCACCCGGGCCAGGAGGTCCGCCGACTGGCGGCTGATCCTGGTGACGGACGTGTCGGGATCCATGGAGGCGTCCACGGTCTGGGCCGCCCTCACCGCATCGGTGCTGGCGGGCGTGCCCACGCTGTCCACGCACTTCCTGGCCTTCTCCACGGAGGTCATGGACCTCACCGACCACGTCGACGATCCGCTGTCCCTGCTGCTCGAAGTCAGCGTGGGCGGCGGCACCCACATCGCCGCGGGGCTGCGGCACGCCCGCGAACTCGTCACCGTGCCCTCCCGCACCCTCGTGGTCGTCGTCAGCGACTTCGAGGAGGGCTACCCGCTGGGCGGACTGCTCGCCGAGGTCCGCGCCCTGGTCGGGGCCGGCTGTCATGTGCTGGGGTGCGCCAGCCTCGACGACACGGGCCGCCCCCGCTATTCCACCGGGGTGGCGGGGCAGCTCGTCGCCGCGGGCATGCCGGTCGCCGCGCTCAGTCCACTCGAACTCGCCCGCTGGGTAGGGGAGAAGATCGCATGAGCCCACTCCTTCCCCCGGTCAGTCCCTCGGTGACCGCCCAGCTCGTCGGGGCGCTCACACCCAGGCTGCGCAAGCGGCTGGACGCGGGAGTCGCCAAGGTCGCGGGGCGGCCCGTGGTCCGGGACGGCGACATCGTGCGCATCGCGGTCGACGACGACACCGACCTCGAACTGCACGCTCCCGACGGGGTCGTGACGAGTGCGGAGGCGATCCGCTGCGGATGCCTGCTCGCGCCCGACTGCCTGCACCGGGCCGCCGCGGCGTCGGCGGCCCCGGTCGCCGAGCCCACGGATCCGGTGATCGTGGAGCCGCCGCGTACGGAACCGCCTGTCACGGAAGCGCCGTTCACGGGACCGGCGCAGCAGGCGCCTCGGGCATCGGACTCGGACTCGGGCTCGGATTCGGACTCACCGCACGTTCCGGCCCCGGTTTCCGCCGACGGCCCCGTCCCCGAATCGGCCACCCCCGCACAACGCGCGGCCGCTGCCGCCCTGCACGATGCCGCGGCAGCCGTGCTGGAGGCAGGCGCCGAAGGAGCCGGAGCCATGCTTCAGGCGGAGCTGCTGCGGGCGGCGCACACCGCGCGACTCGCCGGCCTCTCGCGCGCGGCCGGGCGTGCTGTCGCCGTGGTCACGGCGTTGCGCGCGGCCCGTGACCACGACCCCGCGCACCGTCTGAGCGACCTCACCGCCGCCCTGCGCGACGTCCTGGTCCTCGCGCACCGCCTCCCGGTGGCCACCGGGCCGGAACTCGCCGGGTTGCGCGGCAGGGTACGCCAGCCCTACACACCGGACGGGTCACTGCGCCTGTACGGGCTCTTCGCCGAGCCGGTCCTCACCGCGACCGGCTACGCGGGTACGGTCACCTGGACCGCCGATGCCGCGGGGCGGCTCCACACGGTCGCGGACGTGGCCCCGGGCGGCGCCGAACGGGCCACGGGCTCGGCGGACCGCGCCGTGCGCATCGGCGACACCTCCCTGACCCCTCGCGAACTCTCCCGCGCCGGACTCGCCGTGTCCGGGGCGACGGTCTCCCCGGCGGGCCGCCTGGGGGCGGGGGCGGGTGTACGGGCCGTGCGCGCGCCCGGCGTCTCGTGGCAGGCCGAGCCACTCGACCGGCTGTGGGCGGTGCCGGTGGCCGAGCAGATCTCCCGTGCGCTGGCGAGCGACCTGGACGTAGCGAAGGCATACGACACCGGCGGGACCAAGGACCCCAACGGCCGGAACGGTGGCGCCGGTCGGCACAGTCGGGACAGCGGAGGCGACCGAGACGCCCGGGACAGCCGGGACGGCCGAGACGGCGGGGACCTGCTGTTCCTCGACGTCACGCTCATCGGTACGGTCCGCGAGGCGGCGGGAGAGTGTCTGCTCGCCGACTGCGACGGCCTGACCCTGCGTCTCGCCGCCGCGCACGACGACCCCGCGCTGCCCCACCGTGAGAACCTCCGCCTCCTCGCGCTGCTCGCCTCCGGGCGGGGTGCCCGGCTGCGCGTGGTCGCACGGCTCACGCCTGCCCCGCTCCCCCGTGCGCTGCTGCTGGCGGCGAGCCGTCCCACCGATCCGGCCACGCACGTCGACCTCGGTCTCGACCGGCTCCGCCGCGCGGACCTGCCCGCCGCACCGACGCCGGACGCACCGGGCACCGCGGGCAATTCCCGGACCGCACCGCACGTTCGGCACGCGACCGTCGCCGACGAGGCTCCCGTGCATCTGCTGCGGCGCCGGGTCCACCAGGCCGTGTCCGGCGGCCGCCGCGTGCTCGCCTTCCCCGGAAGCCGGGACTCCGAGGCCGCCCGCCTGCGTCAGTACGGTCTCGGCACCGCCGGGGAGCTGCTCACCGCGCTGCACGCCACGGCCGCGGAACGGGCGCGCGACCCCTTCGGCCGCCTGCTCCCGGCCGACACCGGGCGCTTCGCCGCGGCATGGCTCGGCGCGGCCGTCTACGCGGAGGAGGTCGACCGCGCCCTGTGCGCCGCCGCGTGGGGCGTGGATCCCCCGCCCTCGTGATCGGCCCGCCGAGCCCGGGCGGCTCGCCGTAGTATCGGATGATCTCTTGGGGGAAGGCGGGCGACATGGGCAGGCAGCGTCCCGGTACGCCGACGCTGGAGGAGGTGGCCGCCCTCGCAGGCGTGGGCCGTGGCACCGTCTCGAGGGTGATCAACAACGCGACCGGCGTGCGGGACTCGACGCGCCGCGCCGTGCAGCGGGCCATCGCCGAGCTGGGGTACGTGCCGAATCTGGCGGCCCGTTCCCTGGCGGGGCACCGTGCCGACGCCGTCGCGCTGGTGATGACGGAGCCGGACTGGCGGCTGTTCGGCGAGCCGTTCTTCACCGAGGTCGTGCACGCCGTCGGCGACGCCCTCACCGACACCTCCTTGCAGCTGCTGCTCACCCTGGTCCGCACGGACACCGAGCGGCGGCGCTTCGTGGAGTACGCGCGCGGCGGCCGGGTCGACGGGGTGCTGCTGATGTCCGTGCACGCCGAGGATCCGCTGCCGGACATGCTCGCCAAGGCGGGACTGCCCACCGTGATGCTGGGGCGGCGTTCCGGCGAGGAGAGCGTCACCTATGTCGACGCCGACAACGCGGGCGGTGCGCGCGGCGCGGTCACGCACCTGCTGGACACCGGGCGCCGCACGATCGGGGCGATCAGCGGACCGCTCGACATGTACGTCGCCCAGTGCCGCCTGCGCGGGTACCGGGAGGCCCTGGAGCTGGCGGGCGCGGCGGCGGGGGCGTCGCTGGTCGTCGAAGGGGGCGACTTCACCGAGGAGAGCGGACAGCGGGCGATGACCGAGCTGCTCGCCCGGCATCCGGACCTGGACGCGGTCTTCGCCGCCTCCGACACACTCGCCGCCGGAGCGCTCAACGCGCTGCGCGCCGCGGGCCGGCGGGTGCCTCGGGACGTCGCCGTGATCGGCTTCGACGACTTCCATCCGGCCCGTCCCACGGACCCGCCGCTGACGACGGTCCGACAGCCGCTGGAGGAGATCGGCCGCACGATGGTGCGGCTGCTGCGGGAGGAGATGGAGGACTCCGCCGCCGCCTGGCGGCATGTCATCCTCCCTACGGAACTGGTGCTTCGGGACTCCGCCTGAGCGGTGTGGCCGTCAGGCCGCCGTCGGGAGCGCTCCCGACGGGGGCCTGTTCCACCTGCGGCTTCGAGATTCGTTCGACAACTCTGGCGCGCACAGTCTTGTCAGGAACATGAACCGCTCCTACAGTCCCCATCAACCGGTAAGTGGGAGCGCTCCCATCAGTGGGGAGTTGGGAGCGCTCCCGCACCGGCCCCTCCTCCTACCCCCACCCTCCCGGAGAGGCCCCATGCGAACGCTACGGCCCCAAGCCCGCCCCCCTCGCGGCCTCTTAGGCGCCCTGGGCGCGGCCTTGGCGATCTTCACCCTCGTCGCATCACTCGTGACCGCCGCGGCACCGGCCCAGGCGGACACCACCCTCTGCGAGCCGTTCGGGACGACGACGATCCAGGGACGGTACGTCGTCCAGAACAACCGCTGGGGTTCCAGCGCTACCCAGTGCGTCACCGCCACCGACACCGGCTTCCGGGTCACACAGGCCGACGGCTCGGTGCCGACCAACGGAGCACCGAAGTCGTACCCGTCGGTCTTCAACGGCTGCCACTACACGAACTGTTCGCCGGGCACCAGCCTGCCCGCCCGGCTCGACACCGTCTCCCGGGCGCCGTCCAGCATCTCGTACGGCTTCGTCGACGGCGCCGTATACAACGCCTCGTACGACATCTGGCTGGACCCGACGCCCCGGACCGACGGGGTCAACCAGACGGAGATCATGATCTGGTTCAACAGGGTGGGCCCGATCCAGCCCATCGGCTCACCGGTGGGCACGGCCACCGTCGGCGGACGGACCTGGGAGGTCTGGAGCGGCGGCAACGGCTCCAACGACGTGCTGTCGTTCGTGGCACCGTCGGCGATCACCGGCTGGAGCTTCGACGTCATGGACTTCGTCCGGGCGACCGTCGCGCGTGGACTCGCCGAGGACGACTGGTACCTGACGAGCGTTCAGGCCGGGTTCGAGCCCTGGCAGAACGGCGCCGGACTGGCCGTGAACTCCTTCTCGTCCACCGTCGAGACCGGCGGCACCCCGGGCGGCCCGGACCCCGACCCCGGCGAGCCGGGTGACGCGTCGGCGTGCGCGGTGTCGTACGGCACGAACGCCTGGCAGAACGGTTTCACCGCGGACGTCACCGTCACCAACACCGGTACGGCCCCCGTCGACGGCTGGCGGCTCGCCTTCACGCTGCCCTCCGGCCAACGGATCACCCACGCCTGGAACGCCTCCGTGACACCGTCCACGGGTGCCGTCACGGCGACCGGCGCGAGCCACAACGCCCGGATCGCACCCGGCGGCAGCCTGTCGTTCGGCTTCCAGGGCACCCACGGCGGAGCGTTCGCCGAGCCGACCGGGTTCCGGCTGAACGACACCGCCTGCACCACGGCATAACGGCCCCACCGCCTCCCCGCCCGTCCGGTCGAAGCGCCTGCCCCGGACGGGCGGGGGTTCCATCCCGTCCCCGACACCGACACCGACACCCTGATCTTGTCATGGACGGATCATCCGTCAGCTCACTGCTCACTGCTCACAGCTCACTTACGGACCGGAACCAGGAGACCCCTATGGTTCGACGCACCAGATTCCTTTCCCTGGCGGCGGTGCTGGCCACCCTGCTCGGCTCGCTCGGCGTGACCCTCCTGTTCGGACAGGGGCGGGCCGAGGCGCACGGCGTCGCGATGATGCCCGGCTCCCGCACCTACCTGTGCCAGCTGGACGCCAAAACGGGCACCGGCGCCCTCGACCCGACGAACCCGGCGTGTCAGGCCGCGCTCGACCAGAGCGGCGCGACGGCCCTGTACAACTGGTTCGCCGTACTCGACTCCAACGCGGGCGGCCGCGGCGCCGGATACGTGCCGGACGGCACCCTGTGCAGCGCCGGTGACCGTTCGCCGTACGACTTCTCCGCCTACAACGCCGCCCGCTCGGACTGGCCCCGCACGCATCTGACGTCGGGTGCGACGATCCCGGTGCAGTACAGCAACTGGGCGGCCCACCCGGGTGACTTCCGGGTGTACCTGACCAAGCCGGGCTGGTCGCCCACCTCCGAGGTGGGCTGGGACGACCTGGAGCTGATCCAGACGGTGACCAACCCGCCCCAGCAGGGTTCGGCGGGCACCGACGGAGGCCACTACTACTGGGATCTCGCGCTGCCCTCGGGCCGCTCGGGTGACGCGCTGATCTTCATGCAGTGGGTGCGTTCGGACAGCCAGGAGAACTTCTTCTCCTGCTCGGACATCGTCTTCGACGGCGGCAACGGAGAGGTCACCGGCATCCGCGGTTCCGGCAGCACCCCGAGCCCGGATCCGACGCCGACCCCGACGGACCCGACCACCCCGCCGCCCACGCACACCGGTTCCTGCATGGCCGTGTACTCCGTGGAGAACTCCTGGGGCGGTGGCTTCCAGGGCTCGGTCGAGGTGATGAACCACGGCACCGAGCCGCTCAACGGCTGGGCCGTGCAGTGGAAGCCGGGCAGCGGGACCACGCTCGGCGGGGTGTGGAACGGATCGCTGTCCAAGGGCTCGGACGGTACGGTCACGGTCCGCAACGTGGACCACAACCGTGTCGTCCCACCGGACGGGAGCGTGACGTTCGGCTTCACCGCCACGTCGACGGGCAACGACTTCCCGACCGACTCGATCGGCTGCGTGACTTCCTGACGTATGCCTGACGCACGCTCGACGCGCGCACGATAGACGTCGGGCGCGCGTCGGGGCACGGTCGGCGGGACCCCAGCAGGCTCCCGCCGACCTCACGTGCCGGTTACGAATCGCTCAACCTCTGGTTGCGACGCGGTGATCGAGCGACGATAGGGCCATGACTCCGGCCCAGCACGCCTTTGAGCGGCTGCAAGCCTGGCCCGACCTCTCGGCGGGTCAGGCCAGTTGCGGAACCGGACGGGCTCTGTGCTCCGTCCGCGACGAGATCGTCCACTTCCACTCGGACCGGGACGTGGACCTCCACCTCACCCACCGGGCCATCCAGCGCTTCCAGTACGACCTCGGCGGCTCCACCGCCATCCGTCTGGTGCCCGGCTCCCGTTGGGTGACCGTGCACCTGGACTGCGACGCGGACGTCGACCTGCTGCTGAGCCTGGTGAGCATCGCGCTCAAGGCCCATCAGTCGCGCCCCCCGGCCGACGGCGCCCCGGGACTCATGGGGCCGACGGGGCTCTCGGCGTCCCAGGGGTGCAACTTCCGCCGGGTCACGGTGCTTCCGCGCGCCGCGGCCGGGGAGGCCTGAGTCCGGCCGCGGCGAGCGCCGCGCCGAGCACGCAGAGGGCGCCGGTGACGACGACGGCCACGTGGACGCCGTTCATGAACGCCTGCCCGCTGCCCTCCACCACGGCGGCCCGCAGCCCGGCCGGCATGTCGCCGGAGACGGGCGCCACGCCCATCGCCACCGCGTCCTTGGCCTCCTGGAGACCACCCGCCACGGCCGGGGGCACGCCCGCGCCGGTCAGCTCACCGGTGAGGGTGCTGCCCACCTTGGCGCTGATCAGGGAGACCAGCACGGAGGTGCCGAGCGCGCCGCCGATCTGCAGGGTCGTCGCCTGGAGACCTCCGGCCACACCGCCGTCCCGGACGGGGGCGTTGCCCACGATGGCGTCGGAGGAGGCGGACATCACCATGCCGACGCCGAGGCCGAGCGCGATGAAGGGCGGCCACATCGTGGCGTAGGAGGAGTCGGTCTGCCAGGTGAGCATGCCGAAGCAGGACGCCGCCTGGAGCAGCATGCCCAGCGGCATGGTCAGCCGGGGCCCGAAGCGCTGGGTCAGGGCCGCGCCCAGGGGCGAGGCGACCAGCGAGGCGAGGCTGAGCGGGAGGGTCCGCACGCCCGCCTCGACCGGCGTGAAGCCGCGCACGTTCTGCAGGTACAGCATGACGAAGAAGATCACGCCGAGCATCACGAAGAAGTTCAGCGCGGTGATGACCGCGCCGATGGTCAGCGCGCGGCTGCGGAACAGGCGCATGGGCAGCAGCGGGTGCTCCACGCGGGTCTCGTACCGGCCGAACACGAGCAGCAGTACGAGGCCGGCGGCGACGGCGCCGAGGGTGCCGGCGGAGGTCCAGCCCCAGGTCTCGCCCTTGACCACGCCGAAGACGACGGCCAGGAGGCCGAGGGCGAGCAGGACGAGGCCGGGTATGTCGAAGCGCTCGCGGCCCGCGGCGTTGCGGCTCTCGGGGAGGACGAGGGCACCGAAGGCGATGGCGGCGACACCGATGGGAGCGTTGATGTAGAACACCGACTCCCAGTCGACGTGCTCCACGAGGAGGCCGCCGACGATGGGCCCGAGTGCCGTGGCGACGGCGGAGACCATGGCCCAGATGCCCACGGCCATGCCGAACTTCTTCGGCGGGAAGACGGAGCGGAGCAGGCCGAGGGTGTTGGGCATGAGCAGGCCGCCGAAGACACCCTGGAGGGCGCGGAAGGCCACGACGCCCTCGATCGAACCGGACAGGCCGATGGCGACGGAGGCGAGGGTGAAGCCGGCGACACCGACCAGGTAGTAGGTGCGGCGGCCGAAGCGGTCGCCGAGCTTGCCGCCCAGGATGAGGGTGGCGGCGAGGGCGAGCAGGTAGGCGTTGGTCACCCACTGGAGCTGGGCGGTGGACGCGTGCAGGTCGCGGCCGATCTCAGGGTTGGCGATGGCGACGACGGACCCGTCGAGCTGGACCATGAACAGGCCGAACGCGACGGCGAGGAGGGTCAGCCACGGGTTGGACCGCAGGCGGCCGGCCACCGGTGGGACGGGGGCGGTCTCGGCCGCGGGCACGGCGGAGTGGTCCACGGATGTGGAGGGCATGACGGAGTCTTCTCTTCCGGATCAAGGGGTGGTGCGGGAAGCGAACGGCCCGCCGAGAGGGCGGGCACGTGTGTCAGCGGACGCCGGGGTGGAGGTGCCGCGTCAACGCTTCGAGTGCTCCCAGGGCGGAGCCGAGCGCACCCTGCTCGCCCTCGGTGAGGGAGGTCAGGGCGTGCCGGATGAACGCGGTCTCCAGTTCCCGCACCTCGGACACCCGCTCACGGGCCGTGGCCGTGAGGTGGAGGTGGGCGACCCGCTTGTCGGCGCTGTCCCGCCGGCGCTCCAGGTCGCCCTGCTCGGTGAGCTGGGAGACCAGGGCGCTGACGTTGTTCGGCTTCATCAGCAGGGCCTCGGCGGCCTCGCGCACCGTGGCGCCCTCGTGCTGCGCGACGTACCGCAGCAGGGCGAGCTGCCCCTCGGGGGGCTTGGGGTGCGGGTACCGGGCGGTGACCTGTCGGTCCAGCGCCCGGTGCAGCGCGGGAAGGCACGCCGCGAGCCCGGAGGCCACGCGGTCGGCGTCCCGGCGAGGGGTGCTGGAGTCGGTCACCCGCGCACAATAGATATGACGAGATAGGTATGTCAAAGGAGGTAGCCGAGAGACCGGCCCTCGGGGCCCCGCCACCGCACCCGCACCCGCACCCGCACCCGCGCGCCCACTCGCACCCGCGCGCAACGCACTCGCAACCTTCGCCGTGCTGCCATGCACGGCATGGGTGACACATACGAGGAGACCCCGCGCGTCGAGCTGACCCCCGAGGCGTCCGTACTGCTGCGGCGGCTCCGCGAGGCGCACGGCCCGCTGATGTTCCACCAGTCCGGCGGCTGCTGCGACGGCAGCGCCCCCATGTGCTACCCGGCCGGCGAGTTCCGCACCGGCGCCTCGGACATCCTGCTCGGCGAACTGACCGTCGACGGCGTGGCGGAGCCGGTGGAGTTCTGGATGTCGCGGAGCCAGTACGAGGCGTGGCGCCACACCCGGCTGACCGTGGACGTCGTCCCGGGCCGGGGCAGCGGCTTCTCGCTGGAGGCGCCCGAGGGAGTGCGCTTCCTCATCCGCTCCCGGGTCGTGGACGCCTAGGGGACCGGCCCCCTCCCGCCTCGGCCGTCAGCTCACCAGGGGCAGGAAGATCGTGTCGACGATCTCCTCGACGACGTCGCCGGGGACCGGCGCGAGGGTCGCGAGGATCTCCTGGCGCAGCAGGTCGAAGGGGAGGGACCTGACGCGCCCGGTGAGCCGTTCCGGCCTCGCCTCGCCGCGGGCGACGGCCCGGTCGTAGACCTCGGCGAGCGCCTCCGCGGACTTCCCGCGCGCCGCGTCGATCAGGTCGCCGGGGTTGGTGCCGGTCTCCTGGTAATACCCGGCCAGGTGCGCGTACATGAGGATGACGAGCCGGGCGTTGGCGGTCCCGATCTCCCGCATGAGGGCGAGGACGTCCCCCCGCAGGCTGCCCGTGTCGGGGGTGGCGACGCGCGCCTCCTCCAAGGCGTGGGCGACGGCCGCCCGGGCCAGCTCGTCGCGGTGCGACCAGCGGCGGTACAGCACCGGCGGGCTGGTGCCCGCGCGCTTGACGACGGCGTCCATGGTGAACCTGGCGTAGCCGCGCTCGGCGAGTTCCTCCCAGGCCGCGTCCAGGAGCGCCTTCTCCAGTGCCGCTCCGCGGCGCCGCTGAGCCATCCACGCCACCTCTCGCTTGGGAAAGAGTTGCCTTTCTTATTTTAGCGGCCCTACTCTGATCTAAGTAAGAAAGACTTCTCTATCTTAAGGAGGTGGGGGTTCGTGACCACCCCCCATGGGACCGCGCCCCCGGCGGCGGATCCCGATCGCATCGACCCCACCGTGTGGCGCATGGGGGCCACCCTCGTGGTGGGCGCGCTCGCCGTCGTCTTCGACACCACCGTCGTCAGCGTCGCGCTGGGCGACCTGGCGCAGGAGTTCGACGCCCCGCTGGCCACCATCCAGTGGGTGAGCACCGGCTATCTGCTGGCGGTGTTCGTCACCATCCCGCTCGCCGTGTGGGCCCAGTCGCGCTTCGGCGGCCGGCGGCTGTGGATCGGGGCCCTGGGCGGGTTCCTGCTCGGCTCGGTCCTGAGCGCGCTGGCGTGGAGCGCCGCGAGCCTGATCGTCTTCCGTGTCGTCCAGGGCCTGGCGGGCGGCGTCATGATGCCGCTCACGGCCACGCTGCTCATGCAGGCGGCCAAGGGCCGCCACCCGGGCAAGGTCATGGCGATCATCACGGTGCCCACCGCGCTCGGCCCGATCCTCGGCCCGGTCCTGGGCGGCCTCACCCTGCATCTGGCCGACTGGCGCTGGATGTTCTTCGTCAACGTCCCCTTCTGCGTCGTCGGCGGCTGGCTGGCCCTGCGCAATCTCCCCGACGACCGGCCGGAGCCCGGCGGCCCCCGCGTCCGTCTGGACGTCGTCGGGCTGTTCCTGCTCTGCCCGGGCGTCGCCGCCCTGATCTACGGCCTGTCCCGGGTCGAGGGCAGCGCGGGCTTCACCGGCGCCGAGGTCCTCGTGCCGCTGCTCGGCGGACTCGCCCTCGTCGGCGGGTTCACCGCGCGGTCACTGACCCGAACCGGCGGCGCCCTGGTCGATCTTCGACTGTTCCGCCACCGGGCGGTGGCCTCCTCGGGCGCTCTGCTCTTCCTGGGCGGCATCGCCCTGTACGGGCCGATGATGCTGCTGCCCCTGTACTTCCAGCAGGTCCGCGGCGAGGACGCCCTCGGCGCCGGGCTCCTGCTCATCCCCCAGGGCGTCGGGGCGCTCCTCGCTCGCGGCCTGGCGGGCCGGTACATGGACCGCGTCGGTCCCCGCCGGGTCGCCGTGACCGCCTTCGCCTTCGTCGCCGTGGCCACGGTGCCGTTCGCCTTCGTCACCGCCGACACCGGCGAACCCCTGCTCATGGCGGCGCTGTTCGTGCGCGGTGTCGCGCTCGGCGCCGCGATGATCGCGCCGATGGGCGCCGCCTATGTCGGGCTGCGGCACCAGGAGATCCCCGACGCCGGTGTCATCACCCGCATCGCCCAGCAGATCGGCGGCTCGGTGGGGATCGCGGTGCTCGCCGTCGTCCTGCAGCACGCCTCCCTCGACGCCCACGGACCGAGCGCCCTGGCCGACGCGTTCGACCGGGCCTTCTGGTGGTCGGTGGCCCTCACCGCACTCGCCGTCCCGCTCTGCCTGCTCCTGCCCGGTCGGCCGGAGCCCCCGCCCGCCGTCGGGACGGCGCCGACGGACGCGGTGGCCGACCCCGCCGCCCTACGGTCTGAGGCTGCCCACGATGTCCGCCGTCGCGGTCAGTCCGCTGTTGATGGTGGGGGCGATGCTCGTGCTCGCCAGGTAGAAGCCGAGCAGCAGGCACACCAGGGCGTGCGAGACCTTCAGTCCGCCGTTGCGCAGGAAGAGCACCGCCAGGATGGACAGCAAGAGCACCACAGAGATGGAAACGGCCATCGTCAACCTCCTCCGCCACGTCCACTTCGCGGCGTTCGGCCGTAAGTGTGGCGTAGCGGAGGGTTCGTCCGGGCGGCTGACCTGTCCTCCGAACGAGTGGTGTTCCGGCGCTTCCCTACGCGCCCCGGTGGGCGTCGAGGAACGCCTCCAGGCCCGCGAGGTCGTCGGTGTTGAGATGATCGACACCGGCGGCGAGCAGTTCGGCCCAGACGGCGTCCCGCGCGGGCCCCGCCACGTCGGGGGTGGCCCAGAAGCGCACCCGCTGCCCGCGGGCGTGGGCCGCGCCCACGATGTCCCGCAGCTTGCGCCGCTCGGCCGCCGGGAAGGCGCCCACGCCCTGCCAGGTGAAGTTGAGCGTCCAGTTGTCGCTGATCAGCGGGACGAACGAGGCCGGTACGGGGGTGCCGAGGTCGCTGAGGCGGCCGTCGTAGAAGGCGCGACGGGTGCGCTGGGCCTCCATGGGCGCGCGGGCGGCCCGGTCCCCCGAGACCACCGCGGTGACCGCGCCCGGGAACACCCGTCCATGGGCGTAGGAGGTGAACAGGTGCTGGTAGCGGCGCAGTCGGCGGTCGAGTTCGAGGTACGTCGCCGCTCCCTCGGTCTTGATGTCGATCAGGAGTTGCAGGGAGCCGCGGTCCCGCCGGTAGACCCGGCCGTGGTGCGCGCGGACCCGGGCGGCGAGCGGGTCGAGGTAGAGCGACTCCAGGGTGCGGGACGGGTCGAGGTCCTCGGGGTCGTGGGCGACCAGGAGTTGGCCGCCGACCAGGTAGATGTCGGCCTCGACGCTGCCGAAGCGGTGGTCGAGGGCGTCGAGGAGGGGGCGGGGGTGCTCGTAGTCGTTGTGGGCGTGCGCGCGCCACAGCGGGCGCGGTCCGTGCCTGCCTTCGGACGCCAGCGCGGTGCCGGCGGGCAGGGCGACCGCGCCCGCGAGGGCGGCGCCGAGGGTGGTGAGGGCTCTGCGTCGGGTGGTGAGGGCCATGCTCTGCCTCCCTGGAGGTGCCGTACGGGACCCAGTGAGTATGGGGTCCCGTCCCTCTCAGGGAGCAGAGCCGTGCGGGGAGTTGGCCGGACCGCCGCCGGTCGTTCACTTCACCGGCGCGGTCGCCGCACCGAACGCACCCGCGTGTCCGAGCGGATACGTCGGGTGCGTCGGGTACGTCAGGGAGCCCGCAGGTCGACCAGTTCGGCGAGCGCCGCGCGGTGGCTGCCCGCCGCGCCGTAGGCGATCGAGTCGGCCTTGGCCCGCTTGAGGTACAGGTGGACCGGGTGTTCCCACGTCATGCCGATGCCGCCGTGCAGTTGCAGCGCCTCCTCGGCGGCGTGGACGGCGACCTGGGCCGCGTACGCCTGGGCCACGGCGACGGCCACCTCGCTGTCCGTGCCGGTCGCCAGGGCGTCGGCCGCGTTGCGGGCGGCGGCGCGCAGGCCCGCCACCTCCAGCCACAGCCGGGCGAGCCGGTGCTTGAGCGCCTGGAAGCCGCCGACCTGGCGGTTGAACTGCCTGCGCTCCTTGAGGTAGCGGACCGTCTCGGTCAGCAGCCAGTCGGCGAGGCCCAGTTGTTCGGAGGCGAGCAGCCCGGCACCGGCCCGCAGGGCCTGGCGCACGGCGGGCTCCGCCTCACCGAGGCGACGCGCCGGTGCACCGTCGAGGGTCACGCGCGCCAGCGGCCGGGTGGGGTCGAGCGAGACCTGCGGAGTCACCGTCGTGTCGGCGGCGCGGACCGCGTACAGGCCCCCGTCGTCCGCGGGCACGAGCAGCACGTCCGCCGCGGAGGCGTCGGCGATGCCGGTCAACTCCCCATGCAGTACGCCTGCTTCGAGCCGTGCCGACGAGGCCGCGGCGCCCGGTGCGACGTGCAGTCCGGCGGCGAGTACCGCGACGGTCGTGGCGGACGCCAGCTCTCCCAGCAGGTCCTCGGCCCCGCAGGCCAGCAGGGCCTCGGTGGCGACGACGGCGCTCGTCAGGTACGGCACCGGCGCGACCGCGCGGCCCAGCTCCTCCAGGACGACGGCCGCCTCCCGGTGCGTGGCGCCCTGGCCGCCCAATTCCTCCGGGATCAGCAGGCCCGCGAGACCCATCGAACCGGCGAGGGACTTCCACAGCGGCACGTCGTGCGGTGCGGCCGTCTCGGTGCGGGTGATGACGCCCGCCGGGTCGCAGTGGTCGGTGAGCAGGTCCCGTACGGCGGCGCGCAGCGCCTCTTCCTCCTCGGAGTGGAGCAGCGCGGGCTCCGGCTGTGCGCTCATCGGGCGAGGTCCTTCCATGCGACGTCCTTGTCGGTGCGCGGCTCGGCGGGCAGGCCGAGGACGCGCTCGGCGACGATGTTCAGCAGGACCTCGCTGGTCCCGCCCTCGATGCTGTTGCCCTTGGACCGCAGGTAGCGGTATCCGGCGTCGCGGCCGGTGAAGTCGACCAGCTCGGGACGGCGCATGGTCCAGTCGTCGTAGAGCAGGCCCTCCTCGCCGAGGAGTTCGACCTCCAGGCCGCTGATCTCCTGGTTGAGCCGGGCGAAGTTCAGCTTCATCCCGGCGCCCTCCGGGCCGGGCTGGCCGGCCGCCAGCTGCTGGCGCAGGCGCACGCCGGTGAGGCGGGCGACCTCGGCCTCGACCCACAGGGCGAGCAGCCGCTGGTGCAGGTCGTGGGTGCGCAGTTCGGGGCGCTCCCGCCAGGTCGCGGCGATCTTGCCGATCATGCCGCCCTCGCGGGGGATCGGCGTGCCGCCGATGGCGACGCGTTCGTTGTTCAGCGTGGTCTGCGCGACCCGCCAGCCGTCGCCGGTCTCGCCCAGGCGGCGGGAGTCGGGGATGCGGACGTCGGTGAGGAACACCTCGTTGAACTCGGCCTCGCCGGTGATCTGGCGCAGCGGCCGCACCTCGACGCCGGGGTCGGTCATGTCGCACACGAAGTAGGTGATGCCCCGGTGCTTGGGCACGTCCGGGTCGGTGCGGGCGATGAGGATGGCCCAGCGGGCGAGGTGGGCGCTGGAGGTCCACACCTTCTGGCCGTTGACGACCCAGTCCTCGCCGTCCGGGACGGCGCGCGTGCCGAGGGCGGCCAGGTCGGACCCGGCGCCCGGCTCGCTGAAGAGCTGGCACCAGACCTCCTCGCCGGTCCACAGCGGACGCAGCAGCCGGCGCTTCTGCTCCTCGGTGCCGTACTGGAGGATGGTCGGGGCGGCCATGCCGAGGCCGATGCCGATGCGCCGGGGGTCGTTGTCGGGGGCGCCCGCGGCCGCCAGCTCGGCGTCCACGACGGCCTGGAGGGCGCGCGGGGCACCGAGACCGCCGAGCCCCTGCGGGTAGTGCACCCAGGCCAGTCCGGCGTCGAAGCGGGCCCGGAGGAAGTCCAGGCGGTCCGTGCCGGCCGGTGGGTGCGCGGCGAGCAACTCGCGCGTACGGTGGCGCAGTTCCGCTGCGTCGGTCATGCGGCGGCTCCCTTGTCCAGGTTCTCCGGTACGACGGCCAGGCGGCCGGTCGTCCTGCCGTCGGCGACGCGCTGCACGGCGTCGGCGGCGTCGGCGAGCGGCACCCGCTCGCTCACCAGCGGCTTGATCGCGCCCCGTGCCGCCAGCTCGGTGAGCTGTTCGTGGCAGTGCCGGACCAGCTCGGGGTTCTTGGTGTTGTACAGGCCCCAGTGCAGGCCGAGGATCGCGTAGTTCTTCACCAGCGCGTGGTTGAGCGCGGGGCTGGGGATCGTGCCGCTCGCGAAGCCGACGACGACGATCCGGCCCTCGAACGCGACGACCTTGGCGGACTGGGCGTACGCCTGCCCGCCGACGGGGTCGTAGACCACGTCGGCGCCCCGCCCGCCGGTGGCCTCCTTCACGGCGGCGACGACGTCCTCGGCGTGCCGGTCGACGACCGCGTCGCAGCCCAGCTCGCGGGCGACGGCCGCCTTGTCCGGGCCGCCGACGACGCCGATGACGGTGGCACCGGCCGCCTTGCCGAGCTGTACGGCGGCGCTCCCGACGCCGCCCGCGGCGGCGTGCACGAGCAGGGTCTCGCCTGCTTCCAGCCGGGCCCGGCGGTGCAGGCCGAACCAGCCGGTCTGGTACCCGATGTGCAGGGCGGCGGCCTCGGCGTCGTCGAGGGCGTCCGGTGCGGGCAGCAGGGCGCGCGCGTCCGCGAGGGCGTACTCGGCGAAGCCGCCGTGCGGCAGTGCCGGGTTGGCGATGACGCGGCGGCCGTCCTCGGTCTCGCCGCAGATCTCCACGCCCGGCGTGAACGGCAGCGGCGGCCGGACCTGGTACTGCCCCCGGCACAGCAGGGCGTCCGGGAAGTTGATGTTCGCGGCGCGGACCCTCAGCAGGACCTGGCCCTCGCCCGGCGTCGGCGCCGGCACGTCCGCGAGGCGCATCACCTCGCCCGGCTCGCCGTTCTCGTGCACCTGCCATGCCTGCATGCGGGGCCTCCACCGACTGCGTCGTCCGACCGGGTCATCCGCATACTAAGCGGTCGCTTGTCGATCAGGGAACAGGATCGGAGACCGGATCACGGAGAAACGGGGGCGGGACAGGAGCGGGAACCGGAGCGCGAACAGCCGGGGGGCTCACGCCTGCGCGGGCCGCGCCCGTACGTGCATCCGCTCGCCCTGCGGGCCGAAGAGGCTGAGGAACTCGGCCGGCCCCTCCCCCGTCGACCCGAACCAGTGCGGCACCCGGGTGTCGAACTCGGCGGCCTCCCCCGCCGACAGCACCACGTCGTGCTCGCCGAGCACGAGCCGCAGCCGGCCGGAGAGGACGTAGAGCCACTCGTACCCCTCGTGGGTGCGCGGGTCGGGCTCCTCGCTGCGCTGGGGTTCCAGCACCTTGAACGCCTGGAGGCCGCCCGCCTGGCGGGTGAGCGGCCAGTGGGTGCGGCCGTGCCGCACGATGGGCTTGGCGCGCACCCGGGGGTCGCCGACCTGCGGGGCGCCGACCAGTTCGTCCAGCGGTACCTGGTGGGCCTGGGCGATCGGCAGCAGCAGTTCGAGGCTCGGCTTGCGCAGGCCCGACTCCAGCCGCGACAGGGTGCTCACCGAGATCCCGGTCGCCTCGGACAGCGCCGTCAGGGTCACCTCACGCTCCTTGCGCACCTGGCGGAGTCTCGGCCCGACACCGGCGAGGACATCGTCTGCGGTCGTCATGTGTTTATTGCAGTTCCGGCAAACTTGTTTGTCAATACCGTGCTGTCCGAGCGACCTTCTACGTGGAGGTGGTCACCATGACCCAGAACAAGGACGTCACCCGGGACAAGGACCTGACCGGCACGTACGACGTGGTGGTGGTCGGCGGCGGCGCGGCGGGACTGTCCGCCGCGCTGGTCCTGGGCCGCTCCCGGCTGCGCACCCTGGTGGTCGACGCCGGTGAGCCGCGCAACGCGCCCTCGGCCCACATGCAGGGCTACCTGACCCGGGACGGCATGTCCCCGGCCGAGTTCCTGGCGCTCGGCCGGGAGGAGATCGCGCGCTACGGAGTGGAGCTGGTCCGCGACCGTGCCGTGGACGTGTCCCGGGACGCGGACTTCGCGGTGGGGCTGGCCGGCGGGAAGACCGTGCACGCCCGGCGGCTGATCGTCACCACCGGGCTCAGGGACGAGCTGCCGGACGTGCCCGGGGTCGCCGAGCGGTACGGCCGGGACGTGCTGCACTGCCCGTTCTGCCACGGCTGGGAGGTGCGGGACGAGCGCTTCGGCGTCCTGGCCACCAGCCCGCTCAGCGTGCACCAGGCCCTGATGGTGTCCGGCTGGTCGGACGACGTGACGCTCTTCCTGCACACGGTCGCCGAGCGGGAGCTGTCCGACGACGACCTGCGGCGGCTCGCCGCGGCCGGGGTCAAGGTGGTGCCCGGCGAAGTCGCCGCCCTGCGGGTCGAGGACGACCGGCTCACCGGGGTCCGGCTGGCGGACGGCACGGCGCACGACCGCACGGTGCTGTTCGTCGCCCCCAAGGCGGTCCCGCAGACCGGCCTGATGGAGCGGCTGGGGGCCCAGCTGCAGGAGACGCCGTTCGGCTCCTATCCGGTGGTGGACCCGACCGGCCGGACCAGCGTGCCCGGCGTGTGGACCGCCGGCAACGCGATGGGCTTCGCCGAACAGGTCGTCCACGCGGCGAGCGGCGGCTACCGCGCGGCGGCGGCGATCGTCGGCGACCTGATCATGTCGGACCTGGACACGGCCATCGCCGAGTGAGACACCCCGGAGCACCCGCACAGGACGCCGGTGCGCGGCAGCCGCGGGGTGTGAGCGGGCCCGCTCCGGTGCACCATGACTGCATGCTGCTTGCCCGGTTGGCCCAGGTGTCCCGGGAGGTCGCCGCCACGTCGGCGCGGTCCCGGAAGACCGTCCTGCTCGCGGAGCTGTTCAGCGAGGCGGAGGCGGCGGACGTGCCGGTCGTCATCCCGTACTTGGCGGGACGGCTCCCGCAGGGCCGGATCGGCGTCGGCTGGAAGGTGCTGAGCCGCCGGGTCCCGCCGGCCGACGTGCCGAGCCTGACCGTGCGGGACGTGGACGCCCGGCTCACCCGGCTCGGCGCGGTCTCCGGCGCCGGTTCGCAGGCCGAGCGGGCCCGGCTGGTCGGCGAGCTGATGGGCGCGGCCACGGAGGACGAGCAGCGCTTCCTGATCGGGCTGCTCACCGGGGAGGTACGCCAGGGTGCCCTGGACGCGGCCGCCGTCGAGGGCCTGGCCGCGGCGACGGACGCTCCCCCGGCGGACGTACGGCGCGCGGTGATGCTCGCGGGGTCGCTCCAGACGGTGGCCGAGGCCCTGCTGGCCGACGGGCCCGGCGCCCTGGACCGGTTCCGGCTCACCGTCGGACGGCCCGTGCTGCCGATGCTGGCGCACAGCGCGTCCTCGGTCGCCGAGGCGGTCGGCAAGCTGGGCGCCGCGGCCGTGGAGGAGAAGCTGGACGGCATCCGCGTCCAGGTGCACCGGGACGGCGACACCGTACGGATCCACACCCGCACCCTGGACGACATCACCGACCGGCTCCCGGAGGTCACCGACGCGGCCCTCGCGCTGCCCGGCGAACGGTTCATCCTGGACGGCGAGGCCATCTCGCTCGACGCGAGCGGGCGTCCCCGCTCCTTCCAGGAGACCGCCGGCCGGGTGGGCTCCCGCACCGACGTGGCCACGGCGGCGCGGGCGGTTCCCGTCTCCGCCGTCTTCTTCGACGCGCTCTCCGTCGACGGCCGCGACCTGCTCGACCTGCCGCTGACCGAACGGCACGCGGAGCTGGCCCGCCTGGTTCCCGAACCGCTGCGGGTACGGCGCACGCTGGTGCACGGCCCCGAGGAGACCCGGGCCGCGGAGGAGTTCCTCACCGAGACGCTGGCGCGCGGGCACGAGGGCGTCGTCGTCAAGGGGCTCGACGCCGCCTACAGCGCGGGGCGGCGCGGCGCGTCCTGGCTGAAGGTCAAGCCCGTCCACACGCTCGACCTGGTGGTGCTGGCCGCCGAGTGGGGCCACGGCCGCCGCACCGGCAAGCTCTCCAACCTCCACCTGGGCGCCCGCACCGCCGACGGCTCCTTCGCGATGCTCGGCAAGACCTTCAAGGGCATGACCGACGCGCTGCTGGCCTGGCAGACCGAGCGCCTTCGGGAACTGGCCGTGGAGGAACACGGCTGGGGTGTGACCGTACGGCCCGAACTCGTCGTCGAGATCGCCTACGACGGCCTCCAGCGCTCCACCCGCTACCCGGCCGGCGTCACCCTCCGCTTCGCCCGCGTGGTCCGCTACCGCGAGGACAAGCGCCCCGAGGACGCGGACACCGTGGACACCCTGCTCGCCGCCCACCCCGGGGTGGCCCCGTGAGGCGCAGCGCGGGCCTGCTGCTGCACCGGCGCGGACCGGGCGGGGAGATGCAGGTGTTCCTCGGCCACATGGGCGGCCCGTTCTACGCCCGCCGGGACGCCGGGGCGTGGACCGTCCCCAAGGGCGAGTACGACCCGGCGGAACCCGCGTGGGAGGCGGCCCGGCGCGAGTTCGAGGAGGAGCTGGGGCTGCCGCCGCCCGAGGGCGAGGCGGTCCCGCTCGGCGAGGTGCGGCAGGCGGGCGGGAAGGTCGTCACGGTCTGGGCCGTTCGGGCCGACCTCGATCCGGCCTCGGTCGTCCCCGGCACCTTCCGCATGGAGTGGCCGCCCAGGTCGGGGCGGATCGAGGAGTTCCCCGAGCTGGACCGGGTGGCGTGGTTCGCGCTGGAGCGGGCCCGCGAGGTGATCGTGAAGGCGCAGTCCGCGTTTCTCGACCGGCTGGCTGAGCACTCGCACTGAGGAGACGCGACGAGGAACGACGCGACCCGTCCGCGTTGCGGTGCCCCGCGCCGCGCGCCAAGGTCGAAGCACGCATGCACCCAGGGAGGTCGGCCATGCCCATCGCGACGGTGAACCCGGCGAACGGCGAGACGCTCAAGACGTACGAGGCCATGGGCGAGGAGGAGATCGAGCGCCGGATCGAGCTCGCGGAGGCCACCTTCCGCACCTACCGGACCACGGGGTTCTACGAGCGCGCCGGGCTGATGCGCCGGGCCGCCGATCTCCTGGAGGCGGACCAGAAGGAGATCGGCAACGTCATCACCACGGAGATGGGCAAGCCGGTCAAGCAGGCCCGCGCGGAGGCGGCCAAGTGCGCCAAGGCGATGCGCTGGTACGCCGACCACGCGGCGGAACTGCTCGCCGACGAGGAGCCCGCCGAGGCCGACGTGAAGGACTCCGGCGCCTCCCGGGCCCTGGTCCGCTACCGGCCGCTCGGTCCGGTGCTCGCGGTGATGCCGTGGAACTTCCCGCTCTGGCAGGTGATCAGGTTCGCGGCGCCCGCGCTGATGGCGGGCAACGTCGGGCTGCTCAAGCACGCCTCGAACGTGCCGCAGACCGCCCTCTACCTGGAGGACCTGTTCCACCGGGCGGGATTCCCCGAGGGCTGCTTCCAGACCCTGCTCATCGGTTCCGCCGCGGTGGACGACATCCTGCGCGACGAGCGGGTGCGGGCCGCCACCCTCACCGGCAGCGAGCCCGCGGGCCGCGCGGTGGCCTCCACCGCCGGAGAGATGATCAAGAAGACGGTGCTGGAGCTGGGCGGCAGCGACCCGTTCGTCGTCATGCCGTCCGCCGACGTCGAGCGGGCCGCCGAGGTGGCGGTGACCGCGCGCACCCAGAACGCCGGGCAGTCGTGCATCGCCGCCAAGCGGTTCATCGTGCACACGGACGTGTACGACGCCTTCGCCGAGCGCTTCACCGAGGGCATGAAGGCGCTGAAGGTCGGCGACCCGATGGACGAGGAGACCGACGTCGGTCCCCTCTCCAGCGAGCAAGGCCTGAACGACCTGGTGGAGCTGGTCGACGACGCGGTGCGCGGCGGCGCGAACGTACTGTGCGGCGGCGAACGTCCGGACGGTCCCGGCTGGTACTACCCGCCGACCGTCCTGGCGGGCGTCACCCGCGACCTGCGCATCCACCGCGAGGAGGCCTTCGGCCCGGTCGCCACGCTCTACCGGGCGGCCGACCTGGACGAGGCGGTGCTGATCGCCAACGACACGGACTTCGGGCTCAGTTCCAACGTGTGGACCCGCGACGACGCGGACGTGGACCGCTTCGTCCGGGACCTGGAGGCGGGCGGCGTGTACGTCAACGGGATGACCGCGTCCCACCCGGCGTTCCCGTTCGGCGGGGTCAAGCGGTCGGGCTACGGGCGTGAGCTGTCCGGGCACGGAATCCGCGAGTTCTGCAACATCACCACCGTATGGCACGGAGCGTGAGCCTTCCGCGACTACGATCCCCATTGTGAACCGCGAAGTGACCCTGCCTCTGATCGTCGACGACCGCGGCACGCTCCAGGTCGCCGCGTCCGACGTGAGCAAGCTGCTGCGCACGGTCGGCGGACGGTGGCTGCGGCTGGTGGAGACCGGCGAGGGGAGCCTGGACGAGGACACCGTCGCGGCCCTCACCATCGAGCTGGCCAAGCTCGCCGACCGGATCGACGTGGCGTGCATCGCCCACAGCAGCGGCCCCTCCTCCTGACGACGCCGGTCCCCGCTGCCGTCGCCGCCCCGCCGTCCCCGGAACGGAGTAATCCGGCGAGAGATCACCGCTCCGGTGAGTGATCGTGGGTGGGCACCCCTGAAAAGGTGGCACCACTTTCCGGCCGGGGGGCGAGAGCCTTCCGCGAGGCGAAAGCAGGCACGGTTCATGGCGACTTTGTGCAGACCCTCGGTGTCCGTCCCGGAGCACGTGATCACGATGGAGGAGACGCTGGAGCTGGCGCGCCGGCGTCACTCCGACCATCCGCAACTGCCGCTCGCCCTCCGGTTGATAGAGAACACCGGGGTCCGCACCCGGCACATCGTGCAGCCCATCGAGGAGACGCTGAAGCACCCCGGTTTCGAGGACCGCAACAAGGTCTACGAGCGGGAGGCGAAGTCCCGTGTCCCGGCCGTCGTCCAGCGAGCCCTGGACGACGCGGAGCTGCTCACCACCGACATCGACGTGATCATCTACGTCTCGTGCACGGGCTTCATGATGCCCTCGCTCACGGCGTGGCTGATCAATGAGATGGGCTTCGACAGCACCACGCGCCAGATACCGATCGCCCAGTTGGGCTGCGCGGCCGGCGGCGCGGCGATCAACCGGGCCCACGACTTCTGCACGGCCTATCCCGAGGCCAACGCGCTCATCGTGGCCTGTGAGTTCTGCTCGCTGTGCTACCAGCCCACCGACCTCGGCGTGGGGTCCCTGCTCTCCAACGGCCTCTTCGGCGACGGCATCGCCGCCGCGGTGGTCCGCGGCCAGGGCGGCACCGGAGTGCGCCTGGAGCACAACGGCTCGTACCTGATCCCGAAGACCGAAGAGTGGATCATGTACGACGTAAAGGCGACCGGTTTCCACTTCCTGCTGGACAAGCGGGTGCCGGCCACCATGGAGCCGCTCGCACCGGCGCTCAAGGACCTGGCGAGCGAGCACGGGTGGGACGCCGCCGACCTGGACTTCTACATCGTGCACGCGGGCGGCCCCCGGATCCTCGACGATCTCAGCACGTTCCTTCAGGTGGACCCGTACGCGTTCCGCTTCAGCCGGGCGACGCTCACCCAGTACGGCAACATCGCCAGCGCCGTCGTCCTGGACGCGCTGCGCCGGCTCTTCGACGAGGGCGGCATCGCCGACGGGGCACGCGGACTGCTGGCCGGTTTCGGCCCCGGCATCACCGCCGAGATGTCCCTGGGCTGCTGGCAGACCGCGGACGTGCGGCAGGGCGTACGACAGGACGTGACGCAGACCCCGGCACGGGGTGTGGCGCGGAGTGTGAGGCAGCCATGAGCGAAGAGACGATGTCCCGGACCGTGCCGCCCGTCCGGGAGTGGCCGGCCGTCGACCTGCCCGGCAGCGACTTCGACCCGGTGCTGACCGAGTTGATGCGCGAGGGCCCCGTCACCCGGATCTCGCTGCCCAACGGCGAGGGCTGGGCCTGGCTGGTGACCCGCCACGACGACGTCCGCCTGGTCACCAACGACCCCCGGTTCGGCCGCGAGGCCGTGATGGACCGGCAGGTCACCCGGCTCGCCCCGCACTTCATCCCGGCGCGCGGCGCGGTCGGCTTCCTGGACCCGCCCGACCACACCCGGCTGCGCCGCTCGGTGGCCGCGGCCTTCACCGCGCGGGGCGTGGAGCGTGTGCGCGAGCGCTCCCGCGGCATGCTGGACGAGCTGGTCGACGCCATGCTGAGGGCCGGGCCGCCCGCCGACCTCACCGAGGCGGTGCTGAGCCCCTTCCCCATCGCGGTGATCTGCGAGCTGATGGGCGTGCCGGCCACCGACCGGCACGCCATGCACACCTGGACCCAGCTGATCCTGTCCTCCTCACACGGCGCCGAGGTCAGCGAGCGGGCCAAGACCGAGATGAACGCCTACTTCTCGGATCTCATCGGGCTCCGCTCGGACAGCACCGGCGAGGACGTCACCTCGCTGCTGGGCGCCGCCGTGGGGCGCGAGGAGATCACGCTGACGGAGGCCGTCGGGCTCGCGGTGCTGCTCCAGATCGGCGGCGAGGCGGTCACCAACAACAGCGGGCAGATGTTCCACCTGCTGCTGTCCCGCCCGGAGCTGGCCGAACGCCTGCGCTCGGAACCGGCCCTGCGTCCCCGGGCCATCGACGAACTGCTGCGCTGGATCCCCCACCGCAACGCCGTGGGCCTGTCCCGGATCGCCCTGGAGGACGTGGAGGTCAAGGGCGTGCGGATCCGCGCGGGCGACGCGGTCTACGTGTCCTACCTGGCGGCCAACCGCGACCCGGAGGTCTTCCCCGACCCGGACACGATCGACTTCGACCGCTCCCCCAACCCGCACGTGTCCTTCGGCTTCGGCCCGCACTACTGCCCCGGGGGCATGCTGGCCCGGCTGGAGTCGGAGCTGCTCGTCGACGCGGTCCTGGACCGGGTGCCGGGGCTGAAGCTGGCGGTGGCGCCCGAGGACGTGCCCTTCAAGAAGGGTGCGCTGATCCGCGGGCCCGAGGCCCTTCCGGTGACCTGGTGAGCGGCCTGGTGGCGGCGGCCGAGGGTCTGCTGGTCCCGCCCGGTCAGGGCAGGGTGGTGCAGGCGCCGGCCCAGCACGTGACCTTCAAGGTGACCGGTTCGCACTCGCGCATGGCATCCACCTTCGAGGTGATCGTGCCGCCCGGGTTCGACGTCGGCGCCCATGTGCACACCCGCAGCGAGGAGCTGTTCTACGTGCTGGAGGGCGAGCTGGACGTGCTCGCCTTCGAGCCGAGGATCCGTACGCCGGACAACTGGCAGAGGTGGGAGTCGAGTTCGGGCAACCGGGTGGTGCGCGCCACCCCCGGCACGGTCATCGTCGTACCTCCCGGCTGCCCGCACGCCTTCGCCAACCCGACGGGCGAGCCGGCCAAGATGTTCTTCCAGGCCGGCCCGCCCCCGGACCACGAGCACTACTTCGAGGAACTGCTGGAGATCCTCGGCAACGGCGGCCCACCGGACCACGAAGCCATCGAGGCGCTGCGGGCCAAGTACGACATCGAGCAGCTCACGCCGCTGCGACACGGTTAGCGGATCGGCATCCCGGCGAGCGTCCGCGCGATCACCAGCCGCTGGATCTCACTCGTCCCCTCGAAGATCGTGTAGATCGCGGAGTCGCGATGCATCCGCTCCACCGGGTACTCCCGCGTGTAGCCGTTGCCGCCCAGAATCTGGACCGCCTGGGCGGTCACCGTCTTCGCGGTCTCGCTCGCGAACAGCTTGGACATCGAGCCCTCGGCCGCCGTGAACGGCTTGCCGTTGATCGCCATCCAGGAGGCCCGCCACACCAGCAGCCGGGCCGCGTCGATGGACGTCCGCATGTCGGCGAGCTGGAAGGCGACGCCCTGGTTGTCGATGATCGGGCGTCCGAACTGCTCCCGGGTCTGCGCGTACTCCAGCGCCACCTCGTACGCGGCACGGGCCGTGCCCACGGCCATCGCGCCGACCGCCGGGCGGGACGCCTCGAAGGTGGCCATCGCGGCGTTCTTCACCCGCTCGCCGCCCTGCTTGGCCTTCTCCCGGGCGCGGGCGAGGCGGGCGTCCAGCTTCTCCTTGCCGCCGAGCAGGCAGGAGCCGGGGACGCGCACGCTGTCGAGGACGACCTCGGCGGTGTGCGAGGCGCGGATGCCGTGCTTCTTGAACTTCTGGCCCTGGGACAGCCCCGGCGTGTTCGGCGGGACGATGAAGGAGGCGTGGCCCTTGGAGCCCAGGTCCGGGTCGACGACCGCGACGACGACGTGGACGTTGGCGATGCCGCCGTTGGTCGCCCAGGTCTTGGTGCCGTTGAGCACCCACTCGTCCTTGGCCTCGTCGTAGACGGCGCGGGTGCGCATGGAGGCGACGTCGGAGCCGGCGTCGGGCTCGGAGGAGCAGAAGGCGGCGACCTTGACGTCGTTGGCGTCGCCGTACATCTGGGGGATCCAGGTGCCGATCTGCTCCTCGGTGCCGTTGGCGAGGACACCGACGGCGGCGAGGCCGGTACCGACGATCGACAGGGCGATGCCCGCGTCGCCCCAGAACAGCTCCTCCATCGCCATGGGGATGCCGAGGCCGGTGGGGTCGAAGTACTGCTGGGCGTAGAAGTCCAGGGAGTAGATGCCGACCTTGGCGGCCTCCTGGATGACCGGCCAGGGAGTCTCCTCGCGCTCGTCCCATTCGGCGGCCGCGGGGCGGATGACGTCGGCCGCGAAGCCGTGCAGCCAGTCCCGGACCTCCTTCTGTTCGTCGCTCAGCTCCATGGTGAACTCGGCCATGTCCCCTCCAGTGACGCCCGTGCATGTTACTTGCGGTAACACCGAGTGTGTTACCCACGGGTAAGAAAAGTCAACTCCCGGGGCACCCTCGCCCTCCCGTTCGATGGCCCTCGTCCCCTGAGTGCTAGTTTGCGCAGGCGTCACCGAAACAGCACGGGTGGGGAGAGCACATGAACACCACGCAGCGGACCGATCAGCAGACGTCGGCCGACCGCAGACGGCGCGAGCTGCTCGAGGCCGCCGACCGGGTGGTGCTGCGCGACGGCCCGCACGCCTCGATGAACGCCATCGCCGCCGAGGCGGGCATCACCAAGCCCATCCTGTACCGCCACTTCGGCGACAAGGGCGGACTCTACGCCGCCCTCGCCGTCCGGCACACGGACGCCCTCCTCGCCTCGCTGCGGGCCGCCCTGGACGCTCCGGCGGAGCGGCGGCAGCGCGTCGAGGCCACCCTGGACACCTATCTGGCGGCCATCGAGGCACGCCCGCAGGTGTACCGCTTCCTGATGCATCCGGCGGAGAGCGCCGGCACCCCGGGCGACCAGTCCGAGCAGGGCTTCGACGTCGGCAAGCACTCGGCGCCGCTGCTGCGCCGCATGGGCGAGGAGCTGGCCCAGGTCATCGAGGAGCGGCTCGACGTCGGACCGGGCACCCAGCAGCTGGCCCGGGTCTGGGGGCACGGGATCGTCGGCATGATGCACGCCGCCGGGGACTGGTGGCTGGGCGAACGGCCCTGCCCCCGGGAGGAGTTGGTCCGCACCCTGGCCGACCTGTTGTGGGGCCGCCTCGCCGAGGCCGGCGACAAGGCGGGCGGCCCCGGATTCTGACCGCCCCGGTCGCCGTGCCCCCGGACGGCCGCGCCCCGGCCGCCGTCGGTGGAGGCGCTCAGCGGTGCCAGGACGCCCGCGCCACCTGGCGCATCAGCTTCCGGTGACGCCGGCCGGTCAGGCGATCGGCGTAGACCCGCCCCTCCAGATGGTCGCACTCGTGCTGGAGGCACCGGGCGAAGAACCCCGTGCCGCGTACGGTGACGGGCTCCCCGGTCACCGTGAAGCCGGTCACCACCGCCTCGTCGTGCCGTTCGGTCCCGGCCTCCAGGCCCGGCAGCGACAGACAGCCCTCCGGACCCCGCACCACCACCCCGCCGGTCTCCACCAGCCGGGGGTTCACCACGTGCCCGAGGTGCCGCTCGTCCTCGTCGTCCGGGCAGTCGTACACGAAGACGCGCAGCGCCTCGCCGATCTGGTTCGCGGCCAGGCCCACGCCGTGGGCGGCGTACATGGTCGCGAACAAGTCCTCCACGAGCGCCGCGAGTTTCGGACCGAAGTCCGTCACCTCCGCGCAGTCGGCGTGCAGGACGGGGTCGCCGAGGAGACCGAGGGAACGGACGCGCCCGTGGGCGCCCGGGATGGAGCCTTGTCGCATGGCGGCCAGAGTAAGGTCCCTGTGTCCCCCGGCGGCGCGCGCCCACCGCCGGAACCGGTGGCCGGTGCCGCGATTCGGGAGTGCGAATGGATCTCGATAGGCTGAGGTCCACACCACGTGGCCGTCAGGCTTCACAGGCTTCAGGCGCGGCGCGTACGGCAAGGAGGATCGAGAACTGATGGCAGGCAACTCGGACCCGCTCACGCCGCGGGCCAAGATCGCCGTGACCGCGGGCAAGGCGGTCGCGGCGGCATCGCGCGCCGCGGGGCGCGGCAGCGGTTCGGTGATCGGCGGCCGGGTGGCGCTGAAACTCGACCCCGACCTCCTGCACCGGCTCGCCGGGCACCTGGACGTGACCCTGGTCTCGGCGACCAACGGCAAGACCACCACCACCCGGCTCATCGCCGAGGCGCTCAAGGCGGCCGGCCCGGTCGTCTCCAACGCGCTCGGCGCCAACATGCCGGCCGGCATCACCTCGGCGCTCGCTGGCGGCGCGGACTCCCGCTACGGGGTCATCGAGGTCGACGAGAAGTACCTCGTCGGCGTGGCCCAGGCCACCGAGCCGAAGTGCATCGCGCTGCTCAACCTCTCCCGCGACCAGCTCGACCGCGCCGCCGAGACCCGGATGCTCGCCGAGAACTGGCGCGAGGGCCTGGCCGGCTCGAAGGCCGTGGTCGTCGCCAACGCCGACGACCCGCTCGTGGTGTGGGCGGCCTCCTCCTCCCCCAACGTGATCTGGGTCGCCGCGGGCCAGATGTGGAAGGACGACGCCTGGTCCTGCCCGTCCTGCGGCGGCGTGATGCAGCGCCCCGGTGACGACTGGTTCTGCGGCGAGTGCGGCTTCCGGCGCCCGACGCCGAGCTGGGCCCTGTCCGGCGACCACGTCCTCGACCCGCACGGCTCCGCCTGGCCGATCCACCTCCAGCTGCCGGGCCGCGCCAACAAGGCCAACGCCGCCTCCTCGGCCGCCGTCGCCGCCGTCTTCGGGGTGCCGCCGCAGGTCGCCCTGGAGCGCATGTACCAGGTGCAGGCGGTCGCCGGGCGCTACGACGTCGTCCAGTTCCAGGGGCGCGACCTGCGTCTGCTGCTCGCCAAGAACCCGGCGGGCTGGCTGGAGACCTTCTCCCTGATCGACCCGCCGCCGGCCCCGGTGATCCTCTCGGTGAACGCGCGCGGCGCCGACGGCACCGACACCTCCTGGCTGTGGGACGTGGACTACACCCGGCTGTCCGGACACCCGATCTGCGTGGTCGGCGACCGGAAGCTGGACCTCGCGGTGCGCCTGGAGGTCGCGAACCAGCAGTTCCAGGTGTGCGAGGACCTCGACCAGGCGGTGCAGCTGTGCCCGCCGGGACGCATCGAGGTCATCGCGAACTACACCGCCTTCCAGGACCTGCGCCGCCGCGTCGGCAACTGACCGCGAGACTTCAGGGGATTTTCGTGAGCGACAACCAACTGCGGATCGTCTGGATCTACCCGGACCTGCTCAGCACCTACGGCGACCAGGGCAACGCCCTGGTCGTGGAGCGCCGGGCCCGCCAGCGCGGCCTCGACGTGGCCCGGCTCGACGTGCGCAGCGACCAGCCCATCCCGACCTCCGGCGACATCTACCTGATCGGCGGCGGCGAGGACCGGCCGCAGCGGCTCGCGGCCGAGCGGCTGCGCCGCGACGGCGGCCTGTACCGGGCGGTGGAGAACGGCGCGATCGTCTTCTCGGTCTGCGCCGGCTACCAGATCCTGGGCCACGAGTTCATCAACGACCTCGGCCAGCGCGAGCCGGGCCTCGGCCTGCTCGACGTGGTCTCCACCCGCGGCGAGGGCGCGCGGTGCGTCGGCGACGTCCTCGGCGACATCGACCCGCGCCTCGGCCTGCCCCCGCTGACCGGCTTCGAGAACCACCAGGGCGTCACCCACGTCGGGCCCAACGCCCGTCCGCTCGCCCAGGTCCGCTTCGGCAACGGCAACGGCACGGGGGACGGCACCGAGGGCGCGTACAACGACACGGTCTTCGGCACGTACATGCACGGTCCCGTGCTGGCGCGCAACCCGCAGATCGCGGACCTGCTGCTCAAGCTGGCCCTCGACGTGAACGCGCTGCCGCCCACCGACGACCGCTGGTACGAGGCGCTCCGCAACGAGCGCATCGCGGCTGCGCAGCAGCCTGCGTGAACACGGCCGCGCAGCAGCCCGCCTGAGATCTTTCCCGACGGCCCGTCTGATGGCGTATCCGCACAGGTGAGCGGGTGCGTCCAGTAGGCGGACGCGTGGTTCGGCCCCGCCCCCTCGTACCGCTAGGGTGGCGGGGATCGAGCCGGACAGCGCGGTCCGGACCCGTGCCACGTTGAGAAGGTATTTCGGGCTATGCGCATTGGTGTCCTCACGTCCGGCGGCGACTGCCCCGGCCTGAACGCCGTCATCCGGTCCGTCGTGCACCGTGCCGTCGTCGACCACGGCGACGAGGTCATCGGTTTCCGGGACGGCTGGAAGGGCCTCCTGGAGTGCGACTACCTCAAGCTCGACCTCGACGCGGTCGGCGGCATCCTGGCGCGCGGCGGCACCATCCTCGGCTCCTCCCGGGTCCGTCCCGAGCACCTGCGGGACGGCGTCGAGCGGGCCCGGGGACACGTCCGGGAACTGGGTCTCGACGCGATCATCCCGATCGGCGGCGAGGGCACGCTGAAGGCGGCCCGGCTGCTGTCCGACAACGGCCTGCCGATCGTGGGCGTGCCGAAGACCATCGACAACGACATAGCGGTCACCGACGTCACCTTCGGTTTCGACACCGCGGTGACCGTCGCCACCGAGGCCCTGGACCGGCTGAAGACCACCGCCGAGTCGCACCAGCGGGTGCTGATCGTCGAGGTCATGGGCCGGCACACCGGCTGGATCGCGCTGCACTCGGGCATGGCGGCCGGCGCGCACGCCGTCGTCGTCCCGGAGCGGCCCTTCGACATCGACGAGCTGACCGCGAAGGTCGGCGAGCGCTTCTCCGCGGGCAAGCGATTCGCGATCGTGGTGGCCGCGGAGGGCGCCAAGCCGAGGGCCGGGACCATGGACTTCGACGAGGGCGGCAAGGACGTCTACGGCCACGAGCGCTTCGCCGGCATCGCCCGCCAGCTCTCCATCGAGCTGGAGGAACGCCTCGGCAAGGAGGCCCGGCCGGTGATACTCGGTCACGTCCAGCGCGGTGGGACGCCGACGGCATACGACCGGGTGCTGGCGACGCGGTTCGGATGGCACGCGGTGGAGGCGGTGCACCGTGGGGAGTTCGGGAAGATGACGGCCCTGCGCGGGACGGACATCGAGATGGTGTCGCTCGCCGAGGCGGTGGAGTCCTTGAAGACGGTGCCGGACGCGCGGTACGCGGAAGCGGAATGCGTTCTTTGAAGTTGCTGAAGCACTCCGTCCGCGGGTGACTCGTGGTTGCTCGCGCCCACGCGGCGGAGCCGCAGATTGATACAGCCCCGCGCCCCTGAAGGGCGCGTTTCACCGCCCCCGGTCGCAGATGTCACCGGGGGCGGTTCTAGGCTTGCCTTCGGACAAGCGGCGCTCAACCGCGCTCAACCCCCACGAAACAGGAGCGGGTGGATGGATCACAGCGGGCACGGCATGACGATGGATCTGCCGCCGTTCACGCTGGGGCGGGGTCTCGCCTGGTCGGCGGATCCCTTCTTCCTCGTCGCCTGCCTGCTGGGACTGGCGCTGTACGGCTGGGGCGTCGTCCGTCTGGTGCGGCGCGGTGACAAGTGGCCCGTCGGCCGGACCGTGGCCTTCGTGGCCGGTGTGCTGAGCGTCGCCCTGATGATGTGCACCAAGCTGAACGACTACGGCATGGTCATGTTCAGCGTGCACATGGTCCAGCACATGGTGATCAGCATGGTGTCCCCGATCCTGCTGCTGCTCGGCGCCCCGATCACGCTGGCCCTGCGCGCGCTGCCCCCGGCGGGCCGCGGCCGCAAGGGGCCCCGCGAGGTGCTGCTGATGCTGCTACACAGCCGCTACATGCGGATCATCACGCATCCGGCGTTCACCATCCCGCTGTTCATCGCGAGCCTCTACGCGCTGTACTTCACCCCGCTCTTCGACACGCTGATGGGTTCGCAGGCCGGGCACATCGCGATGATGGTGCACTTCCTCGCCGTCGGTGTGGTGTTCTTCTGGCCGATCATGGGCGTGGACCCGGGCCCGCACCGGCCGGGCTACCTGATGCGGATGCTGGAGCTGTTCGCGGGCATGCCGTTCCACGCGTTCTTCGGCATCGCGCTGATGATGGCCTCCTCCCCGATGGTCAAGACGTTCGAGAACCCGCCCGCCTCGCTCGGCATCGACGCGCTCTCCGACCAGAACGCCGCCGGTGGCATCGCCTGGGCGTTCAGCGAGGTCCCGTCCGTGCTGGTACTGCTCGCGCTGCTCTTCCAGTGGTACGCCTCGGAGGAGCGCCAGGCCCGGCGCAGCGACCGGGCCGCCGACCGCGACGGCGACAAGGAGCTCGCGGCCTACAACGCCTATCTGGCCTCACTGAACACACGCGGCGGCTGAACGGGGCACCATGGAGGGCAACGGACACGAGGAGGGTGTTGCGATGCCCGGTTCCACGGACAGTTCGACGAAGACGATGGGGGCGCTCACCATCGGCGGCCTCGTCGCGGTGACGGCCTACACGGTGGCGCTCGGCAGCAACGGCTGGCTGTGGTTCGGCTGGGTCGTGCTGGGTCTGATCACCCTGGGGATGGTGGCCACGCGGAGCGCCTGAGCCGCCCCGCCGAGTGCACGCCCGGCTGGTACTTCGGCAGCCGGACCGTGATCTTCATGCCCGCGCCGACGGCCGTCTCGATGACGAGGCCGTGGTCGTCTCCGTAGACCTGGCGGAGGCGGTCGTCGACGTTGGACAGTCCGATGCCGCCCGACGGGCTCACCTCGCGCGCGAGGATGCGGCGCAGCAGCTCGGGGTCCATTCCGGCACCGTCGTCCTCGATGACGACCAGGGCCTCGGCGCCCGCGTCCTGGGCGGTGATCTGGATGCGGCACCGGTCGGACTTGCCCTCCAGGCCGTGCTTGACGGCGTTCTCGACGAGCGGCTGGAGGCAGAGGAAGGGCAGGGCGACCGGCAGCACCTCCGGAGCGACCTGGAGGGTGACGGCGAGGCGGTCGCCGAAGCGGGCCCGCACCAGCGCCAGGTAGTGGTCGATGGCGTGCAGCTCGTCGGCGAGGGTGGTGAAGTCGCCGTGCCTGCGGAACGAGTAGCGGGTGAAGTCGGCGAACTCCAGGAGCAGCTCGCGGGCGCGCTCGGGGTCGGTGCGGACGAAGGACGCGATCACCGCGAGCGAGTTGAAGATGAAGTGCGGGGAGATCTGGGCGCGCAGCGCCTTGAGCTCGGCCTCGATGAGCCGGGTGCGGGACTGGTCGAGGTCGGCCAGCTCCAGCTGGACGGAGACCCAGCGGGCCACCTCCCCGGCGGCCCGGACCAGTACGGCGGACTCGCGGGGCGCGCAGGCGACGAGGGCGCCGTGCACCCGGTCGTCCACGGTCAGCGGGGCGACGACGGCCCAGCGCACCGTGCAGTCCGGGGTGTCGCAGGTGAGCCGGAAGGCCTCCCCGCGGCCGGTCTCCAGCGGTCCGGCGAGTCGTTCCATGATCTCGGCGCGGTGGTGGGTGCCCACGCCGTCCCAGACCAGGACCTCCTTGAGGTCGGTCAGGCACAGCGCGTCCGTGCCCAGCAGGGAGCGCAGCTTGCGGGCCGACTTCCCGGCGGTCTCCTCGGTCAGGCCCGCCCGCAGCGGCGGCGTGGCCAGGGAGGCGGTGTGCAGGGTCTGGAAGGTGGCGTGCTCGACCGGGGTGCCCAGGCCGCCGAGGTGCTCCGGCCGGGCCGTGCGCCGCCCCAGCCAGAAACCGGCGGCCAGCAGGGGGAGCAGGGCGACGGCCAGGCCCGCCAGGAAACCGCCCAGGGAGCCGCTCACCGCGTCGTCTCCTTGCGCGGGCCGGCCGCCGCCTCCAGAGCGTCGGCGGGCAGTTCCTCCGAGCCCAGCTCCTCCGGCAGGTGGAAGCGGGCCAGGATCGCCCCCGTCCCGGCCGGTACCCGGCCGGGGGTGGCCAGGGAGACCAGCACCATGGTGAGGAAGCCCAGCGGCACCGACCACAGGGCGGGCCAGGCCAGCAGCGCGTGCAGTGATCCGCCGCCGCCCGGGAAGCCGCCCATGGTGGCGGCGACGGCGAGCAGGGCCGAGCCGCCGCCCACCAGCATCCCGGCGGCGGCGCCGGGCGGGGTCAGCCGCCGCCACCAGATGCCGAGGACGAGCAGCGGGCAGAAGGAGGAGGCGGACACGGCGAAGGCCAGCCCGACGGCGTCGGCCACCGGCAGCCCGCCGACCAGCGCGCTCGCCGCCAGCGGCACGGCCATGGCGAGCAGGGTGCCGAGCCGGAAGTGCGGCACGGCGCGGGACGGCAGCACGTCCTGGGTGAGCACGCCGGCCACGGCCATGGCGAGCCCCGACGCGGTGGACAGGAACGCGGCGAAGGCACCGCCCGCGACCAGCGCGCCCAGCAGATCTCCGCCCACTCCCCCGATCACCCGGTCGGGCAGCAGCAGGACCGCGGCGTCGGCGTCGCCGGTGAGGGTCAGCTCGGGGGCGTAGAGGCGGCCGAGGGCGCCGTAGAGGGGCGGCAGCAGGTAGAAGGCGCCGATCAGGCCGAGCACGGCGACGGTGGTGCGGCGGGCGGCGACGCCGTGCGGGCTGGTGTAGAAGCGGACCACGACGTGCGGCAGGCCCATGGTGCCCAGGAACGTGGCGAGGATCAGGCCGTACGTCGCGTACAGCGGGCGTTCCGTGCGGCTCTCGGCCCGGGACGGGGACAGGGCGTCGTCGGCGCCGTGCCCGGCGGCCGGGACGGGGGTGTCCGCGGCGAAGGTGAGGCGGGCGCCGGCCTCGATGCGGTGGGTGCCGACGGGCAGGGCGACGCTGTCGCCGTCGTGGGCGCGGCCGTCCACGGTGCCGTCGACGGTGACGGTCAGCGGCTCCTCCAGCTTGAGGGTGAGGCTGTCGTCGACCCTCACGGAGCGCTGCTCGCGGAAGGTGGCGGGTTCGTCGAAGGGACGGCCGGGGGCGCCGTCGGCCTGCCAGGCCAGTACCAGGAAGAAGGCGGGGACGAGCAGGGCGGTGAGTTTGAGCCAGAACTGGAAGGCCTGGACGAAGGTGATGCTGCGCATGCCGCCGGCGGCGACGATGGCGGTGACGACGACGGCGACGATCACCCCGCCCAGCCAGTCGGGCGCCCCGCTGAGGACGCTCAGCGTCAGCCCGGCGCCCTGGAGCTGGGGCAGCAGGTACAGCCAGCCGACTCCGACGACGAAGGCCCCCGCGAGCCGCCGCACCCCCTGCGAGGCGAGCCGGGCCTCGGCGAAGTCGGGCAGCGTGTAGGCGCCCGAGCGGCGCAGCGGGGCGGCGACGAACAGGAGCAGGACGAGGTAGCCGGCGGTGTAGCCGACCGGGTACCAGAGCATGTCGGGGCCCTGGACGAGGACCAGTCCCGCGATGCCGAGGAAGGACGCGGCGGAGAGGTACTCGCCGCTGATGGCGGCCGCGTTGAGGCGGGGGCCGACGGTGCGGGAGGCGACGTAGAAGTCGGAGGTGGTGCGGGAGATGCGCAGGCCGAAGGCGCCGACGAGGACGGTGGCGACCACGACGAGGGCGACGGCGGGTATGGCGTAGCTGGAGTTCATCGGTCCTCGACGAGGCGCACGAAGTCGCGTTCGTTGCGCTCGGCGCGGCGCACGTACCAGCGGGCGAGGAGGACCAGTGGGACGTACAGGCCGAAGCCGAGGACGGCCCACTCCAGACGGCGGGCGTCGGGCATCGCCGCGAAGAGCAGCGGGAGCGGTCCGACGAGGAGGCCGAGGACCGCGAGGGCGGTGAGGCCGGCCCGCAGCTGGCTGCGCATCAGGGAGCGGACGTAGGTGTGGCCGAGGGTGGTCTGCTCGTCGATCTCGGTGCGCGGGCGGTAGTGCCCGGAGGTCTGGGGGTGCCGCCCGCGGGAGCGGAGCCGGGCGTGGGGCAGGGCGCGCCTGGGCGGAGCGGTGACGGTGACGCGGCGCTCGGTGGGGTCCTGGGGCACGGCTCACGGCCTCCGCATGAGCAGGTCCCGCAGTTCACGGGCGTGGCGCCGGCTGACCTGGAGTTCCTCGGCGCCGACCAGGACGCTGACGGTGCCGGCGTCGAGGCGGAGTTCACCGATGTGGCGCAGGGCGACGAGGTGGCGGCGGTGGATGCGGACGAAGCCGCGGGCGCGCCAGCGCTCCTCCAGGGTGGACAGCGGGATGCGGACGAGGTGGCTGCCCCGCTCGGTGTGGAGGCGGGCGTAGTCGCCCTGGGCCTCGACGTGGGTGATGTCGTCGACGGGGACGAAGCGGGCGACGCCGCCGAGTTCCACGGTGATGTGGTCGGGGTCGGGTTCGTGCACGGGGATGCGCTGGGCGGGCACGGCGGCGGGACCGCACTGTTCGGCGGCCCGGCGCACCGCTTCGGCCAGCCGTTCCCTGCGGACCGGTTTGAGCACGTAGTCGACGGCTTCGAGGTCGAAGGCCTGGACGGCGAAGTCCTCGTGCGCGGTGACGAACACGACCAGCGGCGGCCGGGCGAAGCCGGTGAGCAGCCGGGCGAGGTCCAGTCCGTCGAGGCCGGGCATCTGGATGTCGAGGAAGACGACGTCGATGGCGTCCGGTCCGTCGGGGCCCGACTCCAGGGCCCGGTTGATGCGGCGCAGCGCCTCGGTCGCGTCGCTCGCTCCCTCCGCCGTGCCGACGCGGGGGTCGGCGTTCAGCAGGTACACGAGTTCCTCGAGGGTGGGGCGTTCGTCGTCGACAGCCAGGGCGCGCAGCATGAACGTGGAGTGTAGGGGCGATCCGCGCGCCTGCACACGCCTGCGACGTGCCGGTATCCGCTGGATACAGTGCCCGCATGAACAGCAGGCCCGCTTCGTTCGACGAACTCGACCGGAAGATCGTCACCGCCCTGATGGAGAACGCCCGGACGTCCTTCGCCGAGATCGGCGCGGAGATCGGGCTGTCCTCGACGGCGGTCAAGCGCCGGGTGGACCGGCTGCGCGAAACCGACGTGATCACCGGTTTCACGGCGACGGTGCGGCCCTCCGCGCTGGGGTGGCGCACGGAGGCGTACGTGGAGGTGTACTGCGAGGGGGCGGCGCCGCCGCGGCGGCTGGCGGAGGTGGTGCGGGGCTATCCGGAGATCACCGCGGCGATGACGGTGACCGGCGGCGCGGACGCGCTGCTGCACGTGCGGGCGCGGGACGTGGAGCACTTCGAGGAGGTGCTGGAGCGGATTCGTGCGGAGCCGTTCATCCGGAAGACGATCAGCGTGATGGTGCTGTCCCACCTGATCCCGGACAGTCCTGAGGCGGGAGCCGCCCTGCTCGCTCCGGACGGCGCAGCAGACGTGCGCTGATCCGGTGGAGGACGCAGCGATCGTGCGGGAACACGCAGCCTTCCTCGCTTGTCGGGCTCGGGCGTCACTTCTTACCGTGGTGTCAACACCCCGTCACACACCGTGAAAAGCGGAGGTACCCCTCTGTGACCGAGTCCCGTGTGCCGCGCCGGCGGCGCTTCCTCGTCTGCGAACCCAGACACTTCGCCGTGCAGTACGCGATCAACCCGTGGATGAGCACCGACCGACCGGTCGACGTCATCCGCGCCCTCGACCAGTGGCAGGCGCTGGTCGATGCCTATCGGGCCCACGGCCACACCGTGGACACCGTGGCGCCGGTTCCCGGCCTGCCCGACATGGTCTTCGCCGCGAACTGCGCGGTCGTGGTCGAGGGCCGGGTGTTCGGCTCCCTCTTCCACGCGCCCGAGCGGCGTCCGGAGTCCGTGCCCTTCGAGACGTGGTTCAAGACGGAGGGCTTCGAGGTCCACCATCCCGAGTCGGTCTGCGAGGGCGAGGGCGACCTCGTCCCGGCCGGCCGCTTCATCCTGGCCGGCACGGGGTTCCGCACCACCCGTACGGCGCACCGCGAGGCGCAGGAGTTCTTCGGCGTGCCGGTGATCTCGCTGACCCTGGTGGACCCGTACTTCTACCACCTGGACACGGCGCTGTTCGTGCTCGACGACGGAACCGGCACGGACGGCGGGAGCAGCGGGAACGGCGGGAACATCGCCTACTACCCGGGCGCCTTCTCGCCGGGCAGCCGGGAGGTGCTGGAGCGGCTCTACCCGGACGCGATGATCGCCACCCGCGAGGACGCGATGGCGTTCGGGCTCAACTCCGTGTCCGACGGACGGCACGTGTTCATCGCTCCGGAGGCCAGGGGGCTGGCCGAGCGACTCGACGGCCTCGGCTACGTGCCGGTCCCCGTCGACCTGTCCGAGTTCCACAAGGCCGGTGGCGGCATCAAGTGCTGCACCCAGGAGATCCGGGAGACCCGCTCATGACCGCACCCGCCCGCACCGCCCGCGGCTCCGAGGAACTGATCCGCGCGGAGGAGCCCGTCCTCGCGCACAACTACCACCCGCTGCCCGTCGTGGTGGCCCGCGCCGAGGGCGCCTGGGTCGAGGACGTCGAGGGCCGCCGCTACCTGGACATGCTGGCCGGGTACTCGGCGCTCAACTTCGGCCACCGCCACCCGGCGCTGATCGAGGCCGCCCACCGGCAGCTGGACCGGCTGACCCTGACCTCGCGCGCCTTCCACAACGACCGGCTCGCGGGCTTCGCCGAGCGGCTGGCCGCACTGACCGGCACGGACATGGTGCTGCCGATGAACACCGGCGCGGAGGCGGTGGAGAGCGGCATCAAGGTGGCCCGCAAGTGGGCCTACGACGTCAAGGGCGTCCCGGCGGACCGGGCGACGATCGTGGTCGCGGCGGACAACTTCCACGGCCGTACGACGACGATCGTGAGCTTCTCCACCGACGAGACGGCCCGTTCCGGCTTCGGTCCCTTCACCCCGGGCTTCCGGGTCGTTCCGTACAACGACCTGGCCGCGCTGGAGGCGGCGGTCGACGAGACGACGGCGGCCGTGCTGATCGAGCCGATCCAGGGCGAGGCGGGGGTGCTGATCCCGGACGACGGCTATCTGGCCGGGGTGCGGGAGCTGACCCGGCGCAAGGGCTGTCTGTTCGTCGCGGACGAGATCCAGTCGGGTCTGGGCCGCACGGGCCACACCCTGGCCGTCGAGCACGAGTCGGTGGTGCCGGACGTGGTGCTGCTCGGCAAGGCGCTGGGCGGTGGCATCGTCCCGGTGTCGGCGGTGGTCGGCAGCCGTGAGGTGCTGGGGGTGCTGCACCCGGGCGAGCACGGTTCGACGTTCGGCGGCAATCCGCTGGCGGCCGCGGTGGGCACGGCGGTGGTGGAGTTGCTGGAGACCGGCGAGTTCCAGCGCCGGGCGGCCGAGCTGGGCGCGGTGCTGCGCGAGGGCCTGGCCGCCCTGGTCGGCAGGGGCGTCGTCGGCTTCCGGGCGCGGGGGCTGTGGGCGGGCGTGGACGTGGACCCGGCGCTGGGCGGCGGACGCGAGATCAGTGAGCGGCTGATGCGCGAGGGCATCCTCGTCAAGGACACCCACGGCTCCACGATCCGCCTGGCCCCGCCGCTGACCGTCACGGCCGAGGAGCTGACCGGCGCCCTCGGGACGCTGGAGAAGGTCCTGACCTCCTGACCCGCCCGCAGGAGTTCACCGAGCGGCTCGGCGGTCCTCGTCGAGCCGCTCGACGTGCGTGACGTTGTCCCGGTCCTCTGCGTCCTCGCTCGGCCCGCCCGCGAACCAGGCGTCGAGGATCTCCCGCAGCAGCGGGCCGGACGTCAGCCGCAGGCTCAGGGCGAGCACGTTGGCGTCGTTCCAGCGGCGGGCCCCGTCGGCGGTGTACGCGTCGGCGCACAGGGCCGCGCGGACGCCGGGCACCTTGTTGGCGGCGATGGACGCGCCGGTGCCGGTCCAGCAGCACACCACGGCCTGGTCGGCCCGCCCCTCGGCGACCTCGCGCGCGGCCTGCTCGGAGCAGACGGCCCACCGCGGGTCCGCCCCGGGGCTCAGCGCGCCGTGCGCGCGCACCTCGTGACCGCGTGCGCGCAGTTCCTCGACGAGGAGACGGGCCACGGGTTCGTCCATGTCGGAAGAGACGGAGATACGCATGTGCGAAGCGTACTCACCGGGCGCTCACCTCATCGGCCCATTCACATGACCGAAGTCACGACCATACCCAGCATGATCGAGGGAAGGGGTACGAGCTGAAAGACGTACGACCGAGCAGGGCTCCGACCGGAGTGTCTGCGCGTGGAAAGGGAGGCCGCCACGTCCCCCACCGAGAACGGCCCGGAGACCGACGCCGCGGCGGTGCGCCGCCACCCCGCCCTGTTCCGGGCGATCAAGCGCCGGAAGAACCCCCGACTGCGCCGGTCGGACATCACCATCACGGACGAGGCCGCCGTCAAACGTGCCGTGAAGGCGGCCTCCCTCGGCAACGCCATGGAGTGGTTCGACTTCGGCATCTACGCCTATCTGGCGGGCACCATCGGCCGGGTGTTCTTCCCCTCCGGGAGCGACACCGCGCAGTTGCTGTCCTCGTTCGCCACGTTCGCCGTGGCGTTCCTGGTGCGGCCCATCGGCGGCATGGTCTTCGGTCCCATGGGCGACAAGGTCGGCCGCAAGAAGGTGCTGGCGCTGACGATGATCCTCATGGCGATCGGCACGGCCGCCATCGGGTTGATCCCCAGTTACGACGCGATCGGCTTCTGGTCGCCGCTGCTGCTGATCCTGTTCCGCCTGCTCCAGGGCTTCTCCACCGGAGGCGAGTACGGCGGCGCCTCCACCTTCATCGCCGAGTACGCGCCCGACAAGCGGCGCGGGTTCTTCGGCAGCTTCCTGGAACTGGGGACGCTGGCCGGGTACACCGGCGCGGCCGGCCTCGTCACGGCGCTGACGGCGTGGCTGGGCAGCGACACGATGGACGCCTGGGGCTGGCGGATCCCGTTCCTGGTCGCGGCGCCGCTCGGCATCGTGGGTATCTACCTGCGGCTGAAGCTGGACGACACGCCCGCCTTCCTGAAGCTGGAGGACTCCAACGTCCACATCTCGGACGCGGCGACCGCGGTGGAGACGACCGCGCGGGGCGACCTCGCCAAGATCTTCCGCACCCACTGGCGGTCGCTGGTGCTGTGCATCGCGCTGGTCGGCGCGTACAACATCACCGACTACATGCTGCTGTCGTACATGCCGACGTACCTGTCGGACGAGCTGGACTACAGCGAGAGCCACGGTCTGATGATCCTGGTGGCGACGATGGTGCTGCTGATGCTGATCATCAACCAGGTGGGCCGGCTGTCCGACCGCTTCGGCCGCAAGCCCCTCCTGATGACCGGCATGATCGGCTTCTTCGTGCTGTCCGCCCCGGCCTTCGTGCTGGTGCAGGACGGCAGTCTGCTCGCGGTCTCGGGCGGCATGCTGATGCTCGGCCTGTCGCTGGTCTGCCTGCTGGGCACGATGTCGGCGGCGCTCCCGGCGATGTTCCCGACCAACGTCCGCTACGGGTCCCTGTCGGTCGGCTACAACCTGTCGGCGTCCATCTTCGGCGGTACCACGCCGCTGGTGATCACCGCGTTGATCAGCGTGACCGGATCCGACATGATGCCCGCCTACTACGCGATGGCGGCGGCCCTGATCGGTGTGGTGGCCGTGGCGTGCATGAAGGAGACGGCCCAGCAGCCGCTCGCGGGCTCCCCGCCGTCGGTGGGGACCGAGGAGGAGGCCGCCGAAATGGTCGAGGCGCAGGCGCCGACGCCGAAGTTCTGACGCCGCCTCGTCAGACGCGCCGACGGGCGGTGGGGATCACTGCGATCCCCACCGCCCGTCGGCGTGTCAGGCGTTTCCCAGCCGTGTGTCAGAGGCGCTGCCACAGGGCGGGGACGTTGGGCGGCTCCCAGCCGGGGTAGGCGGTGTGGCCCTGGACGCACCGGTAGCCGACGCCGTCGTAGCTCACCAGGTCACCGGCCGCGTAGGTGGCTCCCAGCCGCCAGGTGGTCTCGCCGCCGCCGTCGCCGGGCACGGTGAGGGTGTACGTGGTGGTGTGCGTGACGGTGCCCGTGCCCGTGAGGGTCAGGGTGTAGGTGCCGGGGGCGGTGCCCGCGGCGACCTGGACCGTGGCGGTCGAGGACTGGCCGGAGGTGACCGAGGCCGGGCTGAAGCCGACGCTCACTCCGGTCGGCGCGCCGGACGCGGACAGCCGCACGGTCTGGGCGTCGCCGCTGGTCGTGGCGGTGTTCACGGTGACCGTCGCGGAGCTGCCCGGCTCGACCGTGCCCGAGGACGGGTTCGCGGAGAGCGAGAAGTCGTCCCGCGGGTTCGGTGCGTCGCCGACGGCGGTCTTCCAGATCGTGTACGCGATGCCGTCGGCGCTGCGGTTCAGCGCGGTGGCGTTGACGTTGGAGGTGGTGTCGCAGGCGGAGTGGTAGCAGGGGTCGTAGGAGCGGCCCGCGGTACCGCCCCACTTGGCGGCCTCCGAGGACGACTTGATCGCGGAGGCGCCGGTGGCGTAGCCCGAGGTGGGGATGCCGACCTGCTGGAACGAGTAGTCGTCGGAGCGGCCCTGGCCCTCGACGTTCTCCTGCGGGGCGAGGCCGAGGGAGGTCCAGTACTCCCGCATCGGGGCGGAGGCCGAGGAGGTCAGGTTGTTGATGAAGTAGCCGCCGTTGACGGAGGCGACCATGTCGAAGTTGTAGTACGCCTTGATCCTGGCGCGGTCGGTGGAGGACAGGGCGCGGGCGTAGAAGTCGGAGCCGTTCAGGCCCTGCTCCTCGTCGGTCCACCAGGCGAAGCGGACGCGGTTCTTCATGGTCGGGTTCTGTTCGGCCAGGGTGAGTGCCGTCTGCAGGAGCGCGGCCGAACCGGAGCCGTTGTCGTTGATGCCGGGTCCTGCCGCGACGCCGTCGAGGTGGGCGCCGTACATGTAGACGCTGTTCGCGTCGCCCTTCGGCCACTCGGCGATCAGGTTGTTGCCCGCGCCGGCGGAGCAGCCGGAGGTGCAGGTCTGCTCGGTGACGGTGTAGCCGGCCGCCTGGAGCCTGCCCTTCACGTACGCGAGGGAGGCGTCGTACCCGGAGCCGGTGGACCGGCGGTTGCCGCCGTTCTGCGCGGCGATGGTGCCGAACTGCGCGAGGTGGGCCTGCACCTGGGCGACGTCGACGTCGGGCGGTGTGCCGGGGTTGGTGCCGCCGCCGACGGTGAGGGTGTACTGGGCCGTGTGGCTCTTGCTGCCCGCCGTTCCCTTGACGGTGATCGAGTAGGTGCCCGCGGCGGTGCCGGCCGTGGTGGAGACCCGCATGGCCGAGTTGGAGCCGGAGGTCACGGTCGAGGGGCTGAACGTGACGCTCGCGCCGGGCGGTGTGCCGGTGGCCGTCAGCGACACCTGCTGGGCGGCGCCGGTGACGGTGGTGGTGTTGACGGTGGCGTCGACCGCGGAGCCGGCCTCGACGTTGCCGCTCGCCGGGCTCAGGGCCAGCGAGAAGTCGGTCTGCTGCCCGGTGCAGGTCGGGTCGCCGTTCTGGGCCGGGATGTCGATCGCGTTCCAGGCCGCCTTGGTCGCGTCGAACAGGCCGCAGGACGCGTCCAGGTTCTTGACCGCGGTGAGGGTGGCGGTGCGGTACCGCTTGTAGGTCATGCCGCTGGTCTTGAGCAGCATTCCGCCGTAGAAGATCTTTCCGGCGTTCTGGATGCCGATGCCGGTCACCTGGCTGCCGTCGCAGGTGGGGCTGGAGGGCTTGCCGCCACCGGGGTTGGAGCCCTCGGCGAGGAGGTAGAACCAGTGGTTCATGGGCCCGGCGGCCGCGTGCTCCTCGGTGTTCGGTATGGCGGCGGAGTAGCAGTTGGGGTCGTTGTTGACCAGCCGGGGGTTGTACATGTTGCGGATCGGGCCGCGGCCCTGGAGGTCGATCTCCTCGCCGACGGTGTAGTCGGGGGTGTCGTAGGGGGCCGGCTGGTTCGCGTAGGCCTCGGTCAGGGCGCCCATGATGTCGCCGGTGGCCTCGCCCAGGCCGCTCTCGTGGTTGGCGCCGCCGGGGGTGTAGCTGTCGAGCCCGTGGCCGAACTCGTGGCCCACCACGTCCATGCCGGCGATCCACTTGTTGGCACTGTTGTGGCCGATGGTGACCCGTGAGCCGTCCCAGTAGGCGTTGAGCTGGTTGAGGCCGACGAGGACCGGCCAGCTGCCGCCGTTGCCGTTGTGGCCGTTGCGGCCGAGCCAGTCGCGGAGCATGTCCGACTCCTTCTGCGCCGCGTACATGACGTCGACGCAGCCGGTCTCCTTGCTGGAGGCGTTGCCGGTGCCCCAGTCGTCGTCCGGTCCGGTGAACAGGCCGCCGTTGTAGTCGGAGCACTGCAGGCCGGGCCGGGTGGTGTCGCGCAGGACGTACTGGCTGCCGGAGCGGGAGGTGTCGATGGTCAGCGGGTCGGGGCCGTTCCACTCGCTGTGGCCGGTGCCGGCCTTCACGTCGTCGTAGCTGTCGACGACCTTGCCGGTGCGGGCGTCCACGAAGACGTGCAGCTTGCTGGGCACATGCTCCTTGGTGGTGCCGACGAGCACGGTCTCCCAGGCGAGGGTCTGGACGTCGTCCTCGACCCGGACCACCAGCCGCTTGGAGTCGACCTTGTCGACCTTCGCGAGCCGCTCGCGGCTGGTCCGCACCGCCTGCTCGACCTTGATCCCGGCCTCGGTGGGTACGGCGATCGCGGCCTCGGTGGCGGACTGGACGGCGCGGACCCGGCCCTTGCCGTCGGCGAGGACGACGGCGTCGCCGCCGACCACCGGCAGACCGTGGTAGGTGCGCTCGTAGGCGACGGAGAACAGGTCCTTGTCCCAGGGCGTGACCTGGTGGCGGTCGTACCGCTCGTCGGGGCCGCCGGCGACGAGGGCGTCGAGGCCGCTGCGTACGGCCTGGTCGGCGGCGGCGACGGCCTTCTGGACGGGCGTGGGTTCCGCCGCGGCGGGCGCGGACCGCTCCGAGGCCGAGGCGAGGGAGGTCGGTACCACCACCCCTGCGAGCGTCATGGCCAGGACTGTCCCGGCCACCGCGGTCTGTCTGAGCATCGTGGCTCCTTGTGAGAGTGGGGGGCTCCATGCGGGCCGACCCGGCCAGGACATGCCGGACGCGCAGCCTGGGGTGCGGAGACGCGTCCCTTGGGTGTCGGTTGCATGTCATGTCGCGGGCTGGCGGAACCCTCACACCCCGCCGCACCGGAATCAACGGCTCCGCGGGCGCGGTACGGTCCTGTCAAAATCCGGCAAGTACGGGCGCGCCCCGGGAGAGGGACCGCCCCGGTGGAACCGGAGCGCCGCGTCTCACTCCCCCGCGTCCAGCAGCCGCTCCCGGTACGCCCTGACCTCCGGCAGGTCGGCCCACCGGCCGGTGAGCCGGCTGTGCAGGCCGCGCAGTTCGGCGGTGACCATCGACTCGCGCGAGCGCACCGCCTCCGGCAGGACCTCCGAGGCGAGGGCGACGGCGGCGCCGGGATCACCGGCACACGCCCAGCTGTCCGCCAGGCGCAGGGTGAGCAGCAGCCGCGCTCCCCGCATCTGGGGCGGCACCTGCGCGCGCGAGCGTGCGGTGGCGTCCACCGCGCGTCGGGCCGCCGCCCGGTCCCCGGTCGCCACGGCGAGGTCGCGCAGGGCGCCGCCGATCGCCGAGTCGACCCGCATCGCGCCCTCGGCCCCGGCCATCCAGGGTGCCTCCAGGTGGTCCTGCGGGCCGAGGCGGGCGAACCCCCGCCGGGCCAGGGAGATGTGGCGCCGGCACTCCCCCGCGTCGCCCGCCAGGGCGTGGCCGCGCGCCTGGTAGAGGTCGGACAGGGTGGCCATCCACCGGCGTCTCGCGTCCACCGCGCCGATGCCCTGGGCGTACCCGAGCATCAACGAGGGGTCACCGTCGAGCCGGACCAGGGTGCACATGTCGCTGAGCAGGGTCGCGCGGGCCGAGGCGTCCTGGACGGCGTCCGCCCAGCGCAGTCCGTGGCCGAACCAGGCCATCGCCACGCCGATCTGCCCGCGCTCCATCCGCAGCCGGCCCGCCACCTGGGCGTACTGCGCGCCGAGCCGCAACTGCCCGTACGGCAGCCGCCCGGCGGAGTTGACCTCACCGGCCCAGCGGGCCAGGGCCCGCAGCAGTCCCTCGACGGCCGTCACCCGGCCCTCGCGCCGGAACGCCTCGCGGATCAGACAGGCCAGGACGGCGGTGAGGCCGTGCAGCAACTCCGCCTCGGCGACCGCCGCCGTGCCGCCCGTGCCCCACGCCGGGCCTGGACCGCCCGCCGGACCCGGCCCGTCGAGCAGCGCCGGCAACTCACCGGGGTCGGGCACCGCGCACCCCGCGGTGCCGTGCAGCGGGCACGCCAGCCCCTCGGCGGGCAGCCGCGCGGGCCACATCCGGGAGTCCGGCGCCCCCTGCCCCGCGGGGGCGTCCGCGCCGGGCAGCGGGGCGAACAGCGCCGGGTCGGCCGGTAACCGGCCCGGCCGACCCGGCATCTCGCGCGGCGCGGCGACGATCGCGGCCAGTTCCCCGCCCGTCTCCAGCACGGCGTCGAGCCTCCGCACCAGCCCCACGGGCGGCTCGCGCAGGCCCGCCTCGAGCTTGCTCACGGCGGAGTGGTGGTAGCCCACCCGCAGCCCGAGTTGCAACTGGGTGAGCCCGGCCGCCCTGCGCAGGGAGCGCAACTGCCGCCCGAACTCCGCCCATGGAGCCCCGGCCGCCCGAGCCGGTCCGGCCGCCCGTGCCGATCCACCGGTCATCCGCCCTCCCCCGGTCGCGCCCCCGCCGCGGGCCGTGCGCCACCCGGGCTGCGCGCCTTCCGCCACCGGACAGCACAGAGGAGGCTGCCGTGTCCCGTCAATCGAGTTGACCGAAGAGCGGCCGAACCGGTCCCGTCCGGTTTCGGCGCGGTCGGGCTACGATCGATCACCGGTCGCGGACGACCGGCCGAGAGCCCGGAGAACTGGGAGACACACCGTGTTCTACTACGTGCTCAAGTACGTACTGCTGGGCCCGCTGCTGAGGGTCGTCTTCCGCCCCCGCATCGAGGGCCTGGACCATGTGCCGGGTTCGGGGGCGGCCATCGTCGCGGGCAACCACCTCTCCTTCTCGGACCACTTCCTCATGCCCGCGGTGCTCAGGCGCCGCATCACCTTCCTCGCCAAGGCCGAGTACTTCACCGGTCCTGGCCTCAAGGGCAGGCTGACCGCGTTCTTCTTCCGCAGCGCGGGACAGATCCCCGTGGACCGCTCCGGCAAGGAGGCGGGGCAGGCCGCGATCCGGGAGGGGCTCGGCGTGCTGGGCAGGGGCGAGTTGCTCGGCATCTATCCGGAGGGCACCCGCTCGCACGACGGCCGGCTCTACAAGGGCAAGGTCGGCGTCGCGGTGATGGCGCTCAGGGCCGGGGTGCCGGTGGTGCCCTGCGCGATGATCGGCACGTTCGAGGCGCAGCCGCCGGGCCGGAAGATCCCGAAGCTGCATCCGGTGGTGATCCGCTTCGGCGAACCCCTCGACTTCTCCCGCTACGCGGGCATGGAGGGCGAGAAGGCCGTGCTGCGCGCCGTCACCGACGAGATCGTCTACGCGATCCTGTCCTTGTCCGGTCAGGAGTACGTGGACCGGTACGCGGCCGACGTGAAGGCCGAGGAAGCCGAGAAGGCCGCCCAGGGCCGCAGGTTCCCCCGGCTGCCGCACCGCTAGCCGGGGCCGCGGGTTCCGTCGTCTGCCGTCGGCAGAAGGACGTGGCCGACCGGTGACGGGGCGCCTACGGTCGCCCTATGACACGTGCAGTGGTGATCGGGGCGACGGGACAGATCGGACGGGCGGCGGTCGACGCGCTGGCCCGGGACGGCTGGGAGGTGACGGCCGTCTCGCGGGGCGGCGACCGGGACGCGGGGTGGCCCGAGGAGGTACGGGTGGCGCGGGCCGACCGGGAGGACGACGCGGCGCTGTCGGCGGCGGTGGGCGAGGGCTGCGACGTCCTGGTGGACATGGTGGCCTACGGGGAGCGGGAGGCGCGGCAGTTGGTGTCGCTCGCCGGGCGGGTCGGCTCGGCGGTGGTGATCTCCAGCGTCTCGGTCTACGAGGACGACAAGGGCCGCAACTTCGACACGCAGGGCGAGCCCGACGGCTTCCCCGAGTACCCGGTGCCGCTCCCGGAGACGCAGCGCACCGTCCGCCCGGGCGACGACTCGTACAGCACCGGCAAGTCGGCGCTGGAGCGGGAACTCCTCGCGGCGGGCGACCGGTTGCCGGTGACGCTGCTGCGGGCGGGCGCGATCCACGGCCCGTACTGCCGGACGCCGCGCGAGCTGTACTTCGTCAAGCGCAACCTCGACGGCAGGCGCCGGCGCGTGCTCGCGTACGGCGGTGCGAGCCGCTTCCACCCGGCAGGTGTGCGCAACATCGCCGAGCTGATCCGGCTGGCCGCCCCGCGGCCGGGCACCCGCGTCCTGAACGCGGTGGACCCCGACGCCCCGACGGTGGCGGAGATCGCGGCGGCGATCGACGCGGTGATGGGCGTCGAGACCGAGGACGTGCTGCTGGACGGCCCGCCGGTGGACGGCGTGGGCGACACCCCGTGGAGCGTGCCCGCGCCGGTGGTGTGCGACATGAGCGCGGCCCGGGAGGAGTTGGGCTACCGCCCGGTGGCCCGGTACGCCGACACCCTGCCCAAGACGGTGGCCTTCATCGAGGAGCGGCTGGCGGGCCGGGACTGGCGGGAGGCGTACCCGAAGATGTTCCGGGCGTACGGCGACCTCTTCGACTACGCGGCGGAGGACGCCTGGGCCGACGGGCGGTAGCGGCAAGCCGGGAGGGGCGACCGGTCGGGCCGGTCGCCCCTCCCTCCTTGTCCGTCCGCCGGGTTACGGCTTGGGCGTGGCGTGCGGCGCGCAGGTCACGTCGCGGGCGTCCACCTTGCCGGTGAGCAGGTAGGTGTCGACCCGGTCGTTGACGCACGGGTTGACCAGCCCGGTGACGCCGTGCGAACCGGCGTCCCGCTCGGTGACGAGCCGGGAGCCCTTGAACCGCTGGTGCAGTTCGACGGCGCCCTCGTACGGGGTGGCCGCGTCGCGCTCGGACTGGACGATCAGCACCGGCGGGAGTCCCTTGCCGGTCTTGACGTCCAGCGGGGTCTGCTGCTTGACCGGCCAGGTGGCGCAGGGCAGGTTCATCCAGGCGTTGGCCCAGGTCATGAACGGGTGGTCGCGGTGCAGCCGGGTGTTGTCCCGGTCCCAGGTGTTCCAGTCGGTGGGCCATTTGGCGTCGGCGCACTCGACGGCCGTGTACACGGCGTTGCCGTTCTCCGCAGAGGCGTTGCCCGCGGTGTCGGACAGGTCGGGTGCGGCGGCGTCGACGAGGGCCTGGGTGTCACCGGCGACGTACTTGCCGAAGATCTCGGCGGTCGGCGCCCAGGCGGAGTCGTAGTAGGGGGCGCTCTGGAAGAAGGAGATCAGTTCGGCCGGTCCGACGACGCCGCCCAGCGGCTCCTTCGCGGCGGTGGCGCGCAGTTTCAGCCACTGGTCCTGGACCTCGGCGCGGGTGTCGCCGAGGTGGTAGGTGGCGTCGTTCGCCGCGACCCAGTCCTGCCAGTCCTTCCAGCGGCCCTCGAAGGCGACGTCCTGGTCCAGGTTGGCCTGGTACCAGATCTTGTCGCGGGACGGGTTGACGACGCTGTCGACGACCATGCGGCGCACGTGGCCCGGGAAGAGGGTGCCGTAGACCGCGCCGAGGTAGGTGCCGTAGGAGACGCCGAGGTAGTTGAGCTTCTTCTCGCCGAGCGCGGCGCGGATGACGTCGAGGTCGCGCGCGGTGTTCGGCGTGGTCATGTGCGGGAGCATCTCGCCGCTGCGTTCGAGGCAGCCCTCGGCGTACTCGCGGGCGAGCTTGCGCTGGGCGGCCTTGTCGGCCTCCGAGCCGGGCACGGGGTCGGCCTTGGGCGCCTTGACGAACTCCTGCGGGTCGGCGCAGGAGATGGGCGCGGAGTGGCCGACGCCGCGCGGGTCGAAGCCGACGAAGTCGTAGGCCTTGGCGGTCTTGGCCCACACCGGGCTCTTGCTGGTGACGCGGGCCGGGAAGCGCAGTCCGGAGCCGCCGGGGCCGCCGGGGTTGTAGAGGAGCGCGCCCTGGCGCTCGCTCTTGCCCCCGGTGTTGCCGATCCGGTCGACGGCGAGCTTGATCTGCTTGCCGAACGGCTTGGCGTAGTCCAGCGGCACGGTGACGTAGCCGCACTGGATGGGCTTGGGCAGGTTCCAGTCGGCGGCGCAGTCCCGCCAGTCGACGCCGGCCCGGGAGGCGCGGGCGGCGGCGATGGCGGCGCCGCGCGCCTCCTTGTCCCAGCCCCGCGCGTGCCCGTGCCCGGCGGCCGGGGCGGCGCTCGCGGCGGGCGCCGAGACGGCGCCCGCTATCAGCGTGGCGGTGACCAGCGCTCCGGCCGTGCCGAACGCGGTCGCCCTCCGCCGCATGCTGCTCGTGCTCAAGTGGCCCTCCCCGTACGTGTTCGCGACAAGTACGGGGATCCTCGCGGCTGTGGGATTCCTGAGAACAGAGCCAGTGCTACTTCTTTGCCAATCCGATAAACGGAGAAAGGCGTTCGATCGGCGAACCTGCCCGCCCAACCGCCGACGGAACCCTCAGTCCAGCGAGGCCAGCGCCCCGTCCAGCAGCCGCCGCAGCCGCAGCGCGTCCGGTGCGACGGCGGTCACGAGCGCGGCCGGTCCGGCGAGCGGCAGGACGGCCGCGCCCTCCTCGAAGACGCGCGCCCTCGGTGGCTCGCCGGCGAACCCGGGCCGTACGACGACCAGCTGGCCGACCGCACGGTGTCCCGCCAGCCCGGCGGGCCCGTCCCAGCCGCCCGGCGCCCCGGGCCCGCACGCCAGCTCCTGGTCGAGGACGCACCGCCCGTCGATCCGTACGGTCAGACGGCTGGTGAGCCGCCCCGGTTCCTCCCCGGCCCGCCCGAGCACCTGCTCCTCGCGCAGCAGCAGCCGCGCCCCGGCGGCGAGGTCGACGGTGGTGGTGACGTGCAGGTCGCTGCCCCCCGCGGAGATCAACTGCTCGGGCAGCCAGCGCAGTTCGGCATCGTCGTCGACGGTGAGCCGGACGTCGTAGCGCGCCCCGGTCTTGTCCTGCCCCGGCAGCGCGAGGGTGGCGGCGGCCGAGCCGACGCTCAGGCGGGCGCCGTCCGCCGCGTGGGCCGCCACCGTGAAGTGGTCGCCGCCGAGGGGTCCGCTCATCGCGCCGACCAGCATCACCCGGGCCTCGGCACCGCTCCCCCGGGTGCGCCGCACGGCGAGCGGTCCCTCGCCCTCCAGCACCGGCAGGGCCGTCCCGCCGCGCCCGTCGCCGCGGGCGAGCACACGGGCGCTCGCCCGGACGCCGCCCGCGGTGGTGGTCACGCGGTCCACGCGGCGATCCGCTCCCGCACCCAGTCGGCGACCTCCCGGACCCCGCCCTCGCTCCTGAGCGACTGGAGGACGACGGGCAGCTCCCCGCGCGCCGCCTTGGCGTCCGCGGCCATGCGCGCGAGGTCGGAGCCGACGTAGGGCGCGAGGTCGGTCTTGTTGACGATCAGCAGGTCGGCGGTGGCGACGCCGGGCCCGCCCTTGCGCGGGATGTCGTCGCCGCCCGCCACGTCGATGACGAACACCTGCGCGTCGACGAGCCCCCGGGAGAAGGTGGCGGTGAGGTTGTCCCCACCGGACTCCACCAGGACCAGGTCGAGCGGCCCGACCTCGTCCTCCAGGTCCTCGACGGCCTCCAGGTTGGCGGAGATGTCGTCCCTGATCGCGGTGTGCGGGCAGGCGCCGGTCTCCACGGCACTGATCCGCTCGGGCGGCAGCACCGCCTCCCGGAGCAGGAACTCGGCGTCCTCCCGGGTGTAGATGTCGTTGGTCACCACGGCGAGGGACAACTCCTCCCGCAGCGCCCGGCACAGCGCGGCGACCGTGGCGGTCTTCCCCGACCCGACGGGCCCACCGAGCCCGATCCGCAGCGCACGCCGGCTCCCGTCGGGCCGCCGGGCGTCGGCGGAGACGGCGGCGGGAGATTCGTGGTGATGGTCAAGATGCATACGACGGCTCCTGTCAAAGCTTGGGATGGTTCTCAGCCCGTCCGGCGCTTGAGGACGAGGCCGTCCAGGCCGAAGGGGGGTCCAGGGGGCAGAGCCCCCTGGCGGGGTCGAAGGGGCACAGCCCCTGGGTTCGGGACGGGAAGGGGCGGCGGGGGCGAACCCACCTACGAGGCGAACAACCGCACAGCCCAAGCGGCATGCGCCTCCGCCCCGATCTCCAGCAACGGCGCGGACCGGGCGGGCAGCACCTCGACCCCGTCGGCCACCACGCGCCGCGCCACCTCCACGGCCTCCGCGGCGGCCCGGTCCATCTCGCCCGCGAGCCGCGCCAGCACCCCCGTCGCGTCGAACGGATCGAGACCGAGCAGCCGCACGACCGCCGTCGCGGGCCCGCTCACCCCCTCGTAGAGGGAGCAGTACGCCGCGTCGAGCGCCCCGAGACCGGCCGCCCGCGCCGCCAGTCCCAGCACGACGGGCTGATGGGCCCCCTTGGGGAACAGCGAGGCCAGGGCGTCCAGTTCAGTGCTGGGCCAGGTCGCCCGGGCGGCCCGCATCAGCTGCCGCCCCAGTCTGCGCGCCGCCACCCGCAGGGCGGGCGACGGGGTGCGGGCGTCGGCGGCCCGGTCGAGGTCCCCGGGGTCGACGCCGAGGGCGGCGGCCGCCGCGACGCACGCCGCGACGACCCCGCTCGTGTGCAGCCGCCCCCGGCAGAACGCCTCCAGGCTCGCGGCATCCGTGATACGTCCCGCCCGGACGGCGGCCTCCGCCCCGCCGGAGTGGGCGTGCCCTCCGGCGGGGAAGCGGCCGTCCGCGAGGACGAGCAGTGCGGCGCGGCTCATCCCGGCGCTCAGAAGAGGAAGTACCGCTGGGCCAGCGGCAGTTCGGCGACGGGGGCGGGTTCGACGAGTTCGCCGTCGATGGTCACCGCGAAGGAGTCCGCGGCCACCTCCACCCGGGGCAGCGCGTCGTTCTGCCGCATGTCGGCCTTGGTGCGGCCGCGCGTGGAGCGGATGGGCACGAACTCCCGCCCGAGTCCGAGCCGTTGCGGCAGCCCGTCCGCGACGGCCTGCTCGGAGACGAAGTTGACCGAGTTGGTGGCCGGGGCGGTCCCCAGGGCCCCGAACATCGGGCGCGGCAGGACGGGCTGCGGCGTGGGGATGGAGGCGTTCGCGTCGCCCATCTGCGCGTACGCGATCTGGCCGCCCTTGATGACGAGTTGCGGTTTCACGCCGAAGAAGCGGGGGTCCCAGAGCACCAGGTCGGCGAGCTTGCCGGTCTCGACGGAGCCGACCTCGTGCTCGATGCCCTGGGCGACGGCGGGGTTGATGGTGTACTTGGCGACATAGCGACGGGCGCGCAGGTTGTCGGCGCGGGTGTCTCCGGGCAGGAAGCCGCGTCTGCGCTTCATCACGTGCGCGGTCTGCCAGGTCCGCAGGATCACCTCGCCGATGCGGCCCATGGCCTGGGCGTCCGAGGACATGATCGAGATGGCACCCATGTCGTGCAGGATGTCCTCGGCCGCGATGGTGCTGGGCCGGATGCGGGACTCGGCGAAGGCCAGGTCCTCGGGGACGGCCGGGTTGAGGTGGTGGCAGACCATCAGCATGTCGAGGTGCTCCTCGACGGTGTTGACGGTGTGCGGCCGGGTCGGGTTGGTGGACGCCGGCAGCATGTTGGGCAGCGACACCGCCGTGATCATGTCAGGTGCGTGGCCGCCGCCGGCGCCCTCCACGTGGAAGGCGTGCAGGGTGCGCCCCGCGACCGCGTCGAAGGTGTCGCCGACGAAGCCGGCCTCGTTGAGGGTGTCGGAGTGGACGGCGAGCTGGACGCCGGACTCCTCGCACACGTCCAGGCAGGCGGAGATGACGGCGGGGGTCGCCCCCCAGTCCTCGTGGATCTTGAAGCCGAGGATGCCGGCGCGCAGCTGGTCGCGCATGGACTCCTTCGACATGGTGCTGCCCTTGCCGAGGAAGCCGATGTTGACGGGGCTCGACTCCAGGGCGGCGAACATCCGCGCGAGGTGCCAGGCACCGGGCGTGACGGTGGTCGCCTTGCTGCCCTCGGCCGGGCCCGTGCCGCCGCCGATGAGGGTGGTGATGCCGGACGCCAGGGCCTCGTGGACGGCGTCGGGGGCGATGAAGTGGACGTGGGTGTCGATGCCGCCCGCGGTGACGATCTTTCCGTTGCCCGCGACGACCTCGGTCTCCGGGCCGATGACCAGGTCGGGGTGGACGCCGTCCATGGTGTCCGGGTTTCCGGCCTTGCCGATGCCGGTGATCCGTCCGTCGCGGATGCCGATGTCGGCCTTGACGACACCCCAGTGGTCGATGATCAGGGCCCCGGTGATCACGGTGTCGGGGGCACCCTCGGCGCGGGTGGTGCGCCCCTGCCCCATGGACTCGCGCAGCACCTTCCCGCCGCCGAAGACGGCTTCGTCGCCGGAGCGGCCGGGGCCGCCGGAGCGGTCCTCCTCGATCTCGACGAGGAGGTCGGTGTCGGCGAGGCGGACGCGGTCGCCGGTGGTCGGGCCGAACAGGTCGGCGTATGCGGTGCGGGACAGTTCAGGCATCGAGGGCACCTCCGGTCGCGCCGCGCAGTCCGACGACGACACGGGCGCCCGCGAGGGGGACCAGCGTGACGTCGACGGGGATGCCGGGCTCGAACCGGACGGCGGTGCCGGCGGCGATGTCCAGCCGCCTGCCGTGCGCCGCGGCGCGGTCGAACTCGAGGCCGGGGTTGGCCTCGGCGAAGTGGTAGTGGGAACCGACCTGGACGGGCCGGTCGGCGGTGTTGAGCACGGTCAGGCGGGTGACTTCGCGACCTTCGTTGAAGGCGACCGGCTCGTCGGCGAAGAGGATCTCTCCGGGGATCACGACTGCCGCCCCGTCAGATGATCGGTTCGTGGACGGTGACCAGCTTGGTGCCGTCGGGGAAGGTGGCTTCGACCTGCACGTCGTGGATCATCTCGGGGATGCCCTCCATGACCTCGTCGCGCTGGATCAGCTTGCGTCCGGAGGCCATGAGTTCACCGACGCTGCGCCCGTCCCGGGCGCCTTCGAGGATGTGCGCGGTGATCAGCGCGACGACCTCGGGGTGATTGAGCTTGACACCTCGTGCGCGGCGCTTCTCCGCCACGTCCGCGGCCACATGGATGAGCAGTCTCTCCTGCTCGTGCGGGGTCAGTTGCATTTACCACCTCACAGGGCATCACGCCAGGACCGGACGGCCCGGCAGCCGCGGCCACCGCGACGGCTCTAGATGTAACACACATACAGCCGCCCGAACGCACCCGCCGTTCCCGAGAAACCGCAGGTGGATCGGGGTGCAGACTAGGGCTAGAGTGTTACGGCCACGTCACCCGGTTTTGACCGATTGATTACCGATGCCGTCGGCGGCTTCCGGCGTGCCCTCGCCCGGACACACGCCGCCCCGAGACGGGCTCGGCCGCCGGTGCTACGAAGGGTTCGGCCCCCGGTGCTCCGCGGCGATGCCGAAGCGGTGGTGCTCGCGGGGTGTCGCCGCGGCCGGGTCGTGGACCGCGGCGACCGAGCTGATCACCTGACCGTCCGGGGATTCCTGAGCCTCTTCGAGTCGTTCGAGGTCGGAAGCGGAGACCAGGGCGACGAGAGGCTTGCCGTGCCGCGTCACGACGACGCGCTCGCCGCCGTACACCACCCGGTTGATCAGGTCGGCGAGCTCAGCCCTGGCTTGCGTCACCGGAATCTCGTAGGCCATGACCCCAGCTTACGGTTTCGCCCGAATCCACTCCCGGAAAGCGTACGTCCTGTACATTTTTTACGGAGACGGCGCAGCCGAAGAGGGTTCCGCCACGAGGAGGGGTTCGTCATGACCCGACCGTCCGCCCGCCATGTCCTGCCCGAGTTCACCGAACGCACGAGTTCCGGGGCCCGGACGTCCGACCCGTACTCCAAGCTGCTCCAGGAGCGGATCGTCTTCCTCGGAACACCGGTCGACGAGACCTCCGCGAACGACGTGATGGCGCAGTTCATGTACCTGGAGCACCAGGCACCGGACCGGGACATCGAGCTCTACGTCAACTCGCCCGGCGGCTCCTTCACCGCCATGACGGCGATCTACGACACGATGCGCTACGTCGCCTGCGACGTGGCGACGACCTGCCTCGGACAGGCCGGTTCGTCCGCCGCGGTGCTGCTGGCGGCGGGCACCCCCGGCAAGCGCGCCGTCCTGCCCGGCGCCCGGGTGGTGATCCACCAGCCGGTGCTCACCGAACCGGTGGAGGGGCAGGCGAGCGACCTGGTCGTCCACGCCGACGAATTGCTCCGCGTCCGCGCCCGCCTGGAGGAGATCCTGGTACGCCACACGGGCCGCAGCCCCGAACAGGTGAGCGCGGACATCGAGCGGGAAACGGTCCTCGACGCCCAACAGGCGCTGGAGTACGGCCTGGTGGACCGGATCGTGCCCGCCCGCAGGACCCCGCCCACCGCACCCGGCGCGAGGTGAGCCGTCCGTGCTGCCACCCGAGTTGCCCCCGCTGCCGGCCCTGACCCGCGCCGAGGCCGAGGTCATCGACCGCTTCCTGGACGTCGTCGATCTGCTCGGGCGCATCAACCCCGGGCGGGACGGCGACACCTACGGCGGCCTGCGGGCCGCTCAGGCGCTGGTGGGCAAGGCGGCGGCGCTGCGTGACGCGCTGGCGCTGATGCACCGGCGCGGCGAGACCCAGGTGCACGCCGCCACCCTCGCCCGGGCGCTGCGCGTACTGGACGGGGAACGCCGGACGGCGCGGGTCTGCCTTCCGCCGCGCTCCGGGAGTTGAGGAAGCCCGCGTCGAAACGGACCAAACGGCGTACCCCCTTTCGGCGTAGGGACACCTCCGATTGCTGACCGGCCGAAGTTGCGGCGCCCCGCGTCCAGCCGGTCCCCCGCACCGCTCCGCCGCTGGTCCCGGCGCCGCCGCCGTGCCCGGCGGCCCGTCGAACACGAAGGGGCGACCCGAACGGGTGAGTGGGATGTAACAACACAAAGGGCACGTTCCGTTGGGATTTTCCCTTCGGGCGGGACAGGATCCGTCACGACGACAAGCCCCCGCCGCCGCGGCGGGGCGGTCCGGGCGGACGCCGAGTCCTGCCGCCGTCCGGACGACCGGTCGCGAGGAAGTGGATCGGCAGGAGTGGAGGACCCGAGCACGACGGGTCGCCGGCACGGCCGCCTCCGCGAGAGGTGCCGGACCGAGCGGTCCTTGGGGTGAAGCCGCACTCGTGCGGCCGGGCAACTTCGCCAGCCCGAATCCGACAGGTCATCCTTCACAGGCGGCTGACGAAGGGTTGCGCATGTCCGCGCTCAATCGTGTCCCGTCGCTGATGGCTCGTGCCGGTACGGCCTCGGCCCTCACCCTCGCCGCCGTGGGCGGCTCCGTCGTGGTCCCCGGTGCCGCCTCCGAGGCGGCCGCGGCGAGCCATGCGACGAAGGCCCTCAAGATCGCCGCTTCCAAGCAGGGCTCCCCGTACCGCTGGGGCGCCATCGGACCCCATCGGTTCGACTGCTCCGGCCTGACGCTGTACTCGTTCAAGAAGGCCGGCAAGAAGCTGCCACGCACCGCGGCACAGCAGTACAACAAGACCCGCCACATCTCCGCCAAGAAACGCAAGGTGGGTGACCTCGTGTTCTTCCACTCCGGTCGGAGCGTCTACCACGTGGGCATCTACGCCGGGAAGGGCAGACTCTGGCACGCCCCGAAGACCGGGGACGTGGTGCGGCTGCAGAAGATCTGGACCTCAAGCGTCTGGTACGGCCGGGTCAAGTAGCCCGCCCGCGGGAGTGACGGCGTTCTGCCCCGCCGTCACTCCCGCGGGTGCCTCCGGCCCGCTCGGGGGTGACCAGGGCAGCTCGATGGAGACGGTCTTGCCCCCCTCGCGCGTGGGCCGGACCCTCAGCCTGCCGCCGCACTCGGCGGTCAGCCAGCGGATGATCACCATGCCCCGCCCGTTGTCCTGCTGAACGGCGGCGGGCAGCCGCTTGGGGAAGCGCGGGTGGCTGTCGGTGACGCCGAGACGCAGCCGCTCGTCGCGGTCGAGGACGAGGTCCACCGTGAAGGTGGGCGACTGCCCGAACGTGTGCTGGACCGCGTTGGTCGCCAGTTCGGAGACGATGAGCCGCACGGTCTCGGACAGGTCGGCGTCGAGCGGCAACCCCCATTCCGCCAGGGTGCCGACCACATAGGTCCGCGCGGCGGCCACCGAGGCGGGATCGCTCGGCAGAGTGACGGATGCTTCCAGATGGTCTGCCATGGCGACGTCGTCCCTTTCTCACGGGACCGCAGGCCCGACACGGAGCGGATGGTTCGAGTACGGTCCCGGACTGGTGCTTCGCCGCCAGACTGCCATCACCGGACCCGTGAAGGGCGGCGATCCACCAAGATATGCATATATCTGTCGCTCGAAGCGGTGAACTCTGCGACGGCAGAGCGTATTTGGGCGGCTCATAAGGAGTAAGGGAGTTTGTCCCATGCAGCACGGTCCCGTGGTGCGCCGCCGGAAGCTGGGCGCGGAACTGCGCGCTCTGCGCATGTCGGCGGGCATCACCAGCGGCGAGGCGGCCCGGCTCGCGGGCTGGCACCAGTCGAAGGTCAGCCGGATCGAGACGGGGACGAGCGGGGTGAAACCGGCCGACGTGCGGTTACTGCTCGACGTCTACGGCGTGGACGACGAGCAGCTGCGGGGGCTGCTGGAGATGCTGGCGCGCTCCGAGGACGCGGGGGGACGCAACCACTGGTGGCACGCGTACCGCGGGGTGCTGCCACCGACCTACCGCGACTTCATCAGCCTGGAGTCGCAGGCCAGCGCGATGCGCACGCTGGAGACCACGGTGGTGCCCGGCCTGCTCCAGACGCCGGAGTACGCCCGCGCGGTGACACGGGCCGCGGTGGACGGCATGCCGGCGGAACGGCTGGAGACGCTGGTGGAGGTCCGGCTGGCCCGGCAGGACGTGCTGCGCGGCGAGCCGCCCCTGGAGCTGAGCGCGGTCCTGGACGAGGCGGTGCTGCGCCGGGAGGTGGGCGGGCCCGGGGTGATGGCCCGTCAACTGGCCAGACTGGTCGAGGCCGCGCGGCTCCCCCATGTCCGCCTCCAGGTCCTGCCGTTTGCCGCCGGGGCGCACATCGGTGTCACCGGCCCTTTCGTAATCTTCTCTTTTTCGAGCACTTCTGATCTGGATGTGGTTGTTCTCGACCACTTGACGAGTAGCCTGCACCTCGAACGGAAAGAAGACCTAGAGGCCTATACCGAGGCCTTCAACGCCCTTCTGATCCATGCCCTTTCGCCCGAGGACTCGTTGGACTTCATCGCCGCCACCGCGGCAGGCGCGTAAGGAGGCACCATGTCAGGCTTCATGTCCGAACGTCCCCGGAACATCCCTGTCAGCACCGACATGACCGGTGTGCGGTGGCTGCGCAGCAGTTACAGCACCGGAGCGAACAACTGTGTGGAGACGGCCCGTCCGTCGGCCGGCCGCTGGGCCGGACTGCTCGCCGTGCGCGACTCCAAGAACCCGGCCGGGCCCGCCCTGCTCTTCTCCCCCGGGAGCTGGACGGCGTTCACCGCCCGCGTCCACCGGGACTGACCCCGACGGGCTCCGGACGGCGCACGGCCGTGTCCCGCCGACTCATGGCCGCGTGTCGCCGATCACCCGTACGGCACGCTCGATCTGTTCCCCGGAGAGGTTTCCACGCGCGGTCAGCCTGAGCCGTGAGATGCCGTCGGGCACCGAAGGAGGGCGGAAGCAGCCCACGGCCAGGCCGGCCGCCCGGCAGTCGGCCGCCCACCGCACGGCCCCCTCCGGGGAGGGCGCGCGCACCGAGACGACCGCGGCGTCCGGACGTACCGCGTCCAGACCCGCGGCGGTCAGGCGCGCGTGCAGCTCGGCGGCGACGGAACGGGCCCGCGCGGCCCGCTCCGGCTCGCGGCCGAGCAGCCTGAGCGCCGCCAGGGCCGCCCCTGCCGCGGCGGGGGCGAGTCCGGTGTCGAAGATGAACGTACGGGCCGCGTTGACCAGGTGACCGATCACCCGGGCGGGGCCCAGCACGGCGCCGCCCTGCGCGCCGAGCGACTTGGACAGCGTCACGGTCACCACGACGTCGTCGCGGCCCGCGAGACCCGCGCCGTGCGGGGCGCCCCGGCCGCCGTCGCCGAGGACGCCGAGGCCGTGTGCGTCGTCGACGACCAGTCCGGCCCCGTGCGCCCGGCACACCTCGGCGAGTGCGGCCAGGGGCGCGGCGTCGCCGTCGACCGAGAAGACCGTGTCGGAGACGGCCACGGCGGGTCCGTCGTGGGTCGCCAGTGCCTTGCGCACGGCGTCCGGGTCGGCGTGCCCCACGACCTGGGTGGCGCCGCGGGCGAGCCGGCACCCGTCGATCAGTGAGGCGTGGTTGCCCGCGTCGGAGACGACGAGGCTGCCGTGCGGTGCCAGCGCGGTGACCGCGGCGAGGTTGGCCGCGTAGCCGGAGGAGAAGACGAGCGCGGCCTCGAAACCGCAGAACTCGGCCAGTTCGCGCTCGAGTTCGGCGTGCAGCTCGGTCGTGCCGGTCACGAGCCGCGAGCCGGTCGCGCCGCCGCCCCAGGTCCGCGCGGCCGCCGCCGCCCCCTCGACGACCTCCGGGTGCCGGGCCAGTCCCAGGTAGTCGTTGCTCGCCAGGTCCAGCAGCGCCGACGTCGCCGGGCGGGGGCGCAGCCCCCGTACGAGTCCGGCCTCGCGGCGCGCCCGGTCCTGCTCGTCGATCCAGCCGAACGCCATGGGGTGGCCCTCCGGTGTTTTGTAGGCAATGAACAGACATTAGCGGCCCGGCCACCCCCGCGAGGTGTGGCAATACCCACACGTCGATCTGTCAGTGTTGTGCGAAGTCTCCTTGGCCGCGGACGGCCCCTTAGGACAGGATCGGCTCTCATGGACCTGCTGAACACGCTGGTGGACAAGGGGCTTCGGCGCGAGTCGCCGACCCGCGAGGAGGCGCTCGCCGTCCTCGCCACTTCCGACGACGACGTGCTCGACGTGGTGGCCGCGGCCGGAAAGGTGCGCCGCCACTGGTTCGGCCGACGGGTGAAACTCAACTATCTCGTCAACCTCAAGTCGGGCCTGTGTCCCGAGGACTGCTCCTACTGCTCGCAGCGGCTGGGCTCCAAGGCGGAGATCCTCAAGTACACCTGGCTCAAGCCCGACCAGGCCTCCGCGGCCGCCGCGGCGGGGGTGTCCGGGGGCGCCAAGCGGGTGTGCCTGGTGGCCAGCGGACGCGGCCCGACCGACCGGGACGTGGACCGGGTCTCGGACACCATCAAGGCCATCAAGGAGCAGAACGAGTCGGTCGAGGTGTGCGCCTGCCTGGGGCTGCTCTCCGACGGCCAGGCGGAGCGGCTGCGGGAGGCCGGTGCCGACGCCTACAACCACAACCTCAACACCTCCGAGTCGACGTACGGCGACATCACGACCACGCACACGTACGCCGACCGGGTGGACACGGTGAACAAGGCGCACGCGGCCGGGCTGTCCGCCTGCTCGGGTCTCATCGCGGGCATGGGCGAGAGCGACGAGGACCTGGTCGACGTGGTCTTCTCGCTGCGGGAGCTGGACCCGGACTCGGTGCCGGTCAACTTCCTGATCCCGATGGAGGGCACGCCGCTCGCCAAGGAGTGGCACCTGACCCCGCAGCGGTGCCTGCGCATCCTGGCGATGACGCGGTTCGTCTGCCCGGACGCCGAGGTGCGCATCGCCGGGGGGCGCGAGGTCCATCTGCGCACCATGCAGCCGCTCGCGCTGCACCTGGCCAACTCGATCTTCCTCGGCGACTACCTCACCAGCGAGGGACAGGCGGGCCACGCGGACCTGGAGATGATCGCGGACGCCGGTTTCGAGGTGGAGGGCGCCGGGGAGGTCACCCTGCCGGAGCACCGCGTGGCCGCCCGGGGCGGCGGCTGCGGCTCACCCGAGGGCGGTGGCGGGTGCGGCTCGCACGCGGGCGGCGGGGTGTGCGCCCCGGCGCCCGCCGAGGAGCCCGCGGCGCCGCGCCCCGCCGAGGAGCCCCGCACCGACCTCGTGGCCGTACGCCGTCGCGGCGCCGGGACGGACCTCGCGCCCAATGCCTGAGCCCGCGTTGAACGTCGCCGAACTGCTGGCGCTGGACCGGCGCCACGTCTGGCACCCGTACGGGCCCATGCCCGGCCGGCAGGACCCGCTCGTCGTGGAGTCGGCGAGCGGGGTCCGGCTGCGGCCGGCCGACGGCTCCGGGGAGCTGGTCGACGGGATGTCGTCCTGGTGGTCGGCGATCCACGGCTACAACCACCCGGTGCTGAACGAGGCCGCGCGCGAGCAGTTGGAGCGGATGAGCCACGTGATGTTCGGCGGGCTCACCCACGAGCCCGCCGTGCGACTGGCGAAGCTCCTTGTCGACATGTCGCCCGAGGGCCTGGAGCACGTGTTCCTCGCCGACTCCGGCTCGGTGTCGGTCGAGGTCGCCGTGAAGATGTGCCTGCAGTACTGGCGTTCCCTCGGCCGCCCCGGCAAGCGCCGCCTGCTCACCTGGCGCGGCGGCTACCACGGCGACACCTGGCAGCCCATGTCGGTGTGCGACCCGGAGGGCGGGATGCACGAGCTGTGGTCCGGCGTCCTGCCGCGCCAGGTCTTCGCGGACGCGCCGCCGTCGGAGTACGACGAGACGTACGCCGACCACCTGCGGTCACTGATCGAACGGCACGCCGACGAACTGGCCGCGGTGATCGTGGAGCCGGTGGTGCAGGGCGCGGGCGGGATGCGCTTCCACTCCCCCGCGTATCTGCGGGTGCTGCGCGAGGCGTGCGACGCGCACGGCGTGCTGCTGGTGTTCGACGAGATCGCCACCGGGTTCGGGCGCACGGGGGCGTTGTTCGCGGCGGAGCACGCGGCGGTGACGCCGGACGTGATGTGTGTGGGCAAGGCGCTGACCGGCGGTTATCTGACGATGGCGGCCACGCTGTGCACCGCGCGGGTGGCCGACGGCATCTCGCGGGGCGAGGTGCCGGTGCTGGCCCACGGACCGACGTTCATGGGCAATCCGCTGGCGGCGGCCGTGGCCTGCGCGTCGATCGGAGTGCTGCTCGGCCAGGACTGGCTCGCGGAGGTCAAGCGGATCGAGTCGGGCCTGCGCGAGGGGCTCGCGCCCGCCGCCGGGCTGCCGGGCGTGCGCGACGTGCGGGTGCTCGGCGCGATCGGCGTGGTGCAGCTCGACCACGCGGTGGACATGAGGGCGGCGACGGAGGCGGCGGTGCGCGAGGGCGTGTGGCTGCGCCCGTTCCGCGACCTGGTCTACACCATGCCGCCGTACGTCACGGGCGACGCGGACGTGGCGCGCATCGCCCGCGCGGTGTGCGCGGCGGCGAAGGAGGGATGACATGCCGGTACTGGTGATCACGGGCACGGGCACGGAGGTCGGCAAGACGGTCGTGACCGCGGCCGTCGCCGCGACGGCCCTGGCGGGCGGCCGGTCGGTGGCCGTGCTGAAGGCCGCGCAGACGGGCGTGCGGCCGGACGAGGCCGGGGACGCCGAGGAGGTGGCGCGGCTCGCGGGTGAGGTGACGGTCGCCGAAGTGGCGCGGTTCCCCGAGCCGTTGGCGCCGGGTACGGCCGCGCGCCGGGCCGGGCGGGCCCCGGTGCGTCCCGGGGAGGTCGCCGAGGCGGCGGCCAAGCTGGCCACGGAGCACGACCTGGTGCTGGTCGAGGGCGCGGGCGGGCTGCTCGTACGCTTCGACGCGGCCGGCGGGACGCTGGCGGACGCCGCCGGTCTGCTGGGCGCACCGGTGCTCGTGGTGACGTCGGCGGGGCTGGGCACGCTGAACACCACGGAGCTGACGGCGCGCGAGCTGCGTACCCGGGGGCTGGAGCTGACGGGGCTGGTGATCGGCAGCTGGCCCCGGGACCCGGACCTCGCCGCCCGCTGCAACCTCGCGGACCTTCCGGACGTGTCCGGCGCCCCGCTCCTCGGCGCCGTGCCCGCCGGAGCGGGGGCCCTCGCCCCGGCAGCCTTCCGCTCGACGGCGCCCCAGTGGCTGGCGCCTGTGCTGGACGGCACCTGGGACGCTGCCGCGTTCGGCGCCCGAGCGGCTCCCTGACCGGGTCGCGTTTCGACCGTGAGGTGGGTGCGGGGCGGCCGCGCGGGGGACAATCGCGGTGAGGCGCCGCCTCGTGAGGGAGGTCCCCATGCCGCAGCGATCCGCCCGTGCCCGCGCGCCGCGCGACGCCGTGCACCATCCGCTGTTCGCCCGCTACTACGCCCGGTGCAGTGTGGGCGCCGAGACCCGGATGGGCATGGCCCGCGTACGCCGACGGCTGCTCGCCGGGCTGTCCGGGCGGGTGATCGAGGTCGGCGCGGGCAACGGGCTGAACTTCTCGCACTATCCGGGCACCGTCTCCGAGGTCGTCGCCATCGAACCGGAGCGGCTGCTGCGGCAGTTGGCGGTGGAGGCGGCGCTGCGCGCCGAGGTGCCGGTGGACGTGGCGCCGGGCGCGGCGGAGGCCCTGCCGGTCAAGAGCGAGGCCTTCGACGCGGCCGTGGTCTCGCTGGTGCTGTGCAGCGTCCGGGACGTGCCACGGGCGCTCGCGGAGCTGCGGCGGGTCCTGCGCCCGGGCGGCCAGGTGCGGTTCTTCGAGCACGGCCGGGGCGGCGGGCGGGTGATGACCTTCACCCAGCGCGCGCTGGACCGGACGCTGTGGCCTCCCCTGTCCGGCGGCTGCCACCTCTCCCGCGAACCGGTGGCCGCGCTGCGGGAGGCGGGGTTCACGCTGGGGCCGTACCGGCGGGTGATGATGCCGGAGAACGGCCCGGCCCTGCCGACTTCGTACTGCGCCCTGGGCACGGCCTGGCGACCGTCCTGAGCCGGTGCGCGGTCACCCGCTCCAGCCGCGCAGTTCGCCGGCGATCTCCTCGACCGACGCCTCCCCCTTCTTCACCAGCAGCGCGAGGTCCCGCACCCGCTCGGGCGTGGTCGCGACCTCGACCCCGCTGGCGACCAGGTAGGCGTAGGCGACCGCGGAGGCGAACAGCGCGTTGGAGCGCTCCAGCGCCGGGACGTGGATCAGCAGTTGGAGCAGCGCCGCGGCACGGGCGTGCGGGGTGTCGTAGACGGGCGTGTCGAATATCTCGGCGCGGTGGCGGGCGACCGCGGCGACGAGGGCTCCCCAGTCGGTGACCTGCGGATCACCGGGAGTGCGCTGCTCGGCGAGCATCAGCAGCCAGGCGAGATCGATGGTGAGGTCGTTCATCCGGTACGTGCGCGGCGGCGGCTCAGCGACGACCCTCGCCGATCTCCTCGTCGAACACCTTTTCGTACTGCCGCATGAAGTCGGCGGCGGCCTCCACGAAGGTCCGGCCGGCCTCCCCGGTGTCCTGCCGGACCAGCTCCTCGATGTAGCGGTTGACGCTCATCCCCCGGGCCAGCGCCTTCTCCCGGGCCGCCCGGGCGGTGCCCTCGTCCACCCGCACGTTCAGCTGGGCCTTCTGGGTCTTCGCCATACCCTCGAAGCTAGCGCCGGAACGCTAGCAGCGGCAAGGCCGGACGGTGTCTTCCTCCCGCGGGCCGGGGAGTGATGGACTCACCGTGACCGGAAGTCCCCCGTGTGTGAGGAGAGTTCATGTCGCGTCCCTTCCGCTTCGGCGTCAACCTGATGAGCGCCGCCCCCGCCGACGAGTGGGACGCCAAGTGCCGGCGGGCCGAGGAACTCGGCTACGACGTGATCCTGGTGCCGGACCACCTCGGCATGCCGGCCCCGTTCCCGGCCCTGGTCGCCGCGGCCCGGGCCACCGAACGACCCCGGCTGGGCACGTTCGTGCTCAACGCGGGCTTCTGGAACCCCGCGCTGCTGGCCCGGGAGGTGGCGACCACCGACGCCCTGACCGGCGGGCGTCTGGAGCTCGGGCTCGGCACCGGCTACGTGCGCGCGGAGCACGACACCGCCGGGCTGGCCTTCGGCTCGCCGGGCGAGCGGGTGGACCACCTGCGGCGCACCGTGGAGGAGCTGGAGCGGCTGCTGGGCGACGAGGAGTACCTGCCCCGGCCCACGCAGCGGCCCGGGGTTCCGCTGCTGATCGGCGCGAACGGCGACCGGATGCTGGAGCTGACCGCCCGGCACGCCGACATCGCCGCGTTCACCGGCGGACGCACCGTGCGGGGAACCACCACGGGACAGCTGGCGCCGATCACCGCCGGGGAACTCGACGAGCGCGTCGCCCGGTACCGGGAGCTGGCCGCCGGGCGCGGGGAACCGGCGGAGCTGAACCTGCTCATCCAGATGGTCGCCGTCACCGAGGACCGCGAGTCCACCGTCCGGCCCTACCTGGAGCACATCCCCCACCTCACCCCGGAGCAGGTGCTGGAGCTGCCCATCCTCCTGGCCGGAACCCTGGAGCAGATCACCGCGCAGGTGCGGGCACAGCGCGAGCGGTACGGCTTCACCTACCTGACGGTGCTGGAGCCGTTCATGGAGGCCTTCGCGCCGGTGCTGCGGGCCCTGCGCGCGGACTGACCGTCGCGCGCCCCACCGTCCGCATACCGGAATCACCGCACGGGGGCGCGGCGCGCGTGGTGGGATCGCGGCATGACTGAGCTGCGGATACGGCCCGCCGGGCCCGAGGACCTGGACGCCGTGCTGGCCTTCTGGAAGACGGCCGCCGAGGGGACGAGCATCAGCGACGACCGGGAGGGCGTGGAGCGCCTGGTGGCGCGCGACCCGGGGGCGCTGCTCCTGGCCGAGCGCGACGGGGAGCTGGTGGGCACGGTGATCGCGGGCTTCGACGGCTGGCGCTGCCATCTGTACCGGCTGGCGGTGCACCCGGACCACCGGCGCCGGGGCATCGGCTCGGCCCTGCTCACCGCGGCCGACGAGCGGTTCGTCCGGCTCGGCGGACGCCGCGGGGACGCGATGGTGCTGGTGCGCAACGAGCGGGCCCAGCATGCCTGGCGGGCCGCCGGGTACGAGCCGCAGGAGCAGTGGCGGCGCTGGGTGAAGCACCTCACCGGCTGAGCGGCCGCGGAGCGAAAGGTTGAAGGCTTGAACATCGGGCGAACCTCCGAACCCTGGTCGATCATGGATCCGAGGTGACCCGATGACCGAAGTGCTCCTGCTGCTGGTGGCGATTTTGCTCTCGCTCGCGTGCGGCGCCTTCGTCGCGGCCGAGTTCTCGCTGACCACCGTCGAACGGGGCGAACTGGAGCGGGCCGCGGCGCGGGGCGAGCGGGGCGCGGCGAGCGCTCTCAAGGGTGTCCGGAACCTGACCTTCCAACTCTCCGGCGCGCAGCTCGGCATCACGGTCACCAACCTGGTGGTCGGCATGCTCGCCGAGCCGTCGGTCGCCGCGCTGATCTCGGGGCCGCTGGCGGACCTGGGGATGTCGCGCTCGGCGGCGTCCTCACTGGCCCTGGTGCTGGGCACGGCCCTGTCGACGGTCTTCCTGATGATCGTCGGCGAGCTGGTGCCGAAGAACTGGGCGATCTCCTCGCCGCTGGCCGTGGCCAAGCGGGTGGGCGGCCCGCAGCGCTGGTTCAGCGCCGTCTTCCGGCCCTTCATCACGCACCTGAACAACACCGCCAACCGCGTCGTGCGCCGCTTCGGTGTGGAGCCCGCCGAGGAGCTGGCGTCCGCGCGCGGGCCGCAGGAGCTGGCGGCGCTCGCCCGGCACTCCGCCAAGGAGGGCGCGCTGGAGCCCGACACGGCCGAGCTGTTCGTGCGCACCCTGAACCTGGCCGACCTGACGGCGCAGCAGGTGATGACCCCGCGTGTCCAGGTCGTGGCCCTCGACGCCCGGGCGACGTGCGAGGACGTGGCGAACGCGACGCGGGCGACCGGGCTGTCCCGGTTCCCGGTCTACCGCGACAGCCTCGACGCCGTGGTCGGGACGGCGCACGTCAAGGACGTCCTCGCGGTGCCCGCCGAGCGGCGGCCCGGGATGCCGGTCGCCGACCTGATGCGCGAGCCGCTGCTCGTCCCCGAGTCACTGACCGTGGACCGGCTTCTCGACCGGCTCTCCGGGCGGCGCACGATGGCCGTGGTGATCGACGAGTACGGGGGTACGGCGGGCGTGGCCACGCTGGAGGACATCGTCGAGGAGGTGGTCGGCCAGGTACGGGACGAGCACGATCCGCACGAGACCCCCGACCTCGACCCGGCCGGCACGGACGAGGCAGGGCACGCGCTGTACTGGGCCGACGGTTCGGCACGCGTGGACCGGCTCGAACGGCTGGGGCTGCGGGTGCCGGAGGGCCCGTACGAGACGGTCGCGGGGCTGGTCGCGGCCGGTCTCGGGCGCATCCCCGCCGTCGGCGACAGCCTCAATGTGGCCGGCTGGCGGCTGGACGTCGTGGACGCCACGGGGCGCCGGGCGGCCCGGGTGCTGATGCACGCTCCGCTGAACGACGCGGCCGCTGCCGCGGACACCGCCGACGGGCCCGGCACCGACGCCGACGAGGACGAAGGGGAGGCCGGACGGTGACCGCCGTACAGCTGCTGATCGGTCTGGCGACGCTGGTCGTCAACGCGTTCTTCGTGGGCGCCGAGTTCGCGCTGATCTCCGTGCGCCGCAGCCAGGTGGAGCCGTACGCCGAGGAGGGCGACGCCCGGGCGAAGCGGGTGCTGTGGGGCCTCGAGCACGTGTCGGCGCTGATGGCGGCGGCGCAGCTGGGCATCACGCTGTGCACCCTGGTCCTCGGTGTGGTCGCGGAACCGGCGATCGCCCATCTGCTGGAGCCGGTGTTCCACGCGGTGGGGGTGCCGTCGGGCGCCGGGCACGCGGTGTCCTTCGTGATCGCCCTGGCGCTGGCGACGTATCTGCACATGCTGCTCGGCGAGATGGTGCCGAAGAACATCGCGCTGGCCGAGCCGGTGCGCAGCGCGCTGCTCCTCGGTCCGCCGCTGGTGGCGCTGTCCCGGGCCCTGCGTCCGGTGATCTTCACGATCAACTCCCTGGCCAACGGGCTGCTCAAGCTGCTCAGGGTCGAGGCCAGGAACGAGGTGGCGGCGACGTTCACGGACGCGGAGCTGGCGGAGATCGTCAAGGACGCCGGTGAGGCCGGGCTGATCGACGACCGGGCCAGGGAGCGGCTGTACGACGCCCTGGAGCTGGGCCGCCGGCCGGTGCGGGACGTGGTGCTGCCGCTGGAGCGCGTCGTCCACGCGCGCGTGGGCATCACTCCGGAGCAGTTGGAGCGGCTGTCGGCGCAGTCGGGGTTCTCCCGCTTCCCCGTGGTGGACGACGGGCGGCGGATCGTGGGGTACCTGCACGTGAAGGACGCCCTGGACGCCTCGCCGCGGGACCTGCCGTTCCGCCTGCGCGACATGCGCCCCATCGCCCGGGTGCGCGAACGGACCCCGCTGGACGACGTACTCACCGCCATGCGGCGCAGCCGCACGCACCTGGCGGCGGTCCTGGGCTCCGACGGGCGGCTGGCGGGGCTGGTGACCATGGAAGACGTACTGCGGGAGCTGTTCGGGCAGCGGGCGTGAGCCCGCCGCGCCGCGAGCGCGCGGTCCAGGGCCGCGGAGGGCGACCGACCGGCGGGTATGTGCAGGGGATACCATTTCCGTCGCCATGCAGACGAACCCCATGTACACCAGTCTCGTCGCCGTCGGCGACTCCTTCACCGAAGGCATGTCGGACCTGCTGCCCGACGGCTCCTACCGGGGCTGGGCCGACCTCCTCGCCGCGCGGATGGCGGCCCGCTCCCCCGGCTTCCGGTACGCCAACCTCGCGGTGCGCGGCAAGCTGATCGGGCAGATCGTCGACGAGCAGGTCGATGTGGCCGCGGCCATGGGAGCCGATGTGATCACGCTGGTCGGCGGGCTCAACGACACCCTGCGGCCCAAGTGCGACATGGCGCGGGTGCGGGATCTGCTGACGCAGGCCGTGGAGCGGCTCGCCCCGAGCTGCAAGCAGCTGGTGCTGATGCGCAGCCCCGGCCGCCAGGGCCCGGTGCTGGAGCGGTTCCGCCCGCGCATGGAGGCACTGTTCGCGATCATCGACGACCTGTCCGAGCGGCACGGCGCCGTGGTCGTGGACCTGTACGGCGCCCAGTCCCTGGCCGACCCCCGGATGTGGGACGTGGACCGGCTGCACCTGACCGCCGAAGGGCACCGCCGGGTCGCGGAGGCGGTGTGGCAGTCGCTCGGTCACGAACCCGAGGACGCCGAGTGGCACGCGCCGATCCCGGCGACGCCGCCGCCGGGCTGGACGGCGCGCCGGACCGCGGACGTCCGGTTCGCCCGGCAGCACCTGCTGCCCTGGATAGGCCGCAGGCTGACCGGCCGCTCGTCCGGCGACGGCCTGCCGCCCAAGCGCCCGGACCTGCTGCCCTACGAGGATCCCGCGCGGTGATCCCCGGCGTCGCGGCCCCTTCGTAGCTTCCGACGAACGGCCCCGCGGCGCCGACCTGCACGAATCGCCAGTAGAATCCGTCTACGTGACTTCCGCTCCCGCCAAGCCCCGCATCCCGAACGTCCTCGCCGGACGCTACGCCTCCGCCGAGCTCGCCACGCTCTGGTCGCCCGAGCAGAAGGTGAAGCTGGAGCGGCAGCTCTGGCTCGCCGTGCTGCGCGCCCAGAAGGACCTGGGCATCGAGGTGCCCGACGCCGCGATCGCCGACTACGAGCGCGTCCTCGACCAGGTCGACCTGGCCTCGATCGCCGAGCGCGAGAAGGTCACCCGGCACGACGTGAAGGCACGGATCGAGGAGTTCAACGACCTCGCCGGGCACGAGCACGTGCACAAGGGCATGACCTCCCGCGACCTCACGGAGAACGTCGAGCAGCTGCAGGTCCGGCTCTCGCTGGAGCTGATCCGGGACCGCTCGGTGGCCGTCCTAGCCCGCCTCGGCAAGCTGGCCGGCGAGTACGCCGAGCTGGTCATGGCCGGTCGCTCGCACAACGTGGCCGCGCAGGCCACCACGCTGGGCAAGCGGTTCGCCACCGCCGCCGACGAGCTGCTGGTCGCCCACGGCCGGGTGGAGGAGCTGCTCGGCCGCTACCCGCTGCGCGGCATCAAGGGCCCGGTCGGCACCGCCCAGGACATGCTGGACCTGCTCGGCGGCGACGCGGGCAAGCTCGCCGAGCTGGAGCAGCGGATCGCCGGGCACCTCGGCTTCTCGCAGGCCTTCACCTCGGTCGGCCAGGTCTACCCGCGCTCGCTGGACTACGAGGTCGTCACCGCGCTGGTGCAGCTGGCGGCGGCGCCGTCCTCGCTGGCGAAGACGATCCGGCTGATGGCCGGACACGAGCTGGTCACCGAGGGCTTCAAGCCCGGCCAGGTCGGCTCCTCGGCGATGCCGCACAAGATGAACACCCGCTCCTGCGAGCGCGTCAACGGCCTGATGGTGATCCTGCGCGGCTACGCCTCGATGACCGGTGAGCTGGCGGGCGACCAGTGGAACGAGGGCGACGTGTCCTGCTCGGTGGTGCGCCGCGTGGCCCTCCCCGACGCGTTCTTCGCCCTCGACGGGCTGCTGGAGACCTTCCTGACCGTGCTCGACGAGTTCGGTGCCTTCCCGGCCGTCGTGGCCCGGGAGCTGGACCGCTACCTGCCGTTCCTGGCCACCACCAAGGTGCTGATGGGCGCGGTGCGGGCCGGGGTCGGCCGCGAGGTCGCGCACGAGGCCATCAAGGAGAACGCGGTGGCCTCCGCGCTGGCCATGCGCGAGCAGGGTGCCGAGCGCAACGAGCTGCTGGACAAGCTGGCCGCCGACGACCGCATCCCGCTGGACCGGGCGGCTCTGGACGCCCTGATGGCCGACAAGCTCTCCTTCACCGGCGCCGCGGCCGACCAGGTCGGTGTCGTCGTCGGCCGGATCGAGGAGATCGTCAAGCGGCACCCCGAGGCCGCGGGTTACACCCCCGGGGCGATCCTCTGACCCGCTTCACCCGGGCCGAGCTGGAGGCCGCCCGCGACCGTCTCGTGCCGGACGTCGTCGCGGACGGCCTGCGGGTGCTCTTCTGCGGCATCAACCCCGGTCTGATGACGGCGGCGACGGGCCACCACTTCGCGCGTCCCGGCAACCGCTTCTGGCCCGTCCTGCATCTGTCCGGGTTCACACCGCGGCTGCTGAAGCCGTCGGAGCAGGACGAGTTGCCCTCGTACGGGCTCGGCATCACGAACGTCGTGGCGCGGGCCAGCGCGCGGGCGGACGAGCTGACCGCCGAGGAGTACCGGGAGGGCGGGCGGCTGCTGGCCGCCAAGGTGGCCCGGCTGCGTCCGCGCTGGCTGGCCGTGGTCGGCGTCACCGCCTACCGGACCGCGTTCGACGAGCGGCACGCGCAAGTGGGGCAGCAGGAGCGGACGTTCGGCGACACGCGGGTGTGGGTGCTGCCGAACCCGAGCGGGCTGAACGCGCACTGGACGGCGCAGACGATGGCGGAGGAGTTCGCCCGGCTGCGGGTCGCGGCACAGATGGGGTCGCAGGCGCGGGCGTGACGGTCACGGTGGCGCCTCCTGCGTGACCACCGCCAGCAGCCGCACCTCGTCCGTCCCGTCGCGGTCGGCGACGGCCAGCGCGACCCAGCGGCCGGTGCCCTCGGCCTCCCAGAGGTACGCCACCCGCGCGCGGGCGCTCAGGCCGGCCCACGGCTCGGGTATCTCCTCCCGCTCGGTCCGCAGCAGGACCGTGTGCAGGTTGTAGGGGTCCGTCTCGCCCCAGCGCGGGGCGAGTCGTTCGTAGAGAGCGTCCCTGACCTTCTCGTACTGCTCGACCGTCGCCGCCCGCTCCCCCGGGTCCCGGCCGCCCAGGCCGTGGCTGCTCTCCAGCACCGCCGTGAAGTACCCGGGCGCCGCGGTGCCCTCGTCCGACGGGCCGTGCTCCGCCGGGAAGGGCCGGAAGCACAGCTCGTCGACGAGGGCGAGGTGCCGCGCGATGTTCATGTGTCCAGTAAACCCGCCGCCACTGACAATTGGCGGGGCGTCAGTCGGCCCTCCGCCCGCCCGCGCGGTGTCAGGCGTCCCGGCGGCGCAGCCGCCAGAATCCGGCGAGCAGCGCCGCCGCCGCCCACAGCGCGGTCACCGCGAGCCCCGTCCAGGGCCCCAGGGCCCCCTCGTGCGTCTGGTACAGGGCGATCTGCCCGGCCTTGTCCGGCAGGAAGTCGGCGACGGTGCCCGTCGCGTCCCCGATCACGAAGGAGACGATCAGGATGAACGGGATCAAGGTGGACAGGGTGGCCACGCCACTGCGGAACAGGGCGGTGAGTCCGGCCGCGAACAGGGCCATGAGCATGAGGTAGATCCCGCAGCCGACGACGCCCCGGAGTTGCTCGCCGACGGTGAGGGCGTCCGCCGCCGTGCCGAGACCCGCACGCGCGGCGAGCAGCGCGGCGAGTGCGGTGACCAGCCCCACCCCGAGGACCGGTACGGCGACGACCACCAGCTTCGCCGCGAACCACCGCCCGCGCTGCGGAACCGCGGCCAGGGTGAGCCGGATCCCGTTGCCCTGGTACTCGCTGGAGACGACGACGGCTCCGAAGGCGACGGCCGCGATCTGGCCGGGCATGACTCCGGACAGAGCCATGAACAGCGGGTCGAAGTCCGGGTCGGAGGTGTCGGACACCCCCGCCAGCGCGGAGAACGCCGTGGTGGCGGCGAACAGTGCCAGCAGGGTGCCGCACAGCGAGCGCAGGGTGAGCGCCTTGAGCGCCTCCGCGCGGAGGACGGGCGTGAGGTTCATGGTCAGGCCTCCTGGGGCTGTGCGGTGAACTCGGTCTCGGCGGCGGTCAGGTCGAGGTAGGCCTGCTCCAGCGTGCCTTCGTCCGCGGCCAGTTCGAGGACGGGCACGCCCGTGCCGGAGATGATCCGGCCGATGTCCTCCACGCGCGCGTCGTGCACGGTCCAGTGGCCGTCGTCGTGTTCCACGGCGTCCTGGCCGTGCCGGGCGAGCGCGGCCTTCAGCGCGGTCGCGTCCGACGTCCGGACCCGCACCCGTGGCCGCACGCGCGCGTCGATGAAGTCCCGCATCGGCGTGTCGGCGAGCAGGCGGCCCCGGCCGAGGACGACCAGGTGGTCGGCGAAGGACGCGGTCTCGTTCATGAGGTGGCTGGAGACCAGGACCGTGCGTCCCTCGGCCGCCATCCGGCGCAGCAGTTCGCGGATCCAGATGATGCCCTCGGGGTCCAGCCCGTTGGACGGCTCGTCCAGCATGACCACTTGGGGATCGCCCAGCAGCGCGGCGGCGATGCCCAGCCGCTGGCGCATGCCCAGGGAGAACGTCTTCACCCGGCGGCGGGCCACGGAGGCGATGCCCGTCTCCTCCAGCACCTCGTCGACCCGCCGCGCGGGGACGCGGTTGCTCGCCGCCAGGACGCGCAGGTGGTTCCGGGCGGTGCGCGAGCCGTGCGCGGCGTCCGCGTCGAGCAGGGCGCCGACGTGCCGCAGCGGCTCGTGCAGGGCGGTGTAGGCGCGTCCGCCGACGGTCGCGGTCCCGGAGGTGGGCCGGTCCAGACCCAGGACGAGTCGCATGGTGGTGGACTTGCCGGCGCCGTTGGGGCCGAGGAAGCCGGTGACGCGGCCGGGGCGCACGGTGAAGGTGAGGTCGTCGACGGCTCGTCGGGTGCCGTACTCCTTGGTGAGGTTCTGGACGTCGATGCTGGTCATGGCAGCAGCGTGCCGGTCGGTGCGGGGGCGGTGCCTCCCCCGCCGGTGGAGAACGCCTCCCCCGTGCGGGGGAGCCGGGTGTCGGTGGCCGCTGGCACGATGGGCGAATGGTCCGCTTCCTGCGCCCGCTGTTCCGTGGGGCCACTTACACACGGCTCGTGTACCTGTGGGTGCCGATGCTGATCGTGAGCGTGTGGGTGCTCGTCGACGACACCAACATGTGGGTGCCGGCGGCCCTGTTGCTTCCGGTCGGTCTCCTTCCGGCGGTGCGGACCGGCGAGGGCGTGCAGGCCCGGTGGCTGCTCACGCCGGGCCAGGGGGACGGCGGCTTCTCGGTGGCCCCGTCGGCGACCTGGCGGGACCGGCTGCGCACGGTGGTGTGGCTGCAGTGCCGGCTCGTCCTGGGACTGCTGACCGCGGGTGCCTGCGTCTGGCTGCCGATCCTCGCCGTCGAACTGGTCCGGCACGCCGCGGGGCACCGGGTCGACGACATCCCGGTGCTGCGGGACACCGCGCCGCACTGGGCGTACGCGCTCCTCGCGCCGCTCCCGCTCCTCGCCCTGTACGGCGCCGTGGTCGGCCTCGGCCTCCTGGCGACGGCGGGGGCCCGCGCCCTTCTCGGTCCTTCCGCCGCCGAGCGGCTCACCGCCCTGGAGGAGCGCACCGAACAGCTCCTGGAACGCAACCGCATCGCCCGCGAGCTGCACGACTCCATCGGCCACGCGCTGACCGTCGCCGTCGTCCAGGCGGGGGCCGCCCGCGCGGCGAACAGCCCCGAGTTCACCGACCGCGCGCTGACCGCGATCGAGGAGACCGGCCGGGCCGCGCTGGAGGATCTGGAACGGGTCCTCGGCGTCCTGCGGGAGGCGGAGCGGCCGGTGGGCGCCCGGCCGACGCTCGCGGACGCCGACCGCCTCCTGGAGTCCGCCCGGGCCTCCGGCGCCAAGGTCGAGGCCGAGGTCGCCGGCCCGCTGGAGACCCTGCCGGGTCCGGTCTCGCACGAGGGCTACCGCATCCTCCAGGAGGCGCTGACCAACGTGCTGCGGCACGCGGGCGCCGTGCCGACCCGGGTGCGCGTCGAGGTCGCGGACGGCGCGCTCACTCTGGAGGTGCGCAATCCGTTGCCGGACGGGCGGGCCGCGCCCGGTCGCGGCAGCGGACTGCGCGGGATACGCGAGCGGGCCGCGCTGCTGGGCGGGCGGGCGCACACGGGCCCGGACGGCGCCGGTGACTGGGAGGTGCGGGTCGAGCTGCCGCCGGGCTGATCTACGCTGGGCGGATGCCGGTCAGAGTGCTCCTCGTCGACGACGAACCGCTGGTGCGCGCCGGTCTGCGGGCGGTGCTGGAGGCGCAGCCGGACATCGAGGTGGTCGGTGAGGCGGCCGACGGGGCCGCGGTCATTCCGCTGGTGCGGCAGACGCGGCCGGACGTGGTCGCGATGGACGTCCGGATGCCGTTGCTGGACGGCATCGAGGCCACGCGCGCGTTGCTGCGGACGGTGGCCGATCCGCCGAAGATCCTCGTGGTGACGACCTTCGAGAACGACGAGTACGTGTACGAGGCGCTGCGCGCGGGCGCCGACGGGTTCCTGCTGAAGCGCGCCCGCCCGGCCGAGATCGTGCACGCGGTGCGGCTGATCGCCGAGGGCGAGTCGCTGCTGTTCCCGGCTTCGGTGCGGCAGTTGGCCGCCGAGTACGGGGACAGCGGCGGGAACCGCGCGGCCCGCGCCGCGTTGGAGCGCGCGCGGCTGACCGAGCGGGAGGGGGAGGTGCTGCGGCTGATGGCGCGGGGCTTGTCGAACGCGGAGATCGCCGCCCGGCTGGTGGTCGGCACGGAGACGGTGAAGTCGCACGTGAGCGCCGTACTGGCGAAGCTGGGGGCGCGGGACCGCACCCAGGCGGTGATCACGGCGTACGAGTCGGGGTTCGTGGCACCCGGGTGAGGACGCCCCTCGGGGGCCGGGAACGGAGACCGGCGCTCGCCGGGGTCCGACGGGCCGAGTACCATCCGGCCCACACGCGCACGAGCTGGGAGGACGGACCTTGGCAGGCCTGACCGGCGGGGACCCGTCGCTGTTGCGGAGGATCAATTCCGCCGTGGTGCTGCACGCGTTGCGTGCGACGGACTCCGCGACGCTGACCGAGATCACCCGGGTGACGGGGCTGTCCCGGCCGACCGTCGAGGGCGTCGTCGAGGGGCTGATCGAGGCCGGTCTGGTCGTCGAGGCGGCCGCCGACGAGGGGACGGCCCGGCGGCAGGGGCGGCCCGCGCGGCGGTTCCGGTTCCGGGCGGAGGCGGGACACCTGCTGGGCCTGGAGATCGGTCCGCACCGCGTCGCCGCGCTCCTGTCCGGTCTGGACGGCCGGGTGATCGGTGCCCAGGCCAAGGACGTGGACGAGAACGCGTCGGCCGACGAGCGGCTGGAGCGGCTGCGCACGGCCGTCGCCGAACTGCTGCGCCGGGCCGGTGTGGCGCGCGGCTCGCTGCGGGCGGTCGGCGCGGCCACGCCCGGCATCGTCGAGGCGGACGGCACGGTCCGCCTGGGCACGGCGCTGCCCGGGTGGACGGGTCTGGGCCTGGGCGAGCGGCTGAGCCGCTCCTTCAAGTGCCCGGTGCTGGTGGAGAACGACGCGAACGCGGCGGCGGTGGCCGAGCACTGGAAGGGGACCGCCACCGAGTGCGACGACATCGTGTTCGTGCTGGCCGGGCTCAGTCCCGGGGCGGGGGCGCTGATCGGCGGCCGGCTGCACCGGGGGTACGGCGGGGCGGCCGGGGAGATCGGCGCGCTGCATCTGCTGGGCCGGGACGTGACGCCGGAGACGCTGCTGTCCACCACGGACCAGCCGCTGCACCCGCTGGACGAGCAGGCGGTGGCCAAGGTCTTCGCCGAGGCCCGCGACGGCGACGAGCGGGCCCGCGCGGCCGTCGAGCGCTTCATCCAGCGGCTGGTGCACGACGTGGCGGCGCTGGCGCTGGCGCTCGATCCCGAGATGGTCGTCATCGGCGGCTGGGCGGCCGGACTCGACGGCGTACTGGAACCGTTGCGGCGAGAGCTGGCCCGCTACTGCCTGCGTCCGCCGCGCGTGGCCCTGTCACTGCTCGGCGAGGCCGCCGTGGCGACGGGTGCGCTGCGGCTCGCCCTCGACCACGTGGAGGAGCAGTTGTTCGCGGTCGAGGGCGCGACGGCCCGCCGCTGACCGGGGGCGGTCAGGGGGCCTGGGTCAGGACGCCCGGGTCTGGGGGCCGTGGTGGATCTCGACGCCGCCGAAGTCGCCGAACGTCAGCCGGCAGGTGTCGGCGCGGTAGGTGGCGACGGAGAGGGCGGCGGTGCGGCCCTCGGCGAGGTAGCGGGTGGTGACCACGAGGACGGGCGCGCCCGGAAGGCGGTCCAGCTCCTTCGCGTCGTCCGCGCCGGCCGAGCCCAGCTCGACGGCGCTCTCCTGCCGCTCCAGCTCCCCGCGCTGCAGTTCGCGCAGCACGGCACGCGCGCGGGCGGGGCCGGAGGGCGCGTCGATGGCGGTGAGGTCGGGCACCGCGGACGACGGGATGTACAGCAGTTCCGCGGCGACGGGCTGCCCGTGGCTCACGCGGGAGCGGCGGACGGTGTGGACGGGTTCGTCGCGGTCCGTCTCCAGCGCGTCGGCGACGGCGGCGGGAGGCGCCGCGAGGTGGCAGTCGGCCGGTTGCCAGGCGTCGTCGGCCGACCCTGGCCAGGTGTGCTCCCGGGTGCCGACGGCCACACCGACGCGTGGCGGGGCCACGGTCGTACCGACGCCGCGGCGGCGCTGGAGCCTGCCCTCCAGTTCGAGCTGCTCCAGGGCCTGGCGGAGGGTCGCGCGGGCGACGCCGAAGCGGGCGGCCAGGTCCCGCTCGTTGGGCAGGACCTCGCCCACCTCGAACTCCGAGTCCAGGGCCTCGCTGAGCACGGTCCTGAGGTGCCAGTACTTCGGCTCCGGCACCGGTTCCAACTGCGTGGTCCCCACCCTGTCCTCCGCAATCGCCGTGGTCCGGCGGCGTTTTGACGCCCTTGTTTATTAAAGGTTGTTGCAGTTCTCTGCGACCATAAAACGCCCCACCCCCTTGGTCAAGACCAATCCGGCGGACGGAACGGCCCCGGCACCCGTTACGGGACGGGTGCCGGGGCCGTGGGCCGCCTCGGGGGCGGGCTAGGGGACGTCGACCAGAGAGCCCAGTTTGTCCGGGTTTCGAATGACGTACACGGTCTGGATGCGGCCTTCCGCGACGTCCACCTGGACGACGGAGTCGGGCTTCCCGCCGGAGCGGACCAGCAGGGCGGGGCCACCGTTGAGTTCCAGGAAGTGGAAGGTGGCGTCGGGGATGCCCTGCTGCGCGACGGCGAGCAGGAAGCGGCCCACCTTGTCGGAGCTCTCCAGCACGCGCAGAGGGGCCCTGGACCTGCCGCCGCTGTCGCCCACCAGCCGGACGTCCGGCGCGAGGGTCGCCAGCAGACCGGCCAGGTCGCCGTCGGCCGCTGCGGCGAGGAAGCGCTCGGTGAGGTCGCGGCGCTGCGCCGGGTCGACGTCGTAACGGGGGCGCCGCTCGTCGACGTGCTTGCGGGCGCGTCCGGCGAGCTGGCGCACCGCGGCCTCGCCGCGCTCCAGCATGGCGGCGATCTCCGCGTACGGGTAGCCGAACGCCTCCCTGAGGACGAACACCGCCCGCTCCAGCGGCGACAGCGACTCCAGGACGACGAGCACCGCGAGGGAGACCGAGTCGGCGAGGACGGCCCGCTCCGCGGCGTCCGGCACGACATCCCCGAAGTCGGTGACGCAGGGCTCGGGCAGCCACGGGCCGACGTAGGTCTCGCCGCGCGACTTGACCTGGCGCAGCCGGTCGATGGCGAGGCGGGTGGTGACGCGCACCAGGTACCCCCTCGGCTCGCGCACGGCGGAGCGGTCGGCGCCGGACCAGCGCAGCCATGCCTCCTGGACCACGTCCTCCGCGTCGGCCAGGCGGCCCAGCATGCGGTAGGCGACGCCCAGGAGGACGGGCCGGTGTTCTTCGAAGACGTCGGTCGCGGTGTCGGTGGTCACCCCTCCATCCCAGCGGACGCGTCCGGTGGTGTCCAGACGGAATCGCTCGGACCCGACACCGGGGCTACCCGTCGGTAGCTCTTGCTGACAAGCTGTCTACGCGACGTCATCGTGCACCCGTTCCCGGAACGCCTGTTCCCGACAAGGAGCCCCATGTCCGCAACGCTTTCCTTCACGGCCTCCACCGCCCACGGTCCGCGGGAGATCACCCTCGCCTACGCGCGCGTGGGCACCGGCGAGCCGCTGGTGCTGCTGCACGGCATCGGCCATCACCGGCAGGCCTGGGACCCGGTGGTCGACATCCTCGCCACCGAACGCGACGTGATAGCCGTGGACCTGCCGGGGTTCGGGGCGTCGTCCGCGCTGCCGCCCGGGCTGCCGCACGACCTGCCGACGACGAGCGCGGTGCTCGGCGCCTTCTGCGCGGCGCTGGGCCTCGATCGCCCCCACGTGGCGGGCAACTCGCTGGGCGGCCTGCTGGCCCTGGAACTCGGCCGGGAGAACCTGGTGCGGTCGGTGACGGCCCTGTCCCCGGCCGGGTTCTGGACGCAGGCCGAACGACACTACGCCTTCGGCGTCCTGATGGGGATGCGCTGGACCGCCCGGAGCCTGCCCCTCCCGCTCGTCGAGCGGCTGTCCCGCACCTCGGTCGGCCGCACGGCGCTGACGAGCACGATCTACTCCCGTCCCGGCCGCCGCTCCCCCGAGGCGGTCGTCGCCGAGACGCTGGCGCTCGCACACGCGCAGGGGTTCTCCGAGACGCTCCGGGCCGGACGGAGCGTGCTGTTCACCGACGACGTGCCCGGCGTCCCCGTCACCGTGGCGTGGGGCGACCGGGACCGGCTGCTCCTGCCCCGGCAGGGCATACGCGCCAAGCGCGCCATCCCGCGGGCCCGCCTGGTGCGGCTGCCCGGCTGCGGCCACGTTCCGATGAACGACGACCCGGCGCTGGTCGCCCGCGTTCTCCTGGACGGCAGCAGGGCTCAGTCGGCCAGGGCCTTGAGGACTTCGTTCAGCACGGTCGCGTTGTAGGGCATGCTCACGTGCGGGGTGTGGTCGTCCGGGTCGATGTCCTGGAGGACGATGTTGTTGACGTAGCGCCCCTCCGTCTGCTCCAGGGCGCACGAGGTGTACGGGGTGACCACGTCGTCGTACCGGGTGGCGATGACGGTGTGGCGGACGCCCTCCGTCGTCTCGCCCAGGTCGGCCAGTTCCCGCTGGAAGAGGTGGTCGTGCTGCAGTTGCGGCCAGGCCGGCACGACCTCCCCGACGGCGCCCTGTTCGAGCACCTCCACCGCGCCGGGGATCTGGCGGGCGAGGTTCATCAGCCCCTGGGCCGTGACCCCGTGGTTGCTGGGTGAGATGCCGACGAAGTTGTGCACCTTGGGCCCGCCGCCCAGCGCGTTGAGGTAGTAGCGCGGCATCATGCCGCCCTGCGAGAAGCCGACGATGTCGACCTGCTGGGCGCCGGTGCGGCGCAGCACCTCGTCGACGAACTCGGCGAGCTGGCGGGCCGAGTGCTTGATGTCGCCGAGGCCGAAGATCACGGGGTTGCCGTGCTGGCCGTAGTCGAGCCGGAAGACACGGTGGCCGTGCTGCCGCAGCAGGGGCGTCGCCGTGTTCCAGGTGTAGCCGCGGTTGCCGAAGGTGCCGTGCACGAGCACCACCGGGCGCGGATGTTCCTCGCTCGGCGGCACGTTCCAGTCGTCCTCTCCCGCCTGGATGTCGACGGTGGCGATGACCTGCGCACCCCCGGCCTGGACGACCGCGCCCGCGCGGTGCGGTGCCTCGGTGATGTCCGTGACGACGTCGTCCGAGTTGGCACCGGGGATACGGGGATTGAGAAAACTCATGGTCTTCTCGCTTTCGTTGGTGTGTGTTGAGGCTGGTCAACGAGATGGTGGGGGGTCTGCGGGCACGGTTGCCGGTGAAGGAGCGGCCGGCTCCCGAGCCGGGTCGGTGGGGCAGCTTCTGAAGGCGAGTACGGCGTTGTGGCCGCCGAAGCCGAAGGAATGGCTCAGGGCGAGGTCGACGGGCTGCGCCCGGCTGGTGCCGGTGACGGCGTCGATCTCGGCGTCTCCTTCCTGCTTCTCGAGGTTGGCCACAGGAGGCACCCGGCCGTGGGCCACGGACAGGGCGGTGATCGCCGCTTCGACTGCCCCGGCCGCGCCGAGCAGGTGGCCGAGGGTGCCCTTGACCGAGGTCACGGAGGGCTGGTGGGGGAAGAGGCGGCGGATCAGACGGGCCTCGGCGGCGTCGTTGAGCGGCGTGCTGGTGCCGTGCGCGTTGATGTGCTGCACGTCCGCGGGGCGGGCGCCGGCGTCGTCGAGGGCCCGCCGCACGGCGAGGTCGGCGCCCTTGCCCTCGGGGTCGGGTGCCACGGGGTGGTGGGCGTCGGACGATGCTCCGTAGCCCGCCAGCAGGGCGTAGCCGGGGCGTCCGCGGGCTCTGGCCGCACTCGCCGGCTCCAGGACCAGGGCCGCGCCGCCCTCCGCCATGACGAAGCCGTCCCGGGCGGTGTCGAAGGGCCGGGAGGCGGCCCGCGGGTCCTCGCCGCGCCGGGACAGCGCGCCCATCCGGTCGAAGCCGGTGACCCAGAAGGGCTGTACGACCGCGTCGGAGGCGCCCGCGACGGCGATGTCGCAGGCCCCGGAGCGCAGGAGTTGCAGGGCGGTGCCGATGGCGGTGGCGCCGGAGGCGCAGGCGGTGACCGTGCACAGCGCCGGGCCCCGGGCCCGCAGGTGAATGGTGAGCTGTCCGGTGGCCATGTTGGGCAGGAACATGGGCAGCAGCAGCGGTGAGACGCGTGACGTGCCCAGTTCGAGCAGTTTGCGGTGCTGTTCCAGCATGGTACCGGTGCCGCCGGCCGAGCTGCCGAAGACCACCGCGACGCGGTCCGCGTCCCAGTCGGCCGGGTCCAGGCCGGCGTCGGAGACCGCCTCCAGGGCGGCGTAGAGGGCGAACTGGGTGAAGCGGTCGTACTGCCAGGGGCGTGAGCCGGGGACGTGAGCGCGGGGGGAGAAGTCCGGTACGAGGCAGGCGAAGTCGACGGGGAGACCCTTGAGTTCGGGGACGTGCCGGGCGGTGGGGCGGCCCGCGCACACGCCGTCCCAGGTGGCCTCGCGACCGGTGCCGGCCGGAGTGACCAGGCCGATCCCGGTGACGGCGACGTCGGGACGTGCGCCGGTCACGGCTTGACGGCCTCGGCGATGAGGTCGGCCACGCCGGCCAGGGTGAGGTCCGGGTCGGCCTCGCCGTCCTGTACTTCGATGCCGAGTTCCTCGGTGAGTACGACGAACAGCTCCACCACGGCCAGCGAGTCGAGGTCCAGCTGCTCGAAGGTCGCGGTGGGGACGATGGCCTCGGGGGGCACTTCGAACTTGTTGCTGAGAACCGAGGCGAGCAGGTCGTAGGCGCGGCTGTGGGGTGTGGTGTCGGTGGTCATGTCAGGGGCGTCCTTTCCAGTCCGACGGGCGGTACCCCGGGGGTGGTGGGGTTCCGTGTGGTGGGGTTCCCGTGGTGGCGGGTCGGCGGTCAGCCGAGCGCGACCGGTGTCTCCAGCTCCTCCTTGACGTCCTTGAGCAGGGCCATCGCGTCCCTGCCGTTGACCACCCGGTGGTCGTAGACCAGGCCGAGGTGGACGAACCGGTGGGTGCGAGGAGTGCCCTGCGCGTCCAGGAGCACCTGGTCCTCGACGGCGCCGATGGAGATCACGCAGGTCTGGCCGGGGAAGACGATGGGGGTGGCCAGGACCATGCCCTCGGTGGTGTGCGGTGCGACCATGATGTTGGCCCCGGTGAGTTCGGCGGACTGGAACGTGCCCCGGAACGCCTTGCTCCGGAAGCCGGTCAGCAGGTCGGCGATCCGGTCGCTGCTCAGCTCGGCGGCGTCGTGCACCACCGGGGTGTACAGACCTCGGCCCGCGTCCATGGTGACGCCCACATGGGCCCGTTCGCTCTCGCGCACCGCGCCGTCGTCGGTGAGCGCGGCGAACATCAGGGGGTGTGCCGCGTGCCGGCGCGCCACCGCCTTGATCAGCAGGACGGGCAGGGAGACGAAACTGCCGGTGCGCTCGGACAGCTGCCGGGCCAGTTCCTCCGCCTGTCCGACGTCGACCTTGGCGTAGGCGGCCGCGGCCGGAACGGTCCGCATCGACTCGGTCACCACCGCCCCCACCGTCCGCTGCTGCTTGGACAGTTGACGCTCGGGGGAAGCGGGCGCCGACGCGGCCCGCCGCACCAGGGCCTCGACATCGGCCGTACGGATCACGGTGCGCCCGAGACCGCGCAGCTCGGCCTCGGACACGCCGTGGCGGTCGGCGAGCGCGCGGGCCGCCTTGGTGATGCTCAGCTCCGCGCCCGGGGGTGCGGACGTCGCCGCCGGGGCGGCGGCCGACGCCCGGTAGGAGTCGCGCTCGTCGGCCGACTCGAAGAGGTAGGCGATGGTCTGCCCCGGCCTGCAGTCCTGGCCGCCGCCGACGAGGACGTGCAGGATTCCGGGGCCGGTGCTCTCGATCTCCTCGCTGGCCTTGGAGGTCTCCACGAGCGCCAGCGGTTCCTCGCCCTCGATGCTGCTGCCGTCGGGGACGAGCCACTCGACCAGGGTGTAGCTGGAGTCGTTCGTGTTGAGCGTGGGCAGCTCGATGCCGATCACTTCGTCGCCTCCATGATCGCGCGGTGGATGGTGGACGGCTGGAGCAGCACGTCGTGCTCCAGGTGCGCCGCGGTCGGTACGATGCTCGGCTCGGCACTCAGCGGCAGCACCGGGCGGGCCAGTCGGCTCCACAGCTGCTCGTGGATTTGCTGTGCGAGCAGCTCGCCCCAGGTCCCGTCGGCCGTGGAGTCCTCCATGACACAGATGCGGTCGGCACGGGACAGCACCGGGAGCAGCGCCTTGCTGTCGAAGGGGTAGAGCTGGGAGGGCACCAGCAGTTCGCACGTGATCTCCTCTTCGAGGAGCAGGGTGCGCAGGGCGGTGACGGCCCGTTCGGTGAGCCCGCCCGGGGCCAGGACGATCCAGTCGGGGGGCCCGCAGTCCGGCGCGAACACCCGGGCGGTCTCGCTGGGGTCGGCCAGCAGCTCGTAGCGGAAGAGGTCGTCCACGACACCCGCCCGGTACATGGCGCGGGTGTAGAGCACCTTGTCCTCGAAGAGCACACCGGGCTCCTCGCGGTCGAGCATCGCGGTCAGTACCCGCTGGTTGTCGTGGAACGGGGAGACCTCCCGCAGGTGCAGCGAGGGAATGCCGAGGAAGTGCTTCTGCAGGCTCTGGCTGTGCGTCGGGCCGTATCCCCGGTTGCCGCCGGTGGGGCAGCGGACGACCATGCTCATCGGGACCCTGCGGCCGTACATCGACACGGACTTGGCGGCGAAGTTCAGCAGCGGGTCGAAGGCCAGCGCGGCGAAGTCCGAGAACATCATCTCGACCACGGACCGGTTGCCGGCCAGGGCCAGGCCCGCGCCCACGCCGGCGATGCCTCCTTCGCTCAGCGGTGAGGAGAGCACCCGGTCCGGGAAGCGGTCGGAGAGCCCCCGGGTCACTTTGAACGCACCACCGTAGGGGTCGGCGACGTCCTCGCCGATCAGATAGGTGCCGGGGTGGGCGCCGAGGAGGTGGTGCAGTGCGCTGTTGAGGTTCTCGGCCACGCGCTGGCGCTTGGTCATCGGGCCTCCCATCGGGACGCCGCACGCGCGCCGACCTCTCGTACGACGGCGGCGACGGCCTCCGCCTGTGCCTGGTCGGCGGCGGCGAACTGTGCGGGGTGGTCCTGTCGGTAGCGGCGGTACCAGTCGTGCCTGGCCGCTCGCTCCCGGACCTCGGCCGCGCGGGTGTCGTCCCCCTTGCTGTGCGGGCCCACGCGGTGGGTGACGCACTCGACCACGTACGGCCGGTGCCGGTCACGGACCTGCTCGACCACGGGGGCGAGGGCGGCCCGTACATCGGTGACGTCCACGGAGTCGATCCGCAGGTGGCCGACGCCGAAGGCCGCCGCCCGGGCCGCGACGGTGCCGGACATCTGCCGCTCGGTCGGTGTCGACTGGGCGATCCCGTTGTGCTCCACCACTACCAGCACCGGGACCTGCCACAGCTGCGCCATGTTGAGCGCCTCGTACACGGCGCCCTCGCCCCAGGTGCCGTCGCCGATGTGGACCACCGCGATCCGGCCCGGCTCGGCCCGCTTCAGATGCAGGCCGACTCCCACGGCGACGGGCAGGCTCTGGCCCTGCACGCCGGTCGACAGGTAGCGGTCGCGGTAGATGTGCTGGCTGCCGCCCACGCCGTGGCAGACGGCACCGGCCCGGCCCATGATCTCCGCGAGCAGACCGTGCGGGTCGTGGAAGCGGGCCAGGTAGTGGCCGTGCCCGCGGTGGTTGCTGAAGACGTAGTCGCCCTCGTCCAGCAGCGGGTAGAGCGCCACGGGGATGTACTCCTGGCCGAGGCAGGTGTGCGTTGTGCCGTGCAGCCGGCCCTGGGAGAACAGCTCCAGCACGGCCAGTTCGAAGTGGCGGATCATCAGCAGGGTGCCGAGATCGGCGTCGGACAGCCGGGACAGGGGACGGGCCACGACACCGGCTTCGGGTTCGCCGACGGGCCCGAGGTCGACCGCGGGGGACGCGGACGTGACGTTCATGAGGTGCTCCTTATGGAAGTTCGACCACCTGGGCGCACCAGGTCAGCCCGGCGCCGAAGCCCAGGAGCAGCGCCTTGTCGCCGGGCCGTACGGTGGCCGAGGCGAGCAGCGACTCCAGAGCCAGCGGGATGGACGCCGAACTGGTGTTGCCGTCGGTGACGATGCTGCGGGCGATCGCCACGTGCGCGGGCGGGCGCAGTCGGCGCACCATCGCGTCGATCAGCCGCCCGTTGCACTGGTGCGGCACGAAGGCCCCGATGTCGTCCCAGGTGAGCCCGGCCGCGTCGAGTGCGTTCTGGGCCACTTGCGGCATGTGCGAACCGAACCAGCGCACGACCCGGGTGCCGTCCATGTGCATGTACGGGCGGGCGGCACCGGGTTTGGGCGGGGCGCTGGTCATCCAGGGCTCACCGGGGCCGTGGGTTCCCCACACCGCCGGTCCGATCCCGGCGTGCTCCGCGGCGCTGACCACCGCGGCCCCGGCGGCATCGCCGAAGACCATGACGGTCGCGCAGTCCTCGGGGTCGGTGATGTCGCTCAGCCGCTCGGCGGCCACGACCAGGATCTGACGCGCCTGCTGTGCGGCGATGAGTCCGGAGGCCAGGGTCAGCCCGTAACTGAATCCGGCGCACCCGCCGTTGAGGTCGAACCCGCCGGCCCGGCCGGCTCCGATGCGATGGGTGAGACTGGCCGCCCGGCACGATGCCTGGCCGACGCTGCTGGCGGAGGAGAACAGGACACAGTCCAGGTCCTCGGCGAGCACTCCCGCGTGGGCCAGGGCCTTGTCCGCCGCGTGCGCGGCCATCTCGACGAAGGTGTCGTCGGGGTCGGCCTTCAGCCTGGTCCGGATTCCGGTGATCTGCTCGATCCAGCCTTCCTCATGGCCGAACCTGGTGTCGAGTTCGGCGCTGGTGAGCAGGCCACCGGGGCGGTAGGTTCCGATGCCGGTCAGCCGTCCCGTGCCCCGGGCCATCAGCGGGCTCCGTCCGACGCGGCGACGGCTGCCTGGCCGTTCACGTAGTCGAGGGTCCGCCGGACGGTGCGCAGGTCGTGCACCGCCTCGTCCGGGATGGGAACCCTGTAGCGCTCCTGGATCCGCTCGGCCAGTTCGATGACGGCCATCGAGTCGAACCCCAACGAGGTGAAGGGTGCGTCGGCCGACTGCTCCGAGATCGCCCGGGCCGCTTCGGCGCCGGCGATCTCGGCCACCATCGACGCCAGGTCTTCCAGGGTGAAAGAGGACATGCGGAAACTCCAGCTGATGAGTTGCGGGGAGGGATGACGGGAGGAACGGGAGGAGAGGACCGCGCGTGGGTCACCGGGCGGGCAGCACGGCGTCGCGGCTCAGGAAGGCGAGCATCCTGCGGAAGTAGTCGGAGTCGAGCACGGGCGGGGCGCGGTGCGCGGACGCCGCGGTGGGGCCGGCGGTGTCCTGCCCCGGGGCCGGGATCATCTGCCGGAGGGTCTCGCCGGCCAGCCGCAGGGTGCTGCGCGGGACCGCGTCGCCCAGGTCGCGAAGCCGCTCCAGCCAGGTGTCGAACGGAACGAGCGGAAGGTCGACACCCGCGTCCGCGAAGCCCTGGAAGTACGACCGGAAGGGCAGCGGTTCGGGATCGATCACGTGGAACACCTGTCCTCGGGCACGCCGGCTCAGGGACAGGTCGACGATGGCGCGGCTGGTGAAGTCGACCGTGCCCACCGGCAGGAGACCGGGGTGGTCGGGGGCGCAGCCGGCGCGGATGCTCGCCGTCGTCAGGTGGACGAACCAGTCCGACTTCCCCACCAGGCCGGTGCGCGAGTCCGCCAGGATCACACCGGGCCGGTGCACCATCGTGGGCAATCCGCGGTCCGCGGCCTGCGCGACCAACTGCTCGGCGACCCATTTGGTGGCGCAGTAACCGGAGACACCGGTCCCGGCCTCTCGGGCTGCCGGGATCACCCCCATCGTCGAGATGTAATGCACGGGAATTCGGCGGGTCCGGGTTGCCAGTCTCAGGATTTCCAGGGTCCCCGACACATTGCAGCCGCGCAGGATCGGGTAACTCGCCAGAAGATTGACCCAAGCACCGCAGTGGTAAATGACGTCGATGCCGCGCGAGAGGGCCGAGAACTCCTCGTCGGTCAAGCCGAACCGCGGCTTCGCCAGGCTGCCCGGCACGACGTCGATCCGGGACATGTGGTGCTCCGGCACATCCCGGGCGCGTAACTGATCGGCGAGCCGTTCTCGGGCCTGAGCGGCCGACTCCGCTCTCACCAGGCAATGGATTCGAGCGTCGGTGGCATCCAGCAGGTCGGCGAGCAGGAAACCGCCGAGGAATCCTGTGGCCCCCGTCAACAGAATCCCCTCGGGCGGCCCTTCGGGAACATCCGTCAGAGCCGACGCATCGATTTCCGCCGGAAGCCGCACATCGTCGGCGATCGGGAAACTGGCCATACCAACACCGCATTTCAGCACAGGCGAGATTCGGTCCTGCCCTGAACACTCCCCGCACCTCACGAGGTCTACTACAGAAATCTTCCACCAGTGGGAGCACAGGGCGCATACTCTCCTGGCCGCCACCCGCGCCCGCACCCGCACCACCACCACGGGTGATTAGGGCTCACTCATTCGAACAGGCCACGCCTCCGAGTGGACGGCCAGAACGTACGCCCGGAGCGCGTTACCGGTATCGCGCGCCCTCGGTTGCACGTCAACGCGCTTACGCGGACGGAGCGTTGCGAAAGGGGGAGCGGGGGGCTGGGAGCGGCCCGAGCGTAAAGACAGATGAGACAGACACAGCCAATAGGTCACGAGGCAAGGGGGGTTGAGCCATGGCCACAGGGCCTGAGATGCCGGAGGTCCCCGATCCCGGTGGGAGCGGGGCGAGTTCACGCTCCGATCCACCGAAGATGTTGCCCGAGGCATGGCAGCCCCTGCTCGGCCGCCCGGCCCTCGCGGAGCTGCTCGGGCACCCCCTCGCGGGCGCCGCGCTGACGGAGATGTGCCGGCTCCTGCCACCCCGGGTCGCCGTGCACTCGCTGCGGACGTTCCTGCTGGCCGACGCCTGTGCGCGGACCCACGGGACCGCCTACGACCGGGTCGGCCTGCTGGCCGCCGCGGCGTTCCACGACGCCGGGCTGGTAGGGCGCACTCCGCTCGGTCGCGGTGGATTCCCGCGCCGCTCCGCCCAGTTGCTCGACCACTTCCTGGCCCGGCACCAGGTGGGCACGGTGCGGCGCACGACCCTCACGCGTGCGGTGCGCGAGCACATGCGGCCGTTCCCCGCTCGCGACGCCGGACCCGAGGCGCGGCTGCTGCACTTCGGCGTGTGGCTCGACGTCACCGGGCGCGGCGAGCGGCAAGTGCCGGGTGACCGCCGCCTGTTGGCCGGGCTGGCGCCCACCCCCGGGTTCGCCGTGTCCTTCTCCGCCCGGGTGGTGGCCTGCGGGCTGCGCCGGGTGCTGCCGGGCTCCCCGGACACCCACCGGTGACCGGGGAAGCCGGGCGACTCGCCCTTCCCGTCGCGAAAGGAACCGCAGACATGCAAGAAGACCAGCGTGTTTTCGATGTCGCCATCGTCGGAGGCGGCATCGGCGGGACGATGCTGGGGACCGTACTCGCACGTCACGGCGTGCGGGTGCTGCTACTCGAAGGCAGCGGCCACCCCCGGTTCGCCATCGGAGAGTCCACCGTCCCCGAGACCACGTTCGGGCTCCGGGTCCTGGCCCGCCGCTACGACGTCCCCGAGCTCGAGCACCTGGCGACCAACGCGGCACTGCGCCGCCACGTGTCGTCGAACAGCGGGGTCAAACGGAACTTCAGCTTCATCTACCACCGGGAAGGTGAGCCCACCCGGCCCGACGAGTGCACCCAGTACCCCACCTGGGGACCCCCGCTCGGTCCCGACTCGCACTACTTCCGGCAGGACGTGGACGCGTACATGTTCCACGTCGCCGTGTCCTACGGCGTGACCGCGTACACCCACACCATGGTCGACGACGTGAAGTTCGAGGAGGACGGCGCGACGCTCGTCACCCGGGACCGGGGCACCTTCCGGGCTTCGTACGTGGTCGACGCCGGCGGCATGCGGGCGGTCCTGCCCGAGCGCCTCGGGCTGCGGCAGGAACCGCCCTACCGCACGAGGTCGCGCACGATCTTCACGCACATGGTGGACGTGCGCCCCTTCGACGCCGTGGCGCCCTCACGTGCACAGCACGGCATGCCCAGCCCGTTCAGCCAGGGAACGCTCCACCACATGTTCCCGGGCGGATGGTTCTGGGTCATCCCGTTCGACAACCAGACGGCCGGCACGAACCAGTTGTGCAGTGTCGGCATCAACCTCGATCTCGACCAGCACCCCCGGCCGGAGGACATCTCGGCGGAGGAGGAGTTCTGGCAGTACGTGCGCCGGTTCCCCAGTGTGGCCCGGCAGTTCGAGCGGGCGCGGGCGGTCCGGCCGTACGTGTCCACCGACCGCACCCAGTTCGCGTCGCAGAAGGTGGTCGGCGACCGGTGGTGCCTGCTGCCGCACGCCAGTGACTTCATCGACCCGCTCTTCTCCAGCGGTCTCGCCGTCACCGTGATGGCGCTGAACGCGCTCAGTCACCGGCTCATCGACGCGGTGCGCCAGGACGACTTCGACACCTCCCGGTTCGCGTACCTGGACCACTGGACCAAGCGCATGTTCCGGTTCTACGACGACCTGGTGTCCTGCAGCTACATCGCGTTCGACGACTTCGACCTGTGGAACGCCTGGAACCGCGTGTGGACCATCACCACGCTGTACGGCACGAACGCCCAGAACCAGGCCGCCGTGACGTTCGAGAAGACGCACGACCCGGCCTGTTTCGACATGCTGGAGCTGCCGCCGTACCGAGGTCTCCAGGGTATGGACAATCCCTGGGTGGAGCGGATGTTCGACCAGTCACGGGACGCCGTACTCGCCTACCGCTCCGGCGAGTTGACGAAGGAGGAGGCGATCGCGCGCATCTACGAGGTGCTGGGCGAGAGCGGCCTCGTCCCGTCGGTGTGGGGGACCCTGGACCCCGACGACCGCTGTCCGGCCGGGGTGTTCACCCTCTGGCCGCTGATGAAGATCCTGCTGTGGGGCAAGTACCGCTCACCGCGGCACGTCCGGGGCTCCTACTTCACCGGCGGGGCGCGGCTGGTGGGCAGGGAAGCGGTCCAGGCGTTCACCACCGAGCTGCGCGCCGGCGGCTCCCAAGTGCAGCAGACCGTACGGGACATGTGGCTCAACTGGAACCGCGACTGGACGCGGCGGCCCGCTCCTCGGAAATGAGCGCGAAAAAACATTCCTGCCGACCGGCGGAGGAACATATTCCGGTTTGCCGCTCCAGGGCCTCGGGTAGGAAAACCACATGGCCGACAAATGGAAAGTCGGCCGTGGTTCTCCCTGCTCATTCCGAGAGACAACGGGCTGCAATCCACGATGGTGCGACATTCCACCTGCCAATCGCCCGCTGAATGCTCCTGGGAAGAAATCTTCCAGCATCAGGACCGCCTCATGCGGCTGGTTCGGCGAAGACTACCAAGTTTTCAGGACGCCGAGGACTGCGTTCAGGAAACCATGGCCCGGGCGGCCGCCCACGCCGCGTTGGACAGAAATCGACTCGGTGCCTTTCTGACGTCGGTGGCGCTTCGCCTCTGCATCGACTTCTACCGTGACATGGAGCGTCGCAGCAGACTCCTCCAGCGTGCGGCGCTCGCGGACACCCCGGGTACGACCGAGGAGGACGTCTGCGACGAGGATTTCGGCAGATGGCTGCTCGGCCAGGTACAACACCTGCGGGGGCGTGAGCAGGAGGTCATACTCGCCCGCGCCAAGGGTATTTCCACTGCGGAATTCGCCCGCATACACAACATCTCCGTCAAGGCGGCCGAAGCCGCCTTCACCAGGGGCCGCGCGCGATTGAAGAACGTCTGCGCGAAAGCCTTGGAAGGCTGCGCCCGATAACACCCGAAACCCGCACCTCTCCCATCACAGAGAAACGGAAAGGGACCACACTCATGGGCAATAGCAAGAACATCCAAGACATCGTCAAGGATCTGGTCGGTGATATGTCCGACAGCTGGAAGGAGGCCTTCGACGACCTCCTGAACCGAGACGACGACTCAGGTTCGTCGCGCGGCTCACGGTCGTCGCGCGACTCCGGCAACGCCGTCAACACACTGGCCGGGCTGCCCCCGAACGCCCTCGCCGCACTGGCCGGGGCCGTCAACCCGGCGACCGCGCTCGCGGGTGTCGCCAACCCGCTGGCCGCCCTCGGCGGGATCGGCGCGGCCGGCAATCCGCTCGCCGGCCTCGCCTCGGGGGCCGCGGGCGCGGCACAGAACCCCCTGGCCGCGCTCACCGGTGCCGCGGGCGGCGGCAACCCGCTCGCGGCCGCGCTGGGCGGGGCCGGCAACCCCCTGGCCGCGCTGGGCGGGGCGGCCAATCCACTCGCCGCGGTCGGCGGCGCGGCCGGCGCGCTCGGCGGGCTCGGTCAGCTGGCCGGAGGCCTCGGACACGCGGCGAGCGGGGCGGGCGACCTGATGGCGCTCCCGACCCAGCTCGCCCAGCTCACCCAGGTGCTCCCCAAGCTCCTGGAGGCGGTCCAGGGCCTGCAGAACCTGACCAACCTGCCGGCCCAGGCCGGTCAGCAGGGGCTGGCGGCCCTGCAAGGCCTGACCGGTCAGCAGGGGCAGGGCGGAAAGCCGTCCCCGGGCGGACAGTCCTCGACCTCGGGCTGACCGGCCGTGCCACCGTCCCGTCCGGCCGTCTCCGTGGTGCACGCCGACCGTCGTTCCGTACCCGGGTCCCGATCTGAGGAGGATCACACACGATGACGTCTGTCGTCGGCGATCGGCTGCGTCTCGTGGTCAGGGTCCTGGGCAGCCTCGTGGCCGACGAGGTGGGACAGGCGACCCGGCTGCGGAGGCGTACGAGGCGGGACACGCGGTCCCCGGCGGAGGACACCGATGTCTCCGCCGGGTCCGCCGCCGATGCCTCCGCCGGGGCGGAGCAACGCCGCGCCAAGGCGGTACGGCACGCCCTGGAGAGCCTCGGTCCCTTCTATGTGAAACTCGGCCAGGTCCTCTCCACCCGGCCCGACATGGTCCCCCAGTCCATCCGGGACGAACTGCAGAACCTGCACGACGAGGTCGACGTCCAGCCGTTCTCGGAGTTCGAGCCGGTACTGGCCCGGGACCTCGGGCCGAACTGGAAGCTGCGCTTCGACGACATCGAGACCGTCGCCCCGCTGGGGGCGGCGTCCCTCGCCCAGGTCTACCGCGTGACGCTGCCCGGCGGGCGCGCGGCCGTGGTGAAGATCCAGCGACCCGGCATCCGCGAGGGCGTACTCGCGGACATGGCCCTGATGCGCCGGGCGTCGAAGATCGTGGCCCGCGTCGCGCCCCGGTTCAACGAGGTCATCGACATCGAGGCGATGCTCGGCTCGGTCTTCGACGCCATGGAGCCGGAGCTGGACTTCACCGGCGAGGCCCGCAACATGGACGAGGCCCGCGGGCAGGTCCGGCCGTTCCGTTCGCTGGAGGTGCCCCGGGTACTGCACGCCAGCCCCCGGGTCCTCGTCCAGTCGCTGGCCGACGGGAAGTCGGTGCGGCACGTCGACCGCGCCCACTTCACGGACGACGAGCGCGTGGAGATCGGCAAGGACCTGCTGCGGTTCATGTACCACGGGTACTTCGTCCATCGCTTCTTTCACGCCGACCCGCACGCCGGCAACATCTTCGCCGCTCCCGGCGGACCCGCGACGCTGATCGACTGGGGCATGGTCGGCCGCCTGGACCGCAGGACCAGTCTTCAGTTGCTGCCGCTGTTCATGACCTTGGCGCAGAACGACGGGGCCGGGCTGGCGCAGCACTGGGCGGAGATGGGCCGGGTGACGCCGTGGGCCAACATGCCCGCGTTCGCCGCCGACATGGCCGCGTTCGTGCCCAAGGTCTCCCATCTCTCACTGGAGGACATGAACTTCGGCGTGGCGCTCACCACCGTGCTGGCCAAGGCGACCAAGCGCGGGATCGGTTCGCCGCCGGCCGTCTCACTGCTGGGCAAGTCCTTCGCGAACCTGGACGGTTCGGTGCGGTGCCTGGCTCCCGAGATCACGCTGCCCGAGGTGTTCCAGGGGGAGGTGCCGAAGATCCTTTTCGCACTGGGCCGCGAGTTCCTCGGCCGCAACCAGTTCGCCCGGAACTCCATGGAGCTGCTGCTGGCCGCCGTCACCAGTCCCGAACAGGTCCGGGGCGTCCTGTCCGACGTGGCCAACCGTCAGTTCGCACTGAACGTCCACGAGCCGCGCACCCCCGCCGCGATGGGCGGCCAGCGGCCCACCCGTCCCTCCGGAGGCCTGCTCGCGCTGGGTGCCGCGGCCTTCCTGCTGGGTCGTCGCCGCTCCGGATGATCCGGGCCCGCACAGCCACCCCTGCCCCACCTCAAGGAGATCCCATGCTGGAATCCGCACGTCCGCAGTCACCGTTCGCGCCGGCCGCCGCAGCGCTGGACGGCATTCCCCGCGCGGCGCTCTGGACGGCCGCCGCGCACGCGGCGGAGAACCTCCGGCCCGCGCCCCACGTCCGCGACCCGTGGGCCGCCGACTTCCTCCACGCGGCCGGGTTCGACGGAGGCCCGCCGGGCGACGGACCGATGCAGCGCCTGCTGCCCGACTACCAGGTGGTACGCACCCGCTTCTTCGACGACTACCTTCTCACCGCGGCCCGTTCGGGCTGCCGCCAGGTGGTGCTGCTCGGCGCCGGCCTGGACGCCCGTGCCTTCCGGCTCGACTGGCCGACCGGGGTGCACGTCTTCGAGGTGGAGGACCCGGCCGTACTGGCCTTCAAGGAACGGGTACTGGACCTGGGCCGGCTCTCCTGCGGACGCCGCACCGTCGTCGGAGCCGACGGCACGGCGTCCTGGAGGGAGGGACTCAGGGCGGCGGGATTCGATCCCGGCAGGCCCACCGCATGGCTCTGCGAGGCACCCTTGTACTTCCTTCGGCCCCCGGAGGTCGAGGCCGTCGTCGCCGCGATGACCGAACTCTCCGCGCCCGGCAGCATGTTCGGCGCCGAGTGCGTGAACTCCGCGACCATGTCCTCCCCGCTCGTCGCGCCCTTCATGGACGCCCTGTCGACGATCGGACTGGCCTGGAACTGGCAGCTCGCCGAGCCGGAGCGCTGGTGGGCGGAGCACGGCTGGGACGCGGGGGTCGCCGACCTGTTCACACTGCCGTACGCGGTGGAGCGCCTGTCCCCGTATCTGCCGGTGATCGGCACGGCCGCCGCGAAGAGCGTCTTCCTCATCACCGGAACGCTGCGCGGCACTCGCTGACACGGCACCACGCGCAGGCCCCGGACGCATCGTCCGGGGCCTGCGCGTGGTGCCGTGGCTACGGCCGCTCCAGCTCCAACAGCGCCGCGAGCCACAGGTCGGGAAGTTCGTCCGCGGTCGCCAGGGCCTCGTCGTGAACGACGGTCAGGCACGCGGTGTCGTGCTGGCTCGTCAGCGTCGTCACACACCGGATGCCCGACGCGACGCCGGCGAAGACGGCCGCACGACGGGCCGCGACTCCCTGGTGGACCAGGGCCGTGCCGAAGTTCACGCTGCTCACCGGGCCGGCCACGAACGCCCCGCGGACCAGGCGGGTGCCGACAGTGGCGCCGAGGGTCCGCGGTGCCGCGGACAGCAGCAGGCGCATGGCGTCGCGCCGCCGGCTCTCCCGCAGCCGGCCCGTGCGGGCGACGACCCGGGCCAGGGCCCGCCGGGGTGACTCCTCGTCGCAGGGCAGCAGGAGCCGGGCGGTGACCATGCGGTTGCCCGGGGCGTACTCCTCCCCCGGGGTCCGGACCGACATCGGGATCGACACGGGCAGCGGCGGATGGGCCGAGCCGGTGTCCTTCAGGTACCAGGTGCGGACGGCGTGGGACAGGGCCGCGAGATAGACGTCCGTGACCGTACCGCCGTGGGCGCGGGCGATGGCGCGCAGCCGGGCCAGCGGGGTGTCGGCGTGGCAGACGTCGACGCGGCCCGTGGACTCTCCGTCGAACGCGGGTTTCGGGGTGGGCGCGCGGAAGGCGGCCACCACCTCGCCCAGGGCGTCCGCGAGGCCGTGTGCGGTGGGCCGGGCGGAATGCTGTGGGGCCGGTCCGCCCTCGGGGTCGTCTCCGAGGAGAGCGCGGGCGGTGTAGGCGGCGCCCATGCCGTCCTGGAAGGTGTGGTCGGTCCGGTAGACCAGGGTGTGGCGGTCTGCCGGGCCGTGGACCAGCCACACGTCCCAGGGCGGCCCGTCGTCCGTGCTCATCGGCCGGGACAGCATCAGGCGGCTGGTCGCCGACCCGTCGGTGTCCTCGGGCAGCCACGCCTCGTGCACATGCCGGTCCACCGCGATCCGGTCCACTCGCCGGAATTTCCTGCGGTCCCGTGCGATGCGGTAGCGCAACGTCGGAACACGGTGGGCGCGTTCGGCGACCCGCGCGCGTACGGAGTCCAGGGTGGGGGCCCGGCCATCGAACCCGAACGTGAACGCGAGGGGCACGGGGCTGCCGCCCGTCGCCAGGTGGAAGGCGACATCTACGGTTCCCATGGACAGGGCCGACGGCAGGCGGCCGTTCGTACCGAGGTGGGGTCGCATCGTGGAACCTCCTGGTCGGGTTCTGAGGTCTGCGGGACTGCGAGGCCGGGGGCTGCGGAGCTGGAGTCCGCGGTCCGCCGAGCTGGGGTACGGATGCGGGCAGCGCCCGCCGTCAGCATGTATGCCGAGCGATTCGCCCCATTGCGTCCACGTACGCCCGCAGCAGGGGCCGCCCGGGTCCGCGTGCGGGCAGGCGCGGGGCCCGGGAGCGGTGCCACGGGAGCGGTTCGCCGGGTTCCGGCTCACCCAGCAGGGCGGCGGCCACGTGCGCGCCGTGCGCCACGGACAGGGCGAGTCCGTGCCCGCAGCAGCCGCCGATGTACCAGACGTCGTCGAAGCCCGGCACCGGCCCCACCACCGGCAGGTCGTCGCCCGTCATGCCGATGCGGCCGGACCAGCGGTGGGTGACCCGTACCCGGGCGAGGTCCGGATGCAGGGACCGCAGCCACCTCTCCAGCCGGGCCCAGGCACGCTCCCTGACGGCCTGGAGACGGGGAGCGCCGACACCCGCCGGGAGGGTGGCGGTACCGCCGCCCGCCACCAGGCCCCGGTCCGGGAGCAGCCGGAAGTACGGCGCCAGCGGGACGGCGTCGACGACGGAGTGTCCGGCGCGCCCGCCCAGGGCCTCGTAGGCCGGGGCGCTCAGCGGTTCGGTGGCGACGGCGTACACCTCGAGCGGCAGGACGGTGCCGACCGGCAGGTCCAGTGCCTGCGCGGCGGAGTTGACGGCCAGCACCGCCTGACCGGCGTAGAGCCTGCCGTGCGGGAGGACCAGCTCGGGGCCGACCAGGTCGCCCGGGCGCAGGGCCAGCAGCGGGCTGCGGCCGTAGAACCGCACGCCCTTGTCGGCGCAGGCGCGGGCGAGGGCGCAGGTCAGGGCGGCCGGGTCGAGGGTCGCGGCGGGGCGGTGCAGCAGTGCCGCCCGGTAGGGCACGCCGACCCGGTCGCGGATGCCGGCCGGGGAGAGGACGGGGACGTCCAGACCGAGTTCGCGGCAGGCGCGGGCCTGGCGGGCGAGTGCCACCAGGCCCGCGGACGAACGCGTTGCCACCAACTGCTCACCGGGCCGCAGCCCGCAGGGCACGTCGAGCCGGTCGCACAGGGCGAGGACGTCCCGCACCGCCCGCTCGCTGGCCCGGTGCATCCTGCGCGCCGTCTGCGGGCCGAAGCGGCGCACCGCGCGGTCGACGGCGGGGCCCGCCCGGGGGCCCAGCAGCCCGGTGCCCCGGCCGCTGGCGCCGGCGGCCGGGTGCTCGGCGTCCACCACCGCGATGTCGAGCCCGGGGGCGCGTTCCGCCAGGTGGTAGGCGCAGGACAACCCGGCCAGGCCGGCCCCGACGACGGCCACGTCGGCGGTGACCACGCCGTGCAGCTGGGGCTGCGTCGGCAGTTCCGCGGGGTCCCAGTACGGCGTCCCGGCCGATGGCCTGGTCATCCGGCGGCGTCCGGCACCGGCTCGGTCAGCGCACCGAACCGGCGGTCGTGCCACAGCAGCGGGCGTCCGCCGCCCACGTGCACGGCGGCGACCCGGCCGACGACGAGATGGTGGTCGCCGTAGCGGCGTACGTCCTCGGTCAGGCACACCGACCAGGCGAGCGCGCCGGCCAGCACCGGGACGCCCAGCACCTGCCGGGTGTCCGTCCCGGCGAACCGCTCGGCCGCGGTCGTCGCCGGGGACGCGAACCGGCCCGCGAGTTCCCGCTGTTCCTCGCGCAGCAGGTGCACGGCGAAGACCCGGCGGGCGCGGACGGCGGCGAGGGTGCGGGAGCCGTCGCGCAGACAGGCCAGCAACAGCGGCGGGCGGGCGGAGAGCGAGGTGACGGCGGACACCGTCATCCCGAGCGGGCCGTCCGCGCCGCGGGCGGTCACGACGGTCACCCCGGCGGCCAGTTTGGCGTACAGGCCGAGGCAGCGGGCGGCGCCCGGCCCCGGTTCCTCGTGCAGCGGCTCCCCGTGCGGCGGCTCGGCGGCCGGGGGCGGGGCGCCCGCCACGGCCGCCCGGTCAGCCACCAGTCGCAGCCGCGCGCTCATCGATCACCTCCGCGCCCGCGAGGCCCCGCAGCACGCGGGCGATGTTGGTCCGCAGGGTCGACTCGGCCACCGGGTCGAGGATCTCGGCCATGGAAGGGATGCCGAGGTCGAAGGCCGCGGTGTAGACGACGAGCGTGCCGCCGTCCCTCGCTTCGCAGCGCCAGCTCCCCTCGAAGGTCTGGAAGTCGCCGCTGACCTGTTCGAAGGCGAGGGAGTACGTCTCGGGCGAGTAGGTGTCGCGTTCCCGCCACCGCATCAGGCCGCCCCGGAACTCGACGGTCCACTCCGAGACCGTGGAGCCGTCGGGCAGCGGAGGCTCGACATGCACCTCGCGGAAGGTGTCGCTGTGCTCGGGATAGCGGCGGAAGTCGCTGATGCGGGCGTAGACGTCGGCGGGTGCCAGTCCGTCGGCGAGGGCGTGCAGGACCACGTGGCGCATAGGTGTTCGGTTCCTTCCCGGAGGGTTTCCGGACGGGGGTGTCCGGAGCTGGTGGCCGGCGCCGGCGTCAGGAGCCGGTGTCAGCTGGTCATACGGTCGGCCGTGCTGCGCAGGGCCGCGCCGAGGGTGGTGAGGAACAGGTCGAGCGCGGAGTCCTCGACCACGGCCGGCGGGGTCAGCCGCAGCACACGGGTGGAGTTGAGGGAGTTGTTGACGAGCACACCGCGGGAGATCAGCTCCAGCAGGAGTTCGCCGACCGCCTGTTCTTCGGCGAACTCGATACCGATCAGCAGACCCCGGCCGCGCACTTCGCGGACCAGTCCGCCCTCGTACGGCGCGCACACGTCCCGTACGGCGGTGAGGATGCGCGGGCCGAGCGCGGCGGCCCGGGCCACGGTGTCCTCCTCCTCCATCGCCCGTACGGCGGCCAGGGCGGCGGCGCAGGCGATCGGCGAGGCGCCGAAGGTGGAGGTGTGCAGGTAGGGGTCGCGGCTGAAGGGGGCGTAGGCCTCCGCGGTGGCGACCATCGCGGCGACCGGTACGACACCGCCGCTGAGTCCCTTGCCGACGAGCAGCACGTCCGGACGCACGCCCTCGGCGTCCACGCCCCACCAGGTGCCCAGCCGCCCCATGCCGGTCTGGATCTCGTCGACGACCATCATGGCGCCGTACGCCCGGCACAGCGCCTGCACCTGGCTGAGGTAGCCGTGGCGGGGGATGCGTACGCCGCCCTCGCCCTGGACGGGTTCGACGATGACGCAGGCCCGGTCGCGGTGGGCGGCCAGCGCCTGTTCGAGGTCGGCCGGGTCGTCGTAGGCCACCTGGGTGACGTCCGGGAGCAGAGGCTGGAAGGGGGTCTGGTACGTGGCGTTGGCGGTGACGCTCAGCGCGCCGAGGGTCTTGCCGTGGAAGCCGCTGCGGGTGGTGATCACCGAGGTGCGTCCGTGGGCGCGGGCCAGTTTCAGGGCCGCCTCGGTGGCCTCGGCGCCGGAGTTGACGAAGTGGACGTAGTCGAGGCCGGGCGGGGTGTGGGCGGCCAGGGCCTGGGCGGCCAGGGCGGCGACGGGTTCGAGGAAGACGCGGCTGGCCAGCGGGTGGGTGTCGATCTGCCGGTGCACCGCTTCGACGACGGCCGGGTGGCGGTGGCCCAGGATGAAGACGCCGTAGCCGCCGAAGTCCAGGAAGCGGCGGCCGTCGTCGGCGTGGATCCAGGTGCCCTCGGAACGGACCTCGGCCATGCCGCCCATGACACGGCCCATCACGGCACGGCCGGAGCCGATGTGCTTCAGGTAGAGCTCAACGATGTCGGGCCGGTCGGTCGGCGCGGCGGTTCCGGCGCGCGGGGTGGAGGGCTCGGAGGACGGGGCGGAGGGCTCTGAGGACGAGGCGGACGACCCGGCGGACGGCCGGGTGGTCCCGGCGGACGGGGGAGACATGGTCATGACGCCACCTCCATGGGGGCGGTCGCGGCGGATCGGTTCCGGCTGAGCAGGCCGGCCCTGTCCCCGGCCCAGCTCTCCGCGTTGCGTACGAGCGCGTCCCGGACGTCGGTCCGGGTCAGGCGGGTGCCGCAGTCGGGTTCGCCGAGGGAGGTGTCGAACGGCAGCTCCCGCTGGAACACCAGCAGCAGTTCCGCGTAGTACTCCAGCCGCCGCCGCAGCGACGCGGGCAGCGAGGTGCCCTCCAGCATGGGCAGAAGCAGCCGGTGAACGGCATCGACAGGGATGAGCCGGGGCCGCTGGGGCCGGGGCAGGCCGTGGCGTACGGCGACGTCCGCGCAGACGTCGGCGAACTCCCGCAGGTCGATGGCCTCCTTGCCGGCCGTCAGCCAGTACTCTCCGTCGGCCACACCGCCCCGGACCAGGTCGCCGATGGCCCGCGAGACGTAGTCCTGGGGCACCATGTCGATCCGGGTCTCGGGGGCTCCGGGCAGCACCGGGGCCTGCCCCAGGATCATCGAGCCGATCGTCTTGGTCAGCCCTTGCTGACCGGCGATCCGCCCACTGACGGAGTCACCCATGACGACCGACGGCCGGACGATGGCGCCGGGCACGCCCGCCTCGCGTGTCATCTGCTCGGCCCTGGCCTTGGAGTCGAGGTAGGCGGCTGCACCCGGGAAGCGCCGACGGTCCTCCTCGGTGGGGGCGTTGGCCACGAACGCGGTACTCACCAGGTACAGCGGGGCGTCGGCCCGGGCCGCCAGGTCGAGCATGGTGTCGGCACCGCTCAGATTGGTGCGCGTGATGTCCTGTGGCGGGGTCCGCCAGTTGGTCTCAGCGGCGCAGTGCAGCACCACGTCCACCTCGAGGGCCAGTTCGTGCCAGGCCAGTGGGCTCAGGCCGAGCCGGGGGGCGACCAGGTCGCCCTGGAGCTCGCGCACCCGCGGATCGCGCAACGGAGTGTTGCGGCGCAGGCACAGCAGGTCGAAGTCGGGTGACAGCTCGTCGATCAGGGCACGTCCGAGCACTCCGGAACCGCCGGTGAGCAGCAGGGAGGGGCGGGCGCGCCGTCCCGTACGGCCGACGGGCAGGAGGGCGAGACGCTGGTTGTCTGACGGCATGGGGGTGTGTTCTCCCAACGGGTCTCGGCCCACCGATGGACGGTGGGGGCGCGGTCAGGCGATGGCGAGCGGCCGGTCCGCCAGGTACGCGGACAACGGGGCGGTCATCCGGGAGCGCGACGGCGGGTGCAGGGAGAGACCGTTGGCGCAGGCGGCCAGGTGGCCCACCTCGTCGGACGTCATGAAGTTGAGGCCGCCGAGGAGTTCGACCGCGCGCGGGACGACTCGGGCGATGGCGTCCTGGACGCCGTAGCGCACGTACAACGCCTGGGCGAGCGCCGACTCGTCGAGGTCACCGGCGTCGATACGCCGGGCGACGCCCTCGGCGGTGGCCATGGCGGCCTCGGTCTCGACGAAGAGGCGTACGCGCTCGTGCTCGGGGATGCGGTCGTTCAGCAGCACCCGCTCCACCAGCGCGCTCGCGGCGCCGAGGTAGCTGCCCGTCATCAGCGTCTGGAACCAGATCAGACCGGCCGTCTGGAGTTCGTCGAGCTGTTCACCGGAGGTCGTCCCGGTGCGCAGCAGGAGTTCCGGCGGTACGAGGACGTCGGTGAGCGTGACCTGTTCGCTCTCGGCCCCGGCGAGGAAGGCGCTGGACCAGAAGCCGCTGACGCTCATCCCCTCGCTCTCCGCGGGCACGAGGGCTACGGCGAGTTCGTCGCCCTGCCCGTCCTCGCGCGGGATCAGCACGCTGGCGGTGAGCACGTCCATGGAGTGGGCCAGGCTGCACGGCCGTTTGACGCCGTTGATCCGGACGCCGTCCGCGGTCACCGTGGCGGTCATCGACGGGTCGAGGATGCCCGCGCCGGGGCGGCCCTCGGCGAAGCCGGAGGCGATCACGCGGTTGGACGAGGCCACGCCCTCGATCAGCATCCACTCCAAGCCGTCGCCGAGGCCGCCGATCCCGACAAGGGTGGCCATGGAGAAGTGGTGCATGGTGGTGGCCACGGCCAGGGACGGCGAGCGGCTGCCGATGGCCCGCTGAACGCGCAGGGCGTCGAGCGCGGTGGCACCCCGGCCCTGGTGGGACTCGGGGACGAGCAGTCCTGGACCGCCGCTGTCCCGGAAGTGCCGGATGCCCGGGCTGCCCGGCCGCTCCAGTTCCATCAGCGGCGCCTCGCGCAGCGCGGGGTCCAGTTCGGGCAGCAGCTTCGCGAGGGTGGCGCGTTCACGCTCTAGGAATCTCATGGACGTGCAGTCCTCCAGGGTGGGATGAATACGGAATCGGCGCGGCACTCGCACGGCCGTGGACGCGGTGGCTCAGAGGGCGTTGGTGGCGCGCAGCAACTGCCAGACCGCGCCGGGGCGGGGCCTGCCGCGGAAGGCGATGTACTCCGGCAGGACCACGTGCGGGGCCCACTTCTGCTTGTACTCGAGCTGGGACGCCGCCGGGTAGATCACGTCGCCGCGCTCGGCCAGGAGGCGGGCGAACCGGGCGAACATACGGCTGGCACCGGGTAGTTCGTGCTCCGCGTCGAGCCCGGTGAACGGGGTGAAGCCGAAGTGCAGCCAGCCGGCCCCGTCGGCGGTGAGCCGTTCCATGACGGTGGCGTTGAGCGCCTCCATCACGCCGGGCGGAGCGTCGGGGCGGCGTCGGCTCAGGTCGTGCAGCCAGCCGGGGCGGCTGCCGTAGACCGGCGAGTAGTTGATGTAGCCGACCGTCTCGCCGTCGATCCGGCCGACGAACAGGCGGCGGTGCCTCTGCAGGCTCCCGTTGCGCTGGCCGACGAGGAAGCGCAGCTCCTTGACGTGCCGGCCCTTGTCCCGCAGCCAGCACTGGTCGATCCGGTCCAGTTCGGCGCAGTCGTCGCCGGCCATGACCTCGGCGACCTCCAGGCCCGCCCGCCGGGCGCGCGAGATCTTGTTCCGCAACCGGACGAACCGTGAGCCGCGCAGCGTGAAACGGCTCAGGTCGACCGCGTACGACGCCCCGAGCTGGTTGACCGTGAAGCCGTGCGCCGCGTACAGCTCGGCGTCCGCCCGCTGCAGTTGCACGGCGACCAGACGGCGGCCGGCGTGGGCGGCGAACGCGTCCAGCAGGCGTGCCCGGTGTTCCGGCGCGGTGAACGGGCCGCCGAATTGCAGTACGTAGCGGCCCGAGGTGCGATAGGCGCAGGCACCGTCGAACCCGCCGTCGTGGAAGTACGCGTTCCCGCTGTTGAGGGCGAGAAAGGAACTGGGGTTGTCGCTGTGCGCGGCGAGTGTGTCAAGCACGGAGGGCATCGGCGTCCTCCACGGAGGTCCGTACGGCGGCGCTTTCCCCGGACTTCGCCGCCGAGAGGTACCGCTGCTCGAACCTGCGGAACTCCGGGGTGGTTTCCGGCTCGAAGGCGACACCGAAGGGTTTGAGGGAGTTCCCGAACAGGGCCCGGTCGCCCATGAGGTGGATCGGGAGGGCCAGCAGTGCCCATTCCGGCCGGACGAACAGCGCCCACGCCCCGGCCAGGACACCCGCTGTGACCAGGCTGTGCATGGTGTTGTAGGCCACGTAGAAGCCGCGCGGAACGTGCCCGTCCGGGCTGCGCCGGAAGGCGATCGCGCCGGGCAGGTATCCGACGACGTCGATCACCGCGAACAGCAGCACGAAGACGGCCCAGCGGATTTCCGTGAGGTGCTGGAATGCGAGCACGAGCGATACGGCGAGAAAGCCCAGCCATTCGAGTCGGGAGAGAGCGAAGGTGGTCTTCGTCTCGAAACGGTTCTTGGCGTCCACGGGCGCTCCTGGATTGCGCGTACGATTCCGGGGCGCGGCCTCGGCCTGCCCCCTCGCTGTGGTCTGTCACTCCGGTTTACGCACCAGCGGGTCCAACCCCTCGTAAAGTGGAGACGATTGAGAAGACGTGGTGCAGACGTGATGTTCGGGGGGACTTCTTTCATGACGCCGTCGCCCGGTCCGGGCGGGCCTCCGGGCTCCGTCGCCGGCAGCGCCGCCTGGGAGTTGTTGCTGCCCGCCGCCTCGGCACCGGCACGCGCGCGCGGCCGAGCACTGCGGGAGGCGCTGCGGGACGCGGTCCGCTCGGGTCGGCTCGCCGCGGGCACCCGGCTGCCGTCGAGCCGGGACCTCGCGGCCGATCTCGGCGTCTCGCGGGGGCTGGTGACCGAGGCGTACGAGCAGCTGACGGCCGAGGGGTACCTGCGCAGTGGACGGGGTGCGGGCACCTGGGTGGGCGATGCCGTACGGGCCGCCCCGTCACGCGCGCGTGATCTCTCCCCGCGCTCCCCCGGCGACCTGGCGGACTTCGTGCCGGGGACGCCCGACCTGTCGCTCTTCCCCCGTTCGGCGTGGGCCGCGGCGCAGCGGAGCGTGCTGGCCGATCTGCCGCACGAGACCCTGGGCTATCCGGACCCGCGGGGGCTGCCCGGGCTGCGGACCGCCCTGGCCGAGCTGCTCGCGCGGCGCCGGGGCGTGGTGGCGGACCCCGAGCGGATCGTGGTGGTCTCCGGGGTGGCGCAGGCCACCGCGCTGCTGGCGAGTGTGCTCCACGCGCGCGGGATGCGCGCCGCCGGTGTGGAGGACCCCGGCAGCCCTCAGCATCATGACCTGTACGCCTCGGCGGGCCTCGGTACGGTGCCCCTCCCCCTGGACGACGAGGGCCTCGCCCCGGGCCCGCTGTACGCGTCGGGCGTACGGGTGGTGGTGACGACACCGGCCCACCAGTTCCCCACCGGCATCGCCTACTCGGCGCGCCGCCGTGCCGAACTGCTGGACTGGGCGCGGTCCGTGGACGGCATCGTCCTGGAGGACGACTACGACGGCGACTTCCGCTACGACCGTGCCCCCGTGGGCGCGCTCCAGGGCCTCGATCCGGAACGCGTCGCCTACACGGGCTCGGTCAGCAAGTCCCTCGCCCCGGGGCTGCGGCTGGGCTGGCTGCTGGTGCCGGACCGGCTCGCGGACGACATCGTCGAACGCAAGCGCACCACCGACCTCGGCCATCCGACCCTCGACCAGGCGGTCTTCGCCCGCTTCGTCGAGCGTGGCGACTACGACCGCCGACTCCGCGTCTGCCAGCGCGCCTACCGCGAGCGCCGCGACGCCCTGGTGGCCGCGCTGGCCGAGTACTTCCCCGGCTCACGGGTCACCGGCATCGCCGCCGGGCTGCACGCCATCGCCACGCTTCCCGAGCGGTACGGGCCCGAGGAGGGCTTCCTCGCGCGCGTGGCGGAGGCGGGCGTCGCGGTGCGCCCGCTGGCGGCGTACGCGCACGGCGGTGCGGTCGGTGGGCCGGTGGGCGAAGTTCCGGCACCGGGCAAGGAGGTGCGGCTGGTGCTGGGGTACGCGCATCTGACGCCGGGACGGATCCGGGCGGGGGTGGAGAGGATGGCCGGGGCCGTGTGACCCCGCGCCTGCGCGCGCGGGCGGCGGAGCACTCGGGTCGTCCGGGTTGTTCACCCGCAATTTCCGTGGGCGCCGCGCCGTGCCAGTAGGTCTGGCTCTGCACACTGGCCGAAACCGGCCCGAGAACGGCCCGAATACCGGCCGGATCCCGTCCCTGGAGGCGCATCCATGTCACATCGTCCGTTGCCCGGCCGCCGCAGCGTGCTGCGCGGTTCGCTCGCCGCGTCGGCTGCCCTGACCCTGCCCACCGCCCTCGGGGCGGCTCCGGCGTTCGCCCGTTCCGGGCGGCCGGGGGCGGGCTGGGGCGTGCAGACGGGAGACGTGACCTCCCACTCCGGTCTGGTGTGGGTGCGGTCCGACCGGCCGGCCCGGATGATCGTCGAGACGTCGGCGACCGAGTCGTTCCGCAACCCCCGCCGGTGGCACGGTCCGCTGCTCGGACGCGACACGGACTTCACCGGCACCACCCGGCTGCGCGGCCTGCCGCCGGGCGAACAGATCCACTACCGCGTGCTCCTCGCCGACCCGGACGATCCGCGCCGCACCGGCCGGCCGGTCACCGGCACCTTCCGCACCGTGCCGGTCCGTCGCCGCGAGGGCGTGCGTTTCGTGTGGTCCGGCGACCTCGCGGGCCAGGGCTGGGGCATCAACCCCGACCTCGGCGGCTACCGCATCTACGACGCCATGGGCGTCCTGGACCCGGACTTCTTCCTGTGCAGCGGCGACACCATCTACGCCGACGGCCCCATCGCGGAGACGGCGGCCCTCCCCGACGGCGGCACCTGGCGGAACATCACGACCGAGGAGAAGTCCAAGGTCGCCGAGACCCTCGCCGAGTTCCGCGGCAACTTCCGCTACAACCTGCTCGACGAGAACCTGCGGCGCTTCAACGCGCGGGTTCCGTCGGTCATCCAGTGGGACGACCACGAGGTGCGCAACAACTGGTACCCGGGCCAGGTGATCGCGGACACGGACGACCGGTACACGGAGAAGAGCGTCGACGTACTGGCCGCCCGCGCCCGGCGCGCGTTCGGCGAGTACTTCCCGATCTCAACCCTGCGCCCCGGCGCGCGCGAGGGGCGGGTGCACCGGGTGCTGCGCCAGGGCCCGTTGCTCGACGTGTTCGTGCTGGACATGCGGACGTACCGCAACGCCAACTCCCCCGGCGGGCAGAGCGTGGACCCGCAGGGCATCCTGGGCCGCGAGCAGTTGGAGTGGCTCAAGCGGGAACTGGCGCGGTCGCGTGCGGTGTGGAAGGTCATCGCGGCGGACATGCCGATCGGCCTCGTCGTGCCGGACGCCACCGAGGGCGCCCCCAACATCGAGGCGATCGCGCAGGGCGACCCCGGCGCACCCCTGGGGCGCGAGTTGCAGATCGCGGAACTGCTGCGCTTCGTCAAGCACCGCAGGATCACCGGCACGGTGTGGCTGACGGCCGACGTGCACCACACCTCGGCCCAGCACTACCAGCCTTCGCGGGCCGCGTTCGGAGACTTCGAGCCGTTCTGGGAGTTCGTGTCCGGGCCGCTCAACGCGGGCGCGTTCCCGGCCAGTGCGCTGGACGGCACCTTCGGTCCCGAACGGGTCTTCGTGAAGGCGCCGACCGCCTCGAACGTCTCGCCCGCGGGCGGCTACCAGTTCTTCGGCGAGGTCGACATCGACGGCGACAGCGCCGAGATGACGGTGCGGCTGCGCGAGCAGGACGGCACGGTGCTGTTCACGAAGGTGCTGCGGCCGGGCCGGGTGGGCCAGTAGTCCCGAAGTCGGTCCCGTAGCCTGTCGGGTGGGCCGCGCACCGGCGTCATCCCCCGGTGCGCGGCGTCGCCCGACGCAATCGGCCCGAAAAGGCGCAAAGCACCCCAGAAGCCTTCTTTACCCATCGGTCACAGAGCGTTCGTGATCACGCAACACCGTTCCTTCACAGTGGGTGCATGAGTCGAGACATGTCTGATGTGACGGACGCCGTGGCGCACCTCGTCGAGCACGGCACCGCGGTGCCCGCCCTGGTCCTGGCCTCGCTGGCGGCGCTGATCGCCACGGCGGGTTTCCACACCCGTTGGTCACGACGCCATGGGCAGGCGCCGCCGGCGGACGATACCGGCGCCCGGCCACCGACCGCCGAGCGGCCGGCCGGGACCGAACCGACCGGGACGGGAGCGGCCGGGAGCGGCCCTGCCGGGTCCGAGCCGGGCGGCGAGAGCGCGCTGTGGCGGATGCGGACGACGGTGCGGGACGCGCCGGGATCGCTGGCCGTGCTCTGCGCGGCCCTCGCCGAACGGCGGATCGACATCCTGAGCCTGCAGACGCACCCGCTGGCCGAGGGCACGGTGGACGAGTTCCTGCTCCGTGCCCCGGGTGAGCTGAGCGGGACCGAGCTGGCCGAGCTGGTGACGGCGGCGGGCGGTGCCCGGACCTGGACCGAGCGGGCGGACGCCCACGACCTGGTGGACGCGCCGACCCGGGTGCTGGGCCTGGCGGCCCGTACGGCCCTGGACGCGGCGGAACTGCCGCTGGCGCTGCGGCAGTTGCTCGGCCGGTGCACCATCAGGTCCCTGCCCGCGACGGCCGGCGCCCGGACGGGGGCGGAAGCGGGGCAGGCCGTGCCGCCGGAGGGCACCCTGGAGGAGACGGTGCTGCGACTGCGCGCCCCGGAGGGCGGGGTGATCACTGTGGAGCGCCGCCATCTGCCGTTCACCCCGGCCGAGTTCGCCCGGGCGCGGGCGCTGGTCGAGCTGGACGCCCGGCTCGGTCCGCGGATCCCGCGCGGCCGGGACGTGCTGACGCTGCCCGAGGGGAGCGACATCACGGTCCGCCGGGCGGACACGCGCGACGTTCCGGCCGCCAAGGCGATGCACGAACGCTGCACGCCGCGGACGCTCGGGATGCGCTACCACGGCCCGGTCGGGGACGCGGACCGGTATCTCAACCATCTGCTCAGCCCCCGCTTCGGCCGCACCCTCGCCGCGCAGACCGCCTCGGGGCGGATCGTCGGGCTCGGTCATCTGCTGTGGGACGGGGACGAGACGGAGGTCGCGCTGCTCGTCGAGGACGGGTGGCAGCGCCGGGGCATCGGCGGCGAACTCCTCGCCCGCCTCGTGGCGATGGCGGCGGAGACGGGCTGCGAGAGCGTGTACGCGGTCACTCAGGCGTCCAACACCGGCATGGTCGCCGCGATGCGCGGCCTGGGCCTCCCCCTCGACTACCAGATCGAGGAGGGGACCCTGGTCGTCACGGCCCGCCTGGACCCGTCCGCCCGCTCCGCGGCACCGCTGCCGCGCGGGGAGCGCATCGGCCGGGAGTGACGGGCGTGTCCCTGCGGTCACACGGTCCGCGCCGGTGCCTCCCGCAGCGGAGCGGCGCCCACTACCGGCTCCCCCAGGGCCCGGTCCAGGTCGGCCCACAGGTCGTCGACGTCCTCCAGGCCGACCGACAGCCGCAGCAGCCGGTCGGACACCCCGGCGCTCCGCCGGTCGTCCGGGTCCACGATGCGGTGGCTGATGGACGCCGGGTGCTGGATGAGCGTGTCGACGCTGCCGAGACTCACGGCCGGGGTGATCAGCCGGACCCCGGCGATGACCTCGTGCGGGTCGCCGTGGACCTCGAAGGAGACCATCGCGCCGCCGATGCGCGGATAGTGGACCCGGGCCACCCGCGGGTCGGCGGCCAGCCGCCCGGCCAGCTCGGCGGCGCCCGCGGAAGCGGCCCGCACCCGGACGGGCAGGGTGGACAGTCCCCGCAGCAGCAGATAGCCGGCCAGCGGGTGCAGCACCCCGCCGGTGGCGAAGCGGACCTGCCGCAGCCGCCCGGCGAACTCCTCGTCGCAGGCGACCACGCCGGCCAGCACGTCGCCGTGCCCGCCGAGGTACTTGGTGGCGCTGTGCAGCACCAGCCGGGCGCCGTGTTCGGCGGGGCGCTGGAGCACGGGGGTGGCGAAGGTGTTGTCCACGAGCAGCGGCACCGACCCGCAGGCGTGCGCGACGGCCCGCAGGTCGACCTCGGCCAGCGTCGGGTTGGCGGGCGACTCCACCAGCACCAGGCCGGTGTCCGGGCGCAGCGCGTCCGCGACGCCCGCCGGGTCGGTCCAGGTGACCTCGGACCCGAGCAGCCCGGCGGTGAGCAGGTGGTCGCTGCAGCCGTACAGCGGCCGTACGGCGACGACGTGCCGCAGCCCCATCGAGCCGCGGACCAGCAGCACCGCGCTCAGCGCCGCCATGCCGCTGGCGAAGGCGACGGCGGCCCCGGTCCCCTCCAGCCGGGCCAGCGCCGTCTCGAAGCGGGCGACGGTCGGGTTGCCGAGGCGGCCGTAGACCGGCGGTCCGTCCGGCTCGGCGCCGGTGGCGGCGAACGCGTCGATGCGGGCGGCCTCGCCGCGGCTGTCGTACGACGGGTAGGTCGTGGACAGGTCGATGGGCGGGGCGTGCAGTCCCTGGGCGGCGAGATCGTCGCGCCCGGCGTGCACGGCTTCGGTGGCCAGTGCCCTGCCCGTGGGTGCGGTGGTGCGTACGTCGTCGGGTGGTGACGTGTGCGTGCGCGCTGAGTCCATGGCCGAAGGGTGAACACCGGCCGGGTCTTCGGGGCCGCACTCCGTGTTACGTTCGGGCCATGGCCGATTCCGTCGTACTGGATCCGGTGGATCTCCAGCTGCTGCGGCTGCTGCAGAACGACGCCCGGACCACCTACCGCGATCTCGCCGCCCAGGTCGGGGTCGCGCCGTCGACCTGCCTGGACCGGGTGGCCCGGCTGCGGCGGGCCGGCGTGATCCTTGGCCACCGGCTCGAACTGGACCCGGCCAGGCTGGGGCGCGGGCTCCAGGCGCTGTTGTCGGTGCAGGTGCGCCCGCACCGGCGGGAGCTGGTCGGACCGTTCGTGGAACGGATCCGGGCGCTGCCCGAGTCGCGCACCGTCTTCCACCTCACCGGCCCGGACGACTACCTCGTGCATGTCGCGGTCGCGGACATGACGGATCTGCAGCGGCTGGTGCTGGACGAGTTCACCTCCCGGCGGGAGGTGGCCCGCGTCGAGACCCGGCTGATCTTCCAGCAGTGGGAGTGCGGCCCCCTGCTGCCCCCGGCCACGGCCGCACCCGCTCCCCCGGCCACGGCCGCACCCGCTCCCCCGGCCACGCCCTGAGCGAAATCCGGCCGCCCGCGCGGTCGGGCCCGGTCCACCGGGCTGACGCGGCACCGGTATCCGTATGAGGATGTCCGCATGTCAGAGACCAAGAGCCCGCTGCCCCGCGAGGTCGCCGACGCCTACGTCGACGAGCTCATCGCCCTCGACCCCGTCACCGGTACCTACCTCGGTGTCGCGGAGAGTTCCAGCCGTCTGCCCGACTTCTCACCCGCCGGGCAGGAGGCCCTCGCGGAGCTGGCCCGCACCACCCTGGCCCGGCTGGCCGAGGCGGAGCGCAGGCCGGGCGGGGACAGCGACGTGGAGCGGCGCTGCGCGCGGCTGCTGCGCGAGCGCCTCACCGCCGAACTCGCGGTGCACGAGGCAGACGAGGGCCTGCGCTCGGTCGGCAACATGGGCACCGCCGCCCACTCGGTGCGCGAGGTCTTCACCCTCACCCCGACCGGGACCGACGAGGACTGGGCCAGGATCGCCGAGCGGCTGCGGGCTGTTCCGGCGGCGTTCGCGGGCTACCGCGAGTCCCTGGCCCTCGGCCTGGAGCGCGAGCTGTACGCGGCGCCCCGGCCGACCGCCACCTTCGTCGAGCAGCTCGGCGAGTGGGCGGACACGGGCGAGGGACGTGGCTGGTTCGAGGACTTCGCCGCCGACGGTCCCGAGGCGCTGCGCGCGGAGCTGGACGAGGCCGCCCGGGGTGCGACCGCCGCCGTGGCGGAACTGCGGGACTGGATGCGCGACGTGTACGCCCCGGCCATCGAGGGCGCCCCGAACACGGTGGGCCGGGAGCGCTACGCCCGCTGGTCGCGCTACTACAACGGCACGGACCTGGATCTGGACGAGGCGTACGCGTACGGCTGGTCCGAGTACCACCGTCTGCTGGCCGAGATGAAGGCGGAGGCCGAGAAGATCCTGCCGGGCGCCGAGACGCCGTGGGTGGCGCTGGCGCACCTGGACGAGCACGGCAAGCACATCGAGGGCGTCGACGAGGTCCGTGACTGGCTGCAGGGCCTGATGGACCAGGCGATCGAGCAGTTGGACGGCACGCACTTCGAACTCGCCGAGCGGGTGCGCAGGGTGGAGTCGCGCATCGCGCCGCCCGGCAGCGCGGCGGCGCCCTACTACACCTCGCCGTCGGAGGACTTCTCGCGTCCCGGCCGCACCTGGCTGCCGACGATGGGGCAGACCCGGTTCCCCGTGTACGACCTGGTCTCGACCTGGTACCACGAGGGTGTCCCGGGCCACCACCTCCAGCTCGCCCAGTGGACGCACGTGGCGCAGGACCTCTCCCGCTACCAGGCTTCGGTGGGCATGGTCAGCGCCAACGCCGAGGGCTGGGCGCTGTACGCGGAGCGGCTGATGGACGAGCTGGGCTACCTCACGGACGCGGAGCAGCGCCTCGGTTACCTGGACGCGCAGATGATGCGGGCCGCCCGCGTCATCGTGGACATCGGCATGCACCTGGAGCTGGAGATCCCGGCGGACTCGCCGTTCCACCCGGGTGAGCGCTGGACGCCGAAGCTGGCGCAGGAGTTCTTCGGCGCGCACAGCAGCCGCCCGGCGGACTTCGTGGAGAGCGAGCTGACCCGGTACCTGACGATCCCGGGCCAGGCGATCGGCTACAAGCTCGGTGAGCGGGCGTGGCTGCTGGGCCGGGAGAAGGCCCGCGAGCGGCACGGCGAGGCGTTCGACCCGAAGGCCTGGCACATGGCGGCCCTCTCCCAGGGCTCGCTGGGCCTGGACGACCTGGTGGACGAGCTGTCGCGGCTGTGACGCCCCGAGCGGGCCGTCCACTTCAGCGCCTGAAGCCTCCCTCCGAGTCGACGACCTGACCGGTGATCCATTCCGCCTCGTCCGTGGCGAGCCACGCGATGAGGCGGGCCGGGTCGTCGGGCATGCCCCACCGCCCGGCGGGGAAGAGCGCGGCGATGGCGTCGTAGTCCGCGCCGGTCAGGTAGTCGGTGTCCACGGGGCCGGGGTTGACCGCGTTCACGGTGACGGCGTGCTCGGCGAGGGTCGTCGCCAGGGAGCGCGTGACGGAGGCGAGCGCGCCCTTCTGGAGCGCGTAGGCGATCTCGCCGGGCATGCCGCCCGCGATGTCCTGGCCGGAGGTCATCAGCACGACGCGTCCGCCGGGTGTGCGCGGCGGCAGGGCGGCGCGGCGGCGGGCGTAGGCCTGGACCAGCAGCAGCACCGAACGGGTGTCGACCTGCCAGTGCGCGTCGAGCATGGCGGCGTCGATGGTGTCGAGGGTGCCGTCGGACCCGCTCAGCGCGTGGTTGGCGACGAGGATGTCCAGTCGTCCGCCGAGCGCTTCGGCGGCGGTGGCGACGAGTTCGCCGGGGGCGTCGGGGCGGGTGAGGTCGCCGGGGCCCGCGTGCACTGCGGCGTCCGGGTCGCCGAGCGCCGCGCGTACGGAGTCGACCACGTCGTCCACGCGGTCGGCGCCCCAGGGCATGGCGGCGTCGTGCGGGACGTGGTGGTGCAGGTAGAGGCTCGCTCCGTACGCGGCGAGCCGCCGGGCCACGGCGTGGCCGATGCCGCCGCGCCGGCTGGCACCGGTGACGAGGGCGGTGCGGCCGCGCAGCGGCAGCGGGTCGCGGCGCAGGTCTTCGGGGGCGGGGTGCGGAAGTCGTGGCATGGGCACCCATGATGGGCGGGCCGCGACCGCCCCGCACGTCAATATCGCCGCGCCTACCGGTCGGCGAGCCGCCGCAGCTGTACGAGGCTCAGCCAGGTCTCCGGCCCGGGGCGCACCTCGGCCGCGCGCACCGCGTACCGGCCGGGGTCCAGCGCGACGCGCACCCGGTCGGCGCGGTCCGACGCGGCACCGGGCCAGGCGGCGTCGAACAGGAACACGGGGCCCGGCACGTGCCAGGACACCTCGGGCTGCCACTCGGCGGTGTCGAGGGCGGCGGGGACCCCGGCCAGCACCTCGTCCTCGGAGTCCGCGGCGCACCAGCGGACGAAGGCGCCGTGGTCGGGGAGGTAGGCGGTGGAGGCGGGTTCGTCGCCGAGCACCAGGGCGGTGGAGTCGCCGACCGGGAGCAGTCCGAGGTGGCCGTCGACCTCGCAGGCCCGGTCGTAGTCGGAGTCCGTCTCCTCGCCGTCGGCGCCGGTCCAGAACGGCAGGACCGTCTCCGGTACCGCGATCAGCGGCCCTCCGCCCGACTCGACCCACTCCACCGCGCCCGGCTCCGCGTATCGCACCATGCGGCAGAACCTACACGCAGCTCAGCAGCCGCAGTCGGCCGCGTCCACCGGAACGGTCAGCGGGTCGGCGGCGCGGCGCTCGGCGCCCTGCCGGGTCTCGAACGCGAAGCCCTCGCGCACCCAGTACTCGAAGCCGCCGAGCATCTCCTTGACCCGGTAGCCGAGTTCGGCGAGGGCGAGGGCCGCGCGCGTCGCCCCGTTGCAGCCGGGGCTCCAGCAGTAGGTCACCACCGGCACGGCGGGGTCGAGGAGTTGCCCGGCCCGTTCGGGAACGTGCGCGGTGGGGAGGTGGACGGCGCCGGGGACGTGGCCCTGGTCCCAGGACTCGGTGGAGCGGCAGTCGACGAGCACGAATCCCGGGTCGCCGTCGGCCGCGAGTGCGTCGGCGACGTCGGAGACGTCGGTGTGGAAGGCGAGGCTCGCCCGGAAGTACGCGGCGGCTTCGGCGGGCGGTGCGGGGGCGGTGCGCAGGACGGGGTTGACGTGCCCGGCGGCGGGGGTGGTGACGCTCATGGTCCGGCCTCTCCTCGGTGGATCTTCCAGCCAGAAATCTATGGCTCACGCCACCGCGCCTGAAGAGCGATTTCCCGGCCGTCAACTTGTTCCACCGGGGAATCCCTGCTATCCATCTCCGATGACCGAGTATTCCCCGGACGGCACCGACTGGCGCATTCTCGATGCCCTACAGCGGGACGGGCGGGCCAGCTTCGCCGAGCTGGCCCGTGCCGTCTCGATGTCCGCGAGCGCGGTGACGGAGCGCGTGCGGCGCCTGGAGGAGGCCGGGATCATCCAGGGGTACGCGGCGGTCGTCGACCCCGAGCGGCTGGGCCTGCCGATCCTGGCGTTCGTGCGGTTGCGCTACCCGGTCGCCAACTACAAGCCGTTCCACGACCTGGTCGCGGTCACGCCGGAGATCCTGGAGGCGCACCACGTCACGGGCGACGACTGCTTCGTCATCAAGGTCGCGGCCCGTTCGATGCGGCACCTGGAGGAGGTGTCCGGCCGGATCAGCGCCCTGGGCTCGGTGACCACCAGCGTCGTCTACTCCTCACCGCTCCCCCGCCGCCCGCTGGGCCGCTGAGGTCCGCGCGAGAAGACCCCGCCGCGCGCTCAGCCTGCGCCCCGCTGACGCAGCACCGACCCCGACCGCCCCTTCACGACCTCCAGTTGGGCGTGGATGCGGCGGCGCAGGTCGGCGACGTGGCTGACGATGCCGACGCTGCGGTCCCGCTCGCGCAGCGCGTCCAGGACGTCGAGGACCTCGTCGAGGGTCTGGTCGTCGAGGCTGCCGAAGCCCTCGTCGATGAAGAGGGTGTCCAGTCGGACGCCGCCCGCCTCGTCGGTGACGACGTCGGCGAGGCCGAGCGCGAGGGCGAGCGACGCGAAGAACGTCTCACCGCCGGACAGTGTGGCCGTGTCGCGCTCGCGGCCGGTCCAGGCGTCGACGACGTGCAGTCCGAGGCCGCTGCGGCCGCGGCCGGTGCGGTCGTCGGAGTGGACGAGGGTGTACCGGCCGGAGGACATGCGCAGCAGGCGGGCGGTGGCCGCGGCGGCGACCTGTTCGAGGCGGGCGGCCAGGACGTAGGACTCCAGGCGCATCCGGCGTTCGTTGTCCGCCGAGGTGCCCGCGGCGAGGGAGGCGAGGCGGGCGACCCGGGTGTGCTCCTCGCGCAGCGGGGCGAGCCGGCGCACGGAGGCGGTGGCGTGCGCGGACAGCCGGTCCAGCTCGGCGCAGCACCGGGCGGCTGCGTCGCGGGCCGAGGACGCCTCACGCAGGCGCCGGTCCGCGTCGGCCGCCGCCCGCTCCGCCGCGGCGAGGTCGGCGGGCGGTCGCCGGGCCGCGTCGGTGGTGTCGGCCTCGGCGAGGACCGCGCGGACGGCGGAGTCCTCCGACTGCCAGGCGTCGAGCCGCCGTTGCAGCTCGCGGTGGGCCGCGTCGTCGAGCAGGGCGGCGGCCGCGTCCGCCGGGGTGTCGAAACCGGCCCGGAAGGCGGCGTCGGCGAGCCGTGCGTCGGCGTCCTTGAGCCGCTGGGCGGTGTCCTCGGCGACGCGGGCGGTGTCGGCGGCCCGGGTGAGCAGCGCCGCCTGTCGTTCCAGCTGCGCGGCCCGCGCGCTCACGCTCTCGGCGCTCCCCCGGGCCCGCGCCAACTCCTCTTCCAGCGCCTCCTGTTCGCGCTCCAGCCGGTCCCGGCCCGCGACCCGGGAGGCGGACCGGACGGCGGCCTCCTGCTGGGCGGCGACCCGCTGTTCGCGTTCGCCCTCGGCCCGTCGCAGCTCCTCCTGCGCGGGGTGCAGGCCGGAGGCGGCCGCCCGCGCCCGCGCGTACGCCGCCTCCAGTTCCTCGGCCTCCTCGGCCAGCCGGGCGGTGGGCGCGTCCCCGGCTTCCGCCGTGGCGGCGGCGAGCGCCTCCCGTACGGCGCCCAGGTGCCGCTCGGCCCGCGCGCGCCGCTCGTCGGCGGCCTGGTAGGCGGCGAGGGCGCGCTCCTCCGCGTCGCGGTCGACGTGTCCGGCGCTCTTGCGGGCGGGGGCGGGGTGCTCGGTGGCGCCGCACACCGCGCACGGTGTGCCGTCGGTGAGGTGCGCGGCGAGTTCGGCGGCGATGCCGTGCAGCCGCTGTTCCTTGAGGTCGAGCCAGTGGGCGCGGGCCTCGACGGCGTCTTCCGCCGAGGCGAGCGCGAGCCGCCGCGCCTCTTCGGTGTCGTCGGTGAGCCGGTCCCGCTGCCGGGCGGCTTCCAGTCGGCACCGGGCCGGGTCGCGCTGCACGGCGAGCTGTTCGGCGCGGGTGGCGGCCTCCTGCGCGGAGTCGACGCGGCCCTGGAGTCCGGTGCGGGTGGACTCCCAGTCGGCGAGCCAGGTCTCCGCCTCCTGCCGGACCTCGTCGTCGGCGCGTTCCTGGCGGTCGAGGCCGGCCCGCTCGTCGACCAGTTCGGCGAGGCGTCGTTCGGCGCGCCTGGCCGACTCGAGGCCGCCCAGTTCCTCGGCGGCCCGGCGGGCGGCGGCGGCGAGCCCGGTGGCGCCCGCGTCGGCGAGGGCCCGCGGCAGCAGGGCACGGGCGTGCGCCTCCGCGTCCACCGCCCGCCGGTGCTCCTCGTCGGCGGCGTCCCGCAGCTCCAGGGCGGGGGCCACCGCCTCGGCCTTGCGGGCCCGCTCCATGCGCTCCTGCGCGGCCCGGTGGGCGTCGGCCCGCTCCGCCAGCCGCTCGGCCCGCTCCCGTGCCTCGGCGAACCGGCGTTGCAGCCGGTCGAGTTCGCGGGTGTCGGTCAGGTGGTGTCCGGCGGCGGCCCGGGCGGACTCGGCGGCGGCGAGCCGGCAGTCGGCGATCGTGAGCAGCTCGCGGGCGGTGCCGCGGGCGACGGCGGCGGCGCCGAGGACCGCCTCGGCCAGTCCCGGATCGCCCGGTGCCAGTTCCGGCAGCTCCATGGCGTCACCGGCGGCCTGCTGCATCCGGTGCGCGTCGGCCAGCAGGGTGGCGTCGCCCTCACGGACCTGGGCCTCGGTGGCGCGGCGCCGTTCGGCGAGGCGCTTTTCGACCTCGGCGAACCGCCGGGTGTCGAAGAGGCGGCCGAGGAGCTTGCCGCGCGCTTCGGCGTCGGCGCGCAGGAAGCGGGCGAAGTCGCCCTGGGGCAGCAGCACGACCTGGCAGAACTGCTCACGGCTCATCCCGAGCAGCTGGGTGACCTCCTCGCCGATCTCCTGGTGGGAGCGGCTGAGGTCCTTCCAGGCGCGGGTCGCCGCGTCGTACTCGCGCAGCCAGGTCTGCGCCTTGTCGACGGTGGTGCCGACGCCGATCTTCTTGGGGCGCTCCCAGGGCGGCTGCCGGGTGATCTCCAACCGGCGCCCCGCGACGGTCAGTTCGAGTCGCACCTCGGTGCGGGTGCCGACGGCCGCGTGGTCGCTGCGCAGCGACATGCCCTGGCCGCCGCCCTGCCGGGCGCCCGGCACCGAGCCGTACAGGGCGTAGCAGACGGCGTCCAGGACGGAGGTCTTGCCGGCGCCGGTGGGGCCGTGCAGCAGGAACAGCCCGGCGGCCGACAGGTCGTCGAAGTCGACGCTCTGCGAGGCGCCGAAGGGCCCGAAGGCGGTGATGTCCAGCCGGTGGAGCCTCACCGGGCCACCTCCCGCACGGTGTCGTCCGCGCGCACGGCGTCGAAGGCGTCCCGCAGCACGCCCTGTTCGTGGTCGTCGGGCCCGGCGCCGCGCACATGGGTCACGAAGTCCTCCGCGATCTGCTGGTCGCTGCGGTCGGCGAGGCGCCGGGCGTAGGACACGCCGGGCTCGTCGGGGGCGCGCTCGGGGTCGAAGACGAGGCTCAGCGTGTGCGGGAACCGCTCCGTGAGGCGGGCCATGGGCTCGCCCGGGCGGACCGGGTCGGTGAGGGTCGCCTCGACCCACGCGTCCTCGTGCCCGGTCAGCTCCGGGTCGGCGAGCAGGTCCTCCAGCCTGCCGCGCAGCCGGGCCAGCGCGCGCGGCACCGGGCAGTCGACGCGCTCGGCGGCGACCGACCCGTCGGCGTCCAGATCGACGAGCCACATGCTCTTGCGGTGCCGGTGCTCCGAGAAGGAGTACGGCAGCGGGGAGCCGGAGTAGCGGACCCGGTCGGTGAGGGTCTGGCAGCCGTGCAGGTGGCCCAGCGCCACGTAGTCGACGCCGTCGAAGACGCCGGAGGGCACGGCGGCGACCCCGCCGACGGTGATGTCCCGCTCGCTGTCGCTCTGCTCGCCGCCGGTGACGAAGGCGTGCGCGAGGACGACGGAACGGGTGCCCGGCGCGCGCGTGGCGAGGTCGGCGCGGACCCGGTCCATGGCGGCCGCGAGCACGGCCTCGTGCCCCGCCCTCTCCACGCCGAACTCGGTCTTCACCAGCGCCGGTTCGAGATACGGCAGCCCGTAGAAGGCCACGTCCCCGTGGGCGTCGGTCAGCACCACGGGGGTGCCGCAGCCCGCCGGGTCGGTGCGCAGGTGGATGCCGGCCCGGTCGATGAGCCCGGCGCCGACCCCGAGACGGCGGGCCGAGTCGTGGTTGCCGGAGATCATCACGGTGGGCACGCCGAGGTCGGCGAGGCGGTGCAGCGCGTCGTCGAACAGCTCGACGGCGGCGAGCGGGGGCACCGCGCGGTCGTACACGTCTCCCGACACGACCACGGCGTCGACGGCGTGCTCGCGCACGGTCTCGACGAGGTGGCCGATGAACCCGGCCTGGGCGCCGAGCATGTTCACCCGGTGGAACGCCCGGCCGAGGTGCCAGTCGGAAGTGTGCAGCAGTCGCATGATCCCCGAGACTAACGGGAGGGTCCGACAGCCCGGGTGGTAACTCCCGTTTCGCCCCTCACTCGCATTCCACTAAGCCCCGGTACGACCCGGTTGTCCGTCTTGTCACGCGTCGTCGTAGGCCTCTCCGCCCAGTTCGAACCCGGCCGAGCCCGCGGTGGCGTCGGCGAGCCAGGAGCGGAAGGTGTCCACGTCGGCCTCCGGCAGGCCGACCTCGATGGTGACGGCCTCGGCGTACCGCACGTCGCGCACGGCCCGGCCGGCGGTGCGCAGGTCGTTCTGGAGCTTCCCGGCGCGCTGGTGGTCGACGGTCACCGTGGCCAGGCGGAACCGGCGCCGGGTGAGGGTGCCGAGGTCGTCCAGGGCTTCGCCGACCGCGCCGCCGTAGGCGCGGATGAGACCTCCCGCGCCGAGCTTGACGCCGCCGTAGTAGCGGGTGACGACGGCGACGACGTACCGCATGTCGCGGCGCAGCAGCATCTGGAGCATCGGGACCCCCGCGGTGCCGCCCGGCTCGCCGTCGTCGCTCGCCTTCTGGACGGCGGCGTCGGCGCCGATCACGTACGCCCAGCAGTTGTGGGTGGCGTCCGCGTGCTCCTTGCGCACGCCCGCGATGAACGCCTGGGCGTCCTGTTCGGTGGCGGCCGGGGCGAGGGCGCACAGGAAGCGCGAGCGGTTGATCTCGGTTTCGTGCACACCCGCGCGGGCGACCGTGCGGTACTCATCCTGCATCCGGCCAGCCTATGCGCTCGCCCCGCCGCGCTACTCGGCGCCGACGTCCCGGGTGAGGTGGAGGCCGAGGAACCGGTCGGCGTAGGCGCAGACCTCGAACCGGGCTCCGTCCGGAAGGTCCGGGTCGGTCTCCACCTGGCGCAGGACACGCAGCACTCCCGGCGCGTCCAGGTCGTCCTCCCAGGCGGCCCGCAGCCGGTCGCGCACCTCGCCCGGTACCGGACGCGAGGGGTGCCGGGCCCAGGCGGCGACCGCGCGGCGCAGGCGGGCGAGGGTGTCCCGGGCCTCGTCCAGCGCCGCCGCGTCGAGTTCCACGCGCGCGTGGTGGTGCCGTACCAGCAGGGCGAGGCGGACGGCGTCGGGGTCGGCGAGGTCGACTCCGGCCGGGTGCGCGGGGGCGACGGCGACCGTGGGGGCGTCCGCGCTCTCGCCCGCCCCTTCAGCCACGGCTTCGCTCACGACCCGCACACCCTGCCCGGTGCCCGGTCCGTGTCCGGCGGCGGCGCCGTCCTCGAAGGGCCGGATGCCGAGGGCGGCGGCGTCCTCGCGCAGCCGGTCCCGCGCCGCCGCGCCGGTCAGCACCGCCCACACGGGCGTCCCGTCGAGTTCCAGGGCCCGCGCCAGGAGGTCCGCGACCAGCAGGACGCGCAGGGCGGTGGCGTCGCGCTCCGGCACGTGCGCCTCGACCCGGGTCGGGGCCCGGCGGGCGGGGGCGGCGGGGGCGGGTTCTCCGGTACGGGCGTCGATGATGCGCAGCACGAGGCGAGCCTAGGCGGGACGGCGCGGCGGCGCACCGGGGCGCGCTCGCCGGGTCCCGCCCGGCGCACGGGAATCCCGGAACGTCGCCGTCCGTTGTCCGGACCGGGTGGCTCGATCCGCGGGTCGCCCGGGAGCACGAGGAGGCCGCCGGTGTACGGCGACGAGGCAACCGTCCGCAAGATCCTCACCGAGCTGGGCGACACCTGGGCCGTGGTGGGCCTGTCGAACAACCGGCAGCGCGCGGCGTACGGCGTCGCGGAGGTGTTGCAGCGCTTCGGCAAGCGCGTCGTGCCCGTGCATCCCAAGGCGGAGACGGTGCACGGCGAGCAGGGGTACGCCTCGCTCGCGGACCTCCCGTTCGACGTGGACGTCGTCGACGTCTTCGTCAACAGCGAGCTGGCCGGACCGGTCGCCGACGAGGCGGTCGCCAGGGGCGCCCGGGCGGTCTGGTTCCAGCTCGGTGTGGTCGACGAGGCGGCGTACGCACGGACCCGGGCCGCGGGCCTGGAGATGGTGATGGACCGCTGCCCGGCGATCGAGATCCCGCGGCTGGGCTGATCGCGCCGGGGCTCACCCGCCCGCGCCGGGACCGGACTCGATGACCACCACGCGGGCCCAGTCGGGCGGTGTGCCGGGGACGTACTCGGGGTCGTCCTCGTCCCAGGAGCCGCCCGTCCGCTCCCGGGGGAACAGGCCCACCACCGTCCGGCAGGCGGGCCGCGTGTCCGGCCAGGGTGTCTGTCCGTCGGTCAGCACCACGACGGCGTCCGGCGCGGGACGCGCCCCGAGCGCCTTCGCGAAGCCGGTGCGCAGATCCGTGCCGCCGCCGCCCACGAGCGGGATCCCCTCGGTTTGGCACAGGGAGTGCGCGAGGCGGGCCGCCGCGTCGCACGGCACCACGCTGACCAGGTCGCGACGGCCGCCGACGGCACGGACGATCGCGGCGACCTCCAGGAGGGCGCTGCCCAGCTCGGCGTCGCTGACCGATCCCGAGGTGTCGACGACCACGGCGACCCGGGGTGGTCTGCGCCGCAGGCTGGGCAGCACCACACCGGGTGTCCCGGCCGAGCGGCGCGACGGCCGGCCGTACGTGTAGTCCTCGCCCGCGCCGCCCGAGGAGGTCGCCGAGCGGACCGCCGCCCCCAGCAACTCGCGCCAGGGCTGCGGCGGATGGAACACCTGCTCCGCCCACCGCCGCCAGCCCTTCGGCGCGCTGCCCGGGCGGGCGGTGATGCCCCGTGCCACCCGGAAGCGCACCGCGTCCCGTTCCTGCTCGCTGAGTCCGTCCGCGCCGTCCGGACCGAGGTCCCACTCCCGTTCGAGGCCGTCGGCACCGCTGCCGCAGTCCAGCCAGGCCAGGCTCTCGGTGAGCCGCCCGAGCCGGAACCGGCGCAGGTAGTCCTCCATGAGCTGCCCCGCGGGCAGGTGCAGGAACTCCGGGTCGACCGCGCCCTCGGGGCGGACCAGTCCGTCGCCGAACACGTCGTCGTTGATCTCGCAGTCCGCGGCGATGTTCATCCGCAGCCGTTCCGCCGGGCCGGTCAGCCCGCGCTCGCGTGCCACCCGGTCGCTGCGCCCGTGGTGGTCGCGCAGCAGGTGCGAGACCTCGTGCACCCAGACCCCGGCCAGTTCCTCCACCGGCGTGCGGTCCACGAAGACCGGCGAGGCGTAGCACCGCCAGTACCGGTCGACGGCCATCGTCGGCACCCTGCGCGACGGGACGACGTGCAGGGCGAACAGCGCCGTGGCCAGGTAGGGCCGGGCCCGCGCGGCGTGCAGCCGGGCGGCGTAGAGCTTGTCGAGGTCCATCCGCACCCGGTCCGGACGCCCCGGGGTCATCGGCTCCATCGGCTTCGTCGCACTCATCGCGTTCATCGGCCCGCCTTCGCGGTGCCCGCGAGCCGTGCCGCCGCGCGGTCGGCCGCGCGGTCGGCCGCGCGGTCCGCGCGACGGGAGAGGGACATGGCCGCGGCGAGCCGGTCGATCGAGGCCGGCACCTCCCAGTCCTGCTGCCGCAGCGTGGCGAGGGTCGTCGCCGGGACGACCACGACGTCCGGCGCGCCGGTCTCCATCGCCCGGGCCAGCAGCGCCCACGCCGCGTCCCACCGGGCCTTCTCCGGCCGCTTGCGCACCACGGCCACCACCCCGTCCAGTACGGCCTGGCGCAGGTCCCCCCGGTCGGGCAGCACGGCGCCCGCCGGGTCGGCGAGCAGTGTCTCGGGGTCCGGCAGGTCCATCCGGTCCAGGCTCGCCATCAGTTCGAGACCGGGGCCGTCCCCCACGGTCCCGCGCACCAGCAGGGAGAGCACTTCCTTGGGCGAGCCGGCCGCGGTCGCGAAGGCGATCAGGCACAGGGTCATCTCCCAGCTCCGGGGTGACGGCCAGGCGCCGCCCCGGCGCGTCTCGCCGCCGGGCAGCCGGTGCACGAGCCCGGGGCGGGCGGTGAGGAACTCGCACACGGCCCGCCGCGCGTGGCTCACGGCCTGGGCCAGCCCGGCCGGGTCGAGGCTCGGCAGGGTCGCCCGCGGCCAGGTACCGCCGAGGCCCCGTACGACGACGTCCTGGTCGTGGGTCCACTGGAGATGGACGAACCGGTTGGCCAGGGGCGGGCTCAGCTCCCAGCCGTCGGCCGCCGAGGACCGCGGGTTGGCGGCGGCCACGATCCGGACCCCGGGCGGCAGCCGCAGCGCGCCGATCCGCCGTTCGAGGACGAGCCGGAGCAGCGCCGCCTGCACGGCGGGCGGCGCGGTGGACAACTCGTCGAGGAACAGCAGCCCCCGGCCGGCCCGCACCAGGCGCACGGCCCAGTCCGGCGGGGCCATCGGCACGCCCTGTTCCGCGGGGTCGTCGCCGACGACGGGGAGCCCGGAGAAGTCGGACGGCTCGTGCACGCTCGCGATCACGGTGGTCAGCGGGAGGTCGAGGGCGCCGGCGAGCTGGGTGAGGGCCGCGGTCTTGCCGATCCCGGGCTCGCCCCACAACAGGACGGGGAGATCGGCGGCCACGGCGAGGGTGAGGGCCTCCAGTTGGATGTCGGGCCGCGGTTCGGTGGTGGTGTCGCGCAGGAGCGTCAGCAGTTCACCGGCGACGTCGAGCTGGGAGGGCACGGCGGGCGCGTGTGTCGTCATGTGTCATCACCTGGGAATCAATCGGTGGTCGGTAGTGGGGTTCCGGCGCGGGAAGGCTCGGCGCAGGGAGGTTGGGCGCGGAAGGGACGTCGGCCGTCCCGGGGGTGGGATCAGTCGAAGGTGGCGTGGCGCGGGCGGGAGCGGCCCGCGCGGGGCCGGTGCCGGTCGGGGCAGACGCGTCCAGGAGGGGGCTCGTCGAGGCCCGCGCGGTACATGCCGTGGGCGATCCGTCGCAGCGCGGCGGCCTCCAGGTCGTCCCGCAGGGCGCCGTCCCGCAGACGCGCGGCGGGGCCCAGCAGGCTCTCCACGACGGCGAGGGCACCGGCGGTGTCCCCGTGGTTGAGGCGTTCACGGATGTCGGGGAGGCACTCCGGACGCCGGTGCGCCTCGTCGATGACCTGGAAGCAGGGCAGCGGCGTGCCGCTCAGCGCGGCGAGCAGTTCCTCCCGGCGCACCTCGGCCGGATCGTGGTCCAGGGCCGCCAGCGCTCCGTCGACCAGGCCGACGCGGTGCCTGGCTCCCCGGCAGTCCACGAACCGCGGGCCCGCCACCGGGTCCGGTGTCCGGAGCGGGGCGGTCGGCGCATGGCCGGGCACCAGTGCGGGGGCGACCAGCGGGTGCAGCCGGTCGGCCTCGATCGCTCCGGCGCGGAGAAGTTCCAGGTCGGGCAGTACCCAGGTGGCGGCGTCGGGGAGCACCGGCAGCGCGGACGTGGCGCCACCCGCGGGCGCCGCCACGATCCGGGCGGCGGACGACGGCGTGCGGTCCCCGGACGTCTCCAGCGACCACCACTGTCCGGCTCCGACCCGCACGACGACCGCCGCGGGCCCGGTGCGCTCGTCACCGCCGGTGCCGTCCCGCGTCCCCGCACCCGCTCTCGCCCGGGCCTCGTCCCGGAGCAGGAGCCGTGCCTCGGCCTCCCACCGGTCGAGGGCCCAGCGCCGCCCTGGCGGCACCGTCACCCCCGCGCTCAAGAGGCCGGGCGGGGCCTCGCCGGACGCCGGCAGGTCGGCGCCCGCGCGGACGCGCAGCTCACCGGTTCTGCGCGCGTCCCACAGGTGACGGTGCAGGTCGAGCCGGAAGCGCCGGCTGGGCCGGGGGTGCGGATGCCGCGCGGTACCGGCGTACGCGCCCGAACCGTCCCACAGCGCCAGGCTGATGCGCTGGCCGCCGTCCGCCCAGGCGGGCGGGGTGCGCACGACGAGGTGCAGCGGGCGTAGGCCGTCGCGGCCCTCGGTGTCGTACCGGGCCAGGGTGAGGGTGAGGCCCGGGCGCAGCAGCCCGTCCGGGGCGATCCTCGGCAGGTGCCAGCGCAGCAGGTCGGGAGCCAGGTGCCGCAGGTCGGCGCGGAGCCGGGAGGCGAGAGCGTGGCCGTGGGTGCGCGCCGGCGAACGCAGGTCGAGGTCGACGTCGACGGCCGCGGCGGCGCACGCGCCCGCCCAGTCCCCGGCACGGCGGCGGACGGTCGCGGTCTCGATCATGGAGGGCGGCACGGCGAACTCGCGCACGCGCTGCCAGAAGGAAAGGCGGGAGTCGGAGTCCCCGTTCACGAAGTGAGTGGCCATCAGCACTCACCTTGCGCGGACGGGTCCCCCAATCTGCCGACAGGAGGAGTAGTCATCGCGCGGAGCATAGCCGCGCCCGCTCGGAACCCGCCAGGTGTTTTCCCGCAGCGAGGGCCGTCGCGACCGTTCCCGCGGCCCGCGCGCCGCCCGCATAATGACCGCGTGGCCGCCCCCTCCCCCCACGCCGACTCCGGCACCCCGCACCGCTTTTCCGTCGTGGTCGTGGGCGCCGGTCCCGCCGGGCTGACCGTCGGCAACATCCTGCGCGCGGCGGGTGTCGACTGTCTGGTGCTGGAGACGGAGACCCGTGCGTTCGTCGAACGGCGGCCGCGGGCCGGGGTCATCGAGGAGTGGGCCGTGCGCGGGCTGGAACGGCGCGGGCTGGCGCGGACCCTGCTGGAGCGGGCGCAGACCCACACCGCGTGCGAGTTCCGTTTCGCCGGGGAGCGCTACCGCTTCGCGTACACCCAACTGACGGGCCGTCATCACTTCATCTATCCACAGCAGTTCCTGGTGACGGACCTGCTCCGGGAGTACGCGGACGTGCGGGGCGGAGAGATCCGGTTCGGCGTCCGGGACGTACGCCTGCACGGTCTCGGGTCCGGGCGGCCGTCGGTGTCGTACCTGTGCCCGGAGTCCGGCGAACGCCGCGTGGTGGCGGCGGACTTCGTCGCGGGCTGCGACGGTGCGCGCGGGGTGACGCGCGCGTCGCTGCCTCCGGAGCGGGCCCGCCTGGCTCGCCACGACTACGGCGTCGGCTGGCTGGCGCTGCTGGCCGAGGCGCCCCCGTCCTCGGACTGCGTGGTGTTCGGCATGCATCCGCGGGGTTTCGCCGGGCACATGGCACGCAGCCCCGAGGTGACCCGCTACTACCTGCAGTGCCGGCCGGGCGAGGACCCGGCGGACTGGCCGCACGAGCGGGTCTGGGCGGAGCTGCGGGAACGGCTGGGCGCGGCCGGCGCACCGCCGCTCACAGAGGGGCGGCTGATCGAGAAGCGCGTGCTGGACATGCACGGTTACGTGATCGAGCCGATGGCCTTCGGGCGGCTCTTCCTGGCCGGGGACGCGGCGCACCTGACCGCGCCCATCGCCGCCAAGGGGCTGAACCTCGCCCTGTACGACGCCTTCCTGCTCGGCGACGGCCTGGTGGCGTCCCTGACGCGGGGCGACGACTCCGGACTGTCCGGCTACTCGGACACGTGCCTGGCCCGGGTGTGGGACTACCAGGAGTTCTCCCAGTGGCTCGCCGAGATGTACCACGGCACGGCGTCGGGAGATCCGTCCCGCGCGGGTGCCGCGCGGGCCCGGTTGCGTCGCCTGTTCGACTCGCCGGTCGCGGCGACGGACTTCGCCGAGCGGTACCTCGGCGTCCGCGCCCACGACTCCGCGTGACGGGTCAGGCGACGCCGAGCCCCTCCAGGACCTCGGCGCCCGGCAGCTCCGCGAAGGCCTTGCCCGGCACGAGCAGTTTGCCGCGCCGGCGTCCGCTGCCGACGAGGACGTAGGGCAGGTCGACGACGGCGGAGTCCACCAGCACGGGCCAGTCGCCGGGCAGGCCGACCGGGGTGATGCCGCCGTACTCCATGCCGGTCTCCCCGGTGGCCGTGTCCATCGGTGCGAAGGAGGCCTTGCGCGCTCCGAGGTGGCGGCGTACGACGCCGTTGACGTCGACCCGGGTGGTGGAGAGCACCACGCAGGCGGCCAGCGTGGTGCCGCCGCCCCGCTTGCCGGTGACCACCACGCAGTTGGCGGACTGTTCGAGCAGGTCACGGCCGTAGTGCTCGACGAAGGTGGCGGTGTCGGCCCACTCCGGTTCGGTGTCGACGTAGAGGATCTGGTCGGCCGGTACGGTGCCGCTCCAGTGGCGTACGGCGTCGGCGACCGGGCGGGTCAGCTCGTCGAGGCGTTCCGGGGCGGGCGTGGCGCTGTCGAAGTTCCCGATGGGTGCGTGCATGGCGGCACGCTAACAACTGCCGGGCCCTTGGAGAACGGCCGTCTCAGCGCACGGGCGGCACCGAGACCGCCATGATCATCTCCATCGGCGCGTCGCCCTCGTTGCCGTAGGTGTGCGGGGTGTCGGACTCGAAGGAGGCGCTCGCGCCCGTCGGCACGCGGTGGGTCACGCCGTCCACGGTGAGGGCGAGTTCACCCGCCGTGACGTGCACCAGCTCGACCGTGCCGGTGGGGTGCGGGTCGGAGGGGCTGTGCTCGCCCGGCATCAGCCGCCACTCCCACATCTCCAGCGGGCCGGGGGCCTCCACTCCGGCGAGGAGTCTGCTGAAGCTGCCGGCGTCGGTGTGCCAGAGCCGGACGGCCTGCTCTGCGGGGACGACGCGGACCGTGGGGCCCTGTTCCCAGTCGAGCAGGGTGGTGATGCTGACGCCGAGGGCGTCGCCGATCTTCACCACGGTGCCGAGGCTGGGGTTGGTGCGCGCCTGCTCGATCTGGATGAGCATGCCGCGGCTGACCCCGGCGCGCGCCGCGAGCGCTTCCAGGGTGAAGCCGCGCTCGGTGCGCCAGCGCTTGACGTTGCGCGCCAGGGACTGGGTCAGCAGGTCGAGGTCCGCCACGTTCCGTCCAGGGAGTCGTACAGGTACGTGCAGGTGTGCACGACGTGGCGCGGCGGACTGGACTACATTCCGCCGCACCCGAAGGTGCACCGCACTGTACTGCGAGGCGACCGGATCATGACAGCGCGCCCGGCCGTCGTCCGCGGGCCGTTCCGTCAGCTCTCCGCGGCCGGTTCCGCGAGCCTGCCCGGCGCTCGCTCCGGGTCCGCGTCCAACGCGGCGAGACGGGCCACCGCCTCGTCGTCCAGCTTCGACAGCTCCCGCAGCTGCCCCGGCGTGATCCCGTCGGGGATCGGCACCGGGGCCGGGGTCCTGAGCGGCGGCTGCCAGCCCTCGGCGGGTGTCCAGCGCCGTACGACGCGGGCCGGGGCGCCCGCCACCACGGCGTGGTCGGGGACCGTGCCCCGGACCACGGCGCCGGCGGCCACGACCACGTTCCGCCCGATCCGCGCGCCGGGCAGGATCACGGCGCCGGTGCCGATCCAGCAGCCGGGGCCGATCTCCACCGGGTCCATCCGCGGCCACTGCTTGCCGATGGGCTGGTGCGGGTCGTCGTAGGAGTGGTTGGTGGAGGTGACGTAGACGTACGGGCCGAAGTAGCAGTCGCTGCCGATGGTGACGGTGGTGTCCGCGATGACGTGGCTGCCGCGGCCGAGGACGACGCCGTCGCCGATGCGCAGGATCGGCTCGGGGCCGAGGTCGAGGTCGGGCATGAGCCCGGCGGTCAGCGTGACCTGCTCGCCGATGATGCAGTGGGCGCCGACGTGGATCCAGGGCTCGCCGAAGACCGTGCCCAGCGGGAAGGCGAGCCGGGTGCCCGTGCCCAGCGCGCCGAAGCGGAACCGCCCGGGGTGTGCGGCGGTGACGGAACCGGTGCGCTGCACCCAGGCCCAGCCCGCGTGGACGGCCCGCTGCGCGAGGCGGCTCCGCCAGGACGAGAACGTGTTCTTGCGGTGGGGCACCCGCTCACGGTAGTCCGCGCGCGCGGCGGACAGGTCCGCGCCGTGCTGTGATCTTCACCCCACCGGGTGGCGTACGGTGCCGTACAACAACCGAGCAGGAGGCGAAGATGACGCAGAAGGCGCTGATCACGGGCATCGCGGGCAAGGACCCGAAGGTGGACGCGGAGGCCTTCGTGGCGCCGACGGCCGCGGTCGTCGGGGACGTGACGCTGCACGCCGGGGCGAGCGTCTGGTACGGCGCGGTGCTGCGCGGCGACGTCGAGCGGATCTCCGTCGGCGCGGACAGCAACGTCCAGGACAACTGCACGCTCCACGCCGACCCCGGTTTCCCCGTCGCCGTCGGGGAGCGCGTCTCCATCGGGCACAACGCCGTGGTGCACGGCGCCACCGTCGAGGACGACTGCCTGATCGGCATGGGCGCCACGGTCCTCAACGGCGCGGTGATCGGCGCCGGTTCACTGGTCGCGGCCCAGGCACTGGTCCCGCAGGGGATGCGGGTGCCGCCGGGGTCGCTGGTCGCGGGGGTGCCGGCGAAGGTGAAGCGGGAGCTGACGGAGGAGGAGCGTCAGGGGGTCACGCTGAACGGCACGATGTACGCGGCGCTGGCCGGGGAGCATCGGGATGCGGTGGGGGACGATCTGTAATCGGCCGTCCGCGGCTCGGTTGTGGTTGCTCGCGCTCACGCGGCGGAGCCGCACATCGACACAGCCCCGCGCCCCTTCGGGCGCGCTTCACTCCCCCGCAGTGATCGGCTGGGCCTTGCCCGCCCTGCGTTTGACGATCAGCATCGAGGCGACGCCGATGACGACGGCCAGGACCAGGCCCAGCCAGGAGAATCGCTTGAGCCAGTCCTCCGCGACGACGCCGACGTAGTAGATGACGGCGGTGGTGCCGCCCGCCCAGACGATGCCGCCGAGGACGTTGGCGATCAGGAACTTCCAGTACGGCATCCGCAGCACACCGGCCAGCGGGCCCGCGAAGATCCGCAGCAGGGCGACGAAGCGGCCGAAGAACACGGCCCACATGCCCCACTTCTGGAAGGACCGCTCGGCGGTGGCAACGTGCCCCTCGCTGAAGTGCTTGGGGAATTTTCTGCCCAGCCAGGCCAGCAGGGGCCGGCCGCCCTTGCGGCCGATGGCGTATCCGATGGAGTCGCCGATCACCGCGCCCGCGCTGGCACAGGCGCCGAGGACCAGCGGGTCGACCCCGCCGTGCTGCGACGACAGCAGGGCCGCCGACACCAGGATGATCTCGCCGGGCAACGGGATGCCCAGGCTCTCCAGACCGATGACCAGCGCGACGACGGCGTAGACGGCCGCCGCGGGCACCGTGTCGAGCCATTCCTGGACGTGCAACGCCCCATCCTCCGCTTCGCGTGGCTGCTTCCCGGTGCGCCCCGATCGGGGCGCACCGGGAAGCGTACCGGGTCTGCGGGGGTCAGCCGTTGGGGCGCAGGGTCCATATGACGGTCATCTCACCGGTGACGGCTCCGTCCTCGCGCCGGATGGCGACGCTCACCGGGAACTCGGGGCGGCTGCCGGCGTCCAGTTCGGCGACGACCTCCGTGGCGGGGCGGCCGAGGGTCGCGGTGGCGGTGACCGGGCCGAGGGCGATCTTCTTGAAGGCGATCTCCGCGGTGACCGGCAGCGGCACCGCCCGGGAGAGCTGGTCGCCGAAGGCGGCCAGCACGATCGCGCCGCTGGCCGACTCGCCCAGCGTGAACATGGCTCCGGCGTGCGGCCCGCCGACGTGGTTGCGGTACTCGGCCTGGTCGGGGAGGGCCAGGACGGCCTTCTCCGGGGTGGTCTCCAGGTACGCGAGGTTCAGGGTCCTGACCATCGGCACCGTGGCGGCGAGCAACTCGCCGATCGACATCTGATCTGCGCTCATGCCCGCAGGTTACCCGTGAGTAGCAACCGGGGCCAGGCACCCGGGAAGATCGCCGTATGCTGGGCGCCCATGTGGCCAGGAGAGCAGTCATCCACCGGCGGACCGGACCCCCACCAGCCCAACCCGTACCGGCAGCCCGGCTACCAGCAGCAGCCGCCGTACGCGGGGCAGCCGCAGCCCGCTCCCTGGAACGCGCCGACGGTCGCCTCCGGCGGTCCGGGCGGGGGCCCGGCCGGCCGGGGGCCCGGCAACGGCCGTACGAAGGTGATCGCGGTCGTCGCCGCGGCGGCCGTGGTGGTCGCCGCGGCCGTGACCGGCGCCGTCCTGCTGGGCGGGGGCGAGGACGAGGAGGCCCGGCCGGGTCCCGCCGCCTCCTCCGCGGCGGCCTCCTCCCCGGCCGCGTCCGCCGCCGACGACCCGCGCGGCGGTGACGACGCCCCGAAGCCCACCGTCGAGGGCTGGACCGTCGTGGCCAACCCCGACCATGGCATCGCCTTCGACGTACCGGCGTCCTGGGTGCCGCAGTCGCGCGACTGGGTCACCTACGTCGCGGAGGACGACGACCCCGACGAGAAGCCCCTGGTCGCCATGAAGGCCCCCGCCGTGCTGAAGGAGAAGTGGTGCGGGTCGGACGACGACCGGGACGGTTCGGTCGACCACACACCCCTGGCCAGTGCGGGCACCCGCGGCAACAACGGCGCCCGGAGCACCGAGGAGATCGCCCGGAACGACTCCGCGGCCTGGGTCTACGGGGCCTTCACCCAGCCGGACCGGGACAAGGTCACCACCGGGCCGGTGACGTCGTTCACCACCGCCTCCGGCATCGAGGGCAGTGTGGCCACCTCCCGGTCGTCCGGGGTGGCGAAGAAGGACAAGTGCGACGTGAACGGCAAGGCGACCACCTTCGCCTTCGAGTCCGCCGACGGCGACTTCCTCTCGTGGTCCTTCTTCGGCGCGGCGGATGTCGCCGACGAGGTGCCCGACGCCACCGTCCGCGAAATCCTCGCCACCGTCAGGGAGTACGCCCCGTCGGAGTCCTGAGTCCCCCGTTTCGGTACGTCCCTGACAAGGCCCGGTGACCGAATCGTGTCCTGGGCGGCGTTAGGGTGACTGCTCATGTGGCCAGGACAGCAGCCGCCCGGGGGCGAGCAGAACCCGCAGAACAATCCGTACCAGCAGCCGGGGTACCAGCAGCCGAATCCGTATCAGCAGCCCGGCTACCAGCAGCAGCCCGGCGCGTACGGGCAGCAGCAGTGGAGCACGCCGCAGCCGGCCACCGCTCCGCAGCCGGTGACGGGCGGCGGCGGGGGCGGCGGTGGCGGCAACCGGACGAAGCTGGTCGCGATCATCGCGTCCCTCGCCGTGGTCGTGGCCGCGGGCGTCACCGGGTTCCTGGTGCTGGGTGGTGACAAGGACGACCAGGCGGACGACGGCAAGGACAAGAAGACGTCCGCGAGTCCGACCGTGGAGAAGTCCGAGTCCCCCTCCGCCGACCCGAGCGCGTCCGGCTCCGCCGAGAACCCGCGCGGGGGCGAGGGGGCGAAGGCCACCGTCGACGGCTGGAAGGTCGTCGCCAACCCGCGCTTCGGCACCATGTTCGACGTGCCGGCGGACTGGGAGATCGAGAGCACCGACACCAGCGTCGGCTTCGAGTGGGAAGAGGACGGCAAGACCGACCGCACCACCGTCACCGCCCCGGCCTATCTGAAGTCCGAGTGGTGCACGACCGACGAGAACAAGGACGGCCGCAAGGAGAGCACCTCCCTCGCCACCGTCGGTACCCGGGGCGAGAGCGGCGCGAAGACCACCGACCAGGCGGCCGAGACGCGGGTGCCGTGGTGGATCTACGGCGGTTACACCCAGCCCGACAAGAAGAGCGTGAAGTACGGCAAGCCGAAGGCGTACACGACCGCGTCCGGCATCAAGGGCAGCGTCATCACCGCGCACTCGGAGGGCACGCCCCAGAAGGGCAAGTGCGACACCGAGGGCAAGGCGATCACCTTCGCGTTCAAGAACAGCGCGGGCGACTACGTCACCTGGAACCTGTACGGCGCCAAGGGCGTCAAGGAGGAGGTCCCGGAGGCGACGGTCCAGAAGATCCTCAGCACCGTGCGCCTCACCGAGGAACCGCCGACCGAGTCGTAGGCACACCGGGCCGGGCGGCGCCGTTCAGCCGATGCCGAACGCCCCGGCGGGCGGCTCGGGCGACGGTACGGCGTCCTCGTCGCGCACCGGACGGGCGTCGCCGGTGAAGTCCCGCAGGGCGGGCCCGTGCTCGACCCTGGCGGGGAAGGCGTCGGCGGCGGTGCGCCGGGCCAGGGCCGCGGTGTCCAGCGGCCGGTGCGCGGCGACGAGCACCGCGTTGCCGAAGCGGCGCCCGCGCAGCACGCCCGGTTCGGCGATCAGCGCCAGCTCCGCGAAGTACGCGGCGAAGGTGGCCAGTTGGCCGCGCAGGAAGCCGAACGGCGCCCCGTCGGCCAGGTTGGCCACGTAGACACCGTCGGCGCGCAGGACCCGGGCCGCCTCGCGCGCGTAGCCGACGGACGTCAGGTGCGCGGGCACCCGTGAGCCGCCGAAGACGTCGGCGACCAGCACGTCGGCCGAGTCCGCGGGCGCGGCCGCGAGCCAGGCGCGGGCGTCGGCGCCGTGTGCGGTGACGCCCGCGTCCGGGGGCAGCGGAAGGTGCTCGGCGACCAGGTCGAGGAGCCCCCCGTCGGCCTCGACGACGTGCTGCCGCGAGCCGGGCCGGGTCGCGGCCACGTACCGGGGCAGGGTGAACGCGCCGCCGCCCAGGTGCAGGACGTCCAGCGCACGCCCCGGCTCGGCGACCGTGTCCAGGACGTGGCCGAGCCGGCGCGTGTACTCGAACTCCAGGTGCGCCGGCTCGTCCAGGTCGACGTACGACTGCGGCGCTCCGTCGACCGTGAGCAGCCAGGCCCGTTCGCGGTCGACGTCGGGCATGAGCTTGGCGGTGCCGTGGTCGGTGACGCGGCTGACGGGTATGGCTTCGTTCACCCGCCCATTGTGCCGGTGCCCGGCGGCACGCCTACTCCACCGCGGTCACGGTCCCGGCCGCCACGGTCCGCCCGCCCTCGCGGACGGCGAAACCGAGCCCCGTCTCCAGGGGCACGTCCCGCCCCAGCTCGACCGTCATGGTGACGGTGTCCCCGGGCCGGGCCACGGCCACCTCGCCGAGGTCCACGTCGCCGACCACGTCCGCGGTCCGGATGTAGAACTGCGGCCGGTAGCCGGTGGTCAGGGGAGTGGAGCGCCCGCCCTCGCGCGTCGACAGCACGTACACCCGCGCGGTGAAGCGGCGCGCGGGCACGACGCTGCCGGGCGCGGCGACCACGTGCCCGCGGCGCACGGCGTCGCGGGCGACTCCGCGCAGCAGCAGCGCCACGTTGTCCCCGGCCTGCGCCTCCTCCATCGGCTTGCCGAAGGTCTCCAGGCCGGTGACGACCGTCTCGACGGACGCGCCGAGCACCTCGACCCGGTCGCCGACGCGCACGGTGCCGCGCTCGACGGCGCCGGTGACGACGGTGCCGCGGCCGGTGATGGTGAGCACGTTCTCCACCGGCAGCAGGAACGGCGCGTCCAGGTACCGCTCGGGCATGGGCACGTACGTGTCCACGGCGTCGAGCAGCGCCTCGACGGACGCCGTCCACCTCGGGTCGTTCTCCAGGGCCTTCAGCCCCGAGACCCGTACGACGGGCACGGCGTCGCCGCCGTAGCCGTGCGCGCTGAGCAGTTCGCGGACCTCCAGCTCCACCAGGTCGGTCAGCTCCTCGTCCCCGGCGTCGGCCTTGTTGAGCGCGACCACGATGTGGTCGACGCCCACCTGGCGGGCGAGCAGCACGTGTTCGGCGGTCTGCGGCATGATCCCGTCGAGGGCGGAGACGACGAGGATCGCCCCGTCGAGCTGGGCGGCGCCGGTGACCATGTTCTTGACGTAGTCGGCGTGGCCGGGCATGTCGACGTGCGCGTAGTGCCGGGTGTCGGTCTCGTACTCGACGTGCGCGATGTTGATGGTGATGCCGCGCGCCGCCTCCTCCGGGGCGCGGTCGATGCGGTCGAACGAGACGTACTGGGTGGTGCCGCCGGCCCCGCGCTCGGCAAGGACCTTGGTGATGGCGGCGGTCAGGGTGGTCTTGCCGTGGTCGACATGGCCCATCGTGCCGATGTTCAGATGCGGTTTGGTGCGGACGTACGCCGTCTTGGACATGGCGGTACCTCGAAGCCTCGTGGCGGTGGTGGGGACCCCTGGGGCCGGCCGACCCTCCCCCTGCGGGGTCCGCCGGACGATCCGGGGAGGGTCAGCTTCGGGCGCCGTCGACTGCGGCGGTGAAGTGGGCGACGGCAGCCTTCGGGGCATCCGCGACCGCGGATGCTGCGAGGTGGAAGGCGTACCGGAACATGACGCCGATCATCGCCGACGCTTCGTCCCCCGTCGAATGGTTTTCACGGGAACGGGAGTTCGATGCCGCGTATCGCGGGCTACCGGCCGATGGTCCGCAGCGCCTCCCGCGCGGACAGGGGTGCGAGGCGGGTGCGGTGCTCGGCCACGAAGGCGCGCACGGCGTCCGGGTCGGTCTTGGCGTACTCGCGCAGGCACCAGCCGACGGCCTTGCGGACGAAGAAGTCGCCGTGGTCCGACCGGCGCAGGCAGTAGCCGAAGAGGCGGTCGGTATCGGTGCGTTCCTTGTAACGGAGCTGGTGCAGGAGCGCCGCGCGGACCAGCCAGCGGTCCTCGTCCTCGATCCAGGCGTCCATGTCGGCCGTGAGGCCGCGGTCGGCGGCGACCAGGCCCCCGACGACGTGCGCGGCGAGCAGGTCGACGGTGTCCCACCAGGGGACCGTGGTGAGCAGATACCGGGTCACGGGCAGGAAACCGGACGAGCAGTGCGTCACATACCGGCGCAGGTAGTCGACGGCGAAGTAGTGGTACTCGCGCTCGGGCAGCCGCCAGCAGCGCAGCGCGACCGCGGCGCAGTCCGACTCGTCCGGGCGGGGCACGTCCGCCAGCACCGTGCGGGACAGGGAGCGGCGAACGGGCGAGGTCAGGCCCAGGAAAGGCGCCACGTCCTTCATGTACGCCCGCATCCCGGCGGCCCGCTCGGGGTCGGCCGCGGCGGGGTACTCGACGGTGAGCCGCTCCAGTACCGTGTCGGCGAGGGCGCTGTGCGGCGCGTCCGGAATCGGCCGGGCTGTGACGCTCATGAGACGCACCATACGGCGATCACACACATATGTCGGTTAGTGTCACCGGATGCTCGATGCCACCACCCGCTCTGGGGGCACCGCCACGGTCTCTCCCCGGGCCGCCGCCGAACTCGCCGTCGCCACCGCCGCCGGGCCCGCCGCGCCGACCGGCTTCGCCGCGCGTGTGACGAGAGTGCTGCTGTCGCCGTGGTCCCGGCTCTCCCTGCTTGTCGCCCTGCTGGCCTCGGCCGCGACGGCGGTGGTGCTGTTCCAGCCGCAGCAGCTGCTGACGAACGGCTGGCCGCCGCAGCTCGGGGGTGCGGCGGCGGCCCTCGCGTACGCGGTGGCGTACGGGCTGTGCACGGTCGCCTTCGTGCCGCGCCCGCTGCTCAATCTGGCGGCCGGCGCCCTGTTCGGCTCGCAGCTGGGGCTGGGCTCCGCGCTGGCGGGGACGGTGCTCGGCGCCGGGATCGCCTTCTGTCTCGGCCGGGTGCTGGGCCAGGAGGCGCTGCGGCCGCTGCTGCGGGGCAAGTGGCTCAAGGCCGCGGACGGTCAGCTCAGCCGGCACGGTTTCCGCTCGATGCTGGCGGCGCGACTGTTCCCCGGGGTGCCGTTCGCCGCCGCCAACTACTGCGCCGCCGTCTCCCGGATGGGCCTGCTGCCCTTCCTGCTGGCGACGGGGCTCGGTTCGATCCCCAACACCGCCGCCTACGTCGTCGCGGGCGCCCGTGCCTCGACGCCCACCTCGCCCGCCTTCCTGATCGCGCTGGCCTGCATCGCCCTGCCGGGGCTCGCGGGTGCCGTGGTGGCCTGGCGCAAGCGGCACCGGCTGCGCGGCCACTGACGAGGCGTCGCACCGCCGCCGGGCGGGCCCCGCGGTGGTGCGGGGGCCTGCTCACCCCCCGACGTCCGGGGTTCATTTCGGGGCGCTACGCTGCCCCTCGGCACGCCAGGTCCCGATCACCGCACGCGACGGTTCGGCGTGTCCGCCGACCGTTTCTCGCCGTTCCTCGATCGCCGCTTGGACTGACGCAACTCCATGTCTTGGTTTGAATCCCTCATCCTCGGACTCGTCCAGGGGCTGACCGAGTTCCTGCCCGTGTCCTCCAGCGCGCACCTGCGGCTGACCGCGGCGTTCTCCGGCTGGCACGACCCGGGCGCGGCCTTCACGGCGATCACCCAGATCGGCACCGAGGCCGCGGTGCTCATCTACTTCCGCAAGGACATCGGGCGGATCATCTCGGCGTGGACGCGCTCACTCACCGACAAGTCGATGCGCCACGACCCCGACGCGCGCATGGGCTGGCTGGTGATCGTCGGCTCGATCCCGATCGGGGTGCTCGGCCTGACGCTGAAGGACCAGATCGAGGGCCCCTTCCGCGACCTGCGGATCACCGCGACGATGCTGATCGTCGTCGGTGTGATCATCGGCATCGCCGACCGGATGGCCGCCCGGGACGAGAAGGGCGGCCGGCACCGCGCGCCGCAGCAGCGCAAGGAGCTGGAGAACCTGGGCGTGCGGGACGGCCTGATCTACGGCCTGTGCCAGGCGGCGGCCCTCATCCCCGGCGTCTCCCGCTCCGGCGCGACCATCAGCGGCGGCCTCTTCATGGGCTACCGGCGCGAGGCCGCCGCGCGGTACTCGTTCCTGCTCGCGATCCCGGCGGTGCTCGCCTCCGGCGTCTTCGAGCTGAAGGACGCGATGGAGAGCGACCACGTCTCGTGGGGACCGACGCTCTTCGCCACGGTCATCGCCTTCGGCACCGGTTACGTGGTCATCGCATGGTTCATGAAGTTCATCTCCACCAAGAGCTTCATGCCGTTCGTCTGGTACCGCATCGCGCTCGGGATCGTCATCATCGCCCTGGTCGCGACGGGTGCCCTCAGCCCGCACGCCGCGGAGTCCTCCGGCTGAGGCGCACCGCTTGTGTAGCCGTCCGGTAGCGCAGTGTCAGTGCTTGCCCCTAGGCTTGTCCGCATGTCCCCCGATTACGTGACGCCTGGTTCCGTGCGGTCCGCCGCGGAGCTGAACGAGCAGATCCGCGCGCTGTGGCGGCGCGCGGGCGGGACCCTGTCCGCGCAGGAGCGCGTGGAGTACGAGTTGCTGGTGGTCGAGTGGGCGACCGCGCTCCGCGGCGAGGTCATCGAGGCGGCCTGAGCGGGGGCCCGGCCCCCGCCCGCCGCGACCCGGTCCCCCGGCCCCGGTCAGCGCCCGCCTGCCACCCGGAGCACCGTCCCCGTCGTGTACGACGCCTCGGGCGACAGCAGCCAGGAGATCGCCGCGGCGATCTCCTCCGCGCGGCCCGCGCGCCCCATCGGCACCGCCGCCCCCATCCGCGCCGCCCGGCCGGCATCGCCCGCCGCCGCGTGCATCTCGGTGTCGATCACCCCGGGCGCGACGGCGTTGACCCGGATCCCGTCCGGGCCGAGTTCCTTGGCCAGCCCCAGCGTCAGCGCGTCGACACCCGCCTTGCTCGCCGCGTAGTGCACGTACTCCCCCGGGCTGCCGAGGGTCGCGGCGCCGGACGACACGTTCACGATCGCACCGCTCCCCCGCGGCGTCATCAGCCGCGCCGCCCGCCGGGCGCACAGCAGCACGCCCAGCAGATTGACGTCGAGGACCCGTCGCAGGTCCGCGGTGTCGCTGTCGGCCAGCCGTCCCAGCGGGCCGGTCACGGCCGCGTTGTTCACCAGCCCCGTCACCGGGCCGAGCCGCTCCTCCGCCACGTCGAAGATCCGCTCGACGTCGGACTCGACGGACGTGTCCGCGCGCACCGCGACACCGCTCCCGCCCGCCTCGCGCACCCCTGCCACGACCGTCTCGGCGGCCGCGGAGTCGCGCGCGTAGCCCACGACGACGTCGTGGCCGTCCGCCGCGAGGCGCAGACAGGTCGCCGCACCGATCCCCCGGCTGCCGCCGGTGACCACCGTGATGGGCCGTGCCATGAGTACCTCCACTTTTGATCGATCATCGATCATCCTAGGCGAGGCTTCACGCGCTGGACAGGGTTCGGTGTGATCCACACGGGCTTCGGTGTGATCAACTGAATTCGCCTCGTCGCGTGCGCACACTGTAGGGATCACCGGGTAGGGAACACATCGGTAGGGAGGAGCCCATGAAGACGCTCGACCGCTGGCTCGCCTCCCCGTGGCGGCGCTCGACCCTCGCCGTGCTCGTCGGGGCCCTGCCCGTGCTCGCCTTCCCGGGCCCCGCCCTGTGGTGGTGGGCCTGGTTCGCGCTGGTCCCCTGGATCCTGCTGGCCCGGACCGCGCCGGGCGGCAGGCGCGCGGCGTACGACGGGTGGTGCGGCGGGTTCGGGTTCGTGCTGGCCATGCACCACTGGCTGCTGCCCAACCTGCACGTGTTCACGTTCGTCATCGCGGCGCTGCTCGGCGCGCTGTGGGTCCCCTGGGGCTGGCTGGTGCGCCGGACGCTGGGCGGGGCTCCGTCCACCGGCCGGGTCGCGGCGGCCCTGGTGGTGCTGCCGTCGGGCTGGCTGCTGGCGGAGCTGGTCCGCTCCTGGCAGGGGCTCGGCGGCCCCTGGGGGATGCTCGGCGCCAGCCAGTGGCAGGTCGCCCCGGCGCTGCGCCTCGCCTCGGTGGGCGGCGTGTGGCTGCTCAGCTTCCTGGTCGTGGCCGTCAACGTCGCGCTCGCCGTCCTCGTCGCCGTGCGCCGGGCGAGGGTGCCGGCCCTGGCGGGGCTCGTCGCCACGGCCGCGGCCACCTCGGCGGCGTGGGTCTGGTCACCTCGCCCGGGCACCGACGAGCGGGCCGCGATCGCCGTGGTGCAGCCGGGCGTCGTCGCCGGGGCGGACAGCGCCGACCGGCGGTTCGACCGCGAGGAGCAGCTGACCCGGCGGCTCGCGGACCGGGACCTCGATCTGATCGTCTGGGGCGAGAGCAGCGTCGGCTTCGACCTGGACGACCGGCCGGACCTCGCCCGGCGGCTCGCCGCGCTCTCCCGGGAGACCGGCGCGGACATCCTGGTCAACGTGGACGCGCGGCGCTCCGACAAACCCGGCATCTACAAGAGTTCGGTGCTCGTCGGACCCGAGGGCCCGACCGGCGACCGGTACGACAAGATGCGGCTCGTCCCCTTCGGGGAGTACGTGCCCTTCCGCTCGGTGCTCGGCTGGGCCACCTCCGTCGGCAAGGCGGCCGGCGAGGACCGCAGGCAGGGCACCGAGCAGGTGGTGATGGACGTCGGCGACGGCCTGCGGATCGGGCCGATGGTCTGCTTCGAGAGCGCGTTCCCCGACATGAGCCGCAGCCTCGTCGCCGACGGCGCCGAGGTGCTGGTCGCCCAGTCCTCGACCTCGACCTTCCAGCACACCTGGGCGCCCGAGCAGCACGCCTCGCTCGCCGCGCTGCGCGCCGCCGAGACCGGCCGGCCCATGGTGCACGCGACGCTGACGGGAGTCTCCGCCGTCTACGACGCGAACGGCGCACGGATCGGCTCCTGGCTCGGCACCGACGCGAGCGCCTCGCGGGTGTACGAGATCCCCCTCACCCACGGCAGCACGCCGTACGTCCGCTACGGAGACTGGACGGTGTACGCGGCGCTGGGCATCCTCGCCGCCTGGGGCGCCGCCGAGGGCGTGCGGGCGGTGCGCTTCAGGCGGGGCCGTCCTGCACGGCCCGGACCACCCGCTCACACAGCTCATGGGTCTCCAGCGCGTCCCGGGCGCTGAGCACCTTCGCGGAGCGCACCGCGTCGAGGAAGGCGAGCACCGCCTGCTCGATGCCGCGCTGACGGGCCACGGGAACCCAGTCGCCGCGCCGCCGCACGGTGGGCTGGCCCTTGTGGTCGATCACCTCGGCGAGGTTGACCACCTGGCGCTTGGTGTCCTGTCCGGAGACCTCCAGGATCTCCTCCGCCGAGCCGCTGAGCCGGTTCATCACGCCGAGCGCGGTGAAGCCGTCCCCGGCGAGCTGGAGCACCACGTGGTGGAGCAGGCCGCCCTCGGTCCGGGCGCGGACGGTCACGTCGTCGACCGGTCCCGGCACCAGGAACCTCAGCGTGTCGACGACGTGGATGAAGTCGTCGAGGATCATCGTGCGCGGGTCCTCGGGCAGTCCGGTGCGGTTCTTCTGCATGAGGATCAGCTCGCGCGGGTGCTCGGCGCACTGCGCGTACCCGGGGGCGTGGCGCCGGTTGAAGCCGACGGCGAGGCTGGTGGAGCGCTCCTCGGCGAGGGTCACCAGGCGCGCGGAGTCGGCGAGTTCGTAGGCGAGGGGCTTGTCCACGTAGGTGGGGACACCGGCTTCGAGGAGCCGGGTCACGATCTCGGGGTGGGCGGCGGTCGGCGCGTGCACGAAGGCGGCGTCCAGGCCCTGGGCGAGGAGCGCGTCGAGGTCGGCGTGGCGCTGCGCCGGCGGGATGCGCAGCCGGTCCGCGACCCGGGTGAGGGTGGCGGGGGTGCGGGTCTGCAGGTGCGGTTCGATCCCGGGGAGGGCGGCGAGCACCGGCAGGTAGGCCTTCTGCGCGATGTCGCCGAGTCCGATGCAGCCGACCTTCACGGGATGTGCTCCTCTAACGCTCGTAACGCTCGCCGACCTGGGTCCGCCGGGAAGCATACGGGGGCCGTGGGGGCCGCCAGTCGGCGATGCCGTCGAAGCCGCGCAGGAAGAGGGCCGGTCCGGTCTTGGACAGGGCGGCGATCACGACGTCGCGGACGGCGATCCCGGCCCGGTTGCTCATCAGGTTGAGGCGGGCGACCCTGACGGCCTGCCGGGCGATCGCGGTGGTGCGGGGCAGCCGGGCGGCCGTGTAGGCGGCGAGGTCCCCGCTGTGGTGGGCGAGCACGACCGCGTCCTCGATGGCCTGGTTGCCGCCCTGGCCGAGGTTGGGCGGCATGGCGTGGGCGGCGTCCCCGAGCAGGGCGACCCGGCCGCGGTGGTAGGCCGGCAGCGGTTCGGCGATGTGGTGCACGTCGTGGCGCAGGACGTCCTCGGAGCGGGCGGCGGCGAGGACGGCGGGGATCGGGTCGTGCCAGTCGCCGTAGCGGTGCAGCAGTTCGGCCCGCTCGTCGGCCGCGTGCCCTCCGGCCGGGGCGACCGCGGCGGCGTAGGCGTAGACCCGGCCGTCCTTGAGCGGGTGCGTGCCCCAGATACGGCCCCGGCCCCAGGTCTCGTGGGAGGCGAACTCGGCGCCAGGGACGGGGATCACGACCCGCCAGGTGGTGAACCCGGAGTAGACGGTGCCCGGGTGGTCCGGGAAGAGCGCGCGGCGCACGCCGGAGTGGATGCCGTCGGCCGCGACGACCAGGTCGGCCTCCAGTTCGCCGTCCGGGGTGCGGACGGTGGCCGGACGGTCGCGGCCCCCGGGGTCGGCCACCGTCGCGTCGGCGGCCGTGCGGACGGCGTCCGGCGGCAGCAGCCGGGCGAGGCTCTCGATGAGCGTGGTCCGGTGCAGCAGCACCAGCGGACCGCCGAAGCGTGCCGCCGCCGCCTCGGCGCTGGACCGGGAGAGCCAGCGGCCGCCGGGGGTGCGCAGTCCCCCGTCGCCCTGCCAGGCGGCGAGGTCGCGGATCTCCTCGCCGAGGCCGATCACGTCCAGGGCGCGCAGGGCGTTGGGCGACAGCGAGATGGCCGCGCCGATCGGGCGGAGCGAGGGCGCGCGCTCCAGGACGGTGACCCGCAGGCCGCTGAGGTGCAGGGCGGCCGCCGCGGTCAGGCCGCCGATGCCGCCGCCGATCACGACGGCCGTCTTCATGCGTGTCATGACGTTCCTCGGCTCTCTTCTCGACCCATGGCTCACTACAGATGTAGTAGCACCTGCCGCCGACTGTACTACAGCCGTAGTGAGGCGGGTAGGTTGATCTCCATGTCCGCACACACCGCACCCCCCGGACCCTCGGCGGGCGCCTCCCGCGCCGACCTGGTCGCCGACGCCGCCCTGGCCCTGCTCGCCGAGCGCGGGATGCGCGGGCTCACGCACCGGGCGGTCGACGAGGCGGCCGCACTCCCCCAGGGCTCCACCTCCAACGTCGCGCGGACCCGGCAGGCGCTGCTGGAGCTGGCGGTGCGGCGGCTGGCCGACCGGGAGGCCCGGGTGCTGGCGCTGCACGAGCTGCCGGACCCGCGTGCGGGCCTCGCCGGCCTGGTGGACGCGCTGGCGCTGGCGACGCACCGCGCCCTGACCCGCAACCGCGCGCTGACGCTGGCCCGGTACGAACTGGCGCTGGAGGCCACCCGCCGCCCCGAGCTGCGGGCGCACTTCGACACGGCGGGCGCCCGCTTCCGGGAGCAGCTGGGCGCCCTCGTCACCGCGATGGGCTCGGCCGACCCGGCCCGGCACGTGCTCTCGCTGGTCGCCTGGGCGGACGGCCTGATGTTCAGCTGTGTGGCCGGGACCTTCCACGCCGAGGTGCCGAGCCTCCAGGAGGTGCGGTCGGGGCTGCGGGAACTCCTCGGGGGAATGCTGGGCGGCGGTTCGGACAGCTGAAAAGCCCTGGTGGGACCGTCCGTTGTGGGCGAGGATGCCAGGATGACGACCGAACGCCGTGAACCACCCGTCGACGCCGACGAACGCACGATGCTGGAGGGCTGGCTCGAGTACCACCGGCAGACCCTGGCCTGGAAGTGCGAGGGGCTCACCGACGAGCAGCTGAGGACGGCCGCCGTGGCACCGTCGACACTGTCCCTGATGGGACTGGTCCGGCACATGGCGGAGGTGGAGCGCAGCTGGTACCGCAGGGTGCTGGCGGCCGAGGACGCGGGCCCGATCTACTACTCCGACGAGGACCCGGAAGGCGAGTTCCGGCTCACCGAGTCGGACACCTTCGCGCAGGCCCACGCCACCTGGCAGGCCGAGATCGAGGCGGCCCGGCGCAACGCGGCCGGCGTCCCGCTGGACGAACCGACCCGGGGCAGGCACCTGCGCACCGGCGAGCGCTACACGCTGCGCTGGATCCACACCCACATGATCGAGGAGTACGCCCGTCACAACGGGCACGCGGACCTGATCCGCGAGCGCCTGGACGGGGCCACCGGCGACTGACGTCACCCCGGGCCGCCACGGGACTCCGTACGGGGCCGGAGATCACCCGTGCGGGGCAACCTCCGCCCGTCCGGCGCCGGTCGGGGTGCCCGGACCAGCAGAGTGGCGCGGGTGCATCGAACGACGACCACCGCAACGCTTCTGGTGACCGTGGCTGTCTCGGCCCTGACCGGCTGTACGACGGTCAGGGGCCCGGCCCCGGCCGACCCGTCGGCGCCCGGGGCCCGCTCGTCCGCGCCGCGCCCGGACGGCCCGGCCGAGCCCCGGGTCGTCCAGGCCCCGGCCCGGGAGGCGCTGGAGATGATCGGCCCCTCCCCGAGCCCGGAGCGCACCGGGGAACCGCGCCGCACGCGGCCCCCGGCGGCGCCGCACCGTCCCCCGGCCACCCGCGCCCCCGAACCGCGGCCGGCCCGCCCGGCGCCACCGGCACACACCCGTGCGCCCGAGCCCTCCCGGCCCCGGGTGCCGGACCTGCCCCCCGTGTCCGGCGACGGCACCGGCGGAAAGGCGGACGTGTGCTCCCTCGGCAAGCAGTACGGCGGTTGGCGGCCCGGCAGCCCCGAGGCCCGCATCTGCGAGCAGGCCTACGGCCACTGAGCCCGACCCCACGCCGCACCGGAACGGGCCGAGGCCGGGGCTAGGGCCGCTGCCGCGGCGGTCGGCCCCACTCGCCGGGCCGGTCGGGTCCGTCGGTGCCCCGGGCCGTGCGGTCCAGGCGCAGTTCCAGTCGGTCGATCGAGGCGCGTACGCCCTCTCCGTAGCGCCCGGGCGCGAGGGACTCGGCCGCGGCGCGGGCACGCCCGAGGTGCAGCCGGGCTGCCTCGCGGTGACCGAGCCGGTCGTAGTCCGCCGCCACGTTCAGGTGGAGGGAGGGGTACAGGGCCCGGGCGGCGGGCGTGCCCTCGTGCCGGTCGGCGGACAGGTCCTGCGTCAGCTCCTCGGCGGCGGACAGCGCCCGCAGGTCCCAGGCCAGCTCCTCCTCGGGGTCGTCCTGGGTGTCGGCCAGGTAGTGGGCCAGCGTGCAGCGGTGCAGGGCGTCGCCGTGCTCGCCGATCTCCGCCCACAGGCCGAGGAAGCGGTGCCGGGCCTCCTCACGGTCGCCCGCGTGGTGCAGCATGGCGACCTGGCCGATCCGCGTCAGCACGGCGTCCGGCGCCGCCTGCTCCTGTCCCTTCGCCACCGCGTCCTCCGTGCCCTCGTCGGCTGTCCCGACGACGCTAACCGCACGCACCCGCTTTGCCCGTCAGGCGGCACCGGGCCCGGCTCAGCCCAGGCTCGGGATGGTCCAGTCGATCGGCTCGTGGCCCTGCCCGGCGACCGCCTCGTTGATCTGCGTGAAGGGGCGGGAGCCGAAGAACTTCTTCGCGGACAGCGGGGAGGGGTGCGCCCCCTTGACCACGACGTGCCGCGTCTCGTCGATCAGCGACAGCTTCTTCTGCGCGTAGTTGCCCCACAGCACGAACACCGCCGGGTCGCTCCGGTCGGCCACCGCGCGGATCACCGCGTCGGTGAACAGCTCCCAGCCGCGGGACTTGTGCGAGTTCGCCTCACCGGCCCGGACCGTGAGCACCGCGTTGAGCAGCAGGACGCCCTGCTGCGCCCACGGCATCAGATAGCCGTTGTCCGGGATCGGGGTGTCCAGCTCCGCGTGCATCTCCTTGTAGATGTTGCGCAGGGACGGCGGGACCTTCACGCCGGGCCGGACCGAGAAGCACAGCCCGTGCCCCTGTCCCTCGCCGTGGTACGGGTCCTGGCCGAGGACCAGCACCTTCACCCGGTCGAACGGCGTGGCCTCCAGCGCGGCGAAGACCTCCTCGCGCGGCGGGTAGACGGGGCCGTTCGCCCGCTCCTCCTCGACGAACTCCATCAGCTCCTTGAAGTAGGGCTGTTGCAGCTCGCCGCCCAGCACCTCGCGCCAGGACTCGGGCAGCATGGCGATGTCGGTCACGTCGGCTTCCTTACGCTGTGCGGTCGCTTCCACTGCCCAAGAACCTACCGCCGACCACTGACAACGCGGGCCCTACCAGCTCGTCTTCCGTTCGAGCTGCCACATCATCATGATCGTCGACGGGTCCAGGGCCTGCTCCGCCCCCGAGATGTCCGTGCTGGCGGCCACGTACTGCTTGCCCTGCCACAGCGGCAGCAGCCGTGCGTCGTCCACCATGATCTGCTGCGCCAGCTCGAACTCCCGCTCCACGTTGGCGCGGTCGCTCTCCCGGCGCGAGCGCGGCAGCAGCTTGCCGGTGATCTCCGGTGTGAGGTACGGCGTGCCGAGCGCGTTCTGCTCGCCGACGAAGGGTGCGATGAAGTTCTCCGCGTCCGGGAAGTCCGGGGACCAGCCCCGCCCGAACACCGGGTACTCGCCCTTCTGGTAGCCGGCGACGTACGTCTTCCAGGGGCGGCTCTTGAGGGTGACCTTGAACAGGCCGGAGGCGTCGAGCTGGCGCTTGATCTCCTCGAACTCCTTGGCCGTCTCGGAGCCGTAGCGGTCGGTGGTGTACCAGAGGGTGAGCGGGACCGGGTCGGTGATACCGGCGTCCTCGAGTGTCTCGCGGGCCTTGGGCACGTTCGGGTCGCCGTACTCGTCGAAGAAGCCCGTGGTGTGACCGGTGAGGCCCTTGGGGACCATCGAGTACAGCGGGTCGACGGTGTCCTGGTGGATCTTGTGGGCGATCACCGTCCGGTCGATCACCTGGGCGACGGCCTGGCGCACCTCCTTGCGTCCCGCCCACGGGTCCTCGGGGTTGAAGACGAGGTAGCTGATCTCCGTACCGCTGCCCTCGACCAACTGGAGGTTCTCCTCCTTGCCCTCCTGGCCCTGGAGCGTGACGACGTCGTCGGCGGCGAGGCCGCGGTAGGTCACCTGGATGTCCCCGTCGCGCAGCGCCTTCACCATGCCGGCGGAGTCCTTGAAGTAGCGGATGGTCACCGCCTTGTTGTGCCGTTCGGCGAAGCCCTCGTAGCGGTCGTTGCGCACGAGTTCGGCCCGTTCGCCGTCCTCGTACGTCTGGAGGGTGTACGGGCCGGAGCCCACGACGCCGTCGCCTTCGCGCAGGGCGTCCGCGGGGTAGCCGCCGGGGGCGACGATCGACATGGCGGGCGTGGCGAGCACGAACGGGAAGGTGGCGTCGGGCTTGTTGAGGTGGAAGACCACCTCGCGCTCGCTCGGCGCCTGGACCCGTTCGAGACTGCCGAGCAGGCCGGCCGGACCACCGTTGACGTTGATGTCCTTGATCCGATCGATCGAGTACTTGACGGCCCGGGCGTCGAGCCGGTCGCCGTTGGAGAAGGTCAGGCCCTCGCGCAGTTCGCAGCGGTACACCTGGTTGGTGCTGTCGGTGAACGAGCACTGCTCGGCGGCGTCGGGCTGGGGCGCGGTGGCCCCGCTGGGGTAACTGAGGAGCGTCTGGTAGATGTTCCGGAACAGCTCCCAGGAGCCGTCCCAGGACGCGGCCGGATCGAGGGTGCTGGGGGCGCTGGTGGTCCCCACGACGATCGGCCCCTCGTCCTGCGAGCTGTCGGACGACAGGATGCCGCATCCGGTGACCAGTGACGATATGGACACGATGGCCGCGACCCGCCGCAGGCCTCGCTTCCGGTTGAACACGCGCACGCTCCTCGATCCGCCGTACCAAGGTCGGCAGACCATACCGCAGCGCCCGGCCCCCTGAACCCCCTTCTGAACAGGGGTTTTGATCATTTGAGGATGACTACGTTGTCATCGTGCGCGGGGCTCCGATACGCGGACACGGGCGCCGTTCGCGTCGACGGCGCCCGTGTCCGGGATCGGTCTGGAGGGGTCCTCGTGGGCGAGATCAGGCCACGCCGGCGTTCAGGAAGATGCCGCCGTCGACGACGAGCGTCTGGCCGGTGACCCAGGCGGACTGCTCCGAGGTGAGGAACGCGGCGGCGCCGCCGATGTCCGAGGGCACGCCGAGCCGGCCCAGCGGGTAACCCGCGGCGGCCTCCTCCTCGCGGCCCTCGTACAGGGCCGCGGCGAACTTGGTCTTCACGACCGCCGGGGCGATCGCGTTGACCCGCACCTTGGGCGCGAACTCGTGCGCCAGCTGCGCGGTGAGGTTGATCAGCGCGGCCTTGCTGACGCCGTACGCGGCGATGAAGGGCGAGGGCGAGAGGCCCGCCACGGAGGCGATGTTGACGATCGCGCCGCCGTTGTCCTTCTGCCAGGCGTGCCAGGTGCGCTGGGCGAAGCCGAGCGCCGAGATCACGTTGGTCTCGAAGACCTTGCGCGCGACGTTCAGGTCGAGATCGGCGATCGGGCCGAACACCGGGTTGGTACCGGCGTTGTTGACCAGGAAGTCGACGCGGCCGAAGGCCTCCATCACGCGCTCGACGGCGACGGCCTGGTGGGCCTCGTCGTGCGCCTTGCCCGCGACGCCGATGACCCGGTCGGAGCCGAGCTTCTCAACGGCTTCCTTCAGCGCGTCCTCGTTGCGGCCGGTGATGCAGACCCGGTCGCCGCGCGCGACGAGGGCCTCGGCGACGCCGTAGCCGATGCCGCGGCTGGCGCCGGTGACGAGCGCGACCTTGCCGGAGAGGGCGGGGAGTTCAGTCATGTCAGTGGTCCCTAATCCCAGTGTTCCCTAGTCTCCGCGCGCCCTAGTCGAGCGGTCCGCCGGCCACGTACAGCACCTGGCCGGAGACGAAGCCGGCGGCCTCGCCGGTGAAGAAGGCGATGGCGTTGGCGATGTCGTCGGGCTCGCCGACGCGCGCGACCGGGATCTGGGTGGCGGCGGCGGCCTTGAAGTCGTCGAAGCCCATGCCGACGCGGTCGGCGGTGGCCTTGGTCATCTCGGTGGCGATGAAGCCGGGGGCGACGGCGTTGGCGGTGACGCCGAACTTGCCCAGTTCCTTGGCGAGGGTCTTGGTGAACCCCTGGAGACCGGCCTTGGCGGCGGAGTAGTTGACCTGGCCGCGGTTGCCGAGGGCGGAGGACGAGGACAGGTTGACGATGCGCCCGAACTTGGCGTCCACCATGTGCTTCTGGCAGGCCTTCGACATCAGGAAGGCACCGCGCAGGTGCACGTTCATGACGGTGTCCCAGTCGGAGACGCTCATCTTGAACAGCAGGTTGTCGCGCAGCACGCCCGCGTTGTTGACGAGGATGGTCGGCGCGCCCAGCTCCTCGGCGATCCGCGCGACGGCCGCCTCGACCTGCGCCTCGTCGGAGACGTCGCAGCCGACCGCGATCGCCTTGCCGCCGGCCGCGGTGATCTTCTCCACGGTGTCCTTGCAGGCGGCCTCGTCGAGGTCGATGACGGCGACGGCGCGGCCCTCGGCGGCCAGTCGTACGGCGGTGGCGGCGCCGATGCCGCGCGCGGCTCCGGTGACTACGGCGACCCGCTGCTCAGTGGTGGACATTCGCTGCTTCTCCTCGTCCTGGGGATGCGGCCCGTGCGGAGCGTGCGCCCTGGGGTGAGCGACCGCTTAGTACCTTCCGCAGACGTGACGCTAGAAGCCCTGGCACCCGGTGTCAACGGGACACCGGCCCGGTGTGATCCATTACCTGGCCTTCCCGGAGCGCCGCGCCGCCCCCCTCGCCCGATCGGCCCAGCGCTGCGGGCCGCCCGGCCGCCGGGCCCCTAGCGTCGAAGCGCGAGCCACTCGTGGCCGGAAAGGAGGCGTCCATGCGCCGTCGTACCGGTGCAGCAGGCATAGCCGTCGCGATCGCCGCGATCGTGCCGCTGGCCAACCCCGCACCCGCTCAGGACCTCGACTCGAACCTGGAGCCGGACTGCCGGAGCTTCACCTACCAGGAAGCGGTACCGATCGGGCTGGACGAGGATCCGGGCGTCCCGGACCCGTCGTGCCCCGACGAAGTGTCCGAAGACCCGTCCGCCGAGGCCCCGCCGGAAGAGGGCCGACTCGACGACGGCCGACTCGACGGAGGCGGAGTCGACGGGGGCGGAGTCGACGACGGGCGACTCGACGGGGGGCTGCCCGACGGAGGCGGAACGGGACAGGTCCGACCGGACGAGAACGGCCCCGGCTCAGGCGGACCGGGCCAGGACCGGCCCGACGAGGGCCGGATCGACCAGGACATGTCCGGGCAGTCGCACGCCACCGGACAGGGCCCCTTCGACCAGGGCCAGGGCGGGAAGAGGGAGATCCGGAACGACGACGGCGCGGGCGGCGCGGCCCGCTCGGACCGGGACCGGCTCCCGACCATCTCCGCCACCTCCGTGCCGCGTCCGGCCACCACGGCACCGGCCCCCGCCGTGACCACACCGGCGCCCGTGGCCTCCCCCGCCGCGACACCCACCCTCGGCACGCAGGGCGGCCTGGGCGGCGCCTCGGGCGCCGGGCCCAGCGACTGGGACCTCGGCATCGGCCTGAGCTTCGTCACCGGCGCCACGCTCGCCGCGGGTTACGTGATCAGGCGCCGCCGACGCGCCTGAGATCCGCCCCGGGCGGCACGTGCCCGGTCGTCCGGACGGGTCCCGCCCCTACCGCACCAGCAGGTCGAGGAGCCGTTCCGTCTCGGCCGCCGGATCGGCCGTCAGGCCGGTGTGGACGGGGCCCGGCTGGACGATGGTCGACCGGGGCGCGATCAGCCAGCGGAACCGGCGGCCGGGGTCGTCCTCGGCCGCCTGGCCCGCCGCGTCCCCTCCGGCGCACACGCCCTCCACGGCGCGCAGCGCCGCGCGCACCCCGGGCAGGTCCACCCGCGGGTCCAGGGCCAGCAGCCGGTTCTCGTCGAGGTGGGTGCGGGCACCGACGTAGGACTTGGCGCGGCAGTAGACGAGGACTCCGGCGTTGACGCACTCCCCGCGCTCGACGCGCGGTACGACGCGCAGCAGCGCGTACTCGAAGACGTGGCGGTCGCTCACCGCACCCCCTTGACGCGTTCGTGGATGGTGGCGGCCCGCGCGAGCAGGGGTCCGGCGTAGGCCCTGCGGAGGTCGTCGGGGGTGGCGAAGCCGGGTTCGTCGCGCAGCCAGACGTCCGGGATCTCGGCGGTGACCTCGGCGAGGAGATCCTCGGTGACCAGCGGCGCGAGTGCGGCGGCGGCCGAGCGGACGTCCGGCGCGAAGCGCGCGAGGGCGTGGTCGGCGGCGTCGTAGGGGCGGGCGGCGGAGGTCTCGGCGCCGGGCCAGTTGTGGTGCCAGATCATGGTGGCGCCGTGGTCGATGAGCCACGTCTCGCCGCCCAGGCGCAGCAGGTTGGGGTTGCGCCAGGAGCGGTCGACGTTGTTGACCAGCGCGTCGAACCAGACGATGCGCCCGGCCTCCTCGGCGCTCACCTCGAAGGCGAGCGGGTCGAAGCCGAGCGCGCCGGAGAGGAAGTCCATGCCGAGGTTGGTGCCGCCGCTGGACTTGAGCAGTTCCTGCACCTGCTGGTCGGGTTCGCCGAGCCCGAGCACCGGATCGAGGTCGACGGTCACCAGCCGCGGCACCCGGAAACCCAGCCTGCGGGCCAGCTCGCCGCAGACCACCTCGGCGACGAGCGTCTTGCGGCCCTGGCCCGCGCCGGTGAACTTCAGGACGTAGGTCCCGAGGTCGTCGGCCTCGACGAGTCCCGGCAGCGAGCCGCCCTCACGCAGCGGCGTGATGTAGCGGGTCGCGAGGACCTCTCTCAACACTTGTGCGGGCCACCCGTCTCTTCAGCCTTGCCCGTCCCCGCGGGGAGACTTCCCCCCGGGCATGGGGTGAGCATAGTGACCGCGGGTGACCGTCGGCGAGACGGGCCCGGGCCGACGTCCTCCGGAACGCTTTTCTTACGTATCCGTAGCGCCCGTGCCCGGATGTACGTGTGGCGGCCGCGGTCCCTAGGTTGCCGACATCGGCCGGCCACGCCCGCACGCGTGCCTCCCCTTCCCGCCGTTCATCGCACCAGGAGCCTGCCTTGGCCAACTCGGTCTTCGATCCGTGTCCCGCGGCGTCCAGGACGGCGTCCTTCCTCCTCCCCGCGGTGCCCTCGGCCGTCCGCGAGGGCCGCCACCGCGTCCGTACGGCACTGCTCTCCTGGGGCCTACGTCTCGACGACGACTCCGCCTGGTCACTCACCGTGGTCTGCGGCGAGTTGCTCGCCCGCGCGGTACGGCGGGCGGCCGGACGACCGGAGGGTCGGCTCGCGGTGGGCGTCGACGTGGAGGGCGACCAGCTCATCGTCGACGTGCTCGGCGGCGCCCCGCCGCCCGCCGGTGTCCGTACCGCGCACCCCGACACCCACGACGAGGACGGCTGGGGTCTCGCCCTGGTCGACGCCCACTGCACGGCGCACGGCACCGAACGCACGCCTGCCGGGCCGCGGTTCTGGGCCGTCGTCACGCTTCCCGGCGGGGTGCTCCCCGCCGCGTCGTCGGACCTGGAACGGCTGGGGAGCACGCGGTGGGTGGTGGAGCCCGCGGGAGCGGCCCTTGCCGCGGTGGGAAGCGGCGTGGTCAGGATGGGGAAGGAGAACGTCCCGTTCGCCTAGGACGCCCACTCGCGGTGGCGTGTCCTCGGCCGCGCGGGCCGACGGAAAGCGATGGTCGACGACATGGCCGCTGTGCGACGGTCCCCCTGGCTGGCCCCCTTGCGTCAGGCGCTCGGAGGGAGCGGCTCGGTCCTCGTTCTCGTGGAGGGTTGCGCGGGCCTGGGGAAGAGCCGTGCGCTGCATGGCCTGAGCTGCCTGCCGGAGGCCGCCGAGGCCCGTCGGACCCTGTGGCGGTGCGGTGCGGCGCAGGAGCGGCCGGAGACGGCTCCCGGCCCCGCCCTGCTGCTGGTGGACGACGCGCACCGGGCCACGCCGCAGGAGAGGGAGTGGCTGCGCGGGCTTCTGGAACGGCCGTGGGAGGGGCTGGCGGCCGTGGTGGCCTACCGTCCCGAGGAGTTGGGCGCCGGCGGTCTGCCGCTGGGCGCGCCGGCCGTCTCCTACCCTCCCGGTCTCGCGGTCTTCCGGCACCGGTTGCGCGCCTGGAGCGTGGACCGGGTGCGCCGGGCCGCCTCGGAGGTCCTCGGCGAGCGGGCGACGCACGAGGCCGTCGCCAGGCTGTACGCGTGTTCCGGCGGGGTGCCGCAGGTCGTGGCCGACCTGCTCGGCACACTGCGCGCGGGGTCGGGCTCCCGGTGCACGGCCGCCGACGTGGACGCGGCCGGTGTGCCGGTCAGGCTGGCCGAACTGGTGCTGAGCCGTACCGAGGCGCTGGCCGCCGGGGACCGGACCGTCGTGTGGGCGGCCGCGGTGCTGGGCGAGCCGGCGGGGCGGGACGAACTGCTGTCCGTGGCGGGAATGGACCCGGAGCGGGGCCGTGCGGCGCTGCTCGCTGCCCTGGCAGGAGCGGCGCTGTCGGAGGTGTCGCGGGGACCGCTGGGACGCTACGGCTTCTCCGTGCCGCTCGCGGCGACGGCCGTGCGCGAGCGGGTGCCCGGGCCGGTCCGCGAGGAGCTGCACGGGCGGGCGGCGCGGGTGCTCGCCCGCCGACGGCCGGTGCCGTGGGCGGAGGTGGCCCGGCACCGCGGGGCCGCGGGGCGGCGCAAGGGCTGGCTCAAGGCGGTGGAGAAGGCCGCCCTGGCGGCGGTCGAGGAGGGACGTCACCAGGAGGCGATCGGTCTCCTGGAACGGACGCTCGCGGTGCGCGAGGTACCGGCGCGGTACCGGGCCCGGCTGGCGCCGCTGCTGGCCCGCAGCGCCGTCGTCGGGCTCCGCTCGGACCAGACGGTGGAGGTGCTCACCCAGGCCGTCCGCGACCCCGGTCTGCCGGTGGACGTCCGGGGTCAACTGCGGCTGGACCTGGGCCTGATGCTGGCCAACCAGGTCGGGGACCTCGCCGCCGGGATGCGCGAGCTGGAGGCGGCGGTCGACGAGCTGGGCGAGGTCCGTCCGGTGCTCACCTCACGGGCGATGGTGGCGCTGGCCATGCCGGAGTGGCCGACGGGGACGCTGGCGGGGCACCGGGAGTGGCTGCGCAGGGCCGCCGAGCTCGCCCGTGCCGGTGACAGCGAGGTCGCGCGGGCGGCCGTCGCCGCCAACCACGCCTCGTTGGCCGTCGCCTGCGGTGATCCGCAGGCCCGGGAGCTGGTGGCGGCCCTGCCCGTCGACGGTCCGCGGGCCGGCTGCCGGGAGCACGCGGCGCGGGGGCTGTGCAACGCCGCGGACGCCGCGCTCTGGCGGGGTTCGTACCAGTGGGGCGAGGAGCTGCTGTCGACGGGGCTGGACCTCTCGGCCCGCATCGGTGCCTCGTACACCGAGCAGACGGCGCAGGGCACCCGTCTGCTGCTGGACTGGTGGGCCGGGCGGTGGACCGGGCTGGGTGAGCGGTGCGAGCGGTTCGTCGCGGACACGGCCGACATGCCCGTGGTGGCGGCCGACGCCCATCTGGTGCGGGGCATGCTGGCCTTCACCCAGGGGGACTGGACGCAGGCCGTGCACTGGCTGACCGCGCTCGGGGCGCCCGCGCCGGAGTGCACGCGCATGCCGCTGGCGGCGGCCACGGCGGGCGCGCTGATCCGTCTCGCCCTGGTCCGCGACGACCTGGCGACCGCGGCGGAACAGGCCCGCGCGGCCTGGACGGCCGTCGCGGACAAGGGAATCTGGGCGTGGGCCGCGGAGCTGGCGCCCTGGGCGGTCGAGGCGGTGGCCCGGGCGGGGGACGCCGCGGCCGCCCGCCGGATGACCACGGAGTTCGTCCAGGGGCTGGCGGGACAGGACGCGCCGTCCGCCCGGGCCGCCGTCGCCTGGAGCCGGGCGGCGCTGGAGGAGTGCGAGGGCCGCCACCGGGAGGCAGCCGGTTCGTACCGTGAGGCCGCGGCCGCCTACCGGGAGCTGTCCCGCCCCTACGCCCGGGCCCTGACGACCGAGGGCGCGGCACGCTGCTCGCTCGCCCACGGCGCGGAGCACTCCGGTGCGCCCGACGAGGCGGCGGCCCGGGGCAGCGCGGACGGCGCCGCCGGGGACGACGACGGGCGGGCCCACGCCGTCGCGTCCTTGCGGCGCTGCGTCGAGCGGTACACGGAACTCGGCGCGGTCTACGACGCCGCCCGGGCCCGCACCCTGCTGCGCTCCCACCAGCCCCCGGAGGTGCGCCGGCCGGGCCGCCCCGCGTTCGACGACCGGCTCTCCCCCAGGGAGCGGGAGGTGGCGCAGCTCGCGGCCCGCGGACTGATGAACCGTGAGATCGCGGTGGTGCTGCACCTCTCGCCGCGCACGGTGGAACAGCATGTCGCCCGCGCGATACGCAAGACGGGTGCTCTGTCCCGCCGTGACCTCCTGCGCACGGCCCCCTGAGACCTGCCGCTTCGTCCGTGCCGCGGGCTCAGCCCGCGAAGCGGGCCATCCAGGCCTCGACCTCGTCCGCGCCGCGGGGCAGTCCCGCCGAGAGGTTCTCGTGGCCGTCGTCGGTGACGACCAGGTCGTCCTCGATCCGGACGCCGATGCCGCGCCACTCCTCGGGAACGGTCAGGTCGTCCGCCTGGAAGTACAGGCCCGGTTCGACGGTCAGGCACATGCCGGGCTCCAGCAGGCCGTCCACGTACTCCTCCGTGCGGGCCCGCGCGCAGTCGTGGACGTCCAGGCCCAGCATGTGACCGGTACCGGCCATGGTGAAGCGGCGCTGCAGACCCAGCTCGTACGCCCGCTCGACGGGGCCCTCGATGAAGCCCCACTCCACCAGCCGCGCCGTCAGGTGCCGCTGGGCCGCCTCGTGGAAGTCGCGGTACGCGGCGCCCGGTTTGACCGTCGCGATCCCGGCCTCCTGGGCCTCGTACACCGCGTCGTAGACCTCGCGCTGAAGCGGCGTGAAGGTGCCGCTGATCGGCAGGGTGCGGGTGACGTCGGCGGTGTAGAGGGAGCGCGTCTCCACACCCGCGTCCAGGAGCAGCAGGTCCCCCGGGCGGACCGGGCCGTCGTTGTCCGTCCAGTGCATGATCGTGGCGTGCTCGCCGGCGGCGCAGATCGTGCCGTAGCCGACCGCGTTGCCCTCCAGGCGCGCCCGGCGGAAGAAGGTGCCCTCCAGCCAGCGCTCCGAGGAGGCGACCGCCCGGGACAGCTCACCCACGACGTCGGTGAAGCCGCGCACCGTGGAGTCCACGGCCTTGCGCAGCTCCCCGAGTTCCCAGGCGTCCTTGACCAGGCGCAGGTCGCTGAGGGCGTCCTCCAGCTCGTCGTCCCGCTCGACGTCGGTGGTGACGGCCGCCTCCAGGGCCGGGTCGACACCGCGCACGATCCGGGTCGGCACGCCCTGGACGGCCGCCAGGTCGGCGGCAGCGGCGCGCACGTCGCGGCACGGCAGGCCGAGCACGCGCTCCGACTCGGCCAGCGAGCGGCGTCGGCCGGTCCACAGTTCGGCGTGGGCGCCGGTCCAGAACTCGTCGTTGTCCCGGCTGTCCCGGGGCAGTTGGTAGCAGTAGGCGTCGTGTCCGCCGTCCGCGCGGGGCTCGAGCACCAGGGCTCCGTCCCGGGCCTGGTCCCCGGTCATGTGCACGTAGCCGGAGTACGGGCGGAAGGGGTAGGTGTCGTCGTTCGAGCGGACCTTGAGGTTGCCCGAGGGGACCACCAGTCGTTCGCCGGGGAACCGCGCGGAGAGGGCCGCACGGCGCCGGGCCGCGTACGGGGCCTGTTCGGCGGGCGTGAGGTCGTGCCGCTCCGTGTCCGCCCAGCCCGTGCGCATCAGGGCGGACAGCTCCGCCGAGAGCTTCGGGTACAGGCTGTTCTTCCGACGGTTCGCCACGTCGTGCACCTTCTTCCGTTGGGCTGCCGGGGGGCCGGTACGCGGGCCCCGCCGCCGCGGGTCCGTGCCCGCGGCGGCACGGACGGTACCGCCCCGGGACGGGCTCCGGGGCCCAGGAGTGCCAGTGGCACCGATCGGCCACCACGGGACCGGTCGGGCCGATAATCGACTCATGGCGAACGAGAAACTCGGCGAGTCCCTCCGCGTACTGGGGCTCGACCCCACGGCCCGCCGGGTGTATCTGGCCCTCCTGGAGCTGTCCCCCGCGCCGCTGGCGGCGATCGGCGCGGCGACCGGCCTGAGCGGGGCCCGGCTCACCGCGGCGTACGCCACTCTGGCGGAGGCCGGTCTGGCCAGTGCCGCGGCCGGGGGCGGGGACATGGTGGCCCCGGTGCCGCCCGCGGCGGGCCTGGAGGTCCTCGCCCGGCACCGGGCGGCCGAGCTGGAGGAGTCGCGCGTCGCCGTCGGAGGCGCGTTCGAGTCGTTCCGGCGCCGACGGCTCGCCGCCTACAACGACGACCTCGTCGAAGTCGTCACCGGGGAGGACATCGGTCCGAGGATGCGTCAGGCGTGGGCCAGTGCCCGCGAGCAGATCCGGCAGTTCGAGTCCCCGCCCTACGTCCACCTGCCGGGCGCGACCGACGACGCCCTCGCGACGCTGGCCCGCGGGGTGACGCAGCGGGTCGTGTACGCCCGCGAGGCGCTGGAGCGGCCCGGCCAGCTGGAGCACGTCATCGAACCCTGCGTCGAGGCGGGTGAGCAGGCCAGGGTGCTGCCGTCGGTGCCGGTCAAGCTGCTGATCATCGACGAGGCGTACGCACTGGTGTCGTTGTCGATCAGGGACGTCGACGTGCACAACACCATGCTGGTGGTGCAGCCCTGCGGTCTGCTCTCCGCGCTGACGGCCCTGTTCGAGCAGACCTGGCGCGACGCCGTCCCGCTGCACGGTCTCGCGCCCCGTCCCGCCGGGCTCGCGCCGGCCGACCGGCGTCTGCTGCGGCTCCTGGCCGGCGGCGCGACCGACGAGGTGACCGCCCGCGAGCTGGGCATCAGCCGCCGTACGCTGTTCCGCCGCCTCCAGGTCCTCATGGCCCGCCTCGGTGCCGCGAACCGCTTCCAGCTGGCCCTGCAGGCGCAGCGCGCGGGCTGGCTGTGATCCCGCCCCGGCCGTGACCCCCGCCCGGTCCCGGACGGGGGTCGTCGACGCGGTCGTCAGCACATCTGCGTCTTCATGACGTCGTAGGCGCTGTTCCAGCTCGCGCAGCCCACGGCGCTGTGGTCGTACCAGTTGTGCCCGAACTCGTGCGCGGAGAGCAGGGCGAAGTCGCGCACCATGGTGGACAGGGCGATACGGCCGCCGTAGTTCCAGTTGCAGCCGACGGCGTTGGATATGCCGCAGCCCGCCACGTAGCCGTTGGTGCAGGAGACCGGGGTGCCGCTGGAGGCGGTGCGGACACCGCCTCCCCAGTAGTCGGCACCGGCGGTGATGGCGTTCTCGTAGCCCCGGCAGGAGGCGGTGATGTGGTAGTACCAGCTCGCCTGTGCGGCGCTCGCGGGCTGCTTCGGCGGCCGCGCGGTCGCCCGGTCCCCGGCCCGGTCGCCGGTGAGGGCGACGACCCCGGTCGCGGCGGTGGCCTCGGCCGACGCGGCGGGCACGGCGGGGGTGGTGGCCGACGTCTCGGCCGCCTCGGCGGTGAAGGGCAGGGCCGCCAGCAGGAGGGAGGCCAGGAGCGCTCCGGCGCCCCGTTTGAGCACGGACATGTCGGGTCCTTTCATGTGGGGGGGTGAGGAGGGCGGGCGGCGCTCAGAACTGGAGCGACCAGGCGTTGACGTAGCCGGTGTCGTTGACCCAGTTGTCGCTCACCCGGAGCTTCCAGGTGCCGTTCGCGGCCTTGCCGGAGGCGTCGACGGCGAACGTGCCCCGGACGTCGTCGGCGCCGTCGTTGGCGGCGTAGTCCTTCAGCCGGAAGACACCGCCGTCGGGGGCGACCAGCTCGACCCGGAGGTCGCCGCGGTAGGTGTGGCGGATGTCCACGGCGACGGAGAGGTCGGCCGGGGCGTTGCCGCTGGTGCCGGTGACCGTGAGGGGCGACTCGACGGTGGCCCCGTCCCGGATCGGGTGGTCGTCGGTGTTCTCGAACCGCTCGCCGTCCGGGGGCGGGGTGTCGCCGGTGCCGGTGAACAGCAGGCGGTTGGGGGACCCGTTGCGGGGGTCGGTGACCTTGCCGGACGTGGCGTCCGCGACGAGCCGGTCGCGAACCTGGGCGGGGGACCAGTCCGGGTGGGCGGACAGCAGGAGCGCGGCGGCACCGGCGACGTGCGGGGAGGCCATCGAGGTGCCGCTGTCGACGCGGGAGGCGGAGTCGCCCGCGTTGGAGGTGGAGACGATGTCGTCGCCGGGGGCGAAGATGTCCAGGCAGGAGCCGTAGTTGGAGCCCTGTCCGTTCGACCAGCCGGTGGCGCGGGCGTCACGGCTGTCGGTGGCACCGACGGTGACGGCCGCCGGGGTGGACGAGGGCGAGTACGAGCAGGCGTCGGCGTTGTTGTTGCCGGCCGCGACCACCCAGGTGACGCCGGAGGCGACGGAGGCGTCGACGGCGTCGTTGACGGACTGGGTCCGGCCGCCGCCGATGCTCATGTTGGCCACCGAGGGGCCGTCGGCGTTCCTGGTGACCCAGTCGATGCCCGCGAGCACCGGCGCCCAGGTGTTGCCCGAGGTGCCCTGGCAGTTGAGCACCCGGACGCTGACGAGCCGGACGTCCTTGGCGACGCCGTGGGCGGTGCCGCCGACGGTGCCCGCCACGTGGGTGCCGTGGCCCTGGCAGTCGGAGGCGTTGGAGTCGTCGTCGATGAAGTCGTAGCCGCTGACCGCGCGGCCGCCGAAGTCGCGGTGGCCGAGGCGGACTCCGGTGTCGACGACGTAGGCGGTGACGTCCGAGGCGCCATCGGGATAGGTGTAGGAACGGTCGACCGGCAGGTCGCGCTGGTCGACGCGGTCCAGGCCCCAGGAGGGCGGGTTGGGCTGGGTGCCGACCGCGTAGGCCACGGCGTCGGCCTCGACGCGGGCGACCGACGGGTCGGCGGCGAGTTCCTCGGCCCGCTGCTCCGTCATGTTCACCGCGAAGCCGCGCAGGGCGGTGGTGTAGGTGTAGCGCAGGCTGCCCCCGTGGCGCTTGGCCAGCGCCTTGGCGGAGGCCGGTATGTCGGCTCTGGGGACGTCGTTCTCGAGCGTGACGATGTAGGAGCCCTCGACCGCTCCGGCGCGGTCGGCACCGACGACGCGGCCCCCGTCGTCGGGCGGTACGGGGGCCGCTGCGCCGGTGGTGGCCGCGGCGCCTACGAGCAGGGCGGACGCGGCACCGGCGGCGAGCAGCCCCCGTACGGCACGGCCGTCGAACTTCATGCGTTCCATGAGCATCTCCGTGGGGTGTCGTGCGCATGACATGTCGGGGTTCGAGCCACCTTTCACGCCATCCACGCCTCCCGGGGCGCGGATCGGTGCGACGGTGTCTCGTGGAAGGGAACCTAGGCACCGGCCCGGCGCCCGCCTATCCGGGTGGCACCGGCACGTACACGCAAGTAATTACGGCGCACGGTACGGCTCGTGGAGTTCCACACGTGGTGGCCCGGCGGCCGGTCGGCCGTGGGCGGCTGCCGGTTCTGAACAACACGTGCCGCGGGGCCGTACCTCTCGGCAGATCATCACGCACCCACCCCGGAAGGGACCCCAGCATGACCAGCGCACCGTTTCATCCGGCAGCGGGACCGGCCCGTCGAACCGTCGTGGCGGCGGCCGGGGCGGCGGGACTCACCGCCGTGCTGGCCGCCTGCTCGGGCTCGGACGACGACGCGTCCGGCGACACCGGCACGGCTCCCTCCGGCAGCCCCTCCCAGGAGGGGGGCGGCAGCGGTTCGGGCGGCGGTGAGAACGCAGGGGCCGGGGCCGCCCTCGCGGCGACGGCCGACATCCCCGAGGGCGGCGGGAAGGTCTTCCCCGACCAGAAGGTGGTGGTGACCCAGCCCGCGGCGGGCGACTTCAAGGCGTTCTCCGCCACCTGCACCCATCAGGGCTGCGCCGTGAAGAGCGTGGCCGACGGTCTCATCAACTGCCCCTGCCACAACAGCAGCTTCTCGATCACCGACGGCAGCGTGCAGGGCGGTCCCGCGCCCAAGCCCCTGCCCGCCGTGCAGATCACGGTCAGCGGGGACTCGATCCGGCTGGCCGGATGACCGTGACGCAGCGCCGGGGGCGCCGGATCATGATGACCCCCGGCGAGCTGGAGGCGTTCCTCACCACCCAGCGCACCTGCCGGGTCGCCACCGTCTCGGCCGGTGGCGACCCGCACGTGAGCACCCTCTGGTTCGTCTGGGACGGTGCCTCGATGTGGCTCTACTCGGTCGTGCGCAGCCGGCGCTGGACGGACCTGCGGCGCGATCCGCGGGTGGCGGTCGTCGTCGACGCCGGTGAGGAGTACGACGAGTTGCGGGGCGCGGAGCTGTCCGGCCGGGTGGAGTTCGTGGGCGAGGCACCGCGCACCGGTGAGCTGTGGGCCGAACTCGACTTCCCGGAGACGCTGTTCGCCCGCAAGAACTTCGGCCTCCACGAGATGCCGCACGACGGCCGGCACGCCTGGCTGCGGCTGACGCCGGAGAAGGTCGTCTCCTGGGACTTCCGCAAGCTGGCGTCCGGGTAGCCCGACGGGCGGGGATGCCGGGTAGCCCCGGCATCCCCGCCCGCCGTTCAACCGACTTCGCCCACCTCCCGCGCCGTCGCCCGCAGCGCGTCCACCGCCGCCCGGATCGACGGGCGGCGGTCGGCGTCCGCGCGCCAGACCACGTACACGTGCCGACGCACCCGCTGCTTCAGCGGCACGGTGACCACCGCGGCGGGCATCGGATGGCGCCCGAGCAGGGGCGCGACACACACGCCGAGCCCCGCGGCGACCAGCCCGAGCTGGGTGTGGGTCTCGGCGGCGCGGTGGCCGACGATGGGCTCGATGCCCCTCGAACGCAGCGTGAACATCAGCCACTCGTGGCAGAACTCGCCCTCGCCCCAGGTGATCCACTCGTCCTCGGCGAACTCGGCGAGGTCCACCTCGTCCCGGCCGGCGAGCCGGTGGCCGACGGGCATGGCGACATCGGCGGGGTCGTCCAGGAGCGGCGCCTTGATCAGGCCGTCGGGCAGCGGCATCGGCTTGTTGTACCAGTCGAGCACGACGGCCAGGTCCAGGTCGCCGCGGACCACGCCGTTGATGCCGCGCTCCGGTTCCAGCTCCGAGGAGCGGATGCGCAGCGCGGGGTGCTCGGTGCGCAGGGCGGCCAGCGCGGCGGGGAAGAGTCCGCGGGCGGCCGTCGGGAACGCGGACAGCCTCAGTTCGCCCGCCACCTGCCCGCGCTGCGCCTCCAGGTCGGCCTGGGCCAGCTCGACCTGGGAGAGGATGCGGGCCGCGTGCTCGGCGAGCAGCCGGCCGGCGTCCGTGAGGCGCACGCCGCGTCCGTTCTTCGCGAGGAGCCGCTGACCGGCCTCGCGCTCCAGCTTGGCCATCTGCTGGGAGACGGCCGAGGTGGTGATGTGCAGTCCGGCCGCGGCACCGCTGACCGATCCGTGCCGGGCGAGGGCGTCGAGGGTCCGCAGGCGCTCCAGGTTCAACATGTAAGCGATACTACGAGATACCCGGTGCGAAATCTCGATTGTGCTACGAGGACGACTGCCTCATCGTTGCCTGCATGAGCAGCAGCGCCCCGTCCCCCTCCGTCCCCTCCCCGGCCCGCCGCGTCCTCGACTGGCGGCTGCGCTTCGGGTTCCTCTCCCTCGTCTGGGGTTTCAGCTTCCTCTTCATGAAGGTGGGCACCGAGAGCTTCGCCCCGTTCCAGGTGACGCTCGGCCGTCTGGCGTTCGGTACGGCGGTGGTGGCCGCGGCGATGGCGGTGAAGCGGGAGCGGCTCCCGCGCGGGGCGTGGACGTGGGTGCACCTGACGGTGGCCGGGTTCCTCCTCAACGCGCTGCCGTTCTCCCTGTTCGCCTTCTCGGAGCTGACGATCCCGTCGTCGCTCGCGGGCATCTGCAACGCGACCTCGCCGCTGTGGGGCATGGCCCTGTCACTGGTCGCCCTGTCCGAGGACCGCCCGACGCGACGCCGGGTGGCCGGTCTCGGCGTCGGCTTTCTCGGCGTCCTGACGGTGCTCGGCGTCTGGCAGGGCTTCCACGGCCTCGACGTCACGGGCACGGCGCTGGCCCTGCTGGCGTCGTTCAGCTACCCGGTCGGCTGGATCTACGTCCGCCGCACCCTGGCCGGGTCCAGCCACTCCCATCTGTCGCTGACCGGCGCCCAGCTGGGTCTGGCCACGCTGCAACTGGCCGTCGTGACGCCGGTGTTCACCTCGGTGCCGACCGGTTTCCCGGTGCTCCCCGTGCTGGCGGTCGCGGCCCTGGGCGTCCTCGGCACCGGGCTCGCCTTCCTGATCCAGTACGACCTGGTCGCCGAGGTCGGCCCGACGACGGCCCAGATGGTCACGTACTTCACCCCGGTCATCGCCACGGCCGCGGGCGTCGCGCTCCTCGGCGAGTCGCTGTCCTGGTCGACACCGGTCGGCGCGGCCGTCGTCCTCGCCGGCGCGGCACTGACCCAGTCCCGCCCCAGGGCCAACAGGACCGACGGGGCCCACCGGGCCGACCGGACCGACCGGGGCGGCACCGCGCCCGCACCGTCACCGCGGACGTCTCCCGGGGCACGTGAAGGCTCGCGGGTCTGAGGTGCGGGGGCGCGCGGAGCCACGTCTGAGGAAAGTCGCTCAGACGTAGCTGCGTGGCGGTCCCTCCCCCGGCCCCACCGCCGCGGCGACCGCCGCCGCCAGCGGCCCGGCGTCCTCCTCCCCCAGCGTCGAGACGGTGATCCGGATGCCGGGCGGCGCGCCCAGGCGGAAGCGGGCGCCGGGGGCCACGGCCCAGCCCGCGTGCAGGAGCCGGGCGACGGCGCCGGTCTCGTCCGGCACCGGGATCCACACGTTCATGCCGCTGCGGCCGTGTCCGGTGATCCCGTGCTCGGCGAGGGCGCCGAGGAGCGCGTCCCTGCGCCGCCCGTACACCCCCGCCACCGCGCGGGCGTCCACCGCGCCGTCGGCCCAGAGCCGGGCCACGGCCCGCTGGGTGATGCGGCTGACCCAGCCGGGGCCGAGCCGCTGCCGCCCGCGCACCCGGTCGAGCGTGAGGGGGTCCCCGGTGAGCACCGCGAGCCGCAGGTCGGGGCCGCAGGCCTTGGCGGCGGAGCGGACGAAGGCCCAGCTGCGGGTCGTGCCCGCGAGGGGGTGCAGGGGGAGGTCGACGATGCCGTGGCCGTGGTCGTCCTCGATGAGGAGTGTCTCCGGGTGGTCGCGCAGGACGGACCGCAGGGCACGCGCGCGGGCCGGGCCCACCGCGGCTCCCGTCGGGTTCTGCGCGCGGTCCGTGACCACCAGGGCGCGGGCACCGGCCGCGAGGACCCGGCGTACGTCCTCGGGCAGCGGCCCCTGGTCGTCGACCGAGACGGGGACGGTACGCAGGCCGAGCGCGGGCACCAGGTCCAGGAGGCTGCCCCAGCCGGGATCCTCGACGGCGACGGCGTCCCCGGGTTTGAGGTGGGCCGCGAGGACCCGCTCCATCGCGTCCAGCGAGCCGGACGTCACCGCCACGGGCCCGTCCGGCACACCGTCCGCGTCCAGTTCGGCCCGCGCGACGCGGGCCAGCTCCGGGTCCACGGGCGCGTGCCCGTAGAGCACCGGTTCGCGGTCGCCCTGTCCGGCCGCCGCGGCGAAGACCGGGCCCAGCGCGGGCAGCAGCGCCGGGTCCGGATTGCCGTCGGAGACGTCGCGCACGCCCGCGGGCACGTCGACGCGGATGAACTCCCGCCCGGTGGTGGCCGGCTTCGCGCGCACCCGGCTGCCGCGCCGCCCGGCCGTCTCGATGACCCCGCGTTCGCGCAGGGTGCGGTAGGCGGCGGCGACGGTGTTCGGGTTGACCCCGAGGCGCTCGGCCAACTCCCGCATCGGCGGCAGGGGTTGTCCCGGTCGCAGCTCCCCCGAGCCGACCGCCCGCTCGACGCTCGCGGAAATCTCCGCTGCGCCCCGCCCTGTGATCCGATACTCTCCTAGCACAAAGACAATTATGCACTAGTGCAATGGAGAGCGCCATGCAGGGGACCACGGGGACGCCGTCGCGGCCCGCCGACACCTACCCGCCCACCGACCGCACCGTCCCCACCCGCTCCCCCGAGCGGGCCGCGTACGACAAGGAGCTGGTGCACTCGATACTCGACGAGGGCTACGTCTGCCACCTCGGCTTCGTGCGCGACGGCGCCCCGGTGGTCCTGCCGACGCTGTACGGCCGGGTGGGCGAGCGGCTCTACGTGCACGGCTCGACGGGCTCGCGCCCGCTGCGGATGACGGGCGCGGCCGACCCGGGGCTGCCGGTCTGCCTGACGGTGACGCACGTGGACGCGCTGGTGCTGGCCCGCTCGGCCTTCCACCACTCCATCAACTACCGGTCGGTGGTGGTGCACGGCACGGCGTACGAGGTGACGGACCCCGAGGAGCGGCGCACGGCCCTGGACGCCCTGGTCGACCACGTCGTCCCGGGCCGTTCCCGCGACTCGCGGCCGGCCAACAAGAAGGAGCTGGCCGCCACCGCCGTCATCCGCCTCGACCTGGACGAGGTCTCCGCCAAGCTCCGCACCGGCGGGGTGAACGACGAGCCGGAGGACCTGGCCCTCCCGCACTGGGCCGGTCTCGTCCCGTTGCGCAAGGGGTACGCGGCCCCGGTCGCCGACCCGGCCCTGGCGCCCGGCACCGGGCTGCCCGACTACCTGTCGGCCGGGTGACACCGGCCCGCGCGGGAGGCGCGAGGCCCCTCGGGAGGGGCCCCGCCGTCACGCGGGCCCCGCCGTCACGCGGGCCCCGCCGTCACGCGGGCCCCGCCGTCACGCGGGCGCGGGCCGCGTCCGCGCCTCCCGCGCCGCCCGCGTCTCCGCCACCGCGAGCCCCGCGACCGAGCCGAGCATCAGCAGTGTGCCCGCCAGGGTCGCCGCCGTGAGGTGCTCGCCGAGCAGCAGGACGGCGAGCGCCGCGGCGCTGACCGGCTCGAGGAGCATGATCACGGAGACGGTCGCGGACCGGACGACGGCCGCACCGGCGAAGTAGAGCCCGTAGGCGAGCGCGGTCGGGACGGCGGCGACGTACGCGAGGAGCCACAGGAGCCGGACCGGTTCGGCGGTGTGCGGCACCAGGCCCTCGACCAGCGCGAGCGGCAGCAGGCACAGGCTCGTGACGGCGAACGCCCCCACGGAGGTACCGGCCGCGTCCGCCCCGCCGTCCCGGCCCCACCGGCGGGTGAGCAGCGTCATCACCGAGTACCCGGCGGCGGACAGCAGCGCGAGGAGCACACCCGACAGGCGGACGGTCGTACCCCCGCCGCCGAGGACGAGCACCACGAGCCCGGCGAGCGCGCCGACGACCGCCGCGGCACCGCCCGCCCCCAGGTGTTCACCGAGGGCGAGGCGCGCGCCGAGGGCGATCAGCACGGGGCCCGCGCCGAGGGTGACGACCGTGGCCACGGCGAGCCCGGTGGACTGCACGGCGGCGAAGTAGGCGGTCTGGAACACCGCGAGCCCGATACCGGTCACGAGGGCGCGCAGCGCCTTGCGGGCGAACGGTACGCGGACGGCCGGGCGCACCCGCGGGCGCAGCGGGTGGACGGCGAGCAACAGGAGGAGCCCCACCGCGCAGCGCCAGAACGACAGGGCGACCGGGCCCATGTCGCTGGCGCGGTAGACCAGTGAGGCGGCGGCACCGGCGGTGCCCCAGGCGACACCGGCGACGATCAGATACAGGAGGCCACGCCCGACGGGCAGGCCGGAGACGGCATTCGACACGAGTTCTCTCCGCAGACGCGCACGAGGCGCGGAAGTTCGGAGCGGCCCGGAACGACCGGGACGCGGGGACCTTCGTCTGCGGGCAGCACCATCCGGCCCGGCGACAGCGCGCCGGGCTCGTCAAGGGGCCCGCCTCAGGCGGCCGGAGGCGGGAGGACGAGTGCGTCGGAATGCATGGTCCGCACCCTAGGTCGCCGTCCCTCGGCTCGACAACTCCCTTTCGGGCCCGCCGCTGGCCACCGGGTCCGCGGAGCCCTTGGCCGGGGTCGAGGACTGGGCGATGAAGGCTCCGGCCAGCACGACGCCGCCGCCGATGATCTGCGGGGCGGAGAGGTGCTCACCGAGCAGCACCCAGGCCAGGACGGTCGCGATGACCGCTTCGAGGCAGGCCACGACCCCGGCGACCTGCGGCGACAGTCGGCGTACGGCGACGATGCCGGTGACGTAGGCGAGCACGGTGGCGATGAGCACGATCCAGGCCAGCAGCAGGGCGGCGGCGACGGGTGTGCCGTCCATGGGTGCGGTGCCGCCGAGGACCGACCAGTCCATCGACCAGGGCCGGGCGACGAGGGTGAGCACGGCGGCGCCGACGAGCAGCCCGTAGGCGATGACGCCGAGCGGGTCGGGCGCCTCCTCACCGGCGTCGCTGCCCTGGTCGGACAGGACGAAGTAGCCGACCTGGCAACAGGCGGCGCCGAGGGCGAGCAGCAGTCCGAGGGCGTCGAAGCCGAGTCCCGACCAGACCTCGACCACGCAGGCGAGGCCGCCGACCGCCAGGACCACGCCGAGCGCGGCGGCCCGTGTGACCGGCCGCCGCTGCACGAACCGCACCCAGCCGAGGACCAGGGCGGGCGCCAGGTACTCGACGAGCAGCGCGACGCCCACCGGGATACGGGAGATGGCGGCGAAGTAGCAGGCCTGGACACCGGCCACGGCGAACAGGCCGTACCCGGCGACGAGGGCGGGGCGGCGGCGCAGCAGCGCGCGGTGGCGCACCGCGAGCGGCAGCATCACCAGGGCCGCGCCGGCCACCCGCAGCCAGACCACGTGGAGCGGGTCGAGTCCGGCCTCGATCAGCGGTTTGGCCGCGACTCCGGAGCCGCCGAAGGCGACCGCGGAGGCCAGTGCCAGGCCGAGCCCGGTGCCCTTGCCGCGGTTGCCGCGGGCGCTGTCAGTCGTATGCACCGGCACATGATGACAGGGGTCGACATGACCGTCACCCCCGATGACACCTGTCTCACCGACTGGACGGCGGGGTGGCGCCCGTGGCGGGCGCGACGGGACGGGCGCTCAGGGTGTCGGCTCGACATGGCTCTCGACGCGGGCGAGCACGGTGTGCGGCTCGACGGCGGCTCGGGCCAGCACCTCGGCGGCCCGCGTCCGTGGTTCCGCGACCAGGGCGGCCAGCAGGTCCACGCCACCGGCCCGCACGGCCCCGCGCCCGGCCGCCCGGGCGCAGGCGTCCTCCAGGGCCGCCGCGGCGGGCGGGGAGAACCCGGCGACGCCGGTCACGACGGGCACGGCGCCGGAGTCCTCGACGGAGCTCTGCCAACGCAGGCCGTAACCGATGCTGCGCTGCACGAGGTAGCCGAGGACGCGGACGATCCGTGGTCCGTCCCCGAGCAGCTCACGGGCCTGCGCGTCGCACTCCAGCAGCGAGTGCAGCAGGTGGGCGGTGTCGATCTGCCGGTCCCCGTCCCGCACCGCCCGGCGGCGGGCACCGGAGACCGCCGAGGCCAGTTCCGCGCTGAACCTGTCCTCGAGGTCGGTGCCGTCCGGGCACCGGCCGCCTTGCTCGCCGGCCGACTGCCGGGGGATACGGGGTTGCACATCTCCCAGCACATCAGTCCCGCGGGGCCCGGTCATCCCCGAAGGGAAGCATTTCGTCGTCCCACACAGAGTGGACCCGGCCGGGCGGAATCTCCTCCTTGGGGATGAGATCAGGTCGTTCCGGCCGATGGGGTGCGCGCCGCCTTGCCGCGCCTCCTGGGGGCAACCGAAAGGCCGCCTCGCGGGTCGGACAGGGCATGAGGAGCAGGTGCTGGCTCGTGGCACTGCCCGCCGTCGACGGCAGGCAGTACGTGTACCGGGTGGACGCCCCCGCGGAGGCGCTGCTCGCCGACCTGTTCTGGGACGCCTGGCACTGCCACGAGGAGAGCGCCTTCCCGCGCGCGTGGGACGTCTTCGACGCGGCGGTGATACGACGGGTGGACTGAACGCCCCCCGCGGACACCGCACCGCACACGAAGGGGCCCCGCGGATCCTCTCCGCGGAGCCCCATCATTTCGGTCGGTGTCAGTCCTCGTCGGCTGTCAGTCCTCGTCGGCGAGGATCAGGTACAGCTTCTTGCGGGCGTCGCCGATGACGGCGAGCGCTTTCTCCCGCTGCTCCTTGCTGCCGGTCTTCCACACCTGGCCGAAGGCCTCCATCAGTCCGAAACCGGCCTGCCGGACGTCGTTGAGCGCCTCCCAGTCGACACCCCGCGAGGCCTCCTCCCAGGGCGCCTCCGGGCCCTCCTCGGCGGCGGTGCGGCCCGTCTCGGTGAGCGCGAAGAGCTTCTTGCCGCCCTCGCTCTCACTGGCGATCAGCCCCTCGTCCTCCAGCAGCTGGAGGGTGGGGTACACCGAACCGGGGCTGGGCTTCCACGCCCCGCCGCTGCGCTCGGCGATCTCCTGGATCATCTCGTAGCCGTGCATCGGCCGGTCCTTCAGCAGGGCCAGGATCGAGGCCCGCACGTCGCCGCGCCGTGCCCTCCCCCTGGGCCCGCCGCGCCCTCGGCCGCCCCAGGCCCCCCCGTGACCGAAGCCCGGCCCGAAGGGGCCGCCGGGGCCGCCGCCGGGACCGCCCGGCCCGAAGGGACCGAACGCCGCGCGCCGCCCTTCGAACCCGCCGCGGCCGAAGGCTCCGAAGGGACCGCCCTCTCCGCGCCCGGGGCCGTGTCCACCATGTCCACGCTCGTATCCGTGGTTGTGCATCACGATCACTCCATTCAGTCGTTGATCAGTCGCGATGCCTCAACGATATATCGGAACGTATCGCGCGGCAAGCCCCCTCGGTGCCCGGAAACCGGTCCAGCGCTCCGGAATTGGCCTTGGTCCGCTGCCCCCGGCAGGCCCTAGCGTCGGGGCATGCGCATCCGAATCGTCGACGCCTTCACCGACCGGCCGTTCGCCGGCAACCCCGCCGGGGTCCTGCTCCTCGACTCCTTCCCGGACGACGACCGGCTCCAGCGGGTCGCCCTGGAGGTCAACCACTCCGAGACGGCGTTCGCCCACCCGCTGGCGGCGGGCGGCGAGGCCGACTGGGCGCTGCGCTGGTTCACTCCGGCCACCGAGGTCGCGATGTGCGGCCACGCCACCCTCGCCACGGCCCACGTCCTGCACACCACCGGCGCGCACGAGGGACCCGTGCGGTTCGCCACCCGCAGCGGCGTCCTGGTGGCGACGCCCCGCGAGGACGGCTCGATCACCCTGGACTTCCCGACCGCGCCGCTCACCCCGGTCGCGACCCCGGCGGGCGTCGCCGCGGCCCTGGGCGCCGAGCCCCGTACCGTCCTGGACACCGGGCCGGGCATCGGGGACCTGCTGGTCGAGGTCGCCGACGAAAAAACCGTCCGCGGACTGAAGCCGGACCTCAAGGCGCTGGCCGCCCACTCCGAGCGCGGCGTCATCGCCACCGCCCGCGCCGAGGACCCGGCCCGCGGCTACGACTACGTCTCCCGCTGCTTCTTCCCCAACGTCGGCGTCGACGAGGACCCGGTCACCGGCAGCGCCCACACGGCCCTGGCGCCGTTCTGGTCCGAGCGTCTCGGCCGCCCCGACCTCACCGGCCTCCAGGCGTCGTCCCGCTCCGGCCTGGTGCGCACACAGGTGCGCGGAGAGCGCACGCTGCTGAGCGGACACGCGGTGACGGTGATCGACGGCGAACTGCTGGCCTGACCTCGCGAAGGGACGCGGCTCCCGGCGGTCACGCCGTCGGCAGCCAGTCCACGTTCCCGGCGAGCAGCCCGTAACCGACGAAGGCCCCGATGTCGAGCAGCGAGTGCGCCACGACCAGCGGTCCCACGCGCCCCCAGCGGCGGTAGAGGTAGACGAAGACGACGCCCATCACCATGTTGCCGATGAACCCGCCGATGCCCTGGTACAGGTGGTACGAGCCGCGCAGCACCGAGCTGGCCGCCAGCGACGCGCCCGTGCTCCAGCCGAGCTGGTCCAGCCTGCGCAGCAGGTAGCCGACGACGATGACCTCCTCCAGGACGGAGTTCTGCACCGCCGAGAGGATGAGGACGGGGTACTTCCACCACACCTCGGGCAGGGCCTCGGGCACCACGGTGAGGTTGAAGCCGAGGCCGCGGGCGGCGAGGTAGAAGGCGATGCCGGTGCTGCCGATGACGGCGGCGACGGCGGCCCCGCGGCCGAGGTCCGGCCACGGACGGGTGCGGTCGAAGCCGAGGCTGCGCAGGCTGCGACCCTCGCGCAGCAGGAAGTGCGCGACGAGGGCGACCGGGACCAGTGCGGTGGTGATCCCGAAGAGCTGCCAGGCCAGGTCGAGCCAGGGGCGGCCCGGTGCGGCGGAGGCGTTGAGGGTGGCCGCCTGGTCCTTGAGCCCGCCCGGCCGGGTGACCGAGCCGATGAAGCTGATGAGCGCGGACACGCCGCTCGCACCGAGCGACAGCGCGAGGACGAGCAGCGTCTCGTCACGCAGGATCCGCCGTGAGAGCCGCTCCTCGGCCAAGGGCTGTTCGCCGAGTCGCTTCTGAGGGAACGCGTCGTCCACCGGGCCCGCCTCCGCCATGCACACCTGCCTCCAGCTGGGACGTCACAGCTTGCCCGATCAGTATGGGGCGGCGCGCGGCGGGGGCGGGCCGGGCGGCGGTCAGCTCAGCGGGGCCGGTTCCGGCAGGCCCACCGGCCACAGGTGCACCGGGTCGCCCTCGCGCATCAGCTCGACGTAGCGGCGGGTCGTGGCGGCCAGCGCGGCCTCCCGGGACAGACCCGCCTCCAGCGCCCGGTGGAAGGTGGCCGCCTGCCAGGACGCTCCGTTGACCCGGCGTCGGCACCGCTCCTCGATCACACCGAGGTAGAAGTCCCGGTCGGCGGGCTCCACCCCCCACGCGTCGAGACCGGCCGCGGCGAGCGGCAGCAGTTCGTCGCGTACGAGGACGGCGGCGTCGACCTCGGTGGTGCCGCCGAGGCGACCGCGCCGGGGCCACTCGAAGCGGGCGTCGATGCCGTGGCGGCACGCGGCCTCGAAGTTGGCGGCGGCGGCCTCGAACGGCAGCCGGGTCCACACCGGCCGGGGCTCCTCGGCGAGCGCGCGCACGACGCCGTAGTAGAAGGCCGCGTTGGCGATGACGTCGGTGACGGTGGGGCCGGCGGGCAGGACGCGGTTCTCGACGCGCAGGTGCGGGACGCCGTCGGCGATGTCGTAGACGGGGCGGTTCCAGCGGTAGACGGTGCCGTTGTGCAGGACGAGTTCGGAGAGCGAGGGCACACCGCCCGCGTCCAGCACCTCCAGCGGGTCCTCGTCGTCGCAGATCGGCAGCAGTGCCGGGAAGTAGCGCCGGTTCTCCTCGAAGAGGTCGTACGCCGAGGTCACCCAGCGCTCGCCGAACCAGGTGCGCGGCCGGACGCCCTGGGCCTGCAGTTCGGGCGGGCGGGTGTCGGTGGACTGCTGGAACAGCGGGGGCCGGGACTCGCGCCACAGTTCGCGGCCGAAGAGGAAGGGCGCGTTGGCGCCGAGGGCGATCTGGGCGGCGGTCACCGCCTGGGCCGCGTTCCACACGTCGGCGAAGCGGTCCGGGGTGACCTGGAGGTGGAGTTGCACCGAGGTGCAGGCGGCCTCGGGGGCGATCGACTTGGAGGTGCAGGTCAGACGTTCGACGCCCTCGATGTCGAGGGTGAAGTCCTCCCCGCGGGCGGCCACGATCTGTTCGTTGAGCAGGGCGTAGCGGTCGACGGCGGAGAGGTTGGAGGAGACCAGGTCGTCCCGGTCCAGCGTCGGCAGAATGCCGATCATCGCGATTCCCGCGTCCACCTCGCCCGCCTTGCGGTCCGCATATGCCAAGGAGGTTCGGATCTCCTCGGCGAGCCGGTCGAATACCCGGCCGCCGAGGCGGTGGGGAGCGATGTTGACTTCCAGGTTGAACATGGCGAGCTCGGTCTGGAAGTCCCGGCTCGCGATGCGCTCAAGGACTTGCGCATTCAACATTTTCGGCATCCCGTCGGCACCGACGAGATTCAATTCGATCTCCAGCCCCATCAGGTTCTTCGGGCGGTCGAACCGCTTCTCCGCCAGAAGTCGCTCCAGGCCCGTCAGGCACCGCTGGAGCTTCTCGCGGTAGCGCTGGCGATCGGACAGGTCGTACTGACCTGCCACGACCTTCTCCCCCATGGAAGAGTCCCTTCTCGGAGCGATGAGTGGAAGATCCGGCCGCCGCCGTCCGGTGGCCGGTCAGGTGGGATGATGCCCCGCCGAAGCGATCGATAACGTCCCCGCGCCGACCCGGCAGCCGCTACGCTGTGCCGGTGTGACCGGTGGCACATTCACCGGGCATGGCACGGCGAGCAGTTTCCCGGGTCGGCAACTCGTGAAAAACGCCGACGACAATTGGCCGACCGCGCGGTGAACATTCCCCGAGGTCATCGCCGTACACCTGGCCCGAAATGCGGAGGATTACCGCATCTCGACGACCGAATTCAACCTTGTACTCGTTGCCGGAATCGGCTAGCCGAAACACAGTCTGAACACATGTCGTATAAACTCCGCGGACAAGGCAGCGGATCGGCGCCCACGGTCGAAGGATCCTGCCGTCGCGCCGACGCGCGGCAGACCTCTCCCGCATCTCGGTTCCCGGACCCGGCCCCTGCCTTCCCCAGCCCTGTGAGCCGACAGCGTCGTCCGCCCAGCTCCGCCCTCGCGCCACCGTGCCTTCGAATGAGAGGCGACCCATCATGCCCCTGCGTGTCCCCGTGGCCCCCGCGCCCGCCCTGCGCTCCGTCCTCACCGCCCTCTCCTCGCCCACCGCGGTCCGCGAGGCCCGGACCCCCGCGCTGCTCGGCGCCCAGGGACCCGCGACACCCGAACTGCCGCTTCCCGTGCATGTGCTCGACCGGGTCACGGCGGAGGGCGTGGCGGCGACGCGACTGGCCGGGTGGCGGTTCCACATCCGGTGCGGCGACCGGGCGGTGGCGGCGGCGGAGACGATGCTGACCCCCGACGGCTGGGCGTTCTCGCACTTCTTCGAGGGCCCCTACGTCGCCTCGACCGAGCGCGCGCTGCGGCAGGCCGAGTCGATGCCCCAGCCCTACCAGCCGCGCCTGCTGTCGGTTCCCGAGCTGTACATGCTCACGCTGTGGCTGCACGGCGACTGCACCGCGGACCCTGCCGCCGGGCACCCCGCGGCCACCGATCTGCTGGTGCCGCTGGCACCGGCCCCGCCCGGCATCGCGGCGCACCGGCCGCACCGGGTCGCCGAACTGCTGCCGGTCCTCACGCACCGGGTGACGCCGACGCGGCTGCTGGGTTCTCCCGCCTGACCGTCCCGCCGCACCGCTCCCCCGCCCACCCGCGCGGACTAGCCCCATTCGGCCATGCCGAACCATCCGAAGTGACAGTGCAGTTGAGCTGAACCGTCCGCGCGGGTGACGCGTCATCAACCAGTGAGAAGCGGTGCTGCGAAATACCTGCGGATCGACGCCCGTGGGGCAACACTGGGTTCGGAACGACTCACACCAACGGGGGGCGGCCATGAACGAGGCTTCACGCCGCGGGACAGACAACACGACGAACTCACCCATCACCACAGACCGAGAGACCCCACTCATGTGTCAGCACCAGCCACCGTGCCCCTCAGCCGTCTCCGCCGACCGGGAGTCCGCCCGTCTCGTGGCGCACCACCCGGAGCAGGGGTGGAGCCTGCTGTGCAACGGTGTCGTCCTCTTCGAGGACACCGGTGAGCTACTGCCGGACGGTCAGGCCATCGCCCCGCACCGACCCGTCGGCGCGGGCCTGACGCCGGCCGCCTGACCACCCGCCGGGCGGTGCCCGTCACCGCGCCCGGTGCATCACGGGGCCGGATCGCAGCCACTGCTGCGCACCGGCCCCCACGCGCGTCCGGGGCCGGTCACTCCGCGTGACATGTCCGCTCCGCCGCGACGACCGGTCCCGTTTCCTGGCCCGGAACGCCTTCCCCGCGCGCCCGGACTCCGGAAGGCTCCTGGGGTTTTCGCGGTCGGTATCGGCGGGGGTGGGGAAGTGGCAGCAGACGAGGCCCGGGCCGTAACGCCTTCCGGCCGCCGGGGCAGGGTCACGATCACGGACATCGCCCGCCGCGCGGGCGTCTCGGTGCCGACCGTGTCCCGGGTCGTGAACGGCCGCTCGGACGTGTCGCCCGGAACCAGGGCGCGGGTGGAGGAACTGCTGCGCCGGCACGGGTACCGCAAGCGCGCCACGGCGCCCGGCCGCCGGGCCGACCTGATCGACCTGGTCTTCAACGACCTGGACGGCCCCTGGGCCGTGGAGATCATCCGCGGGGTCGAGGAGGTGGCCCACGCCGCCGGGGTCGGCACCGTGGTCTCCGCGGTCCGCGGACGCTCGGGCGACGCCCGTCAGTGGATGCGCAATCTGCGGGCCCGGGCCTCCGACGGCGTCGTCCTCGTCACCTCGGCCCTGGACCCCGTGCTCCACCAGGAGCTGCGGATCCTCGGCGTCCCGCTGGTCGTCGTCGACCCGGCGGGCTCTCCCGCCCCGGACGTGCCCGCCGTCGGCGCCGCCAACCGGTCGGGCGCCTTGGCGGCCACCGAGCACCTGCTGGAGCTGGGACACCGCAGGATCGGCCTGATCGCCGGGCCGCCGCGGCTGCTCTGCTCGCGGGACCGCCGCGCCGGCTACCGCGCCGCCCTGGAGGGCGCGGGCCTCGCCGTCGACGAGTCCCTGATCGTCCCCGGCGACTTCCGCCACGAGTCCGGCTTCGCGGCCTGCGAGGCCCTGCTGGGCCTGCCCGAACCGCCGACGGCCGTCTTCGCGGCCGGCGACCAGATGGCGCTCGGTGCCATCGAGGCGCTGCGCCGGCACGGACTGAGGGTGCCGCAGGACCTGAGCGTCGTCGGCTTCGACGACCTTCCCGAGGTCCGCTGGTCGGCACCGCCCCTGACGACCGTGCGCCGGCCGCTCGCCGACATGGGCAGGGCGGCCGCTCGCGCGGTGCTCCGCCGGACCCGCGACGAGCGGCCGGACCCGCCACGGGTCGAACTGGGCACGGACCTGATCCTGCGCTCCAGCACGGCGCCCCCGCCCGTTCCCCGCTGAGCGCTCCCGCGGCCTATCGTGACCGGCATGCAGTCCTACACGATCGGCCAGGCGGCGCGGCTGCTCGGCGTCAGCCCGGACACCGCGCGCCGCTGGGCCGACGCGGGCCGGATCACCACCCGTCGCGACGAGGGCGGACGGCGTGTCGTCGACGGGCGCGACCTGGCCGCGTTCTCGGTCGAACTCGCCCGCTCGGACGGCGCCGACGAGGAGACCCCGTACACCTCGGCCCGCAACGCGTTTCCCGGGATCGTGACCGCGATCAAGCTCGGGGACGTCGCGGCCCAGGTCGAGATCCAGGCCGGTCCACACCGGCTCGTCTCCCTGCTGACCAGGGAGGCGGTGGAGGAACTCGGTCTGGAGGTGGGTGTGGAGGCCACCGCCCGGGTGAAGTCGACGAATGTCCATATCGACAGGACGTGAGCACCCGCCCTGCGGACGCACGTCGGCACCCGCCGACCGTGAGAACGCACATGCCAGCCTTTCCTCACCCATGGCTCGCTCATGCGATGCGACAGGAGACATTGCCCTCGCACATGCGGAAGTATGATCGGCGCAAGGGGGACACCGTTCACTCGGCCGCCGAGCCGTCGGCCCCTGCCCAGAACGCCGAGGGAGTGGCCCGTGATGACCCGTTCCGTGCGCAGGACCCACCGCATCCCCCGTACCGCGCGGGTGGCCGGAGCCGGGGCCGCCGCGCTGCTCGCCCTGAGCGCGTGCTCGTCATCGTCGGACGCGGACACGGACACGGGCTCGGACTCCGCCGGTGCCTCGTCGTCCTCCTCCGCGAAGCTCTCCGGCCAGGTCACCGTCTTCGCCGCGGCCTCGCTCAAGGAGAGTTTCACGACGCTCGGCGAGACCTTCGAGAAGCAGCACCCGGGCACCGAGGTCACCTTCAACTTCGCCGGCAGTGACACCCTCGCCGCCAGCATCACCGGCGGCGCCCCGGCGGACGTGTTCGCCTCCGCCAGCCCGAAGACGATGGCCACCGTCACCGACGCCGGGGCCGCGGCCGGCACCCCCGCCACCTTCGTGCGCAACCAGCTGGAGATCGCCACGCTGCCCGGCAACCCCGAGCACATCTCCTCCCTGAAGGACCTCACCGGGTCCGGCCTCAAGGTCGTGCTGTGCGACCGGACCGTGCCGTGCGGTGCCGCGGCCCAGAAGGCCCTGGACGCAGGCGGTCTCGACCTCACCCCGGTCTCCTACGAGCAGGACGTCAAGGCTGCCCTCACCAAGGTCGAACTGAAGGAGGCGGACGCCGCCGTCGTCTACAAGACCGACGTGATGGCGGCCGGCGGCAAGGTGACGGGCGTCGACTTCCCGGAGTCGGCCAAGGCGGTCAACGACTACCCGATCACCCTCCTCAAGGACGCCCCCAACGCCGACGCGGCCAGGGCCTTCGTCGAGCTGGTGAAATCCGCCGAGGGACAGCGGGTGCTCACCGGGGCCGGGTTCCGCACGCCATGACCAGGGCCGCCGGAACGAAGCCCGCGCCACCCGGGACCGACCTCGTGGCCGGTGGGCCGCGCCGTCCCCGCCGCAGCGGGCGCATGGTGCCGGTCCCCCTGCTGGTGCCCGCCCTGATCGGCCTGGCGTTCCTGCTGCTGCCGCTGCTGGCCCTGGTGATCCGCGCGCCGTGGAGCGGCCTGCCGGAGCAGCTGTCCAGCCCCGAGGTGTGGCAGGCGCTGCGGCTGTCGCTGCTGTGCGCGACGTCCGCGACGGTGCTGAGCCTGCTCGTCGGCGTGCCCCTGGCCTGGCTGCTGGCCCGTACCGACTTCCCCGGCCGGGGGTTCGTCCGCGCGCTGGTGACGCTGCCGCTGGTGCTGCCGCCGGTGGTGGGCGGCGTCGCGCTCCTGCTGGCGTTCGGACGCAACGGCGTGATCGGGCAGTGGCTCGACGCGTGGTTCGGGATCACCCTGCCGTTCACGACGACGGGCGTCGTCCTCGCCGAGACGTTCGTGGCGATGCCGTTCCTGGTCATCAGCGTGGAGGGCACCCTGCGCGCCGCCGACCCGCGCTACGAGGAGGCCGCCACCACCCTCGGCGCCAACCGCTTCACCGCCTTCCGCCGGGTGACGCTCCCGCTGATCGCGCCGGGCGTCGCGGCGGGTGCCGTGCTGGCCTGGGCGCGGGCACTGGGCGAGTTCGGGGCGACGATCACGTTCGCGGGCAACTTCCCCGGCCGGACCCAGACCATGCCGCTGGCCGTCTACCTCGCCCTGCAGAACGACCCGGCGGCGGCGATCGCCCTCAGCCTGGTCCTGCTGGCCGTCTCCATCGCCGTCCTGGCAGGTCTGCGGGACCGCTGGATGAGCGCGTCATGACCGGCACCGACGAACGGAAGGCCGCCATGGACTCCCCCGACGCCGACGCCAACGCCAACGCCAACGCCAACGCCGACGCCGCCCCCACCCCCGACAGCCCTCGGCTCAAGGACGGCCTCGACGCCCGCCTGGTCGTGGACCGCGGCACCTTCCGCCTGGACGTCGCGCTCACCGCCGCGCCCGGCGAGGTCGTGGCCCTCCTCGGACCCAACGGCGCGGGCAAGACCACCGCCCTGCGCGCGCTCGCCGGTCTGGTCCCGCTCACCGGCGGTCACCTGCGCCTGGACGGCGCGGAGCTGGACCGTACGCCGCCGGAGTCCCGCCCGGTCGGCGTCGTCTTCCAGGACTACCTGCTCTTCCCGCACCTGACCGCCCTCGACAACGTCGCCTTCGGACCGCGCTGCCGGGGCGCGAGCAAGGCGGAGGCCCGGACGCGGGCCGCCGCGTGGCTGGACCGGATGGGCCTGGCCGGCCACGCGGGTGCCAAGCCGCGCCGCCTCTCCGGCGGCCAGGCCCAGCGCGTCGCCCTGGCCCGCGCACTGGCCACCCACCCGCGACTGCTCCTGCTGGACGAGCCCCTCGCGGCCCTGGACGCCCGGACCCGGCTGGAGGTGCGGTCCCAGCTCCGCCGCCATCTCGCGGAGTTCGAGGCCGTCGCCGTACTGGTCACGCACGACCCGCTGGACGCCATGGTGCTGGCCGACCGGCTGGTCGTGGTCGAGGACGGCGCGGTCGTCCAGGAGGGCGGGCCCGCCGACATCGCCCGCCGGCCCCGCACGGACTACATCGCGCGGCTGGTCGGCCTGAACCTCTACCGGGGACGGGCCGAGGGCCACACCGTGCGGCTCGACGCGGGCCCCGCCATCACCACCACCGAGCACCTCGCGGGCCCGGTCTTCGTCGCGTTCCCGCCCAGCGCCGTGACCCTGTACGGCGCGCGCCCCACCGGTTCCAGCGCCCGCAACCTGTGGCGCTGCGAGGTCGCGGGCCTGGAGAGTCACGGCGACCAGATCCGTGTGGACCTCACGGGCGAACTCGCGCTCGCCGCCGACCTCACGACGGTCGCCGCGGCCGAACTGGGCCTCCACCCGGGCGCACCGGTGTGGGCGACGGTCAAAGCGACGCAGACCCACGCATACCCGGCATAGCGCCTCTGCCGGGCTACGGTGCCCCCATGAGCCTGAGCATCCGCAACCAGCTCCCCGGCATCGTCACCGCCGTCACCCCGGGCGAGGCCATGGCGACGGTCGGCGTCCGTCTCTCCGGCGGCCAGGACCTCACCGCGGCGATCACCCGGGAGGCCACCGAGGACCTCGCGCTCGCCCCCGGCACCGCCGTACGGGCCCTGGTGAAGTCCACGGAGGTGGCGCTGGCCACCGGGCGCGTCGACGGCCTGTCCATCCGCAACCGGCTGCCGGGCACCGTCACCGCCCTCACCATCGGCGCGGCGATGGTCTCCGTCGCGGTCGCCGTCGAGGGCGCCGAACTGACCGCCGCCATCACCCGGCAGGCCGCCGACGAGCTGGAGCTGTCCGTCGGCGTTCCCGTCGTCGCACTGGTCAAGTCGACGGAGGTGTCGCTCGCCACGGGATGAGACGCCGAGAGGCTCCGTCCGGGGCTGGGGAGCCCGGACGGAGCCTCTCTCACTGCTGCGGCGGGACTCAGTCCTCGTACGCGTCCAGCGGCGGGCAGGAGCAGACCAGGTTCCGGTCGCCGTAGGCCTGGTCGATGCGGCGGACCGGCGGCCAGTACTTGTCGGCGGCGGACACACCGGCCGGGAAGACGGCCTCCTCGCGCGTGTACGCGTGGTCCCACTCGCCGCCCAGCGCGCCCGCGGTGTGCGGAGCGCCGCGCAGCGGGTTGTCGTCGGCGGACCAGGCACCGGAGCCGACCTTCTCGATCTCCGCGCGGATGGCGATCATCGCCTCGCAGAACCGGTCCAGCTCGGCCAGGTCCTCGGACTCGGTCGGCTCGATCATCAGCGTGCCGGCCACCGGGAAGGACATCGTCGGCGCGTGGAAGCCGTAGTCGATCAGACGCTTGGCGACGTCGTCGACGCTCACGCCGGTGGCCTTGGTCAGCGGGCGCAGGTCGATGATGCACTCGTGCGCGACCAGCCCGCCCGGGCCCGTGTACAGCACCGGGAAGTGCGGCTCCAGGCGCTTGGCGATGTAGTTGGCGGACAGCACGGCCACCTGCGTGGCGCGCTTGAGGCCCTCGCCGCCCATCAGCCGGACGTACGACCAGGAGATCGGCAGGATCCCGGCCGAGCCCCACGGCGCCGCCGAGATCGGTCCGACGCCGGTCTGCGGACCGGCCGCGGGCTGCAGCGGGTGGTTGGGCAGGTACGGCGCCAGGTGCGACCGTACGGCCACGGGGCCGACGCCGGGACCGCCGCCGCCGTGCGGGATGCAGAAGGTCTTGTGCAGGTTCAGGTGGGAGACGTCGCCGCCGAAGTGCCCGGGCTTGGCGAGGCCGACCAGGGCGTTGAGGTTGGCGCCGTCCACGTAGACCTGGCCGCCCGCGTCGTGCACCTGCGCGCAGATGTCGGCCACGTGCTCCTCGAACACGCCGTGCGTGGAGGGGTACGTGATCATCAGCACGGCCAGCTCGTCGCGGTGCTTCTCGATCTTGGCGCGAAGGTCCTCGACGTCGATCTCGCCGTCCTCGGCGGTCTTGACGACGACGACCTTCATCCCGGCCATCACCGCGCTGGCGGCGTTGGTGCCGTGCGCGGAGGACGGGATGAGGCAGACGGTGCGCTGCTCGTCGCCGTTGGCCCGGTGGTAGCCGCGTACGGCGAGCAGTCCGGCGAACTCGCCCTGCGACCCGGCGTTGGGCTGGAGCGAGACCTTGTCGTACCCGGTGACCTCGGCGAGCCGCTCCTCCAGCTCGCGGATGAGGGTCAGGTAGCCCTGCGCCTGCTCGGCGGGCGCGAAGGGGTGCAGCGCGCCGAACTCGGACCAGGTGACCGGCTCCATCTCGGTGGTCGCGTTGAGCTTCATGGTGCAGGAGCCCAGCGGGATCATGCCGCGGTCCAGCGCGTAGTCCCGGTCGGCGAGGCGGCGCAGGTAGCGCAGCATCGCGGTCTCGGAGCGGTGCTGGTGGAAGACGGGGTGGGTCAGGAAGTCGTCGGTGCGCAGCAGCGCCTCGGGCAGCGCCTCCCCGGCCTCCGCGTCCAGCGCCTCGACGTCGCCCTCGACGCCGAACGCGTTCCACACCCCGCCCACCTGGGCACGCGTGGTGGTCTCGTCGCAGGCGAAGGACACGTGGTCGGCGTCCACGAGCCGCAGGTTGATGCCGTTGTCGCGCGCGGCGTGGACGATCGCGTCGGCCCGGCCGGGCACCCGCGCGGTGACCGTGTCGAAGTACGCGCCGTGCACGATCTCGACGCCGCCGGCGGCGAGACCGGCCGCGGTGATGGTGGCGTACCGGTGGGTGCGCCGGGCGATGGCCCGCAGGCCCTCGGGGCCGTGGTAGACGGCGTACATGCCGGCCATGACGGCGAGCAGCACCTGCGCGGTGCAGATGTTGCTGGTGGCCTTCTCGCGGCGGATGTGCTGCTCGCGGGTCTGCAGGGCCAGGCGGTAGGCCTTGTTGCCGTCGGCGTCCACGGAGACGCCGACCAGGCGGCCGGGGAGGCTGCGGGCGAACTTCTCGTGCACGGCCATGTAGCCGGCGTGCGGTCCGCCGAAGCCCATCGGTACGCCGAAGCGCTGGGTGGTGCCGACGGCGATGTCCGCGCCCAGCTCGCCGGGCGAGGTGAGCAGCGTGAGCGCGAGCAGGTCGGCGGCGACGGTGACGAGCGCGCCCAGCTCGTGCGCCCGGTCGATCACCGGCTTGATGTCGCGGACGGCTCCGGAGGCGCCCGGGTACTGGAGCAGGACGCCGTTGATCTCGCGCTCGGCGACCTCGGCGGGGATGCCCTCGCTCAGGTCGGCGACGACGACCTCGACGCCGGTCGGCTCGGCACGGGTCTGTATCACGGCGACGGTCTGCGGCAGCGTGTCCGCGTCGACCAGGAACAGGCCCTTCTTGTTCTTGCCCATGCGCCGGGAGAGGGCCATCGCCTCGGCGGCGGCGGTGCCCTCGTCGAGCAGCGAGGCGCCCGACGTGGGCAGGCCGGTCAGCTCGGCGACCATCGTCTGGAAGTTCAGCAGGGCCTCCAGGCGGCCCTGGGAGATCTCCGGCTGGTAGGGCGTGTACGCCGTGTACCAGGCCGGGTTCTCCATGACGTTGCGCAGGATGACCGGCGGGGTGAAGGTGCCGTAGTAGCCGAGGCCGATCATGGAGTCGAGGACCTGGTTGCGGTCGGCCAGGGAGCGCAGCTCGGCCAGCACCTCGGCCTCGGAGCGCGCGCCCGGCAGATCCAGCCGGTCGGCGTTCTTGATCACATCCGGCACCGCGGCGGCCGTCAGTTCGTCGAGCGAGCCGTAACCGACCTGCGCGAGCATCTTGGCCCTGGCCTCGTGGTCGGGGCCGATGTGGCGCTGCTCGAAGGGCATGGCCTGTTCGAGTTCGGAGAGCGGAGTGCGATGGGCGGTCATGTGCGGAGGCCTCCTGGTCTGACGACCTTCGAGGGGCACCACGGCGCGGGTACCCGGACGGCCTCCCCCTCTGTCATCTCAACCTGAGAGCTTCACCGGGCGAGCCCTGGGGCTCCTCCCGGCTTTCACCGTCGGTGAGAGCGGAAGCCGTCGACACCCGCCCTGCTTTCCAGAGTGACCTCGTCCGTGCGGTACGTGAGCCTGAGAGATTCCGGGGAGGATTTGCTCCTTCGGCGCCTCCGATGGTGTCCGGAGGACTCTCCCGCGCGGGGTCAGCAGCCGTTTGCCAGCGTACCAGCGAGGCCGCCGCACGGACTTCGAGTGGCCGACCTGCCACTTGTGCTCTTTTGTAGTACTTACGGATGATTAGGCGGCTGGTGTGTGACCCCAGTGCGGCCCAGTGGTGCGATCAAGTGGAGGGCCCCGTGCGTACTGACATCGATCCGCGGAACCTGATCGGCCGCAAGGCGTTCGACCGCGACGGCACCAGGATCGGCACCGTGGACGAGGTCTACCTCGACGATGCCACCGGCGTCCCCGAGTGGGCGGCGATACGAACCGGCCTCTTCAGCAGGGACGCCTTCGTCCCCCTGGAGCCCAGCGAGCTGGTCGACGGCACCCTGCGCGTGCCCTTCGACCGCTCCCTGATCAAGGAGGCGCCCGACTTCGGCGTCGGCCGCCACCTCTCGCCCGAGCAGGAACTCCAGCTCTACCACCACTACGGCTTGGACGTGGCGGCCGCTCCCCCGCCTCCCGACCACGACTTCGGCAAGCTGGCCGGCAGGGGCAACGACGAGGGCTGACCCGCCGCGCCTTCCGCAGCGGCGACCAGCGGCAGCGGGTCCGCGGGGGTCAGCTCGGGGTCGTCCACCGGAAAGGTCCGCACCCGCCCGACCTCCGAGTACGGCGTCTCGAACCGCACAGTGACCCGCCCCAGGCCGCTGCCCTGCACCCAGCCGTGCCCCAGCTCCGTGTGCCGCACGTCGTGCCCCGCCGCCCACCGGCGCTCGGTGGGCGAGGGTCTGTGCTCCTCGGCGGGCCGGGTCTCGATCTCCTCGGCCGGTTCGTCGGCCCGCTCCCCCGCCGCCTGGGCGAACAGGTCCTCCTGCGTGTAGTCGGCGAGGCCGCTGACGCCGACCCCGAGCAGCCGTACGCCGCCCGTGGTGTCCACCGAGTCCAGCAGTCTGGCCGCCGCCTCGCGCACCACCGCGGGGTCGTCGGTGGGCCCGCGCAGGGTCTCGGAGCGGGTCAGCGTGGAGAAGTCGTAGCGGCGCACCTTGAGCACGATGGTCCGCCCGGACAGACCGGAGCCGCGCAGCCGCCGGACGCAGCGGTCCGCGAGCCGCCCCACCTCGACGCCGACCCGCACCCGGTCGTGGATGTCCACGTCGTAGGTGTCCTCGACGGACACCGACTTGGTCTCCCGCTCGGCCACCACCGGCCGCTCGTCCCGCGCCAGCGCCATGGCGTACAGGGCGTGGCCGTGCGCCTTGCCCAGCAGCCGCACCAGCTCGTCCTCGCCCGCCTCGGCGATCTCGCCGACCGTGGTGATCCCGGCCCGCCGCAGGTGGTCACCCGTGGCCGGACCCACCCCGGGCAGCGTCCGCACGGTCATCGGCTCCAGCATGGCCCGCTCCGTCCCCGGCGGGATGAGCACCAGTCCGTCGGGCTTCGCCTCCTCCGAGGCGATCTTGGCGAGCATCTTGGAGGCGGCGAGGCCCACGGACCCGGTGAGGCCCGTGGCGGTGCGGATGTCCGTGCGCAGCTTCACCCCGGCCAGCCGCGCCGACTCCGCGTCCCAGGCCGTCCCGCCGGCCTCCAGGTCCACGAAGGCCTCGTCCAGGCTCAGCGGCTCCACCAGCGGCGACAGCTCCCGCAGCAGCCGCATCACCTGCTCGCTGATCGACCGGTAGAGCTCGAAGCGCGGAACGAGGTAGGCGGCGTGCGGCGCGAGCCGGCGGGCCTGGCCCATCGGCATCGCGGAGTGCACGCCGAACACCCGCGCCTCGTACGAGCAGGTGGCGACCACGCCGCGCGGTCCGAGGCCACCCACCACCACGGCCTTCCCGCGCAGGCTCGGCTTGGACGCCTGCTCCACCGAGGCGAAGAAGGCATCCATGTCGAGATGCAGGATCGTGGGCGCGGTTCTCACATCCCCGATGCTGCCCTACGCCACTGACAATCCCGCCATCACCGGCCGGAGGAACCCCGCGGCGGCGTACGGTTCAGACCGCCCGGTTGTTCCGCCGCCGGGCCAGCTCGTCGGCCGGATTGTGCCCGACCAGGGTCTCCCCCGTGTCGATCCGCTCCCCGTGCAGCTGGGACAGCGCGCTCTCCACGTCCCGCCACACCACGCCGACGGCGATCCCGAAGACACCCTGGCCGCCCTGGAGCAGGGCGTGCACCTCGTCGGGAGACGTGCACTCGTAGACGGTGGCGCCGTCGCTCATCAGCGTCATGCGCTCCAGGTCGCGAAAGCCGCGCTCCCTGAGGTGCTGGACGGCGGAGCGGATGTTCTGCAGGGAGACACCGGTGTCGAGGAAGCGCTTGACGATCTTCAGCACGACCACGTCGCGGAAGCTGTACAGGCGCTGTGTGCCGGAACCGTGCGCGGGCCGCACGCTGGGCTCGACGAGGCCGGTGCGGGCCCAGTAGTCGAGTTGCCGGTAGGTGATGCCGGCGGCCGCGCAGGCCGTCGGGCCGCGATAGCCGATCTGCTCGGACGCCATGGACGCCGCCCCTCCGCTGGTCGGCACGCCCGCCGGTCGCTGCGGACCGTGATCGGCCGCGCCACCGTGCTGGGCGTGACCCGCGCTCGCGCGCAACCGGGAACCCGGGGGCGGGTACGGACCGCCTGCCCCGAGACTGTGCCCGGGGCCACCCCCAACCGTACCGTCGCCGCTGATTCTCACGCCGACCTCCGTCCTTGACCTGCCTCCTCGAAGGTAGGCAGTCACCAAGGGTGCGTCAACGATCGCCACACTCGGCACGCCGAGTGATAATCACCCTACGAGTGGTTTCGCGTGCCCTGTTCCCGGGAAAGGCTAGCCGGATGTGCGCGGACGGGGCCGCGTCTCACTGGTTGCTGGTCCCGAAGTCCTCGGGCGAGATCTGGTCGAGGAACTCGCGGAACTTCTCCACCTCGTCCTCCTGCTCGTCCGGAATGGCGATGCCGGCGTCGTCGAGGACCGTGTCGCTTCCGTAGATCGGCGTACCGGTGCGCAGGGCCAGCGCTATGGCGTCGGACGGCCTGGCACTGACCTCGACCCCGCTCGCGAAGACCAGCTCGGCGTAGAAGACGCCGTCCCGCAGGTCGGTGATGCGCACTTCCGTGAGCTCCTGGCCGACGGCTTCCAGCACGTCCTTGAACAGGTCGTGGGTCAGCGGCCGCGCGGGCGCCATGCCCTGCTGGGCGAAGGCGATCGCCGTCGCCTCCCCAGGTCCGATCCAGATGGGAAGGTAACGGTCGCCGCCCACCTCGCGCAGCAGCACGATCGGCTGGTTGGAGGGCATCTCGACCCGGACACCTACGACATCGAGCTCGTTCACACAGCAACCCTAGGCCGTGCCCGGGACGTTTGGGTAGTCGGGCCGGGATCGGGTGGGCGATCCGGGTCTGGATCGGGTCGGTGATCCGGATCCGCGGTCCCGCTCGTCTCAGGGCAGCCGCACGCCCAGGGCGGTCTGCACCAATGCGGCGTGCAGCCGCACCGCCAGCCCGGCCAGCTCCTTGGTGCGGGCCTCCGCGTGTGCCCTGGTCTGCGGGTTGCGGTGCCGTTTCAGCGGGGCCACCACCTGGTCCACCAGCCCGGCCTCCCGGTCGGCGGCGGCCTTCATCACCCGCAGGTGCCGCGGCTCGATGCCGAAGCGTCCCAGCTGCACGACCAAGGACGCCACCGTGACCGCCTCGGCGTCGTACGCACCGTCGGGCAGCGGGGCGAGGAGTCCGTACGACTCCCACTCCTTCAGCTCCTGGTCACCGATCCCGGCCGTGGCGAGCAGCTCGTCCCGCCCGATCCGGGCCACGGTGGGGCTCTCGGCGGACTCCGTTACGGGCTCGCCGTCCCGCTGCCGGCCGACCCGGGGCAGCGCGACGGCCTCGCCGCGCTCCACGGCGTCCAGATGCTCGCGGATGACCTTGAGCGGCAGATAGTGGTCCCGCTGCATGCGCAGCACGTGGCCGAGGCGCTCGACGTCGTGCGCGCTGAACTTGCGATACCCGGCCGGGGTCCGCCGCGGCTCGACGAGGCCCTCCGACTCCAGGAAACGGATCTTGGAGATGGTGATGTCGGGGAACTCGTCACGCAGCGCGTTCAGCACTGCGCCGATGCTCATCAGCCCACTGTCCGTGACGGCGGCGCCTTGCCCGGCACCGCCGCTCGGTGTTTGAAACATGGACCTTCCCTGGAGGTTCCCCGGGCGGGCCGCCCGGGGGCGGGTCAGTAACCCCGCTGGCTCGCGTAGAACACCAGCCGGTACTTGCCGATCTGCACCTCGTCACCGTTCGACAGGGCGACCTGGTCGATGCGCTCCCGGTTGACGTACGTGCCGTTCAGGCTGCCGACGTCGGCGACCGTGAACGAACCGTCCGGGCTGCGGCGGAACTCCACGTGCCGACGCGAGACCGTCACGTCGTCCAGGAAGATGTCGCTCTGCGGGTGACGACCGGCGGTCGTCAGCTCGCCGTCCAGCAGGAAGCGGCTGCCCGAGTTCGGACCGCGCCGCACGACCAGGAGCGCGGAGCCCAGCGGCAGCGCGTCCACGGCCGCCTGCGCCTCGGGGGAGAGCGCCGGCACCGCCGTCTGGCCGGTGACCTCCGCGTCGTAGGCCTCCAGGCCGGAGATGGAGATCGTGGAGGTCGTCTCGGACGCGCGCTCCGGGACCGCCCCGGGCCGCAGCGGAGCGCCGCAGTTGGAGCAGAAGCGGCTGTTCTCCGCGTTGCGGTTGCCGCACCTCGTACACACCAGGGCCGACATGGACGGATCCTCCTGCCGCGGCTGCCCCGCCGGGGCGTTCGACGCGTACGGGTCGGGATTGAACCCTCCACCCGGACCTGCGGCCGAGGGCTGGCCGAAACCTATGCCGCCGGACTGAGCAGGGTCAACAGACGGCGCGCCCGGACCACCCACCTGGTCCCGGTACATCGGGCGTCGGCCCTCCGCGTCGGGCTGTGCGCGATGACGGGCGGTCGCGTTGTCGCCGCTGCCCTCTCGCGCGCTCTTGCCGAACAACTTCGCAAACAACTTCACGGGCGATTCCCCTTGACCGAAACAGACCCGCCCGTGGGGCAGGACGAACCCTTACTGAACGCACTGGCCGACCCGGACACCTTCACAACGTCCGTCTCCACCAGACAGTTTCCACCACGCACCACCCAATCGGTGCGCCGACCCCCCGCAACCTCATGCCCTCGCCGGACGTCCCCCATGCACCGTCGGTTCACTGGGAGGACGACCGAGCGTAGTCAGGCCGCTCCGCCGCTCGCAAGGCGTCCACGACGATCTTGCTCGACCGCTCAACAGTAACGGTGGCCTGTTCCTTCTCCAGAGTCTGCACCACTCCTCCAGGAATGTTGAGAGCCGGTTCGAGGTCCTGCGGCTTGCCGATGACCTGGAAACGATAGGGCGCGTTGATCTTGTTCCCGTCGACGCTGACGGACTTGTCGGCGTCCGCGAGGTACGTGCCGGCGACGACCCGTACCCCGTTCACCTGGATCGCCTCCGCACCCGCCGCGCGCAGCTCCTGGATCGCGTCGAGCAGCATGTCCGCCTCGACCGTCCCCTTCGTGTCCTCGATGGTCACCGTGATGCCGGGCCCCTGCGCGGCCACGGTGCCCGCGAGGATGCCCAGTTGCCGCTCCTTCTCGAGCGTCTGCTTGCGGGCCTCCTCCGCCTGGTCGGAACTGTTCTCCAGCTCGTCGCGCTGCTTCTCGAGACCCTGTTTCTCGTCTTCAAGACGCTGAGTTCGGTCGTCCAGTTCATCGAGGATGCGGACCAGATCCTCCTGGCGGGCGCCACGCAGTGCGCTGTCGCTGTCACTGTTGGACGCCACCTGGACCGCAAGGCCGAATCCGAGCCCGAACAGGAGCAGGGCGACGATGAGTTGTGCCCGTGTCAGGCGAGGCGGCCACAGCCCCTTCAGGAGCCGCTGCCTGCCGGTCACTCCGTTCCGCTCCGGCCGTGCGCCTCCCCGGTCCTCCCCGGCCGCGGACGGCGAGGGCGGCACTTCGTCGGGCAGCTCCTTGCGCAGCCGGTGCGCGGGCCGCTCCTCGTGGTCGCTCATCGGCCTCACGCCCGGAAGACGTGGCGTCGGATCGCCGCCGCGTTGGAGAAGATGCGGATGCCGAGGACCACCACGACGCCGGTGGACAGCTGGGCACCGACGCCCAGCTTGTCGCCCAGGAACACGATCAGCGCGGCCACCACCACGTTGGACAGGAACGACACCACGAAGACCTTGTCGTCGAAGATGCCGTCGAGCATGGCCCGCAGACCACCGAAGACGGCGTCCAGCGCCGCCACGACGGCGATCGGCAGATACGGCTCCACGGCCGCCGGCACCTCGGGCCGGACCAGCAATCCGGCCACGACTCCCACGACGAGGCCCAGTACGGCGATCACGATGTGCCCTTCTCGGTTATCGGCTGTGCTGTACGTACGATCACACTCGGTGCGGCCGGCAGCTTGAGGTCGTCGGCGACGGAGATGGCGGTCCGGATGCCGTAGCTCTCCTCCAGCGCATGCAGGTACAGCCCGTCCGCGCTGTCCTGGAAGCCCCTGCTCAGCCGCTCGCCGTCCCCCACCGCGAGCACCGTGTACGGCGGCACCAGCGGCCTGTTGTCGACCAGTATCGCGTCACCGGCGGCCCTGATCGCCGACAGTGCCGTCAGACGCTGGCCGTTGATGGAGATCGCCTCGGCGCCGGACTCCCACAGACCGTTGACCACGCGCTGCATGTCCCGGTCCCGCACCCGGCCCGTGTCGGAGAACCCGGAGGTGCCGCGCGGCTGCCCGTCGGCGCCTGCGCCGCCGACGTCCTTGGCGTCGTTCACCACGAGCTTCACGCCGGGGCCGTGCACCTCCACCGCGCCCGACAGGATCCCCACCAGGTCGGTGCGGTCGCCGTCGCCGCTCTTCTCCAGCGCCTCGCGCCGTCGCGTGTTCACGTCGTCGCGCAGCTCGTCGACGCTCTTCTCCAGCTTGTCGGCCGCCGAGGTCTCCCCCTCTATGCGGTCGACCAGCTCTTCACGCTCCTTCGCAACGACGGGAGCGGCGACCCGCGCCTGGGCCGCGCCGACCGTCACGACCAGGGCCGCGAGGACCAGACCGGCCGCCAGCCCCAGCTTGGCGCGCAGCGTCTTCGGCATGCCGCCCCTGCCGTCGGCCTTCTTCCGCGCGGCGGCCTCGGCGTAGCCGTCGTCGAGGCTGTGGTCCATGACGTTGGTGAGCAGCGACATGGACGCGTCCGGGCGCGCGGGCCGCGTGGATGTGCTCCGAACGGGGGGTGGCTGCGGCATGCCGCACATCGTCGCACGCCACGGCCACTACCTCCGAACGGCCCCACCGGCGTGCCGGACAGGCCCCCTTGGGGACACTTGTCCGGCACGCACGCGTGCGGCGCGTTCTCAGCGGCCCGCGCTGTCCACCACCGCGGCCCACTCGTCCAGCAGCGCCTGGGCGGAGGCGTCGTCGGGACCCTCGGCCCACAGGTGGGTGACCGCTTCCGCCGGGTCGGGCAGGACCATCACCCAGCGCCCGTCGGTCTCGACCACCCGCACCCCGTCCGTGGTGTCCACGAACCGGTCTCCGGCCGCCTCGACGACCCGCCGCATCACCAGGCCCTTGACGGCCCACGGGGTCGCCAGATCACGCTTGAGGACATGGGCCCGCGGAATCCGCGCGTCGATCTGGCTCAGCGTGAGCTGCGTACGGGCGACCAGCCCGATCAGCCGCACGAAGGCCGCCGTGCCGTCGTAGACGCTGCTGAACTCGGGGACGATGAAGCCGCCCTTGCCGTCGCCGCCGAAGATCGCCCCTTCCTCGCCGCCGACCCGGGTCAGGTCGTCCGGAGAGGTGGTCGTCCACTCGACCTGCGTGCCGTGGTACGCGGCGACCTGCTCGGCGATCCTGGTGGTCGTCACCGGGAGCGCGACCCGGCCGCTGCGCCGCTCGGCCGCGATCAGGTCGAGCATCACCAGCAGCGCCCGGTCGTCCTCGATGATCCGGCCCTTCTCGTCGACGAGCGACAGCCGCTCACCGACCGGGTCGAACCGCACACCGAACGCGGCCCGCGAGGACGCCACGATCTCCCCGAGCCGCACCAGCCCCGACCGCCGCATGTCGGCCGACTCGGTGGGCCTGGCCTCGTCGAGACCGGGATTGATGGTCAGCGAGTCGACGCCCAGCTTCCCGAGCAGGCTGGGCAGCACCAGCCCCGCGCTGCCGTTGGAGGCGTCGACGACGACCTTGAGCCCGGAGTCCGCGATGCCGGTGATGTCGACGTTGCGCAGCAGGGACCCGGTGTACGAGTCGAACACGCTGGACGGGAAGTGCAGGTCCCCGATCTCTCCGGGGAACGCCCTCCGGTACTCCTGCCGCGCGAAGACCCGGTCCAGCTTTCGCTGGCTGCCCTGCGACAGGTCGGCGCCCTGTCCGTCGAAGAACATGATGTCGACGGAGTCCGGCACCCCCAGAGTGGTCCGGATCATGATTCCGCCGGCGCTGCCCCGCGCGGTCTGCTGCCGTGCCACGGGCAGCGGTACGTTCTCCAGGTCGCGTACGTCGATGGCGCTGGCCTGCAGTGCGGAGATCACCGCCCGCTTCAGGGCACGGGCACCACGGGAGTGGTCACGGGCCGTGGTGACGGTGGAGCCCTTCTTCAGGGTCGTCGCGTACGCACCGGCCAGCCGCACGGCGAGCTCGGGCGTGATCTCCACGTTCAGGATGCCGGAGACCCCGCGGGCGCCGAACAGGTGCGCCTGGCCGCGGGACTCCCAGATGACCGAGGTGTTGACGAAGGCACCGGCCTCGATGGTCTTGAACGGGTAGACCCGCACGTTCCCCTGGATGATCGATTCTTCACCGACCAGGCATTCGTCACCGATGACCGCGCCGTCCTCGATCCGCGCGGCACGCATGATGTCGGTGTTCTTGCCGACCACGCAGCCCCGCAGATTGCTGTGCGGTCCGACGTACACGTTGTCGGCCACCACGGCCTTGTGCAGGAAGGCGCCGCTCTTGACGACGACGTTGGACCCGATGACGGTGTGCTCGCGGATCTCGGCGCCGGCTTCGACCTTGGCGTAGTCGCCCACGTACAGGGGCCCGCGCAGCACGGCGTCGGGATGCACCTCGGCCCCCTCGGCCACCCAGACCCCGGGCGAGATCTCGAAGCCGTCGATGTCGACGTCGACCTTGCGCTCCAGGACGTCGGCCTGGGCCTTCACATAGCTTTCGTGGGTACCGACGTCCTCCCAGTAGCCCTCGGCGACATAGCCGTAGATGGGCTTGCCTTCCTTCATCAGCTGCGGGAAGACGTCACCGGACCAGTCCACGGGCACATCGGGGTCGACGTAGTCGAAGACCTCGGGCTCCATGACGTAGATTCCGGTGTTCACGGTGTCCGAGAAGACCTGGCCCCAGGTCGGCTTCTCCAGGAAGCGCTCGACCTTGCCCTCTTCGTCGACGATGGTGATGCCGAATTCCAGCGGGTTGGGCACGCGCGTCAGACACACGGTGACGAGCGAGCCCTTTTCCTTGTGGAAATTGATCAGGTCGGTGAGGTCGAAGTCGGTCAGGGCATCGCCGGAAATCACGAGGAAGGCATCGTCCTTCAATGCTTCCTCGGCGTTCTTGACGCTTCCGGCGGTACCGAGTGGCTTCTCCTCGTTGGCATAGGTGAGCTCCATACCGAGCTCCTCGCCGTCACCGAAATAGTTCTTGACCAGCGAGGCCAGGAACTGGACGGTCACGACGGTCTCATTGAGCCCATGCCTTTTGAGCAGCCGGAGAACGTGCTCCATGATCGGCCGGTTGACCACCGGCAGGAGCGGCTTGGGCATGCTCGAGGTCATGGGACGAAGGCGTGTGCCTTCGCCTCCAGCCATCACGACGGCCTTCATGTCGGAAGCGTCCTCCTCTGAGAGACGACGGTTTAGCCGACTTCACCCGTCCAGGGTCCCGCACTTTTCCAGCGGGGGCCATCCGGCCACCGGGACCGCGGAATCAGCGAGTTCAATCGGCTGCGACGTCCGCACGCACCAGACGGCGGACCTGCACCACATAGAGAACACCTGCCCACCAGTACAGGGTTGTACCCCATCCGGCGAACGCCCATCCGAAGACTGCGGCGAGTGACGCGATCCATCCGCTTCCGTCACTGAGCAGAAGCAGCGGGAAGGCGTACATGAGGTTGAACGTGGCGGCCTTGCCCAGGAAGTTCACCTGCGGCGGCGGATAGCCGTGGCGCCGGAGGATGCCCACCATGACCAGCAGCATCGCCTCCCTGGCAAGCAGTACAAGGGTCAACCAGAGCGGGAGAATCTCGCGCCAGGTGAGGCCCACCAGTGTCGAGAGGATATAGAGCCGGTCGGCCGCCGGGTCCAGCAGCCGGCCGAGGCTGCTGATCTGGTTCCAACGCCGCGCGAGCTTTCCGTCCAGGTAGTCGCTGACCCCGCTCAGGGCCAGCACCAACAGCGCCCAGCCGTCGCTCTGCGGACCGCCGAACTCGGGCCGCAGGATGAGCCACAGGAACAGCGGCACGCCGAGCAGGCGCGCCATGCTCAGGATGTTCGGGATGGTGAGGACCCGGTCGGTCTGCACGCGGGTCTCCTGGACCTCCACGCGGGGGCCTCCTGGTGGGAAACGAGTCAATGATGCCCACTGACCTTACCTCAACGCAAAAAAGCTCTGGCTCTCGGGCTGCGTGCCCAAGAGCCAGAGCTCTAAAAGGAGTTCGGCGGCGTCCTACTCTCCCACAGGGTCCCCCCTGCAGTACCATCGGCGCTGTAAGGCTTAGCTTCCGGGTTCGAAATGTAACCGGGCGTTTCCCCTACGCTATGACCACCGAAACACTATGAAACAGACAACCAACCGGTGACCAACACGGTCTGATTGTTCGTGGTTTCAGAACCAACACAGTGGACGCGAGCAACTGAGGACAAGCCCTCGGCCTATTAGTACCGGTCACCTCCACACCTCACGGTGCTTCCAGATCCGGCCTATCAACCCAGTCGTCTACTGGGAGCCTTAACCCCTCAAGGGGGTGGGAGTCCTCATCTCGAAGCAGGCTTCCCGCTTAGATGCTTTCAGCGGTTATCCCTCCCGAACGTAGCCAACCAGCCATGCCCTTGGCAGGACAACTGGCACACCAGAGGTTCGTCCGTCCCGGTCCTCTCGTACTAGGGACAGCCCTTCTCAAGACTCCTACGCGCACAGCGGATAGGGACCGAACTGTCTCACGACGTTCTAAACCCAGCTCGCGTACCGCTTTAATGGGCGAACAGCCCAACCCTTGGGACCGACTCCAGCCCCAGGATGCGACGAGCCGACATCGAGGTGCCAAACCATCCCGTCGATATGGACTCTTGGGGAAGATCAGCCTGTTATCCCCGGGGTACCTTTTATCCGTTGAGCGACGGCGCTTCCACAAGCCACCGCCGGATCACTAGTCCCGACTTTCGTCCCTGCTCGACCCGTCGGTCTCACAGTCAAGCTCCCTTGTGCACTTACACTCAACACCTGATTGCCAACCAGGCTGAGGGAACCTTTGGGCGCCTCCGTTACTCTTTAGGAGGCAACCGCCCCAGTTAAACTACCCATCAGACACTGTCCCTGATCCGGATCACGGACCCAGGTTAGACATCCAGCACGACCAGACTGGTATTTCAACGACGACTCCACCCACACTGGCGTGCGAGCTTCAAAGTCTCCCAGCTATCCTACACAAGCCGAACCGAACACCAATATCAAACTGTAGTAAAGGTCCCGGGGTCTTTCCGTCCTGCTGCGCGAAACGAGCATCTTTACTCGTAGTGCAATTTCACCGGGCCTATGGTTGAGACAGTCGAGAAGTCGTTACGCCATTCGTGCAGGTCGGAACTTACCCGACAAGGAATTTCGCTACCTTAGGATGGTTATAGTTACCACCGCCGTTTACTGGCGCTTAAGTTCTCAGCTTCGCCCCACCGAAATGGAGCTAACCGGTCCCCTTAACGTTCCAGCACCGGGCAGGCGTCAGTCCGTATACATCGCCTTACGGCTTCGCACGGACCTGTGTTTTTAGTAAACAGTCGCTTCTCGCTGGTCTCTGCGGCCACCCCCAGCTCACGGAGTAAATCCGGTCACCGGGTGTGGCCCCCCTTCTCCCGAAGTTACGGGGGCATTTTGCCGAGTTCCTTAACCATAGTTCACCCGAACGCCTCGGTATTCTCTACCTGACCACCTGAGTCGGTTTAGGGTACGGGCCGCCATGAAACTCGCTAGAGGCTTTTCTCGACAGCATAGGATCATCCACTTCACCACAATCGGCTCGGCATCAGGTCTCAGCCGTATGCAAGGCGGATTTACCTACCTTGCGGCCTACACCCTTACCCCGGGACAACCACCGCCCGGGAT